>NZ_WIXO01000001.1:4510000-5949284 GCF_009709575.1 Streptomyces taklimakanensis
ACGTTGCGGGAACTGGAGGCCAGGGTGGCGCCGCTCGGTCCACCGGTCGCCGAACCACAGGAACGGGCGCTCGACACCGCGGGTGCCGCCTTGGTGCCCCGGATGCTCGGTGAGGACGACCGGGAGGCGGTGCGCACGGAGACCCTCACGCTCGTCCGCCGGCTGCTCGAGCGCTACCGGGCGGCCCCACCCGTGGACCCGCGGAAGGGGCCGTCCCGGGCGGACGCCCGGGACGACGCGCTCGTCTCCCACGGGGAGGCCGCCACACTGATCCTGGGCCTCCAGGACAGGGTCACCCGGGACAGGGCGGCGGAGTGGATGGAAGGAGGGGACGCCGGGCCCGCGCTGCGGCTGTGGCGCTCCCTGGCGCGGCGGTGCGTCGGCGCCTACGGGGAGCACGCCGCCGCCCCGCTCACCCTGGCGGGATGGGTCGCGTGGTCCAGCGGCGACGAACCCGGCGCACGGGTGGCGCTGGGGCGCGCTCTGGAACTCGACCCCGAGTACGTCTTCGCGCGGTTGCTGCACAGCGCGTGCAACAGCGGTCTCGATCCCGAACCGTTGAGGGAGTGCCTGCGCAGGCAACGGGCGGCGCACGGCTCCGGGCCCGCGGCGATCCGTGGCTGACCGGCTCAGCCGACACCCCTGTTTATCGTCAGGCAGACGACTATGATCACGGCATGCCCTACGACCCGTCGGCCTTCCCGCCCTTCGCCGTCACCGTCGACCTGGTCGTGCTCACCGTGCGCGGGCACGCGCTGTGCGCGTTGGTCGTACGCCGCGGCGAGTCGCCGTACCGGGGGCGGTGGGCGCTGCCGGGAGGCTTCGTACGCATCGACGAGGACCTCGAAGCGGCAGCCGCCCGGGAACTCGCCGAGGAGACCGGGTTGCACGCACAGGGGTCGGACGAGCCGCATGGCGGGGTCCACCTCGAACAACTGGCGACCTACGGCGATCCGCGGCGTGACCCGCGTATGCGGGTGGTCAGCGTCGCCTACCTGGTGCTCGCCCCGGACTTGCCGACTCCCACGGCCGGAGGGGACGCGCACAGCGTGCGCTGGGCCCCGGTGGACACCCTCGTCGCGGCCGGTGACGAGCACGGCGGAGAAGGGAAACGCCCCGATCCCCTCGCCTTCGACCACGGTCGGATCCTCGCGGACGGGGTGGAGCGGGCTCGTTCGAAAATCGAATACTCCTCGCTCGCCACCGCCTTCTGCCCTCCCGAGTTCACGGTGGGGGAGCTTCGACGGGTGTACGAGGTGGTGTGGGGGGTCGCCCTCGACCCCCGCAACTTCCACCGCAAGGTCACCGGCACTCCCGGCTTCCTGGTGCCCACGGGCGGTACCACCACCCGCCAGGGGGGCCGGCCCGCACAGCTGTTCCGGGCCGGAGGCGCCACGTTGCTGAACCCCCCGATGCTGCGACCGGAGATCTGATTTCCGGCCGGATCCGGGGGAGGGGGCGCCGAACGTCGGCCCGCGAACGCGTGGGGCGGTCGGACGGTGGGCGCGGCCTGGCGCCTTACGTTCGTCGGCTTCCTCCGGTCGGCCCGCGGCACTCCACCACCCGTGGCGTCGGTCAGGTGTCCCAACTCTCGCACGCACCAGATCGGAAGACCGTTTCTTTCCGATAAGGCGTCAATTGCGTAGAGGTCGCCGATCACCCTTTCGTGTGCTTTTCACCAAAGCCCTCAAGGCCGTCCGGAGCACCGCCGACAAAGGATGCGTGACTACCCTTGCGCACACCATGATGACCTCGGCTCGCTCCGCCGACTCCGGCCTCACGGGTCCGGGCGAGCCGGACCGTTACGCCTATGCCGAGTCGACCGGCGCGGTCCGTGCCACCAGCGTCTCCGCCTGGGACGGCGGCGAAGCGGACATGGCGCGGGCCGGGCGCCGCGCCGCCGGGAACCGGGGGCGCGGGCTGCACGGCCAACTCGTCCAACAACTCGGCCAGATGATCGTTTCCGGGGATCTCGGCGCCGACCGCCCCCTGGTGCCCGAGGAGATCGGCCAACGCTTCGAGGTGTCCCGCACCGTCGTCCGCGAGTCGCTCCGGGTCCTTGAGGCCAAAGGCCTGGTCAGCGCACGCCCCAATGTCGGTACGCGGGTGCGCCCGGTCGGCGACTGGAACCTCCTCGACCCGGACATCATCGAGTGGCGCGCCTTCGGTCCGCAGCGAGAGGACCAGCGCCGCGAACTGTGCGAGCTGCGCTGGGCGATCGAGCCCCTGGCCGCCCGCCTCGCAGCGGAACACGGCCGCGACGAGATCCACCAGCGTCTCGCCGACATGGTCGAGATCATGGGGCACACGCTCGCCCAGGGGGACGCCCTGACCTTCTCCCGGGCGGACGCGGAGTTCCATGCCCTGCTCCTCCAGGCCGGCGGCAACCGGATGTTGGAACACCTGTCCGGGATCGTCGCCGCGGCCCTCCAGGTCTCCGGGGCGGCCTCGGTCGGGTGCGAACGCCCGACCGAGGCCCTGGTGGCCCACCACCGGAGGATCGCCGACGCCGTCGCCTCCGGGGAGGGCGCCGCCGCCGAGAGCGCGGTGCGCCAGGCGTTGGCCGTCTCCTCCCCCGCCGAGGCCACCGTGTCCGCGACCGCCGGAACTCCCGCGACCGCCTCCGTCCCCTCCACACCCGGGACGGCCGACGCTCCCGACCGTGTGGTGCCTCCCCCTCGCGAGCACTGAGGGGTAGGCGCCGACCGCGCGCACGGTGTCGCCGGACCCCGCCCGGGGCGGGGTCCGGCGACACCGTCCGGCTCCGCGATCCACCTCTGTCGTACTCGCCGCACCGGACCGTCCATCGGGGGAAGAGAACACTTTGAAGACGATCTGGTCGCATATGTCCTGTGACTCGGGACACTCCGATTGGGCGTAACGCTTCGCGTGGCAGCGCGATGACTCAAGAGGTGGCAGCCACTGGGGAATACGGACGCCGTGCCCGGCGCTGTACTCTCCCCCGTCGCTCCGCCCGAGCCGCCGGTCATCCCCGCCGGGGCTTGCAGGCCCCGGATCCGCCACGGGCGGGGCCGAAGCCGTTTCCATCGTTCCGAGAGGTTGTTCGTGTCGGCCAGCACATCCCGTACGCTCCCTGCGGAGATCGCCGAGTCCGCGTCTGTGATGGCGCTCATTGAGCGGGGAAAGGCCGAGGGGCAGATCGCCGGCGACGATGTGCGTCGGGCCTTCGAGGCTGACCAGATTCCGCAGACCCAGTGGAAGAACGTTCTGCGCAGCCTCAACCAGATCCTCGACGAGGAGGGGGTGACGCTGGTGGTGAGCGCCGCGGAGGCACCCAAGCGCACCCGCAAGAGCGTCGCGGCGAAGGCCCCGGCCAAGCGCACCGCCACCAGGACGGTCACAGCCCGCAAGGCCACCGCCAAGAAGGCCGTCGCGGAGCCGGAGCCCCGCTCCGGGAGCGCGGAGGAAACCGCGGAGGAGACTCCGGCGAAGCCCGCGAAGAAGGCGACGGCGAAGAAGGCCACCGCCAAGAAGACCACCGCCAAGAAGGCGACGGCGAAGAAGACCGCCGCCAAGAAGACCACCGCCAAGAAGAGCGACGTCGACGAGCTGCTCGAGGGTGGCGACGACGTGCTCGTCGACGAGCCTCCGCTGAAGGGCGGCAAGGTCGTCGAGGAGCCGGCCGTCGAGCCCAAGAACGAGAACGAGGGTTTCGTCCTGTCGGACGAGGACGAGGACGACGCCCCCGCCCAGCAGGTGGCCGCCGCCGGTGCCACCGCGGACCCGGTCAAGGACTACCTCAAACAGATCGGCAAGGTCCCCCTGCTCAACGCCGAGCAGGAGGTGGAACTGGCCAAGCGCATCGAGGCCGGTCTCTTCGCCGAGGACAAGCTCGCCAACAGCGACAAGCTCGCCCCCAAGCTCAAGCGCGAGCTGGAGATCATCGCCGAGGACGGCCGCCGGGCCAAGAACCACCTCCTGGAGGCCAACCTCCGTCTGGTGGTCTCCCTGGCCAAGCGGTACACCGGTCGCGGCATGCTCTTCCTGGACCTGATCCAGGAGGGCAATCTGGGACTCATCCGCGCGGTCGAGAAGTTCGACTACACCAAGGGTTACAAGTTCTCCACCTACGCCACCTGGTGGATTCGCCAGGCCATCACCCGCGCCATGGCCGACCAGGCTCGCACCATCCGCATCCCGGTGCACATGGTCGAGGTGATCAACAAGCTCGCACGCGTCCAGCGCCAGATGCTCCAGGACCTGGGCCGCGAGCCCACCCCGGAGGAGCTGGCCAAGGAACTCGACATGACCCCCGAGAAGGTCGTCGAGGTCCAGAAGTACGGTCGTGAGCCGATCTCCCTGCACACCCCCCTGGGTGAGGACGGCGACAGCGAGTTCGGTGATCTCATCGAGGACTCCGAGGCGGTCGTCCCGGCGGACGCGGTCAGCTTCACCCTCCTGCAGGAACAGCTCCACTCCGTGCTCGACACGCTCAGCGAGCGTGAGGCGGGCGTGGTCTCGATGCGCTTCGGCCTCACCGACGGCCAGCCCAAGACCCTGGACGAGATCGGCAAGGTCTACGGTGTGACCCGTGAGCGGATCCGCCAGATCGAGTCCAAGACGATGTCGAAGCTGCGCCACCCCTCCCGTTCCCAGGTTCTGCGGGACTACCTCGACTGATCCGACCGACGGGTCGATCCACGTGCCGGAGGCCGGGCTCCTCGCCGGGAGCCCGGCCTCCGGCACGCGGGGGGCGGTACCGGCTCGGGATGCGGGAAACGCCCGCATGGCTCACCCTGGGATGGGCCGGGCCGGGCGGCGGTGCCGACCGCCGGGCCGTCCGTGTCCTCACGCGTCACAGGGTCGGGAGGCTTTGTGTGTCGGTCGTGGTCGTCTCCCGCGCCGCGACGGGGTGTCGCCCCGTTCCACGAGCCACCGCGCCCCCGGAGGCGTGAGGAGGCCGCGAACGCAAAAAGCCCCGGCACCGGACGGTGCCAGGGGAAAGTGTCCGCGCCGACGGAGAGTCGATCGGAACGGGCGGCCACCCTCTGTGGGAGGGCGACCGCCCGTCGCGTCCGGCCCTGGGCCGGTCCGAGCTCGTCGGAGTCGGATACGGGACGCGGTCGCCGCCGAGGCGGCGGGTCGGCCGTCAGCGCTCGCTGTCGCCCGCGGTACCGGGAGCGGCGTTGAGCCGCTCCGTCTCGTCCTGTATCTCCGCGGCGATCTTCTTGAGTTCCGGCTCGAACTTGCGGCCGTGGTGGGCGCAGAACAGCAGCTCCCCACCGCTGACGAGCACCACACGCAGGTATGCCTGGGCGCCGCAGCGGTCGCAGCGGTCAGCGGCCGTCAGCGGGCTCGCGGGGGTCAGAACAGTAGTCACGTCGCCTCTTCTCTAGCTCGACGAGCTGTCGTACCAGGGTCAACATCCAACCAGGCCGAAAACGTTCCCGCTCGTGGCTTTTCCTCGAAAAACTCTCTGTGAGGTGGCTGACATGTTGCCGGTTTGGCGGCGAATGAGCCGTTTACAGAGATTTTTTGATCTTTTCTGTCGTCATGCCGTCTGTTCGGTTGTCTCCTCCGGGGCCGGTGTCCCGGTCTTGTTCCTGAGGACGTGCCCGGAGCCTAGATGGTTCATGCCCGGAAGGGAACGTGATGTACACGTCACCCGGACGAGTTATCGAACGCGTGGTCGACTCTGGTCTAGCATGGAGCTTCTCCTGGGTGGCTTCACCTGGCCTCTCCATGGCCTCGGTACCCTCTGACCCGCAAGACAGCCATCCCCAGCGAAATTCAGCGAGGAGCGAACCGCGTGACCGCCGAGACTCCCCTGGCCTCCGGCAGGGGAAACCCCATGCCGTCCACCGCCCTGCTCACCGGTGCGGACCGTGACGGCTCCAACTACACCGCGCGGCACCTGCTCGTCCTCGAAGGGCTGGAGGCGGTGCGCAAGCGGCCCGGCATGTACATCGGCTCGACCGACAGCCGGGGCCTCATGCACTGCCTCTGGGAGATCATCGACAACTCCGTCGACGAGGCGCTCGGAGGGCACTGCGACCACATCGAGGTGGTCCTCCACGAGGACGGCTCGGTCGAGGTGCGGGACAACGGCCGCGGCATCCCCGTCGACGTCGAGCCCAAGACGGGCCTGTCCGGCGTCGAGGTCGTGATGACCAAGCTGCATGCCGGCGGCAAGTTCGGCGGCGGATCGTACGCCGCCTCCGGCGGCCTGCACGGTGTCGGCGCCTCCGTCGTCAACGCCCTGTCCGCCCGGCTCGACGTCGAGGTCGACCGCGGTGGCCGTACCCACTCCATCAGCTTCCGGCGCGGGGTCCCCGGCATCTTCACCGAGTCCGGCCCCGACGCCCCCTTCGATCCGGCGAGCGGTCTGCGCAAGGACAAGAAGATTCCCAAGAGCCGGACGGGCACCCGGGTGCGGTACTGGGCCGACCGGCAGATCTTCCTGAAGGACGCCCGGCTCTCCCTGGAGAACCTGCACGCCCGCGCCCGCCAGACGGCCTTCCTGGTGCCCGGCCTGACGATCGTCGTCCGCGACGAGCGCGGGATCGACGGCGCCCCGCCCGTCGAGGAGGTCTTCCACTACGACGGCGGGATCAGCGAGTTCTGCGAGTTCCTCGCCCAGGACAGGCCGATCTGCGACGTGCTGCGCCTGACGGGCCAGGGCACCTTCAAGGAGACCGTCCCCGTCCTGGACGAGCGCGGTCACATGATCCCCACCGAGGTCACCCGCGAACTGGGGGTGGACGTCGCGCTGCGCTGGGGCACGGGCTACGACACCACCGTCAGGTCGTTCGTCAACATCATCGCCACGCCCAAGGGCGGCACCCACGTCGCCGGCTTCGAGCGGGCGGTGACCCGGACGGTGAACGAGGTGCTGCGCTCCACCAAGCTGTTGCGCGTCGCCGAGGACGACATCGTCAAGGACGACGCTCTGGAGGGCATGACGGCGGTCGTCACCGTACGGCTGGCCGAACCGCAGTTCGAGGGGCAGACCAAGGAGGTCCTGGGTACCTCGGCGGCCTCCCGCATCGTCGCCCAGGTCGTCTCCAAGGAGCTCAAGGCGTTCCTGACCTCCACCAAGCGCGACGCCAAGCAGCAGGCCCGCGCGGTGCTGGAGAAGGCCGTCGCCGCGGCCCGCACCCGTATCGCCGCCCGCCAGCACAAGGAGGCGCAGCGCCGCAAGACGGCCCTGGAGTCCTCCTCCCTCCCGGCCAAGCTCGCCGACTGCCGCAGCGACGACGTCGAGCGCAGCGAGTTGTTCATCGTGGAGGGCGATTCGGCGCTGGGCACCGCCAAGCTCGCTCGGAACTCGGAGTTCCAGGCGCTGTTGCCGATTCGCGGCAAGATCCTCAACGTTCAGAAGTCGTCCGTCTCGGACATGCTGAAGAACGCCGAGTGCGGCGCGATCATCCAGGTCATAGGAGCGGGGTCCGGCCGGACCTTCGACATCGACCAGGCGCGTTACGGCAAGGTGATCTTCCTGGCCGACGCCGACGTCGACGGCGCGCACATCCGCTGCCTGCTGCTGACGCTCTTCCAGCGCTACATGCGTCCGATGGTCGAACAGGGACGCGTCTTCTCCGCGGTGCCGCCGTTGCACCGGATCGAGTTGATCAACCCCAAGCGGGGACAGAGCAAGTACCTGTACACCTACTCCGACAACGAGCTGCGTCAGACCCTGCTGGAGCTCCAGAGCAAGAGGATCCGCTACAAGGAGTCCATCCAGCGCTACAAGGGCCTGGGCGAGATGGACGCCGACCAGTTGGCGGAGACGACGATGGACCCGCGTCACCGCACCCTGCGACGCATCAACATCAGCGACCTGGAGGCCGCCGAGAAGACCTTCGACCTGCTGATGGGCAACGAGGTCGCGCCCCGCAAGGAGTTCATCACCACCTCGGCGGCGACGCTGGACCGGTCCCGGATCGACGTCTGAGCGGACGCGTCCCGGTCCGTCGCCCGGCGTCGGACCGTGACCCGTGTCCGTGCCCGTGCCCGTCCCGGAGGAACCGACCGGGGCGGGCACGGGGCGCGGGGAAGGGCCCCACCCGCCCGGCAGACCCCTGAAGGGGTGAAGAGTCCCGATTCACCCGCCCCGGAGGGCGGGAGCCTGCCCATCCTGGGGCATGCGCATCGACGATCCCTGGCACGACACACTCGCCTCCGGCCGGGGCGAGGGGGACGGCGGTCTCCCGGCGCCCGGACCGGGCGTCGAGACCGCTCGGACACGGTCGAACGGCGGCGCGGGGAGCCACGCGGACGCCCGTGCGGCGGCCCGGACCGCCGCCCGCCTGGCCGTCCACCGCAGCGCCGCCTTCGAGGAGATGCGTCGTCGCCACCGCCGCTTCGTCCTTCCGGCCGCCGGATGCCTCCTGCTCGGTCACCTGGCGTACGCGGTCGCGTCCGTCGCCGCTCCCGGTCTGATGGCCCGCGCGCCGGGCGGCGGTCCGCTCACGGTCGGAACGCTCGCCGCGCTCGCACAACCCGTGATCGCCCTCGTGGTGGTCCGGGCCTACCTGGGGCACGCGCGGCTGCACCGGGACGGGACGGCGCTCGAGCTGCGCTGGTACGCCCAGGACCTGGCGCGCTCGGCCGACCGCCGGGCTTCCGGCGCCCCGGGGGCGCGGGAGCCCGGGGAGCCGGTCCGATGACCGTCGTCCCACCGCTCCCGGCGCTCCTGCTGCTGTGCGCGTCGGCCGTCGCCGTCCTGGTGCTCGCGCGCCGCACGGGCGTCGGCCGCCACGGCACCCTGGAGGAGTACCAGACGGGTGGGCGGCTGCTCTCTCCGGCGGAGAACGGTCTGGCCGCGGCCGGGGAACACCCCTCGGCCGCGGTCCTCCTCCCCCTCGCCGGGGCGGCCGCGCTCGGCGGCCCGGCGGGACCGCTCTGCGCCGCCGCCCTTCTCTCCGCCTGGCCGTTGGTCCTGCTCCTCGTCGCCGAGGCCGTCCGCAACTGCGGCCGGTTCACCCTCGCCGACGTGGTCGTGCTCCGGTTCGGGCAACGGTCGGTCCGCACCGCCGCGGGCGTGGTGTCCGTCGCGGTCTCGGTGCTCTGTGTGGCCGCCCAGACGGCCGGTGCGATCGCCCTGGTGGGGCTGCTCACGGTCGGCGCGGAACCCGAGGGGCCGGTGCTCTGCGTCGCCGCCGGCGCGGGGGCGCTGGTGGTGCTCCGGGGGGTGTACGGCGGCATGCGCACGACCACGCGCATCCTGACCGCGGTGACCGTCCCGCTCCTGGTGGGCGTCTGCGCGCTCGCCGTGTTCGCGCCGCCGTGGACCGGTACCGGCCCGGACGCGTCGGTCGGGTCGGCGGCCGTGGCGGCGGCCGGGTCGGGCGACGGGGACGTCCTCTCCCTCTTCCCGGGCCACGACGGCGGCGGGGCCGGGAAGGCGGATCTCGTGGCCCTCGGACTGGCGCTCGTCCTGGGCGCCGCCGGACTGCCCCACGTCCTGGCCCGGCTCACCGCCGTTCCCACCGCCCGGGCCGCCCGCCGCTCGGCGGTGTGGTCGGCCGGGACGGTCGGGCTGCTCTGCCCGGCCGCGGTGGTGCTCGGCCTCGGCGCGGCGGCCGCCGGTGTCACGGGCGGTGCGGCGGGGCCGGTGGGGAACGGTCCGGCCGCACCCGGGAACGCGGCCGTCCCGCTGCTGGTCGCCGAGGCGGGTGGCGGTGTGGGGGCGGCCGGGGGAGCCGTGCTGCCCGCGGCGGTCGTCGTGGTCTGCCTCACCGCCACCGCGGCCGCCGTGGCGGGCACCGCGCTCGCCTCCGCCGCCTCCGTCGTCCGCGACCTGCGCCTCCCCGTCTCGACGGGCGCCCGGTCCTCCCTCGCCCGCCGTCGTCGCGGCCCCGGGGCCGGTTTCGGCGGCGGACGGTCCGGGAGCGAGGTCCCGGCCGCTCGGGCCGCTGCCATGGGCGTCACCGCGGCGGGCGTCGCCGCGGGAGCGCTCCTGGGGGAGGCGGGCCCCGTCCTCGTCCTCGGCTCGGCCCTCGCGGTGGCCGCCTCCACCAACCTCCCCGTGCTGCTGTACACGCTCTTCTGGCGTCGTTTCACCGCGCGCGGCGCCCGGTGGGCCCTCCACGGCGGGCTCGTCTCCGCCGTCGGGCTCACGATCCTCTCCCCGCTCGTCTCCGGCCATCCGCAGGCCCTCCTGCCCGAGCTGGACCTCGCCGTCTTCCCCCTGTGCAACCCGGCTCCGGTCTCGGTCCCGATCGGGTTCCTCGCGGGACTGTCGGGGACGTTGCTCTCCCGCCGGGAGGCGGCCGGCGCGGTCGGTCACGCCGAGACGGAGGTACGGGCGTTGACGGGGACGGGCGCGGTGTGACGGAACCCGCCCCGCCCCGCCCGCCGCGCGGCGGGGCGCTCAGAGCGGGACGACCGCCGTGACCGTCATCCGGGGTTGGGCGACGGGCTCGACACCGCAGCCGGCGGCCACGGGCGGCACGTCGGAGTTCTCGGCGACCGTCACGCGCCAGGCACGGCCGTCGCGGTGCGTGACGTCGACGGCCCACACCGGAGCGGTGCCACCGGTGTCCGCGACCGTCAGGGCGTCGGCGTCCGTTTCGCCCGTCAGCTCGCGGACGGCCAGCTCGGCGGCCTGGCCGGGGCGCTCCCAGGCCGACCGGCCGCGGCAGCCTTCCACGACCACCCGTCCCCGACGCGCCTCCTCCAGCACGGCCTTGGCGGCGTGGCCGCTCAGCCTGCCGTACACATGGCCGTGGGGCAGGACCAGCAGCGTGGGGGCGAAACGGTGGCCGCCGAGGTGGCTGACCTCCCACACCTCACCGGCGCCGGAGGCGTGGAGTTCGGCGGCGAGCGGACGACCGAGCAGGGCGCAGCAGCGGTCACGTTTGCCGTTGGTGCACACCAGGACCAGCGGGGCGCCGTCGTACGGCTCCCACAGACCGCCGTGGTCTCCCGCGCCGAGGGCGGCCATGGCGGCCGCGTCGAGGTCCCACAGCTCGTCGAGGCCGTCGAGGAGACCGGCGCGCACCCAGGAGCGGTTCGGGAGAGTGTGGGCGAGGTAGACCCGACGGCGCTCCCGGTCGGTCCCGGTGGCCCGGTGCCCGTCGGGGCGACGGCCGGGGCGCCGGATCAGCGCCACGCGCACTCCGGTGCCCTTGGCGGCCCGCTGCAGCGCGGTGCCGAGCGCGGGATCGAGCCGGCTCTCGGTCAGAGCCTTCGCCCCCCACGGGCCGGCCTGCTCGACCAGCAGCCAGGTGCGTGCCGTCGAGGCCGTGGCCAGGAGCGGTTCGGCCAGCGCGTACGAGGTGGTCGAGCAGCTGTTCACACGGGCGAGCCTAACTCCCGCCGCTCCCCGCGGTCTCCCGCCGCGCTGCCGGGGAGGGGCGGGGCGGGACCGGGGCGTCGACTACGATCGTCAGCCGTTCCGGCACGGCCGGAACCGCACGACGTACACCCGCACGCCGCACGACGGAGGCGCGAGCTTGGCCACGAAGCGGATCCCGGTCCTCGTCCTCGCCGGATTCCTGGGCGCGGGGAAGACCACCCTGCTCAACCACCTGCTGGCGCACAGCGGCGGCACCCGCATCGGTGTGGTCGTCAACGACTTCGGCAGCATCGAGATCGACGCCATGACGGTGGCCGGACAGGTCGACTCGATGGTCTCCCTGGGCAACGGCTGCCTGTGCTGTGCCGTGGACACCGGCGACCTGGACGAGATGCTGGGCAGGTTGGCGCGGCCGTCGGCGGGTATCGACGTCATCGTGGTGGAGGCCAGCGGCCTGGCCGAACCGGCGACCCTGGTGAGGATGATCCTCGCCGGCGAGGAGGAGAACGTCGTCTACGGCGGGCTGGTGGAGGTCGTCGACGCCGCCGAGTTCGAGGCCACCCGGGCCAGGCACCCGGAGATCGACCGCCATCTGGGGATCGCCGACCTGGTGGTGCTCAACAAGGCGGACCGGGTCGGCGACGCCGAGCGGGCCGCGCTGACGGACGAACTGCGGCGGCTGTGCCGGGGCGCCCCCGTCGTCCCCGCCGTCCACGGGCGCGTCGATCCCGAGCTGCTGTTCGACCGGCAGGAGCGGAGGGACGACGGGAACGGCTTCCGGCAGCTCTCCCTCGAGGACGTGTGGGCCGAGGTGCGGGAGGCCGAACACGGCCGCGGCGACGGCGGGCACGACGGACATCCGCACACCGCTTACCAGAGCGTGGAGTTCACCACGGACGAGCCCATGGACCCGCGGCGGCTCATGGACTTCCTCGACGGCAGGCCCGACGGCCTGTACCGGATCAAGGGCTTCGTGCACTTCGGGGTGCCCGGCCACCGGGAGAGGTTCGGGGTACACGCCGTCGGCCGCTTCCTGCGCTTCGACCCCGGTCCGTGGGGGCCCGGGGAGCCGCGCCTGACCCGGCTGGTGCTGATCGGTTCCGGCATCGACGCGGAGGCCGTGCGGAAGGAACTGGCGTCCTGCACGGCGGCCGGCGCGCCCGAGGACGCCGGCCCCGACAGCATGTGGGGAGTCCTGCGCTACGTGTGGAGCAGCGGGGACGTCGGTGACACGGCCTGGGACCCCCTTCCGTGAGCGCGTCCTGCCCACGGACACCACCGCGTCGAGCGGTCGCTCGACTTCCGGTCGAAAGGGCCCGACTCGCCGCGTGAACGACCGCGGCGAGTCGGGCCCTTCCGTCACACCGGCCCGGCGACCACCGAGACGGGCTTGGCCAGCGGAGTCCCCGAGCCGTCACGGCGCGGATCGGGCTCCGGCAACTCGACCGGCGAGCCCTTGGCGTCCGCCGCGCGGGCGGGGGCGGCGCCCGCCCAGGCGAAGACGAGACAGTCCTCGCCCTTGAGGAAGCGCTGGCAGCGGACCCCGCCCGTGGCCCGGCCCTTGCGCGGATACTGGTCGAACGGTGTCAGTTTGGCCGTGCCCGGTGCGTCCACCAGCGTGCCGCGCGAGCCCGCGACGGTGAACACCGCGGCGTCGGAGGCCGGGTCGACGGCGGTGAAGGAGATCACCTTCGCGCCCTGGCCGAGTTTGACGCCCGCCACGCCGCCCGCCGGGCGGCCCTGCGGCCTCACCTGCCCGGCCGGGAAGCGCAACAACTGGGCCTCGTCGGTGACGAAGACCAGGTCCTCCTCGCCGGTGCGCAGCTCCACCGCCCCCACGATCCGGTCGCCCTCCTTGAGGGTGATGACCTCCAACTCGTCCTTGTTGGCCGGGTAGTCGGGCGTCACCCGTTTGACCACGCCCTGTTCGGTGCCGAGCGCCAGCCCCGGCGACGACTCGTCCAAAGTGGCCAGGCAGAGCAGTTCCTCGCCCTCCCGCAGGGAGAGGAACTCCGTGTACCGCGCGCCGCCCGCCAGGTTCGGCGGGGAGTTCTCCGGCAGCTGCGGCAGGTCGATGACGGACAACCGCAGCAGACGCCCCGCGGAGGTCACCGCTCCCACCTCGCCCCGCGCCGTGGCCGGAACGGCCGAGACGACCACGTCGTGCTTGCGGCGCTTGGCGTCGGCGTCGAAGACCGGATCGCCGCTCGCGGTGCGGGCCAGCAGCCCCGTGGAGGACAGCAGCACCCGGCACGGGTCGTCCGCGACCTGGAGCGGTACGGCCGCCACCGGAACGTCCGCCGAGGACAGCAACCGGGTGCGGCGCGGGGTGCCGTACTTCTTGGCGACGACGGCCAGTTCGGAGGAGACCAGCTTCCGCAGCTCGGCGTCGGACTCCAGGATGCGCGTCAGCTCCTCGATCTCGGCCTTGAGCCGGTCGCGCTCCTCCTCCAGCTCCAGGCGGTCGAACTTCGTCAACCGGCGCAGCGGTGTGTCGAGGATGTACTGCGTCTGGATCTCGGAGAGCCCGAAGCGCTCGATCAGCCGCTCCTTGGCCTGCGCGGCGTTCTCGCTGGACCGAATGATGCGGATGACCTCGTCGATGTCGATCAGCGCCACCAACAGGCCCTCGACCAGGTGCAGCCTGTCCCGCCGCTTGCCGCGCCGGAACTCGCTGCGCCGCCGGACCACCTCGAAGCGGTGGTCGACGTAGACCTCCAGCAGCTCCTTCAGGCCCAGCGTCAGGGGCTGTCCGTCGACCAGGGCCACGTTGTTGATGCCGAAGGACTCCTCCATCGGCGTCAGCTTGTAGAGCTGCTCCAGCACGGCCTCGGGGTTGAAGCCGTTCTTGATCTCGACGACCAGGCGCAGCCCGTGCTCGCGGTCGGTGAGGTCCTTGACGTCGGCGATGCCCTGCACCTTCTTGCCGTTGACCAGGTCCTTGATCTTGGAGATGACCTTCTCCGGGCCGACGTTGAAGGGCAGTTCGGTGACGACCAGGCCCTTGCGTCGCGCGGTCACGTTCTCCACGGAGACCGTGGCGCGGACCTTGAAGGTGCCGCGACCCTTGGCGTAGGCGTCCCTGATGCCCTCCAGACCGACGATCCGACCGCCGGTGGGCAGGTCGGGACCCGGCACGAAGCGCATCAGCGTCTCCAGGTCCGCGCCGGGGTGCTTGATCAGGTGCCGGGCGGCGGCGATCACCTCGCCCAGATTGTGCGGGGGCATGTTGGTGGCCATGCCGACCGCGATGCCCGAAGCGCCGTTGACCAGCAGGTTCGGGTAGGCGGACGGCAGTACGGCGGGCTCGGACTCGCTGCCGTCGTAGTTGGGCACGAAGTCGACGGTGTCCTCGTCGATCGACTCCACCATCAGGCCGGCCGCCGGAGTCGAGCGGCACTCGGTGTAGCGCATCGCCGCCGGCGGGTCGTCGTTGCCCAGGGAGCCGAAGTTGCCGTGCCCGTCCACCAGCGGCAGCCGCATCGAGAACGGCTGCGCCATGCGGACCAGCGCGTCGTAGATGGCGCTGTCACCGTGCGGGTGGAGCTTGCCCATCACCTCGCCGACGACGCGCGCGCACTTGACGAACGAGCGCTCGGGCCGCAGTCCCATCTCGTGCATCTGGTACAGGATCCGCCGGTGCACCGGCTTGAGGCCGTCGCGCGCGTCGGGCAGGGCGCGCGAGTAGATCACCGAGTAGGCGTACTCCAGGAAGGAGCCCTGCATCTCGTCGACGACGTCGATGTCGAGGATGCGTTCCTCGAACTCTCCCCCCGAGGGCGGGGTCTTCGTGCTGCGGCGGGCCATCGCGGCTGCGACTCCTTCGGTGCTACGGGTCGGTATTTCGTTCGGTGCTCGGGCGTTCCGGCTCGTCGGCGCGGGTGGGTGGTGCCCGCGCGCCCTTACGGAGGGCGGCGAACGAACGGTGCCCATTGTGGACCTCGGCTCTGACAGCCGGGTCCCCGCCCCGAACCGTACGGGAACTTCGCGCTTTGTCCGGTCGCTTGCATACAGTGACCACACACGCGTTGTGAGGACGCGCCCGCGATCGCGATCGAAGGGACTCCCTGCCCATGGCTCACACGGCCTCGCCCCCGCCCACCGCGGGTGGCCTGACAGCGACCGAACACCGCCTGACCAACGGCCTGCGCGTGGTGCTCTCCGAGGACCACCAGACGCCGGTGGCCGCGGTGTGCCTGTGGTACGACGTCGGATCGCGCCACGAGGTCGAGGGTCGGACCGGGCTGGCGCACCTCTTCGAGCACCTGATGTTCCAGGGGTCGGCCCAGGTGAAGGGGAACGGCCACTTCGAACTGGTGCAGGGCGCCGGGGGCTCGCTCAACGGCACCACCAGCTTCGAGCGCACCAACTACTTCGAGACGATGCCCGCCCACCAGCTGGAACTGGCGCTGTGGCTGGAGGCCGACCGCATGGGGTCGCTGCTGGCCGCCCTGGACGAGGAGTCCATGGAGAACCAGCGCGACGTGGTGAAGAACGAGCGCCGCCAGCGGTACGACAACGTGCCCTACGGAACGGCCTTCGAGCGGCTGACGGCGATGGTCTACCCCGAGGGGCACCCGTACCACCACACCCCGATCGGCTCCATGGCGGACCTGGACGCGGCCACCCTGGAGGACGCCCGGGACTTCTTCCGCACCTACTACGCGCCGAACAACGCCGTGCTGGCGGTGGTCGGCGACATCGACCCCGAACGGACGCTCGCCTGGATCGAGCGGTACTTCGGATCCATCCCCTCCCACGACGGCAAGCGGCCGCCGCGCGACGGCACCCTGCCGGACGTCATCGGCGAGGAGATCAGGCAGACCCTCCACGAGGAGGTGCCCTCCCGCGCCCTGATGGCCGCCTACCGGCTGCCGCACGACGGCACCCGCGAGGCCGACGCCGCCGACCTGGCGCTGACGGTGCTCGGCGGTGGCGAGTCCTCCCGCCTCCACAACCGGCTGGTCCGCCGTGACCGCACCGCCGTCACCGCCGGCTTCGGCATGTTGCGGCTGGCGGGCGCGCCCTCGATGGGCTGGCTGGACGTGAAGACCTCCGGCGACGCGGAGATCGCCGCCATCGAGACCGCCGTCGACGAGGAGTTGGCCCGCTTCGCCGCCGAGGGGCCCACCCCCGAGGAGATGGAGCGCGCCCAGGCCCTGCTGGAGCGCGAGTGGCTGGACCGGCTGGCCACGGTCGGTGGTCGCGCCGACGAGCTGTGCCGTTACGCCGTGCTCTTCGGCGACCCCCAGCTCGCCCTGACCGCCGTGGAGCGGGTGCTCCAGGTCACCGCCGACGAGGTGCGCGAGGTGGCCGCCGCCCGCCTGCGCCCCGACAACCGCGCGGTGCTGGTCTACGAGCCCACGCAGGGGACCGCGCCGGACACCGCGGCCGAGATGGCCGACGGTGCCACCGTCTCCGACACCGCCGCCCACGACGATCAGGAGGCCGCTCAGTGAGCGACGCCACTGCCCAGCCCGCCACCGACCAGCCCCGAAACGGCGTCTCGATGGAGTTCCACCCCCAACCCCGCGGCGGCGAGCCCAGGCCGTGGGCGTTCCCGGCCCCCGAGCGCGGTGAGCTGCCCAACGGGCTGACCGTGCTGCGCTGTCACCGTCCCGGTCAGAAGGTCGTGGCCGTCGAGGTCAACCTCGCGGCACCGCTGGACGCCGAGCCCCGGGCCCAGGAGGGCGTGGCCGCGATCATGGCCCGGGCGCTGAGCGAGGGCACCGACCGGCACAGCGCCGAGGAGTTCGCCGCCGAGCTGGAGCGCTGTGGCGCCACCCTGGACGCGCACGCCGACCACCCCGGGCTGCGGGTCTCCCTGGAGGTCCCGGCCTCCCGGCTGACCCGGGCGCTCGGCCTGCTCACCGACGCGCTGCGCGCCCCCGCCTTCGCGACGGGCGAGATCGAGCGGCTGGTGCGCAACCGCCTGGACGAGATCCCGCACGAGCTGGCCAATCCCGCCCGCCGGGCGGCCATCGCGCTCTCCGCGGAGCTGTTCCCGTCCGACTCGCGGCTCTCCCGCCCCCGGCAGGGCGCGCGGGAGACGATCGAGCGCGTCGACGCCGCCGCGGTGCGCGCCTTCTACGAGGCGCATGTGCGTCCTTCGACGGCCACCGTCGTGATCGTGGGCGATTTCACGGGCATCGACCTGGACAAGGCGCTCGCCGACACCCTCGGTGGCTGGTCGGGCACCGAGGCCGGCCCCCGGCCCATGCCGCCGATCACCGCGGACGACACCGGCCGGGTGATCGTCGTGGACCGGCCCGGGGCGGTGCAGACGCAGTTGCTCGTCGGCCGGGTCGGCCCGGACCGCCACGATCGCGTCTGGCCCGCTCAGGTACTGGGGACCTACTGCCTGGGCGGCACCCTGACCTCCCGCCTGGACCGGGTGCTGCGCGAGGAGAAGGGCTACACCTACGGGGTGCGGGCGTACGCGCAGGTGCTGCGCTCCTCCTCGGAGGGCACCGGCGCGTCCCTGCTGGTGATCAACGGATCGGTGGCCACCGATGTGACGGGGCCCGCACTGGAGGACCTGTGGCGGGTGCTGCGCACCCTCGCGGAGGAGGGGCTCACCGACGCCGAGCGCGACACGGCCGTGCAGAACCTGGTGGGCGTCGCTCCGCTGCGGTACGAGACGGCGGCCGCCGTCGCGGGGACTCTGGCCGACCAGGTGGAGCAGCACCTGCCGGACGACTACCAGGCGCGGCTGTACGCCCGTCTCGCCGAGACGGGGACCGTGGAGGCCACGGCCGCGGCGGTGGCGGCCTTCCCGGCGGACCGTCTGGTGACGGTCCTGGTGGGAGACGCGTCACAGATCGCCGATCCGGTGCGGGAGCTGGGCATCGGAGAGGTGACCGTCGTCACGGACTAGCGGCCGTCGGCCGCCCCCGGTCGATCCCAACAGCGAAGGCCCTTGGTGTGGTTGTCACATCAAGGGCCTTCCTTATGTCCGCTTTGAGGCCATTCAGGGCGAGGTCCCTGTGGCATGAGCTACAAACGACCGGATTTGCTTGCTAGCTCAAATTTGTCCGTTTAGCGTCGATCTCGTTGCTCGTCAGAAGCGACCGCGGACCGCGGCCGACGGCAACCATCGCCGAATCCCCGTCGAGGGGAGCCGGGGACCCACCCTTCCGCGAGGGATGCGGAAGGAGGCCCTCTTCCGAGGCATCCGGGGTGAATCGGGCCTGCCCGCCCGTAGGAGACCTTCCTGCTCCGAACCCGTCAGCTAACCCGGTAGGCGACACGGAAGGAAAGGAGCACGCCGCTCATGGCGTTCACCCGTGCCACCGCGCAGCTCACCGAGAAGCTGAACGACACGCTGACCCGGGCCACCGGGAAGCTCACCGAGACCACCGAGGCCCTCGTCGAGAAGCACCGCCACGCCGGTCGGGCCACCCGTGCCCGCGTCGGCCTCGCCGGCGCCGCCGCCCTCGCCGCCACCGGTGTGGTCGGCGCCGTCGCCACCCCCGCCATCGCCGCCCCCGAGGGAGGCTCCGGCACCTACGCCCTGGGCTTCGTCCAGGCCGCCGCCTCCGGCGACACGATCGCCGACGAGATCAAGGCGCAGGCGCAGGCCCAGCAGCGCGTCGCCGACGCCGCGCGCAAGGCCGCAGAAGCCGAGAAGGCCGCAGAAGCCGAGAAGGCCGCCGAGGCGGAGAAGGCCGCCGAGGAGCGCGCCGCCAAGGCAGCCAAGGCCGAGAAGGCCGCCGAGGAGCGCGCCGCCAAGGCCGCCGACGACCGCGCCGAGCGCTCCGCGGAGCGTCGTTCCGCCTCCGGGTACGTCGACCCGGTCGCGGGCGTGGACACCACCACCACCTACAAGCAGGCCGGTTCCTCCTGGTCCTCCGGCAAGCACAGCGGCATCGACTTCCCGGCCAACACCGGCACCGCCGTGCGGTCCGTGGGCCCGGGCACCGTGGTGACCGTCGGCTGGGGCGGCGCGTACGGCAACCAGATCGTCATCCGCCACGACGACGGCAAGTACACCCAGTACGCCCACCTGTCGGCCACGAAGGTCTCGCCCGGCCAGAAGGTCGACGGCGGTCAGCGGATCGGCTCGGTCGGTTCCACCGGCAACAGCACCGGACCGCACCTGCACTTCGAGGCCCGCACCGGCGCGTACTACGGCTCGGACTTCAACCCCATCACCTACCTGGCCTCCAAGGGCGTCGACGTGTGACGCACGCCCCTCGGGCGGGAATCCGGCCGCGCGTCCCCTCCGGGGGGCGCGCGGCCGTGTGTTTCACGCCTCTTTCCGATGGGGCATCGGAAAACCCGTGCCGGTGGAATACAGTTCCACTCTGCGGAACTTCGGAAAACGGAGACGACGGCGGAGGTCCTGCCATGCGCATTTCCGCGCACATGGTGTGCACTGCGGTCCGCGACGACATCGTCTCCGGGGTGTTTCCGCCCGGCGCGCGCCTGACCGAGGAACTCCTCGCCCGACGCTACGGCGTCTCCCGCGTCCCGGTGCGCGAGGCTCTGCGGACCCTTGAGTCGGAGGGTTTCGTCACCTCGCGCCGCCATGTCGGCGCATGCGTCGCCGTGCCCACCGAGCAGGAGGCCGTCGACCTGCTCGACATCCGCGCCCGCCTGGAACCGCTGGGCACCGCCCGGGCCGCCCGGCGCCGCACCGAGGCCCAGTTGAGGGTGTTGCGGGGGCTGGTCCGCCTGGGGCGACAGCGCGTCACGCGCGGCCAGTTCTCCGACCTCGGGGCGTTGGAGGAGTGGTACCACGAGACGCTGGCCCAGGCGTCCGGCAGTCCCACCCTGGCCTCGCTGCTCACCCAGCTCCGCCGCAAGATCACCTGGGTCTACGCGGCGGAGCCCCCGGTGCGGGCGGCCGCCGTCTGGCAGGAGCACGGTGCCATCGTGGACGCGGTCGCACGCGGAGACGCGGAACGGGCACACGCCCTGGCGAGCGAGCACGTGGAGCGCTCGATCGCCGTCCGTCGGGAACAGAGGCCGGTGGCCGCCCGTACCGGGCACCGAAGAAACGCCGTGAGGAACGCGAAACACGCGGTAAACACGGCGCGCGACACCCCGTAACAGACAGCGTATAGACATGGGGAACGCGCCGGGAATGCGTTCGAGGAATTCCGGGGGCGGTGGGGGGCGACGGAGAAAGCAATGGAGCTCACAATCCGTCGCCATCACCCCCGTCTTGTCGGTTGAATTGCCGGGGAAGCCCGGCCGGCCGGGAATCGGGCGGCGGGCGGGCGGAAAACAGACGGCGATCAGACGGAGCCGGGGAGTTCGTCGAGCCCCTCGGAGACCAGCTTCGCCAGCCGCTCCAGGGCCTCCTCCGCGCCTTCCGCGTCCGAGGCCAGCACGATCTCGTCGCCGCCCGCCACGCCCAGCCCCAGCACCGACAGCATCGACGCGGCGTTCACCGGGTCGCCGTCGGGCCGGCCCACGGTGACGGGGAGGCCGGAGGCGGTCACGGCACGGACGAAGATCGCGGCGGGACGGGCGTGCAGGCCCTCGGGCCAGCCGACGGTGACGCGGCGCTCGGTCATGGTGCTGTCCTTCGGATCGGATCGCTTCGGTCGGTCGGGGCTGGTGCGGTCGGCGCCGCTCCGTCCGGGCCGCGACGGGCGGACCGGGCGGACCGGACCGACCGGGCGGGACCGGGCTCGGTCCAAACTCCCGATCAGCTTCGCACAGGCGGTGGGCCCCGGCCCGGAGCCGGTGCGCGTCCGCTCCGGAGCCCCCCGGCCCCCGGGTGACTAGGCTGGCCCCATGCGGACCCCGAGCGAGCCTGCCTACCCCGCCCACTGGGAAGCCGACGTGGTGCTGCGCGACGGCGGCACGGCCCGGATCCGCCCCATCACCCCCGATGACGCCGATCGTCTCGTCAGGTTCTACGAACAGGTCTCCGACCAGTCGAAGTACTACCGGTTCTTCGCGCCCTACCCCCGGCTCTCCGCCCGTGACGTGCGACGCTTCACCCACCACGACTACGTCGACCGGGTGGGGCTGGCGGCCGTCGTCGGCGACGAGTTCATCGCGACCGTCCGCTACGACCGCATCGACGCCTCCGGCCGTTCCGCCTCGGGCTCCGCCGACGAGGCCGAGGTCGCCTTCCTCGTCCGGGACGACCACCAGGGCCGAGGGGTCGGTTCGGCCCTGTTGGAACACATCGCCGCCTGTGCCCGCGAACGCGGGGTGCGGCGCTTCGTCGCCGAGGTGCTGCCCGCCAACACCAAGATGGTCAAGGTGTTCACGGACGCGGGCTACTCCCAGAAGCGCACCTTCGAGGACGGCGCGGTCCACCTGACCTTCGGCATCGAGCCCACCGAGCAGTCCCTGGCCGTGATGCGGGCCCGCGAACAGCGCGCCGAGGCCCGTTCCGTGCAGCGGCTGCTGTCCCCGGGAACGGTCGCCGTCATCGGTGTCAGCCGCGCCCCGCGCGGCGCCGGGCGCACCGTCCTGGCCGGTCTGCGCGAGGCGGGCTTCACCGGACGCGTCCACGCCGTCAACCGGGCCTTCGAGGCGGAGCGCACCGAGGTCGACTCGGTCCCCGCCCACCGCTCGGTGCGGGAGATTCCCGAGCCCGTCGACCTCGCCGTCGTCGCCGTCCCCGCCGGCGAGGTGTCGGGCGTGGTGGCCGAGTGCGGCGAGCGGGGCGTGCGGGGGCTGGTCGTCCTCTCCGCCGACATCGGCCGCGACGAGCAGCGCGCCCTGGTCCGCCAGGCCCGCTACCACGGGATGCGCATCATCGGTCCCAACGCCTTCGGGGTGATCAACACCGCCCCCGACGTACGGCTCAACGCCACGCTCTCACCCGAGACGCCCGAGCGCGGACGCATCGGTCTGTTCACCCAGTCGGGCGCCATCGGCATCTCGGTGCTCGCCGCACTGCACCGCCGCGGACGCGGGCTCGGTGGGGTCTCCAGCTTCGTCTCCGCCGGTGACCGCGCCGACGTCTCCGGCAACGACGTCCTCCAGTACTGGGACGACGACCCCGACACCGACGTCGTGCTGATGTACCTGGAGTCCTTCGGCAATCCCAGGAAGTTCAACCGGCTGGCCCGGCGCACCGCCGCCCGCAAGCCGATCGTCGTGGTCAAGGGCGCCCGGCACAACGCCAGCGCCCCGCCGCCGGGCCACGCCGTCCCCGTCGGACGCACCCCCGACGCCGCGGTCTCCTCGCTGCTGAGGCAGGCCGGGGTCATCCGCGTCGACACCGTCACCGAACTCGTCGACGTCGGGGCGCTGCTGGCCGCCCAGCCGCTGCCCGCGGGCCCCCGTGTGGGCATCCTCGGCAACGCCGAGTCGCTCTGTCTGCTCACCTACGACGCCTGTCTCGCCCGCGGCCTGCGTCCGCAGCCCGTCACCGACCTGACCACCGAGGCCACGACCGAGGACTTCCGCCGCGCCCTGCGCGCCACCCTCGCCGACCCGGCCACCGACGCCGTGGTGGTCACCGCGATCCCCTGGGTGGACGGCGTCCAGGACACCGGAAGCGCCGAGGAGTTGGCCGAGGCGCTGCGTGAGGCGGCCGGCGGCACCGGCACCGGCACGGACGGCGCCGACGGCGTCCACGAGGGGGAGGACGGCGGTCGCCCGGCCAAACCGGTGGTCGTCGTCCACCTGGCCATCGAGGGTCTGGACGCCGCGCTCGCCGAGCGCGGTCTGCCCGCCTACCCCGCCCCCGAGCGCGCCGTGGACGCCCTCTCCGAGGCGGTCCGCTACGCACGGTGGCGGCGCGAGGCGCGCAGTCCGGGCCGGGTTCCCGAGTACGACGACATCGACGAGCAGGGCGCCGCCGCCCTCCTGGAGGGCGTCCGCGGACGCCTCCCGCGGAGCGAGGGCGACACGCGGCGCAGCGAACCCCTGAACCCCGGCGAGACGGCCGACCTGCTGGGGCACTACGGCATCGCGGTGCGGCCCGTCCTGCCCGCCCCCGACGCGGATGCCGCCGTGGCCGCCGCGGAGCGGCTGGGCTACCCCGTGGCGCTCAAGACCACCGCCCCCCACCTGCGTCACCGCGCCGACCTGGGCGGGGTACGGCTGGACCTCGCCGACGAGAGCGGACTGCGGCACGCCTACACCGAGCTGACCGAACGGCTGGGCGTCCCCGCGGAGCTGCGGCCCGTCGTCCAGGCCATGGCGCCGCGCGGCGTGGACACCGTGGTGCGGGCTACGGCCGACCCCGTGATCGGCGCGGTGCTCTCCTTCGGGCTGGCCGGGCCCCCGTCGGAGCTGCTGGACGACACCGCGCACCGGCTCGTCCCCGTCACCGACCGGGACGCCGCCGAACTGGTCCGCTCCATCCGTTCCGCTCCCGTGCTGTTCGGCTGGCGCGGTGCCCAGCCGGTGGACACCGCCGCCCTGGAGGAGCTGCTGCTGCGGCTCTCCCGGCTGGTCGACGACCACCCCGAGATCACCGCGGTGGACCTGGAACCGGTGGTCGTCGCCTCCCGCGGACTGACCGTCCTGGACGCCGGAGTCCGCGTCGCCGGGCCGCGGGCCGCCGCCGCGTCGGGGTATCCGCCGTGGGCCGACCTCGGCCCGCGGCGCCTGCCCGCGTACTGACCGCCCGCGATCCCCGTAGGATGGGCCGCATGGCGAAGACCGGTACGACGACCCAGGGGCTGCGCGCGGCGATCGAGCGCAGCGGCTACTACCCGGCTCTCGTGGCCGAGGCGGTCGAGTCCGCCGTGGGCGGCGAGCCGGTGTCCTCGTACCTCGTCCACCAGGAGACGACCTTCGACTCCAACGAGGTGCGCCGGCACGTCACGGTGCTGGTGCTCACCGACACGCGGTTCATCGTCAGCCACACCGACGAGCAGCCCGCCGACGGCACGTCCCCCTCGCCGTACGCCACGACGTCCACCGAGTCGGTGAAGCTGGAGCGGATCTCCTCCGTCGTCCTCAGCCGCGTCGTGGCCAACCCCGAGTCCTACACGCCCGGCACCCTGCCCCGCGAGGTCGTGCTGACCATCGGCTGGGGCGCCGTCTCCCGGCTCGACATGGAGCCCGCCAACTGCGGCGACCCCAACTGTGAGGCGGACCACGGCTACACGGGCTCCCTCACCGCCGACGACCTCTCCCTGCGCGTCAGCGAGGCGGGCGACGGACCGGACACCGTCCGCCAGGCGCTCGCCTTCGCGCAGGCGCTCTCCGAGGCCACCGCGGCGACGACCGGCACCCGCTGATGGCAGAGCCCCTCCCGTACGGCACGGCACCGCACGACCCCGCGCCCCTGGATCCGGCCACCGCGCCCGTACCGCGCTACGGCGAGGCGTCGTTGGCCGACCTGCTCCCCGCGATCGCGGCCGGACAGGGCGTCCCCGGCATGTCCTCCGGGCTCCGACTGGAGCCCGCGGACCGGGCCTGCGTCTTCCTGGTGGACGGCATGGGGTGGGAGCTGCTGAGGGAGCATCCCGACGAGGCGCCCTTCCTGACCTCGCTGCTGGCTACCTCCCACGGTGGAACCGGCCGGCCCGTCACCGCGGGCTTCCCGTCCACCACCGCCACCTCGCTGGCCTCCGTGGGCACCGGCCAGGTCCCCGGCGTCCACGGACTGCCCGGCTACACCGTGCTCGACCCGGAGACCGGCGAGCTGATGAACCAGTTGCGCTGGCAGCCGTGGACGGACCCGTACCTGTGGCAGCCGTACCCCACCGTCTTCCGGCTCGCCGACGCGGCCGGGATCGCGGCGTGCCAGGTCACCGCGCCCCACTTCGAACACACTCCGCTGACGAAGGTCGCGCTCTCCGGCGGAACCTTCCACGGCCGGTTGTCGGCCGAGGAACGGATGGACCTCGCGGCCGACCGACTGGGCGCGGCCGACCGCACGCTGGTCTACACGTACTACGCCGAACTGGACGGCAACGGCCACCGCCACGGTGTGGACTCCGACGCCTGGCGCGGTCAACTGATGTACGTCGACCGGCTCGCGCAGCGCCTGGCCGAGCAACTCCCGCCGCGTTCCGCCCTCTACATCACCGCCGACCACGGCATGGTGGACGTGCCCAGCACCCCCGAGGCCCGTTACGACTTCGACGAGGACTGGGAGCTGCGCGCGGGCGTCGCGCGCCTGGGGGGCGAGGGGCGGGCCCGCCACCTGTACGCCGTGCCGGGCGCGGCCGGGGACGTCCACGCCGTCTGGCGCGAGGTGTTGGCCGACCGGGCCTGGGTGGCCACCCGGGACGAGGCGATCGAGCTGGGCTGGTTCGGTCCGAAGGTCGACGACCGGGTGCGGGCCCGGATCGGCGACGTGGTGGTCGCGATGAGTGACGGCATCGCCGTCGTCGCCACCGAGGCCGAGCCCAACGAGTCCGAACTGGTCGGCATGCACGGTTCCATGACGCCCGCCGAGCAACTGGTCCCCCTGCTGGAGGTCCGCACGTAGGGTGCCGTCGAGCGCCCGCGCCCGGCCCCGCCCGCCGCGCCCACCGGGCGTCCGGCCGGCACCGAACCGAACCGGGCCCCCCCGTCCACCGCCGACCCGCCGAAAGGTCCCGCCTCCCCATGCCCGAACTGGTCTTCTTCGCCGGAACGATGGACTGCGGGAAGTCCACCCTCGCGCTCCAGATCCAGCACAACCGCTCGGCGCGGGGGCTGTCGGGGATGATATTCACGCGCGACGACCGGGCGGGGAAGGGGCTGTTGTCCTCCCGCCTGGGACTGGTCACCGAGGCGGTCGAGGCCGGTGAGGGCTTCGACTTCCACGCCCACCTGGTGAAGCATCTGACGGCGGGCGGCCGCACGGACTACGTGATCGCGGACGAGGCGCAGTTCCTGGCGCCCGAGCAGGTGGACCAGTTGGCCTGCGTCGTCGACGACCTGGGCATCGACGTCTTCGCCTTCGGCATCACCACGGACTTCCGGACCAGGCTCTTCCCCGGCTCCCAGCGGTTGGTCGAACTGGCCGACCGCATCGAGTCGTTGCAGGTCGAGGCGTTGTGCTGGTGCGGTGCCCGGGCCACTCACAACGCCCGCACCGTCGACGGGAGGATGGTCGTCGAGGGCGCCCAGGTCGTCGTCGGGGACGTCGGCGGGGCGACGGGCGAGGTCGGTTACGAGGTGCTGTGCCGACGCCACCACCGACGCCGGCTGACCGCCGCCGCGGCGCGGACGGGCACGCTCTCCCCGGACGTGCTGCCGGTGGACGACACGGACGCCCCCGCCTTCTCCCGTTCGTAGCGGGAGGCCGCGGACCCCTTGCGTCCGCCCGCCGCGCCGTGGAAGTCCGTGGTCACGCGCGTGGCGGTCGGCCCCCGAGGCGGGGTGCCGACCGCCGGACGGCTCACCGCTCCGTGGAGATCACCGCGAAGGGCACGCCCTCCCGGTCGGCGAGGCGGGCCGTCCGCCCGTACGGCGAGTCGCCCGGCGGGACCAGTACCTCCCCGCCCAGCTCGGTCGCCCGACGGGCCACAGTGTCGGTGTCCTCCACCTCGACGTACACCAGCCAGTGCGCTCCCCGGTCGCGCGGCAGGGCCGATCCGACGCCGCGTATGCCCCCGACGATCCGGCCCCGTGCCGTCACGGTGAGGTAGTCCGACTCCTCGGAACCCGCCCGCTCCCCGTCCCGTTCCGGGTGCTCGACGTCCAGGTCGAACACCGACCGGTAGAACTTCTCGACCGCCGACGTCCGGTAGGTGATCAGCTCGTTCCACACCACGGTGCCCGGGCCGCCGTCCGCCGCCGCTCCGCCGCCCGTGTCGTCCTGCCAGATGCCGAAGGGGGCACCGGCCGGATCCGAGGCCACCGCCACGCGGCCGGTGCCCTCCGTCCCCAGCGGCCCGACCCCGACCGTCCCGCCGCACAGCCGGACCGTCTCCGCCGTCTTGTCGGCGTCGTCGGAGGCCAGGAAGGGCGACCAGGAGGGCAGGCACCGCCGGCTTTTCGGCATCGGGCGGATGCAGGCGACATCGCGGCCGTCGAGTACGGCGCGGAAGTGCGGTCCGGTCGGTCCCTGTTCGTGCTGGTACTCCCAGCCGAAGAGGTCTCGGTAGAAGTCACGGCTCGTGGTCGGGTCGCCCGTCAACAGGCTCACCCAGCACGGGGTGCCCGGAGCACGTCGAGTCGCTGCCTCGCTCATCTCTTCACTTCTCTCCTCGGGACCGTCGTCGATGCGGTCGTCCGGTGTTCTGCCGCCTACTGTCGGTGCCCATGCTCTCACTCGCCGCCTCCGTCGCCCACGGAGCCCCCGACGGGGCGGGGCGCGCACCGGAAACGGGGGAAGGTGTCCGTCATGTCACCTCGTGTCCCTTCCGGCCCGTGCGCGGACGCTGCTCGCCACGGACCGGCCCGGGGGCACGGGGGACACACGGAGTCGGTCGCGCGAGGATACGGCCATGGCAGTCATCGTCACCCCTACCCAATTGGCGCGTGAACTCACCGGTCCGTCCGTGCCGCCGACGCTGCTCGACGTCCGCTGGCGGCAGGGCGGCCCCCTCGGACGCGCCGAGTACGAGACGGGCCACCTGCCCGGCGCCGTGTACGTCGACCTCGACACCGAACTGGCCGGGCCCGTGGGCGAGGGGACGGGCCGTCACCCGCTCCCCGATCCGGACGAGTTCGGCGCCGCGATGCGCCGGGCCGGGGTCCGCGACGGACATCCCGTGGTGGTCTACGACGGGGGCCAGGGCTGGGGCGCGGCCCGAGCCTGGTGGCTGCTGCGCTGGGCCGGTCACGAGGACGTGCGGGTGCTGGACGGCGGTCTCGCGGCGTGGGACGGTCCCCTGAGTCGCCGGACCCCGGAACCGGTCGAAGGCGACTTCACCCCCCGCCCCGGAGCGCTCCCGGTGTTGGACGCGGACGGTGCGGCGGCCCTGGCCCGTACCGGTGTGCTGCTCGACGCCCGCGCGGCCGAGCGCTACCGCGGCGAGGTCGAGCCGATCGACAGGGTCGCCGGTCACATCCCCGGCGCGCTCTCCGCCCCGACCACCCGGAACACGACCGCGGACGGGACCTCCTTCCGGCCCGCCGCCGAACTGGCCGCGCGCTTCGCCGGACTGGGCGTCGACGCGGACACCGAGGTGGGCGTCTACTGCGGCTCGGGCGTCTCCGGAGCCCACGAGGTGCTCGCCCTGGCGATCGCCAGCATCGACGCGGCGCTGTACGTGGGCTCCTGGTCGCAGTGGTCGGCCGATCCCTCGCGGCCGGTGGCCACCGGCCCCGAACCGGGCTGAGTCGTACGGAAGCGCACGGAGCCGTACGGAAACATGCGACGGCCGGGGGCGGGGCCCGTCCCCGCCCCCGGCCGTCGCATGTCACTCCTGCTTCTTGCGGCGCGTACCGAAGACGATCTCGTCCCAACTGGGCACCGCCGCCCGACGTCCCGGACGGACGCCGTCCGCCTCGGCCTGACGGTCGGTGTTGCCCGTGAGTCGGTCGCGGTGACCCGCCACCGAACGGGGCATGAGCACGTCCGCGTACGCCGAACCGGCGCTCGCCGCGGGTGCCGGGGGCTCCACCGCCTCCGGCTCCTCGGACGGCTCGTCGTCGGACGGGCCGTCCGAGGACGACTGCTCCGGCACGACGAGGTCACCGCGGAAGCTGGGCACCGCCTCCAGGAGGCTGGTCAGCGAGTCCCGCTCGCCGCCCCGGTCCGACCCGGCGTCGTCGTCGGACGAGGAGGCCTCCGGGCGGTCCCGCTCCGAGCCCTCCGTCCGGTCGAAGCGGTCGCGCGGCAGCCGGGCGATGCGGGGCACGAACGGGAAGCTCGGCTCGGGCGTGTCGTCGCTCTCCCCGATCAGCGCCCGCGCCTCGTCGTCCACGGCCTGCACCAGCCGGCGCGGCGGGTCGTACGTCCAGCTCGCCGAGTGCGGCTCACCCGCCACCCGGTAGACCAGCAGCACCTCCCAGGTGCCGTCGTCCCGCCGCCAGGAGTCCCACTGCACCGTGTCCCGGTCGGCGCCGCGCAGCATCAGGCGTTCGGCCACGGCCTCGCCGAGCTGCGGGCCGGTGCTCTCGCCGGGGCGGCGCACCGGGGTCTTGCGGGCCCGCTCGGCCATGAACGCCCGCTCCGCCAGCACCGGTCCCTCGAACCGTCGCACGCGGTCCACCGGGATGCCGGCGAGTTGGGCGACCTCCTCGGCGGTGGCGCCGGCTCGTATCCGGGCCTGGATGTCGCGCGGGCGGAGGTGGCTCTCGACCTCGATCTCGATCTGTCCGAGGCGGGCCCGGTCGTTGCGGACGGCGGCACGCAGCCGCTCGTCGATGGGCAGCGTGTACTCCGTGTTGTCGGCAGCCTTGAGCACCAGCCGTGTGCCGTCGTTGCTGACGGCCACGACACGCAGTTCGGGCATGGGAACCTCCCGGATGGTGCCTGCCGACGTCACGTGCGTCGCTGCTCCCGTTGGACGAGTGTGGCGTGCCCGGGTGCAGCCTGCCACAACCTTGCCGGCTCGCCCGGCGTGTCGGGTCCGCACCCCGGCCCGCCACGTGGCACGGTTGCCTGTCGACCACACACGGTCACCGAATCGGTTACCGTGCGTGGTACCGGCTGACCGGAGCCAGGGTCAGGGCTCGTCACACTACTCCATTGGGGCCATGCCAGTGGATCGGCACGCCGCCCAAGTTCTCACAGGCGGCGGCGGTTGAACACCATGCGGGTCGTAAAAAGACGGTGTCGGGCGATTGGATCTTCACCCGATCCCCTGAATCGGAATCCCTACCTCGACTTCCGGGGTGCCGCGGGGGCGGAGAGGAAGATATGTGCGATCCGGCTCCATCGGGGGACGAACGGTCCTGGAGGGTGACGTTCCGCAGCCGGCCCGACCGGCTGCGTCCCCGTGCCCTCGGCACGGCCGCGCCGCCGCGCCGCCGTCCTCAGTCCCCCAGCACGCGCCGCAGGTGGTCGTTGGCGAACACCCGATCCGGGTCGAGCCGGTCGCGCAGCGCCGTGAACTCCCCGAAGCGCGGGTGGACCCCGGCGAGGTACTCCGCGTCGCGGCTGTGCAGCTTGCCCCAGTGCGGGCGCCCGTCGTACGCGACCATGATCTGCTCGACCGCCGTGAAGTACCGCTGGTACGGGGTCCCGCGGTACAGGTGCGCCGCCACGTAGACCGTGTCGCGCCCCGAGGCGGTGGAGAGCGTGATGTCGTCGGCGGGCGCGACCCGCACCTCCACCGGGAAGTTCACCCGCAGATCCGAACCGTCCACCACCGCCCGCAGGTCGCGCAGCGCCGCCACCGCGGCCGCCCGCGGCAGGGCGTACTCCATCTCCACGAAGCGGACCCGGCGCGGGGAGGTGAAGACCCTGTACGGGATGTCGGTGTAGGTGCGGGCCGACAGCGCCCGACCGGCGACCCCGGCGATGCCGGGGACGGCGGCGGGCACGGCCCGGCCCACCGAGCAGGCCGCCTGGAAGACCCCGTTGGAGAGGAACTCGTCCGACAGCCAGCCGCCCAGGCGCGGCAGCGGGTCGAGCGGTCCCGCGCTGCGGTTGTTGCGCTTGGTGACGCAGCGGTCGGTGTGCGGGAACCAGTAGAACTCGAAGTGCTCGTTGCCGGTCGCCAGTTCCTCGAAGTCCGCCAGCACCGCGTCCAGACGCATCGGCTCCTCGCGCGCCGTCAACAGGAACAGCGGCTCGACGGCGAAGGTGACCTCGCCGACCACCCCCAGCGCCCCCAGACCGATCCGGGCGGCGGCGAAGACGTCGGGGTTCTCCTCGGCCGAGCACCGCAGCACCGACCCGTCGGCCAGGACCATCTCCAGCTCGCGGACCTGGGCCGCCAGCGAACCGGAGTCACGCCCGGTGCCGTGGGTGCCGGTGCCGATCGCGCCGGAGACGGTCTGCTCCATGATGTCGCCCATGTTGGTCAGGGACAGGCCCTCGGCGGCGAGCCCCCGGTTGAGCCGCCACAGGGGCGTCCCCGCGGCGACGGAGACCGTCCCCGCCGCGCGGTCGATCCGGCGTATGCCGGTGAGGTGGTCGGGACGTATCAGCACGCCTTCGGTGGTGGCCACCGGTGTGAACGAGTGACCGGTGCCGGCGGCCTTGACGGTCAGCCCGTCCTCGACGGCCCGGCGCACCGCCTCCGCGAGCCCCTCGGTGGTGGAGGGAGCCACCGTCCGCAGGGGCGCGGCCGTGACGTTGCCCGCCCAGTTGCGCCACGTGGGCCCCGCAGGGCCCCACGACGGCCGGGCCGCGCGTGTGCTCATCGCCGACGTCCCTCCCCATGGCTCGCCTGCCGCGCCGCACCGCGCCCACGCGGCCCCGGCCCGGCGCGGACGGCGCCCGGCCGGTTTGGAGGGGGATCATACTCACGCCGCCGCCCGCCCGTCCGGCGGTGGGTCCGAACGGGCGGCGGGAGGGGATGGCAGGATCGGGGCATGCCCGACGCAACCGACACCCGTCCCTACGACGCCCTGCTGCTGCTGTCCTTCGGAGGCCCGGAGGGGCCCGACGACGTGGTCCCGTTCCTGGAGAACGTCACCCGAGGTCGGGGGATCCCGCGGGAGAGGCTGAAGGAGGTCGGGCAGCACTACTACCTGTTCGGCGGGGTCAGCCCGATCAACGCCCAGAACCGCGAGCTGCTCGCCGCCCTGCGCGAGGACTTCGCCTCGGCCGGCCTGGACCTGCCCGTCTACTGGGGCAACCGCAACTGGGCGCCGTACCTGACCGACACCCTGCGCGAGATGGTGAACGACGGCCGCCGCCGCGTCCTGGTACTGGCCACCAGCGCCTACGCCTCCTACTCCGGCTGCCGCCAGTACCGGGAGAACCTCGCCGACGCGCTCGCCGCCCTGGAGGAGGAGGGACTCCCGCTGCCGCGCGTGGACAAGCTGCGGCACTACTTCAACCACCCCGGCTTCGTCCGGCCCATGGTCGAGGGGGTGCTGGCCGCCCTGGCCGAGCTGCCCCAGGAGGTGCGCGACGGCGCCCACCTGGCCTTCACCACCCACTCCATCCCCACCTCGGCGGCCGAGACCTCCGGACCCGCCGGCGGCGCGTACGTCGCCCAGCACCTGGACGTGGCGCGGGTGATCGCCGACGCGGTGCGCGAGGAGACCGGGGTGGACCGCCCCTGGGAGCTGGTCTACCAGTCCCGCAGCGGCGCCCCCCACGTCCCCTGGCTGGAGCCGGACATCTGCGACCACCTGGAGGACCTCCACGGGCGGGGCGTGCCGGGCGCGGTGATGGTGCCGATCGGATTCGTCTCGGACCACATGGAGGTCCTGTACGACCTCGACACCGAGGCGAGGGCGAAGGCGGAGGAGCTGGGTCTGCCCGTGGCGCGGTCCGCCACCGTCGGCGCGGATCCGCGTTTCGTCGCGGCCGTGCGCGACCTGGTGGTGGAGCGCGCCGCCACCGAGCGCGGCGAGCGGCCCGAGCGCTGTGCGCTGGGCGCGCTGGGCCCCAGCCACGACGTGTGCCCGGTGGGGTGCTGCCCCGGTCGTGAACCGAGGCCCGCCGCCGCGGGCGCCGACAGCCCGTACGCCTGAACCGCGCCCCCACACGGCCCACACGGGCCCACGGAGTGCGCGCGGTCCGCCACCACGCCAGGGACACCAGGAACACCAGGGACACCAGGGAGAAACGTGACCGACCCGCTCAGGACCGAACTCCTCGACCTCGCGCTGGAGGCCGCCCGCCGGGCGGGTGCGCTGCTGCTCGACGGCCGCCCCGCCGATCTGGGAGTGGCCGCGACCAAGACCAGCCCCGTCGACGTGGTCACCGAGATGGACCTCGCCTCCGAGCAGCTGATCACCGACTTCCTCTCGGAGCACCGCCCCGACGACGGTTTCCTGGGCGAGGAGGGCGCCTCGATCGAGGGCACCAGCGGAGTGCGCTGGATCGTCGACCCGATCGACGGGACCGTGAACTACCTCTACGGGCTGCCCGCCTGGGCGGTCTCCATCGCCGCCGAGTACCGGGGCGAGACCGTCGTCGGCGTCGTGGAGATCCCGCCGCGGGGCGAGACCTACCACGCGGTGTCGGGCGAGGGCGCCCGCCGCAACGGGGAGCGGGTGGCCTGCCGTCCCTCCCCGCCGCTGGAACGGGCGCTGATCGGCACCGGCTTCAACTACGTCGCCGAGCGCCGCACCGCCCAGGCGGACGTGGCGCGCGAGCTGCTGCCGCGCGTCCGTGACATCCGCCGCTCCGGATCGGCGGCCATCGACCTGTGCGACGTCGGGGGCGGCCGGCTGGACGGCTTCTACGAGCGCGGGCTGCACCCCTGGGACGTCGCGGCGGGCGACCTGGTGGCCCGGGAGGCCGGCGCGCTCACCGGCGGCCGTCCCGGGCGGGCGCCGGACGGCGACCTGACGGTGGCCGCCTCACCGGGGGTGTTCGAGGTGCTCCAGCCCCTTCTGGAGGAGCTGGGCGCCTGGCACGACTGAGACGCCGCCGTGCACGCACCGGCGCCCCGAGCGGGGATTCCCCGCTCGGGGCGCCGGCCCGGGGCTCTCGATCGGTCAGGCGCCGGCGGCGCCGACCTCCACCTCCACTCCGTACTCGGCGGCCAGACGGCGCAGGTCCTCCAGTTCGGCCTGCTCGACGTCCACCAGGAAGTCGTCGCCCGACTCGCGAGCGCGGATCAGGTCGGACTCCGTGTTCCGTATGCGCTGCAGAATGCCTGCGGTGAACGCGTCCATGGTGCGCCCCCTCGTCATGGGTCGTTGGCACGGGGGTGTGCCGAGGGTGGGGCGATCACGGTGCGGCCCCCGAAGCGGTCGACCGACGGTCCTCCGACGCTGGGGGAGAGGGTCGTGACATGCCGTCTACAGGGCGTGATCGCGGGTGTACTGCCGTCCTCCCCATCTCAAACCTCAGAGAAACCTCAATCGGGACGAAAATTCGGGGAGCGACCGCGACGGGAGTCGTTTACGGCCCGTTTACGGAGGTCGCGGGCAGGATGGGGAGGGTGACGGAGGAGTGTGCCGTCCCGGTGAACCGGTACGGTCCGCCGTGAAACCGTACCGGGTCCGGTCGTCCCGACGGCCCTGACCCCGAAACCCCTGACCCCGGGCCCCGACCCCAGAGAGGACACCCCCGTGCGCGTACTCGTCGTCGAGGACGAGCAGCTGCTCGCCGATGCCGTGGCCACCGGGCTGCGCCGGGAGGCCATGGCGGTCGACGTGGTCTACGACGGCGCGGCGGCCATGGAACGCGTGGGGGTCAACGACTACGACGTGGTGGTCCTCGACCGCGACCTTCCGCTGGTCCACGGCGACGACGTGTGTCGCGGCATCGTCGAACTGGGGCTGCCCACCCGGGTGCTGATGCTCACCGCCTCGGGCGACGTCAGCGACCGCGTGGAGGGACTGGAGCTGGGCGCGGACGACTACCTGCCCAAGCCCTTCGCCTTCAGCGAACTGACCGCCCGGGTGCGGGCGCTCGGCCGCCGCACCACCGCCCCGCTGCCGCCGGTGCTGGAGCGCGCCGGGATCCGGCTGGACCCGGGCCGCCGCGAGGTCTTCCGCGACGGCAGGCAGATCCACCTGGCACCCAAGGAGTTCGCCGTGCTGGAGGTGCTCATGCGGGCGGAGGGCACGGTGGTCTCCGCCGAGCAGCTCCTGGAGAAGGCCTGGGACGAGAACACCGACCCGTTCACCAACGTCGTGCGGGTCACCGTGATGACCCTGCGCCGCAAACTCGGGGAGCCGCCGGTGATCGTCACCGTGCCCGGCTCCGGATACCGCGTCTGAACCCGCCGACCCGAGAGCCGTCGATGACACCCAGCACGCCCCACACGCCCGGGGTGCCCGGAGCCCCGGGCACCCCGCCCCCGCCGCCCCCCTCGGCGCCCCCCAAGCCCACCTGGGACCCGTTCCAGCCGGGCCGCTCCCACCCCTGGCTGCGGCCCACCATCCGCATACGGCTGACGTTGCTGTACGGCGGGATGTTCCTCATCGCCGGGATCGTGCTGCTGACGATCATCTACCTGCTGGCGGCCCAGGCCCTCAAGGACGGCAGCCACCTGCCCTTCCAGATCGTCGGGGTACGGGACCAGACGACCGACGCCGTCTGCCGGCTGCCCGGTCGGGACGGTGGCGAGCTGACCACCTCGGAGCTGACCGCCGCCGTCCAGCAGTGCATGGAGAACCAGCGGCGGATCGCCCTGGACGTGCTGTTGCAGCGCTCCCTGCTGGCGCTGCTGGGACTGGCGGTGGCCGCCTTCGCCGTCGGCTACGTCATGGCGGGACGGGTCCTGGCGCCGCTGGAGCGGATCACGCGCACCGCGCAGCGGGTGGCCGGCTCCGACCTGCACCGGCGGATCGAGCTGGACGGTCCGGACGACGAACTCAAGGAGCTGGCCGACACCTTCGACCAGATGCTGGACCGGCTGGACCGGGCGTTCACCGCCCAACAGCGGTTCGTCGCCAACGCCTCGCACGAGCTGCGCACCCCGTTGGCGATCAACCGCACCCTGTTGGAGGTCCAGCTCTCCGACCCCGGGGCGTCGCCGGAGCTGGTCCAGCTCGGCAAGACGCTGCTGGCCACGAACGAGCGCAGCGAGCAGCTGGTCGAGGGGCTGCTGCTGCTCGCCCGCAGCGAGAACGAGATCGTCGACCGCAAACCCGTCGACCTGGCCGAGGTCGCGGCCCGGGCCCTGGAGCAGGCGCGCGGCGAGGCCCGGGAGCGGGAGGTGGAGTTGCGCGACGCACGGCGACCGGTGTACGTGCAGGGCAACGGTGTGCTGCTGGAGCGCGTCGCGCTCAACCTGGTGCAGAACGCCGTGCGCTACAACCTCCCGGGGGGCGGCTGGGTCTCGGTGGAGACCCGGGTCCGGCAGGGGTTGGCGGAGCTGGTGGTGGAGAACACCGGACCGATGGTCCCGGCGTACGAGGTGGACAACCTCTTCGAACCCTTCAGGCGGCTGCGCACCGAGCGCACCGGCAGCGACCGGGGGGTCGGCCTCGGGCTGTCGATCGTGCGCTCGGTGGTGCGTGCCCACGGCGGGACGGTCATGGCGAGCCCCCGTGAGGAGGGAGGGCTGCTGGTACGGGTCACGCTGCCGGTCTGAGCCGGCCCGAGCCGATTCGGGCCGGCTCGGATCGGCCCGGACCGAGCCGGGGCACGTGGCGATGGAACACCTCACTCCGGGGATCTTTTGCGGGGAGAAAACGGGAATGTCGCCCGCTTCGAATCCGTTGTGATCGATCACACACGCGATTTTTCGGCCATGTGCGGTCGGCGGCGAGGAGACCGGCGAAAAATGCCGGAAAATCCATGTTTCCGCAGGTGATGAACGTGGAAGAGAGGGGAGACGGTGCGTGTGAAGTACCACATTCCGGTCGCCGTCCGCCCCGGTCGACGGCCGACTCGATCACCCCATCAGGGGCGCGGTTGGGTGTCGATTGAGTAACAGGGCTTGATGTGAGGCAAAATCTCCGCCTCGGGTCGGGCACAAGTCCGGCCCCTCGCGCGTTACGTGCGCTGGAGACACCGCAGACACCCAGAGGGGGAGAGCGATATGGCAACCGACTACGACACCCCACGCAAGACCGACGACGACGTCAACGAGGACAGCATCGAGGAGCTGAAGGCCCGGAGGAACGACAAGGCCGCCTCGACCGTCGACGTCGACGAGTTCGAGCAGGCCGAGGGCCTGGAGCTGCCCGGCGCGGACCTCTCCAACGAGGAGCTGTCCGTGCGGGTGCTGCCCCGCCAGGCCGACGAGTTCACCTGCATGAGCTGCTTCCTGGTCCACCACCGCTCGCAGCTGGCGGCGGAGAAGAACGGGCACCCCATCTGCCGCGACTGCGCGGCCTGAGCCGGGGCGCCCGTTGATGGCGGCCGAAGAAGCACGTGACGCCGGGCGGGGTCACGACCGGAGGACCTCGCTCGCGCCCGAGACCGCACCCGCAGCCGCCCTCGGCCGCGGGCTGCGGCGGCTCCGCGCACGCCGCGCGGGGGACGGCGGGGGCGACGTCGAGCGGGAGCCGCGTGAGCGCGGCACCGTCAGGGCGTTCCTGGGAGTGGTGGCCGACCGCATCGTCGACATCGCCCCCAGGATCCCCGTACGGGACCTGGCCACGCTCCGTCGGCAGTTCCCGGGCCTGGGCCCCGAGGAGATGGCCGACCGGCTGGTCTCCGGCGCGCTGAAGGGCAGCGCGACCGTCGGTGCCGGGGTGGGCGCCTCGGCGATGCTTCCCGTGCCCCCCGCGATGCCGGCCGAACTGGCCGCCGAGGTCGTCGGTGTGGCCGCGGTGGAGATCAAGCTCATCGCGGAGCTCCACGAGGTCTACGGACGGCGACCGCCCGGCAACGTCCGGGAACGGGCGGCCGCCTACCTGGACGCCTGGACGCGGGAGCGCGGCGTGGAGCCGGCCGTGCCGGCGACGTTCGGCATCGCGTTCGGCAACAGCATGAGGCGGCGACTGCGCCAGACCCTCCTCAAGCGCACGGTGCGCAACCTCCCCAACCTCACACCGCTCATGATCGGCGCGGTGGTGGGCGCGATGATGAACCGCCGCGACACCAGGAAACTGGCCCAGAAGGTCCGCGACGACCTCAGGAAGCGGCAGGTCCCCTGGGAGGCGCTCCCCTCCCACGGCGAGACGGTCGAGTCCGCCCCGGCCCTCCCGCCCACCGGGCGGGGCGCGCCGGAGTCCGGAGGCTGACGGGCCGGGAACGACAGGGCGCCTCCCCCTCGTCCCCCCTCGTCCCACCCCACCGTTCCGCGCACCGCGACCCTCCGGCGACGGACACGGTCCCGCTCCGACCCCGACGCGGCGTGACCTACCGGCGGGCCGTCTCCAGGACGCCCGCCAGTTCCGCGGGCCGCCGCGTGGACAGATACAGGTACGGCGTGGGGTCCTGCGGATCGGCGACCTCGACGCGCACCGCCGTGGGCACGTAGCCGCGCAGCAGCATGTACGCGCGGGGATCGGCGCGATGGGTGCGCCAGGCCAGCGCCTCCTCCGCGTCCAGCACCCGCACCTCGCCCAGGGCCTCCAGCGGCACCCGGGCGTCCCCGGCGACCAGGGAGTCGGCCAGTACGCGGATGCGGGCCGAGCCGTAGGAGCTGACCGCCGCCGCGGCCAGTGCCGTGCCCACCACCAGACCGCCCAGCAGGGGCAGAACGCCCAGGGGGAAGAGGACCAGGCCCGTGCAGACCCCGAACAGGGCGGTGATCAACCACCAGGAACGGGGCGCCGTGAGCCGCTCGTCGTACAGCACGCCAGGGGAAAGCATGGAATCAGCTTGGCACGCCCGCGACCGGGTCCCCGACCCGGCGGTAAGGTCGGCAACCGTGAGTGCGACCGAGACTTCCCTGACACCGCCCAAGGACGCCGTCCGGCCGGTGCGCCACCCCGACGCCCCCGCGCCCGGCGAGCCGTTGGGCGCCCACTACGCGCAGTGCTTCGGCTGCGGCGCCGAACAGCGGCACGGGCTGCACATCCGGGCACGGGCCGGCGAGGGGGTCGGTGTCACCGCCGAGTTCACCGTCCGCCCCGAACACCAGGGAGCTCCCGGTCTCGCCCACGGCGGGCTGCTGGCCGCCGCCCTGGACGAGACGCTGGGGTCCCTGAACTGGCTGATGCACACCATCGCCGTCACCGGGCGGCTGGAGACCGACTTCCTCCGGCCCGTGCCCGTGGGCTCCGTGCTGCACCTGACGGCGCGGGCCACCGCCCGGCACGGGCGCAAGATCTACTGCACCGGCACCGGGCGCATCGGCGGCCCCGACGGACCGGTGGTGGTGCGCGCCGACGCGCTCTTCATCGAGGTGAAGGTCGAGCACTTCGTCGATCACGGCCGTCGGGAGGAGATCGAGGCGGCCATGGCCGATCCCGACACCGTCCGCCGTGCCCGGGCTTTCGAGGTGAACCCGTGAGCGCCGCGATCCCCCCGGGGCGCCGCCCCGTCGACGTGCTGATCCGTCGCCTCGATCCCGAGGTGCCGATCCCCTCCTACGCCCATCCCGGCGACGCGGGCTGCGACCTGGTCACCACCGAGGCGGCCGAAATCGCCCCCGGCGAACGCGTCGTGTTGCCCACGGGGGTTTCCATCGCGCTGCCCGACGGGTACGCCGCCTTCGTGCATCCGAGATCCGGTCTGGCCGCCCGCTGCGGGGTCTGCCTCGTGAACGCCCCCGGAACCGTCGATGCCGGGTACCGTGGGGAGATCAGGGTGATCGTGGCCAACCTGGACCCGCGCGAGAGCGTGCGGTTCGAGCGGTTCGACCGCATCGCCCAGCTCGTCGTCCAGCAGGTCGAGAGGGTGCGCTTCCACGAGGTGGAGGAGCTGCCCGGCTCGGCGCGAGCGGCGGGGGGCTTCGGCTCCACGGGCGGCCATGCCGCACAGGATCGTGCGGCACGGGAGCGTGCCGCACAGCACAACCATTACGCTGCGGTCGCGGCCGACGAGGCTGCCGACCTGAAGGGACAGTGACGTGTTCGGACGTCGTCGCAAGAAGAAGGTAGAGCCCGAGGGCGCCTCGGACGAGTTCGAGACGGAACGCTCCGACGAGGACACCGACGCGTCGGACGGGTCCGCCGACGATGCCGGTGGCGCGCAGAACCGGGTGAAGCTGCCCCCGGCGCCCCGGCCGGACGGCCCCTGGGACGTGAGTGAGCTGCACGCGCCCGGCGAGGGCCGCGTCGACCTGGGCGGGATGTTCGTGCCGGGGGTACCCGGCATGGAACTGCGGGTGGAGGTCGCCGGTGACGCCATCGTCGCCGCCACCATCGTCCTCAAGGACAGCGCCATCCAGCTCCAGGCGTTCGCCGCCCCCAAGCGCGAGGGCATCTGGGACGAGGTGCGCGAGGAGATCGCCTCGGGCATCACGCAGAAGGGCGGCATCATCGACGAGGTCGAGGGTCCGCTCGGCTGGGAGCTGCGCGCCCAGGTACCGGTGCGCCTCCCGGACGGCAACGGCGGCATGCAGGTCGTGCGCTTCGTCGGCGTGGACGGCCCCCGCTGGTTCCTGCGCGGGGTCATCTCCGGCCAGGGCGCGGTCCAGCCGCAGGCCGCCGGGCTGCTGGAGCAGGTCTTCCGCGACACGGTCGTGGTACGCGGCGACGGCCCGATGGCCCCGCGCGACCCGATCGTCCTGAAGCTCCCCGACGACGCTCAGATGGTGCCCGACGGCGTGCAGCAGGACCAGGCCCAGGAAGGGTCCCGGTTCGCCGGGGGCATCGACAAGCTCCAGCGGGGGCCGGAGATCACCGAGGTCCGTTGAGACGTCGGACGGACGGAGCGGACGCGAGCCCTGCCGCCGGAAGCGGCGGGGCTCTGTGTCTGCGGCGCCGCCGGAGGGCGGAGGGCGCCGGGACACGGAGCGGAGCGGCCGTTCACCGGCGGAGGCGCCCGACGGGCGCTAGGCTCGAAGACGTCCGGAGCGCTCCGGAAGGGGAGGCCTGATGGGTGTCGTGGTCGAGGTCGAGGAACTGCACCACTCCCACGGCCACGGACCGGACGCCACCCCCGTACTGCGCGGTCTGTCGCTGACCGTGCGGCGCGGTGAACTGGTCGCCGTCACCGGGCGCCCCGGCGCCGGTCGTACCACCCTGCTCGGCCTCGTCGGCGGTCTGGACACCCCCGTCTCCGGCCGGATCACCGTCGACGGCGTACGGCTGGACGGGCTGGGCGAGCAGGAACGCCTCCGACTGCGCCGCGACCGCATCGGCGTCGTCTTCCCCTCCCCGGGGCTGCTGCCGGTCCTCACCGTCGCCGAGAACGTCGGTGTGCCGCTGCGGCTGCGCAACATGCCCGAGGACGAGCGCGACGAGCGGGTGCGCGCCCTGTTGGCCGAGGTCGGTCTCACCGACGTGGCCGGGCGGCGGCCCGACGAACTCGGCGGCGACCGGCGCCGGCGCGTCGCGCTCGCCCGTGCCCTGGCCGTCCGCCCCGTGCTCCTCGTCGTCGACGAGCCCACCGCACAACTCGAACCCGATGAGGGGCGGGCCGTGACGGAACTGCTCCACACCGCCGTCCGCCGGCGGGGCACCACCGCCCTGGTGGCCACTCGCGACCCCTGGCTGCTGGCCCGCGCCGACCGCGTGCTGGAACTGCGCGACGGGCTGTTGCGCGGGACCGGACCGGACCGCCGCCCGCTGCCCGCGTCCCCCTAGGGCACCGCGGACGGCGGACCCGCGGGGAGGCGCGGGAAGGAAGCGGTGGGCGCACGGAGGCGACCCGTGACGTCTCTTCCGCCACATCCTCCGATCCCGGCGCCGAAGGGCATTACCCCCGGTGACGGGCGCGGGTACGCTGGCCGCATGAGTGGCGCTACCCGAGTCGAGAGGCAGAGCGGCCGACTGCGGCGCCTCCTCGGACGGCTTTCCTCCTCACAGGAGGACCTGCTCTCCGCCGAACTGCGGCAGGACACCGAGGAGAGCGGCTGCACCCGCATCTGCGACTGCGGCGACCGGCAGATCGTCAAGGTGACCGGTACGCTGCGCACGGTGACGCAGCGCCCCCGGGCCGGCGTGCCCGCACTGGAGGCGGAGCTGTTCGACGGCTCCGCGGCCCTGGACGTGGTGTGGCTGGGCCGCCGCTCCATCGCGGGCATAGAGCCGGGCCGCAGGATGATCGCCTCCGGACGGATCGCGATGAACCGGGGTCATCCGGTGCTGTTCAACCCCAAGTACGAGCTGCGCCCCATCGGGCAGGACAGCGGACAGGAGTAGCGGGTGACCTCTCTCGACAGGCCGGCCGACGGCGGGGACGAGTCCCGAGGCGGAGCGGCGGGCGGAGCCGGGTCCGGGACGTCCGCCCCGACGGTGACGGACAAGGCCCTGATGGAGGCGTTCGGCGGGGTGCGCGGCATGGTGGACACCACCGTGCCCGGACTGGTCTTCGTGCTGGTCTACACGGTCGGACGGGACCTGCACACGGCCGCCGTCGCCGCCCTCGGCCTGAGCGTGCTGCTCGCCCTGGCCCGTCTGGTGCGGCGCGAGACCCTCAAGCACGCCTTCAGCGGCGTCTTCGGGGTCGCCATCGGCGCCGTCTTCGCGATGATGTCGGGCGATGCCAAGAACTTCTACCTGCCCGGCATGCTCTACACCCTGGGCCTGGCAGTCGCCTACTGCCTCTCGGCGGTGCTGCGCTTCCCGCTGATCGGAGTGCTGCTCGGGCCGCTGATGCGCGAGAACCTCTCCTGGCGCACCCGCAACCCCGGCCGACTGAAGGCGTACACCAAGGCCACCTGGGCGTGGGGTCTGGTCCTGCTGGGCAAGTCGGCGATCCTCTTCCCCATCTACTTCTGGGGGGACGTCACCCAACTCGGCTGGGTGAAGGTGGCGCTGGGCATCCCACCGTTGCTGCTGTGCGTCTACCTGACCTACGTCTTCCTGGCCAAGGCGCCGCCGCCGATCGACGTGATCGCCGAGATGGAGGCCGAGGAGGCCGCCGAGCGGGAGCGCGAGGAGGCGCGGGGGAACGCCGCGGCACGGACGGAGCCCTGACGCCTCCCGCGTCCGCCCGGCGGACGGCGGAGCGCGCGACACGGGTGGGGCCCGGCCGGTAGGCCGGGCCCCACCCGTGTCGCGCCGGCCCTCAGAGGTCGTCCGGCTCGCGCCGCTTGGACAGCAACTCCTCCAGCTGCTGCTCGCGGGACTGCGCGGCGACGAAGAGCAGCTCGTCGCCCGCCTCCAGGGAGTCGTCGGGGCCGGGCGTCAGCACCCGGCTGCCCCGGATTATCGTGACCAGCGAGGTGTCCTCGGGCCACCGCACGTCGCCCACCCGCGTCCCGGCCAGGGTGGACCCCGGGGGCAGGGTCAGCTCCACCAGGTTGGCGTCGCCCTGGCTGAAGCGCAGCAGCCGCACCAGGTCGCCGACGCTGACCGCCTCCTCGACCAGCGCGGACATCAGGCGTGGGGTCGAGACGGCCACGTCGACGCCCCAGGACTCGTTGAACAGCCACTCGTTCTTGGGGTTGTTCACCCGTGCCACGACCCGCGGCACGCCGTACTCGGTCTTGCCGAGCAGCGACACCACGAGGTTCACCTTGTCGTCGCCGGTCGCGGCGATCACGACGTTGCAGCGCTGGAGCGCCGCCTCGTCCAGCGAGGTGATCTCGCAGGCGTCGGCCAGCAGCCACTCGGCCTGCGGCACCTGCTCCACCGAGATGGCCGCGGGCGACTTGTCGATCAACAGCACCTCGTGGCCGTTCTCCAGCAGTTCACCGGCGATGGAGCGCCCCACCGCCCCCGCTCCGGCGATCGCGACCCTCACAGCGCCTCCTCGTGAACCTCGTGGACGTCCCCGTCCGCCGGGCCCCTTCCGTCCCACGGTGGGACGGGGAGGAGGGGGGAGGCGGACGTCGTGGTCATGTGCGGCGCGCGGGCCGCGCGTGCCCCGTTCACCGGCGTTCCTCCTCCGGGCCCCGCGAGAACACCGCTTCCACGTCGCCGACCTGGTCGCAGCGCATCATCACGTGCACCAGGTCGCCCTCCTGGAGCACCGTCTCGGAGGTGGGCAGCATCGCCTCGCCCAGCCTGGTGATGAAGGCGACCCGGGTGCCCGTCTCCTGCTGGAGCCGGCTCACCCGGTGCCCGACCCAGGCGGCGGACGCCTGCACCTCGGCGAGTTGGACGCCGCCGGTCGGGTCCAGCCACAGCGGCTCCGCCCCCGAGGGCAGGAGCCGCCGCAACATCTGGTCGGCCGTCCAGCGGACCGTGGCGACGGTCGGGATGCCCAGGCGCTGGTAGACCTCGGCGCGGCGGGGGTCGTAGATGCGGGCCGCCACGTTCTCCACACCGAACATCTCGCGTGCCACCCGGGCCGCGATGATGTTGGAGTTGTCGCCGCTGCTGACCGCGGCGAAGGCCCCGGCCTCCTCTATCCCCGCCTCGCGCAGGGTGTCCCGGTCGAAGCCGACCCCCTCCACCCGGCGGCCGCCGAAGGCCGAACCCAGCCGGCGGAACGCCGTGGGATCCCGGTCGATGATGGCCACGGTGTGGCCCCGCTGTTCGAGGGTCCGAGCGAGCGCGGCGCCCACGCGCCCGCATCCCATGATGACGATGTGCATGAGGCCGCTACCCCGTACCTTCCGCTGCCGTTACGCCCCGGGACAGCATCGCGCATCATCCTTCCCGCCCCCGACGGGGGCACCTGCCAGGTGGCCTTCCGGCCGTAACGCTACCCGGCATCCGGCGCGACGGGACCGCTCCGGTCCCGCTCGGCGTCCTCGGGTCGCGTCCGCGCCCCGCCGCCGTCCCGGCCGAGCGCGCTGGGCCACCACACCGTCGGGCCGATGTCCCGGGCCAGGGCCGGGACCAGCAGGGAACGGACGACGACGGTGTCCAGCAGCACGCCGAAGGCGACGACGAAGGCGATCTGGGCCAGGAAGGAGAGCGGGATCACCACCAGCGCCGCGAAGGTCGCGGCCAGCACCACCCCGGCGGAGGTGATCACGCCGCCGGTGGCGACCAGGCCCTTGAGCACGCCCAACCGGTTGCCGTGGCGCCGGGTCTCCTCGCGGACCCGGGTCATCAGGAAGATGTTGTAGTCCACGCCCAGGGCGACCAGGAACACGAAGCCGTACAGCGGGATCGACGGGTCGGTTCCCCCGAAGCCGAACAGGTGCTCGAAGACCAGCGCGGAGACGCCCAGGGTGGCGAGGAAGTTCAGCGCGACGGTCGCCACCAGGAGCAGCGGCATCACCAGCGAGCGCAGCAGGCCGACCAGGATCACCAGGATGACGGCCAGCACCACGGGGATGATCAGCGCCCGGTCCTCGCGCGCGGTGTTCCGGGTGTCGAGTTGTTGGGCGGTGTAGCCGCCGACCAGGGCGTCCGCGCCGTCCACCGCGTGCACCGACGCGCGCAGCCGCTCCACGGTCCGCAGGGCGGCGTCGGAGTCGCTCGCGTCCGACAGGGTGGCCTGGATGCTCACCCGGCCGTCGACGACCCTGGGCTCGCCCCCGCCGGGGCGGCCCGAGTCGGTGACGGGCGCGACCGAGGCGACGCCCTCGGTGTCCGAGGCGGCGGCGACCACCGGTGCCAGGCGGTCGGCGTCGGCGATGATCACCGCGGGGTTCCCGGAGCCGCCGGGGAAGTGCTCGCTCAGCTTCTCCTGGGCGGTGACGGACGGCGCGCCCCCCACGAAGGTCTCGCTCAGCGGCACCCCCTTGGAGGAGAGCGTCGGGAAGAAGGCGGCGGCGACCGCCAGGCACACCGCCGAGGTCGCCCACACCCGGCGTGGGGAGCGGTCCACCAGCGCGGCGACCCGGCCCCACACCCCGCCGGCCGACTCCGGCCCGGTCGGGTCCACGGGCGGCTTGGGACGGGCGGGCCAGTACGCGGCCCGGCCGAGCGCGACGAGCGCGGCGGGCAGGAAGGTCAGGGCGCCGAGCATGGCGCAGGCGATGCCGATGGCGCCCACGGGCCCCAGGGCCCGGTTGTTGCGCAGGTCGCTCAGGAGCAGCGCCAACAGGGCGAGGGCGACGGTGGCGCCGCTGGCGGTGATCGCCCCCAGGGAGCGGCGCAGCGCGGCCCGGCCGGCGGCGAAGCGGTCGCCGCGCAGCGCGAACTCCTCGCGGAACCGGGCGGACAGCAGCAGTCCGTAGTCGGTGGCGGCGCCGATGACCAGGATGAACAGGATGCCCTGCACCTGGCCGTCGACCCGTACCACGTCCTCCCGGGCCAGGAAGTAGACGATCGCGCAGGCCAGGGCCAGGGCGAAGACGGAGCCGAGGATGATGACCAGCGGCAGCAGCACACTGCGGTAGACCAGCAGCAGGATCAGCAGCACCACGCTCAGCGCGACGGCCAGCAGCAGTCCGTCGATCCCGGCGAACGCCTCGGAGAGGTCGGCCTGGGTGGCGGCCGGTCCGGCGATGTGGGCGGAGGTGCCCTCGACCTTCCCCGCGGTCTCGCGCAGGGAGTCGACCACTTCGGGGAACTCCTCGTCGAGGTCGGGGGAGAGCTGGAGCACGGCCCGCAGGGCCTCGCCGTCCTCGGAGGGCACGGCGGGGGAGGGGCGGCCCTCCACGCCCTCGACGCCGGCCAGTTCGGCCAGGACGGCGTCGGCCTGCTCGCGCCGGGTCTCGTCGAGCCTTCCGCCCTCGGACTCCCACACGACGATGGCGGGGACGGTCTCGGCCTCCTGGAACGCCTTCCGTTGTTCGGTGACCCTCGTCGACTCGGCGTTCTCGGGCAGGAAGGACGCCTGGTCGTTGGCGGCCACCTCGCCGAGCTTCCCCGCGTACGAGCCGAAGGCGCCGCCGACCGCAAGCCAGACGACGATCAGTGCGGCGGGCACCAGCCACCGGAGGAAACGTGGTGTGGATGTCATGGACTTCCCTGGTCTGACGGGGGGCGCGGCCCCATCCGGGCGGGCAGAAATCTTTATGATCGAGAATCTCTGTGATCGAGACTGTATATCGTGGGGGAGTGAGCGCATCGGACGACCCCGTGGGCGAGGCGGCGAAGGACCCCACCGGACTCCAGACCTTCGCCGTGCTGCTGCGCCGGATGAACGGCGAGTTCGGCCGCGCGACGCACGACTTCGCCCAGGCCCAGGGGCTCCACCCCACCGACGTGCAGGCCCTGGCGGAGATCCTGGACGCGGGGGACGACGGGCCGGTCACCCCCGGCATGCTGCGCGAACGGCTCCGGCTCACCTCCGGCGCGGTCACCGCGTGCCTGGACAGGCTGGAGCGCGCCGGGCACATCCGTCGCGCCCGGGACTCGAACGACCGCAGGATCGTCCACCTCCACTACGCCCCTCGGGGCCGGGAGGTGGCCCGCGAGTACTTCCGTCCCCTCGCGCAGGCCACCGAGGCCGTCCGGCGGCGCTTCAGCGACGCCGAACTCCGCGTCGTCGCGGCCTTCCTGGCAGCCATGAACGAGGAGCTGGCCGCGCCGCGTCACCACCCCGACGGGGACCCGCCCCGACCGACGGGGCCGTAGCCGGTCCGCCTGTGGCCGAGGTCGATCCCGTCGCCTCGGCGGCCGAGGTCGATCCCGTCGCCTCGGCGGCCGAGGCGATGTTGCGCGCCATGCCCCCGAATACCACCGCGTGGAACGGCGAAACGCCCCACCAGTACGCCTGACCCGACAGGCCGTGCGGATGGAACAGCGCCCGCTGCCGGTAGACGGACCGTCCCGCGGGCCCGCGCTCGACCGTCAGCTCCAGCCAGGCCAGGCCCGGCAGCCGCATCTCGGCCCGCAGCCGCAGCAGCCGGCCCGGCTCGATCTCCTCCACCCGCCAGAAGTCCAGCGAGTCGCCCGCCCGCAGCCGCTCCGCGTCCCGTCGCCCCCGGGTCAGTCCCACCCCGCCGACCAGCCGGTCCAGCCGGCCGCGGACCGCCCAGGCCAGGGGGGAGGAGTACCAGCCGTGCTCGCCGCCGATGCCCTCCACCACGCGCCACAGCGCCTCGGGCGGAGCGTTCACCTCGCGCTCGCGCACGTCGGTGTAGAGGCTGCCGCCCGCCCAGTCGGGATCGGTGGGCAGCGGGTCGCTGGGCGCGCCGGGCACCGAAGCGGAGGACCAGCGGGTGGCCACCTCCGCGTCCTTGATCCGCTTCAGGGCCAGCCGCAGGGCCCGGTCCAGGCCCACCGGACCGCCGGGCGGGTCGGGCACGTACCGGGTGATGTCGTGCTCGGCGCAGACCACCTCGTGCCGCAGCGACTCCGTCAGCGGCCGGGCGATCGCGGCCGGCACCGGGGTGACCAACCCGATCCAGTGGCTCGACAGCCGCGGCGAGAGCACCGGCACCGGGACGATGAGCCGCTTCGGCAGCCCGGCCACCGCGGCGTAGCGCCGCATCATCTCGTGGTACGTCAGGACCTCCGGGCCGCCGATGTCGAAGGTCCGGTTCACCTCCGCGGGCAGCGTGGCGCAGCCCACCAGCAGGCGCAGCACGTCGCGGACGGCGATCGGCTGGAGCCGGGTGCGCACCCAGGTGGGGGTGATCATCACCGGCAGCCGCTCGGTCAGGTAGCGCAGGATCTCGAAGGACGCCGAGCCCGAGCCGATCACCACCGCCGCCCGCAGCACGGCCGTCGGCACCCCGGACTCCAGCAGCAGACGCCCCACCTCCGCCCGGGAGCGCAGGTGCGGTGAGAGCTCCTCCTCGGGCACGCCGGGCGGGGTCAGCCCGCCCAGGTACACGATCCGGCCCACTCCGGCGGCCCGCGCCCCCTCGCCGAAGGTCCGGGCGGCCTCGCGGTCGGTGTCCTCGAACCCGAGCCCGCCGCCCATGGAGTGCACCAGGTAGTAGGCGACGTCCACCCCCTCCAGGGCGGCGCGCACCGAGGAGGCGTCCGTCACGTCGCCGCGGACCACCTCGACCCGGTCGGCCCAGGGGTGGTCGCGCAGCTTGCCGGGGGTGCGGGCCATGCAGCGCACGGTGTGACCGGCCGCCAGCAGCTCGGGCACCAGCCGGCCGCCGATGTAGCCGGTCGCCCCGGTGACCAGGCACCGCGGCGGCCGGTGGGGGGCCGCTCCCCGGTCCTCGCGGTCCTCGCGGTCCTCGCCGCGCTCCTCCGTGCCCGTGTGCCGGTTCACGTCACGTCCCGTCCTCTGCGCCCATACGACCATGCTCGGTCGTCCGCCCGCCCGCCGCACCCCGTGCGGCGGGCCGCGCCGGCCGTCCCACGGTGACCTGTGGCACTCCACCCGGCGACGGTTGGGTGACACGGCGGGGGGAGGCTTACGATCCTCTGCGTGTCCAAGCTGACCGACGTGTCCAAACGGATTCTGATCGGCAGTGCGCTGCGGAGCGACCGGCTCGCCGAGACCCTCCTCCCCAAGCGCATCGCCCTCCCCGTCTTCGCCTCCGACCCCCTGTCCTCGGTCGCCTACGCACCGGGCGAAGTGCTGATGGTGCTGTCGATCGCGGGGTTCTCGGCGTTCCACTTCGGTCCGTGGATCACTCTGGCGATTGTCGTGCTCATGATTACGGTGGTGGCGTCGTACCGGCAGAACGTCCGCGCCTACCCCTCCGGGGGAGGCGACTACGAGGTCGCCACCGTCAACCTCGGCCCCCGCGCCGGACGCGCGGTCGCCGGTGCGCTGCTGGTGGACTACGTGCTGACGGTGGCGGTGTCGGTCGCCGCGGGCGTGGACAACCTCGGCTCGGCGATCCCGTTCGTCTCCGAGAACAAGGTCGGCGTGGCCCTGTCGATCATCGCGCTGCTGACCGTGATGAACCTGCGCGGCGTCCGCGAGTCCGGCACCGTCTTCGCCGTCCCCACCTACCTCTTCGTCCTCGCCGTCCTCGGCACGATCGCCTGGGGCGCCTTCCGCTGGTTCGTCCTGGGCGACACCATGAAGGCACCCAGCGCCGACTACCAGGTCCTGGCCGAACAGGGCGACCTGGCCGGATTCGCCCTGATCTTCCTGCTGCTGCGGGCCTTCTCCTCCGGCTGTGCCGCCCTCACCGGCGTGGAGGCCATCAGCAACGGCGTCCCCGCCTTCCGGCGCCCCAAGAGCCGCAACGCCGCCACCACGCTGGCCCTGATGGGCGGCCTGGCCGTCACCATGTTCTGCGGCATCATCGCCCTGGCACTGGCCACCGACGTGAAGATGTCCGAGACCCCGGCCAAGGACATCCTCATCGACGGACGGCCCGCCGGACCCGACTACCACCAGGACCCGGTCATCGCCCAGGTCTCCGCGGCGGTCTTCGGCGACGGATCCGTGCCCTTCCTCTTCTTGGCCGCCATCACCGCCCTGGTGCTCTTCCTGGCCGCCAACACCGCCTACAACGGCTTCCCCGTCCTCGGCTCGATCCTCGCCCAGGACCGCTACCTGCCCCGCCAGCTCCACACCCGCGGCGACCGGCTGGCCTTCTCCAACGGCATCGTGTTGCTGGCGGTCTTCGCGGGGGCCCTGGTCTACGCGTACGACTCCGACTCCACCCGACTGATCCAGCTCTACATCGTCGGGGTCTTCGTCTCCTTCACCCTCAGCCAGACCGGCATGGTGCGGCACTGGAACCGCCACCTGGCCGAGGAGAGGGACCCCGCCGCCCGGCGCAGGATGCTCCGCGCCCGTGTGATCAACGCCTTCGGGGCCTTCTTCACCGGACTGGTGCTGGTCGTGGTGCTGATCACCAAGTTCGCCCACGGCGCCTGGGTCGCTCTCATCGGCATGGCCGTCTTCTACGCGATGATGACCGCCATCCGTCGTCACTACGACCGGGTGGCCGAGGAACTGGCGCTGCCGCGCGAGGCCGAACGGGAGGAGATGGCCCGCCCCTCACGGGTGCACTCCATCGTCCTCGTCTCCAAGATCCACAAGCCGACGCTGCGGGCGCTGGCCTACGCCAAACTGGTCCGCTCCGACGTCCTGGAGGCCCTCAGCGTCAACGTCGACCCCGAGGAGACCCGAGCCCTGCGCGAGGAGTGGAACCGGCGCGACCTCGACGTCCCCCTCAAGACCCTCGACTCCCCCTACCGGGAGGTCACCCGCCCGGTCGTGGAGTACGTCAAGGGCCTGCGCCGCAGCAATCCGCGCGCCGTGATCAGCGTCTACATCCCCGAGTACGTCGTCGGCCACTGGTACGAGCAGCTCCTGCACAACCAGAGCGCCCTGCGCCTGAAGGGGCGACTGCTGTTCACACCCGGGGTGATGGTGACCTCCGTGCCCTACCAGTTGGAGTCCTCCGAGCGGGCCCGGCTGAGGGCGCGCAGGCGCTCGGAGTGGAGCGCGCCCGGCGCGGTGCGGCGCGGGTCCGTCGGCCCCACCGGCCCCACCGGACCCACCGGAACCACCGGCCCCGGAGGACGGGACAGGGCGGGCGACGAGCGCGCGGAGTGACCTGGCGGGTCCGGTAGGCTGGACGGCTGCCGTCCATGCGCCCCGCCGTCCGTTGGAGCCGCTCCCCATGCCCCCCGCAACACCCCACGCCGCCTCCGGAACCGCCTCCGGAACCGCCTCCGAAACCGCCCCCGCCTCGCTGGTGGGTCGGGAGTACGAGGTCGAGATCGGCCCTGTCGCACACGGCGGCCACTGTGTGGCCCGCACCGACGAGGGCCGGGTGCTGTTCGTGCGCCACGCGCTGCCCGGCGAACGGGTCGTGGCCCGGGTCACCGAGGGCCGCGAGGACTCCCGATTCCTGCGCGCCGACGCCGTGGAGGTCCTCGACGCCGCCAAGGACCGCGTCGAGCCCCCCTGCCCCTTCGCCGGTCCCGGCCGCTGCGGTGGCTGCGACTGGCAGCACGCCGCGCCCGGCGCCCAGCGCCGGCTGAAGGCGTCCGTCATCGCCGAGCAACTGGAGCGGCTGGCCGGGATGACCGCCGAGGACGCCGGCTGGGACGGCACCGTCGAGCCGGCTCCCGGCGACAAGGTGCCACGGGGGGAGGTCCCCGCCTGGCGCACCCGGGTGCAGTACGCCGTGGACGACGAGGGCCGCGCCGGACTGCGCCGCCACCGCTCCCACGAGGTCGAGCCGATCGACCGCTGCCTGATCGCCGCGCCGGGCGTGAGCGAGCTGGGCGTCGAGAAGCGCGCCTGGCCGCGGATCGCCTCCGTCGAGGCTGTCGCCGCCACCGGCTCCAACGACCGTCAGGTGCTGATCACCCCCCGCCCCGGCGGACGGCTGCCCCTGGTGGAGCTGGACCGCCCGGTGTCGGTGCTGCGCGTCGAGGAGCAGCCCAAGGGCCGGAGCGCACGGGGCGGCGAACGTGCCGTGCACCGCGTCCACGGCCGTCCCTACGTCCGCGAGCGTGCCGCCGAGCGCACCTGGCGGATCAGCGCGGGCGGCTTCTGGCAGGTCCACCCCAAGGCCGCCGACCTGCTGGTCGAGACCGTGATGACCGGCCTGACCCCGCACAAGGGCGACATGGCCCTCGACCTGTACTGCGGAGCCGGGCTGTTCGCCGGAGCGCTGGCCGACCGGATCGGCCCCAAGGGCGCGGTGCTGGGCATCGAGTCGTCCAAGCGCGCCGTGGAGGACGCCCGCCACAACCTCGCCGACCTGGACCGGGTCCGCGTCGAGCGCGGCACGGTCGAGCGGGTCCTGCCGCGCACCGGCATCACCGAGGCCGACATCGTCGTGATGGACCCGCCCCGCTCCGGCGCCGGGCGGAAGACGGTGGAGCAGGTCGCCGCGCTCGGCCCGCGCCGCGTCGCCTACGTCGCCTGCGACCCGGCCGCCCTCGCCCGCGACCTGGCCTACTTCCGCGAGGCCGGTTACGTCCCCCACTTCACGAAGGCCTTCGACCTGTTCCCGATGACCCACCACGTGGAGTGCGTCGCCATCCTCAAGCCCGCGCCGAAGGGTTCCTGACCTGCGGTTTCCTCGCCCGGGAACTCCACTCGACCGGTTCCCGGCCACTCACCGGGTGGAACGGCCGCGCCACCCGCGAAAGCGACCTGACCTGCGGTTCTGCAGCGAAGCGCCCCTCGTGCCCACTGCGGCACGAGGACCTCGCCCGGAGTCCTGACGCCCGTGTGACGCTCGGTCGAAGACCCGTCACAGTCGGATCCGGCCGATCCTGTGCGGCAGTGTGCCGACCACGATGGCGCGGTCGCCGGACGGAGGGCTCCGCTGCGGGGCGGCCGAGCAGCACACCGGCGCACCTTGTTCTCCGGACCCCAGGCCCTTGGCCTGCCGGAGCGGGTGATGACGTCGTCCGTGACGGTCGTGCCGTGCACAGGGCGCCGACCGCGGAACGTGTACACCGCTGTGGTACATGTGCTATTCGTGGTACATGTCCATGAAGCGAACCAACGTCTACGCCGATCCGGAAGATCTCGCGATCATCAAGGAGGCCGCGAAGCGGCGCGGCGTCAGCGAGGCCGAGATCATCCGTCAGGGCATCCATCTCGCGGCCATGGCCAACCGTGTCTGGGACGAGCCTCTCTTCTCCCGCACTTTCCGGGGGACAGGTCGTACTCCCGGCAAGAGCGAGGTGCGTGACACCGTCGCCGACGCCGTGAGCCGCGAGACCGAGTCCGGTACCGCCGCGTGATCATCGTCGTCGCGGACACCTCCGGGCTCCTCGCGGCGCTCGACTCCGCCCATCCCGAGCATCACGCGTCGAACGAGGCGATCATGGCCGCGGGGCTCCTGGTGATGTCCCCACTGCTGCTCGCGGAGATCGACCACGTCGCCACTCGCGAGCTCGGCCGTGAAGCGGCGCTCAGCGCGGTCGACGACATCCGGCATTGGGTGCGTCGAGGCCGTATCGCTCTGCCCGAGATCACGGAAGACCATCTCGATATCGCCCAGTCGGTGCGTGCCCGGTACCGCGACCTGGACCTGGACCTCGCGGATGCGGTGAACGTGGCCCTCGCCGCCGAGTACGACACCGACGTCGTACTCACGCTCGACCGTCGCGACTTCCGGGCTGTGCGTCCACTGGGCCGGTACAAGGCGTTCCGGGTCCTGCCCGACGACCTTCCGATCTGACGCCGGAGGGCGCCCGGCCGTGTCGTTGCTTGTCGCCGATTCCGCGGGCCGTGACGCTCGTTTGACGCTCACGGTGCCCGTGGACTCCCGGGCGGGCAGGAAAACCTCTCTGGCCTGCAGTTTCCCGGGCGCGATTCCGGCCGACATCTTTCCGGTGACGTCGCATGTGGAGTGTGTGGCAATCCTCGAACCCGCGGGCAAGGCGTCCTGACCTGCGTTTTTGTTGTCCGGGTCGGTTGCTCGACCTGTTTCCCCCGTGCAGCGGTTTGAGCGGACGGATCGGCCTTTGTTGGTTCGCTGACCTGCGGATTCGTGAGCGCGGTGCTTGCATGGGCAACGCCTTCAGAGGGGCGTTCGGAGACTCTTGACGCTCGGATGACGCTCGAAGCCGAGCTTTTGCTGCACTTCCGCAGTGGCGGTGCGAGCGACCGGCCGGGGCCGACCGCGCCACCTTGATACCGGCCTGGTATCATGCGTGTATGGCGATGACACTCCGACTCCCCGACGACCTTGACGCGAAGCTCACCGAGAGGGCTCGTCGGGAGGGCCGCAGCAAGCAGGAGCTTGCCATCGAGGCCATCCGTGACGCCCAGAACCGGGCCGAGCTGAAGGTCGACGACGTCCTGGCCGAGCTGATGGACAGCGATGCGGAGATCCTGGACTACCTGAAGTGACGGGCGTGCGCTACATCCAGATCGACGAGATCCTGACCATCGCCCGCGCGGTCAACGGTACCGAGCACAGCGTGCGTGACATGGGTCTTCTGGTGTCGGCGATCGAGAGGCCCCGGACGAACGTGTTCGGGGCCGAGTTGTATCCCACACTGCACGAGAAGGCTGCGGCACTGCTGCACTCCGTCGCCCGCAATCACGCGCTGATCGACGGCAACAAGCGCACCGCCTGGCTCGGCATGCGTGTCTTCCTGCGGTTCAACGGCGTCAGCGCCGGTACCGTCCCGCCCCCCGTCTCCGTTGCCGGCCCGTTCGTCGAGGACGTCGCCCAGGACAAGGTCGACGCACCGGTCATCGCCAAGCGCCTGTCGGCCTGGTTCCCCGTTTTCTGACGTCCGACGTCGTGCGGTGGGAAGACGAACGTAGGTCTGGAAAGCGGTGCTGGCTCCGTGCATTCCGCCTTTCTTGGGATCCGTTCATCCAGAGGATCGGTGTGTTTGCCGTCGCGAGACGGAGCAGCGAGTCTGCTCGGTGCGGAAATGCGTGCTCAGCGAGGAGCGGTATCGCCCGGGGGCTCTGCTCCCAGGAGCGCGAGCAGCCCGGGGAATCTCTTCTCGATGTCCGCGCGTCGTAGTCGGATGCCCTTGCGGTTGCCGTAGTCGATCTCGTCAATGAGACCTGCCTCGCGCAGGACCCGGAAGTGGTGGGTCTGGGTCTGCTTCGAGATCGGAAGATCGAACGAGTTGCAGCCCCGCTCGCTGTCGCTGTGGTCGGCGGCCAACTGCGTCATCACCGAACGACGGTGCTCGTCGGCGAGGGCGCGAAACACCGCACCCAGATCGAGCGCATCGGCCTCCGGGCCGTCCAGGTTCTTCTCGGCCACGCGGCACCCCCTTAGGTATGACTTGCATCGTACCTGAAGGGTGTGCTCCACTGAGGTACGAAATTTTTCGTACCTTGGTTCCGGTCGCGCTGCCCCGTGCCGCCGCTCCCCGAGACCCGGCCCGGCGCTCGCCGGGGACCTGGTCATCGACACTCCGAGAGGTCATCGTCATGAAGAAGCCCGAGGTGCTGATAGTCGGTGCCGGAATCGCAGGGCCCGCAGTCGCGTACTGGCTCTCCCGGAATGGATACCGGCCGACGGTCGTCGAACATGCCCGGCAGCTGCGCTCCGGTGGTAGCGCGATCGTCGTGAAGGGGCCCGCGATCCCGGTCGCCGACCGGATGGGCATCCTCCCGCAGCTCCGCGGGCTCGCCACCCGCAATCGGTCACTGACCCTGCTCGACCCCGGCGGCAGGCGGATCCTGCACCTCCCGCTCACCTCTGACAAGACGCCGACGGTCGAGGTGACCCGAGCCGACCTTTCCGAGGTGCTCCACCGGTCGGCGCAGACCGAGGCCGAGTTCGTGTTCGACGACACGGTCACCGCTCTCGACCAGGACCGAGGTGGGGTCGACGTCACCTTCCGGCGGTCCGCGCCACGGCGCTTCGACTTGGTGGTCGGTGCCGACGGGATGCACTCCACCGTACGGCGCCTGGTGTTCGGACCCGAGCGGCAGTTCGCGAGCGATTTGGGCCTGTACGGCGCGACCGTGCCGCTGGAACCCGACGCCATCGAGGACCCGAGTGAGATGACGATGCTGACCGTGCCGAACCGGATGCTGGTCGTCCACCCCTCGCGGACCACTCCACTCGCGATCTTCACCTTCCGGGCCGCACCGCCGGCGCCCCACGACCGCAAGAACATCGCCCTTCACAAGCAGACCGTGGCCGATGCCTACGCCGACGTGGGGTGGCGGGCACCGGAACTCGTGGCGGCGTTCCTCGACCACCCGGCTCCGTTCTTCGACCCCCTGACCACCGTCCGGGTGCCCTCGTGGTCCCGTGGACGGGTCGTACTGCTCGGGGACGCGGCGGCGGCGACAGCCCTGCTGGGTGACGGGTCCAGCATGGCGATGGCGGGCGCGTACGCCCTCGCAGAAGAGCTCGCCGCCCATCCCGGTGATCACGCCCGCGCCTTCGCCGCCTACGAGTCGCGGCTCCGCCGTGAGGTAGGCCCGCGGCAGCGACGCGTCGGTCTGCTCTCCAGGCTCATGGTGCCCCGCACCCGGCCGGGCCTCGCGGTGCGCAACGCGGTGGGCCGCGCGGTCGGTCGCACGAACCGGATCGTCTCTCGCGAAGCCGCGAACCGGTAGACCGGGTCCGCACCGACCGGCCACCGGTCGGTGCGCAGCTCCGCGGTAGCTCTCAGCCGGGTCGGCGCCGCCATGTCCGACGAGCCCGGCTCGGCGTGGCAGGTCATCGCCGATGCGGCAGGTCGGCTGCTGTCGGCCTCACTCACCGTTCCGGGCGCTCGCCACGACATGGGGGCTGCCGGTGACCGCGCCCCCCGCGGCGCGGAGGTGAAGTGCTGGGCGGACAAGGCGGATCAGGGCGCCGGCACATCGTCCGGGTGCCCTTCCGCAGCCTGCGTCCCAAGCTGTGGCAACGCCCTTGCCAGGATCCGTTGCCTCGGCGAGTAAGCCATGGCCGCCCTGAAGGGCTGGCGCCTCCCGCGGGAACTCCGCTGTAGCACCAACCGGGTCGCCACCATCGTGAAGACCATCCCCGCCCTTCGTCACGCCTCAACCTGAGGTTGGAAAAGGCTTGGCGTGCGAACTTCAGGAAGCACGTGTCCGGGGGGAGGCGCCACTGTGGTGAGGGCGAGCGGGTTTCGAACTGAGCCGTGAAACCTGTTCCAAGCGGTCCATCTGGTCCAGGAGCTGTTTGTTCACCCGGTATTCCTTGTGCCGGGGTTCCAGGCGCTTGTACCGGACAAGGCCGAAGCTGTGCGTGGGATGGTGGCAGTAGATCATGTCCGTGCCCAACCGGATCTCGACCGGGGTGGCATCGACGTTGACGACCTCGGGACGACGTCCTGTGGAGTCTTCCGGCACGTGGATGTCGCATCGCACGTCACCGCGTTGTCGCCGGTCATCGGAGAAAGGGGCGCTCGCCGCCCAGCCCGACTCGTGCGTCGTGGTTGGTCAGGCTGTTCTCCGCCGGGTCCGGAATGAGTTTCGTCGGGTATGCCTCCTCCCGGGATGAGGGACGATTCCAGGCCGACGGCGCGGAGTGCGGGAAGTCGGTGGACGCGGCCCCGCCGAGGGCAGCCCGTGACAGACCGCGAAGCCGCTCGGCGGCAGGGGCCTCGGGGCCGAACCCGGCTTCTGGATTTTCAGCCAATCCAGCGGGAGCCGGAGCCGGTCGGCGCCGCGTCGATGGGCGGCTGGAACGAGTCGTCGACCGGGATGTGGGGAGATATTCGACGGACAGGCAATCTATGAGCGCTGTGTGGCACTTGTCCACGTTGTGTGGTGATGTGTGCGGGCGGCTCGCGACCTCATCACCTTGCGTCGTGTGTCGTCGCCGTTGGTGGTGTGTCGTGGCGTTGGCTTGAAAATATTTTCCTCCCAAGGAAATCGATAAGGCGGCTCCTACAATGGAGATATGACATACGGGGTTCAAGTTCCGCAGAAGAGACGGGCTGTGCGTTGGCGTCCGGTTCTCGGTGTTTTGGTCGCGGTCGCCATTTTAGCCGGTGCTGGCTACTGGATGCACAACGCGCGGGGCGATGACGGCGACGCGGAAGTGGCGGCGGCGACCGAGCGGGTGGAGGAGTTCCTTTCGGTGTGGGAGGCCGGGAACGCCGACGAAGCCGCCTCCCACACGGATGCTCCGGACGCTGCCGAATCGCTCGTCGACTCGGTGCTGACGAACCTGAAGCCGACGGAGACGGACATCGCCGTTGACGGCGATGCCGAACGAGTGGGGGAGGAGGTGAAGGTTCCCTTCAGGGTGGAAATGCAGATTCCAGGCGTGGGCGAGTACGCGTGGAATTCAAACGCCACGGCCCGGAAGAAAGAGGGTGAGGAGTGGGAGGTGGTGTTCACTACGCCCATGGTCCATCCGGAGATGAAGCACGGCCAGACCCTGGCTCTGCAGTCCCGGGAACGTGCGAAGATCCTCGACTCGACCGGCGCCGAGCTCCAGGCGGCGTCTTTGACGGGCACCGTCGACCCGAAGAGCGGGAAGGGCGTTTCGGGGCTCCAGGGCCGCTATGACGAGCAGCTCACGGGGGGCGGTGGCGGAACGAAGTCGGTGGTGGTCGCGGACCGGGACTCGGGGCGTGCGGTGAAGCGGCTCGGTGAGGAGAAGGGCAGCCGAGGCGAGCCGGTCGAGACCACCATCGACCCGAGCGTCCAGGTTGCGGCCGCCGAAGCGCTGGAAGGCGTGGACAAGAACGCCGCCATCGTCGCTGTGGCTCCGAGCAGTGGCCGAATCCTGGCCGCTGCGAACGTGCCGGGTGGCATGAACCGCGCGCTGACGGGTCGCTACGCGCCGGGCTCGACGTTCAAGGTGGTCTCCGCCGCCGCGCTGCTGAAGACGGGCATGCGTCCCGAGGATGTCGCGGACTGCCCCGAATTCGCTTACGTCAACGGTCAGCGCTTCGAGAACCAGGACCGGTTCACGTTGCCGGCGGGCTCCAGCTTCAAGGACTCCTTCGCCGAGTCCTGCAACACCTTCTTCGTCGACGCGCGGGACAAAATGTCGAATTCGGCCCTCTGGGACACGGCCCAGGCTTTCGGGATCGGTGGAGTGTGGGATGTGGGCGCTGTGACCTTCGACGGCGCGGTCCCGGTCTCCGAGAATGAGAACGAGAAGGCCGCGTCCATGATCGGGCAGGCGCGTGTCGAGGCGTCTCCGCTGGTGATGGCCTCGGTCGCGGCGACGGTCAAGGAGGGCGAGTTCAAGCAGCCGGTTCTGGTGCCGGACGCGGTGCGGGAGAAGCACGAGGCACCGGAAGCGCTGGACCCGGCGGTGGTCGCCGATCTGCGCATGATGATGCGGGCGACGGTCACCGAGGGAGCGGGAGTGGAGCTGAGGAACGTCCCCGGCCGGCCCCATGCCAAGACCGGCACGGCCGAGTTCGGCGACGAGGACCCGCCGCGTACGCACGCGTGGATGATCGGCTTTCAGGGAGACCGCGATCTGGCCTGGGCGGTTCTGCTGGAGGACGGTGGGTCCGGAGGCGCGGACGCGGGCCCCATCGCGGCGAAGTTCCTCCGGAACCTCGGCTGAGCCGCCTGCGCTCGGCACCCGCCCCGCCCCGGACACGGTCCGTGTCCGGGGCGGCGGCCGTCCGCGGCGGCCTCGGCGAGGAGGGCCCGGTCCCGTTCGGCGTCCCGTGCGGCCTTGCCGGACGTGATCGCGATGACCGGCGGCTCGGATCCGGGGGCCACGCGACGGTGATGGCGTTGAGCGTGCCGTACCGGCCGGTCCCCGTTGTGTCGGCCACCCTCGCCGCGGGGGCGGTTGAGCGGCACACCGGCTCACCTGCTCCGCGGACTCCGGGTCCTCGGCCCACCGGAGCAGGTCGAGGACGTCGCTCGGGACAAGCGCGGCGTCTTCCGGGGCGCCGAACCGGTGGGTGCCCCATGGGGCCGGTACAAGGCGTTCCGGGTCTGCCCGACGTCCCGTCCGCGGCTCCGGTCGGGGCCCGACGGAGACCGGACGCCGCCTTTCCGCCGGCCCCGGGGACGTTCCGTCGTCGGTACGGCACGTGCGGGAGGCGCTGACGTCGTCCACCTGCTCCTTGTCATTCGGGTTGCTCGGCAGGCCGACCTCTGTTCATCATTTCGAACATTCCGGAGCCGTTCCAGCGCACAGCGGTGCGTCTCCGGGGCGCACCCCCGAACGCCGAGCCGCAAGGAGCCTGCCGCATGCGTACGCCATGGCCTCGTGGGCTCTTCTCGCGCCGTCGCGCGTCGGGCGCGCCCGTCCTGCGCACGTACGAGCCGGTGCACCGGGAGGTCGCCGGCCACCGGGCGGTGCCGTCGCGGACCTCGGCGCCGGGTACGACCTGAGCGGGACCCGCGGCCGTGCCGGAGGGATCCGGGCGTCGTCACCGGCTTGCCGCCCGGGCGACGGCACGTTCCGCCGGCCGGCGCGGTGCCGCCTGGACCAACGACATCAGCCACGGTGACCTGGTCCGCGGCAACCCCGACCAGACCATGACCATCGACCCCTGCCACCTGCACTTCCTCTACCAGGGCAAGGACCCGGGCGCGGGCGGCGACCACAACCGACTGCCGTGGCGGCCGGGTGTCCTCACGCTGCGGCGCTGACCCCGCTCGCTTCCCGCTTCCCGTTTCCGGACGACCGTGACGTGGTGCGGTCCGCGGGCGGGTGGGCGAGCGGTCCCCGCCTCGGCCCTGTCGCGGCGGGGGCGAAGTTCGTCGGCGGCCGGTGGGGACAGACGTGCCCCGGCTCCGGACGGTGGCCGCCTGCTGTGTCGGCTCGGTCCCAGGCACGTCCGCGGTGAGCGGTCAGCCGGGGAACGGGGGTTTCCGCCCCATCGTTCGGTCGACGCGTCGCATGCAAGGATGTCGTCCGTGACCGAATCGTCCTCCTCGCCTGTCGTCAGGGGCGCGCCTCGCAACCACGGCCCGGGTTCCCGTACCGCCGCCGTGCTCGTGTTCGGGTCCTCGGCCGCGGTCCTGGTGGTCGAGATCGTCGCTCTGCGGCTGCTGGCTCCCTACCTCGGCCTCACCCTCGAGACCAGCACCCTGGTGATCGGCATCGCCCTCACCGCGATCGCCCTCGGTTCCTGGCTGGGCGGGCGCATCGCCGACCGGATCGATCCACGTCGGCTCCTGGGCCCTTCGCTCGGGGTGTCGGGAGCGGTCGTGGCGCTCACCCCCGCCGTGCTGCGCGCCACTGCGGAGTGGGCACCGGCGATGCTCCTGTCGATCGCGGCACTGACCATCCTCGTGCCGGGCGCGCTGCTCTCCGCCGTGACGCCGATCGTGACCAAGTTGCGCCTCACCAGCCTCGCCGAGACCGGAACGGTCGTCGGCAGGCTGTCCGGCGTCGGCACCGTCGGCGCCATCGTCGGCACCGTCCTGACCGGCTTCGTCCTCGTGTCGCGGCTGCCGGTCAGCGGCATCCTGATCGGCCTCGGAACACTGCTGGTGGTCGGCTCGGCGCTGGTCGAGTGGCGAACGCGCGGGTGGAGCGGCGTCCCCGCCCCGGCACTCGTGGTCGTCGCCGGCGGCCTGGCCACCATGGCCGTGCCCGGTGGCTGCGACGTGGAGACCAGGTACCACTGCGCACGGGTCGTCACCGACCCCGACCGGGACAGCGGCCGCACACTCGTCCTGGACGGCCTGCGGCACTCCTACGTCGACATCGAGGACCCGACCTTCCTGGAGTTCACGTATGTGCGCGCCATCGCGTCGGTGGTCGACGCCGCCTTCCCCGAAGGCGAGCCACTCGCCGCCCACCACCTGGGCGGCGGCGGCCTCACCCTTCCCCGTTACCTCGCGGCCACCCGGCCCGGGACGCACAGCGTCGTGTCCGAGATCGACGGCGGGGTCGTGCGCATCGATCGCGACCGACTCGGCCTGAGGCCCGGAGCCGGTATCGACGTACGCGTCGAGGACGGCCGGCTCGGCCTGCGGCGACTGGACACCGACAGTCGTGACCTCGTCGTCGGCGATGCCTTCGGAGGCGTCAGCGTGCCCTGGCACCTCACCACGGTGGAGGCGATGACCGACGTACGGCGGGTGCTCGACGAGGACGGCCTGTACGTCGCCAACCTCATCGACCACGGCGGTCTGGCCTTCGCCCGTGCCGAGGCGGCCACCCTCGGCGAGACCTTCGAGCACGTCGCCCTCGTCGGCGAACCCGCCGACATCGGCCTCGATCCGACCGCCACCCCCGAGGGCGGCAACCTGGTGGTGCTCGCTTCCGACCGACCGGTCGACCCGCGCGCGATCCAGGAAGCGCTGGACGCCCGGCGAACCGGCTGGAAGATCGCCACCGGCGACGACCTCGCCTCCTGGATCGGCGACGCCCGGCCGCTCACCGACGACCACGCACCCGTCGACCAGCTCCTCCAGCCCTACGGTCCGCGGAACAGCCGGTGACCGGACGCGGGTCCGGGCGCCGCCGCACGGGAAGTGCGCCGTCTCCGCCCGGGGGTGCCGTCCGTCGCTGTCGTCGCGCTCTGTCCATCCGTCTGTCCGTTCTGTTGGTGCGCGGTGCTGCCCTCGCGGTGGAAGACGTGGCCCGCGTGGCGCAGTACGGCCCCGTCGAACGTCCCGTCCGAGCCGAACCCGGTGTCGTCGACGTACCCGGTCCGGGTCCCGGAGCCCCGGTGGGAACCCGCGCAGAGGCTCTCCCGATCCCCCGGGCCTCGTCGTTGCGGCCGTTTGCGAGCAGCTCCCGGCGGGCGTACCCGTCGGCCGTCACCCACGTCCCGGCCTACGGGTGCGGCGAGTCGTCCCGGGGTCCGGGGCGGGTCACCGCCAGCGACCCGAGCAGGCGGAGCGCGTCCGCGGTCCGGGTGCCCTCCTGGGCGTGGTAGACGACCAGTTGTTGTCCCGGGGCGGAGCGTACGTCGAAGGTCTGCATGCGCAGGGTGAGTTCGCCGACATCGGGATGGAGCAGGACCTTGGCGGCGTTGCTCTTGCCGCGTGCGTCCTGCCTGTTCCAGAGGTCGGCGAACTCGCGGCTGTTCTCCGTGGCCGTCCGCAGCACCTTGTGGATCCGCGGGTCGTTCGGCCGGGCGCCCGCAAGGAAGCGGAATCCCGCGACCGCGTTGGCCGCGGCCGCCTCCCAATCCGCGTGGAACGAGCGGACCGACGGGTCGAGGAACATCGTGAGCAGCAGGTTCGCGCCGGGGCGGAGGTGGGGGAAGACCGCGCGCCCCAACGCGTTGGCGGCCAGGACGTCGTAGGCCCGCCCCAGGAGCAACCCCGGCGTGCGGTCCCACAGTTCGGTCAGCGTCAGCAGGTGGGGGTCCGCACGTTCGATGCCGCCCTCGTGGCGCGGGGGCGGCATCATCCCCGCGACCCGGTACAGGTGCAGCCGGCCGTCGTCGTCCAGCAGCAGCGCGTCGCTCAGGGCGTCCAGGACCTGCGCCGACGGGCGCCGCTCACGGCCCTGCTCCAGTCGCAGGTAGTAGTCGACGCTGATGCGGGCCAGCAGTGCGACCTCCTCGCGGCGCAGACCGGGGACGCGGCGCCGGCCGTCTTCGGGCAGACCGACGTCGGGCGGCGTCACCCGCGCGCGCCGGCTCCGCAGGTAGTCGCCCAGTCTCGAAGTCGTCATGTCGGTCAGACTAGGCCGCCCGGCGGCGGGGAGCCTGGTCCCCGTGCTCCCAGGCGGACGCGGTCCCCTTCCGTGCCCCGCCTCCGTCGGTCAAGGGGACATGACCGGTCTCCCCATCCCCTCCACGTTCCCGACGACCGGCGAGAGGACGGACGGCCGCCGCGCCGCCGTACGATCCTGCCGCTCACGACGGCGGGTGCGCGGCGCCCGGGGGAGGCCCCACCCCCGGGGGCCGGTCGTTCCTCGTCGCCGGGTGAGCCCGGCGGCGCCGACCCGCACGACGGCCGGGGTCCGGCGGCCGGCTCGTGCGAGGTACCCCGCCCGAGCGGGCCGGAACAGGACCCGGTCGCGGCGGAGTCCGGCGGCCGGCCTAGTGTTGGGCCGAGCACCCGTCGGCCGGGGCGCGCGGCGGTCGCCGTCCGCGGAGCCGACGGGCGGCGGGCCCGTGATCGGGAGTGGCCGGTACGCAGCCCCTGCGTCTTTGGGCCGGGCCGCGACTCCCGAACGCGGAGCGAAGGGCCCCGCGGGGAAGGTGCGCAGGTCGGAGCCCCGTCGGTGGGAATCCCGCCCAGAACCCCTCGAAGAGCGCTGGAGACCGGCCGGGGAAGGCGGTCAACGGATGGTACGGCGCCTCTCCTCAACGACTCGCGGGGGAGGGACAGGAGGGCTCGGAAAGAGTCACCATCGACGCCTCAGGTACCGGCTCGGAAACAACGGGGGCCGGCAAGGTACGGAGGAGATCGTGAAGATTCAGGTTCTGGGTCCACTGAACGCCGAACTCAACGACACGTCGATCGTCCCGACGGCGGGAAAGCCCCGCCAGATCCTGGCACTGCTCGCCCTCTACCCGGGAAGGGTCGTGCCCGTACCGACGCTTCTGGAGGAGGTCTGGGGCACCGATCTGCCGCAGAGCGCCCTGACCACCCTCCAGACCTACATCCTGCAGTTGCGCCGCAAGCTGGGCAGCGCCATGGGTCCCGGTGTGCCCGGTTCGGCCAAGGAGCTGCTCGCCACCCGGTACGGCGGCTACCTGCTGCACATCCCCCCCGACGCGGTGGACGTGCACCAGTACGAGGAGCTGGTGACCGAGGGGCAGGCGGCGTTCGAGAGGGGCGAGGACGAGCGGGCGGCGCGGGCCTTCCGGCGGGCACTCGACATCTGGGAGGGCCCGCCCCTCGTGGACGTGCGGACCGGCTCCATCCTGGAGATCGAGGTGATGAGGCTCGAGGAGAGCAGGCTGGTGACCAGGGAGCGCCGCATCGACGCCGACCTGCGGCTCGGCCGGCACACCGAACTCATCGCCGAGCTGGCCGATCTGATCGCCCGGCACCCGCAGCACGAGGGGCTCCACTCGCAGGCCATGGTGGCGTTCTACCGCTCCGGCCGGCAGGCGACGGCGCTGGAGGTCTACCGCAGGCTGCGCAGGCGGCTCATCGAGGACCTGGGGGTGGAACCCTCTCCCCAGGTGCAGCGGCTCCACCAGGCGATCCTGTCGGTCGATCCGCAACTCGACGTCGTCGCGGGCCGACGCCGCACCTCCACCTTCGACCTGTACGCCGCCTGATGCGGCGGCCGGGCGCCGGGCGCCGCCGAGCGCGGGCGGTCCCGGGCCGTCCCGGTTGACCGCCCGTCACACGGCGGGCCGGTGGCGGTACTCCGTCCCGTGCCGCACCGCCGGAACCCGACGGCTCCGGCGGTGCGGCACGGCCGGAGCCGCCGGAGCCGTCGGGGCCCGGTGGGGTCAGCCGGCCCTGGCGACGAGCCGTCCGTCGCCCTGTCCGGAGCCGTCGGGGAGCGCGGTGTCGGGGTGGGACACGAGGATGGAGCGCTGCAGTCGGCTGAGCGCGGCGGAGGGTTCCAACCCCAGTTCCGTGACGAGGGTGGTGCGCAGCCGCTGGTAGACGTCGAGGGCCTCGCCGCGCCGGCCGGAGCGGTGCAGGGCCACCATGAACTGCCTGTGCAGGTTCTCGTGCATGCGGTACTGGTTGACGAGCACGGTGAGTTCGGAGAGCAGCTCTCGGTGTCGGCCCAGCCGTAGATCGACCTCGATCCGCTGGTCGAGGACGCACAGCCGGGCCTCCTCCAGCCGCCTGGCCTCCAGGTGGATCCGGCTCCCGGCCTGCACGTCGGCGAGGACGGGGCCGTTCCACAGGGACAGCGCGTCGCGCAGCCGTTTGGCCGCTCCGGGCAGGTCGTCGGTTTCCACGGCCCGGTGGCCGGCGGCGGCGCGGCACTCGAACTCGCGGAAGTCGACCGTGCCGCCCCTGGTGTTCAGCAGGTAGCCGCCGGGGAGGGTGACCAGGATGTCCTTGGCGGTGCTCTGTTCGTCGCCCCGTTGGGCCAGGGCCTCGCCTATGAGCTCGCGTAGTTGCAGCACATAGGTCTGCACGGTGCTGCGGGCGCTGCGAGGTGGGTTTCCGTCCCACAGCTCTTCCACCAGGGTGGGAACCGGGACCGCCCGGTCGGCGTGGAGTGCGAGCAGCGACAGGACCTGCCGCGGCTTCGGTGCGGTGGGCGTGATCGAGACGCCGTTCTCCCGTACCGACAGAGTGCCCAGTACTTCGATATCCATATTTCCCCCAAAAAACGGGCATTCGGGCATGGGGTGGAGCAAGCACACTCCTCGCATTCTCTCCGGGAGGCGCCTCGCGACACCTGGTGTGCGGAAACGATAAGAAAGCAACAAAATCCGTTTGTCAATACCGGATCCTGTGGCGATGAGCGGGTGGAAGTGGATAAGCCGGGTCGCGATATGCGGCTGCGAGAGTTTGTGGACGATTTTTGGGAGGTGTACTCCCGGGTGTCATCCTCGGGTGCGGTAATGCGCACCCGAGGGGGTGGGGCGGGGAGCTCCCGGAGGGTCGGGACCTGCGGCGGAGGCGGTTCCGCGGGGGATGGCCGCCGGGGCGGGCGGGTCTTCCGGCCCTCGCCCGCGGCCGGCGACACCGGGGCGATCGGACGCCCGGATCGTTCCTTTTGGCTACGGAAAGTCGATTTCGCGCGATGCCGAGGGTGACCCGGACCGCACGCCGCGTTCCGGTCCGTCCGGCGGGCCCGCGGTGCGGACCGGTCCGCGGGCGACCGGGGGTGTGGCGATCGTCGACAGCGTGCGAAACCGTTTGGTGAAACGCTTTTCGTAGCCCATTCGAAACGCACTCTTCACGACTGCGGGGCGTGGACGTCGACCTTCCCGGAGAAACGGTGGTCGAGCGGATCCTTGTTACCGGAGGGTATGTGGAGACCTTTGTGTTTCGACTCCGGCGAACCGGGTAGACGGCGGCGGTTCGAGCGTGGAGCCGGAGACTCCGAGGGGGAGGGTTTTCCGGAATGGCCGTCCCCCTGCCCCGGAAAGGAACGACGAATGCCCGTGCTGGGTTTCCCGGTGATCGGGGGGTTCTCCCGTGCGTCGCCGGGGCGTGGGGCGGGGTGTGGGACGCGGCGGAGGGCGAGCGCCGGGCGTCCTTCGACCGTCCGCGGCCCCGCCCGGTGTCCCCCTCTCGGGGGTGTGGCGCCGTCGCGGGCCCGTGGGTGGCACCACCCACGGGCCCGCGACGGCCGGCTCACCGTTCCCCGGCGGCCGTCGACGTCGACACCGGGGGAGCGCCGGCCCACCGGCGCATCGCGGCCGGCAGTTCCGCGGCGGCCCGGGAGCGCGGCCCGGCCCACGCGCAGTAGCCGTCCGGTCGGACCAGGATCATCTCGGTGCGCGGCCAGGGGCCCTTCGCCCCGCGCACCGTGCCGCGCAGGTGGGTCACCAGGTCTCCCCAGGGGTTCAGGAGCGTGCTGGGGCCGCCGTCGCCCTGGTCGACCAGGACGAAGGAACCGGACCGCATGGCGTCGAAGAGGCGTGTGCCGCCCGCCGCCCCGCGGTGGACCTCGAGATCGGGCACGCGACGGCCCACCGTGCGGCGGGAGGAACGGTCGGCGGCCATGCCGGGGTAGGAGGTGGCGATGCCGGACAGGTGGCCGACGGCCAGCAGGTGCGACGCGGGGATCCGGGTGGCGATGGAGGCCGCGGTGAGGCGCGCGGCGCGGACGGCCGACTTGTCCGAGGTCATCATGCGGGTGGCGATGTCGGTGACCTTGATGACGCCCTGGGACACCCTGCGACGCTCCTCCACGTAGGTGTCCAGGAGGCGCTCCGAACCCCGCCCGGAGACCACCGCGGCGAGCTTCCAGCCCAGGTTCATCGCGTCCTGGATTCCCAGGTTGAGGCCCTGACCGCCCAGCGGGGAGTGGACGTGCGCGGCGTCCCCGGCGATGAGCATGCGTCCTTTGCGGTAGGTCTCGGCCTGCCGCTCCTGGATCCTGAACCGCGACGTCCACAGCGGTTCGCTGGGGCGCAGGTCCTTGCCGAAGAGCTTCGCGAGGGTGTCGCGCACCTCCTGGAGGGTGACCGGGTCGTCGGACCACGGCTTGGAGCGGTCGATGACGCCCATCCGGTACCAGCCGTTGCCGAAGTCGGTGCAGACCACCAGTCCGGCCCGGCCGACGTGGATGAGCAACTGGTCGTCCATCGGGACCCCCAGGCGCACGTCGGCGACGATGATGGTGTACGGATACACGTCGCCCTCGAAGGCCGCGCCCATCGCCTCGCGCACCCGGCTGCGCGAGCCGTCGCACCCCACGAGCCAGGGAGTGCGTTCCTCCCACTGCCGGCCGTCCGACTCCAGCCGGTAGAGCACCTCGTCGCCGTGCTGCTCGCAGTCGACCAGCGAGACCCCGCGGTCGATGGTGACGCCGAGGTCGCGGGCGCGTTTCTCCAGGATTTCCTCGGTCTCCCCCTGCGGAATGATCGTCAGCTGCCCGTAGCGGCTGTCCAGTCGCCGCAGGTCCAGCATGGAGTGCCCCAGGCTCACCCGGACCTTCGGGACCGAGTTGGCGCGTTCGAGCACCGGATCCGCGACGCCGCGCATGCGCAGCACTTCCATCGAGCGGCCGTGCAGGCCCAGAGCCCTCGACTCCTGGGTGCGGTGGGTGCGCCGCTCCACGACCTTGCAGCGGACTCCGGCCAGCGCCAGCTCCCCCGCGAGACACAGTCCGGTGGGGCCGGCACCTGCGATGACGACGTCGTACTCACTACCACTGGTGGCCACGGAGCACCTCTCTCTTGACCCGAGCCTTCAGGCTGCGCGACGGTAAGAAATCATCACGCAGTGAACTCTACAGATGTAGAGTTTCTTCGACAACAACCGAGCTTCTTTTCGGACCGGTTGCCCGACCGGCGCCTGCCGTCGACTCCGGAACCCAGACCAAGGAGGACCCCTGTGAACACACCCCCCGCCCTCGACCGGGAACGAGGCGGGACCGCGTCGAGCGGCCCCGCGGTGGAGCTGGAACGGGTCGACATGGTCTTCACCCGGCGCGGCGCGGAGCCGTTCAAGGCGCTCACCGACCTGAGCCTCACCATCGAGCCGGGCACGGTGTTCTGCCTGCTCGGCCCCAACGGCTCCGGGAAGACCACCACGATCAACCTGCTGAGCGGGCTGCTGGAACCGACCGGCGGAACCGTCCGGGTACTGGGCATGAACCCCTTCGACCAGCGCCGCCGGGTCCTGAGCCGCATCGCGCTGGTCCCCCAGGAGACGGCGCTGTACACGGACCTGACGGCACGTGAGAACCTGGCCTTCCACGCCGCTTACTACGGCGTCCCCGGGGCCCGGGCGCGGCAGCGGGTCGAGACCATGCTGGAGCTGGTCTCCCTCACCGAGCGGGCCGACCACCGGGTGGGCACCTTCTCCGGCGGCATGCAGCGGCGTCTCGCCCTGGCACGGGCCCTGCTCACCGAGCCCGACCTGCTGTTCCTGGACGAGCCGACGCTCGGGGTGGACGTGCAGTCCCGGGAGGCCATCTGGAACCGCGTCCGCGAACTGGCGGCCGAAGGGCGGACGGTGCTGCTGAGCACCAACTACATGGAGGAGGCCGAACAACTCGGCCGACAGGTCTGCATCATCGACCGGGGCCGCCGGGTGGCCATCGGCACCCCCCGGGAACTCAAGCAGCAGGCCGACCGGCGCCGCATCGAGCTCACCTTCCCCTCCGAGGAAGCGGCCGTCGAGGCCGCTCCGCTGCTCCGGGACGGCTTCGAGGTCGCCGCCCAGGACGGCCGACTGGTCGTCACCATGCCGCAGGACGCCGACCAGGTGGCGTTCCTGCGATCGGTGCTGGACCGCATGGACGGCCACCGGGGGATGTCCGGGTTCCAGTTGCGCGAGCCGAGCCTGCAGGACGTCTTCCTCCACTTCACCGGCCGTGACCTGCGCGACTGACCGACCGGACGCTTCGGCGCCATTCCGAAACAGGAGGAGAACATGTGGAGTTCGGTCCGGGCGATGGTCGGCAAGGACCTCACCGTCAGCCGCAGAAACCCCACGTTCGTCATCATCACCGTCCTGGTCCCGCTGGTGTTCGTATCGCTGTACGCGCTGCTGACCACCGTCTCGACCACCCAGCCGGTGGCCGTCGCCAAGGAGGGGGACGGCCCGCACAGCGAACGCATGATGCGGGTGCTGGAGACCATGCGGAACGCCGACGGCGAGCTGTTCGAGATCCGCACCACCGATCCCCGAACGGCACGGGAGATGTTCGCCGACGGGGAGGTCGGCGCGGTGCTGACGATCCCCGCGGAGTTCGACCGGCGGGTCGAGGACGGTGAGCCGGTCGCCCTGCCCCTGAAGGTCTTCAACATCAACGCCGACGCCACGAAGAACTTCCAGCTGCGCACCGAGCACGCCGTCCGGGTCTTCTCCCAACAGCGGTCCGCGGACGTCGCGCTGACCGAGGTGGAGGAGGACTCCCACTTCAGCGAGGACATGAAGACCACGGTCTACCTCGGCACGTCCCTGATCATGTTCGCCGTGCTGTACGCCTCCATGGTCAACGCCGGGACACTGGTGGCCCGGGAGTGGGAGGAGCGCACCGCCAAACCCCTGGTGCTCACCCCCACCGGCACCACACCGCTGCTGCTGGGCAAGTGGATCGGTGCCGGCTCGCAGACCGTCGTCAGCACCTTGCTGGCGCTGCTCGGCCTGTACCTGCTGCTGGACTACCCCGTGCTCTCGCTCGGACCGGTGAGCTGGCTCTCCCTGTTGCTGCTCTTCTGCTACGGCAGCGCCCTGGGCTCGCTGCTGGGCGCCGTCCTGCGCCGTTCCCTGCCCCTGGTGCCGCTGTGCGTGGTGGTGGCCATCACCCACTTCCTCCTCAACGGCTACGAGTCGTACATGCGCGGCTTCGCCCACGGCGGTCTCGTCGAGTGGACGTGGGCGGCCACCCACTGGTGGCCGGTCTCCGGGATCACCCAGCAGATCCGGCAGGACGTCACCGGCCTCGGCGGACCCGGAGTCGACTGGGCCGCCCTGGGGTGGACGGCGGTCGCCGCCGCGGTGCTGACGCTCCTCGCCACGGCCCGGATGCGGCGCCAGTTCCGCTTCACCCAGGGCCAGTGAGAGAAAAGGACGGAGACCCCATGAACGAGACGCTCCGAGCGGCGCTCGCCACCCACCGGCGCAACACGCGCCTGCTGCGCCGCCGTCCGGACCTGGTGGCCCAGGGAGTCCTGGTGCCGCTGGTGGTGATGGTGCTGAGCGCGGTCCTCTTCGGCGCCTGGGGGGACAGCTGGCCGGTCGGCATGGTCGACCGGGCCAAGACCGAGCAGTCGGCGCGGGTCCTCGACGCCTTCGAGGAGTCGAGCTCCAACGTCGAGCCCTACTTCCGGACGATCGAGACGGATCCGGAGAAGGCCGAGAGCATGATCCGCGACGGCCGGCTGCAACTCCTGGTCGAGATCCCGGAGGACTTCGACACCACCGGCCGGGTCGAGATCACCACCTACAACATCAACACCGACGCCACCAAGAACCTGCGGCTGCGGGTCGAGGACGCGCTCAACATCCACGACCAGCGGAGCGGCGCGATGACCGTCGCGGCCGACCTGCGGACCGTGCAGCCGCAGGACGTGACCCGGTCCGCGTACATCGCGGGCAGCCTCACCCTGCTGGCCCTCCTCCTCGGGGCCGTCCTGCTGGCGGCGAACCTCTTCGCGATGGAGCACGAGGGGCGCACCGGCAAGGAGCTGCTGATGTCGCCGCGCGGAGCGGGCGCCGCGGCCCAGGGCACCGTGCTGACCGCCACCGCGGTCGCCTACCTGAGCGCACTGCCGACGTTCCTGACCGGACTGCTGCTCTTCGGGTTCCGCCCGGATCCGGCGGCCCTCGGGCTGGTGGCGCTGTTCATGCTGCCGGTGCTGGTCGCCGCGGCCGGTCTGGGCGTGCTGCTCGCCCAGGTGCTGCGCGAGCACCGGGCCGTCCAGCCGCCGATCATCCTGACGGCCATCGCCACCTTCTTCGTCTGCGGCGGGTTCGTGGGCGTCGACGGGATGCCTCCGGTGGCGCGCGCCATCTCCGAGTGGTGGCCGGCCTCCCGGATCTTCGAGTGGGCCAACCCGGTGCTGCACCGGTTCTCCGACTCCTTCCCCGCCGGCCAGTGGGTCTGGGCCGTCGTGGCCGCTCTGCTCGGCGTGCTCGCCGCGGCGTGGGCCGGGCGGCGCGAGCAGGCCGCACCCCGGAACAACGGCCAGTAGCCGGGCGGAGGCCCCGAAGGGCCGGACGGGACCGTGGTCCCGCCCGGCCCTTCGCGCGTACACCGCTGCTTGACCCCCTCTCAAGCGGGCTCGCCGAAGCTGCTCACGTCCCGGCACGTCCGTCTCCACGACCCATCCGCAGCACGTCGCCTCGACGGGGAGAAGCAGTGAGCAGTCCAGAGAGTGCCGAGTGGATCGCCATCACCGCCGTGGGAGACATGGCCCTGATCCTGGCGGTGGCGGCGGCCTTCGCCTCGCTCGCACGCCGGGTCCGCCAGCCGGCGGTGATTGGCGAGATCACCGCCGGTATCTGCCTGGGGCCCAGCCTGCTGGGCCTCCTGCCCGGAGACCTGCCCCAACTGGTCTTCCCCGACGCGGTCCGTCCCCACCTCGGGGTCGTCGCCCAGGTCGGGCTGCTGCTGTTCATGTTCACCATCGGGTGGGAGTTCGACCACGTGTCGCTGCGCGGCCGGGGACGTTCGACGTGCGCCGTCTGGCTCTGCTCGGTGCTGACCCCGATGGTGATGGGCCTCGGGCTGGCCGCCCTGCTCTACGACTCCTACGGCGTCGTCGACGGCGAACGGGTCGGCTTCCCGGCCTTCGCCCTGTTCTTCGGGACGGCGCTGTCCATCGCCGCTTTCCCCGTCCTGGCCCGGATCATCTCCGACAAGGGCCTGCAGTCGAGCCGGGTGGGGACCGTCGCGCTGGCCCTGGCGGCGCTGGACGACATCCTGGCCTGGTGCCTGCTGGCGGTCGTGGTCGCCCTGCTGACCGCGTCGGGCGCCGCGGGTTTCCTGGGAATCGTCGGCTGGGGCGCCCTCTACGTGGGCGTGATGGTGGGGCTCGTCCGCCCGCTGCTGGCGGCCGCGGCCCGCCGACTGGGCCCGCACGGCACCTCCTGGCCGACGATGCTCGCCGCCGCGGGTGCGCTCGCCTCGGCCTGCGTCACCTCCGAAATCGGCCTGCACGCCATCTTCGGAGCCTTCTTCTTCGGCCTGATGATGCCGCGGACGGCCCCGGGGGAGCCGCTCCACACCGCCGTGCTGCGCCCCGTCGAGCAGCTGAGCAAGCTCCTGCTCCCGGTGTTCTTCGTGGTGACCGGCTTGTCGGTGGACCTCACGGCGCTCACCGCCACCGGAGCGCTGCACATGCTTGTGATCATCGCCGTCGCCTGCGCGGGCAAGCTGGGCGGAGTGCTGCTCCCGGCGCGGATGACGGGCTTCGACTGGCGGCAGTCCACGGCCCTGGGACTGCTGATGAACACCCGTGGACTCACCGAGCTGGTCATCTTGAACGTCGGCCTGGGCATCGGCCTGCTGGACACCGAACTGTTCACCACGCTGGTGATGATGGCCCTGGTCACCACGGCCATGACCGCACCGCTGCTGTCCAGGGTGCTCGACCGCACCACCCCCGGCACACCGGACGGGAGGCCGGGCGACGCACCGCCGGACGCCTCCCCCCTGGAGAAGGCGCTGTCACCGCAGCGCACCGCCTGACCACCGCGGAGGAGAGACGATCGTGGAGTTCGACTGGAGCGAGGAACAGCGGGCCCGGTACGAGCGGACCCTCACCGCCGTACGCGAGGCCTTCCCCTGCGCGGATTCCCGTGCGGACCCCTCGTTTGAGGCGCACTACGAGCGCGCGGACTGGCTGCGCCTGGGGCGGCTCGGGCTGCTGGGGCTCTCCGTCCCGGTCCGGTACGGGGGCGGTGGGTACGGTGCGCTGGAGACCGCGCACCAGATCGAGGCGTTGGGAAGGGGGCTGCCCGGGACCGGGCTGGTCTTCGGCGCGAGCGCCCACCTGTTCGCCTGCGCGATGCCCGTCGTGGACTTCGGGAGCGAGGAGCTGCGGGAGCGGGTGCTGCCCGGAATGTGCTCCGGCGAGCTGATCGCGGGCAACGCGATGACGGAGCCGGAGGCCGGCTCCGACGTCTCCCGGCTGGCGGTGACCGCCCGCAGGGCGGCCGGCGGATGGGTGCTCGACGGGGAGAAGAGCTTCGTCAGCAACGGTCCCGCCGCCGACCTCTACGTCACCTACGCCACGACCGACCCGGCGGCCGGGCACCTGGGCATCACCGGGTTCGTGATCGACCGCACCGCCGACGGGGTCTTCCCGGGGCCGCCCATGGCGAAGATGGGGCTGTCGCAGTGTCCGGCCGGCACCCTGCGGCTGAAGGACTGCTTCGTCCCCGACGAACGGGTGCTGGGCGAGCCCGGCCAGGGCGGGGCGATCTTCCAGCACTCCATGGGCTGGGAACGTGCCTGCCTGTTCGCCGGCTACCTCGGTCTGGCCGACCGGATCCTGGAGAAGTGCGTCGAGCAGGTGCGCGAACGACGGCAGTTCGGCAGGAGGCTCGCGAGCTTCCAGGCCGTCACCCACCGGATCGCCGACATGAAGCTGCGTCTGGAGGCCGCCCGGCTGCTGCTGTACCGGGCCTGCTGGGAGATGGACCGGGGACGCCCGGCCACCCTCTCGATCGCCCTGTCCAAACTGGCCGTCTCGGAGGCGGCGCTCGCCGGCGCCCTGGACGCGGTGCGGATCTTCGGGGGGCGCGGCTACCTGAGCACCGACCGCATCGAGGCCGCGCTGCGCGACACCGTGCCCTCCGTCATCTTCTCCGGCACCTCCGACATCCAGAGGGAACTCATAGCAAGGGAGCTGGGTCTGTGAGACTGCACCGCCTGCTCGTCGACTCGGCCGGGCGTCACCCGCGGGCCGTCGCCGTGCACGGCCCGGAGGGGCCGGTCACCTACGAGGAGCTGGACCTCCTGGCGGACCGCCACGCCGCGGCCCTGTCGTCCCGCGGGGTCCGCCCGGGGGACCGGGTGCTGGTCTGGAGCCGGAAGAGCGTCCACGCCGTGGCGGTCATGCAGGCCGCTCTGCGGGTGGGTGCCGTCTACGTACCGGTGACCGGAGCCAACCCGCCGGCCCGCCTCACCCGGATCTGCGACGACGCCGCCCCCGTCCTGGTGGTGGCCGACGAGGAGGCCGCCCACCGGGCGCACACCGCCCGGTGGGCGGACGTCGAACTGTGCACCTTCGAGGAACTGCTGAGCACCGCTTTGCGAGGGGCGCGGCCCGCGCACCACGACAACGAGCCCGACGACCCCGCCTACATCCTCTACACCTCCGGATCCACCGGAACGCCGAAGGGCGTGTGCATCAGCCACCGCAACGCCCTCTCCTTCGTCGACTGGGCCGCCCGCCACCTGGAGATCGGCCCCGGGGACCGGCTGGCCAACCACGCTCCGTTCAACTTCGACCTGTCCGTCTTCGACCTGTACGCCGCCTTCCGCGCCGGCGCGTCGGTCCACCCGGTGCCCGAGGAACTGGCCTACGCCCCGGCACAGTTGGTCGGTTTCCTGCGGGAGCGGAGGATCAGCGTGTGGTACTCGGTGCCCTCGGCGCTGAGCCTGATGATCCGGGACGGGGGGCTGCTGGACGACGAGCCGCTGCCGGACCTGCGGGCGTGCGTGTTCGCCGGGGAACCGTTCCCCCTGCACCACGTGCAGGCCCTCCGGTCGCGCCGGCCCACCGTCCGGCTGCTCAACTGGTACGGCCCCACCGAGACCAACGTGTGCACCTCCTACGAGGTCACCGACGCGGACCTGCGGCGCACCGGCGCGCTGCCGATCGGCACCGCGTGTTCCGGGGACCGGGTGGCGCTCGACCCCGAGGGCGAGGGGGAGATCGTGGTGAGCGGTCCCACCGTGATGCTCGGTTACTGGGGCCGGGAGCCCCAGCGCGGGCCGTACCGCACCGGGGACATCGCCCGGCGGGACGCGGACGGACAGCTCGTCTACGTCGGTCGTCGGGACCGCATGGTCAAGATCCGCGGACACCGCGTGGAACTGGGCGAGATCGAGTGCGCCGTGAGCGCGCTCGACTCCGTCTCCGACGCCGCCGTGGTCGTGACCGGGGCGGGGCTGGAGACCGAACTGCACGCCGCCGTCGTGCCCGTGCCCGGGCACCGGCCGTCCCTGCTCGACGTCAAGCGCTGCTGCGCGGAAAGGCTGCCCACCTACATGATCATCGACAGGCTCCACCTCTGTGACGACCTGCCACGGACCGCCAACGGAAAACTCGACCGGACGTCCCTGACCGCGGCGATCGAGGCGGGTGAGCTGTGATGACCGTGCCCGAGACGGCGACCGAGCGACTGCCGTCGGTCGACCCACAGACGTTCCGGAAGGTGATGGGCTCCTTCGCGAGCGGTGTCACCATCGTCACCACCTGCGACGCCGAGGGGCGGCCGCGGGGGTTCACCTGTTCGGCCTTCTGCAGCGTCTCGGCCGATCCGCCCCTGCTGACGTCCGGTGTCAGCAGCCACAGCTCGACCCTGCGGGCGATCCGGGAGTGCGGCAGGTTCGCGGTGAACGTGCTCGACTCCCGCGGTCGCGAGGTCTCCCAGCTGTTCGCCTCGCGCGCCGTGGACAAGTTCGCCCGGGTCCGCTGGAGGCCGGGCGAGGCGTCCGGGATGCCCCTGCTGCACAACACCGTGGCCCATGCGGAGTGCGAGCTGCACGAGGCCGTTCCGGCCGGCGACCACACCCTGCTGCTCGGCCGGGTGATCGGGGGCGGCGCCGAGCAGGACCGGCTGCCGCTCGCCTACTGGCGCGGCGGGTACGCCCGCCTGCTGTAGCCGCCGGGCGGACCCGGACGGCACGCGCGGTCGCACCCGGCCGCGCGTGCCGTCCGTTCGGGTCCACCGCACCCCACGCGCCGAGCACCACGACCGCGAGCCGCACGCCACGTGCCGGGGCCCGGGCGGGCGGACGCTTCACGTCCGCCCGCCCGGGCCCCGGATGGTTCGGTGGGTGGTTCAGCGGCTGGTCGCGGACGTCACCGACGTGACGTTGTCCCGGGTGAGCAGCCTGCGGAAGTCGGAGGGCGCCTTGGTCTTGACCCACCACAGCATCCGCAGGCGCTTGGGGAGCGTGAAGTGGTACACCCGCGCCTTCGGGTCGCCGAAGTCGTAGAGCGGGGGCACGAAGGGCTCCCGGCGCAGCAGCGCGAAGACGGCGTCGGCGGCGGCTTCGGCCTCGCTCCTGCCCTCGGCCACGTCGCCGATGAGGCGCAGGGACCGGTCGATCAGCTCCCGCAGCCCCTCGGGTACCCGGAACCAGATGCCGCCCAGGTCGAACTCCTCGACCGCGGACCAGTCCCGGTCCGGACCGTGCTCGCAGTCCAGCCGGGCCCGCTTCAGCGACAGGTCGGCCAGGATCTGCCACAACAGCCACACCCGGGAGAAGGCGTTCCACAGCCGGAAGTCCCGGCAGGCGGTGCGGGCGGCCCGCAGCAGCCGGTCGTTGTAGGAGACCAGCGCCTCCTGGAAGTCGGCGATCCGGGCGAAGGGCTCGGTGGACCAGTCGTCACGCCGCACGGCCGGGACGAGGACCGAGGCGAGCGCGTGAACCAGCTCGACACCCGTCGTCACGTCCCGGGAGAGGAACATGTCGTTGCGGGACGCGGTCCGCTCCAGGGCGAACCAGCGCTCCCCGAAGGTGGTCGCGGCGGTCCGCTGCCACAGCGGCTCCGTGCGCCAGGGCCGCACGGTCGAGGCCCCGGAGAACTGTCGGGCCAGATCGGGATAGCGCTCGATCACCGCCCGGAACGCCCGCTCGGGGTCGTCGGGCAGGTCCGCGGCCCGCTCGGGGTCGATGCTGAGGGTCACACCGGTGACGCCGTCCCGGTTCTCCCGGTGGTTGTCGAAGCGCACCAGCTGCAGCCAACCGTCCTCGAAGAGGTGGTGGACGGTGCCGTGCGACCAGGGCGTCGCCCTGGCGTAGCCTTCCAGCGGCCTGACCTCCTCGAACGGTGTGACGCCCCGCATGTGGGCGGTGTACACCGCCGAGCGGTGGCCCAGCCGCGGCCGCGGGTCGTCTCCGCCGTGCCGGCGCAGCAGCGGCGAGCCGGCACCCATGCAGTCGACCAGGTACCGGGCCCGGTAGACCCTGCCGTCGGTGGTGCGCACACACCCGTGCCGCTCCTCCGTCCAGGCGTCCGCCGCGGTGGTGTCCGGCGGCACCACGGCGGCGCCGTAGCGACCCGCCAGCGTCCGGGCGTAGGCGTCGACGACGGGCCGGTACAGGTGCCACTCGGCGTGCTCGCCCGGCACGTTGAACTGGATGCTCTCGGCCGGGTCCTGCGGCAGGTCGGGACGGTGGTACAGGAACCCGAGGCTGCGCTTGACGCCGCTGCTGCGCCGCACCTGCGCCGGCAGGTCCGGGAAGAGGCCGAAGGCGGCGATCTCGGGCACCTCGAAGCGCTTGGCGAGCAGCAGGAACACCTCGGCCGTGTAGGGCACGGTGGTCTCCCCGGACGGTTCGGTGTGGTCGCGCGGGGCTCCGACCAGCAGCACCCGCAGCCCCTGGCGGGCCAGGACGGTGCCCAGCAACCCGGCCGAGAGGGTGCCGCCCAGGACGGCGACGTCGTACAGGTCGGCCGGGTCGGCCGGTCGGGCGCGGTCCCGGGCCGTCGCTCCAGCGGAATTTCGCGTTCTCATCGTCTGTAGTCCTTCCCCGTGGCCGCGTCCGCGCGCCACGCTCCACCGGCGCGGCGGGGCCGGTGCCTCCACCGACCCCGCCGCGCCGGTCGCCGGGACCGTCTCCCTCCGAGCCGCTCCCGGCGGCCGGTCAGAAGATGCGCCGTCCCTTGGCCTTGGCCTTGAGCGCCTCCCGACCGGTGCTGAACATCAGCCGCCGCACCGCGGGGTCCCCCTCCTTCCGCGCCCACCGGATGGTGCGCGAGAGGACCTTGGGCGTGGGGTGCAGGAAGCGCTGGCTGCGCTCGGCGAAGCCGAAGTGCTTGGGCACGTAGGAGGCCCTGGCCATGTGGTCGTAGAGGCCGTCGGCGGCCTCCCGGGCGGTGACCTTGCCGGCCTCGTACGCCTCGCACTGCTCGACCATCTCGTCGTACAGGGTCTTGTAGCCCTCGTGGTCGGGCCAGTAGAGCCCCGGGTAGGGGACGTCCTCGGCCCGGACGAAGTGCTCGTCGCGGCCGTCCTTCATGAACCGGGTCAGGGCCGACTGGAGGTGGAAGGTGCCGGCGTTGGCGCCCCAGGCCCAGATCCGGAAGACCGCGGTCCACAGGTCGTAGTCGTCCCAGGAGATGAACGCCGAGTTGACCAGGGAGTCGTTGTAGTCGAAGAGCCCCTGTTGCAGGCGGTCGACGTAGTCGAACCGCTCCCGCGAGAAGTCGTCGTCCTTGATGGCCCTCAACAGGCGCCAGGAGAGCGTGTTGAGCGCCTCGGCGGTGTTGGACAGGCCGCGGGAGAACAACGGGTCGATGAAGCCGGCCGCGTGGGACAGCAGGAACCACCGGTCGCCGGCGCACTGCCGGGAGGAGTACTGCAGGCGGTCGGTGGAGACCCACTCGCGCATCGGGCGCGCGCCCTCGTACTGCCGCGCCACGTCGGGGAAGCGCCGGGCGTGGTGGTGGAACTCCTCCTCCGGGCTCATGTCGGCGGCCTTGGGGTAGCGACGCGGGTCGAGGGTCAGGCCCACGCTGCACAGCGGGTTCCTGGACGCGGGGTGGTTGTCGAAGCCGATGACCCAGAACCAGCCGCGCTGGAACATGTGGTGCACGGTCCCCTCGTACCAGGGGACCGGCGGGGTGTTCTCGGGCGAGTGGTCGAAGAGGTCGTCGGTCGGCGGCACGCCGACCATGTGGTTCCAGATCGAGCGGGAGTGGTGCTTGAAGCGGCACGGGTCCTCGCGCAGCCCGAACTTCTCGGCCAGCGGGGAGCGGTAGCCGCCGGCGTCCACCACGTACCGGGCCCGGTACTCCTCACCGGAGGCCGAACCGAGCGTCACCCCGCTGCCGTCGAACTCGATGTCGGAGACGCGGAAGTTCTGCCGCGGCGTGCACCCGTACCGCACCGCGGCGTGGAACATGTAGGCGTCGGTGTCCTGTCGGTACAGGTGGCTGGCCTCGTGCAGGAGTCCGGGGGTGTCGAACTGGTTGACCTCCCGCGGGTCCTGCGGACGGCCTTCGTGGTGCAGCAGGAAGCCGAAGTGCTTCTTCACGCCGAACTTGGGCCCGAGCACCTTGGTGCTGTTGGTGAAGGTGGCGAGCGTCTTGATCTCGGGGACGTCGTAGCGCTCGGCGATGGTGCGCAGCGCCACGAGGGTGTAGGGGATGGTCGACTCGCCGATGGCGAACTTGGGGTGGGCGCCGGCGTCGACGAGCAGCACCTTGGCGCCGTTGCGGGCCAGGATGGCGCCGAGCATGGAACCGGCGATGCCCGAGCCGAGGATCGCGACGTCGTAGAGGGTTGCCTGGGCTTCCCGCTGGTCGTGCACGGTTTCTCCTAGGGGTCCGTAGCTGTCGGGTGGCATGGCCGGTGTCACTTGGGGAGGGGGACTCGCAGCGGCTTCCCGACCAGGGGCCAGCGGGCGACGATGTGCTTGGCCTCCTCCTTGAGGTCGAACTCCTCGCGGTCGAACCGCTTGCGGATGAACAGCGTCAGGCCCTCGTAGACCAGGTCGCCGATCTCCACCGGCGCGGTCTTCTTCGCCCACTTGAGGGTGCTGAGGACCTTCAGGGTGGAGGCGTCGGTCCAGTGGTTGTCGGGGTCGGCCAGTCCGAAGGCCGGCGGTACGAAGTCGGCGGCGCGCAGCCGCTGCAGTATCTCGTCGGCCACCGCGCGGGGGTCGGCGTCCCCGGCCTGGACGGACTGGGTGAGCTCGCCGACCTTCTTGAGCAGTTCGCGGGCCGGCGCGTAGTCGGGGATGGCGCCGTCCGGCGCCTGGCGTTCCAGTCGGGCGAGCACCGCCGGATCGTGGCGGTCCAGGAAGCGGGCGTAGGCGCGGTTGATCTCGAAGGTGGCCAGGATCTGCCCCAGGGACCACACCCGGAACCACGCGTTCCACAGGTGCCAGCTCTGGAACGAGGTGTAGGCGTTGGCCACCAGGTCGTCGTTGAAGTCCAGCAGCCCCTGCTCCAGTTCCTGCACGTAGGCGAAGCGCTCGGGGGAGAAGTCGTCGTCCTTGATCGCGTCCAGCAGGCGCCAGCCCAGCGCGTGGATGATCTCCATGGTGTTGGACAGGCCGCGGGAGAACAGCGCGTCCACGAAGCCGGCGGCGTGCGAGGTCAGGCACCAGCGGTAGCCGACGGTCTGTTTCGAGGAGTACTGCAGCCGTCCGGTGCTCACCCAGTCGCGGACCGCCCTGGCGCCCTCGAACTGCGGCGCGATGTCGGGGTACTTGGCGATGAAGCGGCGGAACTCCTCCTCCGGCGGGCAGTCGGGCTTGGGGTGGATGCGCGGGTCGAGGTTGAGGCCGACGCTGCACAGGGGGTTGGTGGCGCGCGGATGGTTGTCGAAGGGGATGACCCACATCCAGCCGCCGTGGAACATGTGGTGCAGCGTGCCCTCGCTCCAGGGGCTGGGGTTGTCGTGGACGCCCTTGGGCACCGTCGCCTCGTAGGGCTTCACGCCCACCATGTGGGTGAACAGCGACCGGGAGTGGTGGCGCAGCCGGCTGGGCTCCTCGCGCAGGTCGAACTTCTGCGCGAGGGGCGAGCGGAACCCGCTGGCGTCGACCACGAACTTCGCGCGCACCGGATCCCCGTGCTCGGGGATCACGGTCACCCCGTCGTCGTCGATCTCCACGTCCTGGACCCTGGTCTGCTGCTTGACCTCGGCCCCGTACTTGACCGCGACGCTCAGCATCCAGGCGTCGGTGTCCTGCCGGTAGAAGTGGTTCTCGGTGTGGGTGATCTTCGGGATCGGGAACTCACTGGTCTCCAGCGGATTCTGCTTGGCGCCCTCCCGGTGGTAGAGGAAGCCGAAGTTGCGCTTCACCCCGCAGTTGGTGGAGATCTTCGCCTGGGTGCTCTCGAACGTGGTCAGCCACTTGATCTCCGGCACCCCGTACCGCTCGCTCACCAGCCGCATCATCATCGAGGTGTACGGGATGGTGGACTCGCCGATCGCGAACCGCGGGTGCGATCCCGCGTCCAGGATCAGCACCTTGGCGCCGTTGCGGGCCAGGCAGGCGGCCAGCGTGGAGCCCGCCAGCCCGGAGCCCAGTACGGCCACGTCGTACCGCGGCCGGTCGCCGCGGACGGAGGCGGGGTCGGTCGTGTGTGATGTGCGGGGCATAGCCCTTCCTCCTGGTGTCGGTTGGATGAGGGACGGTCGCGGTCGTCAGCTCCCCGGCCGGGGCAGGTAGCCGCCGCGCACCATCCAGTCGAAGTACGTTTCGAGCAGGGCCTCGTCCAGGGCGGGACAGGTGATCCCGGTGTCCCGCAACGCCCGCTCGGCGTGGGTGACGTCGTAGTCGATGGCCTCCTCGCCGCCCACCACGAACTCCTCCACCACCTCCATCACCGGGTGGAGTTCGTTGTCCTGTTCGGCGTAGGTCTCCTGCAGCGCCCGCCACCAGGTCTCGACGGGGACCGTCTCGGTCCGCCAGCCGTACCGGGACATCGACCGCACCAGCTCCGCGAAGGGCAGCTTGCCCGGATTGACCAGGTGGTAGGTGCCGCCGAGGGAACGGGGGGACAGGGAGATGCCCACCAACGCGCGGGCGACGTAGTCCACCGGCGTCATCTCCACGTCCAGATCCACGTCCGGCGCCAGCCCGAGCTGGACGCAGCCCTTGATCACCCGGGTGGTGAAGTGGGTGGTCAGGCAGGCGCCGGTGCGGGAGTCGCCCAGCACCCGACCGGGCCGGTACACGTCCACCGGTATCCCCCGCTCCCGGCCGATCCCCATCAGGCGCTCGGCGGCCCACTTGGTCTGCACGTAGCCGGTGACCAGCGCTCCCGCGCCCGCGATGTCGTCGTCCTCCCCGATGACCGTCCGGCCGTCCGCGGGCAGGCCCCAGATGCCGTAGGTCGACACGTGGTTGACCGGGGTGAGCGGCCCCCGGCAGGCCAGCCGCAGGATCTCCGCGCAGCCCGCCACGTTGGCGGCCCGCAACTGGTCGTAGGTGTACGAGAAGTTGACCCGGGCCCCGTTGTGGTAGATGGCGTCCAGCCGTTCGGCCAACTCGTCGAACCGCCGGGGCTCCAGTCCCAGCAGCGGCTTCTCCAGGTCGCCGGGGAGCACCGCTATCCGGTCCTCCGCCCCCGACCGCCAGGGCAGGTACCGCTCGGTGTTGGCCCGCAGGCGCCGCAGCCCCTCGGCCGGGTCCGCGCACCGCACCAGGCAGTGCACCGTGGCCTCGGTGGTGGCGAGCAACTCGTCCAGCAGGTAGGCGCCGATGAAGCCGGTGGCTCCGGTGAGCAGCACGTGCTCGGGGTCGGTGTACCCCTCGCGCAGCGGACCTTGGGGCCGGATGTCCGCGTCGAGGTCGACGTCGGCCGCGATCCCGGCCGGGTCCGACATCGCGGCCCGGGACGGCGGCTCCTCCCGCGACGCGCCGTCGGTCTCCTCCGTGTCCCCGGCCTCCGTGTTCCCGGCCTCCGCGTCCCCGACCTCCGCGGCGAGCAGCTCCGCCCAGTCGCGCAGCGTGGCGCGTTCGAAGAGCCGGTTGGGCCGGACGGTGACGCGCAGCTCCCGTTTGCAGCGCCTGACCACGTCCATCACCATCAGCGAGTCGAGGCCGTAGGACATCGCGTCCGCCTCGGGGTCGATCTTCTCGGCCGGCAGGGCCACGATCTCGCCGAGCGTCTCCCGCAGGTAACCGGTCAACCAGGTCTCGCGCTCGTGCGGACCCACCCGCCTCAGCTCCGCCAGTCGGACCGGTTCGGCGTCGGCCGTCTCCTCGGCCACCGCCAGCTCGCGCAGCACCGGACGCTCCAGCCGCGCCTCCATGACCGGCTTGTACACCGACCAGTCGGCCGCGCAGACCACCGCCTGCGGAGCGTCCCCGGCCAGCAGCATGCCGAGCAGCTTCAGACACTGCGGCGCGGACAGGGGACGCAGTCCGGTGGCGGTCAGGAACTCCATCACGTCCTCGCCGAACAGGTTGGACGGCAGCTCCCACGGGCCCCAGCTCACGGTCAGGGCGGCCTCCCCGCGGGCGCCGCGGTACTCCGCCAGGCCGTCCAGGAAGGCGTTGGCCGCCGAGTAGCCGGCCAGGTGCTGGGAGCCCCAGGTCGCGGCGATGGAGGAGAAGTTGAGGAAGAAGTCCAGGTCGATGCCCTCGGTGAGCTGGTGCAGCAGCCAGCCGCCGACGACCTTGGGCCGCCAGACCGCGTCGTAGTCGCGCGGGTCGTCGACCGGCACGTCGCGCAGGAACTGCGGCACCGAGACACCGGCGGCGTGCACGACCCCGCGCAGCGGACACCGGGAGTCGGCCAGCTCGTCCATGACGGGGTACAGCTGCTCGGGGTCGCAGACGTCGGCGGCGACCACCTCGACCCGCGCCCCGGTCCTCTCCAGGGCGTGGACCGCGGCGATCCGGTCCCGGACGGCCGGCGGATGGCCCGGCAGGTGCCAGTCCTCGCGCGGTGGCAGCGGCGTGCGGCCCAACAGCACCAGCCGGCCCGCTCCCTGTTCGGCGAGCCAGTGCGCCACGGCCCGGCCGATGCCACCGAAGGCGCCGGTGATCAGGTAGCTCCCCGCGCCGCGGACCGGCGGCGGCTGCCGCAGCTCCTTCCGGGCGACCGGCCGCGGAACGACCCGGGCCACGTAGCGGTCGGCACCGCGCAGCGCGTGCTGGTCCTCGCCGGGGGAGTCCAGCAGCGCGGACAGCAGCGCCGCCGCCTCGTCGGCCGGACGCGCGGGGTCCAGATCGACGGCGCCGCCCCAGTGGTCGGGGTGCTCCAGCGCGACGACCCGGCCCAGGCCCCACAGCGTGTGGGCGAACGGGTCGGTCACCGCGGGCGGGGGCCCGGCGGGAACGGTCCCGCGGGTCACCAGGCCCACCGTGGTCCGCGCGCAGTCCGGACGCTTCGACAGCTGCTGGACGAGGGCGATCGCGGTCAGCTCCGTGCGGTCGCGGAACTCCGTCAGCGACTCGGGGCCGGCCTGTTCGGGATCGGGGGAGTCCAGGCCGGTCAGCAGCACCACCCGGCCGCGGGCCCCCTTCGGCGCGTCCTGTCGCCACCGTTCCAGCAGGGCGGCGGCCGAGGTCCGGGCCGTCCCCGTCTCGTGCTCCCCGGCCACCAGGCAGTGGGCGCCGCGGCGGTGCAGTTCGGCGGCCAGGGCGGCGGCGACCGGGCCGCGGTCGGGCAGCAGCAGGAAACTCTCCCCGGTCAGGTCGCCCGGGTCCTCGGCCGGGGCGGCACGCCGCCAGTCGACCCGGAGCAGCAGGTCGTCCGGGCGCCGCCAGGGCGCCGGTGGGGGCTCGACGTCGTCCGGGCCGATGACCTGCAGCTCGTCCACCCCGCCCAGGTAGGAGCCGTCCTCCGCGAAGAACTGCACCTCGCCGGTGGCGGGGGCCGGACCGATCGCCGCCCCGGCGGCGCGGGCGGTGGCCAGCACGTAGCGCACCCGCTCGGTCTCCTCGCAGCAGGCCTGCGCCAGACGCAGGCCGAAGCCCGCCTGCCGCAGGGGCCGTTCCGGGGCGGTGTCCCACGACAGCGCGGCCACCGCCGCGTCCAGCACCCGGGTCAGGGCGGCGCTCGGCTCCCCGGCCCGCGGCGGGGCGAGCGCGACGAGTGTCCCACCGCCGCCGCGGCGGGCTCCGGTGACCGCCCCCACCAGCGCCTCGGACAGTGACTCGGTCTCGTAGTGCACCGGCTCCCCGTACCGCTCGGCCTGTAGCGAGGGGGCGCCGCCGAGGGAGTGGCGACGCGCGCGCGGGCGGCGGTGGAGCGTCCCGCGGGCGTGCAGCCGCCACGGGGCGCCGGCGTCCCGCTCGGTCGGGGACTGGCTGTGCCACTCGAAGCCCATGCGGCCTTCCGGGGCGGGGGAGAGGGTGATGTTCAGGACCCGGTCGTCGCCGACGGGTATGCGGTGCGGGACGGACAGGTCCTCCACGCAGGCCCAGCTGCCGCCCGCCGCGTCCGCCGCGGCGGCCTTGGTCACGGTGGCCAGGGCCCCCAGGGGCAGGTAGCGGCCGCCGTCGTGGTCGGTGCGGACCTGCCGCTCCCAGTGCGCGGCGTCGAGCGAGACCTCGTAGGTGGGCACGACGCCGGGCAGTCGCAGGCCGACTCCCGGGACCGGGTCGCCGGTCCCGGACCGGGCGTTCGGGGCCCCGGCCCGCTCGTCCCGGTCGTCGGCGCGGCGCTCGGGGAACCAGTACGGCTCGCCCCGCCAGACCGTGTGCGGCAGCGGCACCCGGCGCGGCGGACGCTCCCCACCGTGCACGGCGCGCCAGTCCACCGTGGCCCCCCTCAGGTACAGGGCGCCCAGCGCCAGCCGGACCGACAGCCGGTCGCCGACGTGGGTGGAGGCGCGCAGGGACGGCAGCCACGCGCAGTCGGGGTCGTCCACGGCGCGGCTGCCCAGGCCCAGCAGGACCGGCGCGGGACCCACCTCCAGGAAGGTGCGGGTCCTTCGCCGGTGCAGGTCCGCCAGGGCGTCGTGGAAGCGGACGGTGCCCGCCGCGTGCCGCACCCAGTAGTCGGGGCCGACCTCGGCGTCCGTCCACAGGGCGCCGGTGACGTTGGAGTACAGCGGGACGGTGGGCGGGGAGTACTCGATCGTCTCGGCCACGGCCCGGAAGTCCTCCAGCATCGGCCGCAGCAGGGGGGAGTGGAAGGCGTGCGAGACCGTGAGCCGGCTGCTGCGCACACCCCGGCGCCGCAGGGCCTCGCACACCGTCTCCAGATCGCCCTCCGCGCCCGAGAGGGTCACGCTGTGCGGGCCGTTGACCGCCGCCAGGGAGAGCGTGTCGGGGTACTCCCCGATCGCCGCGCGAGCGGTGGCCTCGTCGCAGTGCACGGCGGCCATGGCGCCCCCGGCCGGGAGGTCGGACATCAGCGAGGCGCGCGCGGCGACCAGGCGGACCGCGTCCTCCGGCGAGAAGACCCCCGCCACGCAGGCGGCGGCGATCTCCCCGATGCTGTGACCGAGCAGCGCCGCGGGCCGAAGGCCCCACGTCTGCCACATCCGGGCGAGCGCGTACTCCACCGCGAACAGCGCGGGTTGGGCGTAGCGGGTGTCGGCCAGGAGCTCCTCGGCCCGCGCGGAGACCTCCTCGGGCCAGAGCACCGACCGCAGCGGACGGTCCAGGTACCGGTCGAAGAGCGCGGCGCAGGCGTCGAAGGGGGTCCGGAAGGCAGGCTCGTCGGCCAGGTCGCGCGCCATCCGCACGTACTGCGCGCCCTGGCCGGTGAACAGCCACGCGGTCCCGCGGTGCCGGTGGACCGGGAGCGCCGCGGTGACCAGCCGGGGGTCCCGGTCGCCGCGGGTGAAGGCGTCCAGCGCGTCGGCCGCCTCCTCCACGGAGTCGGCGGCGACGGCCAGCGAGTGGTTCTGCCGGGAGCGCCCCACCTGGGTGGTCCAGCAGGCGTCGGCGAGCGCCAGACCGGGGGTGCGGCGCAGGTGGCGGACGTGGTCGGCGGCCAGCTCCGTCAACGCCTCCTCGGTGTGCGCGGAGAGCAGCAGGACCCCCGGCCCCGCGTGCGGGACGGCGTCGGTCGGCGGCGCCTCCTCGGCCGGCGGGGAGGTGACGACGGCGTGGGCGTTGGTGCCGCTCGCACCGAAACTGCTGATCGCGCCGGTGCGCGGGCGGCCGGTCCCGGGCCAGGGGCGCCCCTCGGCGGTGACCTCGATGTGCAGCCGGTCCCACTCCACGTTGGGATTGGGCTCGGTGAAGTGCAGGTGCGGGGGGATCTCCCCGTGCTGGAGGGCGAGCACCAGCTTCAGCAGGCCCGCCACCCCCGCGGCCGCCTCCAGGTGTCCGATGTTGGTCTTGACCGAGCCGACCAGCAGCGGCTCGCCGGGCGGCCGGCGGCGTCCGATCACCGCCTCCAGCGCCCGCAGTTCGATCGGGTCGCCGAGCGCGGTGCCGGTGCCGTGCGCCTCGACGTAGTCGACGTCGCCGGGGTCGAGGCCCGCCTGCTCCAGGGCCGTCGCGATCACCTGCTGCTGGGCGGCGGGGTTGGGCACGGTCAGCCCGCTGCTGCGGCCGTCGTGGTTGACGGCCGAGCCGCGGATCACGGCGGCGACGGTGTCGCCGTCGCGGACGGCGTCGGAGTACCGCTTGAGCATCACCATGACGGCGCCCTCGCCGCGCGCGTAGCCGTCGGCGGCGGCGTCGAAGGTCTTGCAGCGACCGTCCGGCGAGAGTCCCCGGAACTTGCTCATCATCACGAAGCCGTAGGGGGACAGCATCAGGTTCACGCCGCCGACGAGGGCCGCGTCGCACTCCCCCGACCGCAGCGCCTGGCACGCCTCGTGCAGGGCCACCAGCGAGGAGGAGCAGGTGGTGTCGATCACCTTGCACGGTCCCCGCAGACCCAGCGTGTAGGAGATGCGCCCGGCCGCGAAGCTCGGCTCGCCCACCAGTTGGTAGGCGTCGACGTCGCGGATGTCCCCCTCGCTCTGCCGCATCCGCGCGTAGTCGGTGGTGCTGACGCCCACGTAGACGCCGGTGGCGCTGCCGCTCAGCCCGTCCGGCGCGTACCCGGCGCGTTCCAGGGTCTCCCAGGCCACCTCCAACAGGATCCGCTGCTGCGGGTCCATGCCGGCCGCCTCGCGCGGGGAGATGCCGAAGATCGCGGGCTCGAACCGGTCGACCCGGTCCAGGAAGGCGCCGCGGACGACGTACGCCTTCCCCGGGGCTTCCGGTGACGGGTCGTGGAAGGCCCGGGCGTCCCCCCGGTCGGCGGGGAACTCGGAGGTGGTGTCCGTGCCGCTCCGCAGCAGTTGCCAGAACGCGTCCGGGCCGTCGGCGCCACCGGGCAGGCGGCAGCCCGTCCCCACGACGGCGATGGGCTCCGCGCGGGGCGGACGGGTGGCTTCGCGCAGCCTGTCCTGCAGGCGCTCGATGGTGCGCAGGGCGTCCAGGAGACGCGTCCGGTGGTCCTCCTGCGCGCGGTCGGTCTGCTGGGTGGTCATGACCGGTCTCCCTCGGTCAGCATGGCTTCGGAGGTGGTGATCAGGGAGAGCGCCCGTTCCGTCAGCGCCTCGTCGTCCAGGTCCTCCAGGTCGTCCCCGGTCCGGGGCGGTGCGGACCGCCCGGTGTCGTCCGGTCCGACGGCTCCCGCCTCCCCGCCGGTGAGGACCTCCTGGAGGAGGAAGCGGGTGAAGGACAGGGCGTTGGGGCACTCGAACATGACGGTGCCCGGAAGCGGAGCGCCAAGTTCCTGTTCGGCTCGCAGCTTGAGCTGCTGGGACAGCACGGAATCCATGCCGAGGTCGAAGAACCCCTGCTCGGGCGCGACATCGACACCGCCGCCCAGCACCTCGGCCGCCCAGTCCGCGACCGCGTCGAGCAGACGTTCCTCCCGGCGCGCGGGGTCCAGCGCGACGATCTCGGCGGCCAGCGCGGTGTCCGGGCGCGCGGACCCGTCCGCCTCTGCGGACCGCGCGGCCCCCTCGGCGGGGCCCCGGGGACCGGCCGGCGCGGGGGCGACGGTGGCGCTCTCGACCGGGACGATCCAGTGGCTGCGGCGCTGCCAGGGGTACCCGGGCAGCGACACCACCCGCCCGGCGTCGCCGTGCAGGCGGGAGGGGGCCACCCGGCAGCCGTGCGCGTACAGCGTGGCCGCCAGGTCCAGCAGGTCCGCCGCGCGGGCGACGGACCGCCGCCGGTCGTGGGGGAGCCGCCGGGGGGTGTGCAGGACGAGGACGTCCGCCGGCGCGGACCCCGACGGCCGTACCGCCGGGTCCTCCGCACCGATGCCCAACACGACCTCGACGCCGTCGGCGGCGAGCCGTTCGGCCGGGGCGGGCCGGTCGTCCCCCGTGTCGGGACGGGAGCGGTGACCGGCGGCCAGCAGGGCGGCGGCATCGGCGGCGGTGAGCTCCCCGGCCGCGCAGCCGGCCGCGAACTCCCCGATCCCCGAGCCCACGGCGACATCGGCCTCGACGCCCAGCGCCCGCCAGAGCGCGGTCGCGGCGTACTGCCCGGCGAAGACCAGCGCCGCTTCCCGACGGCTGCCGGGCTCGGGGGGCGCGGCGGCCGACTCCCACGCCCGCAGGGGCGAGAAGTCCAGGGCCCCGCGCAGCGCGTCGTCCACCTCCCGCACGGCCGCGGAGAAGGAGCGCGCGGCCTTTGGCGCGGCGAGCAGGGGCGTGTCCGGGGCTTCTCCGGTCGGGGCGCCGCGGACGGCCGCCGCGCACAGCTCGTCCCAGGGGAGGTCCACCGCGGCGGCACCGTAGAGGAGGGCCAGGCGTCGGTGGCGGTCGGGACGGGCCGTGCCCAGCCGGACCCCCTCGCCCTCCTCGCCCCGGGCCGCGGCCGCGAGTCGGGCCAGGAGTTCCGCGCGGTCGCGGCCCACCACCGCGAGGCGGTGGTCGTACCTGCCGCGCCGGGTTCCCGCGGTCCAGCACAGGTCGGCCAGCTCGTCGTCGCGGGCGCCGGCGACCCGGTCGCGGAGCCGGTCCGCGACCTCGGCCAGCGCGTCGGGGTGGGCGGCCGAGGCCGCCAACAGGTACGGACCGTGCGGTCGGGCCGCCGCCCGGGGCCGGCCGGCGGCCCGCTCGGGGGGTTCCTGGAGGATCAGGTGGGCGTTGGTCCCGGTGAATCCGAAGGCGCTCACCCCGGCGACGCGGGGCCGCTCCGTGCGGGGCCAGGCAGTCGCCCGGCCGGTGACCCTGATCGGCAGGCCGTCCCAGTCGACCTGCCGGGTGGGGGTGCGCAGGTGCAGGTGCGCGGGGATCTCCCGGTGTTCCATGGCCAGCGCCACCTTGATCAGGCCGACGACGCCCGCGGCCGCCTCCAGGTGCCCCACGTTGGTCTTGGCCGAGCCCACCAGGAGGGGAGCGCCCGGGGACCTGCCGGAGCCCAGCGCGGCGGCGAGCGAGCGCAGCTCCACCGCGTCGCCCAGCCGGGTGCCGGTGCCGTGCGCCTCGACGTAGTCGACGTCGCCGGGGTCGAGGCCCGCCTGCTCCAGGGCCGTCGCGATCACCTGCCGCTGGGCGTCGCCGCTGGGAACGGTGAGACCCCCGCTCGCACCGTCCTGGTTGACCGCGCTGCCGCGAATGACTGCGTACACCCGGTCACCGTCGCGCAGCGCCGTGGAAAGCGGCTTGAGGATCACTGCACCGGCGCCCTCGCCGCGCCCGTAGCCGTCGGCCGCGTCGTCGAAGGTCTTGCACCGGCCGTCGGGGGAGAGCGCCCCCGCGGCGGACATGGCGAGGAACACCGTGGGGGTGACCATCACGTTGGCCCCGCCGGCGACGGCCACCTCGCTCTCGCCGGCGCGCAGGCTCTGGCAGGCCAGGTGCACGGCGGTCAGGGAGGAGGAACAGGCGGTGTCCACGGCCATGCTGGGGCCGTGCACACCGAGGAAGTAGGAGAGCCGGCCGGCGGCACCGCTGAAGGAGTTGCCGGTTCCGTAGTACAGGTCGACGTCCTCCTGCCGCCGCGTCACCAACTGTTGGTAGTCGCTGCTGTTGAGACCGACGAAGACGCCGGTGCGGCCGCCCCGCAGGTTCTCGGCGGGCAGCCCGGCGTCCTCCAGCGCCTCCCAGGCCACCTCCAACAGCAGCCGCTGCTGCGGGTCCATGCTGCGGGCCTCGCGTGGGGAGACCCGGAAGAAGCCGTGGTCGAAACCGTCCACGGCGTCCAGGAACGCGCCCCGGGAGGTGACCACGGTGCCCGGCGCCGCCGGGCCGTCGGCCCGCATCGCCCGGGCGTCCCAGCGCTCCCGGGGCACCTCCGTGGTGGCGTCGGTCCCGTCGGCCAGCAGTCGCCAGAACGACGCGGGGTCGTGGACGCCGCCGGGGAGCCGGCAGCCGATGCCCACCACGGCGATGGGCTCCGGCGTGTCCGGCGGCGTGCCGCGGACGGCGGGCGCGGACACGGGCGCGGGACCGGCGGCATCGGACGCGTTGTCGGACGGGGTGTCGGGCGGGGTGTCGGGCGGGGTGTCGGACGGGGTGTCGGACGGGGGGTTTCCGGGGAGCGGCGGCCGGAGGGTGAGCAGGTGGTCGGTGAGCGCGTCGATGTTGCCGTGGGCGAGGACCTCCGCGGCGTCGAGCGGGTGGCCCAGGGCGTCGGTCACCCGCTGGGCGAGCCCGGCGACGGACACCGAGTCCAGGCCCAGCTCGAAGAAGCCGCGGGTGCGCGGCAACCGCTTGTCCGGTCCGTGTCCGAGGATCTCGACCAGGGCGTCGTGCACCGCGGCCGCCACCTGCTCCCGGCGGCCGTCCGGCCCGGTGCCGGTGTCAGTGCCGGTGTCGGTGCCGGTGCCGGGTGCCGGTGGCGGTACGGCCCCCTCGGCGGGGCCCGGGGGAGCGGCCGGGGCGGAAGGCGGGACGGGTGACGGGTCGGACGACGGGACCGCGCCGCCGGCCACCTCGCCGACGAGCCTGCCCCGGGCGTCGAACAGCCGGACCTCGGCGCGCAGTTCCCGGGGGTCGAGCCGCGCGCCGGACTGGCCGCCGCGCTCGACGCCGGGCAGCCAGTGGCGCTCGTCGGCCCAGCGCGGCGGCGGCAGTTCCGCGGGGCCCACCGGCCCGGGGAGATCGGCGGACCAGTCGACCGGTGCGCCGGCGACGTGCAGACGGGCACGTGCGCGCACCAGCTCGTCGCGGCCGTCCCGGCCGCGGGCCAGGGTCCCGGTCACGGGGCCGCGGCGGCCGCGGTGCTCCAGGGCCGCCCGCAGCGGGCGGCCCAGCACCGGGTGGACCCCCAGCTCGACGAAGGCCGCGTCCCGGTCCGCCAACCAGCGGTCCACCGCGGGCCAGAAGAGCACCGGGTCGCGGAGGTTGTCGGCCCAGTAGGCGGCGTCCAGCGTCCGCTCGCGGCCCGGGGAGGCGGTGGACAGGAACGGGATCCGGGGGGCGGCCGCGGGCACACCGGACAGCAGGCGTTCCAGTTCCTCGGCGTACGGCCGCATCAGCGGGCTGTGGAAGGCGTGCTCCACCGGCAGCCAGGCGGTGGTGGCGCCCCGGTCCCGGAACTCCGCCACCGCCCGCTCCATCGGCTCGGGGGGTCCGGCCACCACCACCGAGCGGGGACCGTTGACGGTGGCGACGCACACCTCGGGATGGCGGTCGGCCAGCCTGTCGGACACCTCCTCGGCACCGAGTTCGACCGCGGCCATCCGGCCGGTGCCGGCGGCCCGCCGCATCAGCCGGCCGCGCTCGGTGATCAGCGCGACCGCGTCCGGCAGGGTGAGCGCCCCCGCCGCGCAGGCCGCGGCGACCTCGCCCATGCTGTGGCCGATCACCGTGTCCGGCACCACGCCCCAGGACTCCAGCAGCCGGGTCAGGGCGAACTGCACGGCGAAGACCACGGGCTGCGCGACGTCGGTACGGCGCAGCCGGCCCGGGTCGCCGTCGCGCAGCGCCTCCGACGGCGACCAGCCGGCCCGCTCGCGGACGAGCGCGTCACAACGGTCCAGGGCCTCGCGGAAGACCGGCTCGGCGTCGTACAGGTCCAGGCCCGCACCGGGGTACTGGGAGCCCTGGCCGGAGAAGACGAACACCACCGGCAGCGGTTCCTCCGGCACCGTGCCGGCCACGAGGGCCGGGTGCGGCTCACCGGCCCGGAAGGCGTCCAACGCCGCCCCCAGGTCCGCGCCGGAGTCGACCACGGCGAGCCGGTGCCGCAGGTGGGTGCGGCGGACCGCGGCGGCGGCCACCACCGCGTCGAGGGCTCCGCCCGGCTCCCGCTCCGCGGCCTCCTTCGGCAGGAGCGCCCGGTAGTCCCCCGCCAGCTCCCGCAGTCCCTCGGCGGTGGTGGCGGACAGCAACAGGGTGCGCGCGCGGCCCTCCGGCTGCGCGGGCGCGGCCCGCTCCGGTCCGGGCGGACCGGTGAGGATCACATGGGCGTTGGTGCCGGAGAGGCCGAAGGCGCTGACGCCGGCCGTCGGTCCGCCGTCGAGCGGTCGCAGGGGCGTCGGGGCCGTGGGCACCACGATCCCCGCGCCGTCCCAGTCGATCAGGGGGGAGGGCAGGTCGTGGTGGATCTGCGGCGGTGCGGTGCGGTGCCGCAGCACCAGCAGCGTCTTGAGCAGGCCGACGATGCCCGCGGCGGAGTCCATGTGGCCGAAGTTGGCCTTGTGGGAACCGACGACCAGCGGACGGTCGTCGGGCCGGCCGTGGCCGATCACCTCGGCGAGCGCCGAGATCTCCAGCGGGTCGCCCAGCGGGGTGCCGGTGCCGTGCGCCTCCACGTAGTCCAACGCCTCGGCGGGCATGTCCGCGGAGGTCAGGGCGGCGCGCAGGAGCATCTGCTGGGCCACGGCGTTCGGGGCCGTCAGTCCGGCGCTGTAGCCGTCCTGGTTGACGGCGCTGCCGCGGATCACCCCGTGGATCCGGTCCCCGTCGCGGAGCGCGTCGGCGTAGCGCCGCAGCACCACCACCCCGCACCCCTCGCCCCGGACGACGCCGTCGGCGGCGGCGTCGAAGGGCCGGCAGCGGCCGGTGGGCGACAGGGCCCGCACCTTGCCCATGAACACCGTCAACTCCGGCGTGAGGATGGCGTTCACCCCGCCGGCGAGGGCGGTGTCCGTCTCGCCGGTGCGCAGGCTCTGGCAGGCGAGGTGGACGGCGACCAGGGAGGAGGAGCAGGCGGTGTTGACCGTCATGGCCGGTCCGTGCAGCCCGAAGTGGTAGGCGATGCGGCCCGCGGCGAAGCTGAACTCCTTGCCGCCGGCGAAGTAGGGGTTCACGGCCCGGACACCGGAGGTCTTGCTGTGCAGCAGCAGGTAGTCCGAGCCGAGGATGCCCAGGTGGACGCCGGTGCGCGAGCCCTTCCACCGTTCCCGGGGGACCCCGGCGTTCTCCATCGCCTCCGCCGTGACCTCCAGCAACAGCCGCTGCTGCGGGTCCATCTCGCCGGCCTCGCGCGGTGAGATGCCGAAGTGCTCCGCGTCGAACCGGTCGATGTCCGTCAGGAACCCGCCCTGATGGCAGTAGGTGGTGCCCGGAGTCTGGGAGTCCGGGTCGTGGAAGGTCTCGTCCCACCGGTCGTGGGGGACCTCCGTCACGACGTCCAGACCGCCGGCCAGCACCCTCCACAACCCGTCCAGATCGCGTACTCCGCCGGGGAGGCGGCAGCCCACCCCGGTGACGGCGATGTCCTCGGGTCGGGGCTCGGGGCAGGTGTACCGCTGAGGCATGACCCTCCCATAACTCAACGCTTGGTGATTTCAGGTATGCTGTCGGCTCGCCATCGCCCAAGGTCGACGACGCTGCTCGTGTCCCACTAGAGACCTGGGCGGGCGTCGTGGAACCCGCTGGAAGGAGGGTTCGCATGAACGCGCGGACACCGTCGGAGAGGGACGGAGCCGGACCGCTCACGCTCTACTGCCTGGCCCACGCCGGAGGCAGCGCCATGCCCTACGCCCGCTGGTCGGCCTTCCTGCCGCCGTCGGTGCGGGTGGAACCCCTGGAACTCCCCGGCCACGGCGCCCGCATCGGCGAGCCCCTGGTGGACCGGGTGGATCGACTGGTCGACGAACTGGTGTCCGCCGTACGCCCGGAGCGCGGACCCTTCGCCCTCTTCGGGCACAGCTTCGGCGCGCTCCTGGCCTTCGAACTGGCCCGCAGGGCGCGGCGGGCCGGCACTCCGCCCGACGCCCTGCTGGTCGCCGGGCGCAACGCACCGGCCGAGCCGCTGTCCCACCGCCCCGTCCACGACCTCGACGACGACGCCTTCGTCGCGGCGCTGCGCCGCTTCGGAGGCATGCCGGAAGCACTGGTGAAGCAGCCCGGGCTGCTGCGGATGTACCTCCCGGCGCTCCGCGTCGACCTACGGTTGGCGGAGACCTACGTCCGCACCCCGGGAGAGCCGCTGGACCTGCCGATCGTCACCTTCGCCGGGCGCCGGGACGTCCTGACCGACCCGCGCGGTGTCCTGGCGTGGGAGCGCGAGACCACCGCGGGCTTCGACCTGTCACTGCTGCCCGGGGGTCACTTCTTCGTGGGCTCGGCCGAGTTCGAGGGCGCGCTCGTCGCGGCGCTGGAGCGGCGCGCGGCGGCGCGCCGGCGGGAGACCGCCGACGGGAGGGCGCCGGTGGCCGGCCGGCGCTGACACGTCGGCGACGCGTCGCCGACGGCCGCGCGGGAGCCGCCCCCGCGCGGCCGTCGTTCCCGTCCGTCAATCCCGTCCGTCGGTCCTGCCCGTCAGCCCTGCGCCGGACTGGGCAGGGTGCCCGTCAGGTACCGCTGGAAGGTCGGGCCGACGTAGGCCACCAACTCGTCGTGGCTCAGGGAGGCGAGGGGCTGGACCCCCAGGACGTAGCGGGCCATCGCCAGACCGATGAGCTGGGAGGCGGCCAGGGAGGCCCGTACCTCCGGCTGTGTCCTCCCGGTCGCCGCGGCGATGGGCATCAACACCTCCTGGGTGAGGAACTCCCGCATCATCCGTGCCGCCGCCTCGTGGGAGACCGCGGAGCGCAGGATGCCGCGCATCTGCCGTGAGGTGCGCTCCCCTTCCCACAGCTCGATGAAGGCCCGCATCAGGCGCTGCCCGGTGCCGCCCACCCGGGAGCCGCCGGCCAGTACGGCCTCCACCACGCTCTCCGGGTTCAACGCGTCGTGTATGGAGGCGGCGAAGAGCTTCTCCTTGGAGACGAAGAAGTGGTGGACCAGGGCGGCGTCCACCCCCGCGTCCTGGGCGATGGCGCGGATCGACGCCCCCGCGTAGCCGTGCGCCGCGAACCTCGACTGCGCCGCCTGCAGGATCGCGACCCGGCTCAGCGTGGTGCCGGGGCGGCGGCCGGTCCGCTTGCGCGTCCACGGCACCCCCTCGGCCGCCTCCTCGGCCGTCCCCTCGGCGGGGTCCGTTCCCTCGGCAGTCGCCACAGTGCTCACCTCCACATCCAGCCGTGCCGGGCTCACTCTACGCGGACGCCTCGGACGACCTGCGCCGTTGCGTGAGCGGCTCCGGCAGGAATTCATCGTGGTCTCAAATTTCTCTGCCGAACAACTCAACGCGTGACCAGCCCCGGCTGTTCCCCTCCGGCTCCCCTCGGGAGGTCGGCCCCTGAGCGAGAACCAAGCGGGATTCCACCGGCCGCTCACATCCTCGACGCGACCGCCGGAGCACGGACTCGGCACGCGAAGTCCGGCCACGCAACGGGAGACTCAGTGACAGCACTCGATCACGACGCCATCTACGGCAAGCTCAGCGGCTACATCCGGGAGCAGTTCCTGGGGGACAGCGGGGTGACCGACCTGGAACCGGACACACCCCTGCTGGAATGGGGGGTGCTCACCTCGATGAACACCTCCCTGCTGCTCAACTACATCAGGACCGAACTGAAGGTGACCGTCCCCCCGGCCTACATCACGGGCAAGCACTTCCGGGACCTCAGGGCCATCACCGACATGGTGCGCGAACTGTCCCCGCAACCCGCCTGACCGCGACCACAGCCCGCGGCCGGACACGCGCCGGCCACAGCGGCAACCACCAACCAGAAACGGAGTGCGTCGTGGACGCAGAGTTCGACATCGGCATCATCGGCGGAGGCCCTGCGGGATCGACGGCCGCCTCCTACCTCGCCAAGGCGGGGCTGTCGGTCGCCGTCTTCGAGGCTGCCAACTTCCCGCGCGACCACGTGGGCGAGTCCCTGGTGCCGGCCACCACCCCGGTCCTGCTGGAGATCGGCGCCATGGAGAAGGTCGAGCAGGCGGGCTTCCCCAAGAAGTACGGGGCCGCGTGGACCTCCGCCGAGGAGCGGGACATCGACCACAACGGGTTCCGCGGTCTGGAACACGACTTCCGGGCGGCGGAGGTCCTGTTCAACGAGCGCGGCCAGGGCGGCGTGGACCGCGACTACACCTTCCACGTGGATCGGTCCCGCTTCGACCAGATCCTGCTCAAGCACGCGGAGAGCCTGGGGGCCAAGGTCTTCCAGGGGGTCCGGGTCGGCACCGTGGACTTCGACGGCGAGCACCCGGTCATCGAGGCCCGGATCGGCGGTCGCTCGGTGGACGTGCCGGTCCGGATGGTGGTGGACGCCAGCGGCCGGCAGACCCACCTGGGCAGCCAGATGAAGATCAAGGTCCCGGACCCGGTGTTCAACCAGTACGCCGTGCACACCTGGTTCGACGGCTTCGACCGCAAGGCCCTGGCCGTCGACAAGGCCCAGGCCGACTACATCTTCATCCACTTCCTGCCGGTGGCCGACACCTGGGTGTGGCAGATCCCGATCACCGACACCATCACCTCGGTCGGCGTGGTCAGCCAGAAGAGCCGGTTCAAGTCGTTCGGGGGCGACCGGGAGAAGTTCTTCTGGGAGACCGTCGCCAGCCGCCCCGAACTCCTCGACGCCCTGAAGAACTCCGAACAGGTCAAACCACTCAAGACCGAGGGCGACTACAGCTACGGCATGCGCCGGGTGACCGGCGACGGGTTCGTCCTCATCGGCGACGCCGCACGCTTCGTCGACCCGATCTTCTCCAGTGGTGTCAGCGTGGCGCTCAACAGCGCCCGGATCGCCTGCCAGGACATCGTCGACGCGGCGCGGGCCGGCGACTTCGGCAAGGCGCGCTTCGCCCGCTACGAGGAGAAACTGCGTCGCGGCGTGGGCAACTGGTACGAGTTCATCTCCATCTACTACCGGCTGAACATCCTGTTCACCGCGTTCGTCCAGGACGACCGGTACCGCCTGGACGTGCTCAAGCTCCTGCAGGGCGACGTCTACGACGACGAGGAGCCCAAGGCCCTGGCCGCCATGCGGGAGATCGTCAAGGCGGTGGAGGAGGACCCCCAGCACCTGTGGCACCCGTTCCTGGGCGACCTCAAGGCACCCTCCGCGGCGCCCGGCTTCTGACCCCGCACCAGGGGACCGGAACGGCGGTGGCCGAAGGCGCGACCCGCGCCTTCGGCCACCGCCGTTCCCGAGGCCGGGCGGCTCCCGCCGCCCGGCGATCAATCACCGCCGCGCCCCGGGACGGAGCGGCACAGCGCCACTCCCGCCACGTGGGTCCCCCCGACCGGATGCACCCCGAACTCCCACCCCGGCGAGGCCGCCGGACTCCCGTCGGGCCGCAGGAGCCGGGGCGGTGAGTCCGTGCCGAAGCCGCACCGGTCGAAGGGGAAGGCCAACCCCAACCCGATGGCCTTGGTGTAGGCCTCCTTCAGCACCCACCACCGGACCAGGGCGGCGTCGCGCCGGTCGACCGGCATCGCCGCCAGCCGGTCCAACTCGTACGGCGTGCACACCTCCCGGGCCAGGCCGGTGCCGGCGACCGGACGGTCGGCGCGCTCGACGTCCACGCCGACGCGACCGGCCCCGGTGAGTCCCACCACCATCACCCCCGGCGCGGTGTGACTGAGGTTGACGTCGATCCCGCCGCAGCCGCGGACGCGGGGACGGCCGCCGGGCCGGCGCACGATCTCGACCCGCTCCGGAGCCACCCCCGCCACCCGGCCCACCGCGGTCTTCAGGAAGAGGCGGGAGGCCGCGAAGTCCCGTCGCACCATCGGAGGGGCCAGGCTTCGGTACCGCTCCCACTCCCCGCCCAGCAGGCGGCGCAGCCCCCGCTGGTCCCGCTCGTCCGGCGCCCAGGCACCGGTGCGGGCGTGGACCAGGGCCACCCCCTCACCGGCGAGCCGGGCGAGCACGGCGTCCCAGGAGTCCCGCGGCCCGCCCACCCGAACCGGCGCACCGACACCCGCCCCCACGGTCATCGACGGCCCGCCTTCCCCACGGCTCTCCGGCCGGACCCTCCGGCGCGGACGCGAGCACGATGGCGGACGGCGGTGGAGGCGGCCTCGAAACCGGCCGGGGCGCGGGGGTCCGCCCTTCCTCGCCCCGCCGGCCCCGGCCCCCGTCGCGCACGGGCGGAGGACCGTTCGGCGCACCGCCGTCCGGGTGGAACCGCCGCGCCCCGGCCGCCGTCGCCGGGCCGTGCCGCACGTTCCCCTCCTTCCCGGGTACACGGCCGGTGGGTGCCCCTGCCCCTTCCGGAAGCCGGCACGGGGCCCGTGGAGCAGTGCCGGTGGCCGGCGCCACCCGGACGGCGGGTCTCCGGCACGAACGACCGTGACCCGCCGGACCGCGAAAGGGTTTGCCGAACATGAAGCCCGTCAACGACCACCTCGCCGTCAAGGCCCGCCTGACCACCCCCAACAGCAGCGGCTACCTCCTGCTGGCCGCCGAGGTCGGAAACTGGTACGGCCCCTTCCTCCCGCCCGACCGCACCCGACGGGCCCTGCTCGCCCGGCTCACCACCGCGGCCGGCCGGCTCGCCGCCCGTGACGAGGTCGAGGAGGCGACCGTCTTCCGCGCCGTCCTGCGCCCCCCGGGCGAAGGACGCAGGCTGCTCCGCCGGCGCGGCGTCCACCCCGCCCGCTACGACGTCGCCCTCCTGATCCGCACCGTCGATCCCGAGTCCGCCGACACCCTCCGGAAGGAGGCGGCGTACGAGGAGGTCCTCACCATGCTGGGCGCCGGAGCCCGCCGCGTCCACCACGTCGCCGCCCGCAACGCCGCCCGCATCGACGACGTCGACCACCGGCCCGACCGGCTGTTCCTGCTCAACTACTTCTACGCCGACGACGAGGATGACCTCATGGCGTCGTGGGAGTACACCGCCGGCTGGTTCCAGGAGAAGACCGACCTGCCCGACTCCGTCCTCATGCGGCCCCTGGACGGCGAGCCCACCGACTACGGTCTGATCAACCACGCGAGCTGGCCGAACTTCCGCTCCTTCCTCCCCGACCTCGCCCTGCGTCCCAGCTTCCGTCGCTTCGTCCTGGCCACCTTCGAGGCCAACGACATCGCCGCCCAGCCCATCGTCTACCGCCGCGCGTGACGGCCGCCGCCGGCGAACACGAGTCCCGGCACGCCGTGGTCCCCCACCCCTTCCCACGGACCCGGTCTCGACGTCCGCGAGCGGCCCGCCCAGGCTCCCGCGAACACGCGGGAGCCTTTTCTCCGCGACCTTCGGGTGAACTTTGTCGGTGTTTTCCATCCCCTGTTTCTCCCCTGGTCACCCGGGTGACACCCAAAGACCCTCTGGGGCCGCCTTTCCGTGGGGAATTTCCTTCCTTTGCGGGCCGGATCCTTCCCTTGCCCTTCCGCGCCGGTGACACCGAATCCGGCCGAGTTGGACGTGATATCGCCCACCCCGCCCGTACGGGCGCCCGCGGGAAATTCGATCTGGCTGGTAATCGCTTCCCGGAGGGCAAATGCGTGTGCGACGGTGGAGGCGTCGGTCCCACCCGTGAGAGGAAGAAGATGAAGCTTTCCGTGCGTCGTTCCCTCGGTGTCGCGGCAGTCGCCGCAGCCGCACTGGCCGCCACGGCCGTACCCGCCACGGCCGCCACGGCGTCCGCCAACGGGACGCTGATCAACCGTACGGACTGCAACGAGAACGGCTACCTCGAAATCCACAACAACAGCGGTCGCGACACGCTCTGCTTCGCCAATGCCGGAACGATGCCCGTCGCCATCTACGGCGTGAACTGGGTCGAGTCCGGAAACAATGTCGTGACCCTCCAGTTCCAGCGGAACCTGAGCGACCCGAGGCTCGAGACCATCACCCTTCAGAAGTGGAGCTCGTGGAACCCGGGCCACATCCACCAGATCATATCGATCAGGATCCACTGAGATCGAGGAACGGCCGGGGGCGCCTTTCGGGGCGCCCCCCTTTTTTTCTGATGAATTTCCCACGGCGTGATCGGTCGTCGAGCGCGCACGGTGAATTCGGTCGAGCGGATCGTGCCGGACGGGCGAGCCCCCTTCGTCCCGGGCCGCGGGGGTGGGACGGACCGGTCGGCGGGGTGGTGACGGGGAGGGGCCCCTCGCCGTCGGCGCGGTGACTCCGCCCGACGCACCGGCGCACGCGCCGGCACGGGCCCGGATGCCCCGAGCGGGCGCCGCTCGCCCTGGCCCACCCGCGCGGGAACGGGACGCTCACCCCGCCGCCTCGACCGAACCGTCCAAGCCGTCCAGGCCGTACTCGGCGAGGGCGGGCGGACGTCTCCGGCGGGGCCGGAGCGCGGTGGCCGTACCCCCGTGCCGGCCACCGCGCCGGCGGTCCGGTCCCGGCCGTGGTACGACACCCCGGAGAGCCCGGTCGGAACCGTCTGGAGGGATCGTCTCGCCGTTGGCCGGCTCCGAGCCAGTGATCTGAGCCATTTCTGAGGTGCCGCTCCGAAGACGGCCGGGAGTGCGCCGCCCGGAGCACCGGGCGCGCGCCTGTTGTGCGCCGGTGCTCGGCTCGGGCTGGACTTCCCGCCCCCTCTCCTCCAGGATCGGAATGTCACCGGGCATAACGGGCATGCCGCGGCGGTGCGGGCCCGACCGGTGGGCACCCCGCCGCGCGGGCGGCGGTTCCACGAAGAGGTGGGGAGCACCGATGAACGGGCAGGTGGAACAGACGTCCGTACCGGTCGCCCAGGCCCTCGGAACCGGCGCGCCCGACCCGCGGGACGCGCCGTCGGCCGTCTTCGCGGAGCTGACCGGGCCGCGCCACGCCGTGGCGACGGCCAACCCCGCCTTCTTCCGGGCCCTGGGCCGGGGCGAGCGGCACGGCGTACCCCTCGCCGCGCTGGCCCCCGAACTCCTCGGACAGGGCATCGTGGACCTGCTGGACGAGGTCTACCGCACCGGCCGCCCCCACTCCGCCCGGGACGCCCGGGTGCTCCTGGGCCCGCCCGGCAGGACGATCGAGGCGTACTACGACTTCAGCTACGAGCCGCGCCGCGGACCGGGCGGGGACGTCGAGGGCGTCACCGTCCTGGGCGTGGAGACCACCGCCGTCCGGCAGGCCCGGCAACTGGCCGCCGAGCAACGCGCCCTGCTGGAGCGGGTCGCCGGGGACGCGCCTCTGGAGGAGGTCCTGCACGGCATGGCCGCCGCGATCGAGGCCCTCGCCCCCGGGACGCTGGTCTCGGTGCTCCTCGCCGACGACGACGGGACGCACCTGCGCCACGGCGCCGCGCCGAGCCTGCCGGAGTTCTACAACGAGGCCGTCGACGGCATCGCCACCGGCGAGGGCGTGGGCTCCTGCGGCACCGCCGCCCACCGTCGCGAGACCTTCGTCGTCGACGACATCGCCACGCATCCCTACTGGGCGGACTTCCGGGAGCCGGCGCGGCGGGCCGGCCTGGCGGCCTGTTGGTCCACTCCGATCACGGGGACGGGCGGACGGCTGCTGGGCACCTTCGCCCTGTACCACCGGGTTCCGCTGGTGCCGCGCGAGGCCGATCTGGCCCTGGTCACCGCCTTCGCCCGCACCGCCGCCCTGGCCGTCGAGCGCCACCGTGCCAGGCGGGCGCGCGAGCGGGCCGAGGCCAGGGAACGGGCCGCCCGGCAGGACCTGACCTTCCTGCTCGACGCCGGCACGCGCATCGGCCGCGACCTGGACCTCCACGAGAGCCTCCACCGACTGGCCGAGCTGAGCGTCCCGGCCCTGGCGCCGGCGAGCGCCGTGGACGTGCTCGTGGGCGGGCGGCTGCGCCGGGTCGCCACGGCCCGCGACGGTGCCCACCCGCGTCCCCGGGCCGAGGAGGGGTGGGATCCCCCGGAACGGGAGGTCGTCGACCGGGTGATGGCCTCGGGCACCACCGAACTCGCCCGCCGGGTGCCGGCGGAGACGGCCGGCGGGTGGGGGCGGGGCACCACCGGCTACCTGTGCGTGCCCCTGATCTGGCGCGACAGGGCGTTCGGGACGCTGACCCTGCTGTTCACCGAGGAGCGTCCGCTCCGAAGCCGCACCGTCGCCCTGGCCGAGGAACTCGCCCGCCGCGCGGCGGTCATCGCCCACAACGCGCAGCAGTACACCGAACGGGTCGAGCTGGCCCGGGACCTCCAGGCCGGTCTGCTGCCGCCCGAGGCGCCCGCGATCCCCGGTGCCGAGGTGGCCGCCTTCCACCGCCCCGCGGGCGAGGGACTGGAGGTCGGCGGCGACTTCTACGACGTCTTCCGGCCGGCCGACGACCGCTGGGCGTTCATGATCGGTGACGTGTGCGGGCGCGGCGCCCCGGCCGCGACGGTCACCGGCCTGGTCCGCCACACCGCCCGCGCGGTGGCCCGGCTGGTCGACGCGCCCGGCCGGGTCGTCGAGGAGGTCAACACCGCCCTGCTGGAGGGAGTGCGGCACGGCAGCGCCTTCGTCACCCTCGTCTACGGGCAGGTCACCCGTGGGCCGGACGGGCCGACCGTCGAGCTGGTTCGGGCCGGCCACGTCCCGCCCCTGGTGCGGCGGGCCGGCCGGAGGGTCGAGGAGGTCGGCGGCGGGGGGATGCTGCTCGGTGTCGTCCCCGACCCGGCCTGTCGTCCGGCGCGCTTCACACTGGCTCCCGGGGAGAGCGTGTTCCTGGTCACCGACGGCATCACCGAGGCGCGTTCGGCGGACGGGGACCTCTTCGGCGAGGAGCGCCTGGCCCGGGCCCTGGCCGGTGCCGGGCGCGAGGACGGCCCGGGGGCACGGGAGTTGCTGGAACAGGTGGTCGCCGCCGTCGACCGGTTCTCGGGCGGCGGCGTCCCCGCCGAGGACGACCGCGCCGCCCTGGTCCTCACGGCCCGCTGATCCCACGGCCACCGCGCGGCGTGAGGGCGCGGGGCGGGCCCCGCCGGGAGGCCGTAGGATCCGCGGGTGTGAGCCCCGCGCCCCGCCCGACCCCCGAGAGCCTGCTGATCACCGGCACCGTGGGCGCCGGCAAGACCACGGTGGCCCACGTCGTCGGCGACCTGCTCGCCGACGCCGGGACCCCCACCGCGGTCGTGGACCTCGACGCGCTGTGCCGGTCCCGGCCCGCTCCGGAGGGGGACCCCTTCAACGTCGAACTGCTGCTGCGGAACCTGCGCTGCGTGGCGGGCAACCACATCGCCGCCGGGGCGGTCCGGCTCGTCCTCGCGGGAGTGGCCGAGAGCCGCGGCGATCGCGAGCGGTACCGCGAGGCCGTCGGCACCGGACTGACGGTGTGCCGGCTGCGGGTCCACCTGCCCACGGTGCGGCGGCGCCTCGTCCGCCGGCACGAGAACGACCACGCTCCCGACGCGCTGCGGTGGCACCTGGACAGGGCGGGCGAGCTGGACCGGATCCTCGACCGGGCCCACGTCGCGGACCACACCGTCGACGCCACCGACGGTTCCGCCGCCGACATCGCCACCGCCGTGCTCCGGGCCGTCGGCTGGGGCTGACGCCCCGTCGGCCCCCGCTCCCCGCAGAAGGAGCGGAACCGCACGGAACCGGCCGAGCCCGCCGGACGTTTGGTCACCTTTCCGGTCATGGGTGAGGATCGACGGGCGAAGACGGTCCTGTGCGGGGGAGCGACACGATGTTGGCCATGCGTGACCTGACCGCCGGAGAGAGCCCGATACTGCGCCACGTGGACGTGCCGGGCGGCGCCCGTCCGGATCCGGGGCGAGGGATCGAGCGGGTGGAGGCGTGCGACGGGAACTGGCGACTCCCCGACGGTGTGACGCGGGCACGCGACGCGCTGGCCGTCGTGCCCGAGGACGTCCCGCCCCCCGACGACCCCGCGCCCGCGCTGCGGGAGCTGGCCGAGCGCGGCGTGGCCGCCGTCGTCCTCACCGGCCCGGCCGCCGCCCCCGGTCCGGAGCGGGAACGGGTGGTGGCGGCGGCCCGCTCCGTCGGACCACCGTTGCTGGAGCCCGTCTCCCCGGGCGGGGCGGCCGAGGTGCGGGCGCGCGTCCTGCACCGGTTGGCCGGGGCGCTGCGCGAGGCCGTCGGCCGGCGTGACCGGCTGCTGCGCCTCACGGCCCGGCTGGACCGCCACGAAGAGGACCCCGGCAGGCTCCTGCGGCACCTGGAGGACGAGTGCGACGCCGAGGTCCGGCTGATCGTTCCCGGCTCCACGACGGGGTGGGCGGTGCTGGACGGGCATCGACGGCTGCTCGCCCGGATCCACGCCGGACACACCCACGCCGCCGCCCTGTCCGCCGAGGGGCGACACGTCCTGCTGCACGCAGTGGGCTCCGCGCCCCCGCACCCGGTGCTCGCCGCGGCGCGGTCCGGGCCCTGGCCCCGCGGGCTGCGTGATCTTCCGGCCCTCACCGCCGGCCAACTCGGCCTGCTGCGGCACCCGATGGAGCGGCGCGCGGTCGAAGGGCGGTTGTGGCGGAGCGAGATGGCGTTGCGGGTGTCGATCCTCCAGTACCTCATGGTCGGGGGAGTGACCGCGGCGGTGCGGGCGGCCGAGCCGCTGGTGCCCGGGGTGCTGACCGCGGACGCCGGACAGGTGGCCGTGGTGGAGTGCGCGTCCCCCGAGGACCGTCCCGCGGTCGTGCGCGCGTGCGAGGAGGCGGTGCGCCGACGGGCGCTGGTCGTGCTCTGCCCGGCGGTGGACCGGCATGTCGTCGTGGTCCTCCCGCACCGGCCCGAGGACGGCGCCGGGCAGGGTCCCGGAGGCGGCCTCGCGGGCGGTTTCGGGAGCGGGGCCGACGCGACCGAGGCCGCCGAACTGCTGGCGCCGGTCGTGCGCGCGCCCGGCATGGCGGCCGGGATCGGCCGCCCGGGACCGTGGTACCGCACCGCCCGCTGTTACGACTCCGCGATCCGAGCCCTGGCCACGGCACGGCGCACCCCGGAGCGCATAGCCGTCGAGGTCGGCGGCAGCCCGCTGGTGGCCTTCCTCCCCGCTCCCGCCCGCCGGTGGGCCGAGACGCTGCTGAGCCCCCTGGACGGTCTCCCGCGCGAGCAGCGCGACCAACTCGTGCACACCGCCCGGCTGGCCCTCTCCTACGGCGCGGCGCCCACCGCCCGCCTGGTGGGGGTGGACCGCACCACCGCCGGGAAGAGACTGGCCCTCGTCATGCGGCGGGCCGGCCTCAGCCGCGGCCGACTGGTCGATCGCGCCGTACTCGACCTCGCCTTCCAACTCGGCGACCGGCCCCTCCCGGGCGGCTCTGCCGGCCCCGACGGCGGGGCTTCGGGGCTCGTCGCCCTCCTGGCGGGAAGCGACGGGGCCCGGCAGGAGGCGGAGCGCTTCCTCGAACCGCTCGACACCGACACCCGCGCCCTGCTCGCGCAGTGGGTCGCGCACGACGGGGCGGTCGGACGGGCCGCCGTCGCGCTGGGCATGCACCGCAACAGCCTGTCGCAGCGGTTGGAGAGGGCGGGGGCGCTGGTGGGCCGCGCCCTCACCCAACCCGGCAGCGGCTGTCACGACCTGCTGTGGGCCCTCGTCCTCACCGGGCGGCTTCCGTCACGGATCGTCCACGACCCGGTCCTCGACGGCCCGCGCCCGGAGTGACCCGGGGGAGGGACCCGGGGCGCTTTGGAGCGGGGCGGGCGGGACCTCGCGCATCACCTGCACAACGCGGCGCCGCACATGCACAACACGCCCCCGCGCTCGGCGGCCTACCCTTCTGGACATCCGGTTCCGACCGGATGGACGGGGAGCGTGCCGCCATCACCGCGGCACGCGCACACGACGGCGGCGCACCGTGGGGACGGGGGATCGTGCCACGGGAACGGAGCGCCGCCGTGGAGCGGCCGCCGCGCCGGAGGACCGACGGGGGACGACGGTCCCCGGCGCCCGGCGGCCGTCCCCGTGGGCGGCGGGTCGCGGGGGAACGCGCCGCCCACGGGCCTCTTCCGGGGCCGCCCTCCCGCCGGGTCGGCCGGGCCTTTCGGGGCGGCCGTACCGGCGCCGCCCCGGGCGACGGGGCGCACGACGCGCGCGTCACCACCCGCGATGCACACAACAACCTCGTGTGCTCTGCGTTACCACTTGCCACTCTCGGTGATGGGCGTCACCGTGGAGGCGTGACGAACCACCCCGACAGCACCGCCCGCACCGATCGCCCGGTCCTCCACGCCGGTCGGGCCGGTCACCTCCTCCACGAGCCGCTCGCCCCGCGCGCCCGGCACGTCCCGGGGACGGGCGCGCGGCCGGCCGGGCCCGATCCGGCGCCTCCCCGACCCGGTGGCGTCCTCCTCGCGGGGCGGGGAGGCGCCACCGGGTCGCAGGACACGACGACCCGCGCGTACCGGGCCGACGTCACCGCGCAGGGACCGGTGAACGGCACGACCGTCACCGTGCTGCTCGGCAGCCACGAGGCGCCCAGCCGCCGCCTCGTGCTGCGCTGGCTGGGGGAGCAGGCCCGCCGCGTCGCCGACGGGCTCGATCCGGACCCGTCGGCGACCCACTGGGTCACCGACGGCACGCTCGTCCCCCTGCCGCGCCGGCCGGCCGACGTGCCCACGGAGCTGCGGAGGTGGTGCGCGGACGAGGAACGACAGGAGACCGCCTCCACCCGACTCGCCGAGGGGCTCCCGTTCCGCCTCACCGTCGCCGACCACACGGGGACGTACACGCTGCGGGCCTGGCCCGTCGGCGTGACGGCCCCGCGTCCCGCACGGCCCCCGCTCACCTACGTGCGGTGGCCCCACCAGCCCCCGCCCTGGTCGTCGGAACCCCGCGCCGGCACGCTCGCCCCGCGCCGGACGACGGGTGCACCCTCCCACCTCCGATGACCGGGGCGGGCCCGGGAGTCCCGCGCGGCGGCCTTCCGACCGGGTGTCAGGAAGGCCGCCCCGCGCCGCGGCCGGCCGCCGTGGAGTCCCACAGCGCGGCCAGCTCCCGGGCCAGGGGCGCCGGGCCGGCCGCCAGCAGAGGGGAGTCGAAGGCGAACTCCCGGCCCCCCGCGCCCAGCACGGCCCGTCCGCGCCGGCGCAGCAGCGCGACACCGGCGGCCACGTCCCACGGCTTGGGCGTCAGGCACACGCAGCCGTCCAGCCAGCCCTCGGCCACCCCCACCAGGTCCATGCTCATGCAGCCGTGCATCCTGACCCGATACGCCCCGTCCAGCAGTCGGTCCAGGTAGCGGCCCGAGCGCGACGTGCTGGAGCCCGCCCCGGTGACGCCGATCACCGCGCGGGACAACGCCCGCGCACCGCCGGGGGGTTCGACGGGCGGCTTCGACCCCCCGGGGCCGGCGGGCGCCGCGTTCCAACGGCGGTCCAGGGCCGGGGCGTGGAGCACCCCCAGCGACGGCCGCCCGTCCTCCACCAACGCCAACGACACGGCGTACAGCGGAGCGCCCCGGGTGAAGTTCATCGTGCCGTCGATCGGGTCCAGCAGCCAACAGCGCGACGGGAGCGGCCCGCCGTCGCCGGCCGCCCCGTCGGACTCCTCGCCGACGACCGGGATGTCGGGGAAGTGCTGCCGCAACACCCGCGTCACCCGCCGCTCGACCTCCCCGTCGGCGTCGGTGACCTCCTCGCCCGATTCCTTGAACCTCCGCTCCGACCACTCCCGACCGGCTCGGGCCAACCACTCGACCCCGGCGTCCACGGCCTTCCCGGCGACGGCGAACGGCTCGCGGCCCGGCTCCACGACGGATCCTCCAGTGCGCATCCCCCACGCCTTTCCGCGAAGGGGCGCCTTCTCACCTTCCGGCTCGCCCCCGGCCGGAACGCGGACGGTTCGCGGCGCGGAAACGGGGGGACCCGAAGACCCGCCCGAACGACACCCGCCGCTGGGAAGGAAGGTCACCGATGAGGTACGACGAGTTCCTCGCCCGGGTCCGTGACCTCGGGGAGTACGGCGACCGGCAGGAAGCCCGGGAGGTCGCCGACGCGGTGCTGTCGGTGCTCGCGACCCGGCTCACGCCCGACGAGGTCGAGGACCTGGCCGAGCAGGTGCCGGGCCGGTTGAGGGACGTCCTCCAGGAGAACCGGGTGGATCAGCCCGGGACGTTCGGAGTGGAGGAGTTCTGCCGCAGGGTGGGCGAGCGGACCGGTGCTCGTCCCAGGACGGCGGAGTGGGACGCCAGTGCCGTGCTGGCCACCTTGGCCGAGACGGTCTCCGGCGGCGAGCTCGACCAGGTCCTCGACCAGTTGCCGTCGGGGTACGCCGACCTGTTCGGCAAGCCGGAGCCGAGCGGATGACCGGAGGCGGTCGGCGCGGTGGGCACCCCGCTCCCGTCCCGGGCGCCGCCGGCGCCCGGGACGGGAGCGGGGATCACCTCCGGGCGTCGCCGTCCGGGCCGGGGGAGGACCGGGTCTCGACGACGTCGCCGGGGGCGGCGCGGACGATCCGGGGGGCACCGCCGTCCGCGTCGGGGGTGCCGTCCGACCTCATGGCCCTGGCCTCGCTCTTGAGGATGCGGGCCGCCTTGCCCGCCGAGCGGGCCAGTTCGGGGAGCCTCTTGGCGCCCAGCACGACGATGACGACGACGAGGAGGACGGCGAGTTCGCTGATCCCGAGCATCGGGCTGCTCTCTCCCGGGGACGGACGGCGGGTGGCACGGAAAATCTACAGGAATGTAGAAGGTGGGGGAAGGGGTCCCGGGGACGCCGGCTAGCATGGACCGCCCCGCGGTGGGCCGCGGGGCGGGTGGCTGGAGGGAGACGGGGTGAGAGGCCGGCAGGAGCGTCCTCGACGGCGCGGCCAGGGTGAGTTGGAGACACAGGTGCTGTCGGTGCTGCGCGAGGCACCGGGGCCGGTGGACACGGAGTGGGTGCGGGAGCGGCTCGGCGGCCCCCTGGCGTACACCACCGTGATCACCGTCCTGACGCGGCTGTTGGCCAAGGGCGTGGTGACGCGGGAGAAGGAGGGGCGGTCGTTCGTGTGGACGGCGGCGGCCGACGAGGCCCGGCTGGCCGCCCTGCGGATGCGCAGGGTGCTGGACGGGGAGAGCGACCGGGAGGCGGTGCTGGCCGGCTTCGTCGCCGAGCTCTCCCCGGACGACGAACAGGTGCTGCGGGAACTCCTCCGGCAGGCGGAGGAACCGGAGGGCTGATGTCCATGGGGGTCTTCGTCTTCCTGCCGCTCGTCCTGCCGCTGACCGCCTGGCCCATCGCGCACCTGGCCGAACGGCGCCTTCACCCGCGCGTCGCCACCCTCATGCTGGCGGCCACGGCCGGGGTGCTCGCGGTGTGCAGCTCGCTCTGCCTGGGGCTGCTGGTCGTGGTGGGCACCGCGCAACTGCCGGGCAATCCGCTGCCGGACGGCTGGTCGGATCCGGAGGTGCGCGAGGCGCTCCCCTACGACGAGGTCGCGGGGACGGCGTCCATCCCGGCCCTGGCGGCCGTGCTGGTGGCGGTCGGGAGGACCCTGTGGCGGCACCACCGGACGCGGCGCCGTGCCGGGCGGGCGCTGGACGGGCTGTCGGGGGCCGCCTCCGTGGCGGTGCTGCCCGACCCCGCGCCCTACGCCTACGCGCTGCCCGGCCGGTGGGGGCGAGGGGGCCGCGTGGTGGTCTCCACGGCGCTGCTCTCCGGTCTCGACGGACCCGAGCGCCGCGCGCTGTTCGCCCACGAGCGGGCCCACCTGGCGGCCCGGCACCACCGGTACCTGCTGGCGGTGCACCTGGCGGCGCGGGCCAACCCGTTCCTGCGGCCGCTGCGCACGGCCGTGGTCTACACCGTGGAGCGATGGGCGGACGAGGCCGCGGCCCGTGCGGTGGGCAGCCGACGGACGGTGGCCCGCGCCATCGGCAAGGCGGCACTGGTCTCCCGTGGCGCGCCCACGTCGACACTGGCGGGGTTCGCCGAGCCGGGGCCGGTGCCGCGCCGGGTGGCGGCTCTCCTCGGGCCGGCCCCCGCCGTGCGGGCCTGGCCCCCGGTGTTCACGGCCGCCGGGCTGGCGGTGTGGACGGCCGTGGCCGGAGCCGCGGTCTCGGCGCTGTCGTCGGCGAACTCGGCGGTCACGCTGTTCTTGGTGCTGAGGGCGACCACCCCGCTGTGACGGGAACGGGCGCGCCCGTGGCCCGGGCGCGCCCGTGGGAGGGGGGGGAGGAAGGGACGGGAGGAGGAGGGACGGGCCGTCCGGCTCAGCCCTCGTCGCCTCCGTCGTCCTCGCCCTCGAAGAAGTCGCCCACTTCGTCGACGACCTCGGCCGCGACCATGCCGCCCGCGACGCCGACCGCGAGCCCGGCCGCCCCGGCGGCGATGGCGGTGCCCATCCCGGGGCCGGAGCGGTGGCCGTCGTGGCCGTCGTGGCCGTGGTGGCCGTGGTGGCCGTGGATCCCGTCGTGCCCGTGGAGGCCGTCGTGCCCGGGGCCGTACGGAGCGCCGTGCGCGACGCGGCCCTCCACGAGCCGTCGCACCCAGTCGTCCACCTCGGCGTTCCAGTCCCGGACGTCCTGGTGGCCGACCGTGAAGCGGGTGAGGGCGTCGTGGCCGCCGGAGAAGCCGGGGAAGGAACCGCCGCGCTTGTCGGCCTCCAGCACCACCTCCACCCCGGCCGGGTTCGCCAGGAAGGTCACCTCGATCTCGTTCACCGCGTGCGCGTAGCGCGGGGAGGGGGTGAGTTCGATCTCCTGGTAGAAGGGGAGCTGCTGCCCGGTGCCGCGGATGTGGCCGTACTCCAGGTCGGCGGACTTGAACCCGAAGCCGAGCTGCCCGAACGCCTCCAGGATCGCCTCCTGCGCCGGCAGGGCGCGCACCGCCAGCGGATCCAGGTCGCCCTTGTCCTTCGCCCCGGCCACCGCCAGTTCGGTGCGCACCCCGAGGGCGACGCCCAGGGGCTGCCCGTGCAGTTCGGTGACCGGGGTCTCCCACGGCAGTGTCACGGTGAACGGAACGTTGTGTTCCGCTCCCTCGGCCAGCCGGAAACCGCCGCCGACGGTGAAGCGGCCGAAGGCGACCGTGCCCTCGTGCTCGCCGCCGTCGGTCTCGGCCTCGACGCGGGCGACCAGTTCCAGGCCGATGTGCTCGATGTCGAAGTCGGCGCTGCCGCCCCTGAGGTGGACCCGTCCGGACAGGGTGCCGCCGGGCAGGACGGCTCCCTCCTCCAGGACCGTGTCCACCGTGGGGCCGCCCACGCCGAGCGAGCCGAGTAGCCGTTTGAACACCATCGGGCGTTCACTCCTCACTGTGGTTCCGCCGCGCGCACGCGGCTGTGTACGGGGTGCCGCGCCGCGCTACTTCGCCGCCGGGGCCAGCGCTGCCAGGGCCTGTGCCCAGCGCACGTACTTCAGGTCGGCCAGATCGGCCACCGTCCGTACCCCGAAGGCCTCCCGCAGCAGGTCGCCGTCGCGGTCGGAGACGCCCTTCAGCGCCGACACCGGGGCTTGCAGGATCTCCGGCAGGTCCTTGTCCGCCCACGCCTTGTCCAGCACTTTCTCCAGGTCGACCGTGGCCATGAATGTCCTTTCGGGGTCGCGGAAGCGAGGTGTGGGCCAACAGGAGACGAACGGGCCGCGCGGCGGCGCGTGCCCGGTGCACGCTGGAGCCGCGGCCGTGCCTCCGTGCCCTCTCGCATCTTCTACATGCGTGTAGAAGTTTACGGGTGCCCGGCCGCGCCGCGCCGGCGCCCGGAGCCCGCGGGCCGGAGAACGTCCGAAAATCGCGCCCCGAACGGCCCCGCCCGCTCCCGCCCGCCGGGAACCGATGCGCTCGGTTGTGGCGTTCGCCCTTCAAGAGTGTTTTGCCGCACCTTTACACTGACCTGAAATGAGCCGGTTCCCACGAGGTAGGAGATACCCGGCCGGCCCGACGAGAAGGAGCTCGGAACCCCCCATGGGTGAACCTCCCAGTACCAGCCGTGCCACCCGCGGCCGCCCCGCGACGAGTTTGGGGACGGAGGTGGCACGGTGACCGAAGTCCTGCTTCTGCTGGTGGCTCTCGCGCTGGTCCTGGGCTGCGCCGTCTTCGTCGCGGCCGAGTTCTCCCTGACCACCGTCGAGAGGGGCGAACTGGAGCGGGCGGCGCGCGAGGGAGAGCGCGGCGCGGCGAGCGCGCTGAAGGCGGTCAGACGGCTGACCTTCCAGCTCTCCGGCGCGCAGCTGGGCATCACGGTGACCTCCCTGGTCATCGGCATGCTCGCCGAACCCTCCCTGGCCGTGCTGCTGCGCGGCCCCCTCACCGCCGCGGGACTGCCCGGCGGCGCCGTTCCCACCACCGCGACCGTGCTCGGCGTCACGCTCTCCACCGTGGTGCTGATGGTGATCGGCGAACTGGTCCCCAAGAACTGGGCCATCTCCAACCCCCTGGCGGTCGCGCGCGTCGTCGCCGGCCCCCAGCGCGGCTTCACCACCGTCTTCGGCCCCCTCATCCGCCACCTCAACGACACCGCCAACCACCTGGTGCGCCGCTTCGGACTGGAGCCCGCCGAGGAACTGGAGTCCGTCCGCACCCCCGACGAACTGGCCGCCCTGGCCCGCCGCTCCGCCAAGGAGGGCGCCATCGAGGCCGACGCCGCCGAACTGTTCGTCCGCACCCTCCACCTCAGCGAGCTCAGCGCCGAGAACGTCATGACCCCCCGGGTGGACGTCAAGGCGCTGGAGGCCCACGCCACCGCGGCCGACGCCGAGAACCTCACCCTGGCCACCGGCCTGTCGATCTTCCCCGTCTACCGCGACACCCTCGACGAGGTGATCGGCACCGTCCACATCCGTGACGTCCTCGCCCTCCCGGCCGCCCGACGCCCCGCCACCGCGGTCACCGAGCTGCTCGCCGAGCCGCTGCTGGTGCCCGAGACCCTGCCCGTCGACCGCCTCCTGGAGCAGATGCGCAGCCGGCGCACCCTCGCGGTCGTCATCGACGAGTACGGCGGCACCGCCGGCGTCGCCACCGTCGAGGACATCGTCGAGGAGGTCGTCGGCGAGGTCCGCGACGAACACGACCCCCACGAGGAGCCCGGTCTGCGCCCCCTGGGCGCCGACGACGGCCGCGCCCGCTGGGAGGCCGACGGCGGCGCCCGCCTGGACGAGCTGGTCGCCATCGGACTGACCGCCCCCGACGGCCCCTACGAGACCCTCGCCGGGCTGCTGGCCACCCGTCTGGAGCGCATCCCCGCCCCCGGCGACACCGTCGAGGTCGACGGCTGGGAGCTGTGCGTCCTGGACGTCGACCACCACCGCGCCGACCGGATACGGCTCACCGCCCCGGCCCCGGCCACCCGCGAGGTCCGTGAGGAGGCCCTGCGATGACCGCCCTGCAACTGGGGATCGGCCTGTTGACGCTGCTGACCAACGCCTTCTTCGTCGGTGCCGAGTTCGCGCTGATCTCGGTCCGCCGCAGCCAGGTCGAACCCCACGCCGAGAAGGGCTCCAAGCGCGCCCGCACGGTGCTGTGGGGCCTGGAGCACCTCTCGGCGATGATGGCCACCGCCCAATTGGGCATCACCGTCTCCTCCCTGGTCCTGGGAGCCGTGGCCGAGCCGGCGATCGCCCACCTGCTGGAGCCGCCCTTCGCGGCCGTCGGCGTCCCGGGAGCGCTGATCCACCCGATCGCGTTCGTCATCGCCCTGGCCCTGGCGACCTACCTCCACATGCTGGTCGGCGAGATGGTGCCCAAGAACATCGCGCTGGCCGCCCCCGTGCCCAGCGCCCTGCTGCTGGGTCCGCCGCTGGTCGCCCTCACCCGGGCCCTGCGCCCGATGGTCTTCGGCATCAACGCCTTCGCCAACGTCCTGCTGCGCCTGTTGAGGGTGGAGCCCAAGGACGAGGTCGCCTCGATCTTCACCGACGCGGAGCTGGCCCGCATGGCGGAGGAGGCCAGCCGTGCCGGACTGATCGAGCCAGGCGGCCACCAGCGGCTGCGCGAGGCCCTGGAGCTGGGCCACCGCCCGGTGCGCGAGGTGCTGGTGCCCCTGGCCGACATGCACACCGTCGACCACACCGTCACCCCCGACGAGCTGGAGCGCACCGCCACCACGGCCGGTTTCTCCCGCCTGCCGGTGACCGGCCCCGGCGGCACCGTGCTGGGATACCTGCACGTCAAGGACGCCATCGGTGTCCTCCACCGCGACCGGCCGTTCCCGCCCGAGGCCCTGCGCACCGTCGTCCAGATAGGGGAGGGCACCCCGCTGGACGACGTCCTGACCACCATGCGCGCCGCAGGTACCCACCTGGCCGCCGTCACCGACGGGCGGGGCACGCTGCTGGGCTTCGTCACCATGGAGGACGTCCTGGACAAACTGGTGGGTCCGACCCCGGCCGCCGCCTGACCCGGTGGGCGGGCAGGGGCCGGCCCCCTCCCCGCCCACCCGCGTTCCGCCCCGGCGGACGCACGACGGAGCCCCGCCGCATGGCGGGGCTCCGTCGCGAACGTGGTGGGCGGGGACGGCCGGACCGGTCGGAAGCGGGGCCGGGGAGCCGGTCGTGCCTCGGGCGAGGCGGCCGGTCCGGCCCGGTGGGGTTCTTCGAGTCCCGGACGTGGACGGTGCCAGGTGACGGTCCGCTTCCCCGCGCCGCCGCGGGAGGGCGGGTACGGCCCTCACCAGGGCGTGGCGGACGGTCAGGCGCGGGTGTTCACGCTCACCGGCCAGGAGCCGGTGGGCGGCGTCCAGCCCTGGAGCGTGGCGGGGATGCCCACCCGGGTGTTGCAGTCGATCACCTGGAAGTGCAGGTGCGGCGCGGTGGAGTTCCCCGTGCTGCCCGACCAGCCGATGATCCGGCCCTGCGGCACCCAGTCACCGGTGTTGTAGATCGCCCGGTTCAGGTGCGCGTAGTGGGTGCACTGGCCGTTCGAGTGCCGGATGATCACCTCGATGCCGTTCCCCGCGTACGGCGACCAGTCGGAGACGAGGATCGTGCCGCCCTGCGCGGCGGAGACCTCGTAGTTCGCGGGGAGCCCGAAGTCCCAGGCGTACTCGTTGTACGGACCGTAGTGCGAGTACGTCCCCTCCGGCCCCTGGGTGACCTGGTAGGCCTCACCGGACGGGTAGGGAAGCTCGTAGTAGTAGTTCGCGGCCGAGGCGGGAGTGGCGCCCGCCAGGGTGATGCCCGCGATCGCCAATGTCGCGCTCGCCGTCGCGGCGATTCTGCGCAGGAACGTTTTTGCTCCGTTCACCTTTTATCTCCGTTCTGGAAGCCCGTCCGGGGCGATGTCCGACGTCCTCGACGACGACGGAGAACCTGAGCCGTGGTCAGGCCCGGTGCAATGATTGGCCCTTGCAGGCTGTCGCACAACCCTGGATTCGGATTTTTACGTTCCGGAAATCCGGGGCCGGCCGACCGAGATGCGGAAGACGCGCCGCCCACGAGCGTATCCGCTGGTGGGGCGGAGGAGAGGCGGAGCGGTGCGGCAACGCGAAACGCGGGTTCCCGGGCGCGCCGTCAGAGGTTTCGACAATTGAAGAAAACGGCACACCGACCGCTTCCGGGCGGTTTGCTCTGCCTTTGTCGGGGCGTACGCGCACTTCTGCTTCCTCGCGCGGATCGGGCGCTGATCTCCGCCGTGCGGGTAATGTGGCGGTAAAGGGGGGCGGCGGGAGGCGGGTACACCACCACCACTCGGAGCGGAGCGGACAAGCCCGGTGGATTCCTCCGGGGATTCGGGGAATTTCCCTCCCCTCTTCCGGCCTCTCCCCTCCCGCGTCCGACCGGCGCGGGCCGGGAGGGACGGGAGAGTTTTGAGCCCTCAGGAGGCCAGGACGGCCACAGTGCTCAGGTAGATCGTCAGCAGCAGCGCCCCGTCGAAGCCCAGTCCCAGCCAGCCGCGTCGCTGACGCACCAGCAGCCCGCCCAGCAGCACGGTCGTCATCACCAGGGACGCGCTGGTGAGGAAGAGATGGTCGGTGTCCGCGGAGTGGTAGAGGGACCCGCCGCGGAAGGCCAGGTCGCCGACGGCCAGGTTGAGGACGTCCAGACAGTTCCCGCCGACGATCGCCGCCACCGCGAGCGTCACCGCGCCGCGCCGCACCGCCGCGACGGCCGCCACCGTCTCGGGCAGCGCGTTCACCCCGCCCATGAAGATCGCGCCCACCAGTCCCGCGCTCAGCCCGGTGGCGTCCAGGATGCCCCCGGCCGCCCGGGCGACGGCCCAACCGCCCACCACCACCAGGCCGGCGATCCCGAGGAACTCCCCCCACAACCGGACGCGTCCGTGCCGCAACGGCTCGTCGTCGGGCACGTCCGGAACCGTATCCCGGGTGCGGACCGCGCGCCACATCGGCTCGTCGTGGTCCCGGATCAACCGGATGCCACCCCAGTAGAAGGCCACCAGCGCCACCGACGCCGGATGCACCCCCCACAGCGTCGCCTCCGGACTGAAGGACGCCAACAGCGCCACGCCCAGCAGCCCCGTCAGCAGACAGCCGAACAACAGGTTCGACATCGACGCCGCGGCGTGCTCCAGATTGGCGCGCCGGTGGAAGGCGTCCGCGACGACCACCGCCAGGGTCTGCGCGGTGATCCCGCCCACCGCGTTGCCGTACGCCAGCCCCGGCCGGTCGGCCGCGGCGCTCACCGCCGTCATCACGATCCCCGACAGAGAGGTGATCAGACCGAAGAACACGGCGCCGAACAGCGCCTCGCCCCACCCCGTCCGGTCGGCGAGCGTGTCCCCCAGGGCGGCGAGCCGCACGCTGCACACCACCGTGAGAGCCGCGGCCAGGACGAAGATCCCGACGCTCCATCCCGGACCCCAACTCCCGGTCAGCACCGAGGACACCGGTTCCCTCCCCCCGAACACACGCCGGGTCGTGACGGACGACTGACGCCGCCCGGTCGGCCGGGCGGCGTCACCCGCCTACCCCGCGCCCACCACGGAACACGACCGAAACGAATCGGACGACAGGGGGGAAGGGCGGGGGCGGGGACAGGGGGCGGTGGTCACGCCTCCGCCATCGTCTCCCGCTCCTCCTCGGCCGCGGTGGCCTCGTCCCACTTGGCCAGGTACACCAGCGCGTGGTCGTGACCGGGCCAGGACGCGGGGCACGGCAGCCCGACGTGGACCTGGGTGGTGATGTCCGACCGGTCGTCGGGTCCGCCCACCAGGAGGAGCTTCAACTCCGAGGCGATGTCGTGCAGGTCCCGGACCGCGTCGGGCGTCTCCCGCACGACGGCGGCGTGGAGGACGACCTCGCCCGGTCGCGGCTCGACCGCGAGGCCGAGGACGTCCCTGCCCACCAGGCCCAGCGAGGCCTGACAGGCGCGCAGGAGCAGGTGGTCGCGCCGGAGTTGTGCGCGTACCTCGTCGGGCGTCAGGTTCGGCGCGTAGTACCGGTCGGCGGGGTGCGGCATGCGCGTACGTTAGGGGGTCGGGGCGCCGTCCGTCAGGGGAACTGCTCCTTCCGCGCCATGTCGCGGTCACCCGGGGAGGGCGCCGTCGCCTGATCGTAGGAAATCCGGACAGCCGTAACGGTTCGGCGCGACGGAACGCCGCTACCGTCCGGATCATGACCGAGAACGGGGCCCCACGACGGCCCGTCGTCACCGAACTGCGGCTCTCCGCCTTCCGAGGACACCGCGGGCTGCGGCTGCCCCTGGCCCCGATGACCCTGTTGGCCGGAGCCGGCGGCAGCGGCAAGTCCACGGTGCTGGAGGCCTACGGGGCACTGACCCGGCTCGCCGGGGGCGAGAGCCTGGAGGAGGTCTTCGGCGGAGGACCGGGCGGGCCGACGGCGTACGTGCCGCGCGGCACCCCCCGGGACCGCCAGGGCAGACGCGGCTTCCGGCTGGGGTGCACGGTGGACGGGCCCGCGGGTCCGGTCCGACTCGACCTCGCCGTCCAGGCCGAACCCGAGCTGCGCATCGCGGGCGAGCGGTTGACCGGGGCCGACGGCCGCACCCTGCTCTCCACCGCGCTGCGCGATCCGGCGCGGCGCGCGGTGCGGGCCGAGTGGTACGCCGCAGGGGCCGGTCGGACCTCCCGCGCCCCGCTGCCCGACGACCGGCTGGGCACCGCCCTGCTGCCGTTGCGGGTGGCGGGCGCCACCGAGGGGGAGCGGAGGGTGCTCGCCGCCGTGGAACAGGTGGTGCCCGCACTGCGCGCCGGTTTCGCCTGCGATCCGCGCCCCGAGACCATGCGCGCGCCCGCGAGCGCCGCGGACGGTCTGCTGCGCGGCGGCTGCGACAACCTCGCCGCGGTGCTGGCGCGCACCCGCACCGAGTGCCGCACCCGGCACGCGGCCCTGCTGGAGGCGGTGCGCGCCGGACTGGCACTCCCGGTGGCGGAGTTGTCGACGGAGCCGTGGGTGGAACGCGGGGGCACGGGCATGGTGCGTGCGCTGGTGGACCACGGTGACGGGCTGGAGCCCACCCCGGTGGACCGGCTCGGGGACGGGCAACTGCGCTACCTGGCGCTCGCGTTGGTGCTGCTGACCGGGCCCGGGGTGCTGGAGGTCGACCCGGTGCGGGAGGTGCCCGACGCGCACCAGGCGTTGACGTTGCTGGTCGACGGCCTCGACCGCTGCCTGGACGCCCGACAGCGGCGGGAACTGCTGGGTCTGGCGGCCCGGATGTGCGAGCGCGGCCACATCCGGCTGCTGGGCACGCTGTACGACGCCTCCGCGGTCCCGGGGGTGCCCGGCACGCGGCTGGTGCGCCTGGACGCGGGGGCTCGGCGCGGGGCGGCGGACGGAGCGGCGGACGGAGCGGCGGACCGGGCGGCGAAGGAGACCGTGGACGGCGCGGTGGACGGCGTGGTGGGGGCCCGGACGTGACGCCCGAGCCCCCGGTGCCCGAGCCCCCGGTGCCCGGACCTCCGACGCGCGGGCGCGCGCGGAAGGTCTGGTAGACCAGGGGCATGGACGACGGTGGCACGAAGGGCGACGGCGCGCGGAGGAGCGGACGGCCGGACGGCCGGCTGGGGGAACTCCAGGGCAGGCTCGCCGAGTTCGCGGCGGCACGGCACTGGCAGCCCTACCACACCCCCAAGAACCTGGCCGCGGCCCTGAGCGTGGAGGCCGCCGAGCTGGTCGAGATCTTCCAGTGGGCGACGCCCGAGCAGTCGGCGCGGGTCATGGCCGATCCCGAGCGGGCGGCGAGGGTGGCCGACGAGGTGGCCGACGTCCTCGCCTACCTCCTGCAGTTCTGCGAGGTGGTGGGGATCGACGTCACCGAGGCGCTGGCGGACAAGATCGAAAGGAACGAGCGGCGCTTCCCCGTTGCGGAGAGTGACGACACGTCCGCGTGAGGCGCTGAGACGGACGGCTCCGGTCACGCGCGCGGCCGGACCAATCGTCACGCTTCGGAGTGGCGGAGCGTTCCACAGTGTCGATTTTCTCCACAGTCCTCCCCAGGTCACTAGCCAGACCGCCCCATGGGTATCACTCTGGGTAGTGGACGGTTACGGAGGGAAAAGGTGGATGGATGCGGTACCACTCATTGAGGACACGCGTCGGGCGCTCGCGCACAGTAAGGAAGCCGCTGACGTCCTTACCGAGGCGTGGCAGGCGCAGGCGCTCGCGGAGGCGGTCGGAGCCCACCTGGTGACGGCCGGCCCCCCGGAGGTGCGGACCCAGGCCGGCGGGCTGTGCGAGGCCGGCGGCCGCGCCTGCGGGTCGCTGCGCGGCGCCGGTCATCCGGCCGACGGGGCGCGCGCGGCCGGAATGACGGAGATCCGTGATCTGCTCGCCGCCCTGCGCGATCTCTGCGGACTGCTCGACGAGACCGGGGGCGCGTTGGTGCGGCTCGCGGTCGACGCGGAGGAGGGAACGTACTGGCGGTGCATCGAGGGCATAGACGCCGCCGACGAGTGCGGGGACAGGGCGATGGCGATCATCCGGCGCCTGGCCCGGTGCGGCCGGCGCCTCCGCCGCGCGCCCCCGCCCGGCGACGCGATCCGCGCCGCGGCGCGGCAGGAGGGATGAGCGGGAGGGGGCGGGCCCCGACCCCCACCGGAAACCACGGCGCGCGGAGCACGGGGCGCAGAGGAGGCGGCGACGGGACGCCCGCGGGAGTGGCCACCGGGGGACGTGCCCGGGGCGAGGAGCGGGCCGGAGCGGCGAAGGTGCAGGATGGGAGACATGGATCTGCGCATCTTCACCGAACCGCAGCAGGGCGCCGACTACGACACCCTGCTCACCGTCGCCAAGGCCACCGAGGACCTGGGCTTCGACGCCTTCTTCCGCTCCGACCACTACCTGAAGATGGGGGACGTCGACGGGCTGCCCGGCCCGACGGACGCCTGGATCACCCTGGCCGGCCTCGCCCGGGAGACCGACCGCATCCGCCTGGGCACCCTGATGACCGCGGCCACCTTCCGGCTGCCGGGCGTCCTGGCCATCCAGGTGGCGCAGGTCGACGCCATGTCCGGCGGACGCGTCGAACTGGGGCTGGGAGCGGGCTGGTTCGAGGCCGAGCACACCGCGTACGGCATCCCCTTCCCCAAGGAGAAGTTCTCCCGTCTGGAGGAGCAGCTGGAGATCGTCACCGGGCTGTGGGGCACCGAGCCGGGCAAGACCTTCACCCACGAGGGCACCCACTACCGGCTGGTCGACTCGCCCGCCCTTCCCAAGCCCGCACAGGAGAAGGTGCCGGTCCTCATCGGCGGTCTGGGCGCCAAGCGCACCCCGGCCCTGGCCGCGCGCTTCGCCGACGAGTTCAACATCCCCTTCGCCTCCGTCGAGGACAGCGACCGCCAGTTCGGCCGGGTGCGGGCCGCCGCCGAGGAACACGGCCGCGGGGCCGACGACCTGGTGTACTCCAACGCCCTGGTCGCCTGTGTGGGGCGGGACGACGCCGAGGTCGCGCGCCGCGCCGCCGCCATCGGCCGCGAGGTGGCGGAGCTGAAGCAGAACGGACTGGCCGGCTCCCCGGCCGAGGTCGTCGACAAGATCGGCCGCTACGCCGAGATCGGCGCCTCCCGCATCTACCTGCAGATCCTCGACCTGCACGATCTGGACCACCTGGAGCTGATCTCCTCCCAGGTGCAGAGCCAGTTGACGTGACGGCACGATCCGGTGAGCACATCGACCGCATGACGACGCGATGACCCCTCCCGCACCCCCGCTCGCCGACGCCCTGGCCCACGGCCCGGTCGTCCTCGACGGCGGGCTGTCCAACCAGCTCCAGGCACAGGGCTGCGACCTCTCCGACGACCTGTGGTCGGCCCGGCTCCTCGCCGACGACCCCGCGCAGGTCCGGGCGGCCCACACCGCCTATCTGCGAGCGGGGGCGCGGGTCCTCATCACCGCCGGTTACCAGGTCTCCTACCGCGGCTTCGCCCGGCGCGGCCTGGGCCGGGCGGAGACCGACGCCCTGCTGCGCCGCAGCGTGACCCTGGCCCGCGCCGCGGCCCGACACACCGCCGCGGCCGGACCGGTGTGGGTGGCCGCCTCCGTCGGCCCCTACGGGGCGGTGCTCGCGGACGGCAGCGAGTACCGCGGCCGCTACGGACTGAGCGTCGCCGAACTGGAGCGCTTCCACCGACCCCGCGTCGAGGCCCTGGCGGAGGCCGGCCCGGACGTGCTGGCACTGGAGACGGTGCCGGACGTCGACGAGGCCGAGGCGTTGCTGCGGGCCACCGAGGGCTGCGGGGTGCCGGTGTGGCTGTCGTACACCGTCGCCGGAGAGCGCACCCGCGCCGGACAGCCGCTGGCGGACGCCTTCGCCGTCGCCGCCGGGAACGACCGGGTAGTGGCGGTGGGCGTCAACTGCTGTGACCCCCGCGACGCCGCGCGAGCCGTACGCCTGGCCGTCCGTACCACCGGGAAACCGGCGGTCGTCTACCCCAACAGCGGCGAGGGTTGGGACGCGCGGAGCGGCACCTGGACGGGTCCGGCCGCCTTCGACCCCGCCGACGCGCGACGGTGGGTGCGCGACGGCGCCCGGCTGGTCGGCGGCTGCTGCCGGGTCGGCCCCGAGGACATCGCCCGGGTGGCCCGGGCGGTGGAGCGGGACGGCCGGGACCGGGACGGGGGCCGGGTGGGCGACTGAAAAAGTGTGCCAAGCGCCGATCTCGCCGGGATGACGGGAAGCGGGGGACGGGGTCGGGCCGGCCCCACCGCGCGTCCGCCCCCACCGCGCGTCCGTGACCGCCGTGACGGGCGGGACGCCGGAGGGGTGTCCGTGCCGGTTCGTCGAGGTTCGTCGGGGCGCGGAGCGGTCAGGATGGGGACATGGGATTCCACGTCGACTCCGAGGTCGGGCGCCTGCGGCACGTCATCCTGCACCGCCCCGACCTGGAACTGAAACGGCTCACCCCGTCCAACCGGGACGATCTGCTCTTCGACGACGTGCTGTGGGTCCGGCGGGCCCGGCAGGAGCACGACGGTTTCGCGGACGTGCTGCGCGACCGGGGCGTGGAGGTGCACCTGTTCGGCGACCTGCTGACCGAGGTATTGGAGGTCCCCGCCGCGCGCTCGTTCGTGTTGGACCGGACCTTCCACGAGAAGGAGTACGGGCCGTTGGCCGCCGACCACCTGCGAGCCGTCTTCGACGGGATGTCGGGCGCCGAGCTGGCCGAGGCGCTGGTGGGCGGCATGACCAAACGGGAGTACCTGGAACGGCATCCGGAACCGGTCTCGGTCCGCTTCCACGTGATGGACATCGACGACTTCCTGGTCGCCCCGCTGCCCAACCACCTGTTCACGCGCGACACCTCCGCCTGGGTGTACGACGGGGTTTCCATCGGTCCCATGCGCTGGCCCGCGCGCCGGCGCGAGACCGTCCACTTCGAGGCGATCTACCGACACCACCCGCTCTTCGCGTCCCCGGGCGGGGAGGGGGAGCGGGGCTTCCACGTGTGGTCCGAGGGGCAGGCGGACCACCCCTCCACCATCGAGGGCGGGGACGTCCTGGTGATCGGGAACGGCGCGGTGCTCGTCGGGATGAGCGAGCGGACCACTCCGCAGGCGGTGGAGGCGCTCGCCCGCGGCCTGTTCGCGGCGGGCTCGGCCCGCACCATCGTGGCCCTGGACATGCCCAAGAAGCGGGCTCTGATGCACCTGGACACGGTGATGACGATGGTCGACGGGGACACCTTCACCCAGTACGCGGGGCTGGGCATGTTGCGCTCCTACACCATCGAGCCGGGCGGGTCGGACAAGGAGTTGAAGGTCACCGACCACCCGCCCGAGCACATGCACCGGGCCATCGCCGCCGCGCTCGGTCTGGACGGCATCCGGGTGCTCACCGCCACCCAGGACGTGCACGCGGCCGAGCGGGAGCAGTGGGACGACGGCTGCAACGTGCTGGCCGTCGAGCCGGGGGTCGTCATCGCCTACGAGCGCAACGCCACCACCAACACCCATCTGCGCAAACACGGGATCGAGGTCATCACGATCCCCGGCAGCGAGCTGGGACGGGGCCGGGGCGGGCCGCGCTGCATGAGTTGCCCGATCGAACGCGACGCGGTGTAGGGGCTCGGCGCCGTGGTGGTGCCCGGTGGAGTCGGGCGGAGCCGGGAGGCGGGGCGCGCGGCTCGGTGCGAGGATACGGCCGGAAGGCGAACCCGGGCGCATAGTGATGCGGCTGTACGTATAGTATTCCGGTCTTCCGTCGTCCCCGACCGTTCTCTAGGAGCCCCCATGGCGATCGATCTCACGGGCCGCCACTTCCTCAAGGAACTGGACTTCACCCCCGAGGAGTTCCGTCGGCTGGTGGAGCTGGCGGCCGAGCTGAAGGCGGCCCGACGCGCCGGCACCGAGGAGCAGCGGCTGCGCGGGCGGAACATCGCGCTGATCTTCGAGAAGACCTCCACCCGCACCCGGTGCGCCTTCGAGGTCGCCGCCGCCCAGCAGGGCGCCCACACCACCTACCTCGACCCGTCCGGCTCCCAGATCGGCCACAAGGAGTCGGTGAAGGACACCGCCCGGGTGCTGGGGCGGATGTACGACGCGATCGAGTACCGGGGCAGCGGTCAGCGGGTCGTCGAGGAGTTGGCCGCCCACGCGGGCGTGCCCGTCTACAACGGGCTCACCGACGACTGGCACCCCACCCAGATGCTGGCCGACGTGCTCACCATGACCGAACACGTCGATCGGCCGCTGCCCGAGATCGCCTACGCCTACCTCGGCGACGCCCGCAACAACATGGGCAACTCCTACCTGGTCACCGGCGCCCTGCTGGGCATGGACGTCCGCATCGTCGCCCCCCGGGGCCTGTGGCCCGAGGAGGAGGTGGTCGCCGTGGCCCGCTCCCTGGCCGGGCGCACCGGTGCCCGCGTCACCCTCACCGAGAAGGTCGAGGAGGGCGTGCTCGGCGCGGACTTCGTCGCCACCGACGTGTGGGTGTCGATGGGGGAGCCCAAGGAGGTCTGGGAGGAGCGCGTGGAACTGTTGCGTCCCTACGCCGTCACCATGGACGTGCTGCGCGCCACCGACAATCCGGCGGTCCGCTTCCTGCACTGCCTGCCCGCCTTCCACGACCTGGGTACGGCCGTGGGCCGGGAGATCCACCAGCGGTACGGCCTGGAGTCGTTGGAGGTGACGGACGAGGTGTTCGAGTCCGAGCACTCGGTCGTCTTCGACGAGGCCGAGAACCGCATGCACACCATCAAGGCGGTCATGGTCGCCACCCTCGCCGGGGCCTGAGCGCGGACCGGTCGTTCCCTCGCCGGACGAAATCCCGAACCCGGGGAGGGCGCGAGAGAACACGGCGGCGAAGAAGGTGGTGTCCGTGTTCCCGAAACATGGGGCCGAAAAACGGTCGTGGCTCCGGAGCGAGGAGGCACTTCGATGCGGCTGCCCGTTCGGGATCGGACGAGCATCCCGGAAATCACAAGGGGGCACGGTGTCGAAATGTTCGACGCCGCCGAAGTCGTCGAACCGCCTAATGTTTCGAATTCACGAGGGAGTGGGTCGCGGGGAGAACGAGGACGCCGGGAGGCGTTTTTCCTTCCGGCCGCGGGCGGACACGGGAGCGTGGCCCCGGAGTGCTCCGGGACCACGTGGGTCGTTCGGGAACGACGGGTCAGCAGCCGTTGCGCAGCCGGTTCCAGGTCACCGGACCGACGATGCCGTCGGCGGAGATCCGGCAGGTGCGCTGAAAGTCGACGACGGCCGCCCTGGTCGCCGAACCGAAGATGCCGTCGACGCCGCTGGACCCGACGCTGAAGCCCCAGAACCTCAGCAGGCACTGGGCCTCGCGCACGGCGTTGCCCGTGCTGCCCTGGGAGATGGTGGGCGGGGTGACGGCGCCGTGGTAGCCGCAGTAGTAGGCGAGCGCCCCGGCCTTCTCCGCGGGGACGGATTCTATGACGGGCGCGGCGGAGGCGGTGGACATCGACAGGGTGGTGGCTCCGGCGACCAGGGCCGTGACGACGGCCGCGGTGGCGGTGGAGCGACGGAAACGCCTCATCGTGATTCTCTCTGATCGGACGGAATCGGATCTGGCGCAGGAAAAACTAGTGACGGTCCCCGTGTCGCGGAAAGGGGCGATCCGGCCGCGTCGCCGTCCGAGCGGAAAATACCGGCCCCGCTCCCCGACGGTTCGCGCCGGTCCGTTCCGACGTCGCCCGGTGGAGAGCGGGGAGGCAGCCGGGGAAAAGCGTGGGCGGGACGCCGGAAAACCCGTGGTGGTGGGTGGTTCTTTCCGAAAACCCCATACGGCTCCCTGGGTGGCGTGAAGGAAACGGTCGTGGACACCGTCCCGTCGGGCTCCGGGCACCGGGCCACCGCGTTCGGCCGCCGTTGTCAGTGGCCGTGGATAGGGTGCGCGCGACGCGTCCCCGCATCGGAAGGCCCGCCGTGCCCACCTCACCGGCCCCCCGTGACCTCGACGACCTGCCGTACGCGGAGTACCTCGAACCGTTCGGCGGCGAGCCGGAGCGCGATCTCACCCACGACACGCTCCGCTTCGACGGTGACGACTTCCGGGACGTCGACTGCGGCGGGGCCGGCTTCACCGAGTGCGCCTTCACCTCGGTCTCCTTCACCGGCGGGCGCTGCCGCCGGGTCCGGTTCAACGACGTGTGGTTCCACACCGTGCGGTGGGTGGGCACCGATCTGGTCGAGACGAGCTGGATGGACGCCGAGGTCGTCTCCGGGATGCTCGCCGGGGTGGAGGTCCACGGTTCGGCGTTGCGCCGTGTGACGTTCTTCAACTGCAAGTTCGACTCGGTCAACGTCCGGGCCGCCACGCTGCGGGACGTCCACTTCGTGGACTGCCTGCTGCGCGACGTGGACCTGGCCGAGGCGCGGTTGGACGGCGTCACGTTCCCGGGCTCGACCCTGGACGGCGTGCGGTTCGACGGGGCGCGCATGAAGGGGGTGGACCTGCGCGGCGCGGTCGCGCTGGGCGTCGCCTCGGGGCACGGTTCCCTGCGGGGCGCGATCGTCGACGGGGCGCAACTGCTGGACCTGGCCCCCGCGCTCGCCCGTGAGCTGGGCATCGAGGTGCGTGACGGCCGGTGACGCGGGGCGCCGCGACGAGCCGGTGGGGGGGCGCGAGGGCGACCCGAAGCCCGGCCGGGGACAAGGGCGGTCGGCGGGGGGCGACGGGTTCGTCGTCCCGGGCCGGTCCCCCAGGGCATGACGTTCCCGGGGGGCCTCCCGGGCGGAGTCCGGGCAGGAGTCCGCGGGGGGACGGACGCCGCCGAGCAGGCCTCCCGGGAGCTGACCGAGCGGCTTTCGCGTCGCCGTCTTCCCGGTCGTGGCTGATGGCGGATGACCGTCCGACGTTCGAAACGATCACGTGATGATCACGATCGAACGCCGGTTCGCATTCCATGGTCGCGAGGGCGCCACACGGGCTTAAAGTTGGCCGATCACGGGCTCGCGACGACCGGAGCACCGTCATCTCCCCCGGCCACCGGACCCGACGCCGGGGTCATCGTCCACCGAAGCAGGAGAGAACGTACGCCCATGCGAGCCACCGCCATACGCCGTACCGCCGTCGCCGCCTGCGCGGTCTCCCTGGCCCTGCTGGCCACCGCCTGCGGCGGGTCGGAGTCCGACGGCGGGGGCGAGGAGAAGGCCAAGGCCGACACGACGGCCTCCGCGGAGCCGGCGAGCGAGGTGAAGACCGCCGCCGAACTGGAGAAGCTCGTGCTCGCCGACGGGGACGTCGACGGTCACAAGGTCGAGGAGCTGGGCCCGGGGGACAGCACTCCCGCGGAGAGCGTCTCCGCCGACAAGAAGGAGTGCGAGCTCCTCGCCTACGCACAGTTGGGCGTGCCGATCGGCGACCCGGCGGCGACCGTCCAGCGCATGGTGACCCAGGAGCCCCAGAAGCCGGCGGAGACCGGTTCGCAGAGCGACGGCGAGCTGACCGAGGAGGACCTCGAAAACTTCGAGAACGCGATGAACTCGGCCCTCGACGTGACGGCGACGGTCGTCTCCCTCTCTTCCTACGAGGACGGGGGAGCGCGGAAGGCCGTGGCCGATCTGCGCGCGGCCGCCGAGGCGTGCTCCGGCGGGTTCACCGGAGGCGTGAAGGGCGAGGAGCAGAAGGTGATCGGCGTCGAGGAGGGGAAGGTCACCGGCGGCGACGAGGCCTTCGCCTGGACGGTGACGGCCGAGGCGGAGGGCGAGCCCGCCCCGTTCAAGCTGGCGGTCGTGCGCAAGGGCGGCACGCTGGCCACCTTCTCCTCCTTCAACATGCTCGGTGTGGGCAAGGGCGAGGACTACGAACAGCCGACCGAGGTCATCGACGCCCAGGCGAAGAAGCTCGGCTGACCCTCCGGTCCTGTTTCCGTCGCGGCCCCGCACCCGGCCTTCGTCGCCGGGCACGGGGCCGTACGGTTCCCTCCCCGCGGATCGCTTCGTTCGGATGTCGCGGAAGAGACCAGTGAGTCCCGTAACCTGCTGCGATGGCCGGTTGTGGGGCGCTGACCTGCGTGGATGGTCTTTCGGATCTTTCACGCTCATACCGGTTGATGCAGCCGAAAGAACCAACGGAAGTATCGATCTCGGTCGACACCCCATCCACCAGGAGCCTGACCCCTTCGCGGAGACCAACCCCACTGACTGGTCAGCCTTGCTGTCAAGCCCGAGTCGGCTCACTCGCTCGCGCACCGAAAGCGGCCCCGCAGAGGCGGAGCGATCCGGTGGGTCGTGAGCCCGTTCCGCCGGGTTTCGGGGAGACGCCAAGATCGGCAGCGCCCTGCCGGATCGTCGCCTCGGGGCGCGGCTGGTACAGCGCGACCGCGTCCGCCTTGAACTGTGGTGGAGATGGTCCTTCATGGCCACCAGACGTCCGTTCCCGGATCCTCAGGGGCCAGTGAGCGTTTTCCAACCTGCTGCGGGAGCGGGGGAGTTGGCGTGACAGACGGACGAAGCTCCTGGTAGATGGGTTTTCGACCAAGAAATCCGTCTCCACCAGAGGCTTCGTGTGCCTGTCCACCCGTCGGGCGTCGACGTGTCCAGTTCTGCCCTGCGCTTCCTGTCCGCCAAGCTCCGTCAGCGCCGTCGGGAGCTCGGCACCCGCTGGCGGCGCCTGAGTGCCGGCCGGCAGGCCCTGCTCACCCTCGCCCATCTCCGCAACGGCCACCCTCCCCCAGCCTCCGGCCGGGGGCACCCCCATGCCCGGCTCGCAGCCGGATTCGGCATCGGGACCACGACCGCGTACCGGTACATCACCGAGGCCGTCGAGGTCCTGGCCGCCCTCGCCCCCACCCTCGCGGACGCGGCCCGGGCGGCATCGTCGAAGGCGTTCGTGCTGCTGGATGGCACCCTGCTTCCGATCGACCGGATCGCAGCCGACCGGCCGTTCCACTCAGGGAAACACAAGAGGCACGGGATGAACGTGCAGGTTCTCGCCGATCCCTTCGGACGGCTGCTGTGGGTCTCACCGGCTCTGCCCGGCGCCGTCCACGACGTCCGCGCGGCCCGCGAGCACGGCATCATCGACGCCCTCGCCGAGGTCGGCATCACCTGCTGGGCCGACAAGGGCTACCGGGGCGTCGGCCGCACGGTCCGCACCCCGTGCTGGGGGCGGTGGGAGACTCTTTCCACCGGTCAACAGGCGGTCAACCGGTCCCACGCGAAGATCCGCGCCCTCGTCGAGCAGGCCATGGCCACCCTCAAGTCCTGGCGCCTCCTGCGCAGGCTCCGGTGCTCGACCACCCGCATCACCGGCCTCGTTCAGGCCGTCCTCACCCTGCATCTGGCCAGCTCAGAACGATGATGGAAAAGCCTCACTGCCATGAAGGCTCTGGTGCTGTCGGGCGGGGCGGGAACACGCCTGCGCCCCTTCAGCTATTCGATGCCGAAACAGCTCATCCCGATCGTGAACAAACCTGTTCTCGTCTATGTCCTGGAGGACATCGCCGCACTCGGTGTGACCGAGGTCGCCGTGATCGTCGGCGACCGGGCCGCGCAGATCACCGAGGCCCTGGGCGACGGCTCCCGCTTCGGCGTGCGCGTCACCACGATCCACCAGGACGAGCCGCGCGGTCTCGCCCACTGCGTCGAGCTGGCGCGCCCCTTCCTGGGCGACGACGACTTCGTCATGTACCTCGGCGACAACATGCTGCCCGACGGCATCACCGCCATCGCCGAGGAGTTCCGGTCCGGCCGTCCGGCCGCCCAGATAGTCGTCCACAGGGTGCCCGACCCCCGTGCCTTCGGCGTCGCCGAACTCGACGCCGAGGGCGCCGTGGTCGCGCTGGCGGAGAAGCCGAGCCGGCCGCGCAGCGACCTGGCCCTGATCGGGGTGTACTTCTTCACCAGCGCCATCCACGAGGCCGTCGCGGCCATCGAGCCCAGTGCCCGGGGCGAGTTGGAGATCACCGACGCCATCCAGTGGCTGCTGACCCACGGCCACGACGTGAAGGCGGGTGAGTACGGCGGGTACTGGAAGGACACCGGCAAGGCGGACGACGTCCTCGAGTGCAACCGGCACCTCCTGGGCATGCTGCGCCCTCGCGTTGAGGGGGACATCGACGCGACCAGCGAACTCATCGGTCCGGTCGTCATCGAGTCCGGCGCCCGCGTGGTGCGTTCTCGGATCGTCGGCCCGGCCGTGATCGGCGCCGGCACCCTGGTCGAGGACTGCCGGATCGGCCCCGACACCTCCGTCGCCCGCGACTGCGTCCTGCGTGCCACCCAGCTCACCGATTCCATCGTCATGGCCGGTGCCTCGATCACCCGGGTTCCCGGTCTGCACGGCTCCCTCATCGGCCGCTCCGCCAACATCGGGCCGAGCGATCACGCCGAGGCCCACCACCGCCTCGTGGTCGGCGACCACACCCATGTGGAGGTGGCCGCGTGAAGGTACTCGTCACCGGCGGAGCCGGTTTCATCGGCTCCCACTACGTCCGCACCATGCTGGTCGGCGGCTACCCGGGCTACGAACAGGCCCGCGTCACCGTCCTCGACAAGCTCACCTACGCCGGCAACCGCGACAACATCCCGCTGGGACACCCCCGCCTCGACTTGGTCGAAGGCGACGTCTGCGACCGCGACCTGCTTCTCGAGGTGCTGCCCGGCCACGACGCCGTCGTTCACTTCGCCGCCGAGTCCCACGTCGACCGTTCGCTCTCCCTCGCCGACGCCTTCGTCCGTACGAACGTCCTCGGCACCCAGACCCTGCTCGACACCTGTCTCGCCGCGAAGGTGGGCCGGGTCGTGCACGTCTCGACCGATGAGGTGTACGGCTCCATCGCAGAGGGCTCGTGGACCGAGGAGTGGCCGTTGTTGCCCAACTCCCCTTACGCCGCCTCGAAGGCCGCCTCCGACCTGATCGCCCGCTCCTACTGGCGCACGCACGGGCTGGACGTGTCGATCACCCGCTGTTCCAACAACTTCGGCCCCCACCAGCACCCCGAAAAGCTCATCCCGCTGTTCATCACCAACCTGCTCGAAGGCGAGCAGGTCCCGCTGTACGGCGACGGGCTCAACGTACGGGAATGGCTGCACGTCGACGACCACTCGCAAGCCATCCGGCTGGTCCTCACCCGGGGACGCGCCGGCGAGATCTACAACGTGGGCGGCGGCAACGAGCAGACCAACCTCTCCGTCACCGAGCGGCTCCTGGAGCTCTGCGGGGCGGACCGGTCGAGCATCCGCCATGTCGAGGACCGCAAGGGCCACGACCAGCGCTACTCGCTCGACGAGAGCAAGATCCGAGAAGAGCTCGGGTACACACCGAAGGTCGACTTCGACGCGGGTCTGGCGGAGACCGTCGTCTGGTACCGGGACAACGAGCAGTGGTGGAAGGCATCCATGGAGCGAGGCCGTGGCTGAGGAACGATCGACGAACGACCACAAGGCGCTGGTGCTGGACGAGGTCCGCAAGTACCACCTCGACCAGCAGAACACCGACGGCTTCGTCCCCGGCGTCACGGAGATCTGGCCCTCCGGCGCCGTTCTGGAGGCCGAGGACCGGGTAGCCCTCGTCGAGGCCGCCCTCGACCTGCGGATCGCGGCCGGACCGAGCTCCCGGAAGTTCGAGTCCGCCTTCGCACGCCGGCTGCGCCGCCGCAAGGCGCACCTGACGAACTCGGGATCCTCCGCCAACCTCCTGGCGCTGTCCGCGTACACCTCACACCTCTTCGAGCACCGCCGGCTGCGGCCGGGTGACGAAGTGATCACCGTCGCGGCCGGTTTCCCCACCACCGTGAACCCGATCGTGCAGAACGGCCTCGTCCCCGTCTTCGTCGACGTGGAACTGAGCACCTACAACACCACGGCGGACCGCGTGGCGGAAGCCGTCGGCCCGAAGACCAGGGCGATCATGATCGCCCACGCCCTCGGCAACCCCTTCGAGGCCGCCGAGATCGCCGAGATCGCCCGGGAGCACGACCTCTTCTTCATCGAGGACAACTGTGACGGTGTGGGTTCCACTTACCGGGGGCAGCTCACCGGCACCTTCGGAGACGTCACGACCGTCAGTTTCTACCCGGCCCACCACCTCACCATGGGCGAAGGCGGCTGCGTCCTGACCTCCGACCTGAAGCTCGCCCGGATCGTCGAGTCGCTGCGCGACTGGGGCCGGGACTGCTGGTGCGAGCCGGGCAAGAACAACACCTGCCTCAGGCGCTTCCAGTACCGGATGGGAACGCTCCCGGAGGGGTACGACCACAAATACATCTTCTCCCACGTCGGTTACAACCTGAAGGCCACAGACCTGCAAGCCGCGCTGGGACTCACCCAGCCGGACAAGCTCGACCGCTTCATCGAAGCCCGCAAACGCAACTGGCGGCAGCTCCGCGAAGGGCTGGACGGCGTCCCGCACCTGCTGCTGCCCGAACCCACTCCGGGCAGCGAGCCCAGTTGGTTCGGGTTCGTCATCACCGTGGACGCCGACGCCCCCTTCAGCCGTGCCGAGCTGGTCCACCACCTCGAGGAACGCAAGATCGGCACGCGTCGGCTCTTCGCCGGAAACCTCACGCGTCACCCCGCCTACCTGGGGAGGCCCCACAGGGTGGTCGGCGACCTCGCCAACTCCGATGTCGTCACGGAGAACACCTTCTGGGTGGGGGTCTATCCGGGACTCACCGAGCCGATGCTCGACTACGTGATCGCCACGATCAGGACATTCGCGGAGGAGCGTCGATGAGCATCAGTCCACCTCTGAACCGGCGCCGGGACGTGCGGATCGCCGAGCGGTTGGCGTACTCCGCGGATGTCACGGACAAGGGCGCCGTGTTCCGCACCGCGGACTTCGACGACTGGCTCGAAGGCCGTAGGCGGGCCCACCACTTCCGGGTGCAGCGCATCGCCTTCGCGGACCTGGACGGCTGGTCCTTCGAACCCGGCACCGGCAACCTCGGCCACCACAGCGGCCGGTTCTTCACCGTCGAAGGGCTGTCCGTCCACACCGACACCGGCCCCTACGCGCACTGGCAGCAGCCGATCATCAGACAGCCCGAGGTCGGCATCCTGGGTATCCTGGCAAAGGAGTTCGACGGAGTCCTCCACTTCCTCATGCAGGCCAAGATGGAACCGGGCAACCGCAATCTGCTCCAGCTCTCCCCGACCGTGCAGGCGACCCGCAGCAACTACACCAAGGTCCACCGCGGCGCGGACGTGAAGTACCTGGACCACTTCACGGTCCCCGGTCGAGGCCGGGTCCTTGTGGACGTCCTGCAGTCCGAGCACGGCGCGTGGTTCTACCGCAAGGCCAATCGCAACATGATCGTGGAGACCGATGAGGAGATACGGCTCGACGAGGACTTCTGCTGGCTGACCCTCGGCCGGATCGGTGAACTCCTGCGCCGCGACAACGTGGTGAACATGGACGCCCGCACCGTGCTGGCCTGCGCTCCCGTCTCCTCCGACGAACCCGGTGCGCTCCTGCCGGACACGGGTCTGCTTTCCTGGTTCACCGCCCGGCGCTCCGAGACCGATGTCCGTGCGGAGCGCGTCCCGCTGGGACAGGTCAGGGGCTGGAAACGCAGCGAGTGGTCCATCGACCACGTGGAGGGCCGGTACTTCCGTGTCGTCGCGGTCTCCGTCGAGGCCGGTAACCGGGAGGTACGCGGCTGGTCGCAGCCCCTGTTCGAGCCGTGCGACACGGGTGTGACCGCTTTCCTGACCCGACGCGTCGGGGGCGTGCCCCACCTGCTGGTGCACGCCAAGCTCGAAGGCGGATTCCTCGACCGAATCGAGCTGGCCCCCACCGCCCAGTACACCGCCACCAACCACACGGACCGCATCGGCGACGACCGGCCCCCCTTCCTCGACCTCGTACTGTCGGCCGACCCGGAACGCGTGCGGTACGACAAACTCCACTCGGAGGAGGGCGGCCGTTTCCTCAACGCCGAGAGCCGCTACCTCTTCGTGGACGCCGGCAAGAGCGAGGCTCCCCTGGAGGCTCCACCCGGGTACGCCTGGGTGACCCCGGGACAGCTGCGGTGGCTGGTGGGACACAGTCACTACGTGAACGTCCAGGCACGCACCCTGCTCTCGCTCCTCAACACCGGCGCGGTGCGCCTGTGATGCCGCCCTTGCGGCTGGCGGTCCTCGGCTGCGCGGACTTCGCCCGCCGACGCATGCTGCCGGCGTTCGCGGCCTGCGACGACATCGCCCTTTCGGCGGTGGCCAGCCGTGACCACGCCCGAGCCCGGTCGCTGGCCGACGCCTACGGCTGCCGCGCCCTCCACGGCTACACGGCCGCGCTGGAGGACGACGACGTCGACGCGGTGTACATCCCGCTGCCCGCGGGGCTTCACGCACACTGGGTTCGCGAGGCCCTGCTTGCGGGCAAGCACGTCCTCGCGGAGAAACCCCTGGCCACCACTCGCGCCGAGACCGCCGACCTCCTCGACCTCGCCCGTACGAGGGGGCTCGCCCTGGTCGAGAACGTCCTGTTCCCGCATCACTCCCAGCACGCCAGGGCACGCGAGCTCGTCGAGGCGGGCACGATCGGGGAACCACGCTTCTTCCAGGCGGCCTTCACGGTTCCCCGGCGCCCGGACACCGACATCCGCTACCGCGCGGACCTCGGCGGTGGAGCGCTGTGGGACGTCGGGGTCTACCCGGTCCGGGCCGCCCTGTTCGCGCTCGGCGAGGATCTGAGGGTCGCCGGTGCCGTCGCCGTACGGGACACAGAGTGGGACGTCGACACCGGGGGCGCGGCCTTGCTCCACACCCCCTCGGGAGTGAGCGCCCAGCTCGCCTTCGGTCTCGACGACGCCTACCGCAGCGTGTACACGTACGCGGGCAGTCGGGGGCGCCTGACCGTCGAGCCTGCCTTCACGCCACCCGCCGACCACATCCCGTCGCTCCGCCTGGAGCGGGGCGGCGAGATCACGGAGGTACGGCTGGCCGCGGAGGATCAGGTCGCCCGGGCCGTCGCGGCGTTCGTGGCCGCCGTGCGCGGCGGGGTGGCACCCGATGTGGCCGTGCTCCGGCAGGCGGCTCTGCTGGAGGCGATCGCCACACGGGCTGCTGTCGCGGCAAGACCATGATCGGGCTCACCGGGGGCTGAAAGGCTCCTGGCACATCCAGGCCCCTGTCGGGGAGGTTGTCCCGACCACGGGGGCGAGCAGTGGTGCTGGCGCGGCGACGGCGCGGACCTGTGCTCGGGAGGGTGCGGCGGCCGTCGTACGGTCGCCTGGACGGGGCCTTGGGCAACGCCGGCACAGGCGGGGGTCGCACTGCGCTGCGTCTGATGTCGTCCGGGGTCTACGGGCCGATCACGGACACCGACGCGAGGGGGTTCCCGACCGTCCGTGCCGTGAGCCGACGGCGACGCTGGAGAACGGTCGCGGCACGACCGTGGGCAACAGCAGTGTGGGCGGGCCGGTCGCGATCCTTGTGGAGGCTCCGGCGCTTCCCGCGCGAGGGGAGGCCGGGTGGAGTACCGTACGGCGGCGGCCAGTCGGCGTCTGTGGGCAGGCCGCGGCGGGTGGCCTCGGCGCAGGCGGCCGAGCCGTTCCGGCGCACGACCTCGACGCCCCGGACGCCCGCGCAGCCACGCTCGGAGCGCGCCGGCGGTGCGGTCGGGCAGCACGTCGATCCGCTCACCTCCATCGGCGACGTCCTCGTTGGTGCGCGCGGCCGTTGACGGCGATGTTCCGTCGGTGAGCCCCTGTCGCGACATCGGCCTGTCCGCCGCCGCGGCCAAGTGACCGCAGTGGTTCGCGCTGGACCAGGCGCAGGGCATCCCGTACGAGCTTTCGGCCGCGCAGGTCCGGGGACAGGGGGTCCGCCGCGGCTCCGGTCTTCCGCTGAGCAAGAGCACCTGTGCCAAGCCCATCCGCGGTGCCGATCCCCGCTCCGACTAAATAGAGCGTTCGTCCTAGAACTGTGCTACTTTTGCCGGGCGCTCAGTAGATCGCTCGTTCCGGTAGTGACACACAGCAGACCAACGGAGGCCTTTCCGCAATGAGCAGCAACCAGTCCGTCACCGTCATCGGGCTCGGCCCCATGGGGCAGGCGATGGCCAACACCTACCTCGACAACGGGTACGAGGTCACCCTCTGGAACCGCACCGCCTCCCGGGCCGATGATCTGGTGGCACGGGGCGCCGTCCTCGCCAAGAGCGTGGAGGACGCCGTCGGGGCCAACGAGCTGGTGATCCTGAGCCTGACCGACTACGAGGCCATGTACGCAGTCCTGGAGCCGGCGGCCGACGCGGTGTCGGGCCACGTCTTCGTCAACCTCAGCTCCGACACCCCGGAGAAGACGCGCGCCGGTTCCCGCTGGATCACCGAGCGCGGCGGCACACACCTCACGGGTGGTGTGACGGTCCCGCCCGCCGGTATCGGCAAGCCCGAGTCGAAGACCTTCTACAGCGGTCCCCGCGCCGCCTTCGACAAGCACCGCACCAGTCTGGAGATCCTCACCGGCACCGACTTCCGCGGCGAGGAGCCGGGGCTCGCGGCCCTGATGTACCAGATCGGCATGGCGATGTTCTGGCCGTCCATGCTCAGCTACTGGCAGGCGATCGCCCTCGCCGACGCCAACGGCCTGAAGGCGGCGGACATCCTGTCCCACGCCAACGACACCATGCTCGCCATGCCGCACTTCCTCGGCTTCTACGCCGAGCGCGTCGACGCCGGCAACCACGAGGGCGACGTCGACCGCCTGGCGATGGGCCTGGCGAGTGTGGAGCACGTCATGCACACCATCGGCGACGCGGGCGTGGACACCTCGTTCCAGGCCGCGGTGGTGGACCTGTTCCGCCGCGCGATGGATGCCGGCCACGCGGCCGACAGCTTCTCCAGCATCGTCGAGCTGTTGCGCAAGCCCGCATGACGCCCTGAGCGTTCGCCGTGTGTCCATCGGACACCTCCACGAGCCCTCCGGCCACGGACGACGGCGCCGGAGGGCCTCGGCACGAGCAGGTCGAGGAAGAGGGCACGACGAAGAGGCGCCGCACCCAACCGCGTGTTCCGCACGCGGTTGGGTGCGGCGCCTCTTCGTCGAACGGGGCAGGCGAGGCCGCCGCGGTGTCAGGACCGCGCGACCGGATCCGCAAAGGTCGGGCGGACCGCCTCCGTCGGGCAGACGTCCAGGACGTCGGTCGCGGCCTCGACGTCCGCGGGGCCGGTCAGCTCGGCGCGGCTCACCACCGCGTGGCCCGCAGGCTCCACCCGGAACAGCGCCGGGTGCATCGCCTCGCACGTCCCGGCGCCCGTGCACGCTGCCGCGTCGATCGACAGCAGCATCCGCCTGCCGGACGCCGCCCGGCGGGTGTCGGCCTTGTCGGCCGTGGTTGTCTTTATGGTGTCGGTGCCCGCCGTGATCATGACGGCGGCCAGCGAGACCGGCTCGTTCTCCGACAGCCGGTCCTCTCCGTCCCCGACCTGGACGAAGTACGAGGCGAGGTCGTCCCCCGGAGTGCGGCGTTCGTCGACGATGGGTCCACGGCCCGTAGTCCACGAGTTCCTCGAACGCGGCGGCCACCTCGGCTTCCTGATCGGGGGCGGCGTGGAACGCCCGCTCGATCGCGTCGAGCGTCTCGCCGAAACGCTTCAGCGGGAACCCGAGGACCTCTTCCGTCACATCGGCCGGGACGCGGCCCGCGTAGTCCACCACGTGGGGCCGGTCCGACTCCTCCGGCCGGGCCGGACACGCGGCGACGATCCGGTCCACCGGCTCCGTTCACGCCGCCACCTGGCGCGGCGTGAACGCGCCCGTCGCCGGCCCGCGCACCCGCGTGTGGTCCGGCGGGTCGAGGACGGTGAGGATACGGCCGATCAGCGTACCCGCGCCGAAGACCATCCCGTCGCCGCGGAACTCCTCACCGCCCCAGGCCTCGCCGTCGTTGTCGAACCGCTGGTCGCTCAGCGGGGCCTTGACGTCGCCATGGCGGGACAGAAGACCATCGGCACATCACCGGCGGGGAAGCGGAACCAGTGGACCGGGTCGTGTACTCGCGGTCAGTCGTAAACCGAGTACGGGACGCGGTGGTAAGCGAGGCCGAACAGGCCAAGGGCTTGCAAAGAGGTGCCCATGGCCTGCCGTCGAGGGGCGGCTCAGATGTAGTCGGTACCTGGTTCCAGGCCGAGCAGCACACGGCCGTGCGCCTCCAGAGAGCCGGTGGGGGCCAGCAGCCCGTGCAGGGACAACGCCGCGATGTCGCGGAAGGCACGCTGGAAATGGTTGCTGCGCACGATGGTGGAGGCGGAGCTGATGTCGTACAGCATCTGTACGGCCGCCTTGGTGGCCTCCACCACGTAACCGACCTGACCGCGGACCGCCGCCTTCTCCTCGACAGTCATCTTCTGGCCGCGGTCGGCGCGCTCCTGAATGACGCGCAGCCAGTTCTCGGACAGTGCCTCGCAGGCGGCGATCTGGCTCGCCACGCGCCCCACCGTGATCTGGGTGTGGGGGTGCTCGCGCTGATCGGTCCAGTTGGTGTAGGTGATGGGCTTGCCGGCGGCCCGCTCGGTGAACAGACCGAGCGCGGAGCGGGCGACACCCAGGTAGACAGGGGCGCAGGTGGCCAGAATGTAGCTGAGCAGGTTGTAGTTGCGTCCCTTGACCTCGGCGTTCCAGCGGTCGCCGGTGGAGGCGTCGTACACCGAGGTGTCGACGACGCGGTGCGTGGGGACGAAGACGTCCTTCGCGGTGGAGGTGGCGCTGCCGGTGCCCGCCGCGCCGAAGACGTCCCAGTCGTCGGCGACGGTGATGTCCTCGGCCGGCACCAGCGCGAACAGCTCCTCGTGCCGGCCGTCGGCGTGCTCGACCACCGCCGCGTAGACGTTCCATTGGGCGCCGGGCACACCGGTGTTGAACCGCCAGCTGCCGTTGAGTCGGTAGCCGTCCTCGACGGGGGTGAGCGTGCCGGACGGGGTGAAACCGCCGGAGACCCGCACCGAGCCGTCCGCGAAGACCTCCTTCTGGGCCCGGTCGGGGTAGAGGCTGGCGATCCAGGCGCTGGAGACCCACACCATGGACACCCAGCCCGTCGAGGCGCAGCCCCGGGAGATCGAGGCGAGGATCTCCGCCTGCTCGGCCACCGGCAGGTCGAGTCCGCCGAACCGTTCGGGCACCGCCATGCGGAAAACGCCGGCCTTCTCCAGGAGCTCGATGTTCTCGTCGACAATCCAGCGCCTTTGCTCAGTTTCCACCCCGTTGCGACGAAGGGCGGGAACCGCGTCCCGCACCGCGTCGAGGATATTCTGTGCTTCCGCGCCGAGCCGGATCATTTTTCCTCCGATAGCGAGTTCTCTGATTCCGCGGACCTGACTTCTCCCATTCGCGGTGACTTCACCGTAGGCGGGGCGCGGAACCGGCCGCTCATCGCGCGGCAACGGGGCGTCCACCGGCCGGGCCACGAAGAACCCCCGGGCCGCTGGGGGAGCGGGCCCGGGGGTCGCCGGCGGGGGCGGTCACCGCGTTACTCGGGGAGCAGACTCCCGGCGACCGGACGGTCGATGGCCATCAGCCACCGGCCGTCCTCGCCCCGGCGCAGCACGTCCGTGCAGGTGCCCTCCAGGTGCATCGGCCTGCCGTCCTGGTCGGTGCCGTCGATGGTGAAGCGCACCCCGATCAGGGTGACGTCGCCGGCCACCCACGAGTGGGTGACCTCGGCCTGGAGCTTGGGCTTGGTGGCGAGGAACTCCTTGAAGAACTTCCGCCGGGCGGCGCCGGTCAGCGGCCGGCCGGAGAAGTTGGAGATGGAGTCCGCGCGGTAGAGCCGGTCGAACAGCTCGCCGTCACCGGAGTTGAAGACCTGCAGGAAGATCTCGTTCTGCGTGTCGATGTCGGCGGTCAGGTCGGGCTTGTCGAAGTCGATGTCGACGGTGAAAGTCATGGTTGGAGAACCTCGGGTTGCCTCGTGGGGTCTTTGGGCCGGGCGGTGCGGGTCACTTCTCGCCGTACGGGTCGTCGATGGCGTACCGCCAGTTGCCGTCCGCGCCGCGGCGCAGAACGTCGAGGCCGACGCCTTCCAGGTGCTCGGGGTCGCCCTTTTCGTCGGTGGTGTCGATGGTCCAGTCGACGACCAGCAGGGCGGTGTCGTCCGTGACGAACGACTGCCGCGGCACCGCCGTCATCCGTGGCCCGCGGGACAGGAAGTCACGAACGGAGTCGGTGCGGGCCTGACCGGTCAGCGGCACACCGGGCTCCCAGACCGCGACCGCGTCCTCGGTGTACATCGCGTTCACCGCGTCCACGTCGCCGGCGTTGAACGCCTCCACGTACAGGGCGGTGTGCTTCTCGACATCGTTGGTGAGTCGTGCCATGTTCGTCATTTCCTTCTCTCCCGAAGTGCCCAGACATGGTCAATTTCACGGATCCCGTCGGGACGGTAACGAAAGCGGGACAACCGGCCGCCCACTGACAGGTAATCGCCGGCCACGGGCAGCGGTGTTCTGTCGGATTACCGAAAGGTGATCGGCGCGCGATTGGATGACCAGGACGGAGATTGCGGGAGTTCGCTGTTGCATGGACGAGGAAGGCGAAAACGCGGAAGCCGCCTCGGTCTGTGTCGCATCGGAACACACACACTTCACACCGGGAGCTGAGCACCATGGCGGGTGAGGAAAGACTTCGCGACTACCTCAGGCGAGCCATCGTGGAGGCCCGTGAGGCACGTGACCGGTTGCGCGAGGTGGAGGACGGACAGCGCGAGCCGATCGCCATCGTCGGAATGGCCTGCCGCTTCCCGGGCGGCGTCGCCTCCCCGGCCGACCTGTGGCGGCTGGTCGCCGACGGGGCCGACGCCGTGACCCCGTTCCCGGACAATCGGGGTTGGGACCTGGACCGCCTGTACGACCCCGATCCGGAGCGGCTGGGGACCAGCTACAGCAGGGAAGGCGGGTTCCTGCACGACGCCGACCGTTTCGATCCGCAGTTCTTCGGCATGTCGCCGCGGGAGGCGCTGACCACCGACCCGCAGCAGCGGTTGCTGCTGGAGACGGCCTGGGAGGCACTGGAACGGGCGGGCATCACCCCGCGAGGCCTGCGGGGCAGCCACACCGCCGTGTTCACCGGCGTCATGTACAACGACTACGGCTCCCGCCCCGGTCTGCCGGCCCGCAACGCCGAGGGATACCTGTTCAGCGGCAGTGCGGGCAGCATCGCCTCGGGGCGGGTGGCCTACACGTTCGGGTTCGAGGGGCCGGCCGTGTCGGTGGACACCGCCTGCTCGTCGTCGCTGGTCGCCCTGCACCTGGCGGCACGCTCCCTGCGCGCGGGTGAGTGCGCTCTCGCGCTGGCGGGCGGCGCCACGGTGATGGCGACGCCCGTGGCGTTCACCGAGTTCTCCCGGTTGCGGGGGTTGGCTCCGGACGGGCGGATCAAGTCGTTCGCGGAGGCGGCCGACGGCACGTCGTGGTCGGAGGGCGTCGGTGTCCTGGTTCTGGAGCGTCTCTCCGACGCTCGGCGCAACAACCATCCGGTGCTGGCCGTTCTGCGCGGTTCGGCCGTCAACCAGGACGGGGCGAGCAACGGTCTGACGGCGCCCAGCGGTCCGGCGCAGGAGAGGGTCATCCGGCAGGCGCTGTCCGACGCGGGGCTGGAGCCGGCCGAGGTGGACGCGGTCGAGGCCCACGGCACCGGCACGCGGCTGGGCGACCCGATCGAAGCGCAGGCCCTGCTGAACACCTACGGTCGCTCGCGGCCCGCCGGCCGGCCCCTGTACCTCGGGTCGCTCAAGTCCAACATCGGCCACGCGCAGGCGGCCTCCGGGGTGGGCGGTGTGATCAAGATGGTGGAGGCGATGCGGCACGGTGTCCTGCCCCGCACCCTGCACGTCGACCGGCCCACTCCGATGGTCGACTGGAGCTCCGGCGCCGTACGGTTGCTGACCGAACCGCGCGACTGGCCCGACACGGGGCACCCCCGGCGCGCCGCCGTGTCCTCCTTCGGCTTCGGGGGCACGAACGCGCATGTGATCCTGGAGGAGGCGCCCGCCGCCGATCCGCCCGCCGCCGATCCGCCCGCCGTCCGCCCGCTGTCGGCCGTGCCCTGGCTGCTGTCCGCCGCGTCCGAAACCGCGCTGCGCGCCCAGGCCCGGCGCCTGCTCGACCACCTGACCACCCGCCCGGACCCCGTCCCGCACGCCGGCGCCGACCGCGTCACCGATCCGGCCCGCGCCCTGGACATCGCCCACTCCCTCGCCACCACCCGCACGGTCTTCCGTCACCGGGCCGTGGTGGTCGCTGCCGACCCGGCCGCTCTGGTCGAGGGCACACGAGCGCTGGCGGAGGGCCGTACCGCGCCCGGCACGGTGCGGGGGGAGGCCGCTGCCAGGGGGAGGACGGCCTGGCTGTTCACCGGGCAGGGTGCGCAGCGGGTCGGCATGGGGCAGGAGCTGTACGACGCTTTCCCGGCCTACGCCCGTGCCTTCGACGAGGTCGCCGCAGCGCTCGACGCGCATCTGGAGCGGCCGCTCGGCGAGGCGCTGCGCACCGGGCACCGTCTGGACGAGACGGCCGTGACCCAGCCCGCGTTGTTCGCCGTCGAGGTGGCCCTGTACCGCCTTCTGGAGTCGCTCGGCGCCGTACCCGACGTCCTGGCCGGCCACTCCGTCGGCGAGCTGGCCGCCGCCCACGTCGCCGGCGTCCTCGACCTCACGGACGCCGCCGCACTGGTCGCCGCTCGGGGCCGGCTCATGCAGAGCGCCCCGCCCGGCGGCGCCATGATCGTCGTGCGGGCCGCGGAGGAACAGGTCGCCGCCCTGCTCGACGGGCACGCCCACCACCTGGCCGTCGCCGCTGTCAACGGGCCGCGCTCGGTGGTCCTGGCCGGCGACAGCGAAGCCGCCGAGGAAGTGGCGGGACGGCTGCGCGCGGCGGGGCACCGCACGAGCCGGCTGGCCGTCAGTCACGCCTTCCACTCCCCGCACATGGACGGCGTCCTCGACGAGTTCCGCGGGGTCGCCGCCGGGCTGACCTACCGTGAGCCGCACATCGCGGCCGTCTCCACGGTCACCGGAGAGGCCGTCACCGAGGGGCAGTGGTCGTCGCCCGAGTACTGGGTCGAGCAGATCCGGCGGCCCGTCCGCTTCCTGGACGCGGTGCGCACCATGGAGGCGGCGGGTGTCACCGCCTTCCTGGAGGTGGGCCCGGACAATGTCTGCGCCGCTCTGGCCGCCGGCTGCCTGCGCGAACCCGAGGGGAGGACGACGGTGGCCGCGCTGCGCCGCGACCGGGCCGAGGCTTCCTCGCTGCTGTCGGCCCTGGCCGAGGTGTTCGTGCGGGGCGACGCCGTGGACTGGGCCGCTCTCTTCGACGGCACCGGGGCCCGGACGGTGGACCTGCCGACGTACGCCTTCGACCAGGAGCGCCACTGGCTGGAACCGGTGACCGACGCCGTCGCCCCGCCGGCCGCGGGACACCCGCTGCTGGGGCCGGCCACCGTCGTCGCCGGGTCCGGGGAGGTGCTGTTCACGCGGCAGGTCTCCGCGCGCACGGTTCCCTCGCTGCTGCGGCACACCGTGCTCGGCACGGACGTCGTCGCCGCCTCCGCGCTCGTCGAACTCGCTCTGCGCATCGCCGACGAGACCGGTTGCGCGGGCATCGACGCGCTGCACCTGCGGGCGCCGCTGGTGCTGTCGGCCGACGGCACGGTGGAGATCCAGATCCGCGCGGGCCGTTCGCGGCAGGACGGCGGGCGTGACCTGACCGTCCACTCCCGGCCGGTGGCCGCGACGTCCTACGGAGGGGACGACGCCCCGTGGGTCCTGCACGCCGAGGGAGTCCTCGCTCCGGACGGCCCGGCCGCGTCCCGGGGCACCGGAGCAGACCCATCCGGCGGGACGGAGATCCGGTTGCCCGACGAGCAGGCCGACGACGCCGAGAGGTACGGCATTCATCCCGCCCTCCTCGACGCCGCCCTGCACTCCCTCGTCCATCCGCCCGTCCCGGACCACGTGCCTGTCCCGGTCGAGTGGCGCGGCGTACGGCTGCACGCCGCCGGGGCCACCGTCGTACGCGCCGCCGTCACCGAGCGGGCGCCGGGCACCGTGTCCGTACGGCTCACCGATCCCGCCGGGCAGCTCGTCGCCACGGCGGACTCGGTCGGTTTCCGCGACGTCCCGGCGGAGGAGTTCCGCGCCGTGTCCGGCGTCGGAGGCCGGCTGCTTGTGGACGTGGAGTGGACGCCGGCCGCCACCGTGGCCGGTCACGTGGTGGTGGACGGGGAGGCCGGCGCGTCGCCGATGAGCTGGGGGGTACTGCGCGCCGGTGCGGACGACGGAGCCGCGGCTGTCACACCCGCGGGGCTGTCCGGTCCGTATCCGGATGTGGACGCCGCACTGTCCGGCGGGGCGGATACGGAGGCCGTGGTCCTGCCCTGCCCAACGCCGGATCCGGCGGACGTCGCGGCCCATGCGACGCGCCTGCTGGGGACGGTGCGGGCCTGGCTGGCGGACGAACGGTCCGCCGGGCGGCCGTTGACCGTGCTCACCCGCGGTGCGGTGGCCGTGCCGGGGGCGGAGCCCCCCGAGCCGGGGCGGGCCGCGCTGTGGGGTCTGCTGCGGTCGGTGCAGGCCGAGGCGCCCGGACGACTCATGCTGATCGACGCCGACGGCGAGGTCTCGGCAGCGACGCTCTCCGCCCTGTGGGCCCTCGGCGAGCCGGAGGCCGCCCTGCGTGCCGGCACGGTTCTGACACCGCGCCTGCGGCGCCTGTCGGTCGCCGAGCCGCCCGCGGCACCGGCCTGGGACCCGGCGGGCACGGTGCTGCTCACCGGTGCCACCGGGCCGCTCGGCGCCGCGCTCGCTCGGCACCTGGCCGCCCGTCAGGGGGCCGGTCGGCTGCTGCTCACCGCGCCGGACGCACGGCGGGCCGAGACGATGACCGCGCTGGTGGCCGAACTCGACGGCCAGGGTGCCGAGGTGACGGTGGCCGTGTGCGACGTGGCCGACCCGGCGGCCGTCGCCGGCGTGCTGGCGTCCGTCCCCGCCGCGCGTCCGCTGACCGGCGTCGTGCACGCGGAGGGCACTCCCGCCGCCGGTGTCCAATCCGAGGGCTCCCCGGCCTGGCAGGAGGCGCTGCGAGCGGCCGTCGGCGGTACGTGGGTGCTGCACCGGGCCACGCAGGACGCGGACCTCGCGGCGTTCGTGGTCTGCTCGGACGCCGCCGGGCTGCTCGGCGGACCGGGTCGGTCCGGCTCCGCTGCGGCCGCGGCCTTCGCGGACGGTCTGGCCAGGCGACGCAGGGCCGAGGGCCGGCCGGCGACCGCCTTCGCCTGGGAGTCCCGGCAGAGCGACGACGGCGAAGGAGGCCGGGAGCCCGCTGAGGCCCGGCCCGCGGGGCTCCGGTCGCTGCGGTCGGCGGACGCTCCGGTCCTGTTCGACCGCGCGCTGGCCGCGGACACCCCGGCGCCGATCGCGGTGGCTCTGGGCCCGGCCGAAGCCGAGGGGGCGGGGACGGCCGGTGACTCCGCCCCCACATCGGCCGACAGGGCCGACGGCCCGCCGAGCACTCCCACCGACCGGGCGGGCGGCCCGCCCCGCCTGCTGGCCACCCTGGCCGCGACCGCACCCGTCCGGCCACGGGCGCAGGCCGCTTCGAACATCGTCGCCCCGTTTGCGGAACGGCTCGCCGGACTCCCGGCGGCGGAACGGGAGCGCCGGATACTGGAGTTGGTCCGCGCCGAGGTCGCCGCGGTCCTGGGATACGCGTCCGTGGACACGGTCGAGCCGGAGCGGCCGTTCCAGGAGCTCGGATTCGACTCGGTGACCGCGGTCGAGCTGCGCAATCGGCTCAGCGCCGCCGCGGGCACCCCACTGCCCGCCACCGCCGTCTTCGACTGTCCGACACCGGCCGCGCTCGCCGCCCTGCTGGACGAGCGACTGGCTCCGGTGGACGGCGGCGCCCCCGCACAGGAGCTCCGGGACGGCCTGGACCGGCTGGAAACCCTGCTCGCCGCACCTCCCGCGGACGCGACGCGGCGAGCGGAGATCGCCGAGCGGCTGCGGGCCCTCGCGGCCGCCCTGTACGCCCCCGAACCCACCCCGGCGAACGCCCTGGGGCACACCCCGTCCGGGCCGGCCGACGGGGCGGACACCGAGGCGGCGATCGGTGCGGCCTCGGCCGACGAGCTCTTCTCCTTCATCGACTCCGCGCTCGGCCGGTCCACCCCCTGACACCTGCCCGAGCCCACCCCTCACCCGCGTCGAGGAGAATCGATCACGCATGTCCCACGAGACCACCGAAGAGAAGCTCGTCGACTATCTCAAGTGGGTCACCGCCGACCTGCACAAGGCCCGGCAGCGTATCGCCGAGCTGGAGGACGGACAGCGCGAGCCGATCGCCATCGTCGGAATGGCCTGCCGCTTCCCGGGCGGCGTCGCCTCCCCGGCCGACCTGTGGCGGCTGGTCGCCGACGGGGCCGACGGCATCTCGCCGTTCCCCGGTGATCGGGGGTGGGACCTGGACCGCCTGTACGACCCCGACCCCGACCGGCCCGGCACCACTTACACCAAGGAAGCCGGATTCCTGCACGACGCCGCTCTGTTCGACGCCACCTTCTTCGGCATCTCGCCCCGGGAGGCGCAGGCCATGGACCCGCAGCAGCGGCTGCTGCTGGAGACGGCCTGGGAGGCACTGGAGGACGCGGGCCTCGACCCGGCGACGCTGCGGGGCAGCACGACCGGCGTCTTCGCGGGCGTGATCGAGCAGAGCTACCTCGGTCTGGACGGCCCGCGAGACCTGGAGGGCCATCTGCTCACCGGGCGGCTGTCCAGCGTGGCGTCGGGGCGGGTGGCCTACACGTTCGGGTTCGAGGGGCCGGCCGTGTCGGTGGACACCGCCTGCTCGTCGTCGCTGGTCGCCCTGCACCTGGCGGCACGCTCCCTGCGCGCGGGCGAGTGCGCTCTCGCGCTGGCGGGCGGCGCCACGGTGACGGCCACCCCGAGCGGGTTCGTCGACTTCGCCCGGTTGCGGGGGTTGGCTCCGGACGGGCGGATCAAGTCGTTCGCGGAGGCGGCCGACGGCACGTCGTGGTCGGAGGGCGTCGGTGTCCTGGTTCTGGAGCGTCTCTCCGACGCTCGGCGCAACAACCATCCGGTGCTGGCCGTTCTGCGCGGTTCGGCCGTCAACCAGGACGGGGCGAGCAACGGTCTGACGGCGCCCAGCGGTCCGGCGCAGGAGAGGGTCATCCGGCAGGCGCTGTCCGACGCGGGGCTGGAGCCGGCCGAGGTGGACGCGGTCGAGGCCCACGGCACCGGCACGCGGCTGGGCGACCCGATCGAAGCGCAGGCCCTGCTGAACACCTACGGTCGCTCGCGGCCCGCCGGCCGGCCCCTGCACCTCGGGTCGCTCAAGTCCAACATCGGCCACACGGTCGCCGCCGCGGGCGTGGGCGGTGTGATCAAGATGGTGGAGGCGATGCGGCACGGTGTCCTGCCCCGCACCCTGCACGTCGACCGGCCCACTCCGATGGTCGACTGGAGCTCCGGCGCCGTACGGTTGCTGACCGAACCGCGCGACTGGCCCGACACGGGGCACCCCCGGCGCGCCGCCGTGTCCGCGTTCGGGGTGAGCGGCACGAACGCGCATGTGATCCTGGAGGAGGCGCCCGCCGCCGATCCGCCCGCCGCCGATCCGCCCGCCGTCCGCCCGCTGTCGGCCGTGCCCTGGCTGCTGTCCGCCGCGTCCGAAACCGCGCTGCGCGCCCAGGCCCGGCGCCTGCTCGACCACCTGACCACCCGCCCGGACCCCGTCCCGCACGCCGGCGCCGACCGCGTCACCGATCCGGCCCGCGCCCTGGACATCGCCCACTCCCTCGCCACCACCCGCACCGCCCACGACCACCGGGCCGCGATCGTCGGCTCCTCGCACGCGGACCTCGTCGCCGGGCTGACCGCGCTGGCCGCCGGCGAGCGGGACCCGCACATCTTGCGGGACACCCGCCGGCACGGCGCGGTCGCCTGCGTGTTCACGGGGCAGGGAGCGCAGCGCGTCGGCATGGGACAGGAGCTGCACGATTCCTTTCCCGTGTTCGCAGCGGCCTTCGACGAGGTGGCCGCCGCCCTGGACCCACACTTCGACGAACCGGTTGCCTCGGTGATCCGCACCGGCCACGGCCTGTCGGACACGGTCCGTGCCCAACCGGCCCTCTTCGCGGTCGAGGTGGCCCTGTACCGGCTGCTGGAGTCCTTCGGTTTACGGCCCGCGCTGCTCGCCGGACACTCCGTCGGCGAGCTGGCCGCCGCCCACGTCGCCGGCGTCCTCGACCTCACGGACGTGGCGACGCTGGTGGCGGCCCGGGCCCGGCTGATGCAGTCCGCGCCGCGTGGTGGCGTCATGGTCGCGGTACAGGCCGACGAGGCGGAGGTCGCCGAGCTCCTCGCCGGACGTGTGGATCTGGCGCTCGCCGCGGTCAACGCGCCGTCGGCCGTCGTGATCGCCGGGGACGCGGACGCCGCAGCCGAGGTACGGGCCGTACTGGAGGCACGCGGCCGGCGCACCCGCGCCCTGGACGTCAGCCACGCCTTCCACTCCCCGCACATGGACGGCGTCCTCGACGAGTTCCGCGGGGTCGCCGCCGGGCTGACGTACCACGCACCCCGCGTCCCCGTGGTCTCCACCCTCACCGGCGAGCCCGCCCGCGTCGACGACCTGCGCAGCGCCGACTACTGGACGGCGCAACTGCGCGGCACCGTACGGTACGCCGACGCGGTGCGCGCGCTGCGGGCGCAGGGCACCGCCACCGTCGTCGAGATCGGCCCGGACGCGGTGCTCGCCCCGCTGGCCGCGCAGACCGACGACGACCTGACCGCGGTGCCCCTGCTCCGTGCCGGACACGCCGAGGCGGACACCCTGACGGCGGGTCTGGCCCGGCTGCACAACCGGGGCGTGGCGGTGGACTGGGAGACGTTCTTCGCCGGCACCGGCGCGCGGCGCGTGCCCCTGCCGACGTACGCCTTCCAGCGCGAGCGCTACTGGGTGGCTCCGCAGGACCAGGTCGGTCAGGACGCGGCCGATCTGGGACTGCGTCCCGGCGGGCATCCGTTGCTCGGTGCCGCCCTGCACCCGGCCGGCAGCGACGAGGTGCTCTTCGCCGGTCGGCTCTCCCCGCACGTCCGGCCGCTGCCCGCGCGGCACACCGTGGCCGGCCGGACGGTGCTGCCGTCGTCGGTGCTTCTGGAGCTGGCGGTCCGCGCCGGGGACGAGGTGGGCTGCACCGTCCTGCACGAGTTGGAGACGGAGGCGCCGGTGGTGCTCCCGGACGGCGCGGGCCTGCAGCTCCAGGTCCGGGTCGGCCCCGCAGGCCCCGACGGCCGCGAGGTGACCGTGCACGCCCGGCCCGACGGCACCGACGTGCCCTGGACCCGCTGCGCCCGGGGCCGCCTGGGCAGCGAGTCCTGGGCGCCGCCCACCGCTCCCGGTTCGCACAGCCCCGTCGGCACGCACACCGCTCCCGCAGCGGACAACGGCCTCACCCAGAGCGTCCCGTGGCCCCCCACCGGTGCCCGGCCCCTGCCCGCCGTCCTCCTGCCCGCGCTGCCGGGGGCGGACGGCGGCCGGCCGGCCGCGACCGTGTGGCGGCGTGGGGACGATGTCTTCGCCGAGCTGGAGCTGCCCACCTCGGCGGCGGCCGAGGCCGGGCGGTACGTGCTGCATCCGGCGTTGCTGGACGCCGTTGTGCACGCCGGGTGCGCCGCCGCGCGGGGCGCCGAGGAGACCGCGCCGCGGGCCGTCACCCGCTGGCAGGGCGTACGGTTCCTGGCCCACGGTGCCACGGCCGTACGGGTACGGCTCACCCTGGACGGCGACAGGGTGACCGCCCTCGCGCTGGCGGACCGGGCCGGTCTGCCCGTCGGAGAGGTCGGCTCCCTCACCACGCGGACACCCGCCCCGGAGGAGGTCGCGCAGGCGGCGGACCGGCCCGCCGACAGCCTGTTCGACATCGGTTGGACACCCCTGACCGCGGCGTCCTCAGCGGGACCGGCGCGGTGGGCGCTGCTCGGCGAGACGACGCCCGCCGGGGTCGAGGCGCCGCGGTTCGCCGACGCGGAGCGGGCGGCGGACGCCACGGGCGCGGTCCCGTGGGACGCGTTGGTGCTGTGGCACCTGCCGTCACGCGCCGCGGACATGACGGACGTGCACCGTACGACGGGTGAGGTGCTGGAGGCGGTGCAGCGGTACCTCGCCGAGGAGCGGCTGGCCGAGGTCCCGCTGGTCGTCGTGACCCGGAACGCGTTCCGTGTACGGCCCGAGGACGCCTGCGATCCCGGTGCCGCCGCAGTGTGGGGTCTGCTGCGATCCGCGCAGTCGGAGGCGCCGGGCCGGATCCTCCTGGTCGACACCGGCGACGGCACCGACGCACCGGGTGACCTGCTGCGCACGGTGTGGGCCTGCGGCGAGCCGCAGGCCGCGGTACGGGCGGGGCAGGTGTACGTGCCCCGGCTGCGGCCCGTCCCGGTCCCCCCGGCCGGAGCCCCGCCCCGGTTCGGCACGGGCACGGTACTGGTCACCGGTGGCACCGGCGCGTTGGGCGCGCTGTTCGCCCGGCATCTGGTCCGCCGGCACGGTGTGCAGGAGTTGCTGCTGGTCAGCCGCCGCGGTGAACAGGCCCCCGGCGCGGGCGAGCTGGCTGCCGAGCTGAAGGAACTCGGCGCCCAGGTCACCATCGCGGCCTGTGACGTCGCCGACCGGGACGACATGGCGGAACTGCTCGCCGGCATTCCGCGGGAACACCCGCTCACCGGTGTGGTCCACCTGGCCGGCGTCCGCGACGACGGGCTGGTCGGGGACCAGACCCGGCAGCGGCTGGTGAACGTGCTGAGGCCGAAGGCCGACGCGGCCTGGCACCTGCACGAGCTGACCGCCGATGCCGACCTGGCCGCGTTCGTGCTGTTCTCCTCGGTCGCGGGCGTCGTCGGCGGCCCCGGTCAGTCCACCTACGCGGCCGCCAACTCCTTCCTGGACGGCCTCGCCGACCTGCGCGCCGCCCAGGGGCGTCCCGCCACCTCCGTGGCGTGGGGCCTGTGGGAGCAGGAGGGCGGGATGTCCGGCGGGCTGAGCGAGACCGACCTGCGGCGCATCGCCCGCAGCGGATTCCGTCCGGTGACGGAGACGACCGGTCCCGCCGTCCTCGACGCGGCCCTCGGCGCCGGCCGGCCGATTCTGGTGGCCTCGCCGCTGGACCTGGCCGCCGTACGCGAACAAGCCGCATCCGCCCGGGCGCAGGCCATGCGGGATCAGGCGGACGTCCCGCCCCTGTTCCGCGAGCTGGTCCGTGCCACGTTCCGTCGCCCCGCCCGGGACACCCCGGCAGCCGAACCGCTCGCGGCCCGGCTGGCGGACCTCGCGCCCGAGGAGCAGCTGCGGCTCGTCACCGAGGCCGTCAAAGCGGAGGTCGCGGCCGTGCTCGGGCACCCCGGCACCGAGGGCGTCGCGGCGGAACGACCGTTCCAGCAGTTGGGGTTCGACTCGCTGACCGCGGTGGAGCTGCGCAACCGGATCGGCGCACTGGCCGGTGTGCGGCTGCCCGCCACCCTGGTCTTCGACCACCCCACCCCCGCCGCGCTCGCCGCTTATCTGCGCGCCGCCCTGACGGCACACGGAACCGCGGCCCGACAGGAGCGGCACACACCGGACTTCGCGGCGGAGGCGGTCCTCGCCGAGGACGTGCGCCCGGCCGCCGAGACGGTCCGCTGCGTCACCGATCCGGAACAGGTGCTGCTGACCGGGGCGACCGGATTCCTCGGTGCGTTCCTGCTGCGCGAGCTGATGCGCACCACCCGGGCCACCGTGCACTGCCTGGTCCGGGCGGTTGACGAGGACACCGCCCGGGAGCGGCTGCGGCAGAACCTGGAGCGGTACGGCGTGTGGGACGAGGTGGCGCCGGAACGCCTCGCCGTCGTGGTCGGCGACCTCGCGCAGCCCCGGCTGGGCCTGTCCGAGGACATCTTCGACGAGCTGGCCGCGACAGTCGACGTGGTGTACCACAACGGTGCCCAAGTGCACTGGCTGCATCCGTACGAGACGTTGCGGGCGGCCAATGTGCGCGGCACCGAGGAGGTGCTGCGGTTGGCCGCGCACCGGCGCAGCGTTCCCGTTCACCACGTGTCCACTGTCGGCGTGTTCGCCGACGCGGCCCCGGACGGACGACCGCTGCGGGTGACCGACCCGACCGGCCCCGCCGAGCGGCTGCCCAGCGGCTACCTGCAGAGCAAGTGGGTGGCGGAGCAGCTCATCGCCCAGGCGGTCGCGCGCGGTCTGCCGGTTTCCGTGTACCGGGTGGACGTCGTCTCCGGTGACCAGGTCAACGGGGCCTGCCAGACCAGCGACTTCGTGTGGCTGAGCCTGAAGGGCCTGCTCCAGGCGGGCACGGTGCCCGCGGATATCGGCGGACGCTTCCACCTGTTGCCGGTGGACTACGTGAGCGCGGCGATTCTGCGCATGTCGCTCCGCCCGCAGTCCGCCGGCGGCACCTTCCACCTGTTCAACCCCAGCTCGGTCAGCCTGCGCGAATGCGTGCGCCGGCTGCGCGCGCTCGGCTACACCCTGGAGGAGACGGACCGGGAGAGCTGGCGCGCCCGGATCGAAGCGGACCGAGGCAACGCGATCCTGCCGTTGCTGCACGCCTTCGAGATGATGACCGGAGACACGGACCGGTTCTACCCGCCCATGGACACCACCGAGACCGACGCCGCTCTGGCCGGCAGCGGCATCGTCTGCCCGGCCGTCGACGAGGAACTCTTCGCCACGTACGTGCGGTACTTCGTCGACACCGGCCACTTCCCGGCCCCCTGACCCCCACGGGACCACAGCAGCGGCCGGTGTCCCCGCGGCACCGGCCGCTGCGTCGCGCCCGCCGCCGTACCGGAGGGGAGCCGCCTGCTCCCACCGAGGGCGGAGTCAAACCATCCAATTACCGCGTGGTGACCAGTTTCGGCCACCCATCCGGTTAGCTGGAACTGGCCGAAACGAACCAGGTTCCGCTCCGCCATAAGCGGTCGTTCCATGAAAAAAAAGAAGGTTCGCCGATGAGTTCACGACCAGTTTCCGCACCTCGGCACGGCACCATCACGTCGCCGGGACGCCGTCTGTTCCTCAAGGCGGCCGGCGCCACCGCGTTCGCCGGGGCGATCGGCGTGACGCCCTACACCGGTTCCACCGCCCACGCGACGGACGGCTCCACATCCGACGTGATCGTGATAGGCGCCGGATACGCCGGCGGCACCGCCGCCCGGGAACTGGCCGCGCAGGGGCTGAAGGTGACGGTTCTGGAGGCCCGCAGCCGCATCGGCGGCCGTGTATGGACCCACACCTTCGCCGGGCAGCGCATCGAGCTTGGCGGCGGCTGGGTGAGTCCTGACCACCATCTGGTCGCCTCCGAGATGCGGCGCTACGGGCTGACCAATGTCGGTGACGTCGTGCCCGTCACCTCCGTCATGCCGGCCACCAACGGCTTCCAGGCGATGAACCCGGTGGACGCCAACGCGCACCTGGGCACCCTGTTCGAGCAGTTCTACGAGGGCTCCCGGGAGTACTTCCCCCGCCCATCCGACCCGCTGTACCGCGCGGACCTGCTCGAGCGGATCGACCAACTCTCCTTCACCGACCGCATCGCCCAGCTGTCGATGCCCGATCTGGACAAGAAGTGGCTCGCCGGCTACTTCACCGCCTACACCGGCAACGAGAACAGTCTCCGTGCCATGACGTCCATGGCCCAGTGGTGGGCCCTGGGCGGCTGGACCATGGAGGGTTGGGAGAAGCAGACCGCCTACAAGCCGGCCGCCGGCATGACGGCGCTGCTGCAGAACATGCTGGCCACTCCCGGTATCACTCTCATGCTGTCCTCACCGGTCACCGCGGTGGCCGACACCTCAAGCGGTGTCCAGGTCCAGCTCGTCAGTGGCGAGGTGCTCAAGGCCGGCGCCGTGGTGGTGGCGACGCCGGTGAACGTGTGGAAGACCATCCGGTTCAGCCCGGGGCTGCCCAGCGCCCACATCGACGCCACCACCGAGGGCGTGGGCGTCGCCCTGTCGACCAAGATCTGGATGCAGCTGAGCGGCAGCGTGGACGCGGTGTACGCGCAGGGCACCGAGGACTCCCCCCTGCCGCTGATGATCCCGCAGCAGGAGCTGTCCGGTGGCGGCCGACTCATGATCGGCTTCGCCGGTTCGTCCCTGGACGTGGCGGACAAGGCGGCGGTGCAGGCGGCCGTGCGCACCTACATACCGGGCGCCACCATCGTCAGCTACTACGCCCAGCAGTGGGGCGCCGACCGCTATTCCCGCGGCGGCTGGGGCCTGCGGCGTCCGACTCAACTGCTGCGACAGCTGCCCGCGCTCAAGCAGCCGTACGGCCGTCTGGTCTTCGCGGGCTCCGACATCGCCTCCGGCTGGAACGGCGCCTTCATCGAAGGTGCGGTGGAGACGGGACTGCACGCGGCGCAGCAGGTGGCCGAACTCGTCTGAGCCGTGCCCCGGCGCCACCGCTTGCGGCCCCGCCGGGCGGACCGCCTCCGGTGGATGCCCTGGGGCACTTCCCCGCGCGTTCCTGCTGAGAAGAACGCTCTACTGATATCATTGACGGGGTGAAGATGAAGCCAACGGACGGTATGAGTGGATCGGCAGCCGCCGAGGAGCCGGTGCCCGCGACGCGGGAACGCATCATCCGCGCGGCTTCGCGGCTCATGCAACGGCAGGGCTACGACGGCACGGGCATCAAACAGATCTCGCAGGAGTCCCAGGCCACGCTCGGCTCTGTCTATCACTTCTTCCCCGGTGGCAAACAGGAGCTGGCCCTCGCGGCCATCAGTCGCGGGGACCAGGAATTCGTCGAACTCCTGAGGTCCGCACTGGTCAGCGACCCCGACCCGGCGAGGGCGGTGATCGTGCTCACCCGGAACTTGGCGGAGAGCCTGCGCGCCTCCGACTGGGCCGACGGCTGCCCGATCACCACCACCGCTCTGGGCACCGTGGGCCGGCTGCCGGACATCCAGGCGGCCGCGGCAGACGCCTTCGCCCGCTGGCGCGGTGTCGTCTTCGACCGGCTCCTGGAATCCGGTGTCGGCGAGAGCGACGCCCGCGACCTCGCCCACACGGTGATCAGTACGCTGGAGGGCGCGGAACTGGCCGCCCAGGTCTCCCGCAGCAGCCGGCCCCTGGAGGTGGCGGGCCAGCACCTGTCCCGCCTGATCGTTTCCTACCGCTAGGACAACCGTCCCGCGGAACGGCCTCGTCGGCCGGTGCCACCGCGGCACCGGCCGACGAGGCCGTGTCCCCCGCGTGGGGTGTCAGTCGGTCCAGGGGGAGGGGTGCCGGGCCGTCCGCAGCGTACGGCCCAGCTCCCGCACCAAGTCGGCCGGGCGCACCGTGCCGGCCGGGAAGCGCTGCCTCTCGCACACGGTCAGCGCCGCGCACTCCAGCAACAGGGTGCGCACCAGCGTCTCGTGCGCCGAACCAAGACCGTCCTGCGCGCTCGGTCGGGGCAGCGTCCGGGCCCGGCCAGGCTGCCGGACGGCGGCCACCGCCGTCGTCACGATCTGCCGCGCCCGGGAGCGCAGCCCCGCCAGCAGGGACGCGTCACGGCGTTCCCCGGTGTCGAGCGCCGTCAGCAGTGCCGTGTCGAACAGCACCAGCACCGCAGTCGCGAACGGGTCGGCGGGCGGCCGCGGTTCGCCCACCGGACCGGCCCTGCGGCCGCCACCGGTCGCCGACACCATCCGCGCCCTGGCCAGCCCCGCGTTCAACGCCTCGACGAACAGGCGCCCCACCACCGTGTCGGCGCCCACCTGCCCGTCGGTCGGCCCGGTCATGACCGCTCCGCGGCGATCGAGCGGAATCCTCCGCCGAAGAACACCAGCCCCGACCCCTCGTCGGCGCGCACGGCGTTGACCACGTCGCCGATGAAGATGGCGTGGTCCCCGGAGTCATGGGCGTCGGCCAGCTCGCACTCCAGCCAGGCGGTCGCACCGCGCAGCAGCGGAGCCCGGGTGACGGGGCCCGCATGCCAGTCGAGACCGTCGAACTGCTTCGGTCCGAGCGGTCGCTTCTTGTCGGCGAAGTACCGGGCCAGCGCCTCCTGGTCGGCCCCCAGCACGGACACGCCGAAGTGTCCGGCGGAGCGGATGGCCTTGTGCATGACCGCGTCGTGCGCGACGCAGCACAGCACGGTGGGCGGATTCAGCGAGACGGAGCTGAAGGCGTTGGCGGTCATGCCGTGGATGTGCTCGCCGCCTACGCTCAGCACGATCACACCGGTCGCGAAGCGGGCCATCACCTCACGCAACGGCAGCGGCTCGGCAAGGCCCTGGTCGACGGTCTCCTGGGCGGACAAGGACTGCATGGGGGAACCTTTCATCGGTGGGTGGAACGGACTCCGGCCCACAAGAGACCGCGTCCGTCCGGTCGTGTTCGTGGCGTGGCCGGGGCCGGCCGGCAACCGCGCCGGCCGGCAACCGCGCCGGCCGGCCCCGGACGGTTACTCCAGCCCGTCGACCAAGGCGAACAGCTCCTCGTCGGTGGCGTCCTCCAGGTCGTCCGGGTCGTCCTGCCCGGACGCCTCCGGAGCGGTCGAGTAGGACGCCACCTGGGACAGCAGGTCGCGCAGCCGGTCCGTGATCCGCTCCCGGGCGGCGTCGCCCGCCGGCAGCGCCCCGATCGCCGAGCCGACCCGGTGCAGCTCGGCGAGGACCGCGTCACCCGGCGTACCCGCCTCCTGTTCGACCAGCTCGGCCAGGTGCCGGGCCAGGGCGAGTGGGCTGGGGTGGTCGAAGACCAGCGTGGTCGGCAGCCGCAGACCGACCGCCTGCCCGAGCTGGTTGCGCAGTTCGACCGCGCTCAGCGAGTCGAAGCCGATGTCCTGGAAGGGCAGTTCGGCCCCGACGGTCGTGGCGTCGGCGTGCCCGAGCACACCGGCGACCTGGCCGCGCACCAGCTCCAGCAGTGCGGCCTCGCGCTCCGTGCGGCCCAGCGCGGCCAGCTGGGCGACCGGCGAGGACGCCGTGCCGGCGGTACCGCCGGTGGGCGGTGTGCGGCGGGCGGGCCGCGGCGCCAGGCCGTGCAGGACCGGCGCGGCCCGCTCGCCCTGCCGGCGCAGTGCGTCCAGGTCGAGTCCGGTCAGGGCCACCACTGGCCGGCCGCCCGCCAGGGCGAGGTCGAACAGGGTGGTGCCCTCCTCGGAGGAGAGCGGGCGCAGTCCGATTCGTGCCAGGCGTCGCCGGTCCGTCTCGCCGAGACCGGCGCTGAGGGCGCTGGTGTCCGCCCACAGACCCCAGGCCAGGGACGCCGCGGGCAACCCCCGCGCGTGCCGGTGCTGAGCCAGCGCGTCCAGGAACGTGTTGGCCGCCGCGTAGTTGCCCTGACCGGCGTTGCCGATGAGTCCGGCGACGGAGGAGTACAGCACGAACGCGGACAGCGGCAGGTCCCGGGTCAGTTCGTGCAGGTTCCACGCCGCGTCGATCTTCGGCCGCAGCACGTGGTGCAGCCGCTCGGGTGTCAGGTCGGTGACCACCGTGTCGTCCAGCACACCGGCGGTGTGCACCACGGCCCGCACGGGCGCTTCCGCGGGCACCGCCGCGAGGACCCCGGCGAGCGCGGCCCGGTCCGCGGCGTCGCAGGCCGCGAACGTCACCTCCGCGCCGAGTCCTTCCAGTTCGGCGCGGAGCGCGGCGGCACCGGGCGCCCCTTCTCCGCGCCGCGACAGCAGCAGCAGCCGCCGTGCCCCGTGAGCGGTGACCAGATGGCGGGCCAGCACCCCGCCCAGGGCGCCGGTGGCCCCGGTCACCAGGACGGTGCCGTCGTCCCAGCGGGGCGCCGCCCCGGCGGGCTCCTCACCGGCCGCCTGGGTCAGCCGGGGCACCAGCAGCCGGCCGCCGCGCATCGCGATCTGCGGTTCCGCGGCGGCGACGGCCGCGTGCAGGTCCGCCTCGGCGCACTCGCCGGCGCCCACGTCGACCACGGCCACCCGGCCCGGATGCTCGGTCTGCGCGACCCGCAACAGCCCCCACAGCCCGGCCCGTTCCAGGTCGTCCACCTTCTCGCCGGGCTCGACGGCCGTCGCCCCGCGAGTGATCACCACCAGCCGGGTGTCCGCGAACCGGTTGTCGCCGAGGAAGGCCCGCAGCAGCGCCAACGCCGCTTCCAGGTGGGCTCGTGCCCGCTCGGGCACGGTGGCGCCGTCCGTCGCCGGCGGCTCCCACAGCAGCGTCGTGGGCCGCGTCCCGGCCGCCGCCTCCAGATCGGCGCAAGAGGACAGCGACGCCGCCGGGAAGGCGCCGAGGGCTGTCCAGCCGGCCGTGTCCACCGGGCCGTCCGGAGCCGGGTGGGGCGACCAGGACAGTGGCAGCAGCCCCGCGTGTCCCGCGCCGGCGGCCCGTACGGCCTCGGCGGACAGCGGGCGCAGCGCCAGTGCGCCCACCTGGGCCACAGGCAGCCCGGAGCCGTCGGCCACGGTCAACCGTGCCGTCGTCGTGTCCCCCGCCTCGTCGTCGGGCAGGCTCAGCCGGACCCGCAGTGTCGACGCCCCGGTGGCGTGCACCGTGACATCGGACCATGCGAACGGCAGCCGGGCGGGGGCCGACCCCTGGACGACGCCGGGCAACAGCGGGTGCAGTGCCGCGTCCAGCAGCGCCGGGTGCAGCTCGTACCGTGCCGCCTGCTCGCGGACCGGCTCGGGCAGTGCCACCTCGGCGAACACGTCCGCCCCGGCGCGCCACAGCCGGCGCAGACCGCGAAAAGCAGGCCCGTAGGCATACCCGTGAGCGGCGAGCGCCTCGTAGGCCCCGTCCAGAGCGATCTCCGTGGCGCCCGCCGGCGGCCACACCAGCAGTCCCTCGGCGGCAACGGCACCGGAGGCCAGCGTGCCGTCGGCGTGTCGCGTCCACGTCTCGTCGCCGCGACGGGCGTGGATCTCCAGCGGGCGTTCGCCGTCCGGGTCGGGCGCCCCGACGAACACCTGGATCTGCACGCCGCCGTGCTCGGGCACCACCAGCGGTGCCGCCAGGTTCAGTTCCGCGACCCGGCCGCAGCCCACCTGCCCGGCGGCGCGCGTCGCGAGCTCCAGCAGGGCGGTCGCCGGCAGCAGCACCGAGCCCGCGACCGCATGGTCGGCGAGCCACGGGTGGGTGCGCAGCGACAACACCCCGGTGAACAGCGCCTCGTCCCGGCCGGCCCGGCCGACCGACGCGCCGAGCAGCGGATGGTCCACCGCGCCCAGCCCCAACCCGGCCGCGTCACCGGCGGTGGCGGCCGGGACGTCGAGCCAGTGGCGCCGGCGTTGGAAGGCGTAGCCGGGCAGCTCCACTCGGCGGGCGCCCGGCAGCAGCGCCGACCAGTCGGGCGCGGCGCCCTGCAGCCTCAGCAGCGCCAGGGCCGCCACGGCCGTCTCCGGTTCGGGCCTGCCGCGGCGCAGTGCCGGGGCCAGCACGCCGGGCTCCTCGGTCAGCGCCGTGCGCGTCAGCGCGGTCAGGACGCCATCGGGGCCGAGTTCGACGAAGTGCGCCACGCCCTGCGCCCGCAGGGACCGCACACCGTCGTGGAAACGCACCGTCCGCCGGATGTGCTGCGCCCAGTAGTCGGGCGAGGTCAGATGTTCGTCCGTGGCGAGGTCACCGGTGGTGTCGGAGACGACCGGGATCGTCGGCGGCCGGAACGTCAACCCCTTCGCCACAGCCCGGAACGCGTCGAGGACGTCGTCCATGTGCGGTGAGTGGAAGGCGTGGCTGACCGTCAGGCGCCGGGTGCGCACGCCCTGCCGGTCCCACTGCGCCACCAGCTCGTCGACGGCCTCGGCGTCACCGGAGACCACTACCGCGCGCGGACCGTTCACGGCGGCCACGGCGACCGTCCCGGCGTCCTCGTCGCGCGCCTGCAGTGCCCGCAGGACCTCGTCCTCGCCCGCCTCGACAGCGACCATCGCCCCGCCGGCGCGGGCCGCCCGCATCAGCCGGCCGCGTGCGGCCACCAGGACGGCCGCGTCGGCCAGGTCCAGTACGCCCGACACATGCGCGGCGGCCACCTCGCCCACGGAATGGCCGAGGACGACGTCCGGGGTGACGCCGTGGTGCTCGAACCAGCGGAACAGTGCCACCTCCAGCGCGAACAGCGCGGCCTGGGTGAAGTCGGTGCGGTCCAGCAGCGCGGCCTGTGCGCTGCCCTCGGTGGCGAACAGAACGTCCTTCAACGGCTGCTCCAGCGCTCCGTCGAGGTGGTCGCACACCTCGTCGAGGGCCCGTGCGAACACCGGGGAGGACGCGTACAGCTCACGCCCCATGCCCGGTCGCTGGCTGCCCTGTCCGGTGAAGAGGAAGGCCGTACGGCCCGGCGGGACGGCACGGCCGCGCAGCACCCGCGGGGAGGGGCGGCCCTGTGCGAGCGCGTCGAGCCCGTCGAGCAGGTCGTCTCGCGCGCCGCCGACGACGACGGCGCCGTGCTCCATGACGGAACGTCCGCTCGCCAGTGTCCGGGCGACGTCCGCGGCCTCGACGTCCGGACGCCCGTTCAGGTGGGCGTGCAGCCGCGCCGCCTGCGCGCGCAACGCGTCCTCGTCGCGGGCGCTGAGGACCCAGGGGACCGCGCCCGAAGACGAGCCGGTGCCCGTGCGCGCCTCAGGGGCCGGCGCAGGGGGCTGCTCGATGATCACGTGGGCGTTTGTGCCGCTGATGCCGAAGGAGGAGACACCGGCCCGGCGCGGCCCGCCCTCCCCGGGCCAGGCCCGGGGGCCGGCGAGCAGCTCCACCGCGCCCGACGTCCAGTCGACGTGCGGGGTGGGCTCCTCCAGATGCAGCGACCCGGGCAGCACACCGTGCTCCATCGCCTTGATCATTTTGATGACACCGCCGACGCCCGCCGCCGCCTGCGCGTGACCGATGTTCGACTTCAGCGAGCCCAGCCACAGCGGGCGGCCGTCCGCGGGGCGCTCCTGCCCGTACGTGTTGAGCAGCGCCGTCGCCTCGATCGGATCGCCCAGCGTGGTGCCCGTGCCGTGCGCCTCGACCGCGTCGATGTCCGCCGGGCCGAGCCCGGCGTCGGCCAGCGCCTCACGGATCACCCGTTCCTGGGAGGGGCCGTTGGGTGCCGTCAGGCCGTTGCTGGCGCCGTCCTGGTTGACGGCCGAGCCGCGCACCACCGCCAGAACCCGGTGGCCTCGCCGCCGGGCGTCGGACAGCCGTTCCAGCACGAGTACGCCGACGCCCTCGGACCAGCCGGTGCCGTCGGCGGACGCCGAGAACGACTTGCAGCGGCCGTCCGCGGCCAGTCCGCGCTGCCGCGAGAACTCCACGAACGTCGTCGGCTGAGCCATCACCGTCACCCCGCCCGCCAGGGCCAGATCGCACTCGCCGCCGCGCAGCGCGTTCGCCGCCAGGTGCAGTGCGACCAGGGAGGAGGAACAGGCCGTGTCCACGGTGATGGCCGGGCCCTGCAGGCCGTAGTTGTACGCCACCCGGCCCGACAGCACGCTGGAGAGGTTCCCGGCGAGCAGGAAGCCCTCGAACTCGCCCGCCGCCGCGGACACCCGCGCCGCGTAGTCGTCGTACATGGCGCCCGCGAACACGCCCGTGGAGCTGCCCCGCAGTTCGGCCGGGTCGATCCCGGCGCTCTCGAACGCCTCCCACACGGTCTCCAGCAGCAGCCGCTGCTGCGGATCGGTTGCCGTCGCCTCACGCGGCGACATCCCGAAGAACGCGGCGTCGAAGAGGTCGGCGTCGTGCAGGAAACCGCCGTGCCGGGTGTAGCTGGTGCCGGTGCGCTCCGGGTCGGGGTCGTACAGGGCCGCCAGGTCCCAGCCGCGGTTCACGGGGAACTCGCTCACCGCGTCCACCCCATCGGCGACCAGCCGCCACAACTCCTCCGGGGAGGCGACCCCGCCGGGGTAGCGGCAGGCCATGCCGACGATCGCGATCGGCTCGCCGTCCGCCGGCCGGGCGCGGACGGGCGCGACCGGCGCGGGCCGCTCCTCGGCCGTCACCAGGGTCAGCAGGTACTCGGCGACGGCGCGTGGCGCCGGGTGGTCGAAGACGAGCGTGGCGGGCAGCCGCAGCCCGGTGGCCCGGCCCAGCTCGTTGCGCAGTTCCACCGAGGCCATCGAGTCGAATCCGATGTCCTTGAACGCCCGTTCGGGGACGACGGCCCCCGCCCCGCTGTGCCCGAGAACGGCGGCGACCTTGGCGCGCACCAGGTCGAGCACGACCTCGGCCCGCTCTTCGGCGGGCAGCGTCGCCGTCTGCCGAACCCAGTCGGATCCGTCGGCGCCGCCGGTACGGTGTGCCGCGGTGCGCCGGGCCGTGCGGCCCGGCAGCAGGTCGCGCAGCAGCGGGTGCGCGGGGCCCGTCTCGGGAGGCCGTACCGTGACCGGGGCGAGCAGCGGGTCGCCGACCGTCAGCGCCGAGTCGAACAGGGCGAGGCCCTCTTCGGCGGTGAGCGGCGGCAGACCGGCCCGCCTCCAGCGGGCGCGTTCGGCGTCGGTGAGGGCGGCGCCCATGCCGCTGCCGGTGTCCCACAGGCCCCACGCCAGCGAGACCGCCGGCAGCCCCAGGGCGTGGCGGTGGCAGGCCAGGGCGTCCAGGCAGGTGTTGGCCGCGGCGTAGTTGCCCTGACCGGCGGTGCCGAGCAGTCCGGACACCGAGGAGAACAGGACGAAGGCCGCCAGGTCCGCCCCGGCGGTCAGCTCGTGCAGGTGCCAGGCCGCGTCCGCCTTGGGGCCGAGGACGGTGCCCAGCCGCTCAGGGGTGAGGGACAGTACGGTGGCGTCGTCGAGGACTCCGGCGGCGTGCACGACAGCGGTCAGCGGGTGCGTGTCCGGGACGGAGTCGAGCAGTACGGCGAGGGAGTCGCGGTCGGCGACGTCCACCGTGGCGAGCCGCACCTCGGCGCCCAGTTCGCCCAGTTCGCGGGCGAGGTCGGCGGCGCCCGGTGCGTCCGCTCCGCGTCGGCCGGCCAACAGCAGATGTCGTACGCCGTGGCGGGTCACCAGGTGGCGGGCGAACAGGGCGCCGAGCCCGCCTGTGCCACCGGTGACAAGGACGGTGCCGTCGGGGTCGAGCCGCGGCGGCGCGGCGTCGGGCAGCGGGCGGACGGGAGCGAGCCGCGGGACCAACGCCGTACCGGCGCGTACGGCGGTCTCGGGCTCCCCGCCGGCCAACGCCGCCCGCAGCGCGGCCCCACTCGACCCGTCTTCGTCGGCGGGGTCGACGTCGATGAGCAGCAGCCGGTCCGGGTGCTCGGAGCGCACCGCGCGGACCAGGCCCCAGACGGCCGCGGCGGCCGCATCGACGATGTCCTCGGCGGGCAACGCCGCGACGGCACCCCGGGTGACGACCGCAAGCCGGGAGTTCGCGAACCGCTCGTCCGCCAGGAACACCTGGAGACCGGCCAGCACCCGGGCGGCCGTCGCATGCCGGTCGCCCGGGACCCCGGCCGCCCGCAGGACGACCACCTCCGCCGGTTCCGCCCGCGCGAGGTCCTCACCGGCCTCCGTCCACGCGGGCGGCGGCCCGGCCGGCCCGTCGGCGGCGGGCTTCCAGTCGAGCCGGTACAGGGACCCGGCCGCGACGGACGTCGTGAGGCGGTCCTGCGCCACCGGGCGCAGGGTCAGCGACTCGATGTCGGCGACGGGCGCCCCGGCCGGATCGGTCAGCGACACGCTCACCGTGTCGGCACCCAGGCGGCTGATCCGGGCCCGCAGCGCGGTGGCGCCGCTCGCGTGCACGGTCACGCCGGACCAGGCGAAGGGCAGCCGGATGGCGCCGTCGTCATCCGGCGGTGCCGCGGCCAGCACGAGCGGGTGGAGCACGGCGTCCAGCAGGGCGGGGTGCACCCCGAACCGGCCGGCCGCCTCGTGCAGTTCCTCCGGCAGCCGTACCTCGGCGTACACGTCCGCGCCGTCGTCCCGTACGGACACGAGGTTGCGGAACGCGGGCCCGTAGCCGTAGCCGAGCGCGTCGAGGCGGGCGTAGACGTCGTCCACCGGCTGCGGGGTGCCGGACGCGGGGTCGGCGACCGGGCGGTCGGCGGGAGCCTGGGCGCCGAGTGTGCCGGAGGCGTGCCGGGTCCAGGCCCGTACGGGCGTGTCGTCGCCGTCCGGTGCGGAGTGTACGGTGAACGCCCGCCGGCCCGAGGCGTCCGGCGCCTTCACGCCGACCTGGATCCGTACCGCCCCGGTCGCGGGCAGCGGCAGCGGCGACTCCAGGGCCAGGTCCTCCACGTGCGGGACACCGACCCGGTCGCCGGCGGCGAAGGCCAGTTCCAGGAACGCGGTGGCGGGCAGCAGCACGGTGCCTGCGATGACGTGGTCGGCCAGCCACGGCTGGGCGGCCACCGAGACACGGCTGGTCAGTACGGCCTCCTCGCGTTCGGCGAGGTCCACGACCGCGGAGAGCAGCGGATGGCCGGCCGTGTCGAGGCCGAACCCACGCGCTCCGGCGGCGGACTGCGACGCCAGCCAGAAGGTGCGGCGGTGGAAGGCGTAGGTGGGCAGGTCGACCGGCGTGCCGCCGGGGAAGAACGTCGTCGCGTCCAGCGGCGCCCCGGCCGTGTGGGCGCGGGCGATGCCCTCGGCGACGCTCTCCGCCTCCGGGCGGCCGGCCCGCATCAGCGGTACGGCGGTGAACGCGTCGTCGTCGGCGGCGGCGCGCGCGAGTGGCGCCAGGACGGCGTCGGGGCCGACTTCGACGGCCACGGTGACGCCCTGTCGCCGCAGCTCGCGCGCGGCGTCCAGCCAGCGCACGGTCGCACGGATCTGACCGGTCCAGTAGTCCGGGGAGGTCAACTCGTCGGTGGTGGCGAGCCGGCCGGTGACGGTGGAGACGACGGGCAGGACCGGCGGGTGGTAGGTCAGCTCGGCGGTGACCGCCCGGAACTCGTCCAGGACGCCGTCCATGTGCGGCGAGTGGAAGGCGTGGCTCACCGTCAGCCGTGTCGTCCTGCGGCCACGCTCCCGCCACGCCGCGGCCACCTCCTCGGTGGCCTCGGCGTCTCCCGAGATCACCACGGAACGCGGACCGTTGACCGCGGCGACGGCCGGCTCCGACCGGTCGACGAGGTCGGCGAGGATCTCCTCCTCCGTGGCCTGCACGGCGATCATGGCACCACCGGGCGGAGCGGCTTGCATCAGCCGGCCCCGGGCGGCGACCAGTGTGGCGGCGTCGGCGAGGGAGAGCACACCGGCCGCATGGGCCGCGGTCACCTCGCCGATGGAATGACCGGCCAGCAGGTGAGGCGTCATCCCGTGGTGGCGCAGCAGGCGGAACAGCGCGGTCTCCACGGCGAACAGCGCGGGCTGGGTGTAACGGGTGTCGTCCAGCAGGGCGGTGACCTCGCTGTCCGCTGTGGCGGACAGCACCTCGCTCAGCGGCACCGGCAGCAGCCCCTCGAACGCGGCGCACACCTCGTCCAGGGCGGCGGCGAACACCGGGTGCGCCGCGTGCAGCGCACGGCCCATGCCGATGCGCTGGGCGCCCTGCCCGGTGAACAGGAACGCCGTGCGGCCCGCACCCGCCGCGCTGCCCGTGATCAGGCCCGGGTGGTCCGGGGCATCCCCGTCGGCGAGTGTGGACAGCGCGGCGAGCCGCTCGGGCAGGCCCGTGCCGAGCAGTACGGCCCGCTGCTCGAATGCCGTGCGGGTGGCGGCCAGGGACCAGCCGACGGCCGTGTCGTCGGCGTCGGGCCCCAGGTGCCGCCGCAGCCGGTCCGCCTGGGCGCTGAGCGCGGTGGTGTCACGGGCGGAGAGGACCCACGGGGTCGGGAAGGAGGCGCCGGTCGGCGCCTCCCCGGCCGTGCGGGTGCCCTTGGGGCTCCCGGCGTCCTCGCCGTCCGTCCGGTGGCCGTCTGTGTCCTGCGGGTCGTGCGGGTCGTGCGCGCCCTGCCCGCCGTCCTCCAGGACGACGTGGGCGTTGGTGCCGCTGATGCCGAAGGAGGAGACGGCGGCGCGGCGCGGCCGGCCGGTCGCGGGCCACTGCCTGGCCTCGGTCAGCAGGGCGACGGTCCCGGCCGACCAGTCCACGCGCGGGGTCGGCTCGTTCACGTGCAGCGTGCGCGGCAGCACGCCGTGCCGCATGGCCTCCACCATTTTGATCACACCGCCCACCCCGGCGGCGGCCTGGGCGTGACCGATGTTGGACTTCAGCGAACCGAGCCAGACGGGTTCGAGCCCGCCGCGGTCGCTGCCGTAGGTGGCGATGAGCGCCTCGGCCTCGATCGGGTCGCCGAGCGTGGTGCCGGTGCCGTGGGCCTCCACCACGTCGATGTCCGCCGGGCCCAGGCCGGCGTCGGCCAGGGCCCGGCGGACCACCCGTTGCTGGGCGAGGCCGCTCGGGGCGGTCAGCCCGTTGCTGGCGCCGTCCTGGTTGACGGCCGACCCCCGGACGACCGCCAGGACCCGGTGGCCGTTGCGGCGGGCGTCGGAGAGCCGCTCCACGAGCAGCATGCCGACGCCCTCACCCCAGCCGGTGCCGTCGGCGGACGCGGAGAAGGACTTGCAGCGGCCGTCCGCGGCCAGCCCACGCTGCCGGGAGAACTCCACGAACATGCCGGGGGACGACATCACCGCGGCGCCGCCCGCGAGCGCCAGGTTCGTCTCCCCGGACCGCAGCGACCGGATCGCCAGGTGCAGTGCGACCAACGAGGAGGAACAGGCCGTGTCCGCGGTCACCGCCGGCCCGAGCAGACCGAGCTGGTAGGCGATCCGGCCCGACATCACGCTCGCCGTGCTGCCGGTCAGTACATGCCCCTGCACGCTCTCGGGCGCGTCCTGCATCCGGGGCCCGTACTCCAGGGAGGTCGCGCCCACGAAGACGCCGGTGCGGGTGCCGCGCAGCTCCTCGGGGAGCAGCCCGGCCCGCTCCACGGCCTCCCAGGAGGTCTCCAGGAGCAGCCGCTGCTGTGGATCCATGGCGAGCGCCTCGCGCGGCGAGATGCCGAAGAAGTCGGCGTCGAACTCGCCGGCCCCGGCGAGGAACCCGCCGTGCCGGACCGCGCTCTTGCCCGGCCGGCCCGGATCGGGGTCGTACAGATCGTCGTCCCAGCCCCGGTCCCGCGGGAAGGGGCCGACGGCGTCGACGCCCTCGGACACCATCTGCCACAGGTCCTCGGGCGAGGCCACGCCGCCGGGGTAGCGACACGCCATGCCGATGATGGCGATCGGCTCGTCACCGTACGCGTCCGCGGCGGCGTCCGGTACGTCGTCGGTGGCGCCGAGCAGCTCCGCCTCGACGAACGCGGCCAGCCGGTGAGGGGTGGGGTGGTCGAAGACCAGCCCGGTGGGCAGCCGCAGGCCGGTCGCGTCGGCGAGAGCCGTGCCCAGCTCCGTCGTCATCAGGGAGGTGAAGCCCAGCTCCTGGAAAGTCGTGTGCCGGTCGACCGGCTCGTCGCCCGTGTACCGGAGCACCGTGGTGACGTGCTCGGCGACCAGGTCGGCCACGGCCCGGCGGCGGTCGGCCTCGGACATCGCCCGCAGCCGCTCGGCGAACTCGCCGCCGTGGGCCGCCGCGGGTGCCGCCTCGTCGGCCGCGCCCCGGACGGGCACCCTCCCGGGACGCTGCGCGCCGGCCCCGGCAGGCCCGTCCGGCGTCCGGTGGGCGGTGCGCGGCTCGTCGTCGACGTCGTCCAGCCAGTGTCGGGTCCGCTGGAAGGCGTACGTCGGCAGGGCGATACGGCGTCCGCCCGTCCCGTGCAGGAAGCCGGTCCAGTCGACCGGTGCGCCGTGGACGTGTGCGGTGGCCAGCGCGGTGACGAACGCGGTCGGTTCCGGGCGGTCCCGGCGCAGCAGCGGCACCGCGGCCAGTTCCTCGACCGACTGTCCGGACAGCGGGGCCAACACCGCGTCGGGGCCGACCTCGACCAGTGTGGCCACGCCCTGGGCGTGCAGCGTGCGCACGGCGTCGGAGAAGCGGACCGTGCCGCGCAGTTGGGCGGCCCAGTAGTCGGCGGTGCGCAGGTCGTCACCACCGGCCACGGCGCCGGTCAGCGTCGACACCACGGGGATGCGCGGTGTGTGGTAAGTGAGGGCGGACGCGGCTCGGCGGAAGTCGTCCAGGACGCCGTCCATGTGCGGCGAGTGGAAGGCATGGCTGACCGTCAGCCGTCGTACCCGTCGTCCCCGGTCGCTCAGCAGCGCCGCCACCTCGGCGGCATCCTCGGCGTCCCCTGCGATCACGGCGGCCTGCGGCGCGTTGACCGCGGCAAGGGACAGCCCCGGCCGCCCAGCGAGCAGCTCGGTCACCTCGGCCTCGTCCGCCGCGACCGCGATCATCGCCCCGCCGCCGGGCGCGGCCTGCATCAGTCGTGCCCGGGCCGCGACCAGCGCGGCGGCGTCCGGCAGGTCCAGCACCCCGGCGACGTGCGCGGCGGCGAGTTCGCCGATGGAATGCCCGGCCACGAGGTCGGGCCGCAGCCCGAACGACTCGGCCAGCCGGTACAGCGCGACCTCCACGGCGAACAGGGCCGACTGGGTGTTGACCGTGTCGTCGAGGCCCCGGCCGGTGCGGACGACCTCGGCCGGGGAGACGGGCAGATGTGCCGCGAGGGCATCCGCCACCTCGTCGAACGCCGCTGCGTACGCCGGGAACGCGGCGTGCAACTCCCCGCCCATGCCGATGCGCTGGGCGCCCTGGCCGGTGAACACGAAACCGACTGCGCCCGGGCGGGCCGTCCCCGTCACCACCGCCGGGTGCGTCCGGCCCGCGGCCAGGGCCCGCGTGGCGTCGAGCAGAGCACGCGCGTCCGGCGCGAGGACGACGGCACGGTGCCGCAGCGCGGCGCGCGTGGTGGCCAGTGACCAGGCCACGTCCGCCGGCGCGGGTTCAGCATCGGCGACGAACGCGTGCAGCCGCGCCGCCTGCGCCCGCAGCGCACCGCGATCGGCCCCGGAGACCAGCCAGGGCAGACCGCCGGAGCCGCTCGGGCCGACCTCGCCGGCACGGCCGGGCGCTGCGGCGTCGCCGGACTCGCAGGCAGGAGAGATGCCTTCGGCACCGGTGGGCGCGGCGGCCGTGTTCGAGGGCCCGCCGCCGTCGACGCGGGCGCCTGCCCCGTCCGCGCCGCGCACCGGTTCCCCGGTCCGCTCGCCGCCCTCGGGTGACTGGGCCAACACCACGTGGCAGTTGGTGCCACCCATGCCGAAGGAACTGACGCCCGCCACCAGCGGACGGTCGGGACGCGGCCAGGCGCCGGTGCGGGTCCGTACGGTCAGGCCCAACTCCTCCAGTGGGATGGCCGGGTGGGGCGTGTCGAAGTTCAGGCTCGGCGGCAGCAGCCGGTGGTGGATGCTCAGCAGCGTCTTGATGAGCCCGGCGATGCCCGCCGCGCCTTCCAGATGACCGATGTTGGTTTTCACGGAGCCGACGTGCAGCGCGGTGTCCGGGGCGCGTCCCGTCCCGAACTCCCTCCCGAGCGCAGCCGCCTCGATCGGATCCCCGACGGGTGTGCCGGTGCCGTGCAGCTCCACGTACTGCACTTCGTCCGCGGCCACCGCGGCTCGGGTGCGGGCGGCCCGCAGCACCTGGCGCTGGGCCTCCTCGCTGGGCACCGTCAGGCCGGGTGTGGCGCCGTCGTTGTTGACGGCGCTACCGAGGACGACACCGTAGACGCGATCCCCGTCCGCCACCGCTCTGCTCAGCGGCTTGAGCACGACCACGCCGGCTCCCTCGCCGGGTACGAACCCGTTGGCGCGCGCGTCGAAGACGTAGCTGACGCCATCGGGGGAGAGGGCACCGAACCGCTCCTCCGTCAGGGTGTGCTCGGCGAGCAGGTTGAGGTTGACCCCGGCGGCCAACGCGGCGGTGGCCTCCCCGCTGCGCAGGCTCTCGCAGGCCAGGTGTACCGCGACCAGCGACGAGGACTGCGCGGCGTCCACCGTGAGGCTCGGGCCGCGCAGGCCCAGGTGGTAGGAGACCCGGTTGGCGATGACGCCGCGGTTGACGCCGGTCATGGTGTGCTGGGTGACCGCCTCGGCGCCCCGCTGGTAGAGGAGGCTCGTGTAGTCGTCGCGCAGGGTGCCGACGAACACGGCGGTACGGCTGTCCCGCAGCGCGGTGGGGACGATGCCGGCGTCCTCCAGCGCCTCCCAGGCCAGTTCGAGGACGAGGCGCTGCTGCGGGTCCATGGTCGCCGCCTCCCGCGGCGACACTCCGAAGAAGCCCGCGTCGAAGGCGTCCACGGCGTCCAGGAAACCGCCGCGTCGCACGGCGGCCCGTGCGGGCGGGGGGAACCGGTCGGCGGGCACCTCCCCGATGGCACTGGAGCCGTCCGTCAGCAACGACCAGAAGGCCGACGGAGTGTCGGCGCCCGGCAGCCGGCAGGCCAGACCCACCACGGCGATCGGCTCGGTACGGTCGTGGCCTGGCGTGCCGCTCGCCGGAGCTTGCTCACTCGTCATGACGTTCCGCTGCCCTTTCGTCGCTGAATTCGGTTTCTCCACCCGGCGGCCGTTGCCCGTTTTCCGGCCGGCCGTGCTCGCGGGGGCCGTACTCCCGGCAGCTGTGCTTCCGACGGACGTTTTGCGAGAGTCGTTCTCTGACAGCCGTTTCCGGGGCGGCCCGCTCGGTTCAGGAAGGAACGGCGAGCCGTTCCGACGCCTGCTCCCGAACGATCTGGCACACATCGGTCAGGGCCCGGTCCAGGAGGCCGATCTCCTCGTCGGTGAGCAGGAGGGAGGGTTCGAACCGCAGGGTGTGTACCGCGCTGGCGGTCGGGAAGGTGCGGATGCCGTGAGCGTGCAGCAGGTGGCCGGCGATGACGTAGCCGAACAAGCCGGAGCGCGCCGCTTCGGCGAGCCGCGCGTCCCGCGCCCGGGACTGGTCGTGGAACTCGAACCCTTGCATCAGGCCCCGGCCGCGCACCTCCTTGACGACGTCGGGGAACGCCGCACCGATCCGTTGCAGCATCGCGGCGAGGGCCTCCCCGCGCTCCGTCGCCTGCCGGTAGGCCCGGCCGTCCTCCGCCTCAAGCAGCTCCAGCACCTTCAGGGCGATGTGGCAGGAGAAGCTGTCCTTGGCGAACGTGGAGCTGTGCACCAGCTCGAACTCCGGCCGGTAGCGGGTCTCGCGCACGAGCATCACGGCGGCCTTGGCGATCCCGCCGCCCAGCGCCTTGGCGAGGGCGTAATAGTCGCCGCGCAGCCCCAGCGCGGAGCTGGCCAGCAGGGCGCCGGTGCGGCCCATGCCGCTCTGCACCTCGTCGACCACGACCGGGCAGTCCGTGTCGCGGCCGAACTGCTGGATGTCCTCGGCGAACTTCCGCGACAGCGGCCGGATGCCGCCCTCGCCCTGGATCGGTTCGAGCAGGAACGCGCAGTACGTGGGGTGGTCGTGCTCGGCCACCTCGACCCGGCCGGCCCGCTGCCGGATCTCGTAGAGGGTGCCGCGCTCCTGCTCCATGACCTCCTTGAGCACGTCGGGACGGTCCATGGGCACGAACCGCGTCCGCAGGCCGAGCGCGGCGAACGGCGCCCGGTAGCCCTCGTTGTGGGTGAGCTGGACGCTGCCGATCAGCTTGCCGTGGAAACCGCCTTCCAGGGCGAGCAGCACCGGTGCCCGCCCGGCGACCGCGGTGTTGCGCCGCTCGGCCTCGGCGATCAGCAGCGCGACGCCGTCCTCGTCACGGGCCGGACGCGTCACCCCCAGCCGCTCGTAGACGGGTGCGGGCACCGTCGCCGCACCGGAGAGCACCGCCGTCCGCGCCTCCTCGGCACGGGCGGCGATGGTGTCCAGAATGCTCGAAAGACGCAGACCCCGGTCCAGCTCGGCGTGTTTGACGGCCGCTTCGACGGCCTCCGCGCCGCTGTTGGCGAACGTCGCGTAGTAGGGCTCGGAGACACCGAGTTCGCGGTGGATGATCCGGTTCAGCTCGGTGGCCAGCTCGTTGGCGTACGGGTGGGAGGAGAACTGGGCGTGCACGGGCGAACGGGCGTCGAGTAGTTCCCGGGCCCGGGCGACGATCTCGGGGTGGTTGTGGCCGAGGACCAGGGAACCGTAGCCGCCGGCGAGGTCGAGGACGGGCGTCAGCGAGCCGTCCGCGGTGCGGCGGTGCAGGACGTTTCCCTCCCCGGAGACGTACTCGACGTCGAGTCCGGCGGTGCCCAGCAGCCGGCGCAGATTCGGTTCGGCCAGTTCGGGTACTGCGGTTTCCGCATTCATGGCGCTCCTTGTCGTCATGACATCCTGTGCTTGGGGAAACCAGCGGTCAGTCACGGTGAGGTCATCGGGAAAGCCGGTCGTCCGATTACCGTGGAATGGATTCCCGCGCGATGACCGGGCGGTGGAGCGCCGCTCTTCGGATGCTTCCGTTGTTCCGGCGGGACGGCGTGCGGGCATGCGTCGGCGCGGGCCGGCGGCGACGGCCGGCCCGCGCCCGTGACACAGACCGAGGAACCAGGGGTCGGGGGATCGAGAGGGGGAGCCCGGGAGGGGGCGGGCGGATGCGGTGTTCTAGTTACTGGCGGCGGACCGCAGTAACTCCACCAGGTGTTCGGTGGTGACGCGTTCGGGGTGGTCCAGGGTCACCGTGGTCGCGTGCTGCCGCCCACCGGCCCACGACGGCCGGCGCAGCAGCAGTTCCGGACCCGCGACGGCGACCACGAACAGCCGGCACAGGCGGGTGGAGTTGGCGAACTCCTCGATGGCCTCCAGTACCCGGTCCGAGGCCCAGTGCAGGTCCTCCAGGGCCAGGACGACCGGTCTGCGGCGCGCCACCTTCTGGAAGAAGGTGTGCCAGGCGTGCAGGGTGTCGGTGAGCCGGTCGTCGTCGGTGACACCGTCGGCCGATTCCGGCGCCCCGCCGACCAGCGGCGCGAGCCGGGACACCATCGACTCCGCGTCCCGCTCCGACCGGAACAGGGGTCGCACCTTGCGCACCAGGGCGGCCGTGCCGTCCTCGCCGGGGCGGACGCCGCAGTAGGCGGACAGCATCTCCGCCTGCGCCCGCAGCGAGTCGTCGTCGGGTGCCGACGGCGTGCGCCCGGTCAGGAACAGCACCGCGTCCGGCTGGTGCGCGGTCCATCTGCGGAAGTCGTCCAGCAGCCGGCTCTTGCCGCTGCCCGCCTCGCCGAGAACGGTGACCAGGTGCGGCACCGACCGGTGCCAGGTCCGCCGCACCAGACCGCACAGCACGTCAAGTTCCCAGGTCTGTCCCGCGTCCTGGCCATCCGACCGGTCGGCGGTGGGCCGCCGGCGCCCCGTCACCTGCCACAGGTGGGGCGCCTCCTCCAGCTTGCGGTAGGCGATGGTGCCGGCGGTGGCGCGGCACACCTTCTCGTGGACCCAGACCTCGCCGGTGGGCACGGCGGAGAGCAACGCGTGGCACTCGTCCAGGGCGGTGCCGACGACCGTCGGCGCGTCGCCGGGGTCACCGTAGCGCAGCAGCACGTCGCCCGTCGTCACGGCGGCGTTCACCGCCAGCCGGGCGGGTTCCGCACCGATGTCGAGCATCTCGCGGATGGCGAGCGCGGCGAGCACGGCCCGGCTCAGGTCCTCCTCCGCCGGATTGTCGAGGCCGAACAGCGCCAGCGACACCGACCCGATGGACGCCGTCACCTTGCCGCCGAACCGCTCGATCTGCTCCCGTACCATCAGGCTGGTGCCGTCCAGGAGGTCGTCGAGGTTCTCCCGGGCGCCGCTGCCCATCGAAGGCGCCAGCCGGGTGCGCACGGACAGGATGCCGACGCTGCGGCGGGTGGGGTCGGTGGGACGCGGTGCCGGAGTGCGGGCGGGCGCCGGGCGGGGCGGTGTGGCGGGCGCGGTGGTGATCACGCTCCCGTGGACGCTCTCACGGGTCTCCGCCTCGCCGCCGGGTTCGAGCAGCGGGCTGCCCCGGCCGGGGGAGAGCGACAGGTCCTGGGTGAGGATCGCCTGCTGGAGGTCCTGCAGTTCGCGGGCCGGCTCCAGCCCCAGGTTCTCGACGAGTTCGGCCCGCACCCGGGTGTAGGCGTTGAGGGCGTCGGCCTGCCGCCCGCACCGGTACAGGGCGAGCATCAGCTGACCGCAGGACCTCTCCCGCAGCGGTTCGGCCTGCACCATGGTCTCCAGCTCGGGCATGATCTCGTAGTGGCGTCCGCAGGCCAGCTGGGCGTCGAAGTAGTCCTCCATGACGTTGAGCCGCGTCTTCTCCAGCGCGGCCAGTTCCGGCCAGTCGATGCCGGCCTCCACCAGGTCGGCGAGGGCGGGCCCGCGCCACAGGGCGAGCGCCTCGCGCAGCAGCGCCGCCGCCTGTTCCGGCGCCCCCTGCGTCCGCTGTTCCCGCCCCTGGGCCACCTGCCGGTGGAAGCGGTGCACGTCCACGTGCTCGGGTGCCACACGCATCATGTAGCCGGCGGGCTGGGTGAGCAGGGCCGGGCGGGTCTGGGCGTAGGTGTCGGGCAGCGAGGAGGCGGACCGGGGGGACAGGAACCCGCGAATGCCGTACACCGCGTTCTGCAGGATCTTGCGTGCCGTCGTGGGCGCCTCGTCGATGCCCCACAGTGCGTTCAGTAACTGACTGACGGGCACCACCCGGTTGGCCTGCAGCAACAGGAACCCGAGGGTGGCCCGTTGCTTGGTGCCGCGGAGCACCACCGGTTTGTTCTGATCAGTCACTTCCAGCGGACCCAGTATGCGAAATTGCATGGCTTCCCCCTTGGATGCAGCACGGATGTCCACACGGTGGCTCGGACCGGGGCCGAGTCGTCGGATGACGGCCCCGGTCACCAGCGGGAGCTCGGACGCCATCGTCCGGCCCCTTGGTCTCGGTGGGTGCAAAGGACGGTCAAAGCCGCTCCACAGGTGGTGGGCCTGTGCCGCTCGCGGCCCCTGGGCGGCCCTGCCGCACGGTGTTGCGCGCATGGGCGAGGTCGTGTCGACGACGGGTAGGGTACGGCGGTCAGGCGGCCTCGCGGGCCGTCCGGCGCTGCTCGGTGGCAGGGGCTTGGCCGAGGATCTCCGCGTGCAGCCGTCTCAGCTCGGCGGAGGGTTCCAGGCCCAGCTCGGAGCGGAGGACGGCGTACAGGTTGCGGTAGGCCCGCAGGGCCTCGGCTCGGCGGCCCACCTGGTGCAGCGCCTGGATGAGCTGGCCGTGGAACCATTCGTGCAGCGGGTACTCCTCGACCAGGGCGCGCAGGTCGGGCAGCATGTGCCGGGACCGGCCCCGCGCCGCGCCGATCTCCACGCGTAGCTCCAGGGCACGGATACGCAGTTCCTCCAGGCAGACGGTGCGGCCCGCGAGGACCGCGCCGACCGGCAGGTTGCTCAGCAGCGGCCCGCGCCACAGGTTCAGGGCCTGGGTGACATGGTGGGAGGCGGCGTCGAGGAGTTGGGCGTCCCGCTCGCCCTGCGCGCGGCGGACGAGGAGTTCGAAGACGCGGGCGTCGACGTCGGCGTCGTCCACGTCGAGCCGGTAGCCCGGACTGTCGGTCACCAGCAGCGGGCGGCCGGGCGGGCAGGGCAGGTCGGCCAGCATCCTGCGCGCGTGGTACACGTGGGTCTGCAGGGTCCGGGGGGCACCGGCCGGGGGGTCGTCGCCCCACAGCTCGCGAACGAGGGTGCCGACGGCGACCGGGGTGCGCGGCTGGAGCGCGAGGACGGCCAGGAGCCGGGAGACCTTGGGGGCTCTGGGCGCGTGTACCCTTCCGTCGTCGGTGACGACTTCGAAAGGTCCGCTGAGCCTGAACTTCACAACGCACGCTCCTGTTCCGGTACGGCCGGTGCTCATGTCGGGGGTCAGGTGGGGTTTCCGCAGAATCGGTGCAGCGGGAGATGGACGTGGGGGCGCGTTCCGGGGCCGGGGTCCGTCGTCCGGCCGGCCGCGGCACGGGGTCACGCGGGGCGGGGACGCGGTGGGCTCTCGGCCGACCTGTGCACGACGGCCAGGAGCTGGGCTGCGGAGACGAGGGTGAGGTGGCGGTGGCAGCCGCAGTAGGACCGCCCGGCGTAGTCGCGCAGGCCGAGTGGTTCGGTGAGGTCGGCCGTTTCCTGCCGGACGCGGCCCCGCAGTCGGGCGAGGCGGACCAGCGCCGGCAGGGACAGGGAGCGGATGTTGGTCAGCCACAGCGCGCGGGGGCGCCGCGCGCTCTCCCACTCCCCGAGCAGCAGCAGCCCGGGGGAGGGAGGGCCGGTGACGACCGGGACGGCCACCGCTGTCACGGGCGCGCCGCGCGGGTCGACGGGGCGCCGCAGCCCGCTCAGCGCATCGGCGATTTCGGCGGCCGTGCGCGCCGGGGCGTCGTGCCGTGGGAGCAGGCTCCGGTGGGCCCACAGCGCGGTGCCGGGGGCGGTCCGGATGAGGAAACGATGCCCGTGCCGTCCGAGCCGGTGGGCGAGGGCGGGAGCGTCGAGCACATCGGCGTCGACAACGACGGGGCCGTCCCAGGGCGGCAGCAGGCCGATGGCGTCGGTCACCGCATCCAGGAGGTGCGGGTCGCCGGTGGCCGTCGGGGCGCGGCCGGACAGACATCCGCCGGCCGTGCCGCCGAACCGTCGCAACGGCATCAGGTACCAGTCCACGGGGACGGTTCCCACAGCCGACGTCAGCCAGGCCCCCAGCGCCTGCGGACCCGGTCCCTGCAGGCGGGCCGAGCGCCCGAGGACGGCGGGGGCGACCACCAGAGCCTGCGGCGACAGCGTCCGCAGTGTGTACCGGGCGAGGGCCCGCCGTACCGGTCGCCAGTCCCACGGGGACGCGGTGATGAAGTGGTGCACCCGCTGGGCGGCCGCAGCGCCGCCCCACTGGGCGCCTACGGCCCGTAGGGTCTTCGGTCCCGGCGCGTCCAGCAGGGATCGCACATAACGCTCGGCCTTGGGCCGGTACCCGCTGCGCACCAGGGAGGCGAACAGGTCATCGCCCGCTTCGTTGATCAGTGATGTCGGTACGTACGGTCCTCGTGCCGTACGCGCATGCGCTTCTGCATGCCACATCGCTGGGCCCCCCACCGCATCGCCTGACGCCGACTAGAACGAACGTCCTTTTCGCTGGGCGTTCGATCAGCCCTCAAGAAATCATCAGCACAGTTGTTTGTACAGCTCGAAAAGCTTTTTATTATGGAACAAAAGCGGGCGAACTTGGGTGTTGGTCACTGGAGTATGTCCGGATGTCCATGTGTGAGGGGTAAGATCTGGTCAAGAACTTAAAAGATCATGCGTGTAACTAGAGCGACCATCCAACTACGGACGGCAGCTCCAGGACGGCGCACACGACGCCGTCCGCGTCCCCGCCGACCAGCACGAGGGTCTCGCGGTGCCGGGGTCTCGTCTGCTCCAACCGCCTGGCCAGGGCACCGAGCTGCTCATCGCGTGAAGGCTCGCTCTCGGTCGGCGGTGGCAGGAACCGTACGGCGTCGTCCGTCGCGCGCCCACAGGCGACCAGCGCCTGTCGCGCCACCTCGCGCTGTCGCTCCCCGAGCCCGACCGCCACGGCCGCGTCAGGGCGATCACCTCCCCTGCGTCGGCGGGGCGTCCGCCGCTTAGGGACGCGCCAGGCGAGGTCGGAGCGGAGCAGGGATCCGTGGGGCGGGCCGCCGCCCAGCAGGGCGGTCGCCAGCACGCGCGCCACGCCCGCCGATGCCGTCAGTACGAGCCCGGTCGCCCGCCTCGCGGACGGCCGAACCGAGAGTGCCGGACCCCTGTCCGCGGTGGTGACCAAGGCGGTCAGCGACGTCGGGGCCCGCCCCGACACGTACTGCGCCGCCAAGTGCAGTGCCACCAGCGGGCCGCCGGCCGGTCGCCGCACCTCCCAGGCGGTGGCTCGCGGACACCCGAGTCCGCGCACCACCGCGGCGGCGGTGCCGTCCGACCCGCCCGCGTCCCCGGCCGGGGCGTGGATGACGAGGTCCAGCTCTCCCTCCGGCACACCCGACTGCTGCCGGGCGGCGCGGGCGGCACGCAGCAAGGCCTCCTCGGCACCCGCCCCGCCCCCGTCAGCCGACCGCCGTCGGCCGATGCCGCGGCGGCCCGCTTCCGTCTTTCGGGTGTACGGCGGCGGCGCACCCGTCGAGTTGGCCACCGCACCGATCCACACGTCGGGCCAGACGGTGACCTCCGCACCGTACGGCTCGGGGGAGAACGTCACTGCCACGGGCCACCCTGCCCCGACGGCACGTCACCCGGGGCGGCGGATGATCCGGTCCACGCCCCAGTACCCGCGCTCGGGGACCCGGCGTGCGCCGGCTGCCGGCCCGGTGCGGCGAGCGCGGCGGTGACGGTCCGGCCGACGGCGTCGATGTGGTCGTTCAGGTAGAAGTGCCCGCCGGTGAAGACCCGGAACTCGGTGCCCGAGGCGGTGAAGTCCTCCCAGGCGGCGGCCTCGGCGACGGTCACCACAGGGTCGCTGTCCCCGACCAGCACGGTGAACGGAACGTCCAGGCGGGGCCCGGGGACCCAGCGGTAGTCGGCGAGGGCGCGGTAGTCGGCCCGCAACGCCGGCAAGACCATGTCCCGCACCTCCGAATCGTCCAGCAGATCGGGTGCGGTGCCGCCCAACCGGGCCGCGGCCGCCAGCAGTTCGTCGTCCGTGCGAAGCCTGTCGTGCGGGCTGGGCTCGGCGGCGGGCGCGCCCCGCCCGGACAGGAACAACCGCACCGGGGCGGGGGCGCTGCCCGCCTGCAGGCGGCGGGCCGTCTCGTAGGCGACGACGGAGCCCATGCTGTGCCCGAAGAAGGCGTACGGCTCCGGGACGTGCCGGACCACCTCCTCGGCGAGGGCGTCGGCGAGCCGTCCGACGTCCGGCACAGGCTCCTGCAGCCGCCGGTCCTGCCGCCCCGGATACTGCACGCTCAGCACCTCGCACACGGGCGCCAGGAGCCGGGCGAACGGCACGAAGGCGCTGGCCGAGCCACCGGCGTGCGGGAAGCAGACCAGCCGTGCCCGTGAGCCTGTGTCGCCGGGTGCCAACCCGGCCGGAGCGTACGTTCGGAACCACTCGCTGCCCAATTCGACTCTCCTGCCTCGCAATCCGACGTGGTGGCCGCCGGGCCACGTCCCCATGCTGCGGGCGGCGGCTCAAAGCGCGGCCAAACACCGCACAAAGCGGCCCGGCGACCGCCGGGAAAGTGACATTCGCGTCTGCCCCCGTTTGCCCCGCGCACCGGTCGCGGACGACGATCCTGCCACCGAGCGGGGCGCGCGAGCGCCGCCCCGCTCCTCCCGGGCCGTCACGCGTGAGGGGTGCTCAGTGACGGAAAACCCTCCCCGGGACCACCGGCCGGGCTGCTGCCTCATCGCACGGGCACCGGCCCGGCCCTCGCCCCCGAACGACCGCGCGGGTGTTCGGGCCGGTTGTGGTGATCGCCATGAGGCCCGACGAGGACCGTGCCACGGCTCGTCGCCGCCCGATGCCCCGGCCTTCGGCGGATCCCCTGTCCGGGACCCGCCGAAGGCCGGTCTCCGTCTCCCGTCGTCACGGGCTCTCGGCCGGCCGGCTGGTGCCTGCGCACCCACACGTGGAGCATCGCAGCTTGCGCAGGAGCCGCCGGCCCTTCAGCGTGGCCATGGCCTGCTCGCCGAGGCAGCGGAGCGGATCTTGGCATGTGTGCTGTTGTGCCGGCGCTGCCACCGCTTGAGGCGGCGGCCGCGGAAGGGTACTCGGATGGAACCACCGGCACCTTGGTACGCCTTGTCGGCCCAGCACTTGAGGTCGGCGTCGGTGAGCGCGTCGACGATGCCGTGGGTGTGGGCGGCGGTCAGGTCGTGGGTCGATCCGGGCAGGGCCGGTGAGGCCCACAGCAGCCGCCCGATGGCGGCAGGGTGCCGTCCAGGATCACGAACGCCTTGGTCCGGGCGATGTCCATCGCCTCGGCCAGGGTGGGTGCGAGGGCGGCCAGCACATCGACGGCCTCGCGTATGTAGCGGTACACGGTTGCGACGCCGATACCGAACCCGGCGGCGAGCTGGGCGTAGGTGTCACCGCATCGCAGATGGGCCAGGGCGAGGAGAGCCTGACGGTTGGCGGTCAGCCGACGCCATCGGGTCCCGATCTCCCCTCGCCGGACAGACAAGCACGCGAAGCTCCTGGTGGCTACGGGCGATCTTGGTCGAGAACCCGTCTACCAGGAGCTTCGTCGTTCCACCGATCCGTCCAACACGCGGCCAGCACCGTCAGACTGGAAAGGCTCACTCTTTTTCTGAGACCTTTCAGATGTCGCGGAAGATCTCGATCTGCGCGCCCACCGAGTTCAGCCGCTCGGCCAGGTCCTCGTATCCGCGGTTGATGACGTAGACGTTGCGCAGCACCGAGGTGCCCTCGGCCGCCATCATCGCCAGCAGCACCACGACGGCCGGGCGCAGCGCCGGCGGGCACATCATCTCGGCGGCGCGCCAGCGGGTGGGCCCCTCGACCAGGACGCGGTGGGGGTCCAGGAGTTGAAGGTGCCCGCCGAGCCGGTTGAGGTCGGTCAGGTAGATGGCGCGGTTGTCGTAGACCCAGTCGTGGATGAGGGTCTTGCCCTGGGCGCTGGCGGCGATGGCCGCGAAGAACGGTACGTTGTCGATGTTGATGCCGGGGAACGGCATCGGGTGGATCTTGTCGATCGGCGCCTCCAGCTTGGAGGGGCGCACGGTGAGGTCGACCAGCCGGGTGCGGCCGTTGTCGGCGTGGTACTCGGCGCCGCGGTCGTGGTCCAGGCCCATCCCCTCCAACACCGCCAGCTCGATCTCCAGGAACTCGATCGGCACCCGGCGGATCGTCAGCTCCGACTCGGTGACCACGGCGGCGGCCAGCAGGCTCATGGCCTCCACCGGGTCCTCGGAGGGGGAGTAGTCCACGTCCCGGTCGATGTGGGCCACGCCGTGCACGGTCAGCGTGGTGGTGCCCACTCCCTCCACCCGCACGCCCAACTGCTCCAGGAAGAAGCACAGGTCCTGGACCATGTAGTTGGAGGAGGCGTTGCGGATGACGGTGGTGCCGTCGTGCCGGGCGGCGGCCAGCAGGGCGTTCTCGGTGACGGTGTCCCCCCGCTCGGTCAGCACGATGGGGCGGGTGGGGCGGACGGAACGGTTCACCACCGAGTGGTACGTGCCCTCGGTGGCGGTGACCTCCAGGCCGAAGTGGCGCAGGGCGCTCATGTGCGGTTGCACGGTGCGGGTGCCCAGGTCGCAGCCGCCCGCGTAGGGGATGCGGAAGTGGTCCATCCGGTGCAGTAGCGGGCCGAGGAACATGATGATGCTGCGGGTGCGGCGGGCGGCCTCGGCGTCGATGCCGTCCAGGTCGAGTTCGGCCGGCGGGACGATCTCCAGATCGGCGCCGTCGTTGATCCAGCGGGTGCGCACCCCGATGGAGTTCAGCACCTCCAGGATCCGGTAGACCTCCTCGATGCGGGCCACCCTGCGCAGCACGGTGCGTCCGGAGTTCAGCAGGGAGGCGCACAGCAGGGCGACGCAGGCGTTCTTGCTCGTCTTGACGTCGATGGCGCCCGACAGGCGGCGGCCGCCGACGACGCGCAGGTGCATCGGACCGGAGTAGCCCAGTGAGACGATCTCACTGTCCAGAGCTTCACCGATACGGGCGATCATCTCAAGACTGATGTTCTGGTTGCCGCGCTCGATGCGGTTGACCGCGCTCTGGCTGGTGGCCAGTGCTTCCGCCAGTTGGGCCTGGGTCCAGCCGCGGTGCTGACGGGCGTCACGGATGAGCTTGCCGATACGCATGAGGTAGTCGTCGGTCATGAGGGTGATGTTATCTCAGATATGAGATGCGCACTGTTTCGGTGGTGGCATTTTCCTGATTTTTTCTTACTTTCACTCTTTTGCCCGACGAGGGACGGGGAACGCGGCCCTTTCGTCGCCCTGCCGTCCCGTCGCCCCTCCGTCGCCTCCTCCGTGTCCTCCGTGTCGTCCGGTCGTCGGGTCCGGGGCGCGGGTACCCCGGACCTCGGGCGGGGCATGACCGCGGAGCGGCCATGTACTAGAGTTATCTCGACATCGAGATATCTACCGAGAGACGTACCGCCGCCGCGTCCACCGACCCGTCCGGGTTAGGTGAACCTGAGCGAGGGGGCCGCGGCCCCGGGCGGCAGGATCGCGGTGGTACGCGCGAAACTCATGCACCGAAGGAGACTGTCGTGTCGGCGAACAGCTTCGACGCCCGCAGCACGCTGCAGGTGGGCGACGAGTCGTACGAGATCTTCCGGCTGGACAAGGTGGAGGGCTCCGCTCGCCTCCCGTACAGCCTGAAGGTCCTCCTGGAGAACCTCCTCCGCACCGAGGACGGCGCGAACATCACCGCCGACCACATCCGGGCCCTGGGCGGCTGGGACTCCCAGGCGCAGCCCAGCCGGGAGATCCAGTTCACGCCGGGCCGCGTGATCATGCAGGACTTCACCGGCGTCCCCTGCGTCGTCGACCTGGCCACCATGCGCGAGGCCGTCAAGGAGCTGGGCGGCGACCCCTCCAAGATCAACCCGCTGGCCCCGGCCGAGCTGGTCATCGACCACTCCGTGATCGCCGACAAGTTCGGCACCCCGAACTCCTTCCAGCAGAACGTGGACCTGGAGTACGGTCGCAACCGCGAGCGCTACCAGTTCCTGCGCTGGGGGCAGACCGCCTTCGACGAGTTCAAGGTCGTCCCGCCCGGCACCGGCATCGTCCACCAGGTGAACATCGAGCACCTGGCCCGCGTGGTCATGGTCCGCGACGGCAGGGCGTACCCCGACACCCTGGTGGGCACCGACTCGCACACCACCATGGTCAACGGTCTGGGCGTGCTCGGCTGGGGCGTCGGCGGCATCGAGGCCGAGGCCGCCATGCTCGGCCAGCCGGTCTCCATGCTCATCCCGCGCGTCGTCGGCTTCAAGCTGACCGGCGAGCTGCCCACCGGCACCACCGCCACCGACCTGGTGCTCACCATCACCGAGATGCTCCGCGAGCACGGTGTGGTGGGCAAGTTCGTCGAGTTCTACGGCGAGGGCGTGGCCGCCACCTCGCTCGCCAACCGCGCCACCATCGGCAACATGTCGCCGGAGTTCGGCTCCACCGCCGCGATCTTCCCGGTGGACGACGAGACCCTGAGGTACCTGCGCCTGACCGGCCGCTCCGAGCAGCAGGTCGCCCTCGTCGAGGCGTACGCCAAGGAGCAGGGCCTGTGGCTGGACCCGGCCGCCGAGCCGGACTTCTCCGAGAAGCTGGAGCTCGACCTCTCCACCGTGGTGCCCTCCATCGCCGGCCCCAAGCGCCCGCAGGACCGCATCGTGCTGGCCGAGGCCGCCGAGCAGTTCAAGAAGGACGTGCGCAACTACGTCTCCGCCGGCGTCACCGGCGGGGAGGCCCGCAAGCCGGGCGTCCCGGCGCAGGAGCAGCCCAAGGGCGTGGCCTCCCCGGTGGACGAGGCGAGCGCCGAGTCCTTCCCGGCCTCCGACGCCCCGGCCTACGGCCACCAGGAGAACGGTTCGGGCGCCCCGCACCACACCGACGGCCCGGCCGAGGACGTGCCCTCCAACCCGGTCACCGTCACCGCCCCCGACGGCACGACCTACGAGCTGGACCACGGCGCCGTCACCGTCGCGGCCATCACCTCCTGCACCAACACCTCCAACCCGTCGGTGATGGTGGCCGCCGCGCTGGTGGCCAAGAAGGCCGTCGAGAGGGGCCTGACCCGCAAGCCGTGGGTCAAGACCACCCTGGCCCCGGGCTCCAAGGTCGTCATGGACTACTACGACCGGGCCGGTCTCACCCCGTACCTGGACAAGATGGGCTTCAACCTCGTCGGCTACGGCTGCACCACCTGCATCGGCAACTCCGGGCCGCTGCCGGACGAGGTCTCCCGGGCCGTCAACGAGGGCGACCTGGCCGTCACCTCGGTGCTCTCCGGCAACCGCAACTTCGAGGGCCGGATCAACCCCGACGTCAAGATGAACTACCTGGCGTCCCCGCCGCTGGTGGTGGCCTACGCCATCGCGGGCTCGATGAAGGTGGACATCACCCGCGAGCCGCTCGGCACGGACAAGGAGGGCAACCCCGTCTTCCTGAAGGACATCTGGCCCTCCGAGCAGGAGGTCGACGACGTCGTCGCCTCCGCCATCGGCGAGGACATGTTCTCCACCTCCTACCAGGACGTCTTCGCCGGCGACGCCCAGTGGCAGGCGCTGCCGGTGCCCACCGGCGACACCTTCGAGTGGGACCCGGAGTCCACCTACGTCCGCAAGCCCCCGTACTTCGAGGGCATGGGCATGGACCCGGAGCCGGTGCAGGACATCTCCGGCGCCCGCGTCCTGGCCAAGCTGGGCGACTCGGTCACCACCGACCACATCTCCCCGGCCGGCGCCATCAAGGCCGACACCCCGGCGGGCCGGTACCTCACCGAGCACGGCGTGGCCCGTCGTGACTTCAACAGCTACGGCTCCCGCCGCGGCAACCACGAGGTCATGATCCGCGGCACCTTCGCCAACATCCGGCTGCGCAACCAGATCGCACCGGGCACCGAGGGCGGCTACACCCGCGACTTCACCGTCGAGGGCGGGCCGGTCTCCTTCATCTACGACGCCTCCCAGAACTACCAGGCCGCCGGCATCCCGCTGGTCGTCCTGGCGGGCAAGGAGTACGGTTCCGGCTCCTCGCGCGACTGGGCGGCGAAGGGCACCGCGCTGCTGGGCGTCAAGGCCGTCATCGCCGAGAGCTACGAGCGCATCCACCGCTCCAACCTGATCGGCATGGGCGTGCTCCCGCTGCAGTTCCCCGAGGGGCAGTCGGCGGAGTCGCTGGGCCTGACGGGTGAGGAGGCCTTCTCCATCAGCGGCATCACCGCGCTCAACGAGGGCGACATCCCGCGCACGGTCAAGGTCACCACGGACACCGGGGTGGAGTTCGACGCCACCGTCCGGATCGACACCCCGGGCGAGGCGGACTACTACCGCAACGGCGGAATCATGCAGTACGTCCTGCGGTCCCTGATCCGCAAGTGACGCGCGCGTCCCCTCCGGCCCCGCGAGGGGCCGGAGGGGACGCGTTCACCCCGTGACGGCGGCGCCGTACCTCCCTTGGTGGGAGGTGCGGCGCCGCCGCGTTTCCCCCAGGTCTCAACTCGGGAAAGACTGGCACCCGAACGCGCACCGATCTTGCCTCCGGGAAGGGGAGTGGACTATACCTGTCGGCGTCCGAGCGGTCATATGAGAAGACAGGGTCGTGGGCCCCGGGAGGACGGGCGTCGGGAAGGACCCGCGCAACCACGGACCCGGCGCACCTCCGTACAACTCAGCTTCAACTCATCAGCGGTGCCCGGCGGTTCCAGGACACCGCCGGAGTCCTGGAGAAGGCGAGGACCTGAGCATGGGATCCACCGACGTCAACCGTCGTGATCTGATCAAGAGGGCCGCCGCGGCGGGTCTGGTGGCAGCTCCCGCCATGGGCGTGCTCTCCGCCTGCGCCAGCGGCGGTGGAGCGGGCCAGGAGAAGGTGGAGAAGGCCGAGAAGACGGACCGGAACCCGCTCGGAGTCAACAAGAGCGCGCCGCTGGAAGTCGTGATCTTCAACGGCGGCTACGGCGAGCAGTACGCCCTGGACGCCGAGAAGGTCTACGAGCGCGACTACGGCCGGGTCAAGCACTCCGCGACCCAGAAGATCCGCACCAAGATGCAGCCGCGGATGGTCAAGGGCAACCCCCCGGACGTCATCAACAACTCCGGCGGCGAGAACATGGACATCGCCTCGCTGATAGAGGACGATCAGGTCGCCGACCTCGGACCGCTGCTGGACGCTCCGTCCCTCGACGACCCCACCCGGAAGGTCCGGGACACCCTCATGCCGGGCACGATCGAGAAGGGCCGGTTCGGCGGCGAGGAGATGTACCAGCTGAACTACTCCTACACCGTCTACGGCACCTGGTACTCCAAGACGGCGCTGGAGAGGCTGGACGTCGAGTACCCGAAGACCTGGGACGAGATGCTCGCGGTCTGCGCCAAGGCCAAGAAGCAGGGCCTCGCGGGGTGGACCTACGCCGGCAAGTACCCGTACTACCTGACCTTCGCGATGTACCCGTTCATCGCCAAGATCGGCGGACGCGAGGTCATCAGGGCGATCGACAACCTGGAACCGGACGCCTGGCGACACGAGTCGGTCAAGAAGGCCTTCGAGGCCTACCACGAGCTCCAGGCCAAGGGCTACGTCCTCAAGGGGACTCCGGGGATCGACCACATCCAGTCGCAGACCCAGTGGAACAAGGGCAGGGCGCTGTTCATCCCCAACGGCTCCTGGGTGGAGAACGAGGCCAAGGAGACCACGCCCGCGGACTTCGAGATGGCCGTGGCGCCGCCGACCGGCCTGGACTCCTCGGACGCCATGCCCTTCGGCACGATATGGGCCGAGGCCAGCGAGCCCTTCATGGTCCCGGCCAAGGCGAGGAACGTGCCGGGCGGCATGGAGTTCCTGCGGATCATGCTCGGCAAGGAGTCCGCGCAGAACTTCACCCGGTTGGTCTCCGCCCTGTCCTGCGTCAAGGGGGCGACCGAGGGTCTCGAACTCCGGCCCGGGCTCGCCTCGGCCATGAAGGTCCTGGAGGAGGCGGGCGACAACGTGGTCACCCCACGGATCCACGACTGGTACCTCCAGCTCCACAAGGAGAGGATCGGCGGCGCCATGGCGGCGATGATGGCCGGTGACATCACCCCGAACGAGGCCGTCGAACGGTGCCAGCGGGCGACGGACGAGACGCGCGAGGACGACTCCATCAGGAAGTACAAGCACACCTGATCCGTCGCGCGCGGCGTCCGGACGGGTCAACAGCGGATACGGAGCGGGGCGGCATGGCGAACGACGTCCGGGCGGCGGACAGGGACACCGCGGTACCGACACCCCGGGGGCGAGCGGAGACGCCCCCCGGCAGGGGCCTGCTGCTCGCGGCGGCGCTCGTGCTGCCGCCCCGCCTCACCCCGGCGGGGGTGAAGAACGACCGGCGCTACCGGAGCATCGACAAGTACCGCTTCGTCTGCTGGTTCCTGTCGGTGCCGCTGCTGGTCTACGGGATCTTCGTGATCTCGCCGTTCCTCCAGGCCTTCTACTACTCGCTGACCGACTGGTCCGGCTACAGCAGTCGGTTCGGCTTCGTCGGCCTGGACAACTACTCCCGGATGCTGGACGACTCCGACTTCTGGGCGTCGATCCGGCACAGCGTCCTGCTGCTGGTCGTGGCACCCGTGGTGACCCTGGGGCTCGGGCTGTTCTTCGCCTTCATGCTGCAGGCCGGCGGACGGCGCCGGAGGGGCGAGGCCTTCTCGGGCGTGCGGGGGGCGAAGTTCTACAAGATCGTCTACTTCTTCCCGCAGGTCCTCTCCGTGGCGATCGTCGGGGTCGTCTGGGGTGCGATGTTCGACCCCATCACCGGCCCGATCAACGAGGTCCTGCGGTCGGTCGGTCTGGGGTCGCTGGCGCGGAACTGGCTGGCGAACCCCGACATCGCCCTGCTGTGCGTCCTGTTCGTGCTCTGCTGGATGTTCGTCGGCTTCTACGTGGTCCTGTTCTCCGCGGCCATGGGATCCGTGCCCGGGGAGATCCACGAGGCGGCCCTGCTGGACGGGGCCGGACGCTCCACGACCTTCTTCCGGGTGACCCTTCCGCTGGTCTGGGACACCGTGCACACCGGATGGATCTACATGGGCATCCAGGCCCTGGACGCCTTCGCCATCGTGCACATCATGACGATCAATCAGGGCGGGCCCGGGAACTCCACCCTGGTCACGCCGGTCTACCTGTACAAGAAGGCGTTCGACGTCGGCCAGGCCGGCTACGCCACGGCCGTCGGCGTCGTGCTCCTGGTCGTCACCATGGTCTTCGCCGCGGTCATGATGCTGTTCGGCCGGCGCGAACGAATCGAGTACTGACATGAACGGGGAGGCCGAGCAGTGAGCGCAACCAAACCCGCGCCCGTGGAGGAGGCCGCCACGGCTCCCGGCCGGCCGGTGGGAGGAGCCGGGGAGGGGCCGAGGAGGAAGCACGGCAAGGGAGGCACCCTCAACGTCTTCTCCGGCGCCTTCCTGGTGCTGTGGGTGGTCATGGCGGCGGGGCCGCTGGTCTGGGTGATGGTGAACTCGCTCCGGGAGTCCGGCGAGATCACCGGCAACCCCTTCGGGTGGCCCTCGGCGCTGAGCCTGGAGAACTTCGCCAACGCCTGGTCCGAGGCGAACATCGGCACCTACACCCTGAACTCCCTGATCGTCCTGGCCGGTTCGCTGCCCGGCACCATGCTGCTGGGCTCCATGGCCGCCTATGTGATCGCCCGGTACACCTTCCCCGGGAACCGGGTCGTCTACCTGCTGTTCGCGGGCGGCATGATGTTCCCCATCATCCTGGCGGTCGTGCCGCTGTTCTTCGTGATGGACAACTTCTCGCTGCTGGACACCCGGCACGGGCTGATCATCGCCTACATCGCCTACTCGCTGCCGTTCACGACGTTCTTCATGACCTCGTTCTTCCGGACGCTGCCCGGCAGCGTCGCCGAGGCGGCCACCATCGACGGGGCCTCGCACAGCCGGATCTTCTTCCAGGTCATGTTGCCGATGGCCAAGCCGGGGCTGATCAGCATCGGCATCTTCAACTTCCTGGGGCAGTGGAACCAGTACTTCCTGCCCCTGGCGCTGAACTCCACCGACGAGGACAAGGCCCTGCTCACCCAGGGGCTGGCCGAACTGTCCGTGAACCAGGGGTACCAGGGCGACTGGGGCGCCCTCTTCGCCGGTCTGACCATCGCGATGCTCCCCATCCTGGTGGTCTACATGGTCTTCCAGCGCCAGGTGCAGGAGGGACTCACCGCGGGCGCCGTCAAGTGACGTGACCCGCCCGCCCCGCGGTGCGCTCGTCCGCCGACCGGTCGACGGACGAGCGCACCGGAACCGCCACCGCGACGTCGGTCGCGGTCCCCCAGGGGGTGCGTCCTCCGCCGGCGGAACCTCCCTGCCCGCCGCTGTCGACGGTCGCGCCGAACCTCACGCACCCGGCCCCTGGTGTACCGGGTGACCGCGGCGTAGCGGCCGTACCGACCCGCGTCCATCACGTGGGACTCGGAGCCGCCGCCACCGCTCCGGTGGTCGGGGCGGGCGCGGGTCTTCGCCGGAGCGCCGGCCACGACACGGAAAAGGCGACGGGAAGGGGCTCCGCCGCACCGGAAGCGGTGCCGTGAAGCCACCCTGTGATCACTCTCCGTCCGGAACACGCGCCGAGCGTCCACCCCGCTCAAGGTCTTGACGGGAGATAACGGTTCAGGCTGTCCTTGGAGTTCACGTGTTGGAGACAAGCCGCGCCCGGGTGGGTGGGAGCGGTCGAACGGGTGGGCCGTCGAGCCGCCCGTTGAGGCGGGAGTGGTTGAGTCGTGGAGACTCCGGGGTCGCAGTCCTCTCTGCACCGGGCCAATCTGGAGCGGGTGGTACGAGCCGTGCGCATGGCGGGTTCGCTCACCCAGGCGGAGATCGCTCGCACCACCGGACTGTCGGCGGCGACGGTCTCCAACATCGTCCGGGAGCTGAAGGACAACGGCACCGTCGAGGTCACCCCGACCTCCGCCGGAGGCCGTCGGGCCCGCAGCGTCTCGCTCTCCGGCGACGCCGGGATCGTCGTCGGCGTCGACTTCGGCCACTCGCACCTCCGGGTGGCCATCGGCAACCTGGCCCACCAGGTGCTCGCCGAGGAGTCCGAGCCGATCGACGTGGACGCCTCCGCCCCCCAGGGCTTCGACCGGGCCGAGCAACTCGTCGAGCGACTGATCACCGCCACCGGCTTCGGCCGCGAGAAGGTCATCGGCATGGGCCTGGGCGTGCCCGGCCCCATCGACGTGGAGACCGGCGCGCTGGGCTCCACCGCCATCCTGCCGGGCTGGGCGGGGGCCAACCCGCGCGAGGAGATGGCCGCCCGGCTGGGCGTGGAGGTGCACGTCGACAACGACGCCAACCTCGGCGCGCTCGGCGAACTGGTGTGGGGCAGCGGGCGCGGCGCGCGCGACCTGGCCTACATCAAGGTCGCCAGCGGTGTCGGCGCGGGACTGGTGATCGACGGGCGGATCTACCGGGGGCCGGGCGGCACGGCCGGGGAGATCGGCCACATCACCCTGGACGAGTCCGGGCCGGTGTGCCGCTGCGGGAACCGCGGCTGCCTGGAGACGTTCGCCGCGGCCCGCTACGTTCTGCCGCTGCTGCACTCCAGCCACGGCCCCGACCTGACCATGACCGAGGTGGTCAGGCTCGCCCGGGCCGGCGACCTGGGCTGCCGGCGGGTGGTGACCGACGTCGGGCGGCACGTGGGCAGTGGCGTCGCCAACCTGTGCAACCTGCTCAACCCCAGCCGGATCGTGCTCGGGGGCGACCTGGCGGAGGCCGGGGAGCTGGCGCTCGACCCGATCCGCGACTCCGTCTCGCGCTACGCCATTCCCAGCGCGGCCCGACGGCTGACGGTGGTGCCCGGTGCGCTCGGCGGGCGGGCGGAGGTGCTGGGCGCCCTGGCGTTGGTGTTGAGCGAGATGGGCGACTCCACGCTGTTGGACGGTTCGCCGGTCGCCACCGGGTCGGTGCCCGCGGCCGTGACGTCGGTCGGGGTCTGAGCGCCGCCGGGGCCCGGCCCGGTGGGAGCGGACCGGGCCCCGGCGAGAGTTGGTTCACGAGGGGACGACGGATGGACGACGGGCAGGTGATGTGCGAGCCGTGAACGGCCGGCCGGGGGCCGGAGGAACAGCGGGACGCCCGCCGGTGGTCGGAGAGCGCTCCCACATCCGTTTCGTGCCTTTCCGGTACCGATGCGCGGCCGTCATGTGATCGTCATGCGGCCGTCATCAGCCACGCTGCGTTCATCTTGTTCACGCATGGCATCGTTGCTGTCTCGTTAAGAATTTACTTCTTGACGGCAGGTGGTGACTCCGAGTTGACTTCCAGCCACCTCGGCCGCAGTGACGCGGCCTCGTCAGGGAGGTTCTGGATGAACACGCATCTGCGTCGTGCCGCCGTGGCCGTGGCCGCGACCGCCATGGCCGTCTCGCTCGCCGCCTGCGGCAGCGCCAAGGAGGCCGGAGGCGACGACGGCTCCGGCGGCGGCGAGAAGAAGAAGGACGGACCGCTGACCATCGGCCTGCTGCTGCCGGAAGACCAGACGGCCCGTTACGAGAACTTCGACAGACCGCTCATAGAGAAGCGGGTCAAGGAGCTCTGCTCCGACTGCGAGGTCAGCTACGTCAACGCCAAGGAAGACGCCTCGACCCAGCAGCAGCAGATGAACTCGATGATCACCAAGAAGGTGGACGTGATCATCCTGGACGCGGTGGACGCCAAGTCCATCGCCGGGTCGGTCACCAAGGCCGACGAGGCCGGCATTCCCGTCGTCGCCTACGACCGCCTCGCCGAGGGCCCGATCTCCGCCTACACCTCCTTCGACAACGAGGAGGTCGGCAGGGTCCAGGCCAACGCCCTCCTGGAGGAGCTGGGCGACAAGGCCGACAGCGGCCAGATCGTCATGATGAACGGGTCGCCGACCGACCCCAACGCCGCCATGTTCAAGAAGGGCGCCAAGTCCGTCCTCGACGGCAAGGTCAAGGTGGGCAAGTCCTACGACACCACCGGCTGGAAGCCCGACGAGGCCAACAAGAACATGAACGGCGCCCTCGCCTCCCTGGGCAAGGAGAACATCGTCGGCGTCTACTCCGCCAACGACGGCATGGCGGGCGGCATCATCACCGCCCTCAAGGGCGCCGGCGTCGACCCGCTGCCCCCGGTCACCGGTCAGGACGCCGAGCTGGCGGGCGTCCAGCGCATCGTCGCCGGCGAGCAGTTCATGACGGTCTACAAGCCGTTCCAGCCCGAGGCGTACACCGCCGCCGAGATGGCCGTGGCCCTGGGCCGCGGCGAGGACCCGAAGGCGGAGACCACCGTCGACAGCGCCACCACCAAGGGCGTGCCCGCCACCCTGATCAAGCCGATCTCGGTGACGATCGACAACCTCGAGGACACCGTGATCAAGGACGGCCTCTACGAGGTGGAGGAGATCTGCACGCCGAAGTACAAGGCGGCGTGCGAGAAGGCCGGTCTGCTGTAACCGAGCCGCACCCGGCCCCTCGACCCCTCCGGTGCCCGCGCCCCCCGGCCCCCCGCCCCGGGCGCGGGCACCGGACGATCCCCACCACCCCGTACCGTCCTAGGAGTTGGTTCACGTGTCCGCTACGCCTGTACTGGCGTTGCGCGGAATCTCCAAGCGATTCGGAGCCGTCCAGGCGCTCACCGATGTCGATCTGGAGGTCCACGCCGGTGAGGTCGTCGCCCTGGTGGGCGACAACGGCGCCGGAAAGTCCACCCTCGTGAAGACGATCGCCGGCGTCGGCCCCGCCGACGAGGGCGTCTTCGAGTGGGAGGGCAGGCCCGTCGAGGTCAACCGCCCCCACGACGCCCAGGACCTGGGCATCGCCACCGTCTACCAGGACCTCGCCCTGTGCGACAACCTGGACGTCGTCGGCAACCTGTTCCTCGGCCGCGAGATCATCCGTGCCGGAGTCCTCGACGAGATCGAGATGGAGCGCCGCGCCCGGGAACTGCTCGACACTCTGTCGATCCGCATCCCCAGCGTCCGCATCCCCGTCGCCTCGCTCTCCGGCGGCCAGCGGCAGACCGTCGCCATCGCCCGCTCGATGCTGGGCGAGCCCAAGCTCGTCATCCTCGACGAGCCCACCGCCGCCCTCGGCGTCGAGCAGACCGCCCAGGTGCTCGACCTGGTGGAGCGACTGCGCGAGCGCGGCCACGCCGTCATCCTCATCAGCCACAACATGGCGGACGTCAAGGCGGTCGCCGACAAGGTGGCGGTGCTCCGACTCGGCCGCAACAACGGCGTCTTCGACGTCGCGACCACATCGCAGGAAGAGATCATCTCCGCCATCACCGGCGCCACGGACAACGCCGTGACCCGCCGCAAGGCGCGTACCGCGGGGAGCCGACCGTGAGTGAGACCAACCTTTCCAAGACCCCGACCAGCGCGACCGCCGGGACCGGGGCGGCGGACGGCGACGGGAACGGCGCCGCCAGGAACGCCGCGCCCACCGTCGACCCCAGGCTGCTGGTGCGCGAGGAGGGCCTCGCGGGCTACTGGAGCGACTTCAAGCGGAAGATGCGCACCGGCGAGCTGGGCTCGGTCCCGGTCGTCGTCGGCCTCATCATCATCTGGGGCATCTTCCAACTGCAGGACTCGGCCTTCCTCTCCGCCGAGAACCTCTCCAACCTGTCGGTCTACATCGTCGGCACCGGCCTGATCTCCGTCGGCATCGTCTTCGTGCTGCTGCTGGGCGAGATCGACCTGTCGGTCGGCTCGGTCAGCGGTCTGGCCTCCGCCGTCTTCGCCGTGCTCGCCGTCAACAACGGCGTGAACGAGTGGTTGGCGGTCCCCCTGGCCCTGCTCACCGGCGCGGCGGTCGGCGCCTTCCACGGCTTCTTCTTCGCCAGGATCGGCGTCCCGGCCTTCGTGGTCACCCTCGCGGGCCTGCTCGCCTGGAACGGTCTGATGCTGAAGGTGCTGGGCACCGACGGCACCATCAACCTGGACCGCGACGGCCTGGTCGGCACCCTCTCCAACCACTACTTCACCGACATCTCCGTCGCCTACGGCACCGCCGCGGTCGCGGTCGGCGTCTTCTTCGCCACCCAGTTCCTCGGCGCCCGGCGCCGTACGGCGGCCGGTGTCCCCGCCCGCCCGGTGAGCGAGATCGTGGTGCGCACCGCGGTCCTGGCCGTCCTGGCCTTCGGCGCCGCCCACATGCTCAACCAGTACCGGGGCATGCCGCTGGCGCTGCTGATCTTCCTGGTCGTGCTGGTGTCGCTGGACTTCGTACTCCGGCGCACCTCCTACGGCCGCAAGGTCTTCGCGCTGGGCGGCAACACCGAGGCGGCCCGCCGCGCCGGCATCAACGTCGAACTCGTCCGCGTCTCGGTCTTCTCGATCGCGGGCACCATGGCGGCCTTCGGCGGACTGATGATCGCCTCCCGCATCCTGGCGGCCAACCAGGGCGCGGGCACCGGCAACCTGCTGATGGAGGCCATCGCCGCGGCGGTCATCGGCGGCACCAGCCTCTTCGGCGGGCGCGGCTCGGTGTGGTCGGCCCTGCTGGGCATGTTGGTGATCGGCTCGATCGCCAACGGCATGGCCCTGCTGGGCATCGCCGCCGCCGTCCAGTACATGATCACCGGAGCCGTGCTGCTGGCCGCGGTCGTCATCGACTCGGTCTCCCGCCGCACCCAGCGCTCCGCGGGCCGCACCTGACGCCGCGGCCGCCAGGCCGGTCCGTCCGGCCGCCGTCCACGGCCACGACCCGCCCGGTGCCGGGCCCCGCGTTCGCGACGGGGTCCGGCACCGCCGTGTGGTGCGGGTTCGTCGTCCGGCCGGTACCGTCGGACCGGCGGGAAGGAGGCGCCCCCCGCACGGTCGGGTGGCGGGAACATTAGACTCGTCGGATCGGCACCAGCCCGTACGGCTCGACCAGCAAGGAGGCACGGGTGGCTCTGCTGACCCGCATCACGGGACCGCGCGATCTCGACCGGCTGACCCCCGAACAGCTCGACCAGCTCGCCCGGGAGATCCGGACCTTCCTCGTCGACGCGGTCTCGAAGACCGGTGGCCACCTGGGGCCCAACCTGGGCGTCGTCGAGCTGACCATCGCCCTGCACCGGGTCTTCGACTCCCCGAAGGACAAGGTCCTCTTCGACACCGGCCACCAGAGCTACGTTCACAAGCTGCTCACCGGGCGCCAGGACTTCTCCCGGCTCCGGGCCAAGGGCGGCCTGTCCGGCTACCCCTCGCGGGCCGAGTCCGAGCACGACGTCATCGAGAACTCCCACGCCTCCACCGTGCTGGGCTGGGCCGACGGCCTGGCCAAGGCCAACCAGGTACTGGGCCACGACGACCACGTCGTCGCCGTCATCGGCGACGGCGCGCTGACCGGCGGCATGGCCTGGGAGGCCCTGAACAACATCGCCGCCGCCAAGGACCGTCCCCTGGTGATCGTCGTCAACGACAACGAGCGCTCCTACGCGCCCACCATCGGCGGTCTGGCCAACCACCTGGCCACCCTGCGCACCACCGACGGCTACGAGCGCTTCCTGGCCCGCAGCAAGGAACTGCTCAACCGCACCCCCGTCGTCGGCAGGCCGCTGTACGAGACCCTGCACGGCGCCAAGAAGGGCATCAAGGACGTCATCGCCCCGCAGGGCATGTTCGAGGACCTGGGCCTGAAGTACGTCGGCCCCATCGACGGCCACGACATAGCGGCCCTGGAGTCCGCCCTGACCCGCGCCAAGCGCTTCGGCGGCCCGGTCATCGTCCACTGCCTGACCGAGAAGGGCCGCGGCTACCAGCCCGCCGTCCAGGACGAGGCCGACCGCTTCCACGCGGTGGGCGTCATCCACCCCGACACGGGCCTGCCGGTGGCGGCCGCCGGCCTGGACTGGACCTCCGTCTTCGGCGAGGAGATGGTCAAGCTCGGCCACGAGCGCTCCGACGTCGTCGCCATCACCGCCGCCATGCTCCAGCCGGTGGGCCTGCAGAAGTTCGCCGAGACCTTCCCCGACCGCGTCTACGACGTGGGCATCGCCGAGCAGCACGGCGCCGTCTCGGCGGCGGGCCTGGCCACCGGCGGGCTCCACCCGGTCTTCGCCGTCTACGCCACCTTCCTCAACCGTGCCTTCGACCAGGTGCTGATGGACGTGGCCCTGCACAAGTGCGGGGTGACCTTCGTGCTGGACCGGGCCGGAGTCACCGGCACCGACGGCGCCTCCCACAACGGCATGTGGGACATGTCGATCCTCCAGGTCGTCCCCGACCTGCGGATCGCCGCGCCGCGCGACGCCGACCAGTTGCGCGCCCAGCTCCGCGAGGCCGTCGAGATCGACGACGCACCGACCGTCGTCCGCTTCTCCAAGGGCGCGGTGGGCCCGGCGGTCGCGGCCGTGGGCACCGCCGGCGGCATGGACGTGCTGCGCGATCCGGGCGACGCCGCGGCGGGCCGGCCGGACGTGCTGCTGGTCTCGGTCGGCGCGCTGGCCCCGATGTGCCTGGAGGTCGCCGACCTCCTCGACAAGCAGGGGATCTCCACCACCGTGGTGGACCCGCGCTGGGTCAAGCCGGTCGACAAGGCCCTGCCGTCGCTGGCGGCCCGCCACCGCGTCGTGGTCACCGTCGAGGACAACAGTCGGGCGGGCGGCGTCGGTTCGGCGATCGCCCAGGCGCTGCGCGACGCGGGCGTGGACGTGCCGCTGCGCGACTTCGGCATCCCGCCGAAGTTCCTCGACCACGCCTCCCGGAACGAGGTGCTCGCCGAGATCGGGCTGACCGCCCCGGACATCGCCCGCCAGGTCACCGGACTGGTCGCCAAGCTCGACGGCCGGTACGGCTCCGAGGACGCCGAGGAGCGGGCCGCCGGCGCCGCCCGCGACTGAGGCACCGGCCCCGACGCGCCTCCCCTTCCCGATCGTCCGACCGCCCGCTCCGCCCGGCCTCCCCGGGCGGAGCGGGCGGCACGGTTCCGCACCCGTCCCCGGACGCGCCGCGCCCCGTGGTGCCCGCAGGACGGCCGAGGGGGCCGGGATAGGTTGTAGCCCATGCCGACCGCCTCCGATCCGACCCGGACGTCCGTACGGGTGCGGGCCGCCAGTCCGGCACCGCCCAGGACCGCGTGGGTACCGGGCTCCCGCGACCGCCGATCGGCCGACGCCGTCGTCCACCGGCCGCCGTCCGGGCCCACCACCCGGCCGCGCCCGTTCTGGCCGTGGCTGCTCCCGGTGCTCGGGCTGCTGGCGGCGCTCACCCGGATCCCGTCCTTCCGGCGCCCGCTGTGGAACCCCGACGAGGGCTTCCTCGCCACCCAGGCCCGGATGCTCGCGGACGGCGGGGTGCTCTACGACACCGTCGTGGACCGCAAGCCGCCCCTGCTGCCCTGGCTGTACCAGGGGGCGTTCGCCGTCTTCGGCGACGCGTCGCTGTGGCCGTTGAAGGCGGCGGCCGTCGTGGCCGTGGCGGCGACCGCCGCCCTGCTGGCCTCCATCGCCCGACGCCGCTGGGGCGAGCGGGCCGGCTGGACCGCCGGAGTGCTGTACGTGCTGGTCTCGGTCGGTCTCAATCCCGAGGACGCCCAGGCGGCGAACTTCGAGGTCTTCACGCTGCCGTTCACCGCGGCGGCCGTCTGGTGCGCCGACCGGCGGCGCTGGGGCGCGGCCGGACTCGCGGTGGCCGGGGCCTTCCTGGTGAAGCAGACCGGCGGCGCGGTGCTGCTGCCCGCGGTGTTCCTGTTGTGGCGCGCGGTGCCGCCGGGCGGCGGGCGGCGGGCGGCGCTGGCCCGGCTCGGCGCCTGCTTCGCCCTCCCGGTGGCCGCGGTGGCCGTGGCCACCGGGTGGCGGGGCTTCGTGTTCTGGACGATCACCGGCTCCGGCTCGTACGCCTCCTTCACCGGTTCGGAACTGCACGTGCTCGGCCGCGGCCTGCTCAACACCGCGATCCTGGCCGTGGGCTGCGCGGGGCTGCTGCTGCCGCTGGTGGCGGTGGCGCGCGCCCGAACGCCGGGCCGATACCGCGTCCTGACGGCCGATCTGTGGGTGTGGGCGGCGGCGTCGGCGGTGGCGGTGCTCTCCGGCTTCCACTTCTTCGGGCACTACTACCTCCAGTTGATGCCGCCGCTGGTCCTGCTGGGCACCGGCGCCCTCCACCTGCTGCCCGTCGACCGGCTGCTCCGGTCGGCGCTGTGCTCCGCGCTGACGTGTGCGGCGTTCCTGGGCTGGGGCGTGGTGGCCGACAGCACGGAACTGGATCACGTCCGACGGGTGGCGGACGCCGCGCGCCGGTACGCGGGGCCGGAGGAGAAGGTGCTGTTCTGGGGCATGCACCCGGAGAGCTACTGGTTCGCCGATCGCGCCCCCGCCAGCCGCTACCTGACCGCCGGACTGCTCACCAACTTCAGCGGCGGGCGGGACGGGCACCGGGTGGGCCAGCGGTACGGGGTCGAGGGGAGCTGGCCGGTCTTCCGCGCCGAGCTGGACGAGGACCCGCCGAAGGTGATCGTCGACGACTCGCGCGGCAGGTCCTACGCGCCCTCCCGGATGCCGTCCCTGCGCTACGTCCTGGCGGCGCGCTACGAGCGGGTGGAACGGGTGGACGGCGCGGTGGTGTACGTCCGCTCGGAGCGTTAGGGCGCCGGACCCCGCTCAGCGCACCGAACGGGGCCCGGCCACCTCGGCGCCCAGCGCCCGCACCCGGTCCCGCAGCTCCCGGTCGGCGGTGACCACGGTGCAGGGCCGGCCTCGCCCCTCGGCGGCCACCAGTTCCACGATCCGGTCGTCACCGCTGCCGGGGGCCGCCACCACCCGCACCCCGGGCACGGGGCCCACACCGCGCGCGGCGCCCTCCACGACGAGCACGATCTCCTCGTCCCCCTCCCGCGCGGCGAGCGCGTCCCGCAGCCGCTCGGCCGCGCCGCGCCGGTCCCGCCACCAGCCGTCCGGCACCGAACCGACGACGTTGGCGGCGTCCACGACGAGCAGAGGGCGTTCGATCATGCGTCCAGGGTGTCACGGCCGCCGGGGCCCGGCCCCGGACGCCCCGCGAGCGTGCTCCCGGCGGGTCGCCCCGGCGGGGGAGGGGCGGGACAGGCCGGCACCGACGGCGCCCGCCCGCACACGGGGTGCGGACGGGCGCCGTGGGACGGTGGTGCGGGAGGCGGCCTCCCGCACCGGTCGACCGGTCAGTTCGGGACGCTCGCCACGCCCGGTGCCAGGAACCGCTTGCCGGTGACGCGCTCGGAGACGCCCTCACGGTCCAGGTACGGCGTGATGCCGCCCAGGTGGAAGGGCCAACCGGCGCCGGTGATCAGGCACAGGTCGATGTCCTGCGGCTCGGCGACGACGCCCTCGTCGAGCATCAGGCGGATCTCCTCCGCGATCGCGTTCAGGGCGCGCTCGCGGACCTGCTCCTCCGTCAGGACGGTGTCGCCGGTCTCGAAGAGGGCGGCGACCTCCGGGTCCAGCTCCGGCTTGCCGGAGTCGTACACGTAGAGGTTGCGCTTGCCCGCCCCGACGACGCGGCCGAGGTTCTCCGAGACGCCGAAGCGGTCGGGGAACGCGGCGTTCAGGGTGCCCGCCACATGGTGGGCGACGGCCGGGCCGACCAGTTCCAGCAGGACGATCGGCGACATGGGCAGGCCCAGCGGCGCCAGCGCCCGATCGGCGACCTCGACGGGGGTGCCCTCGTCGATGGAGCGCAGCACCTCGCCCAGGAAGCGGGTGAGGATCCGGTTGACGACGAACGCCGGGGCGTCCTTGACCAGGACGGCCGTCTTCTTCAGCGACTTGGCGACCGCGAAGGCCGTCGCCAGCGAGGCGTCGTCGGTCCGCTCGGCACGGACGATCTCCAGCAGCGGCAGGACGGCGACCGGGTTGAAGAAGTGGAAGCCCACGACCCGCTCGGGGTGCTTGAGCTTGCTCGCCATCTCGGTGACCGACAGCGAGGAGGTGTTGGTGGCGAGGATGGCGTGCTCGGGCACGACCGCCTCGACCTCGGCGAACACCTGCTGCTTGACGCCCATCTCCTCGAAGACGGCCTCGATCACGAAGTCGGCGTCGCCGAAGGCCTCGGCCTTGTCCAGCGCACCGGTGACCAGGGCCTTCAGCCGGTTGGCCGTGTCCTGGTTCACGCGCCCCTTGAGCAGGAGCTTGTCGATCTCCTCGTGGACGTAGGCGACGCCCTTGTCGATCCGCTCCTGGTCGATGTCGGTCAGGACGACCGGCACCTGGAGGCGGCGGACGAACAGCAGCGCCAGTTGCGAGGCCATCAGCCCCGCGCCGACCACGCCGACCTTGGTGACCGGGCGGGCCAGCGACTTGTCGGGGGCGCCCGCCGGTCGCTTGGCGCGCTTGTTCACCAGGTTGAAGGCGTACAGGCCGCTGCGCAGCTCGCCACCCATGATCAGGTCGGCCAGGGCGCGGTCCTCGGCCTCGAAGCCCTGCCGCAGGTCGCCGTTCTTGGCCGCCGCGATGATGTCCAGCGCGCGGTACGCGGCCGGGGCCGCGCCGTGCACCTTGGCGTCGGCGATGCCGCGGCCGCGGGCGACGGCCCGGTCCCAGGCCTCACCGCGGTCGACGTCCGGACGGTCGACCTCGATCTCGCCGCGGAGCACCGAGGCGGTCCAGATCAGGGACTGCTCCAGGAAGTCGGCGCCCTCGAAGATGGCGTCGGCGATGCCCAGCTCGTGGACCTGCGGGCCCTTGAGCTGCTTGTTCTGGTTGAGCGAGTTCTCGATGATCACCGAGACCGCGCGGTCGGCGCCGATCAGGTTGGGCAGCAGCGCGCAGCCGCCCCAACCGGGCACCAGGCCGAGGAAGACCTCGGGCAGGGAGAAGGCCGGGATGGCCCGCGAGACCGTGCGGTAGGAGCAGTGCAGGCCGATCTCGACACCGCCGCCCATCGCCGCGCCGTTGTAGTACGCGAAGGTGGGCACGGCCAGGGAGGACAGGCGCTTGAAGACGTCGTGGCCGCCCTTGCCGATGGCCAGCGCGTCCTCGTGGCGCCTGATGACCTCGACGCCCTTGAGGTCGGCGCCGACGGCGAAGACGAACGGCTTGCCGGTGACGCCGACGCCGACGATCTCGCCCTTGGCGGCCTCGGCCTCGACCTGGTCGATCGCCTTGTCCAGGTTGGCCAGCGACTGCGGGCCGAGGGTGGTCGGCTTGGTGTGGTCGTGGCCGTTGTCCAGGGTGATCAGCGCGAAGCGGCCGGCGCCCTGGGGAAGGTCGAGGTGACGTACGTGGGCGGTGGTGACGACCTCGTCCGGGAAGAGGTCGGCGGCGCCCTTCAGAAGTTCGGCGGTGCTGCTCACTTGCCCTCCCAGTGCGGGTTCTCCCAGATCACGGTGCCGCCCATGCCGAAACCGACGCACATGGTGGTCAGGCCGTAGCGGACGTGCGGCTGCTCCTCGAACTGCCGCGCGAGCTGCGTCATCAGGCGGACGCCCGACGAGGCCAGCGGGTGGCCGAAGGCGATGGCGCCGCCGTACCGGTTGACGCGCGGGTCGTCGTCGGCGATGCCGTAGTGGTCCAGGAAGGCCAGCACCTGGACGGCGAACGCCTCGTTGATCTCGAACAGGTCGATGTCGCCGATCGACAGACCGGCCTTGGCCAGGGCCTTCTCGGTGGAGGGAATCGGGCCGATGCCCATCACCTCCGGCTCCACGCCGGCGAAGGCGTAGGAGACCAGGCGCATCTTGACCGGCAGCTCCAGCTCCCGGGCCACGTCCTCGGCGGCCAGCAGGGAGGCGGTGGCACCGTCGTTGAGGCCCGCGGCGTTGCCCGCGGTGACCCGACCGTGGGTACGGAAGGGGGTCTTCAGGCCCGCGAGCTGCTCCAGGGTGGTGCCCGGACGCATCGGCTCGTCGGCGGTGGCCAGACCCCAGCCGGCCTCGCCACCCGAGGACTCGGCCGCCTCGGCGGTGCGACGGACGGAGACCGGTACCAGGTCGGCCTGGATCCTGCCGTCGGCGTACGCCTTGGCGGCCTTCTCCTGGCTGCGCACCGCGTACTCGTCGGCGCGCCGCCTGGTGATGTGCGGGAAGCGGTCGTGGAGGTTCTCCGCGGTCATCCCCATGAACAGGGCGGACTGGTCGACCAGCTTCTCGGAGACGAAGCGCGGGTTGGGGTCCACGCCCTCGCCCATCGGGTGACGGCCCATGTGTTCCACGCCGCCGGCGACCACGACGTCGTACGCGCCGAAGGCGATCGACCCGGAGGTGGTCGTCACGGCGGTCATGGCACCGGCGCACATGCGGTCGATGGAGTAGCCGGGCACGGTGCTCGGCAGACCGGCCAGGATGCCCGCGGTGCGGCCGATGGTGAGGCCCTGGTCGCCGATCTGGGTCGTCGCGGCGATCGCGACCTCGTCGACGCGCTCCGGGGGCAGGCTCGGGTTGCGGCGCAGCAGTTCCCGGATGCACTTGACGACCAGGTCGTCGGCGCGGGTCTCGTGATAGATGCCCTTCGGGCCCGCCTTGCCGAACGGGGTGCGGACGCCGTCGACGAAGACGACGTCCCTAGCGGTACGAGGCACGTTGGCTCTCCTCCAGGGGTGCGGTGGTACGCCGTACGGCGCGCTTCCCGGAGCCCATGCTACTTGTCGGTAACCCCTGGGTGACAGGTGCCTCTCCGAGGGAGTCGCACGTCACACTCCCCGCGCGCCGCGCGGACCCGAATCGCCGGACGGCGAGACGAGGGGCCCGCCCCCGACGGGGGCGGGCCCGGTAGACGGAGCAGGGCCCCGTCAGGCTCCGTACACGCTCCGGAAGAGGAAGAAACCGAGGATCATCCCGAGGACCAGGCCGGCGACGGAGACCCCGATGGCGGTCTTGGCGAGCCGCTCGCCCTTGGAGTTCGCGATCACGCCGCAGACGATCCCCGCGATGCCGAAGAGCGGCGGGCAGAAGAAGAACGCGACACAGCCGAGCACGATGCCGACCACGCTGAGGGTGTTGGAGGTGTTCGGCGGCTGCGGCTGGTACGGCTGGTTCGGATAGGACATCCTGTGTTCCCCCTGGGGTGTCAGTGGGTGATCACCCTATGCGCCGCCGCCGCGCGAACGGAAGTCCGACGTCCCCGGCGCTCGGGCTCGATCCCCCGGCCCTCGGGCTCGAACTCCCGGCCCTCGGGCTCGAACTCCCGGCCCTCGGGCCTCCTGTCCCGCGCTGTCGAGAGGAGGCCCGAGGTCGGGCGGGACGGTTCAGCCCTCCGGCGGGGCGGCCGACAGGGCGGCCGTCAGCAACGGCGCCGTCTGCTCGACCTGCCACTCCCGCGCGCCGTGCGCGCGCAGCGCCTCCGCGACCGCCGGCTCGGAGATCTCGTGCGGCGGCTCCCAGCACAGCCGTCGCACGGTGTCGGGCGTCAACAGGTTCTCCTGGGGGAGGTTCAGTTCCTCCGCGCGCCCCGTCACCGCGGCACGCGCGGCGGCGAGTCGGGCGGCGGCGGCCGGGTCCTTGTCGGCCCAGGCCCTCGGCGGGGGCGGGCCGGCCGGCGCCAGGGCGGGCTGGGGCAGCTCGGACTCGGGCAGGGCGCGGGCCCGCTGGATGGCCGCCAGCCACTGTTCCAACTGCCGGCGCCCCATCCGCTGCCCGAAGCCGGGCAGCGCGGCGAGCGCCTGCGCGCTGGTGGGCATGGCCAGCGCGGCCTCCACGATGGCCGTGTCGCCGAGCACCTTCCCGGGCGAGACGTCACGGCGCCGCGCCACCCGGTCACGGACCGTCCACAGCTCCCGAACGGCCGCCATCTGCCGCCGCCTGCGCACCTTGTGCATGCCCGAGGTGCGCCGCCAGGGATCCTTGCGGGGCGCCGGGGGAGGAGCGGCGACGATGGCGGCGAACTCCTGGCGCGCCCAGTCGAGCTTGCCCTGGCGTTCCAGCTCTTCCTCCAGGGCGTCGCGCAGGTCCACCAGCAGTTCCACGTCCAGTGCCGCGTACCGCAGCCAGGGCTCGGGCAGCGGGCGGGTGGACCAGTCCACGGCGGAGTGGCCCTTCTCCAGGGAGTAGCCCAGGACGTTCTCGACCATCGCGCCGAGGCCGACCCGGGCGAAGCCCGCGAGCCGCCCGGCCAGCTCGGTGTCGAACAGCCTCCTCGGGAGCATCCCCGTCTCCCGTAGACAGGGGAGGTCCTGGGTGGCGGCGTGCAGCACCCACTCGGCGTCCGCGATCGCCTCGCCGAGGGAGGACAGGTCCGGGCAGCCGACCGGGTCGACCAGGGCGGTCCCCGCGCCCTCGCGGCGCAGCTGGACGAGGTAGGCGCTCTGCCCGTAGCGGTAGCCGGACGCCCGCTCGGCGTCGACGGCGACGGGACCCCGGCCCGCGGCGAAGGCGGACACGACCTCGGCGAGGGCCTCGGGGGTGGTGGTGACGGGCGGGATGCCCTCGCGCGGTTCCAGCAGGGGGACCGGCCCCGGACCCGCCTCCGGGGAGGGAGGCCGCACCGCGTTGCTTATGGAGGTCTCTCGGGCGTCGGTCACGCGACAAGGGTAGCCGTGCGCACGTGGTGCGCAGCGTCCGCCGACGGAACGTCACGTCGCCGCGCGTCGCGCACCGCGCGGAACCGGCCCGGCCCGGCCCGCTGAGGGGCCGGGCCGGGCCGGAGCACGACGGGTCGGGGGGAAGGAGAGGAGGAGAGGACGAGGGAGCGGGGGGAATCGGAGGGGGAACGGGAGCGGGTCGGGAGCCGCGCGGGTCCGACGGAGAGGCTCGTCGGCGGGCGCGGACCGGTGGGCCCTCCCGCGGACGGTCGTCGGGCCCGGTGGGCTCGGTGGACGTTCAGTGGATGATGCCGGTGCGCAGGGCGACGGCGACCATGCCCGCCCGGTCGCCGGTGCCCAGCTTGCGGGCGATCCGGGCGAGGTGGCTCTTGACGGTCAGGGCGGACAGGCCCATCGAGACGCCGATGGCCTTGTTGGACTGCCCCTCCGCCACCAGCCGCAGCACCTCGATCTCCCGACCGGACAGCTCGCGGTAGCCGCTGGGCTGGCCGGGCGCGCCCGGCGGGCGGCGGTGCATGCGGGCGGCGGCGGTGGCGCCGATGGGGGTGGCGCCGGGGCGCCCGGGGTGGTGGCCGGGGGTGCCGCGGGTGCCGGTGACGACATATCCCTTGACGCCGCCGGCCAGGGCGTTGCGCACGGCGCCGATGTCGTCGGCGGCCGACAGCGCCAGACCGTTGGGCCAGCCCGCGGCCCGGGTCTCGGAGAGGAGGGTCAGGCCGGAGCCGTCGGGCAGGTGGACCTCGGCCACGCAGATGTCGCGCGGGTTGGCCACGCGGGGACGGGCCTCCGCGATCGAGGACGCCTCGATCACGTCCCGGACACCGAGCGCCCACAGGTGGCGGGTGACGGTGGACCGGACCCGAGGGTCGGCGACGACGACCATCGCCGTCGGCTTGTTCGGGCGGTAGGCGACCAGGCTTGTGGGGTGCTCAAGAAGAACGGACACCGGGCCTCCTGGGGAGTGGAGAGCGGACGGAAGCCGACTATGGGGGGAAGTCGGGATGGGATGACCCCTGTGTGAGGGTCACAGAATCCTTCGGCAGGACCCCCGCCCGGCTTTAGGGAACGATCACGAATGAGTGAGAGGAAATTTCCGACAAACCGGACGCGCAACCCGTTCCGGGGAACCGTCAGAGTGGCTGCGGGCCACGGCGCTGCGGCAGTGGTACGACGGCCGCTCCCTCGCCGCTCTCCGGCGGCAGCCCCGCGCACTGGGAGAGCAGGTCGCACCACGCGCCCAGGTGCCCGGCCACGGTGTTCGCCGCGGCCGACGCGTTCGCCCCGGCCGCTCCCGGCGCCGCGTCCCCGGCTCCCTCCAGGGGTGTCCACGAGGCGCGGACCTCGATCTCCGCCGAGGCCGCCCGCTCCTCCAACGTCCCGAAGGAGACCGAGCCCGCCCGTGTCACCGTGCCACCCACCTCGGCGTACGCGACCGACCGCGCCCGCAGGGCACCGGTCAGCCACGACCAGGTCACCTCGGGCAGCAGCGGATCCGTCGCCATCTCCGGCTCCAGCTCGGCGCGGGCCAGGGTCACCACCCGGAACACCCCCCGCCACGCCTCCTGGCCGGCCGGGTCGTGCAGCAGGACGAACCGGCCGTCGGCCAGCTCCTCGCCGTCCGCCTCCACCGACGCCTCCAGGGCGTACGCGAACGGCGCCAGCCGCCGGGGCGCCGGCAGCGGGGCCAGCCGCACCTCCGGCCGCGGTCGGAACCCCGTCAGTGCCGCCACGGCCCGACGGAAGGGGAGCGGGGTCTCCTCACCGCCGGGACCCTCCGTGCCGTCCGTCAGGTGTGCTCGCGCCGCTGCCATGGGCCGCAGCGTAGGCGGAACGGGTGCCGTCGGAGGGTAGGGACACGTGGGAGACTTCTGGTTGTGACCGCCGACGACACCATCCCCGCCCAGATCCCCCCCGCCACCGCGGACTCCGCCTTCCTGCGGGCGTGCCGCCGCGAACCGGTGCCGCACACCCCGGTGTGGTTCATGCGGCAGGCCGGACGCTCCCTGCCGGAGTACCGCCGGGTGCGGGAGGGCATCGGCATGCTCGACTCCTGCATGCGCCCCGACCTCGTCACCGAGATCACCCTCCAGCCCGTCCGCCGCCACGGGGTGGACGCGGCGATCTACTTCAGCGACATCGTCGTCCCGCTCAAGGCCATCGGCCTGGAGCTGGACATCAAGCCCGGGGTCGGGCCCGTCGTCGACCACCCCTTCCGCACGCGCGAGGACCTGGCGCGGCTGCGCCCGCTGGAGCCGGGCGACGTCGACTACGTCACCGAGGCCGTCGGCATGCTCACCGCGGAGCTGGGCGCCACCCCGCTCATCGGTTTCGCCGGGGCCCCCTTCACCCTCGCCAGCTACCTCGTGGAGGGCGGTCCCTCCCGCAACCACGAGCACACCAAGGCGATGATGTACGGCGCTCCGGACCTCTGGGCCGACCTCCTGGACCGCCTCGCGGACATCACCGCCGCCTTCCTGAAGGTGCAGATCGAGGCCGGGGCCTCCGCCGTCCAGCTCTTCGACTCCTGGGCCGGCGCGCTGGCCCCCGAGGACTACCGCCGCTCGGTGCTGCCCGCCTCCGCCAAGGTCTTCGACGCCGTCGCCCCCTACGGCGTCCCCCGCATCCACTTCGGCGTCGGCACCGGTGAGCTGCTGGGGTCGATGTCCGAGGCGGGCGCGGACGTCGTCGGCGCGGACTGGCGGGTGCCGCTGGACGAGGCCTCCCGCCGGATCGGCCCGGACAAGGCCGTCCAGGGCAACCTCGACCCGGCCGTGCTCTTCGCGCCGCGCGAGGCCGTCGAGGCCCAGGCGCGACGGGTGCTGGACGCGGCCCGGGACCTGCCCGGACACGTCTTCAACCTCGGCCACGGAGTGCTGCCCGACACCGACCCCGACGCCCTCACCCGACTCGTGGAGTACGTGCACGAGCAGACCGCGCGCTGACGGGCACCGGCCCGGTTCGCCGCCGCGGCGGCGTCACCTCTTTCCGGCGCGTTCCCCGCCGCCGCTCCCGCTGTCGTTCCCGCCGCCGTCGGAGCCGTCGGAGTCGTCGGCGTCGTCGGCGTCGTCGCCGTCGGTCTCGGGCGGGGCCGCCACCGGGAGCGGTGACGTCACCCCGTGGGCCCCCGAGGACCGCCGGGGCAGCCGGGGGCGCACCAGCCGCCACACCAGCGCCACCAGCAGCCCCGCCGCGACGAAGGGCAGCGATGCTCCCAGGACGACGGCGAGCCAGCGGAGCATCGTCACGAAGGCGTCCCAGCCGGCCGCCAGGGCGTCGCCGAAGGAGGGGTCGTCCTCCTTCCGCTCCGCGACCGGCTCCCCGTCCGGCTCGTGCAGCGACAGGGTGACCGTCGCCATCCCGGTGCGCTCCCGCAGCGACTTCAGTCGCGCCTGGAGCGCCTCCAGATCGGCCTGCCGGTCGCTCAGCTCCGACTCCAGGGAGACCACGTCGGAGAGCGCCACCGCCTCGTCCATCAGCTCCCGGACCCGCGCCACGCTGGCCTTCTGCGTCTCGATCCGGCTCTCGACGTCCACCACCTGGTCGGTGACGTCCTTCGCCGAGACCTTCCGCTCCACCAGCTCGCCCAGCCCGGAGAGCTCCTCCAGCAGGTCGTCGTACTCCCGCGGCGGCACCCGCAGCGTCACCCGGGAGCGGTCGTGGCCCTCGGCATCGCGGTCGGTGGACTCGTCCGCGACGTAGCCGCCCGCGCTCTCCACCGCCGTGCGGACCTCGGCCAGTGTGCCGGGCACGTCCTCCACCGTCACCGTCAGCGACGCGGTGCGGACGATGTGGGTCGCGGCGGGATCGGGCAGCTCGTCGGCGGACGCCTCCTGCGAGCCGGCGCCGTCCTCGCCCCGCTCCCCGGCCGTGTCCTGTCCCGCGTTCCGTTCCGCCGCGGCGTCCTCCCGGACGCTTCCGGCCTCCCGATCGGCCGCCTCGGGCGCGGCCACGCCCCGGTCCACGGCCGATGTGCTCTCGCCGCCCCCCGTCGCCCCGCAACCGGTCACCGCGAGCGCGGCGGCCAGCAGCACGGCGGCCCCGGCCACCGTGCCGCGTCCACCTGATCCGACCATCGTCTCCCCCAACTCGTCCTCGACCCTCGGTTGTTGGACGGGCACCGCGGGGCGCGGGTTGCCGGAATCCGGTAGCGAAGCGGTCACGGTCGGGCCGCCGGCAGATCACATCGGGCCGCCGTGGGCCGTCCCGGGCCGGTCCGCCGTCGCTCGGGGGCTTCTGGGAGAGTGGAGCCATGCACGTCATCGTCGTCGGAGGCGGCATCGCCGGACTCGCCGCCGCCCACCACCTGCTCCAGGGCGGCGCACGGGTGACCGTCCTGGAGTCCTCCTCCCGCCTCGGCGGCAAGCTGCGCGCGGGCCGGATCGCGGACGTCACCGTCGATCTCGGCGCCGAGTCGATGCTCGCCCGCCGCCCCGAGGGCCTGGAGCTGGCCCGCGCCGCCGGACTCGGCGAAGCCCTCCAGCCGCCCGCCGCCGGCACCGCGGCGATCTGGACCCGCGGCGCGGTGCGCCCGATGCCCACCGGCCACGTCATGGGCGTGCCCGGCGACCCGGCCGCCCTGGCCGGGGTGCTCTCGCCCGAGGGCGTCGCCCGCGCCGCCGAGGACGCCGAGCTGCCGCCCACCGAGGTCGGCGACGACACGGCCGTCGGCGAGTACGTGGCCGCCCGCCTCGGCCGCGAGGTCGTGGACCGGCTCGTGGAGCCGCTGCTGGGCGGGGTCTACGCCGGGGACGCCTACCGAACCTCCCTGCGCGCCGCCGTACCCGCCCTCCACGAGGCGGCCGGGACGGAGCGCTCACTGCTCGCCGCCGTGCGCGGCATCCTGGAGCGGTCCGCCGCGCGCGGCCGGACCGGCCCCGTCTTCACGGGCATCGCCGGCGGCATGGGACGTCTGCCGGGCGCCGTCGCCGACACCTGCCGCGCCGCGGGCGCGGAGATCCTCACCGACACCCCCGCCCGGGAGCTGCGCCGCACGCCGGAGGGGTGGACGGTGGTCGCGGGGGAGCGCGCGCTGCGCGCCGACGCGGTCGTCCTGGCCGCCCCCGCCCCCGCCGCCGCCCGGCTGCTGGCCGCCGAGTCCCCGGCGGCGTCGGCGGAGCTGGCCGAGGTCGAGTACGCCTCCATGGCGCTGGTCACGATGGCCTTCCGCCGCGCCGACCTCACGCGCGTGCCGGAGGGCCGGGGCTTCCTGGTGCCGTCCGTGGACGGGCGGGCGATCAAGGCGTCCACCTTCTCGACCAACAAGTGGACCTGGTCCGCCGAACAGGACCCGGACCTGTTCGTCCTGCGCACCTCCCTGGGCCGGTACGGGGAGGCGGGGGTCCTGGAGCGCGACGACGCCGACCTGGTGGAGGCGTCCCTGGCCGACCTGCGCACCGCGATCGGACTCGGCGCGCACCCGGTCGAGACCGTCGTCACCCGCTGGCGGGACGGACTGCCGCAGTACCCCGTCGGCCACTTGGAGCGCGTCGCCCGGGTGCGCCGCCGGCTCGCCGACCTGCCCGGCCTGGCGGTGTGCGGGGCGGCCTACGACGGCGTGGGCATCCCGGCCTGCGTCGCGAGCGCCCGCGCCGCCGCCGACGAGGTGCTGGGCTCCCGAGGGCCCCGGTGATCGGACCCCGGCGCGCGCGCGTGAGAATGGCCGTATGACTGCTGAACCCCGCAAGACGCCCAACGCGGGCAAGAAGGCCAAGGACCTCAACGAGGTCATCCGCTACACCCTCTGGTCGGTCTTCCGCCTGCGCGAGGCGCTCCCCGAGGACCGCGCCGGGTACGCGGACGAGGTCCAGGAGCTGTTCGACCGGCTCGCCGCCAAGGACGTCACCGTGCGCGGCACCTACGACGTCTCCGGGCTGCGCGCCGACGCCGACCTGATGATCTGGTGGCACGCGGAGACCGCCGACGCGCTCCAGGAGGCGTACAACCTCTTCCGGCGCACGAAGCTGGGGCGCGCCCTGGAGCCGGTGTGGTCCAACATGGCGCTGCACCGCCCCGCCGAGTTCAACCGCTCGCACATCCCGGCCTTCCTCGCCGACGAGGAGCCCCGCGCCTACGTGTGCGTCTACCCGTTCGTGCGCTCCTACGACTGGTACCTGCTGCCGGACGAGGACCGCCGTCGGATGCTCGCCGACCACGGCAAGATGGCCCGCGGCTACCCGGACGTGCGCGCCAACACCGTCGCCTCCTTCGCGCTGGGCGACTACGAGTGGCTGCTGGCCTTCGAGGCGGACGAGCTGCACCGCATCGTCGACCTCATGCGCCACCTGCGGGGCTCCGAGGCCCGACTCCACGTCCGCGAGGAGGTCCCGTTCTACACCGGCCGCCGCAAGCCGGTCGCGGACCTGGTGGCCGGCCTGGCCTGACGGCACCGCACCGTGCCGCGCTCCCGCCCGTCGCCCCGCGGGCCGGGGGCGGGCCGGTTCCCGGCCGACGGCCGCTCCTTTGACGCGAGACACGGGCCGGGGCGGCCCTGTCTCGCGCACGGCACCGGTGCTCGTCACCAGCTCTCGTGGTCCTCGATCACGCGGACGACGAGCCGGTGGAGGATTTCGACCCTGCGCCGGTCCTCCCGCCGGCTGCGCAGGGCTCGCTCGGTCACACGCAGTCGGTGCCAGGCGTTCGACTCCTTGTCCATCACCTCGTCCACCAGGGGACGGGTGAACAGGGTCAGGCACTCGGCCAGACGCTGCCGGGTGTCCGGAGACGGTGGGGCCGGGTCGGGGGTCGTGTACCCGCTGGTGAGGTAGCGTGCCGGATCGGTCAGGCTCCATCCCACGGCGGCGCCGCCTTGGACAAGTAGCGCCAAGCCGGGGGCGATACCGATACGCGCCTCCACAGGCGCGTCCAGGACCGCCAAGTCCCGCAGGCAGACCAGTTCGGCTGCTTCGGCGTCGCACTGCAGGACTGTTGCCTGCGGCATGCCGAAATCGCGTACCTCGGTGGCGCGGAGCCCACCTTGGCGGGTTGGAAGCCCACCGGTGATACGGACAGCGGCTTTCGCGGGAGCGGCTTCGTTCGGCAGGTGGAGCCCGATGGCCACCAGTTCGCGGCTTTCCTTGTCGAACCGGAGGTCGTCCTCCCCCGACCACAGCCATTGCAGGCTGCCGAAGGTGGTGTGTGCCTGCTGCTCGAACTCCGCTCTGTTGGTGAACTCACCGACGATCACCTGCGGCACGTCCAGGGCCAGGCGCGGGGCGAAAGGCAGCGGAACACCCGTCACCACTACGTCCATGGTGTTCAAGGTGATGTTCACGGGAGTGCCACCTCACCGAATCCGGTCGGCAGGAGCCATCGTGCCGCTCCTACCGTCCGGCACGTTGCCGTTCACAGTGTCCCCGAGGACCACCGGCGGACCGGGACCTGCGGGCGAGCCGCCGAATGCCTTGACACCGGATTCCCTCCTGGCCCCAGACGGACCGTACGCGATGATAACGCCGCCTCCGCCTGTTCCGGGTTACTTGGTGACCACGATGTCCTCACCCCCGCGGAGCACCAGATCCCACGCTTCCCCTGGAACTGATGCACCGCGTCGGAGCTTTTGAGGATTTCCGGGACCCGCTCCTTGCCGAACCGGTGACGCGTGTCCAGTTTCCGGACTTCCGTATCCTCTCCTGTTCGGCCCCGGCGATGGTTTGGTCCGCGAAATTCCTGGCCTCGTCCATGGACGCTCATGCATCGGCCCCAGGTGGTCGGGGGTGGCGTCGCGGTTCCAGGTGGTGGTGCCCCACAGGGTGGTGCGGGTGTGCCAGGCGATGTGGCCGTACTCGTCGACGAGTTCGGTGGGGGTGCCGATCGGGTCGGTGACGATGGCGAAGAACCGGGCGTCGATCTCGGCCTGGGTGACCTCGTCGACCAGGCGCTCGGTCCGAGCGACGGGCTTCAGACCGTGGTGGTCCCAGACCTGGGCCAGAGAGAGGTCGTCGAGCCGGCGTGGAGGGTTCCGGAAAGTTCGGAATTACCAGATGACCGCATCGCCTTTCCCGCCTCCGGCGCAAGGCGATGCGGATGGCGAAGACGAAACATGCCTGCGCCACCCGACCAGTACACTCCTTGCTCAGGACGGGTGTCCACAACGTGATCACTTCACGGACGCGTTGCTCTACGCCTCTTCGACCATTGGGCTTCCTGCCAGAGTTTCTCGAATTCACCCCGCGAGATCAGGAATGCGGAGAACTCTGGTTGCGCCGCCACATCCTCAATGGGTCCGAGAGGGATCTCACCGAGTCCGATATCCCCCGTTTCGTGTTCGGCATCCGCCTTCAGGAGGCGGCCGTCACGGTATCTCTGGATTTTCCGCGTCTCGTATCTGTCGGCACCTATTTCACTGTAGAGCACGGTAGGCTCTTCGGTGTAGTCGTGATGCCACTCCACTTTCCAGTATTCCATTTCCAGTTCTTTCCGTGTGGCGGAGGTAGTTGTAGTGCAGCCCGTTTCCGGGTCGTGGTACTGGCCGGGGAAGCGCAGCGGCGTCGGCAAGGGCATCCACGCCCCGTTCCGCCCGCACCCCGACATTGCCCCTTCGCTCGCGCCGGACACCCGCATCCACAACCGGCTCCCGCGCGGCATTCGAGCCTTGGGCGAGCGAACCACCACCGGAATCAAGCAGCGTTGGCGCACCCTCCAGCGCGTCACCCTCAGCCCTGGCCGAATGGGCGACATCACCCGCGCCGCCCTCGTCCTCAACGGAACCTGGAAATAATCGCCGTTGAGGGAACGTCACTGTGTAGAGCTTACCGCTCACCCTGATCCATCAGCCGCACCTTCCAAGCCGTCCACACCCCCTTGGCCTGCAAATAAATAGAGTGAAAGAGAATCTCTACTCATACCCGGCGTCACGTGATCAAGCCGGGCAGGCCCTTGAACGGCGCCGCCTTGGGATCGTCATCCCTGTGTCATTCTCCTCGAAAGGGAACGTCGCCTTTCCTCCCAGAAATCTCCGATGTCCTGAGGAACCTCTCCATCACTTTCGCCTGCGCGTTCGAGAAACACCAAGCCAACTCCGATGACCCCTTCGATCAGATATTTCAGGGCACTGTGATTGGTCTTTCGATGCTCATGCAGGAGAGTCATCACGAAGCGGGTGAAAGTTTGGCCATCGATGTGACACTCGTCGTCGACGATAGGGCCCAGGCCGGAGGGTACGCCAAAAACTTGAGCCAACGCCAAGGCCTCTGCATGAAAAACCTTGGCTACGAAGTTGGCTGGATTCCAGACGTCATTGTCCCCGATCCGGAAAAAGCAACTCAATCGTTCCACCTGATCCTTACTTCAACCCCAGGATTTCCCTGTCGCCATGTTTCGACAGATGCTTCGACGGCATTCCTGAATGAAGGGTTTGCCCCCGGGGTCGTGAAGTCCAAGCCAATGGGGGAATTTTCCCATCCGTCAAGGTGTGAGCGGGCACGGACATAGGCGTCGAGTTTTTTGAAAACGTGCTTTTCCGTCCACTTTTCGATGTCCATGCGTGGGTTGTTTCCAGTTGCGCTCTTCTCTTCCCATAGTACGCCCTCCTCGATTTTGTCGATGTCCGTAATGGTATCCGACCAGTCGTTCGGGTTGTCGACGATATAGTTTGTATCGCCCTCCAGCGGCGGACGTTCCCGGTTCGAGATTCCGTCTCCGGGCGTGTACTCCGGTGCGAGGCCGAGGGGGTCGGTCCAGGTGTGGGGGTTGTGGACGTAGGTGGCGGGGTTGGGGGCTGGTTTCAGGCCGAGGGGGTCGGGGGTGGCGTAGCGGGCGGTGGCCGGGTCGTAGTAGCGGAGGTAGTTGTAGTGGAGGCCGGTTTCGGGGTCGTGGTACTGGCCGGGGAAGCGCAGCGGGGTGTAGGCGGTGGCGTCGCGGTTCCAGGTGGTGGTGCCCCACAGGGTGGTGCGGGTGTGCCAGGCGATGTGGCCGTACTCGTCGACGAGTTCGGTGGGGGTGCCGATCAGGTCGGTGACGATGGCGAAGAACCGGGCGTCGATCTCGGCCTGGGTGGCCTCGTCGATCAGGCGCTCGGTCTGGGCGACGGGCTTCAGGCCGTCGTGGTCCCAGGTGAGGGTGACCGGGTGCGGTAGGTCGGGGGCGGTGGTGGTCTGCTCGATGAGGACCGGGCCGTCCCAGGTGAAGTCGGTCCGCTCCACCACGGTCTGGCCGTCCGCGGCCAGGCGTTGTTTGGCGATGCGGCGGCCCAACGGGTCGTAGCGGTAATGCCAGACCGTCCCGTCGGGGGTGGTGACCGAGGTGAGGCGGTCCTCGGCGTCCCAGGCGTAGCGCCAGGTGTCGGGCTTGCGAGAGAGGCGGGTCTTCTGCCGCACCACCAGGCGCCCGGCGCCGTCGTGTTCGTAGCGGATGCGTCCGGCTTGGGTGAGCAGGGTGCCGGTGTAGGTGCGTTCCCCGGTGGCCTCGGCGGCGGCGTGACCGGTGGGCCAAGCGGCCTGGGTCTGGTTGCCGGCCGTGTCGTAGGCGTAGGTCTCGGTCCAGCCCTGGGCGTGAACGGTGGTGACGCGACCGACCGCGTCCAGGTCGAAGGTGCGCGAGCCGGCCAGGAGGTCGTCGACGCCGGTGAGATAGCCGTCGGCGCGGTAGTGGTAGGTGCGCTGCTGGACGGGGCCGGGGGTGTTCGGGCCGGTGAGGGTCTGGTCGGTCAGTCGCCCGGCCGGGTCCCAGACCTGGGCGAGGGTGACGTCGCCGATGCGGCGCTGTGTTTCGCGTCCGGTGGCGTCATGGGCGAAGTCCACCGTGTGGCCGCCGGTGGTCAGCGTGGTGCGGTGGCCGGCCGCGTCGTAGGCGTAGGTCGACACCGCTCCGCTGGGGGTGACGCGGCGGGTGCGCCGTCCCAGGGCGTCGTAGGAGAACGACAGGGGGCGGCCACCCGCCAGTTCGGTCTTGACCCGTCCCAGCCGGTCGCGGTGGTAGATCAGTTCCGTGTCGGGGTTCGCTATGCGGATCGGACGGCCGGCGAGATCGCGCTCGTACTCGGTGGCGGTGCCGTCGGCGTCCTTGCGGATCAGGTGACCGAGTTCGTCGTAGGCGTAGGTGATGGTGGCGCCGAGCGGGGTGGTGCGGGCGGTCAGTTGTCCGGCCGCGTCGTGGGTGTAGGTGACGGTGCGGTCGTCGAAGTCCGTCTCGGCGGTCAGGCGTCCGGCCGGGTCGTACTCGTACGACCAGGTCAGGCCCTGGGGGTTGGTCACCTGAGTCAGGCGTAGCTCGGCGTCGTACGCGAACTCGTAGCGCACCCCGTCCGGGTCGGTGCGGGCGGCGAGCAGGTCGAAGTGGGTGTACTCGAACGAGGTGGTGCCGCCGGCCGGGTCGGTGTGGCGGACGCAGTTGCCCTCCCCGTCGTACTCCCACCGCTCCTCGGCTCCGTCCGGGCCGATGCGGCGAGCGAGGCGACCTTCGACCGTCCACTCCAGGCGGGTGACCGCGCCCAGGGGATCGGTGAGGGTGACGGGTCGGCCGAAGGCGTCGCGGTCGTAGCGGGTGATCGCCCCCAGCGGGTCGGTGATCTCGACGGGCAGGCCCGCGGCGTCACAGCGGACGGAGGTGGTCCCGCCCAGGGCGTTGGTGACGGCGGTCAGGTGGCCGCGGTTGTCGTAGGCGTAGTGGGTGGTGTGGCCGGCCGGGTCGGTGGTGGCGGTGCGGTTGCCGCGCTCGTCGTAGGCGTGGTGCCACACCGATCCGTCCGCCTCACGAAGTTCCACCGGCAGCCCGAGGTCGTTGCGGGTGACGGTGATCTCTCGGCCGTCCGGGCGGGTGACCCCGACGACGCGGCCGTGCTCGTCGTAGGCGAAGCGGGTGGTGCGGCCCAGCGGGTTGGTGACCTCCACCGGGTGCCCGTGGTCGCCGTGGCGGAAGTGGGTGGTGTGGCCCAGCGGGTCGGTGGTGGCGACCGTGCGGCAGCGGTCGTCGATCACGTGCCGGGTGGCGTGGCCGGCCGCGGTGGTCAGCGTGGTGACCTTGTGGCCGGTGGCCGGGTCGATGTCGTCGTAGGTGATGCGGACCTGCATGTGGCCCTCGGTGCCGCCCTCGGCGACGACTCGGTGCAGGTTGTCGTAGACGTAGTCGTAGCGGCGGTCGTTGGAGTCGATCCAGGCCACCACCCGGGCCTCGTCGTCGTACTCGAACCGCAGCGGACGACCACGGGAGTCGGCCACCTCGGTGAGGTGGCCGTCGGTGTAGCCGTACCGCTTGACCACCTGGTCACCCAGCGACAGAGCGGTGACCCGGCCGTCCTCGACGGTGAAGCGCAGGGTGTGGCCGCCGCTGTGCTCGACGCGGACCGGGGCGCCGGTGTGCTCGTCGTGGACGAAGACGATCTGGTGCCCGGCCCGGTCGGTGATCTGCTCCAGCAGCGCGATGCCGTCCCCGCCGCCGGTCGGTGGGGCGAAGTGCCGCACCCAGCCGGTCTCCGGATCGGTGAGGGTGTAGCCGCCGTCGACGGTGCGCTCCAGCGGCATCCGCGCCGTCCCGGCCGACGGCCACGTGGGCACCCCCGGCGCGGGGTGGGGGTAGGCCAGCAGTCGCCCGTCGTCGGCGACGAACACCACGCCCTCGGCGTCGATCTCCAGCCGCTGGTCGACGGTGGAGGTCCACGACGGCCCGAACCACCGCCCGGCGGTGTAGCCGGATTCCACGTACCGCCGGAAGACCAGCGGCATGGCGCCCGGCAGGGAGAGGTCCGTCTGGGGCAGGAACATCTTCCCCGTGGCCAGGTCGACGGGGTCGGTGCCGCCGGAGTTCCGGTCCTCGGGTTTGGTGCCGTGCTGGTCCGGGCCGTCGTCGTCGAGGGCGCGGCGGGCGCGGTTGGCGTCGTTGGCCGTGTCCGCGGCCTCGGCCGCGAGCCGGGCGGCCCTGACGCCGGCTCCGGCACCGCCGGTGGCGGCGGTCAGCAGCGCGTCGGGGGCCAGGCGGCCCAGCCCCTCGGAGGGGTCCTTGAGGAAGTCGGTGACCATCCGACTGCCGGCGCCCCAGGGGTCGTTGGCGACCTGGACCAGTCCGGCGACCGTGCTGTTGAGGTTGGTGGCGTACTCGGCCGGGTGGGTGAGGTTGTACGGGTCGGTGGGGTTGATGCCGCGGGCGAAGGAGACGAGCCCGGCCGTGCCCTTGATCACCCCGGCATAGAAGTGCGAGGCGTGCAGCCCCACCCCGATCACGCCCTGCTGGACCTGCTCGCCGTAGGACGGCTTGTCCGGCGCCGCGTCCTTCGCCGCCCGCACCGCCGTACGGGCCTTCTCCGCGGCGGTGTTGCGCTGCTTGCGGGCCTCGGAAAGGACCTCCTCGGCCTCCCTGATCTTCGCCGGTCCCGGGTCCTTGAAATCGGCCGGGCACACCGGCGGCGTGCCCGGGTCCTCGCCGGCGTTCACCTTGGCGTTGTACGCCTTGACGTCCTTGTTGTACGCGTCGATCTTGGCGTTGTGGGCATCCAGCGCGTCCTGGGAGGCCTTGACCGCCGCCTTGTACTTGTCGATGGCGACCTGGGCCCGTCCCTGTGCCCACTCCACCGTCGAGGCGAAGTCCTCCAGCGCCCCGGCGGCCTTCTCGCACGCGTCGGCCGCCTTGAACCACTTCGGCGGCTCCTGGGCCGCCTTGGTCCGGAAGGCGTCGGCCGCCTGGCCCCTCAGCTCCGCCGAGTCCAGCCCCTTGATGCCCTTGCCGACGTTGTCGAACGCCCGTCGGAAGTCCCGCAGGTGGCTCGCGGTCGACCGCAACTTCTCGGCGCTGCCGTAGATCAGCTTCTTGGGGTCGTCGGTCTGGTCGAGTTGGAGTTCGTCGACGTCGGCGCCCAGGGCGTTGGCGGCCGAGCGGGATGTGTCCCGCATCCAGTCCGCGCCGCTCTCCCAGCCGACCTCCTCCAGCAGGTCGGCACCGGCGTCGCCCACCTCCTCGATGCCCTCGCCGATGAGTTCGACGCCCTCTTCGACCTTGTCCTCGATGACGTCGGGGACGAAATCCCTCCAGCCCATCAGCCCTCACCCCCGCCGTCCTGCCGCCCTCCGGCCTGCTGCTGTGCCCGCTCCTGCGGGGAGGGGCCGAAGGCCTCGTCCACGGCCCGGTCGAACCTCTGGTCGTCGACGCCGAGGGCCTGGTTCATCAGGTCGGTGCGCATGCCGCCGGCGCCCTCGGTCAGCAGGGCGCGGCCGGTGTCCTTCCAGGTCTGGGCCATCTCGTCCCCGGCCTGTCGGAAGGACTCGGCGCTGTAGTCGGGCTTGTAGTTCTCCAGGGAGACCAGCTCGCCCCACTCCCGCTGGGTGATCTCGTCCTCGGACAGGTGGGGGTTGCCGACGAGGGAGTTGGCGGCGACCTTGAAGGTGCCCTCCCAGTACTGCTCCTCGGAGTAGAGTATCCCGGCCGCCAGACCCAGCCGGGCCGCCAGGCCGTTGGCGTCCATGATCAGGGCGCGCACGCCCCATTCCCAGTCCTCGCAGAACCCTTCGAAGTCCTTGGCCAGCCCCGAGTGACCGGCCTCCATGGCACTCAGCGCCATGTCGCCGAAACCCGCGCCCTGCAGGGAGTCGGTGGCCGACGCGCCCACCGACTTCAACTCGTCGATCGCTCCCTTGAGGCCCTTGGTGATCAAAGCCAGGGCATCCTTGGAGAGTTGCAGGTCCCCCTCGCCGCTCACCGCGACTCCTCCCCCCGATCGGTGTGCTCGACGTCCACCGCCACCGCGTCCGGCACGATGCCCTTCACCGGCGGGAACAACATCGCCCCGTCCTCGTCGGCGACGTTCACCGCCACCCCGGCCGGGCCGTCCATCTCCGGCACGATCACGTCCAACAACCGCGCCCCCAGCACCGCCGCGTACTCCCACGCGCGGTCGGGTGGCGCGCCGCGCGTCCGGGCGAAACGCGCCAGGGCGGCCTCGTCGGTGAACGCGTGGATCCACCGGATCCCGCCGAACACCCCCGTCAGCAGCCCGCCCTCCACCAACGGCACCAACACCGCCGCACGCCGGAACTCCCCCAGCATCGCGTGGGGGTTGCCCCTCCCCGCTCGCACCGCGGCGATCTCCTCGACGAGTTCCACCACACCCCCGTCCCCCGACGACCGGTCCCACCCGAACCGAACACGACCATACGACCGCCGGACGGGCGGGACTTCATGATGTGGCAATGTCGTGACAGCCGTCACCACGCCATGACGGCTCGGCATGCCGCCGTCCCGCGCCGCCCCGGCGATCCGCCGCGCGCCGACGGTGGTCAGGACGGCCGGGAGACCTCCGCCCAGACGGTCTTGGTGAACGCGTCCCGCACCTCGCACCCCCAGCGTGTGGCGTACACCGAGACCAGGAGCAGCCCCCGCCCCGACATCGCGTCGGCCGACCCCGGTTCGGCGATGGGGCGACGGGGGAGGCGCTCCGGCCGGGTGTCCGTCACCTCGATCCGCACGACGGCGGGTTCGGCCGGGAGGAGCAGCGTCAGCCGGAAGTCCCGGCCGGGGAGGCTGCCGTGGGTGACGGCGTTGGTCGCCAACTCGTCCGCGACGAGGGCGACGGCGTACGTGGTGTCGCAGTCGTTCGGCAGCCCGGTCCACTCGGTGAACTGCTGGGCCGCGAGTCGGCGCGCCAGCCGGGCACCCCGCGCGGTGCCGCTGAGGCGGACGGCGAAGTGCGGGATATCGGTGGGTTGTTCGGTGGCGGGATTCTGCGGTCGCATGCCGCAACCGTGTCGCCGCGGGAAGGGGACGACCAGGTCGGGGAGCGGTACGTGTCGGGGCACGCGGTCCCCGTACGGGAGTTGTACGGGCCGCGCCCGTGACCCGACCGGCGCCGCCGCGGTTCGCCACAAGGGTGTACCACCGCAACGGACCAGGGGGAGCGATGGGCCGGAACAACGACCGCGCGAAGGCCGTGGGGAACGGCAACGGGGGCCGCCCCGGAGCGTGGAGCGCCTACGGGAAACTCGTCCGCCTCTTCCGCGAACGCGCGGGCCTCACCCAACAGTCGCCGGCGGACGCGATCGGCTACTCCGTCGAGCAGGTCGCCTCGGTGGAACAGGGACGGCAGCCCGCGAAGGCGACGTTCACCGAGGCGGCGGAGCGGGTGTTGGCGGCCGGCGGAGCCCTGAGAGCCTTGCAGGAGGACGTGGACCGGGCGCAGTTGCCCGCCTTCTTCCAGGACGTGGCGGCGCTGGAGCAGGACGCGGTGAGCCGCTTCTCCTACGACCAACTCGTGATTCCGGGGCTTCTCCAGACGGAGGCTTACGCTCGTGCCCTGATCCGGACCCACTTCCCGCCGCTCGGTGACGAGGTCGTCGAGCAGCGCGTCGCGGCACGTCTCGCACGGCAGTCCCTCCTGACGCGCACAGCACCTTGTGCCGTCTTCGCGTTCGTCATCGAAGAAGCGGCCCTACACCGGATGGTGGGTGGGACGCAGGTGATGCGAGCCCAACTGGCCCACCTGCTGGAGTGCCGTCGCATGCGGCACGTGGACATTCAGGTGATGCCGAGCAGCAGGGCCGCTCACAGCGGGCTCAACGGTCCCATGGTCCTGCTGGAGACGGCCGAGCGCCGGAGGTTCGTGGTGATCGAATCGCAGGGTGTGGTGAGCGTCCGGTCCGACTGCCACGAGGTCGGCGAGTTCTGGCTCCAGTATGGGATGCTGCGCTCACAGGCTCTCAACGCCGAGGATTCGGCTGACTTCATCGAACGGGCGGCAGGGGAGACATGAGCATCGAACGGCAAGGCAACGCGGCCGACGGACTGTCCTGGCTCAAGAGCAGCCACAGCGGCCCGAACGGCGGGGACTGCGTGGAGGTGGCCGCCGGCTCGGGCGCCGTGTACGTACGGGACTCCAAGGCCGCGGGCGACGGGCCGGTGCTGCGGATCGGCCGCGACGAGTGGGCCGCGTTCCTGGCGCTCGCGGTCGATCAGCCGATCACGTAGCACCACGGCCCTCGTTCCGAGAGGATGTCCGCCATGGCGAAGACCACGCAACTGCGTACGTACACCGTCCGGGACGGCATGCTCGACGAGTGGGTGGAGCGGTGGCGGAGGGAAATCGTCCCACTGCGCCTGAAGTTGGGATTCACGATCGACGGAGCCTGGGTGGACCGGGAGCGCGGCCAGTTCGTGTGGCTGATCTCCTGCGACGGCCCGGAGACCTTCGCGGAACGCAACGCCGCGTACTGGTCGTCTCCCGAACGCGAGGCCATGAACCTCGACCCGGACGACTACCTCGTCCGCACCGAGGACCGTGTGGTCGAGCAGGTCTACTGATCACTCGGTGTCGAGCGGCAGCAGGTGCTGCCGCCGCTCCTCCTCCGTGAGCGTGCGGAAGACCCTGCCCCGCGCCCGTGCTTCGAGCCTGTCGTAGTTGGGCTCCGCCTCCCACACCCGGGCCGTCCCGTCGGCGGAGCCGGTCAGCAGCCGCGCACCGTCGCGGGACCAGGCCACCGAGGTCACCTTGTCCTGGTGGACGCCGACGACCGCGATCTCCTCGAAGGTGTCCGCGGACCAGACGCGTACCGTCCGGTCGTCGGCCCCGGTGGCGATGCGCCGGCCGTCCGGCGACCAGGTGACCGCGCGGACCCGGCCCTCGTGCCCCTTCAGGACGTCGAGGCGGCGTCCGGTGGCCGTGTCCCACACCGCGGCCGTCCAGTCGCCCGACGCCGTGGCGATCCGCTTCTCGTCCGGCGACCACGCGGCGTCCTCCACGTAGTTGTCGTGCCCGCGCAGGACGGTGAGCTGCCGGCTCTCGGCCGTGTCCCACAGGCGGCAGGTGCGGTCGTCGGAGCAACTGGCGAGCAGACGCCCGCCCGGTGCCCATGCGACCCGTCCCACCCAGTCCTGATGTTCGGCCAGTTTGGCCAGTTCGGTTCCGTCGAGTGCGGACAGCACCCGCACGGTGCCGTCATGGCCGCCGGTGGCGATGCGCCGGCCGTCCGGAGACCACGCGACGCCCTCGACGGCCTCGCCGCGCTGCTCGAACAGCGTGCCGCCGTGTTCGTCCACGACACGGAACAGCCCGTCGTTGGTGCCGAGGGTGAGCCGGTCGCCGTGCGGTGACCATGCCACGCTCCACACCCGCTCGCCGAGCACTGTCACGGGCCCGGCCGGGGCTCCGGAGTTCGCGCCCCAGACGCGGACGGTGCCGTCGTCCGAGGCAGTGGCGATGCGGCTGCCGTCGGTGGACCAGGCCGCCTGGTTCACCGGGCCGTCGTGCCCGTCGGCGAGTACGGTCTCGGCGCCACGCGGCCGCAGATCCCACACGATGCCGGTGCCGTCGGTCGAGCCGGTGGCCAGTTGGGTGCCCGACGGTGCCCAGGCGACACCCCAGACGGTGTCCGTGTGGCCGCGCAGCACGGCCGGCACCTTGGCGTCGGCCGAACTGACGACGCGCACCGTCCTGTCGGAGGAGGCGGAGGCGAGCATCCGGCCGTCCGGCGACCAGGCCAGGTTCCACACGTAGTCGGTGTGTCCGCGCACCAGGAGGCGGAGTCCGCCGGTGTTCGCGTCCCAGACGCGGACGGTGTGATCACCCGAGCCGGTGGCCAGGGAGCGTCCGTCCGGGGCCCACGCGATGCCCTCGACGAAGTCCGTGTGCCCGGTCAGGGTCACGGCGGCCGAGCCCGTCTCCCGGTCCCAGACGATCACCGTCTGGTCGTGGGACGCGGTGGCGAGCCGGCTGCCGTCCGGAGACCAGGCGACGCCCCAGACGTCGTCACCGTGCCCGCGCAACTCTCGCACGGGCGAACCGCCACCGGGCACCTCCCAGACGCGCACGACACGGTCCTTGAAGGTGGCGGCGATGTGCTGCCCGTCCGGTGACCAGGCCACCTGCCTGCCGATGTCCCCCGCCCCGCCGAGCAGCAGTTCCGGCTCGCCGGTGACCGCGTTCCAGATCCGCACGACCCGGTCGCGGCCCGCGGTGGCCACGCGGGTCGAGTCGGGCGAGAAGGCGACCGATTCGACCATCACCCCGTCGCACGGCAGGACGAACACGGGCCGCCCCGACCCGGCGTCCCAGATGCGGGCCGTACCGTCCCGGGATGCCGTGGCGAGCAGCCGCCCGTCGGGCGACCAGGCGATGTCCCGGACGGTGTCGGTGTGGCCGTCGAGCCGGGTACGCAGGTGACTGGCGGCCAGCGCCGCCATCAGCCCACGCCGCGCCGCGGGGGTCGGCACGCACTCGCCGAGCGCGGCCAGGGACAGCAGCAGGGCACGCTCCGGCTCGCTCTCCGCGATGCGGAGGACCTGCCGTCCGATGCTGTCGGAGACGCGGCTCAGGAAGGCGAGGTCGCGGCGCTGTGAGGCGTCGACGAGTGCGCGGACCCGCGCCGGTGCCTGCCCGTCCTCCTCCAGCGCCTCCAGCCGGCGCCGGGCGGCGGTGAGCCGTTCGCCGGTGAGGAGGTAGTCGGTGCTGCGCCCGGACCGTTCCCAGTCCTCGGCCCACCGCTCCAGCTCGGCGCGCTCGCGCAGCCGCTCGGCACGGGCCTCGACCTCCTGCCGCAGCGGTGCCCACTGGCGGAACAGGGCCTCGTGCGTCACCTGCGCGTACGGCTCCCGGTGGGCGGCCGCGTTCCCCTGCACGTCGGACCGCAGCAGCCGGGCGTCGATGAACGCGTCCACCACGCGCCGCTCCCGGTCGGTGAGTTCGGCCGGCGGAACCCGGCGGCGGGCGACCTCCTGCCCCTCCACGGTGACGAACTTCAACAGGACGCGCAGGACGAAGTCGATGCCGTCGACCCCACCGAGGGCGGTCACGGTGTTGTCCGCCTGCCGGGCCAGGGCGCCCGGCACGCCGCCGAGCCGGCGGTACGTCTCCTCGGTGACCGTTCCGCCGGGACCGCAGGCGAAGTACAGCTCCTGGAGGAGGTAGGCGAGCAGCGGCAGGGAGTCGTCCGTGCCCGTCTCGTTCACGATGGTGTCGACCACACCGGGCGCGAAGGAGAGGTCCACCAGCGCTCCGGGCCGCTCCACCACCTCGGCCAGTTGGGCATTGCCCAAGGTGCCGATGGCAATGGGGTGTTGGACGAGCTCGGCGTGGCCGCTGCCGAGGAGCCTTTCCAGCAGGTCCACACGGAGGGTGGCGAGCACCCGGATCGACGGTTCGTGTTCCAGGCAGGCGCGCAGGGCGGTGAGGAACTGGTCCCGTTCCCGCTCCCCCGCGAGGGTGACGAGTTCCTCGAACTGGTCGATGACGAGCAGCACGCGCCGGAACCCTCCTCCGCGCAGCCGCGCCAGCTCGTTCCGCAGGGCGTCCGGCCCGTGCCGCAGGCGTCGCAGGACCGTGCTCGCCGACTCCTGTCCCCCGGCCGCGGCTGCCAGGGCGGCTGCCAGGGCACCGAGCGGGTTGGGGCCGGGGGAGAACGCCGGGACGATCCTCCAGCGCCGCTCCCGTAACCGGGGCATCACCCCGGCCCGGACGAGTGAGGACTTCCCGCTGCCGGACGCCCCCACCAGGAGGAGGAACCGGTCGGCGGGCCGCGTTGCGGTGGCGTGCAGCCTGCGGGTCAGTTCGGCTGCCTGCGCCTCCCGGCCGAAGTAGGCGGCCGCGTCGTCCTCGTCGTACGCGTCCAGGCCCGGGTACGGAACCCGGTCACGGGGCCAGTCGACTCGTGGAGGTGTGGGGTTCTCCAGCCGGTACACGACGACCTGGCCGACCACCATGGTCACGACCAGCAGCCCGATGGCCGGTACGGAGACCCGCCGGACGACCTCCAATACCCAGGGCGCGTCGTCCGCGCTGGTGGCGTAGTTCGTGGCGATGCCGAGCAGACAGGCGACCAGGGCCAGCATGACCTGGAGGACCACCTGCATGCGGTTCCTCACGTTGCACCGCCCCCGGACCGGCGGTCCCCATGTCTCCGCAGCACCAGTGCGCCCCCGTATCACGTATCGCCCGTGTGCCGAACCGACTCCTCCGCGCCCGTGAGAGTGGACGGAGTGAGCGGTTGTGGTGCCCGAACATCATCAGGGGGTGCTCACGCCTGTTTCAACAAGGCAGGGCAGAACCGGCCATCGGCACTGTGCCGCACGGCATGCTGCGGACGCAGGCCCTCGGTACCGATGAGCCCGCACGTCTGTGGCCCGGACGCCATCCGGGCCACAGACGTGTAAGCGGGGCGGGGTTACGCGGCGTCCGACTCCTTCCCGGAAGCACCAGGGCCTTCGGAGGCGTCGTCCTCGGCCGCTGCTTCCCCTTCCGGTTCGGCCCCGTCGTCCAGGACGATGCGGACGGTACGGCGGTCGTCGCCGGGCCCGGCGACGACCAGTCGGGCCCGGATGCGGTCGTAGAACATGGCGGCCAGCGCCCAGTCCGCGTTCACCGTCGCGCTCGATGCGCCGCGGGTCTCCCACAGACTGATCAGGGCCGCGATGAGGGACGGTCCGGACAGGTGGGTCCGCACCCCTCCCCCTTCCAGGCTCTCGACCGAGTCCGGAACGCGGAAGCGCGGGTGCCGGGCGGCTTGGACGAGCAGGAACTCCCAGGTGTCGCGGTGGCAGACCAGTTCGGCGCGCGACACCCCGGCGGCGGTCAGCAACAGCTCCGCGTGTTCCGCCAGTGGGTCTCGGGACGCCTGACGGCCGTCTTCCGGCCGCCGCCCGCCTCCGTCTCCGGCCGTGTGGACGTCGGAGGACGGAGGGCCGTTCCCGTCCGGGGGCGCCGTGGCGTGGTCGGCGCCACAAGTCGGGGAGCGGTGTCGGAGAGCCCGCTCGGCGGCCTCCTTCACCGCCCTCACGCGCTCCTCGTCCGACGTCTTCGCGGTCTCCTCGTGAAGGCCCGTTCCGCCCGGGGACTCCGGTACGCCACCCTCGGTCTCCCGCCGGTCGCCGTCCCGCTGCTGCTCCACGTACTGCTCCTGTCGGTGGTCGTCCGGTGTCTCGGGGGATTCGTTCGACGGGTCCGACGGCGGATCCACCGCCGCCTCCCCTGTTTCGCTTCCGGCTCCGTCGGCCTCGTCGGTTTCGACAGCCTCGGCGGTTTCGGCGGCTTCGACGGGAGCCGGGGTGGACGGCGGGTGCGCCCCGGCCCGGCCGCCGGTGACCTCCAAGCGCAGGTCCCTCAGATCGCCGAGCATCTTCTCCTGACGCCGGCGCAGTTCGCGGTTCTCCTCCCGCAGGATCATGGTCCCGGTGGAGACGGCTTCCCGGAGCTTGTACAGCTCCTCGTCCGACGTCTGCGGCGACGACGGTGGCGGCGGCTTGTCGGCCGTCTCGGCGAGCGTCTCGCGGAGCGCCGCCATCTCCCGGCCGATCTCGCCGAGCTTGCCGTTGAGGCCACCCAGTTCTCTGTTGCAGGCATCGAACTTCTTCGCGAAGTCCTTTTTCCAGCCACGCCCGATGAGCCTCACGCAACCCCCTCGTCGCTCGAGTGACGAGCCGATCCTTTCCGTGGGCGGAGTGGACGACGCGGACCTTTTCCGGCCACGACCGGGCCGTGCCGCCAATGCCCTCGATACGGGCATCGGCGGGCCGGGTGGCTCCGCCCCTGGGCACCCGACGGAGTGAACGACCGGACGCGAGTTCCATGATTTTCTCTCCGATGTCATGCGGAGGAAGGCGGAGTTGCCGGACAGCGGAGGGAGGAACACACCCTGTCGTGGCCGGATTCGGGCTTCGCGATCGACGGTGCCTGGGGCTGCTCGGAGTCCCGCGGTTGGCGGAGGGTCATGGAGCGGGATCTTGTACGGGCGTTGTACGGGTCCGCTGCCGTGCCCCGGTCGCTCCGGCCCGTGTTGGACATGGCCCCGGCGGCATGGGGGCACATCCGGGACGGAAGGGCGTGAGGGCGGTGCGGGAGAAGCGGAACCATCGCGCGGCGCGGACGAAGGAGGAGGGGGGCGAGCCGCCCGGGGTGTGGTCGGCCTACGGCAGGCTGCTCCAACACCTGCGCAAGCAGAATGGAATGAACCAGCAGCAGCTCGGGGACGCCATCGGCTACTCGATCGAGCAGGTGGCCTCGGTCGAGCAGGGGCGGCGGCCGGCGAAGGCGGCGTTCACGGCGGCGGCGGACCGGGTGCTGGAGGCGAGGGGAGTCCTGGAGGTCCTCCAGGACGAGGTGGACCGGGCCAAACTGCCTCGGTTCTTCCGTGACTTCGCGCTCCTGGAGGCGGAGGCGCTGAGTCGCTTCTCGTACGATCCGCTGCTGGTGCCGGGGCTGTTGCAGACGGAAGGCTACGCGCGGGCGGTGTTCGCCGGACACTGCCCACCGCTGAGCGAGGAGATCGTCGATCGGCACACGGAGGCACGGCTCGGCCGACAGAAGTTGCTGACGCGGGTGCCGCTCGCGGAGCTGTCGTTCATCATCGGCGAGGAGGCGCTGCGCGATCCGGTGGGCGGCCCGGAGGTCATGCGCGAGCAGTGGCGGCACCTGCTGGAAGCGGGCGCGTTGCGGAACGTGGAGGTGCAGGTGATGCCTGCCGGGCGAGGGTTCCACCCCGGTAAGAACGGTCCGTTCGTGGTGCTGGAGACCAAGGAACACCGACACCTCGGATATTTCGAGTCCCAGGGCGTCGGATGCGTCGTTTCGGGTGCCGCCGAGATCAGTGCCTTCGGCTTGCGGTATGGCAAGCTGCGATCGCAGGCCCTGAACGTCGAGGAGTCTGCGCGGCTCATCGAACGGCTGGCGGGAGGGACGTGAGCGTGAAGCGGGTGACCGGGAACGTGGACGGGCTGCGCTGGTTCAAGAGCAGCCACAGCGGATCGGACGGCGGCGATTGCGTGGAGGTGGCCGCCGGCTCGGATGCCGTGTACGTGAGGGATTCCAAGATGGCGGGCGACGGACCCGTGCTGCGGGTCGGCCGGGGCGAGTGGGCCGCGTTCGTGGCACTCGTGGCCGAGTAGCGCCGGGCCGGACCTTCCGGGCGGGCCCGTTCCGCTGTCGTGCCGTCGGTTCGGACGGGGGCGTCCTCGGTGCTCCCACCGAAGTCCGAGCCACCCCGCGCGGCCTACCGCTCCCCGTGCTGCCGGGTGTCCGTGGGCGAGGTCTCCTCCCGGGGTGCGCGGTGCGGCGTGAGCGCACCGCGCGGACGGAACAGCCGGACGGGGAACGCCCGCGGACCGGCGAGGCCCCACCCCCGAGGGGCCTCGCCGGAGCGTGCGCGGTACCAGCGGCGCAGCCGGCGCCGCTCGGACCGGGACAGGGCGGGGTCGTGCTCCAGCAGGTGCGCGACGAAGCGCATGGCGTCCGGCCGGTAGCCGCCCGTCATGGGGCGCCCGCGGGCGTAGGAGACGAAAGCGGGTCGGTAGCGGTCGCCCAGGAGGCGTGGCAGCTCGGGCGCGATCCTCGCGACGACCGAGGCCCGCTTGACGGTCAGCGCCCGGGACTGGACGCGGAGCCGGTCGCGGTCGAAGCCGGCGGGCACGGGACCGTCGGCCACCAGCGCCGCCAGCAGGTCGGCCTGGGCCCGGGCCAGGCGCCGGCGGGCCGCTTCGGTGCCGTGTTCGTCGTGGGCGTTCCCGGTGGTGTTCCCGGTGGCGTCAGACACGGGCCCCTCCCCTCCCGGTGGCGGACGCCTCGTACACGTCGCGGATCGCGGACAGCTCGGCCGCCAGCTCCCCGGCGGGCGGGAAGTCGTCGTCGCGCTCCAGCAGCACACCGGGCGGCGAGGTGCGCGCGCACAGCTCGGCCAACAGCTCCAGCACCGCGTCCGGCACCGGGTGGGCGTGGCTGTCGTGCCACACCCCGTCCCGCTCCACGCCGCCCGCCACGTGGACGTACGCCAGGGCGTCCGGCGGCAGCTCGTCCAGGACGGCCAGCGGGTCCTCGCCGCGGTTGACGTGATTGGTGTGGAGGTTGGCGACGTCGATCAGCAGCCCCACGCCGGTGCGGTCCACCAGTTCGGTGAGGAACCGCCCTTCCGACAGCTCGTCGTCGGGCCAGCCGAACAGGGCGGCGACGTTCTCCAGGGCGAGCGGCACCGGCAGCGCGTCCTGCGCGATCATCACGTTCTCGCACAGCACCTCCAGCGCGTCGCGGGAACGCGGCACCGGCAGCAGGTGCCCGGCCTCCATTCGGGGGGCGCCGGTCGGCGGCCCTCCGGCCCGCACGAAGGCGATGTGCTCGGTGACCAGCGGCGCGCCCAGAACCTCGGCCCGGCGTGCCAGGGCCGCCAGCCGGTCGGGGTCGGGCCGCCGCGCGCCCCCCAGCCCGAGCCCCACCCCGTGCGGCACCACCGTGACACCGCGGTCCATCAGTCGCTCCAGTGCCGGGGGAAGGTGGTCGGGACAGACGTTCTCCGCCACCACCTCGACCCACTCGACGTCCGGCAGCGCCTCGATCCCCCCGGCGATCTCCGGACGCCAGCCGATGCCCGTGCCCAGTCGCGCCATGTCCGTCCCCCCGATCGACGGCTCCTCCCCGTGTGTTCTTCCCATCTCCGGGCAGAGGGATGATCAACCGCCCGGGAGGCGGGTTCAGAGGTTCTTCTGAGCTTCGCCTTCCTCCGGGCGCAGCAACACCCCGCGACCCCCGCCTCGCGCGGGCGGGAGAATCGGACAGAGCCGCACGAGCCCTCAGGGAGACGTCGATGCTGGACAGACTGTGCCGCCTGCTGGGGCTCCGCACCGACCCGGTCATCTTCTTCACCTCGGCCGGACTGACCGTGCTGTTCGTCGTGGCGGCGATCTCGCTGACGGACTGGGTGGACCGGGTCTTCGCGGCGGCCTCGGACTGGCTCCTCACCAACCTGGGGTGGTTCTACATCCTGGGCGTGACGACCTTCCTGATCTTCCTGCTGTGGGCCGCGATCAGCCGCTACGGCCACGTGCGGCTGGGAGCGCAGGACGATCGCCCCGAGTACGGCAGGGGCACCTGGTTCGCGATGCTGTTCGCCGCCGGGATCGGCACGATCCTGATGTTCTGGGGCGTGGCCGAGCCGATCAGCCACTTCGCCGAGCCGCCGCAGCAGGGCGTGGCGCCGCAGACGACCGAGGCGGCCCAGATGGCGATGGCCTACTCGCTGTACCACTTCGGCCTGCACACCTGGTCGATCTTCTGTCTGCCCGCGCTGACGTTCGCCTACTTCGTCTACGTGCGCGGGATGCCGTTCCGCGTCAGCTCGGTGCTGTACCCCCTGCTGGGCGACCGCGTGTACGGCACCGCCGGCCGGATCGTGGACATCACGGCCGTCATGGGCACCCTCTTCGGCGTCGCGGTCTCCATCGGACTGGGGACCCTCCAGATCAACAGCGGGCTCGCGCGGCTCTTCGGCCTGCCGGAGAGTCCCCTCGTCCAGGTGCTGCTGATCACCGTGATCACGGCCATCGCCACCACCTCGGTGGTGCTCGGTCTGGACAAGGGCATCAAGACGCTGTCGAACCTGAACATCGGGCTGGCCGTCGCGCTGATGCTGTTCGTCCTGGCCACCGGCGCGACCCTGTTCCTGGCCAAGGGGATCATCGAGAGCGTCGGCGTCTACCTCTCCTCGTTGGTCTCCCTGGCGTTCTGGAACGACACCTTCGCCAACACCGGCTGGCAGGGCACCTGGACGGTGTTCTACTGGGCCTGGACGATCACCTGGTCGCCGTTCGTGGGCATCTTCATCGCCCGTATCTCCAAGGGCCGCACGATCCGGGAGTTTGTCCTCGGGGTGCTCGCGCTGCCCACCGCCTTCACGATCGTGTGGTTCAGCGTCTTCGGCCTGTCCGCCATCGACATCGAGTTGGGGGGCGGGGGCGATCTGGTCCGGGAGGTCGTCGAGGAGGGCGACATCCCCGGCGCGCTCTTCACCTTCCTGGAGAACTACCCGCTCACCACGTTCGTCTCGGCCGTCTCGGTGCTGATCGTGGTCGTCTTCTTCACCACCTCCTCCGACTCGGCGTCCCTGGTGGTGGACATGCTCTGCGCGGGCCAGCGGGAGGAGGGCGGGCCGACCAGGCAGCGCGTCTTCTGGGCGGTGACCGAGGGCGTGGTCGCCGGCACGCTGATCGCCGCCACCGGCAAGGGCGGCCTCGACGCGCTCGCGGAGGTGATCACGGTGCTCGGCCTGCCGTTCTTCGTCCTGGCGTTCCTGATGATGTACTCCCTCGTCCGCGCGCTGCGCACCGACTTCCCCGAACTCACCGGCCCGCCGCCGGCGCTGCGCCGGCGGTTGGAGCGGGACCGGAAGACCAGGGAGTGGAGCGCCGACAAGGAGTGAGGAACGGGGGCGGGGAGCCGTCAGGGGCGCAGCGCCGGGTGGTCGGCCACGACGGTGGCCGACCCCGGGGCGATCTCGGTGAAGCCGGCGTCGCGCACCACCGGCAGCCCCGCCGACGTCAGACGCTCCCACGCCCCGGGCGGCGCGGTGCGGACCGCCAGCGGGAAACCGGCCGCCCGCCAGGCGGCGCGGGCCTCGCCGTCCAGCTCCCACCAGGCGAGCTGGGCGCCGTGCCCCGCCTGGGCCATCGCCTTGCCCGCGGACATCTCCAGCTCCGGGTTGAGCCACAGCACGGGGAGCCGCGGGCCGGGCTCGGCGGGCGGCACGGGATCGTCCAGCTCGGTGCCGGAGACCTGGAGGCGGGCCAACTCCCTCGGCCAGCCGTCCAGCGGCACGGGCGGGAAGACCCGCACCTCGGCGGGGGACGCGCCGTCCGCGACGCCCTCGTCCCCGGCGCCCGCCTCCCCGGTGGTTCCGTTCCCGGTCACGGTGATGCCCGGCAGGGCGCAGGCCCGGCGCCACTCGGCGCCCCGCGCCCGGCGCACCACCTTGCGGATGCGTCCGTCCTGCCAGTCGTCGACCGCCCGGCGCCACGCGCCGTCCTCCCGTACCGCCCGTTCGTCCGAGAGCAGGGCGAGGACGGCGCGCGCCGCCGTCTCCAGGGCGTCGGTGCGCGCCGGCGGGCCCGGGGGAGTGGTGCGCTCGATCCGGACGACGAGCGGCAGGACGAACTGCGGGGCGGTGTCGCGATCGGCCGCGGTGGCGGTGAACGCGCTGGTGGGAGCGGTGTGGTCGGAACTGGTCACGGGCCCAGTCTGCCGGCCGCCCCGTGTCGGGTGTCCCGCCGCGCCCGTCCCGCGCGGGGTGGTGGGGCGGGCCCCTCCGTCCCGGTGGGAGGGGGCGGACGGAAGACGTCCGTCGGGACCGGCCGGGCACGGCCGCCGGGGAGTAGGCTCACAGGTATGGAGTTCGTATCCGGCTGGGCAGCACCCGAACGGGCCCCCGAACGGACCGCCGTCGCCGAACGGCCCGGGGCCGAGGAGAGCGGGGAGCACGCCGCCTGTGTGATGTGCGGCGGGCCGACCGAGTACCCGGAGCACGCGCGCGGGGCGACACTGTGCCCGGTGTGCGAGTGGCAGGAGGCCGAGCGCTTCTCCTGTGCCTGCTCGTGACGGTTTCCTCGCCGCCCCCGGTCCTTCCGGCCCCCGGTCAGCCGCGTCCCACGGCCGCCGCGATCATCTCCGAGACGCGCACGAAGCGGTAGCCGCGTTCCCGCAGCTTCGGGACGATCCGGTCGACGACCTTCTCCGTGACCGGGGCCTTCGCGCGGTTCCAGTGCAGGACCACCACCGAGCCCGGCTCGACCTGTGACAGCACCCGGTCGGCGACCTTCTTCTCGTCGGACGCTCCGGCGTCCGCCGCGACCACGTCGCCCGCCACCGCGGTCACCCCGGCCGGCGCGACCGTCTTCCGGGCCCGGTCGTCGAAGCAGCCGCCGGGGAAGCGGAAGTAGGGCGTCGGGTTCTCCACTCCCGCCTCGCGGAGGGCTTCCAGACCCTTGCGGACGTCCCCGAGCTGCTTGCCCGGGGCGAGCACGGGCAGGTCCTCCAGTCCGGCGCAGTCGGGGGTGAAGGGGCGGTACGAGTCGGAGAGGGTGCCGACCTCGAACAGCCGGTCCCGGCCGATGTCGCTCGCTCGTTCCCGGTGGGCGCGGGCCCACCCGCCGCTCATGAAGACGGTGGCGGGGACCTTCTCGCGGCGCAGGGTGTTCAGCAGCCCCGGGTTGTCGTGGCGCTCGCCCTTCTCCTTCGGCTTCTTCTCCGACTCCTCCCGGGCGGTCGCCTTCTCGGTCTGCTCCCCGCCCTCCTCCGCCGCCTTCTTCGAGCCCTCCGGGTCCTCGGGCGACAGGGCGGCGTCGAAGGTGAGGGCCACCACCTTGTCGCCCTCGTCGTCGTTCTTCTCCCGCTCCTCCGGCTTCTCCCGCTTCTCGGCCTCGTCCCGGTCGGCCTCGGAGTCCTCCGGGCGCGGGCCGTGCCGGAAGACGGCGACGCGGCCGCCGTTGGAGGTGGGCAGCACGGCGTACTCGGAGACCGCCCCCTCGGCGTCCGGGGCGCCGGAGGCCGAGGGGCCCGGGGAGGCGGAGGCGCTGCCGGTGGGGGAGGCCGCGGCCGGGGACGCGGCCCGGGGGGTGTCCCCGACCGGGCCGCCGCATCCCGCCACCGCGGCGGTGACCAGGGTGAGGGCGGTCAGGGAAAGGGGGGTACGGCGCACGGAGACGGTCATGATCGGAACGTAACGACGTTCCGGTGCGGCCGCTCGGCGTGCTGCTCTTGTCGGACTATCGGCCGTCCCCGGTCGGAGTGACGGCCGATCGGTGCCGCCACGGTCCGGTGACGGCGAACGTGGTCCCCGGGGTGTAGCAGTTGACGTACAGGGTGCGGCCGTCGGGTGCGAAGGTGACGCCCGCGAACTCGCCGTACTCCGGCTCCTCGACGGTGCCGATGTTGCGGGCGTTGCGCGCCACGGGGTGGACCCCGCCGTCCCGGTCCACCCCGTACACGTGCTGGGCGCCGCCGCCGTCCTCACAGACCATCAGGCCGCCGCCGGGGGCCGGACAGATGTTGTCCGGCGACTCGCCCGGCATCTCCACGCCGGTGTCCGGGCCGAAGATCACCACCAGGGTCAGCCTGCGGCGGCGCGGCTCGTACCGCCACACCTGACCGAAGTGGTCGGCCGCCGAGCCCTCGGAGCCGCGGGCGTAGCTGGAGACGAAGTACACCGCCCCCTCCCCCCGGTGGCCGCCCCAGTAGCAGCCCTCCAGCTTCTGCGCGTGCGTGACGCCGCGCCGACCGAAGTCCTGGAGGCGGACGGGCGTCTCCCGTGCCGACGGGTCGGGCACCGGCACCCACTCGACGCGGTCGAAGCGGGTGCCGGGCTCCCGGACGGCCGACAGGTCCGGGACGTCCGGCACCCGCAGGGCCTCCAACCGGCCGCCCGCGCGCAGGGAGCCGAAGCCGCCGCGGGGCCGGTCGGGCAGGAAGCGGTAGAAGAGGCCGAAGGGGTGGTCGAAGGCGTCCTCGGTCTCGTAGACGATCCCGGTGCGCGGATCGACGGCGACGGCCTCGTGCTGGAAGCGGCCCAGCGCGGTGAGCGGCTCGGGGACGGTGCGCCGGCCGGGGCGGACGTCGACCTCGAAGACGAAGCCGTGGTCCCTGGTGTAGCCGGCCGTGCCGGCCTTGTCCTCGGTCTCCTCGCAGGTCAGCCAGGTCCCCCAGGGGGTGGGGCCGCCGGCGCAGTTCACGGCGGTGCCCGCGATGCCGACCCGCTCGTCCACCACCTCGCCGTCCCGGTCGAGCGTCAGCACGGTGCAGCCGCCCCGCCCCTCCGGGTCGTACGTCAGGCCCTCGACGGCCGGGACGCGGTACGTGCCGCCGTCCGGTCTGTTCTCGTGGTTGCGGACCAGCCGCACGGGTCCGGCGCCCGGGCCGGCCAGGGCGACCATGCCGTCGTGGTTGCTGGGCACCGGGCCCTCGCCGGAGCGCATCGGATCGCCCTCGCGCGACAGCACCCGGTAGCGGAAACCTTTCGGCAGGTCGAGGAGACCGTCCGGGTCGGGGACGAGGGGGCCGTAGCCGCCCCGACCGGCGGCGTGGGCGGGACCGGTGCCGGCGAACAGTTCGGAGACGGCTCCCGCGAAGACGATGCCCACTCCCACGGCACCGGCGCTTCCCAGGACCTGGCGTCGCGTTGCGGACATGAGCGACTCCCTGCCGGCGGACGGGACGATGTCCCGGATGGTGTACCACGGCGTCCGCCGCGCGGGAACCGGACGCGGCCCGGCACACCGGCCCGCGCAACCCGCCCGGCGTACGGACGGGGCGGCGCCCGGCGGCGGAGGCGGTGTCGCCGGCCGGCCGTCAGGTGTCCACGGACCGCCGGGCGTCGCGCGCGAGCGCGGTGAGCCGGGATATCGCCCGGAAGTACTTCTTGCGGTAGCCGCCCTTGAGCATGTCCTCGCCGAAGAGGGCGTCGAACGGCACCCCGGAGGCGAGCACCGGCACCTCGCGGTCGTAGAGCCGGTCGGCGAGGACCACCAGGCGCAGCGCGGTGGATTGATCCGGCACCGGCTGGACATCCGTGAGGCAGACCGCCTCCACACCGTCGCACAGCGCACCGTAGCGGCTGGGGTGGACACGGGAGAGGTGGTCCAGGAGGGAGGGGAAGTGGTCGAGGGACGCCCCGGGGGTGGTGTGCGCGAAGCGCGTGACGGTCTCGGCGTCGCTGGGCGGCGGCGCGTCGGGGAGACCGCGGTGGCGGTAGTCCTCACCGTCGATGCGCAGCGCGCGGAAGTGCGCCGCCAGGCCCTGGATCTCGCGCAGGAAGTCGGCGGCGGCGAAACGGCCTTCGCCGAGCTTGCCGGGCAGGGTGTTGGAGGTGGCCGCCAGCGCCACGCCCTCCTCCACCAACCGGCCCAACAGGGTGGAGACCAGCACGGTGTCGCCCGGGTCGTCCAGCTCGAACTCGTCGATGCACAGCAGCCGGTGCCCGCTGAGCGTGGCCACCGTCTGCTGGAAGCCGAGGGCGCCCACCAGGTTGGTCAGCTCCACGAAGGTGCCGAACGCCTTGCGCTCGGGCGGCGCCTCGGTGGCGTGCCACAGGGAGGCGAGCAGGTGGGTCTTGCCGACGCCGTAACCGCCGTCGAGGTACACCCCGCGCGGGCCTGCGGAGGCCGCCGGCCCGTCGGCGCTCCGGCCACCGCGGCGGAACCAGCGTCGGATGCCGCCGGCGCCGGCGCCGTTCGTCGGCCCGCCGCCGAGTCCGGCCGCGAACTCCTCCAGCACCCTCACCGCCTCGGCCTGGCTGGGCCGGTCCGGGTCGGGGATGTAGTTGTCGAAGCGGACCGAGTCGAAACGGGGCGGCGGCACCATCTCGGCCACCAGCCGGTCGGCGGGGACGTGCGGCTCGCGGGCGCACAGCGACAGCGGCCGGCTCCCGTCGGTCATCGGGCGTTTCGCGGAGGTGGAGGAGGACACCCTTCTCACTCTACGGGGCGTGGCGGGGTGAAAAACGCGCCGGTGGGCCGTGCCACACTGCGCCGTATGCGACGTCTGTTCCCCCAGCCGACACCCCCCGAAGTCGCCGCCCCCTCCGTCTCCCCGGCCGGGCCGGGGGAGGGAGCCGCGCCGAGCGTCCGCCCCGGACCGTCCGGCCCCCCGTGGCCGCTGGAGGAACTCGCCGACGCCTACGCCTACCCCGCGAGCGCGGCCCCGGACGCGCCCGGCGGGCCGACGCCCTGGCTGCGCGGCAACATGGTCTCCTCGCTCGACGGCGCCGCCCACCACGGGGGTCGTTCCCAGCCGCTCTCCTCGGACGCCGACATGCGGGTCTTCGGGGTGCTGCGGGCCTTGGCGGACGCCGTGGTCGTCGGTGCCGAAACGGTACGTCAGGAGGGTTACCGGCCCGCCCGCGCCCGGGCGGCGTTCGCCGCCCGGCGCCGAGCCGCCGGACAGGGCCCGGCACCGGCCATCGCGGTCGTCAGCGCCGGGCTGGACCTGGACTTCTCCCTGCCGCTGTTCACCGAACCGTTGGTGCCCACCCTGGTCCTCACCGGCGCCGCGGCCCCGGCCGACCGCCAGGCGGCGGCGCGCGCGGCGGGCGCGGTGGTGGTGCACGCGGGCGAGGGCACGGGAGTGGACCCGGCCCGGGTGCCGGGACTGCTGGCCGAGCACGGTCACACCCGACTGCTCACCGAGGGCGGGCCCAGGCTGCTGGGCCAGTTCGCGGCGGCGGGCGTGCTGGACGAACTGTGCCTGACGCTCTCCCCCCGGATCACCGTCGGAAACGCGTCACGGATCACCGACGGCCCCGGCCTGGCGGCGCCCGCGGAGTACGCGCTGGTGTCGTTGGTCGAGGAGGACGGCTTCCTCTTCACGCGCTACCGACGCGCCGGCGCGGTGCCACCGGGGTGACCGAAACCGTTTGCCCGCGCCAAGAAGGTGTGACGTGCACAGAATGAGATACGCAGAGTGAAATGTGCAGCCCCGCGCGTGCGGGGCGGGATGGTTTTCCACATGGGTCAGCGGACCCGCCGGGAGGAAGGGCACCTGTCGTGTTCACGTCCGTATTGATGATCGAGAAGCCGCTGGTGCCCACCGACGTGGAGCTCGTCACCACCCTCCACGGAGAGGAACCCGTCTCGTTCGTGGTGCTGATGCAGCCCCGGGGCGACCAGGACCGGTTGCTGCGCGCCCTGGACGACGTGGCCCTCGGCGAACTCGACGACGCGGTGCGCGAGGCCGCCGGAGAGGGGGAGGACGACGACGGCCCGGTCTCCCCGGCCGAACGCGCCCTGGAACACTCGCTGGTGGCGCTGCGCGCGGCGGGGGCGGAGGCCGTCGGCCAGATCGTCCAGGACCATCCGCTCGACCTGCTCACCTCCGTCGTCCGGGAGACCGACGCCGACGAGGTGATCGTGCTGACGGCGCCCCACCTGGTCGAGGAGTTCTTCCACCGCGACTGGGCCTCCCGGGCCCGCCACAAGGTCGGCGTCCCGGTCCTCAAGCTCTTCGCGCACGGGGAGTGAGCGAGCGGTGAGCGAGCGGCGGTGCGGACGCCTGCCGCGGCCACCCGGCCCGCTCGCATAGGCTGGGGCCGCGCGCCCGACGGGCCCCGCACCGCCCCCGCACCCCGTGCCGCGGCGGACGGGGACGGCCCGGCCGTCCGCCGCGGGCACGCGCCCCGAAGGACCAGCACACCGACACGCACGAAGCCCCCGGGCCCCAGGGCCCGAGGGCACGTCCGAAAGGAAACCGCATGGCGCCCGGCCTGCCGCCCGCGATGGAACGGCCCCACTTCATCGGCATCGGCGGCGCCGGCATGTCCGGTATCGCGAAGATCCTCGCCCAGCGCGGCGCCGAGGTCGCGGGCAGCGACGCCAGGGACTCCGCCACCGCCGAGGCGCTGCGCGCCCTCGGGGCGACCGTCCACGTCGGCCACGACGCCGCCCACCTCGCGGCCGACGCCAGCGCCGTCGTGGTCTCCAGCGCCATCCGCGACGACAACCCCGAACTGGCGGCCGCACGAGAGCGCGGCGTGCCCGTCGTGCACCGCTCCGACGCGCTGGCCGCCCTCATGGACGGGCTGCGGCCGATCGCCGTCGCCGGCACCCACGGCAAGACCACCACCACCTCCATGCTCGCCGTCGCCCTGGACACGATGGGCCTGGACCCCTCGTACGCGATCGGCGGCGACCTCGACGGCCCCGGCACCAATGCCCGCCACGGCGGCGGCGAGATCTTCGTCGCCGAGGCCGACGAGAGCGACCGCAGCTTCCACAAGTACGCCCCCGAGGTCGCGATCGTCCTCAACGTGGAGCTGGACCACCACGCCAACTACGCCTCGATGGAGGAGATCCACGAGTCGTTCGAGACGTTCGTGGGCCGCGTCCGCCCCGGCGGCACCCTGGTCGTCGCCGCCGACCAGGAGGGCGCCCGCGAACTGACCGCCCGCGTCCGCGCCCGCGCCGCCGAGGAGGGCCGCGACCTGCGGGTCGTCACCTACGGCGAGGCGGACGACGCCGACGTGCGCGTTCGGAAGGTCCTCCCGCAGGGGCTGACCAGCGAGGTCACCGTCTCGATGGACGACGGGGAGATCGCCTTCACCGTCTCCGTCCCCGGCCGCCACTACGCCCACAACGCCGTCGCCGCGCTCGTCGCCGGCGCGGCGCTCGGCGTACCGGCCGCGGACCTGGCCGCCGCGCTCGCCTCCTACACCGGCGTCAACCGCCGCCTCCAGCCCAAGGGCGAGGCGCGCGGCGTGCGGGTCGTCGACTCCTACGCCCACCACCCCACCGAGATGACCGCCGATCTGGAGGCCATCCGGGGCGCCGCCGGCGACGGTCGGGTGCTGGTCCTCTTCCAGCCCCACCTGTTCAGCCGCACCCGGGAGCTGGGCGCCGAGATGGGGCGGGCCCTGGCCCTGGCCGACGCCTCGGTCGTCCTGGACGTCTACCCGGCCCGTGAGGACCCGATCCCCGGCGTGACCAGCGCCGTCGTCACCGACGCCGCCCGTGCCGCGGGCGCGGACGTGCGGCACGAGTCCGACAAGCCGACGGCCGCCGCGCTGCTGGCGGGAATGGCCGAGCCCGGTGACTTCGTTCTGACGATGGGGGCGGGCGACGTCACCGAGCTCGGCGCGGTCGTCCTGGACCGCCTGGCGGACCGTCCGGCGAACTGAGGAGGCACCACCCATGGGGTACGAGATCGACAAGACCGAGGAGCAGTGGCGGCAGGAGCTCAGCCCCGCCGAGTACCACGTGCTGCGCGAGGCGGGCACCGAGCCCGCCTTCACCGGCGAGTACACCCACACCAAGGCCACCGGCGTCTACGAGTGCCGCGCCTGCGGGGCCGAGCTGTTCCGCTCCGACACGAAGTTCGAGTCCCACTGCGGCTGGCCCAGCTTCTTCGACCCGGCCGACTCCTCGGCCGTCGAGCTGCTGGAGGACCGCTCCCACGGCATGGTCCGCACCGAGGTCCGCTGCGCGCGCTGCGGCTCCCACCTGGGCCACGTCTTCCGCGGCGAGGGCTACCCGACGCCGACGGACGAGCGCTACTGCATCAACTCCATTTCGCTGCGGCTCGTCCCCGAGGAGGACGCGGGCGAGAGTCGGGGCTGAGACGGAACCGCCGAGGACACCTCGGACACCGAGGTACGGACCGGGGCGGGAGGACGGAGGGCCGGGATCCGCACGGGTCCCGGCCCTCCGTCCTTCCGCCCCTACCGCAACACCGCCGCCGAGTGCGGCCCCAGCCGCAGCAGCCCGTCGCCCTCCGGCACCCGGCACTCGCCCCAGGAGGCCAGCTCGGTGGCCGTGTGCACCGTCAGCGGGATCTCCGCCGCGCCCTCCCCGGCCAGGTTCACCGCGACGTGCAGCCCGCCGTGGCGCAGGTACAGCCAACGCCGCCCCTCGTCGAAGTCCACGTGCACGTCCGCCGGTCGCGTACGGGGCGAGACGTGGGCGCGGCGCAGCGCGATCAGCGCCCGGTGCCAGGCGAGCAGGGCGGCGTGCGGCTCGCGGCGCGGTTCGTCCCAGTCCAGGCAGGAGCGCAGCCGGGTGGCCGGGTCCTGGGGGTCGGGGACGTCCTCGGCGGCCCAGCCGTGCTCGGCGAACTCCCGCCGCCGCCCCTGCCGCACGGCCTCCGCCAGCTCGGGGTCGGGATGGTCGGTGAAGTACTGCCAGGGGGTGCGGGCCCCCCACTCCTCGCCCATGAACAGCATCGGCGTGTACGGCCCGCACAGCACCAGGGCCGCCGCGCACGCCGCGAGCCCGGGGGAGAGGTGGGAGGCCAGCCGGTCCCCTCGCGCCCGGTTGCCGATCTGGTCGTGGGTCTGCGCGTAGGCGACGAAGCGATGCGACTCGACGGCGGCGCGGTCCACCGGACGCCCGTGGCGGCGCCCGCGGAAGGAGGAGGGGGTGCCGTCGTGGAAGAAGACGTCGGTCAGGGTCTTGGCCAGGGCCGCCAGCGGGGCGCGGGCGAAGTCGGCGTAGTAGCCCTGTGCCTCGCCGGTCAGGGCGGTGTGCAGGGCGTGGTGGACGTCGTCGTTCCACTGGGCGTGGACCCCCAGCCCGTTCGCCCCGCGCGGGGCGGTGGTGCGCGGGTCGTTGCGGTCGGACTCGGCGATCAGGAACAGCGGGCGTCCCAGCTCCTCCGCCAACGCGTCCACGGCCGCCGACAGCTCCGCCAGGAAGTGCTCGGCCCGCTCGTCCACCAGCGCGTGCACCGCGTCCAGGCGCAGCCCGTCCAGCCGGTGGTCGCGCAGGAAGGCCAGCGCGCTGCCGACGAAGTACGCCCGCACCTCGTCCGAACCGGGTGCGTCGAGGTTGACGGCCGCGCCCCACGGGGTGTGGTGCCGGTCGGTGAAGTACGGGCCGAACTCCGGGAGGTGGTTGCCGGACGGCCCCAGGTGGTTGTGCACCACGTCCAGGACCACGCCCAGCCCGTGGCCGTGCGCGGCGTCCACGAAGCGCCGCAGGCCGTCGGGGCCGCCGTACGGCTCGTGCACCGCCCAGGGCGCCACCCCGTCGTAGCCCCAGCCGTGGGTGCCCGGGAACGGACAGACCGGCATCAGCTCCACGTGGGTGACGCCCAGGTCGGCCAGCCGGTCCAGCCGCCCGGCCGCCGCGTCGAAGGTGCCCTCGCGGGTGAAGGTGCCCACGTGCAGCTCGTAGAGCACCGCGCCCTCGAACTCCCGTCCGGCCCACGCGTGGCGCCAGACGTACGCGTCGGGGTCCACCACCGCGCCGAGCCCGCCGGGGCCGTCCGGCAGCCGCCGCGCGCGGGGGTCGGGCCGCACGGGCCCGCCGTCGAGCGAGAAGCCGTAGCGGGTCCCGTGCCCGGCGGACGCCTCGGCCCGCCACCACCCCCCGCGCTCCGGGTCGCGCTCCATGGGAAGGTCCTCGCCCTCCACGTGCAGCGCGACCCGTCGCGCGGTGGGTGCCCACACCTCGAACAGCACTGGCGTCTCCTTCGGCCGACGGCGCGTCAGAGGACCAGCATGCCGGGTGCGGGGCCGTTCACCCCATGCAGACGCGGTGCTGTGTCACCGGATACCCGGCCCGGGCGAAGTGCGCGGCCATCGGGGTGTTGGTCACGTCGGTGGCCGCCGCGATGCTCTTTGCGCCCTCGGCGACGAGTTGGTGGGTGCACTCCACCAGCAGGTCGTACGCGTAGCCGTGGCCGCGCCGCTCCGGCACCACGCCGACGAAACCGACGCACGGACCGGACGGGTTGCGCGCCGGGACCTGGAGGCCGACCAGAGCGCCGTCCGGCGCGTACGCCAGCCGCCACCAGGCGCGCGGCGACGGACACCAGCGGAAGAAGTCCATTTCCTGCCGCGCCGCCCGTTCGACGCCGCCCTCGGCGATCGCCCGGCGGGCGTGCGCGTCCAGGGTGACGGAGTGGATGCGGCGCAGCGCGTCCAGGACCGCCTCGTCGCCCTCCGCGCCGTCGGGCACCGGACGGAACTCCAGCCGGCCGGGCCGTTCGGGCAGCCCGCACTCCGGGGTCCACAGATAGCGGTGACGTTCCACCAGGAAGGTGTACCCGGCTGCCTCCGCCGCCGCGATCCGGGCCTCGGCGGCGGCGCGCACCTCGTCCCGCTCGCGCCAGTTCGGAGGCAGCATCAGCTCGTACTCGGCGCGCAGCGGGACGCGCCGCAGCAGTTCGACCGCGGCGTCGCGGTCGGTGAAGTCGAACCGGTCGAGCGCGATCGGCTCGGTGTCGTCGGGCCCGCCCCAGAAGGCGGCGCGCGCGACGACCTCGCCGTCGCGCAGGGCCACCCAGGTCCACTCGGGCCGGTACTCGCCGCCCTCGGCGACGGTGGCGTACGGCCGCCCCAGCACGGACCGGCCGACCAGTTCGGCGGTGGGGTCGGACAGGGAGGCGAACAGCTCGCGCGCCTCGCCCGGGGCGAGCGCGCGGACGACCGGTGAGGTCGGAGACGTCATGGAGGATCCTTCGGAGGACGCGGACGTCACCGCGCTCCCGTCAGGGAAAGGACGCCCGGCGGACAGGGCGGGAGCGCGCGACGGCAGATGTGTGGACGACGTACACGGCTGTCACCTCCCTCTTCCGGTCCCGGGGCGTGGCGACAACCCAACCGGACCGGACGGCGGGTGTCCACTCCTTTTCCGCGCCCCCGCGCCGGTGGGGCGCGAGCTGGACAGCCCCGCCCCGGGACCGGAGAATGACCGGTCATGGCGTCTCTGGAGTTCCGGGCGGTACCACCGCGCCCGTCGGACGAGGAACGGGAGCGTGCCATGGAGGTGCTGCGCGACGGCGCGGTCGAGGGCCGGGTCTCGCAGCACACGTTCGAGAGCCGGATGGAGATCGTCCTCACCGCCCGCAGCTCCGCCGAGATCGAGGCCGCGCTGCACGACCTGCGTCCCGGCCCGTCCGAGCCCGCGGTCCTGCGGGCCGTCGGCGCGGTCTCCGCGCTGCCGGGGCGGCTGCGGCGGGCCTGGCGGACGGCACGGCTGCCGGAACTGCTCCTGCCGCCGCCCGGACCGTACCCGATGAGCATCGGTCGGGCCCCCGGCTCGATGCTCCGGCTCAACGACGAGACGGTCTCCCGGACCCACGCGCAGCTCCACGCCTCGGCGCGGGGCTGGGTGCTGCGCGACCTCGGCTCGTCCAACGGCACGTGGGTCAACGGGCGCCGGGTGACCGGGTCGGTGAGCGTGCGTCCGGGGGACCACGTGCGGTTCGGGCGGGCCGGTTTCCGCCTGAGCGGTCGCTGACCCGCCCTCACCTCCCCGCGCGTCCGTCGCGCCGCCGCCCGGCCGGCTCCGGACGCGGGCGTCGGTGCCGCCGTGGGCGGGCGAGGCGTTCCACGGGCTGTCCACCCGCCGGCTGGCGGGGCCGGGCCGAAGCGAACGGTCCGGCGGTGGAGGGTGGTGTCGCCGTTGTCGGTGACGGTCACCTCGCCCTGGCAGCCGCTGCCCCGGTCGTCGACCTTGCGGACGACGGCGGCGCAGGTGCCCGGCGGGGCCGGAACGTTTCTCCCCTTCGACGTGTCAGAGGGGCAGCGGGTCCCGCGCCAACAGGGCGACGGGCCGCTCCTCCAACAACTCCGCCACGGCGGTGCGCCCCTCGACCTTCCGACCGTCCCAGGCCTCCCGCCACCGCCCCGGCGGCAGCTCCAGCACCGTGTCCCGCCAGCCGCCCGACTCAGCCAGCCGCAGCGACAGCCGGGTGGCCACCGCGACGACCGCCCCGGAGCGCACGAACGCCACGCAGTGCCCGGCCGCCGGCCCCTCGGCCCGCAGCGGCTCGTACGACGCCCGCGCGCCGAACCACTCCGGGTGCTCCCGCCGCAACCGCAGCACCGCCCCGGTCAGCCGCAGCTTCTCCTCCGACAGACGCTCGGACAACCCGTCGGGCGCCTCCTCGCGCCCCTCCGCGCTCTCCGGCGCGCCCGGCCGGAAGGGCGGGTACTGCGGCAGCCGCCGGTTGTCGGGGTCCACCAGCGCGACGTGGAGCCGTTCGCTGCCCAGATAGACGTCCGGCACGCCCGGCATCGCCAGGTGCAGCAGCGCCGCGCCGAGCACGTTGGCCCGCACCGCCTCCGCCACCTCCCGCGCGAACTCCGCGACCGTGTACAGCGGCGGCCCGCTCGGACCGGCCGCCGCGAACCGCTCGACGGCCTCCTCGTACGCCACGTCCGGCTCCGTCCAGGTGGTGCGCAGCCCCGTCTCCCGCACGGCCTTCAGCAGCGCGGGCACCAACCGCTCCTGGTACGGGAAGCCCATCCCGTACGCCGTCTGCCAGGCCACCCACGCCAGGTGGCGGTCGGGCGCCTCCACTCCCGCGGTGCGCGAGGTCTCCTCCGTCACCCGCTCCAACAGCTCCGCCCACCGGCCGGGGCACTCGCTCAGCACCGCGATCGCCGCCCGCACGTCCGCGCTCCGCTTGGTGTCGTGCGTGGACAGCACCGTGCCCGTGGTCGGCCAGTCGCGCTGGAGACGGGCGCAGTAGGCGTGGAACTCCTCCGGCGTCACCTGCGGGCGCCCCGGGTCCCCGCCGACCTCGGTCGCCGACAGCAGCGGCGCGTAGCGGTAGAAGGCGGTGTCCTCCTCCGACTTCGCCCGCAGCGCCGCACCGACCTGGGCGAACCGCGCGCAGAAGTCGCGCTGCGCCTCCCCGTCGCCCAGCCGGCCCAACGCCAGGTCCCGCACCACGTCCACCGAGGCCGCCTCCTCCGGCACGGCGAACGCCTCCCGCGCGCCCTCCGCCGCCTCCTCCAGCATCGCCCGGTCCTCCGCGCTCACCGGGCCGCCCACGGTGACGTACGGCCGGTACACCGGCAGCCGGACGAGCACCTCCCGGATCGCGGTGCGCAGCGCCCAGGGGGCGTGGTCGCGCAGCGCCGCGCCGGGGGCGGCCTCGCACACCGCGACGGCCGCACGGGTGAGCCGTTCGACCTCGGCGGCCAGGTCGCGGGTGACGACCTCCCGCGCGGCCCGCCGCACCGTCGGCTCCCACCCGCCGCCGGCGTCGGGGGCGACACCGGTGAAGCGGCGGTACACCTCGGTCAGCTCCGCCAGGCCCGCCGGATCCACGAACAGCCCGTCGATGTGGCGGAGCGCGTCGTAGCCGGTGGTTCCGGCGACCGGCCAGGAGACCGGAAGCCGCTCACCGGCGCCCAGGATCTTCTCCACCACCGTCCAGACGCCGCCGGTCTCCCCCTCCAGCCGCAGCAGGTACGCACCCGGATCGGCCAGTCCGTCCGGGTGGTCGATCCGCAGGCCACCGACGACGCCTTCCCGCACCAACCGCAGGACGCACGCGTGGGTGGCGGCGAAGACCTCCGGATCCTCCACGCGGACACCGATCAGGTCGGAGATGGTGAAGAACCGCCGGTAGTTCAGCTCGGTGCGGGCCAGGCGCCACCAGGCCAGCCGGTAGTGCTGGGCGTCCAGCAGCTCGGGCAGCGGCAGGTGCTCGGTGCCCTCGCGCAGCGGAAAGCGGTGGTCGTGGTAGACCAGGGTGCCGCCCCGCACCGACATCGACCCGATCTCGTCGCCCAGCCGCCCGCCGAGCACCGGCAGCAGCACGCGGCCGCCGCCCGCCTCCCAGTCGATGTCGAACCAGCGGGCGTACCGACAGGAGCGGCCCTCGCGCAGCACCTCCCACAGGGCCCTGTTCAGGTCCTCGGGGACGGGCACGCCCATGTGGTTGGGGACGATGTCGAGGACGAGGCCCATCCCGTGCTCCCGGGCGGTGCGCGCCAGCGACCGCAGGCCCTCCTCGCCGCCCAGTTCCTCGCGGACCCGGGCGTGCCCGGTCACGTCGTAGCCGTGCGAGGAGCCGGGCGGGGCCTCCAGCACCGGCGACAGGTGCAGATGGGAGACGCCGAGCGCGGCGAGGTGGGGCACCACCCGCTCGGCGGCGGCGAACGGGAACCCCGGCTGGAGCTGGAGCCGGTAGGTGGCGGTCGGCACGGCGGGCGGCGGGGAGGTCATACAGCAGCATGTTCCCGGCGCGGGGACACCGAACCCGCCGCCTGTCGGGGGACGCGACCGGCCCCGAAAGCCGCCGGCCGCGCCGAACGGGTGGTCAGGCGGGCCGCTGGAGCACCGTCAGACTGCGGTCCACCAGGGTGACCCGGGCCCCGGCCGCCACCATGGGGCCGGTGCCGGGCGGCACGCCGTCCTCCCGCGCGGTGTCCACCACCACCTGCCACTCCTTGCCGTGGCCGACGGGCACGGTGAACTCGCGCGGCGTCGGTTGGGCGTTGAACATCAGCAGGAACGAGTCGTCGGTGATCCGCTCGCCGCGCTCGCCCGGCTCGGAGATCGCGTTGCCGTTGAGGAACACCGTCAGCGCCCTGGCCTGCGCCTCCTGCCAGTCCCGCTGCGTCATCTCCTCGCCCTCGGGGGTGAACCAGGCGATGTCGGACAGCTCGTCGTGGGTGCCCTCCACCGGCCGCCCGTGGAAGAAGCGCCGCCGCCTGAAGGCCGGGTGGTCGCGGCGCATCCCGACCATGGCCTGCACGAACTCGCACAGCGGATGCTTCTCGCCCGGCTCGGGCCAGTGCACCCACGACAGCTCGCCGTCCTGACAGTAGGCGTTGTTGTTGCCCCTCTGGGTGCGGGCGAACTCGTCACCGTGGCTGAGCATCGGCACGCCCTGGGAGAGCAGCAGGGTGGCGATGAAGTTGCGCATCTGCCGGCCGCGCAGGGCGAGCACGTCCTCGTCGTCGGTGTCGCCCTCGACCCCGCAGTTCCACGAGCGGTTGTGGCTCTCGCCGTCCCGGTTGTCCTCGCCGTTGTCCTCGTTGTGCTTCTCGTTGTACGACACCAGGTCGTGGAGGGTGAAGCCGTCGTGGCAGGTGACGAAGTTGATCGAGGCCAGCGGGCGCCGCCCGTCGTCCTGGTACAGGTCGGAGGAGCCGGTCAGCCGGGAGGCGAACTCCGCCAGGGTGCGCGGTTCGCCCCGCCACAGGTCCCGCACGGTGTCCCGGTAGCGGCCGTTCCACTCCGTCCACAGCGGTGGGAAGTTCCCCACCTGGTAGCCGCCCTCGCCCACGTCCCACGGTTCGGCGATCAGCTTCACCTGACTGACCACCGGATCCTGCTGCACCAGGTCGAAGAACGACGACAGCCGGTCCACCTCGTGGAACTGGCGCGCCAGGGTGGCCGCCAGGTCGAAGCGGAAGCCGTCCACATGCATCTCGGTGACCCAGTAGCGCAGCGAGTCCATGATCAACTGGAGGACGTGCGGGGAGCGCATCAGCAGCGAGTTGCCGGTGCCGGTGGTGTCCATGTAGTACCGGGGATCGTCCGTCAGCCGGTAGTACGAGACGTTGTCCAGCCCCCGGAAGGAGAGGGTGGGCCCCAGGTGGTTGCCCTCGGCGGTGTGGTTGTAGACCACGTCGAGGATCACCTCGATGCCGGCCTGGTGGAGCGCCTTGACCGCCTGCTTGAACTCCAGCACCTGCTGGCCCCGGTCGCCCCAGGAGGCGTAGGCGTTGTGCGGGGCGAAGAAGCCGATGGTGTTGTAGCCCCAGTAGTTCGTCAGCCCGGCGTCGGCCAGCCGGTGGTCGGTGACGAACTGGTGCACCGGCATCAGCTCCAGCGCGGTGACGCCCAGCTTCGTCAGGTGCTCGATCACCGCCGGGTGGCCGAGTGCCGCGTAGGTGCCGCGCAGGTCCTCCGGCAGCTCCGGATGGAGCATGGTCAGACCCTTGACGTGGGCCTCGTAGATGACCGTCTGGTGGTAGTCCGTGCGCGGCGGACGGTCGTCCCCCCAGTCGAAGTAGGGGTTGACCACCACCGACGCCATGGTGTGCGGCGCCGAGTCCAGGTCGTTGCGCCGTTCGGGGTCGTCGAAGTGGTAGCCGTAGACCGCCTCGTCCCAGTCGATCGCCCTGCTCATCGCCCGGGCGTAGGGGTCGAGCAGCAGCTTGGCGCTGTTGCACCGCTTGCCCTTCTCCGGCTCGTACGGCCCGTGCACGCGGAAGCCGTACCGCTGGCCGGGCATCACGCCCGGCAGATAGGCGTGCCGCACGAACGCGTCGGACTCGCGCAGCTCGACGGCCGTCTCCGATCCGTCGTCGTGCAGCAGACACAACTCGATGCGTTCCGCCGCCTCCGAGAACACGGCGAAGTTCGTGCCCGCCCCGTCGTAGGTGGCACCGAGGGGATAGGCCCGTCCCGGCCAGACCTGCATGTCGACTCTTCCTGTTGCGGTCTTCCAACCGTTACCCGTTTTCGCTGAATCCTTGCCTGGATCCTTGCGCAGGAAGGGCGCCGGGGACGAACACACCATCCATCTTCCCCCGGATGAGCGTACGGGCAAAGGAACTTGGTCGGGGCATACTGCTGCGGTCCCGCCGGAGGGGGCAGTAGGCTCCTTGATCGAATCAGCGGGTCCGGAAGGCGGTGCACAGGTGAGCTCGGGAGGGCTTGAGCTCCCCCCAGGTGAGAGCGGCGGGGGCGAGAGCGGTGCCGCCGGCCCGCCCGGAACGCCGCCCGGCACGGTGTCCCTGACCCGTCCCATGGAGATCGGGGCGGACCTGGCGTGGGACGCCGGCGACTGGGCCGAGGTGCGGCAGCGCGCCCAGCGGGCGGGGCGGGCGTACATCTGGCTCAACCTCGTCGAGCAGCGGTTGCGGGCGGTCGTCGCGGCGGTGCTGCGACCGATCTACGAGCCGGTGCACGGTGAGGAGTGGGTTGTGGCGGCGGCCGGACCGGCCGGTCAGGAGTGGGTCCAGCGGGCCGTGGCCGTGCGGGAGGTCAGCCGCCGCAAGGGCTACCTGCTGGACCCGGCCGACGACACGCTGCTGTCCTTCCTGACGCTTCCGCAGCTGCGCGAGCTGGTGGTGCAGCACTGGCCCTGCTTCGAGCCGTACTTCGAGGGGCGGCGCGAACTGGAGCTGGCGCTGGACGAGCTGGAGGTGGCCCGCAGCGCCGTGGCGCGCAACCGCGCGCTGACCCCGGCCGTCCTCGCCCAGGCCGAGCGGATCTCCGCCCGGCTGCTGGACCTGTTGGGCGCCGGCCGGGACGTCCCCTCCGCCCACCGACTGCCGGTGGACGCGGTGGAGGAGCTGGTCGGGGACCGCTTCGCCGACGTCGTCGGCGTCCACCCGGACCGGGTGCGCCTCCAGCGGCAGCTTCCGGCCGAGGACCTGTTCGGCGGGGCGCGCCGGCTGGACGCCATCGGCATAGGTCTCAACCTGCTCGTCCAGAACTACTCCGGGCGGCGACTGGTGCGGCTGGCCGAGGCGGGCTGCCGGGTGCGACTGCTCTTCCTCAACCCGGCCAGCAGCACGATGCGGCGCCGGGAGCGGGAGCTGGGCCTGAAGAAGGGCGAGCTGAGCCGTTCGGTGGAGACGAACATCCTCCACGTGCGCCGGGTCCGCGCCCGGCTGCGCGACACCGACGCCTTCCAGATCCACGTCTTCGACGAGACCCCCCGCTTCACCGCCTACCTCGTCGACGGCGACGGACCGGACGGCGTCGCGGTGGTCCAGTCGTACCTGCGCCGCACCCGGGGCATGGAGGCCCCGGTGTTCGTGCTGCGCGGCGGCGGACGGGACCTGGTCCACGGCGGCCCGGGGGGCCCGGCGGGGGAGGGCGGCGAGCACGGGTTGTTCCACCTGTACCGGGAGGAGTTCGAGTCGGCCTGGACGGACTCGCGCCCGGTCTCCTGACGGGCCCGGGGCTGCCGGGCCCGTCGGACGGCGGGGCGAAAAACGGGTGCGCCGGCCGTGCGGCCCGCCCTAGGTTCGTCCCATGACCGCCCCCCGCACGGCCGGAGCCCCGGCCCACATCGCCATGTTCAGCATCGCCGCGGCGGGTCACGTGAACCCGTCCCTGGAAGTGATTCGGGAACTCGTTCGGCGGGGACACCGGGTCACCTACGCCATCCCGCCCTCCTACGCGGAGAAGATCGCGACCACCGGCGCCGAGCCGAAGACCTACACCTCCACCCTGCCGACCGACGACGACCCCGACGCCTGGGGCACGGAGCTCATCGACAACGTCGAGCCCTTCCTGGACGACGCCATCCAGGCGCTGCCGCAGCTCGCGAAGGCGTACGAGGGCGACGAGCCCGACCTCGTCCTGGCCGACATCACCTCCTACCCCGCCCGCGTCCTCGCCCACCGCTGGGGCGTGCCCCACGTCCAGCTCTCGCCGAACCTCGTCGCCTGGGAGGGCTACGAGGAGGAGGTGGCCGAGCCGATGTACGCCGAGCTCAAGCGCGACCCGCGCGGCATCGCCTACCACGAGCGCTTCGAGCGCTGGCTGGCCGAGAACGGCGTCCGGGCGGACCCGGACCGCTTCGTGGGCCGTCCCGACCGCTGTCTGGTGCTGATTCCCCGGGTACTCCAGCCCAACGCCGACCGGGTGAACGAGGACGTGTACACCTTCGTCGGCGCCTGCCAGGGCGACCGCGCCGACGAGGGGGAGTGGAAGCGCCCGGCCGGGGCCGAGAAGGTGCTGCTGGTCTCCCTCGGCTCCGCCTTCACCAAGGAGCCCGCCTTCTACCGCGAGTGCGTCGCCGCCTTCGGCGACCTGCCCGGCTGGCACGTCGTCCTCCAGATCGGCAAGCACGTCGACCCGTCCGAACTCGACCCCGACGGCCGTGGCCTGCCGGACGGCGTCGAGGTGCACTCCTGGGTGCCGCAGTTGGCGATCCTCAAGCAGGCCGACGCGTTCGTCACCCACGCGGGCGCCGGCGGCAGCCAGGAGGGCCTGGCCTGCGGGGTGCCCATGGTGGCCGTACCGCAGGCGGTGGACCAGTTCGGCAACGCCGAGATCCTCCAGAGCCTGGGCGTGGCCCGGCACCTGCCCAAGGAGGAGGCCACCGCCGCCGCGCTCCGCGCCGCCGTGACGGAGCTGGTCGACGATCCCGCCGTCGCCGAGCGGCTGCGCGCGATCCGGGCGGAGATGGCGGCCGAGGGCGGCACCCGGCGGGCGGCCGACCTGATCGAGGCGGAGCTGTCCCGAGCCGGCCGGCGGCCGGCACGGTGACCGTTGTCACACCCCGCCGCCAGACTGGGGGCATGGAACGGTACGCGGCGCTGCTGCGCGGGGTCAACGTCGGCGGGAACAGGAAGGTGCCCATGGCCGAGCTGCGCGAGGTGATGGCGGGGCTCGGCTGGGAGGACGCGCGGACCTACCTCAACAGCGGGAACGCCGTCTTCGCCGCCGGCGAGCGGGGCACCGCCGAGTTGGCGGCCGAGCTGGAGGCGGCGATCGCCGACCGCTTCGGCTTCCCCGTCCCCTGCCTGGTCCGCACCGCCGGCGAGCTGCGCGCGGCGGTCGGCGCCTGCCCGTACCCGACCGCCGACATCGACCCGACCGGGCTGCTGGTCCTCTTCCTGGACCGCGCCCCGGACACCGGCCGGCTCGCGGCGGTGGACGCGGCGGCGTACGCACCCGACGAGTTCCGGGTGGGGGAGCGCGAGCTGTACTGCCGGTTCCCGGACGGCATGGGCCGCAGCAGGCTGCCCGCCGCCCTGGAGGCGGCCTGTCGAGGCCGCACCGTCACCGGCCGCAACTGGCGCACGGTCACCCGGTTGCTGGACCGGGTCTCCTGACGGGCGACCGGGCACCCGGCCGGGCGGGTGTGCCCACCCGGCCGCCGGGCACCCGTGTCGGGGCACGGAGCAGCACGGAGCAGACCGACCGGGAGGACGACCGTGGAGAGCGCAGCGCAGGAGGAAAGGACCAGGATCGTCCTGCGTCCCACCGCGACCCCGCTGCCCCTGGGCTTCCTCGCCCTGGGCTTCGCCACCTTCCTCTTCGCCGCGCTCCAGCTCGGCTGGCTCCAGCCGTCCGAGGGACGCCTGGTGGCCGTGGCCGTGCTGGTGCTGACCGTGCCGCTGCAGCTGATGACGTCCGTGGTCGGCTTCCTGACCCGGGATCCCGGCACGGGCACGGGGATGGGTGTGCTGGCGGGCACCTGGGCCGTCGCCGCGGCCGGCACGGCCCTGACGCCTCCCGGCTCGCACAGCGACGTGCTGGGACTGGCGCTGCTCGCCTCCGCCGTCGCCCTGCTGGTGGCGGCCGCGGCGGACACCGGCAAACTCCTGGCGGCTGCCGTCGTGGCACTGGCGGCGGTCCGCTTCGCCGTCACCGGGATCGCCGAACTGACCGCCTCGTCCGGCTGGGAGCGGGCCGCCGGGGTCGTCGGCCTGGTGCTGGCGGCCCTGGCCTGCTATGCCGCCCTCGGCTTCCTCCTGGAGAACGCGTGGGGACGGACCGTGCTGCCGGTGCTGCGGAAGGAGCCGGTCGGGGACGAGCCCGGGGTGCGGCCGCGGTTGTGAGCGCGGTTGTGAGCGCGGCCCGGCCGCCGGTTCACGCGCTGACGGGCACGTCCCCGTACGCCGGCCGGCGCTCCGCCGCCTCGTCGTAGCGCCGGCCCATCAGCTCCGCCAGCTCCGGCGCGTCGCCCAGCACCGGTGCCAGCAGGTCGGCGCCCGCCTCACGGGCCCCGGCGGCGATGCGGTCCGGCAGGAAACCCGGCGCGATGACGTACGGCGCGACGGCCACGCGCCGCACGCCCGCCGCGCGCAGCTCCCGCACCGCGTCGGCGGTGCGGGGAAGGGATGCGGAGGCGAACGCAGGCCGCACGGCGCACCAACCGGAGGTGTGCCGCCACTCCCGCGCGATATCAGCGATCACTGCGATCGCCTCCGGGTCACTGGAGCCCGCCGAGGCCAGGACGACCCCGGTCGAGCCCTCGTCGCCGGGCCGTAGCCCGGCCCGGCGCAGCCGCCGTTCCAGGGCGCCGGTCAGCAGGGGGTCCGGGCCCAGGACCGCGGCCTGGCGCACCGACAGCCGCGGCAGTCGGACGGCCGCCTCGCCCAGTACCCCCGGGATGTCCGTCTTGGCGTGGAAGGCGCGGTTGAGCAGCAGGGGGAGAGCCACCACCCGTCGCGCGCCCTCCTCGTGGAGACGGGCGAGCGCCTGCGACACCGACGGCGCGTTGAAGTCCAGGTGGCCGACGGCGACCCGCAGCTCGGGGCGGAGCCGCCGCAGCCGGGCGCACAGCCTCGCCACGGTCGCCGCGTGGCGGGGGTCGCGGCTGCCGTGGGCGACGACCAGCAGGGCCGGCCGCTCACCGGGGACGCCGGGCGCGTCCGGCGAGGACGAGGGCGGGGAGGAAGCGGAGGGGAGGCGGAGGGCTCGCGCGGTTTTCACGGTTTCCACGGTTCCGCTCACCTCCGGGCCGCGGCCAGCCCGCGGTCGTGCAGCACCCGGCGCTCCACCGGGGAGAACAGGGCGGACTCCACGGCCACGCCGACGGCCAGGATCAGCACCACCGAGGCCAGGACCAGGCCCATCTCGCCACTCTGCCGGCCGGTGTCCAGCATCCGGCCGATGCCGGGCAGCGGGGTCGCCGTGATCAGCTCGGCCGTCATCAGGGCCCGCCAGCCGAACGTCCAGCCCTGCCGCAGCGCCGCCACGAAGCCGGGCAGGGCGGCGGGCACCAGGACGTGTACGGCGCCGCGCAGCCCGGTGGCACCCATCGACCGGCCCGCGCGCAGCAACAGCGGCGGCACCTGGTCCACGGCGGCCGTCACCCCGACGGCGATGGACGGCACGGCGCCCAGCAGCACCACGGCGTACACCGCGCCCTCGGAGTTGCCCAGCGCGATCACCGCCACCGGCACCAGCGCGGCGGCGGGCAGGGACTGCACGGCCGACAGGATCGGGCCCAGCACCGTGCGCAGCGGCGCCGTCCTCGTCAACAGCAGTCCCAGCGGGACGCCGATGGCCACGGAGGCGGCGAAACCGAGCAGACAGCGCAGCAGGCTGTGGCCGAGCGCGGGCAGCAGGGTGCCGTTCGACCAGGCGCCGGTCAGCTCTCCCCACACCGCGGCGGGGGCGGGCAGCGTCGCCGACCAGCCCAGCGCGTGGACCGACTGCCACAGCGCCAGTACCAGGGCGACGGCCGTCAGCGGCGGCGCGATCTTGGCCAGCACCCGACGCGAGCCGGCCGCCGTCGCGGACGGGGACGACTCCAGGGCGTCCAGACCGGACGCCATCTCGTCGGCGCCGTCGGCCCCGTCGGTCCTGTCGGTGCCGCCGGGTTCGTCGTCCGTCGGCCGTCGGGGGTCCCGGCGGGAGTCCTCGGTGTCAGTGGCGGGCATGGCGGACGATCTCCTCGTGCAGGTGGCCGGTGATCTCCCGGGCGAGGGAGGTGACGCCGGAGTCCTCGATGCGGCGGGGGTAGGGGAGGTCGACCTCCCACTCGCGGGCCACGCGCCCCGGCCGGGAGGAGAGCAGCACGACCCGCCGGCCCAGCCGCACCGCCTCGCGCACGTTGTGCGTGACGAACAGGACGGTCAGCTCCCGCTCGCGCCACACCCGGGTCAGCTCCTCGTGGAGCAGGTCGCGGGTGATGGCGTCCAGCGCGGCGAACGGCTCGTCCATCAACAGCACCCGACTGCCCTGCGCCAGGGAGCGCGCCAGTGCCACGCGTTGCCGCATCCCACCGGAGAGCTGGTGGATCCGTTTGCCGTAGGCGTCCGGCAGCCGCACCAGTCGCAGCAGTTCCTCGGCGCGCTCGCGCCGTTCGCCCCTGGGCACCCCGGCCAGCTTCAGGGCCAGTTCGACGTTGCGGCCCGCGCTCAGCCAGGGGAAGAGCGCGTGGTCCTGGAACATCAGCGCCGGACGGCCGTGGGCCACCCGCACCTCGCCGGAGGTGGGTCGGTCCAGACCGGCGACCAGGTTGAGCAGCGTGGACTTGCCGCACCCGGAGGCGCCCAGCAGACAGACGAACTCCCCGGGCGCCACCGTCAGACCGATGTCGTCCAGCACCTGCTGGCGGGCGCGGGGGGAGGAGCCGAAGGACTTCGAGACGTGGTCGAGGCGTACCGCGTACGGGCGGTGCTGCCCGGCCCCGGCATCGGTGACGGACGGTGCCGGGGTGGGGGTGGCGAGGTCGGTGGACACGGTCGGGTCCTCTCGTGGTCCGCCACCCTGGGCGGGCGGCTACGGCAGGGGCGAGCCGGCGTGAGCGGCCGGGACGTGCGGGATGTACCGGGCGAACCGAATGAACCGGGCGGTGTGCGGCAGCGGGGTTCTCGGAGTCATCGGCGGCGACCCGCCAGTCCGCCCTGCCCGCTGCCCCGGGCGCCGCTGCCGATGCGGCCGCCCGTGAGGTCGAACGTCGAAAAGGCGTCGAAGACGTCGAAGGTGTCGAAGGCGACGCCGGCATCGACGGTGGTGCCGCGGCGTCCCGCGCGGTCAGAAGTCCCATCCGTCGTCCTCCGCGCCGTCCTTCGCGGCGGCCCGGGTTGCCTTCGCGGCCTCGGCGAAGGCGTCGCCGGACATGCCCGCGGTGAGGGTGGCGCCGTCGGCCGGGTCGATCAGCAGGAACGATCCGGTGCGGCGGGAGACGGCGTAGGGGTCCAACGGCAGCGGCTCGGCGGTGCGGAGCCGCACCCGGCCGATGTCGTTGGCCACCAGTTCGCCGGGCTCGGGGTGGGGCGAGAGGTCGTCCAGGGTCAGTCGGGAGGGGATCTCCTTGACGATCGCCTTGACGGTGCGGGTGGCGTGCTTGAGCAGCACCCGCTGTCCCACCCGCAGCGGGGTGTCGTGCAGGTGGCAGACGGTGGCGGTGACGTCCTGGCCGGTGGCCGGGGCGTCGTCGGCCGGGGCGATCAGGTCGCCGCGGGAGACGTCGAGGTCGTCGGCCAGGTGGACGGTGACCGACTGCGGCGCCCAGGCGGCGGCCACGGACCGGCCGAGCGCGTCGATGGCGGTGACGGTGGAGGTCCGGCCGGAGGGCAGGACGGTCACCCGCTGTCCGACGCGCAGCACGCCGGAGGCGATCTGGCCCGCGTAGCCCCGGTAGTCGGGGTGCTCGGCGGTCTGCGGACGGATGACGTACTGGACGGGGAAGCGGGCCACGTCCCGCTCGGGGTCGTGGGCGACCTCGACGGTCTCCAGGTGCTCCAGGACGGTCGGGCCGCTGTACCAGTCCGTGTGGGCCGAGGGCGTCACCACGTTGTCGCCCAGCAGCGCCGAGATGGGGATGGCGGTGATCTCCGGGACGCCCAGGGAGGCGGCGTAGGAGGTGAACTCGGCGGCGATGGCCGAGAAGACGGCCTCGTCGTAGTCCACCAGGTCCATCTTGTTGACGGCCAGCACCACGTGCGGCACGCGCAGCAGGGCGGCGACCGCGGCGTGCCGGCGGGTCTGCTCGACCACGCCGTTGCGGGCGTCCACCAGGATGACGGCCAGTTCGGCGGTGGAGGCGCCGGTGACCATGTTGCGGGTGTACTGCACGTGGCCGGGGGTGTCGGCCAGGATGAACCGGCGGCGGGGCGTGGCGAAGTAACGGTAGGCCACGTCGATGGTGATGCCCTGCTCCCGCTCGGCGCGCAGGCCGTCGGTCAGCAGCGCCAGGTCCGGGCCCTCGGCGCCGCGGCTGCGGGAGGCGTGCTCGACGGCCTCCAACTGGTCGGCCAGCACCGACTTGGAGTCGTGCAGCAATCTTCCCACCAGGGTGGACTTGCCGTCGTCCACGCTTCCGGCGGTGGCGAAGCGCAGCAGCGAGGTCGCCGAGGTCGCCGAGAGCGTCTCGGCGACGGCGCTCGCGACGTCGGCGGAGCCGGTGGTGGCGGGGGTGGTGCCGGTGGTCATCGTCAGAAGTACCCTTCGCGCTTGCGGTCCTCCATGGCGGCCTCCGACAGCTTGTCGTCGGCCCTGGTCGCACCGCGCTCGGTGAGTCGGGAGGCCGCGATCTCCGCGATGACCTGCTCGATGGTGACCGCGTCGGAGTCCACCGCGCCGGTGCAGGACATGTCGCCGACGGTGCGGTAGCGCACCTGGCGCACCTCCACCGCCTCGCCGTCCTTCGGGCCGCCCCACTCGCCCGGCGCCAGCCACATGCCGTCTCGGCGGAAGACCTCACGGGTGTGGGCGTAGTAGATGGCGGGCAGCTCGATCTTCTCCCGCGCGATGTACTGCCACACGTCCAGCTCGGTCCAGTTCGACAGCGGGAACACGCGCACGTGCTCGCCCGGCGCGTGGCGACCGTTGTAGAGCTGCCACAGCTCCGGCCGCTGCCGGCGCGGGTCCCAGCCGCCGAACTCGTCGCGCAGGGAGAACACCCGCTCCTTGGCGCGGGCCTTCTCCTCGTCGCGCCGGCCGCCGCCGAAGACCGCGTCGAACCGGTTCGTCTCGATGGCGTGCAGCAGCGGCACCGTCTGCAGCGGGTTGCGGGTGCCGTCGGGGCGCTCGCGCAGCTCGCCGCGGTCGATGAACTCCTGCACCGACGCCACGTGCAGGCGCAGCCGGTGCTCGGCCACCACCCGGTCCCGGTAGTCGATGACCTCGGGGAAGTTGTGTCCGGTGTCCACGTGCAGCAGGGCGAAGGGCACCGGCGCCGGGGCGAACGCCTTCAGCGCCAGGTGCAGCATCACGATGGAGTCCTTGCCGCCGGAGAACAGGATCACCGGACGCTCGAACTCCCCGGCCACCTCGCGGAAGATGTGCACCGCCTCCGACTCCAGCGCGTCCAGGTGGCTCAGCGCGCGGGGGCGACTTCGGTCGGCGGAGGGGGAGGTGGAGTCGGTGCCGGTGCCTCCGGCGACGTCGGCGACGGCCGTCATGCCATGCCCCTTTCGCTCTCGTGCCTGCGGATCGTGACGTTCACACCAGACCCCTCTCGCCCAGCAGCGCGTACAGCCTCGCGGCGGAGTCCTCGACCGTCTCGGTGTGCGCCTCGATCCGCAGGTCCGGATCGGCCGGCTCCTCGTACGGGTCGTCGACCCCGGTCAGTCCGGAGAGCCTGCCCTGGGCCTGCCGGGCGTACAACCCCTTGACGTCGCGCTCGGAGCAGACCTCGACCGGGGTGGCCACGTGCACCTCCAGGTACGCCGTGCCCTCGGTCTGATGGCGCTTGCGCACCGCCTCCCGACTGTCGGCGTACGGGGCGATCACCGGCACCAGGACCTTGACGCCGTTGGAGGCCAGCAGTTCGGCGACGAAGCCGATCCGCCGCACGTTGGTGTCGCGGTCCTCGCGGGAGAAGCCCAGGCCGGCGGAGAGGAACTCCCTGATCTCGTCGCCGTCCAGCACCTCCGTCCGGTGCCCCTCGGCGCGCAGCCGTTCGGCCAGCGCGCGGGCGATGGTGGTCTTGCCCGCGCTGGGCAGGCCGGTGAGCCAGATCGTGGCTCCCGTGGCCGTCCCGGGCGTCGCGCCGGTTCCGTCGCCGCCGGAGGCGGTGGCCCCGCTCATCTGCCGCTCCTCAACTGTCTGGACCTGTCCGGTCGTGGGGTTCTCCGTCAGCCGTGCAGTCCGCACTCGGTCTTGGCGCGCCCGGACCAGCGTCCGGCCCGGGCGTCCTCGCCCTCCGACACCCGCCGGGTGCAGGGCGCGCAGCCGATGGAGGGGTAGCCGTCCATCAGCAGCGGGTTGGTGAGCACGCCGTGCTCGTCGACGTACCGGTCGACATCGTCCTGCGTCCAGCGGGCGATGGGCGAGACCTTGACCTTGCCCCGCTTCTCGTCCCAGCCGACGACCGGGGTGTTCGCCCGGGTCGGGGACTCGTCGCGGCGCAGACCGGTGGCCCAGGCGTCGTACTTCTCCAGGCCCGCCCGGAGCGGTCCGACCTTGCGCAGGGCGCAGCACAGGTCGGGGTCGCGGTCGTGGAGGCGCGGACCGTACTCGGCGTCCTGCTCGGCGACGGTCTGACGGGGCGTGAGCGTGACGACGTTGACGTCCATCACGGCGGCGACGGCGTCGCGGGTGCCGATGGTCTCCGGGAAGTGGTAGCCGGTGTCCAGGAAGACCACGTCGACCCCGGGCAGCACGCGCGAGGCGAGGTGCGCGACCACGGCGTCCTCCATGGAGGACGTCACGCAGAAGCGCGGGCCGAAGGTGTCGGCGGCCCACCGCAGGATCTCCAGCGCCGGGGCGTCCTCCAGGTCGCGGCCCGCGTCCTCGGCCAGCCGGCGCAGCGCGTCGGCGCCCGGCCGCGAGGTGTGCCGGGTCCGGGTGGTGTTCATCGTGTGGGGTCCCCCTCATCACCGGTGCCGGGCCGCCGCAGACCGGCGGCCAGCAGTCCGAGGAACGAAAGCTTGAAGGCGCGGTTGCAGGCGGCGCACTCCCAGGCGCCGTGACCGCCCGCCTCGGACGGCCGCAGGTCCTCGTCGCCGCAGTACGGGCAGTGGAACGGCACGGCCCGCTCGCTCACTTGAGGGCCCCCTCGTCGGCGCGTGCCGCCCACTGGGCGAACCGTTCGCCGTCCTGCCGCTCGGCGCGGTAGCGGGTCAGGACGCGTTCGATGTAGTCGGGCAGCTCGGCGGCGGTGACCTTCAGGCCGCGGACCTTCCGGCCGAAGGCCGGGTCCAGACCGAGCGAGCCCCCCAGGTGCACCTGGTAGCCCTCCACCTGGTTGCCGTCCGCGTCGGTGACGAGCTGCCCCTTGAGGCCGATGTCGGCGGTCTGGATGCGGGCGCAGGAGTTGGGGCAGCCGTTGACGTTGATGGTGACCGGCTCGTCGAAGTCCGGCAGGCGGCGTTCCAGTTCGTCGATGAGCGAGGAGGCGCGGCCCTTGGTCTCGACGATGGCCAGCTTGCAGAACTCGATGCCGGTGCAGGCCATGGTGCCGCGCCGGAAGACGGACGGCTCCGTGGTCAGGTCCAGTGCCTCCAGGCCCGCCGTCAGGGAGGCCACCCGGTCCTCGGTCACGTCGAGGATGATCATCTTCTGCTCGGGGGTGGTCCGCACCCGGCCCGAGCCGTGGGCCTCCGCCAGGTCCGCGATCTTGGTCAGGGTGGCGCCGTCGACGCGGCCCACGCGCGGGGCGAAGCCGACGTAGAAGCGGCCGTCCTTCTGGGCGTGGACGCCGACGTGGTCGCGCCAGCGCTGGGAGGGGAACTCGGGCGCGGGACCGTCGGCCAGCTTCCGCTTCAGGTACTCGTCCTCCAGCACCCGCCGGAACTTCTCCGGGCCCCAGTCGGCGACGAGGAACTTCAGCCGGGCGCGGTTGCGCAGCCGGCGGTAGCCGTGGTCGCGGAAGATCGACACGATGCCCTCGTGGACGTCGGGCACGTCCTCCTCGGGCACCCAGGCGCCCAGCCGGACGCCGAACTTGGGGTTGGTGGACAGGCCGCCGCCCACCCACACGTCGAAGCCGGGGCCCAGCTCGGGGTGGCGGACGCCCACGAAGGACACGTCGTTGATCTCGTGGGCCACGTCCAGCAGCGGGGAGCCGGAGATCGCCGTCTTGAACTTGCGCGGCAGGTTCGAGTAGGCCGGGTTGCCGACGACGCGGCGCTTGGTCTCCTCCAGCGCGGCGGTGCCGTCGATGATCTCGTCGGCGGCGATCCCGGCGACCGGTGAGCCGAGGAAGGCGCGCGGGGTGTCGCCGCACGCCTCGGTCGTGGACAGGCCGACGGCCTCCAGACGGCGCCAGATCTCCGGGACGTCCTCGATCCGGATCCAGTGGAACTGGACGTTCTGCCGGTCGGTGACGTCGGCGGTACCCCGGGCGAACTCCTGGGAGATCTCGCCGATGACGCGCAGCTGTTCGGTGGTCAGCCGTCCGCCGTCGATGCGGACGCGCATCATGAAGTACTCGTCCTCCAGCTCCTCCGGCTCCAGGACGGCCGTCCGGCCGCCGTCGATACCGGGGCGGCGCTGGGTGTACAGGCCCCACCAGCGCATCCGGCCGCGCAGGTCGTTGGGGTCGATGGAGTCGAAACCGGTGCGGGAGTAGATCGTCTCAATGCGTGTCCGCACATTGAGACCGTCGTCGTCCTTCTTGAACTGCTCGTTGCCGTTGAGCGGGGTGAAGTGCCCGGCGGCCCACTGTCCCTCGCCGCGGTGGCGGCCGGCCTTGCGGCGGGTCGGGGCGGCGCTGGCAGGCTTGGTGGTGTCGGCCATGGCGGTGTTGACGTCCTTCACTGGACTCGGCTGCGCTGGATGCGGCCCGGGTCCGTCCGGGCGCGCCGAGGTGCGCGGCCCCGAGGACGGACGCGAGACGGAGGGGGCGCCGGCCCGCGACGACGAGGGCGGCGGAGGTGCGGCGGTGCTGGGACTGTCAGCCCGCCGGACAGATGGCGCTGGACATGCGGCCGAGGTCGACGTGTCGTCGACTCACCAAGGCGATTCCAGCTCTGGACATGGCAGAAGCGTGGCACGCGAATCTCGCGACAGTCCACCGCTATCCACGATCCGGACAGCAATGTCCCGCTGTGCGAGACAGTGTGGTGCCGGTCACATCGATTTCACGTCACCGGGCCACGGTGCGGACCCCCGCGGGAGCCACCGTGGAGGCCACCGCGGGATTCGCCGTGGGGCCGGCCCCCGGCCACGGTCCGGGTGTCGGCACGGCGGGCTCCACGGTGACCTCGGTGCGGAAGAGCCGGAAGCCGCGCCGCTCGTAGTTGGCCAACGCGTGGGGGCCGTCCTTGCTGCACGTGTGCAGCCACACCCGCCGGGTGGGCTCCCGCTCCGGCCGGCGCTCCGCCAGGTCCCAGGCGCGGGCGGTTCCGTACGACAGCAGGTGGCCGCCGATCCCCCGGCCGCGGAAGGCGGGGATCAGGCCGAAGTGGACGATCTCCACCACGCCCTCCGGCCGGCCCTCCAGTTCGATGTAGCCGGCCGGGGTGCCGCGCTCGTACGCCACCCACGTCTCCACGTCGGGGCGGTCCAGGAACGTCCGCCACCGCGCGTACGTCCACTCCAGCCGGTCCGTCCACAGGACGTCCCCGCCGACGGCGGTGTAGAGGAAGCGGCTGAACTCGGGGCTGGGGATCTCCGCCCGGACGATCCGGACGTCGGACTCGGGGTCCGGGATCCGGGCGGGGGAGAGGTCGTGGGGCGAGGTCTGCTCAAGCGACCAGGTGGTGACGGTGACGGTTCCGCTCATGCCGGGAAGTGAAACACGCCGGTTCCGGCAACCGGGCCGGGGCCCCGGGCCCGGTGGGACGCGGCCGGTCCTCGGGGGGAAGTCGGCAGGCCACGGTGCGAGTCGCACCCCGTCGGCCGGATACGTTGGGATCGTGCAACCGGCCCCGTCATCCTCGAAGCGCTCCTCCACCCGCACCCTGCGCAGGGCCCGCGTCCTGTACCGCGACGTCCCCAAACGGCGACTCGCCTGGCTGCTGCTGAAGGACACCGTCAACTCCTGCATGGAGTACCGCGTCCTCGGGCTCGCGGCGGAGGCCGCGTTCTTCACCCTGCTGTCTCTGCCGCCGCTGTTGCTGGGGCTCATCGGCCTGCTCGGCTACCTCGACGCCTGGATCGGCATCGACACCATCGCCGGTGTCCGCGCCAACCTCCTGGACGCCTCCGCGGCCGTCCTCTCCGACCGGGGCGTCAGCCAGCTCGCCGAGCCGCTGGTCGACGACGTGATCGAGGGCGGACGGCCCGATGTCATCTCCTTCGGCTTCGCGTTGGCCCTGTGGTCCGGCTCGCGCGCGGTGACCGTCTTCATCGACACCATCACCGTGATGTACGGGCTCGACGGGCACCGCGGCATCGTCGCCACCCGGCTGCTGGCCTTCGGCCTCTACCTGGTGGCCCTGCCGCTGGGAGCCGTCGCCCTGCCCCTGATGATCGTCGGGCCGGACGCGGTGGTGGGGTGGATGCCCCAGGTGGAGCCGCTGGTCGCGATCTTCTACTGGCCCGTGGTGGTGGTGCTCTCCGTCGTCTTCCTCACCACGCTCTACCACGTCTCGGTGCCCGTCCGCTCGCCCTGGGTGGAGGACGTGCCCGGCTCGCTGGTCGCGCTGTTGATGTGGATCCTGGGCAGCGTCCTGCTCCGGATCTACCTCGTCCGCACCGTCGAGGGCCCGTCGCTGTACGGGTCGCTGGCCGCGCCGGTGGCCGTGCTGCTGTGGATCGGTGTCTTCGCCTTCGCCGTGCTGGTCGGCGCGGCCGTCAACGCCGCCATCGACCATGTGTGGCCCTCGGTCACCACCGCCGCCGCCCGCCGCGCCAGCGAGCGGGCCCGTGAGCAGGCCGCCGCCGAGGTCATCGCCGCCGCGGCGGCGCGCCGCGCGAAACAGGAGGCGGGGGGCGGCGAGGACGGGGAGGCGGAGGAGCCGCCCGCGGAGTTCCCCGAGCGCTGGACGAAGTTCCTGCCTCCGGCCGACGTGCGCTCCCGGCTGCGCTCCCGGCGTCGGGGGTGACGGCGCCGCCCGGCGGGCGCCCCGCCGGGCGCCCGCCGGTACCGGCCGTTCGGGTCAGCCGCTCGCGCCGCTCTCCCGACGGGCCCGGCTCCCCTTGCCGCCCTTCCTGCCGAGAGCCAGGAGGGCCAGGCCGAGGAGGAAGACGATTCCTCCGGTGATCACATTGGTGAGGATCGTCCGGGTGGTGTCCACGTTGCCCGTCACCAACCACGGCGAGAGGACCGTCCAGGCGCCGATCGCGCACACGGCCATGCTCAGGCCGTGGGTCCGCTCGAACGCCATGGCGAGTCCCAGGCCGATCACGGCGAGGGTGATGCCGGTGACGAAGTTGTTGACGGTCAGCGCGTTGAACCGGGTGAACCCCACGATCCATGGCGACAGCAGCAGGAAGACGCCGGCCAGCATGGTCAGCGCCTCCAGCCCCTGTGCCGTCGGCGTCGCCGCCGCCTGCGCGTAGCGTGCGCGCATCTCCCTCAGGTCGGGGTGTTCCTCGATGCGCGACGTGGGTGTGGCCATCTGAGCCACCTCCTCGGAGAGCTTCCCGATACAAGTCAATTTTCACCCTTATGTCGCATTCTGTCTCCCTCGGTCTCCTCCATCGCGGCCGCTGTTTTCCCGACGTCCCCTGACCCTCTGGCCCCTCACACCCCTCGCGCCCCTTGCGCCTCTCGTGCCTCTCGCGGCCCCCGCGCCCCTCGGCCCCTCCCGGGACCTCCGGACCCTTCCGCGCCCCGAGCTCCGGGGGACGCGAGGGAAAACGGGTGGCGCGCGCCCTGGCCCCCGTCTAGGGTCTGCCGGGCGAGGAGGGCCCCGCCCTCCCGCCGCGCGTCCGCGCGGCCGAGGAACCGGAAGAGCGAACCGGAGCAGAGGAGGTGGGCACGATGACCGTCGCCGCGATCGCCGCGGGCACGTCCCGCGAGCACACACCCGTTCCCACCACCCCGGCGGTCTCCGGCTGAGAGCCCGACGCCCGGTCGGCGCCACCGCGCGCCCGGCCGGCCCCGTCCCGCGCGTTCCGGAGCCGCCCTCCCCGAGAGGTCATCCGCGTTGAGTCACCTCGACGTCTCCGGCGTGCCCGGCACGTCCGCACACCCGCTCGCCCCCTACGGCTGGGACGAGCGCACCGCCGAAGCCTTCACCCCCCACGAACGGCGGGGCCTGACCCCGGCCCGCGTCGTCCGCGTGGACCGCGGCCGTTGTGACGCCGTCACCGCCGACGGGCCCGTGCGGGCCGACACCGCGCCCGTGGCCGGCCCCGATCCGGCGCAGGCCGTCTGCACCGGCGACTGGGCCGCCCTCGGCCCCGGCCCCGGGCCGCTGCCCGAGGTGCGCGCCCTGCTGCCCCGCCGCACCGCCTTCGTCCGCTCCACCTCCTCCAAGCGCTCCGAGGCACAGGTGCTGGCCGCCAACGTCGACCACGCCGTCGTCGCCGTCTCCCTGGCCGTCCCGCCCGACCTCGGGCGGCTGGAGCGTTTCCTCGCCCTGGCCTGGGAGAGCGGCGCCCGGCCGCTGGTCGTCCTCACCAAGACCGACCTGGCCCCGGACGCCGCCCACGCCGTCGCCGATGCCGAGGCCGTCGCGCCGGGCGTGACGGTGCTGGCCGTCAGCGCCGTCACCGGGGAGGGGCTGGACGTGCTCGCGGCCGTGCTCGCCGGCGGCACCGCGGTGGTGCTCGGCCAGTCCGGCGCCGGCAAGTCCACCCTCGTCAACGCGCTGGTCGGACAGGAGGTCCTGACCGTGGCGGAGACCCGCGCGCGCGACGGCAAGGGGCGGCACACCACGACCACCCGCGAGCTGTTCGCCCTGCCCGGCGGCGGGGTCCTCATCGACACCCCCGGCCTGCGCGGCGTCGGACTGTGGGACGCCGAGGAGGGGCTCGGCCGGACGTTCGCGGACGTCGAGGAACTGGCGCGCGACTGCCGCTTCCACGACTGCGCGCACTCCGTCGAGCCGGGGTGCGCCGTCCTCGCCGCCGTCGACGACGGCACCCTGCCCGAACGTCGGTTGGAGAGCTACCGCAAGCTGCTGCGCGAGAACCGGTACCTCGCGGCCCGCGCCGACGCCCGGCTGCGGGCGGAGCTACGGCGGGACTGGAAACAGAAGCAGGCGCTCGGCCGTCACATGATGGAGCGCAAGCGCGGCCCGCGCCGGTGACCGCCGCCCGGCCGTCCCCCCGGACCGGACGGGACGGCCGGGCACTCGGCGCGGCCGCGGACGGGCCGTGGGCGGGGCACGGTGGGACCGCGGCGAGGCCACGGTGGGGCTACGGTGGGGCCCGTGACGCCCGACAGCCCCGCCGCGCCCTTCGGTCCCCGACAGCTCCAACTCGTCCTGCTGCGCCGGATGGCCGATTTCCAGCCCGACAAGGTGCTCGACGCGCTGCGCGAGCTGGGCGCGGACCGGGCCGAGATGCGCGAGGCCAACCGCCGTTGGCAGGCCCGGAGCGCGACGGGCCGCTCGTCCCGCGCCCGTGGCGCGGTCGCGCGCTACCGGTCCGTGCTCGGCGAGCCCGAGGCCGTGGAGGAGCGTCGGGTGGGCGACCTGGACTGTCGGGCGCTGCGCTGGCCGGTGCCGCTCTGGCCCGCTCTGCGCCTGGAGGTGCTGACCGCGCCGGGCGGCGCGGTGTGGAACGAGTGGCTGGTGCGCGCCCCGGGTGAGGCCGGGCCCGAGCTGCGCACCGTCGAGGACCTGCTGCCGTGGTCGTGCACGGTGGACGAGGTCGCCCGGGCGTTCGCGCCGGCCCGTCCGATGGAGGGCTCCGCCCCCACCCGGTGGCGGCTCGCCTTCACCGCCCCGGACCGGGAGGGGAGGCGGCACGAGGTGATCGCGGAATTCGGGTGGGGGCTGCTCCAGCGGCTCGTGGAGCGCTGACGCCGCCCCCGCCGCCCCCGCCGCCCGTCCCGTCCGGGTCGTCGACTCCCGCGGGGCGGTCCATCGCGCGCCAGACCGGGAAGACCAGCGGACCCAGCGTGGTCACGAAGTAGAGGCAGCCCACGGTGAGCAGGGTGGGAACGAGTCCGACGCCCTCCACCGCGAGCCCGGCGGCCAGCCCGCCCAGCGGCATCGCCATCAGCACCCCGGCCGTCGTCACGCTCATCGCACGGCTGCGCAGGGACTCGGGGATCGTCTCGAACAGCACCGTGGACAGGATCGGGTTGAGCGCGCCCGCCGCCACCCCGGAGAGGACCGTCACCACCGCCAGGGCGGCGAGCCCGTCGGTGAGGGCGGCCGTGACGTACTGCGGCGACCCGGTGAGCAGGAAGCAGACGGCGAACACGGGTCGGCGCGGCAGGCGGTGTCCGAACGCCCCGTACACCAGCGCTCCCACCAGCGCTCCGCCACCCGACAGCGACACCAGCAGGCCCACGGACCGCGCGCCGTCCAGCGCGCTCTCGGCGTGCACCGGGAGCAGGACCGAGAGCCACGCCTGCCCCAGGCCGTTGGTGACCATCACCATCAGGACGACGGCCAGGATCAGGCGGGTGCGCAACACGTACGCGTACCCTTCGCGCAGCTCGGCGAGGTAGGTCCGCCGGGAACGGGGTGTCGCGGACGGGTCCGGGCGGCGGGGGGCGGCGGCGGACAGGCCGCGCAGCCCGCCGGCGACCAGCAGCGCGGAGCCGGCGAAGGTGACGGCGTCCACCAGCAGCACCGTCCCGGCGCCCAGCAGCGCGGCGAGCGTCCCACCGGCCGCGGCGCCCACCATCCGGGCGCCGCGCGACACCCCGTCGTGGAGGCTCGCGGCCCGGGTCACCGTCGTTCCGGCACACCGGGCCAGGTCGGGCAGGAGCACACCGCGCGCGGTCTCGCCCGGGGCGTGGAACAGGCCGCTGACGGCCATCAGCGCGCACAGGTGCCAGAAGCGCAACGTCCCGGTGTGGTGCAGCAGCGGCACGGCACCGACGGCGACGGCGCAGACCGTGTCCGAGACGACGCTGGTGCGCAGCCGCCCGAGCCGGTCGATGACCGGTCCGCCGACGACGGCCGCGACCACCACCGGCACCGTGGCGCAGAAGGCGACCAGCCCGGCGCGGGCGGCGCTGCCGGTGGTCTGGAGGACGAACCAGGGGACGGCGACGAGCGTCAGCGCGTTGCCGGCGACGGAGACGGCGTGGGCGGTCAGGAGCAGCGCCAGCGGCCGGCGGTCGGTGCCCACGGCGCTCACGGCGCTCACGGCGTTCACGGCGTTCATGGCGCCGCCACGCCGCGCCCGGAGTGGACCAGGCGCAGGCCGACCTCGATCAGGGTCCAGCCGATCCGGCGGCGTACGGCGGCCGTCCGACGCGCCCCCGCCCCCGGTGGGTGGTGCGCCGGACGCGGGGGACGGACGGTGTGGGCCAGGTGGTGGAGGCGGGCCTGACGCCGTAACTCGGCGGACCGCGCCCGCAGGAGGACGAGGTGGACGTCGGGGTGGCCGGGGTGCACGGGGTCCTCCTGGGGGGTCGGGACGGTCGGCGGGTCCGCCGGGGTCGGGGCCGGGCGGTCAGTCCTCGGTGCGGGGGAAGGCGTGCAGGTGGACGCGGAAGCGGGTGCCCTCCTCGCCCTCGACGGCCCGTTTCCGGTAGCTCTCGATCAGTTCGTGGAGCCGTTGGTTCAACTCACCGGCGAGTTCGGGGGTCAGCCGCAGGGTGAAGTCGCTGAGGTCCGAGGCCTGCCGCCACTCCTCCGGCCATTCGTGCACCGTGCCCAGCCAGGTGTTCAACTCGCGGGCGTGGGTGGTGGCCACCTCGTGCATCAACAGCATCAGAGCGCCTCGCACCTCCGGGTCGGGGTGGTGGACGTACTCCTCGACGTCGCCCAACTGCGTCCCCTGTTGCGCGGCGCGCCACCAGCGCTCCCGCGCGGTGCCGCGTCCGGGCTCCTCCTCGACGAAGTCGTACGCGGCCAACTGCCGCAGGTGGTAGCTCGTCGCCCCGCTGGACTCGTGGAGCCGCTCGGCCAGCCGGGAGGCCGTCGAGGGGCCGTACTCGCGCAGCGCGCCGAGGATGCGGATGCGCAGCGGGTGGGCCAGGGCGCGCAGGGAGCGCGGGTCGAGGGTGCGGATCGAGTGTTCCGGGCGTGCGGAGTCGGCCATACGACGACCGTATGGATGCAAAGAAAGCTTTGCAAGGGTTTCGTTGCAACCACTTCTCCGCCTTCCCTCCCGACCGCCGACCGCCGTGGCCGATTCCCGCCAGTGGCGGCCCGGCGAGCGGCGCACACTGGAGCGTGTGATGGACGACGACACCAGGTACGAGGCGGTCCGCGGCCGGGACGAGCGGTTCGACGGCGTGTTCTTCACCGGTGTGCTCACCACCGGGATCTACTGCCGTCCCAGCTGTCCGGCCGTCACCCCCAAGCGCCACAACGTGCGCTTCTTCCCCTCGGCCGCCGCGGCCCAGCGGGCCGGGCTGCGCGCCTGTCGCCGCTGCCGACCGGACGCCGTGCCCGGCTCGGCGGAGTGGAACGCGCGGGCCGACCTCGTCGGCCGCGCCATGCGGATGATCGCCGACGGCGTCGTGGACCGCGAGGGCGTCGAGGGGCTCGCCCGACGGCTGGGCTACAGCGTCCGCCAGGTCCGCCGCCAGCTCACCGCCGAACTCGGCGCGGGGCCCGTGGCGTTGGCCCGCGCGCAGCGGGCGCACACCGCCCGGGTGCTGCTGCAGACGACGGCGCTGCCGGTCACCGAGATCGCCTTCGCCGCCGGGTTCGCCAGCGTGCGCCAGTTCAACGACACGATCCGCGAGATCTACGCCCACACCCCCCGGGGGCTGCGGGCCGGCGCCCGTACCCGGCCCGACGCGGTGGCCGCCGAGGGCGGGGGAGTGGTCCTGCGGCTCTCCCACCGGGGGCCGTACGACGCCGCCGGGGTCTTCGACTTCCTCGGGCCGCGGGCCGTCTCCGGCGTCGAGGAGGTCACCGGGGAGCCGGGCGACCGCGTCTACCGGCGCACCCTCGCCCTGCCCTACGGGCACGGCGTCGTGGAGGTCCGGGAGGCGGGCGGCAAGGGCGGCGGGACGGGCGGCGGCTGGCTGCCGTGCCGACTGCACCTGACCGACCTGCGGGACCTGACCACCGCCGTCCAGCGGGTGCGGCGGCTGTTCGACCTGGACGCCGACCCCTACGCCGTCACCGACCGGCTGGGCGACGATCCGCACCTCGGGGCGCTGGTCCGGGAACGCCCGGGACTGCGCTCGCCGGGCGCGGCCGACCCGCACGAGCAGGCGGTGCGCGCCGTGCTCGGCCAACAGGTCACCGTCGGCGCGGCCCGCGCCCTGGCGGAAGCGCTCACGGCGGCGTACGGCAAGCCGCTGCCCGCCCCCGACGGCACCCTCACCCACCTCTTCCCCGACCCCGCCACCCTCGCCGAGGCGCCCCTGACCGAGCTGCGGATGCCCGACGCCCGCCGCCGAGCGCTCCGCACGCTCGCCGTCGCCCTCGCCGACGGCACCGTCGTCCTCGACCCCGGTGCCGACCGGGACGAGGCCGAGCGGACCCTGCTCGCGCTGCGCGGCATCGGCCCCTGGACGGCCGCCTACATCCGGATGCGCGCGCTGGGCGACCCCGACGTCCTTCCGCCCGGCGACGCGGGCGTACGGCACGGGCTGGAGCGGATCGGAGCCGACGCGGAGCACGCCGAGGACTGGCGACCCTGGCGCTCCTACGCCCTGCACCACCTGTGGGACGCGGCCGCGCGGAACCCCCGCCCGTCCCGCGCCCCCCGCGCCCCCCGCGCCCCCCGCGCCCCCCGCACCCTTTCGAGGCACACGACACCGGAGACGTCATGAGCACCCTCTACACCACCCACCCGAGCCCGTTGGGCGAACTGCTGCTCGCCGGCCCCGAACCGGGCGTCCTGGCCTCGGTCACCGTGCCCGGACAGAAGGGCGGGGCCCGCGTACTGCCCGACTGGCGGCGCGACGAGACCGCCTTCGCCGAGGTGGTGCGGCAGTTCGACGCCTACTTCGCCGGGGAGCTGAAGGAGTTCGAGGTGCCCCTGGCCACCCGGGGGTCGGAGTTCCGCGAGCGGGTCTGGTCGGCCCTGGACCGCGTCCCCCACGGAGCCACCGTCACCTACGGGGAGCTGACCGCCATGGCCGGGCTGGGGCCGAGGGCGGTACGGGCCGTCGGGGGAGCGGTGGGCGCCAACCCGCTGACGGTGGTGCGCCCCTGTCACCGCGTCGTCGGCGCGGACGGGACGCTCACCGGGTACGCGGGCGGCCTGGAGCGCAAGCGGTGGCTGCTCACCCACGAGGGAGTGCTGTCAACCTGACTCGGCCGTGAACGGCCGGGCTTGGAGGTAGCGCCCAACTGGCTGCCGGGTGGGCTCCCCCGTCCGGACACCCCGTTATGGGGTGGCAGGGACGCGTGACTCACGCCCCGCAGTCCACGCGTTCTCGCCCCTGCGGGCGAGAACGCGGGAAGCGTTCCGGTCGGCGTGGGCAACGACCCCGCACTTCCGGCACGCGAACTTGGCTTGGGAGATCCGGTCGAGGCGGTCGATGTAGCCGCACTGGGCGCACTCATGGGAGGAGTACGCGGGATCGACGAAGACCAGGGGCACACCCGCCCGCCTGGCCTTGTAGACGATGAAGTCTCCGAGCCGGGCGAAGGCCCAGGAGTGGAGTGCGACCCGTTGGGGCTTGCGGAGCCGTACCCGGTCGCGGATGCCCTTGAGTTCTTCGAGGGACAGGCCGGGCCCGGTGCGTTCGGCCTCGGTCACGATCGTCTTGGACATGACGTGGTTGGTGTTCTCGACGTGCCGCTGTTCGCGGCGGGAGCGCTCCTTGAGCCGGCGCTTCGCGCTCTTGGTGCGCTTTTTCCGGAGCTTGGCCCGCGGGGCAAGCTGACGCTTGCGGTAGCGGTTCGGGCTGCGCCCGGCGGCCCGGTAGCCGGTGGACGTGGTGGCGATGTCGACGATGCCCAGGTCCACACCGATGAAGGCTTCGGGCTCGTACTGCTCGGCCTCGGGAACCTCGCACGTGACGATCAGGTGGAAGACGCCGTCACGCTCGATCAGGTCGGACTCGCCTTCGCGGTACTGCCGGAGCACCTTGAGCGCATCCGCCACCATCAAGGAGTACATCGAGAACCGGAAGCGTCCCGACCGATGTCAACAGTCGGGACGCTTCCGGAGTGCAGACCCGTGCTCCGGTGCGGGTCACCCCTATTGAGAGAAGCGATTCCTCCCGGGCGTGAACGCCCGGGGTTCCTCGCCGGATCATGCTGAGGGGCGCCCCACCGCGGCCGGCGCGGAACGGGACCGGGACGGTACCGGACGCCCCGTCACCACCGCTCCCGAGGGCGGCGCCGACCGCCACCGCCCGGCGCGCCCGTCGCGCCGACTCCGGACGCGGGCGCGGGTGTCGGGCGGGGTGGCCCTACCGCCCGGGACATGGACAATGTGGACATGGGTCAACAGGGCGAACGTGCGGGCGAATCCGACTGGTGGAGCCGGCTCTACGACGGTGACACCCCGGACACCGGTCGCGCGCCGGCGCGGGACAGCATCGACGAGCGGTACGACTCGGCGGCCCGCGCGGTCGGCCGGAACCCCGCACCGACCGTGGCGGGCGAGAAGCCCGCGGAGGCCCCGGGATCCGCCACCGGCGGCGACCCCGACCCCGACCCCGTGTCCGCTCCCGCGCTCCCGCCCGCTCCCCGAACCTCCCCGGAGCGGCCGGCGGCCCCCGCCCCCGTCGCCTCCTCCGGCGTCGAGCCCTTCGCGCTGCCCGCCGCCGACCCCGACGGACTGTCCCGGCTGCCGTCCGACACCGAACTCGACGGCGCGCGGTACGGGCCCTTCACCCTGTGGGCCGTCGCCACGCGCGGCGACGTGTCCCGGCACCGGGGCGAGCCGCGCCGCGAGGCACTCCTCACCGCCCGCTTCGGGGAGGGCGACCGGGCCCTGATCCTGGTCGCCCTCGCCACCGGGTCCGGAACGGGCACCGGGGCGCACCGGGCCGCGCGGGAGGTCTGCCACCGCGTCGGGGCCTTCGTGGGCCGCAACCACGCCCGGCTGTCGGAGGACATCCGCGGGGCCCGGCGCGACGCCCTGAAGTCCGGGCTGCACCGGCTGACCGGCCGTGCCCACGGCAGGCCAGGCGCCGGCGCCGACGGTTCCGGGACCGGAACCGGAGCGGAGGCGGCCGACTCGGAGGGCGAGGAGCGCACGGTCGGCGTGCGGTGTCTGCTGCTGCCCGTGGACCCCCGGTGCCGCGTCCGGGTGTTCTTCGGGACCGGGGCGGGCGGTCTGTTCCGGTTGAGGGACGGCGTCTGGCAGGACATCGAGCCCGGCGGTCGCGGGAGCCGCCCGCCGCGTGTGGTGGCCGACGCGGCGGAGGGGAAGGGGGAGCGGGAGGAGACGGATCCGAGCCCGGCCCCCGGCCCGTTCCGTTTCCGGACCTCGCTGGGGCGCCCCGGCGATACGTTGCTGCTGTGCGGCGCGGGCCTGGCGGAGCCGATGCTCGACGCGGCCGGCTTCGCCGAGCGACTGGCCGGACGCTGGTCGGGGGCCGAACCCCCGGACCCGGCGGGCTTCCTGACCGACGCTCGGCTGGACGCCGAAGGGCACGGGAAGGACCGTACGGCCGCCGCGGTCTGGGAACACTGACCGCGGCGGCCGTACGAGGGGGACGTGCCGTCCGGCCGGGCGCCGCCCGAGCCGGTCGACTCAGCCGAACTGCTTCTCTATCGCGGCGAGCTTCGCCTCCAGGGAGTCCAGCCGAGGGCTGGTCAGGCTCTCGTCCGAGCCGAGCTGATCGGCGGGACGGGGCGGCTCCACCTTGCGCAGCCCCTCGGCGCCCAGTCCGCCGCCGGTCCCGGCGGCGTCGTCGGCGGGACGGAGCGCGGCACGCGGCCGGGCGGTCGGCTGCGGGGTGCCCGCGCTGACCTCCAACTCCACGGGGGCCTCGCCGCCCCGGCGCCCCATCCGGCTGATCGCCTTCAGACGGGCCCGCTCCAGTTTCTTCTGCTCACGGCGCCGGTCCCGCTCCTGCTCCTTGCGGCGCCGGTCCTCACGGACCTCGTCGACCGCCTCGTCCAGCGTCCGCACGCCCTCCAGCAGCATCAGCGACCAGGCCGCGTAGGTCTCGCGCGGCGCGCGCAGCCACCGTACGACCCGGATCTGCGGCAACGGACGCGGTACCAGGCCCTGTTCGCGCAGGGCGGCCCGGCGGGTCTGCTTCAACGCGCGGTCGAAGAGGATGGCCGCCGCGATCGACATGCCGGCGAAGAACTGCGGGGCACCGGCGTGCTCGTCGCCGCGCGGGGCGTGCACCCAGTTGAACCACGCCGCGGCGCCCGCGAACAGCCACACCAGCAGACGGGAGCCGAGGGAGGCGTCGCCGTGGCTGGCCTCGCGGACGGCGATGACGGCGGAGAACATGGCCGCGCCGTCCAGACCGAAGGGAACGAGGAACTCCCAACCGTCCGAGAGGCCCAGGTTCTCCCGGCCGAAGCCGACCAGACCGTGGAAGGAGAGCGCGGCGGCGACCCCCGCGCAGCAGAACAGCAGGACGTAGGAGGCGATCGCGTAGATCGTCTCCTTGCGGCGCCGCCGCTCCTCCATGCGCTCCCAGGAGTCCGAGCCCTGCTCCTCCTCGGTGCGGTGGCGGCCGCGTCCGCGGCCCATCAACACGACCGCGGTCAAGGCACCGACGAGCAGTACGGAACCCGCCAGTACCCAGTTCACAGATATCTCCGTCAGTCTCATCCGGGGGTGTCCCTTGCCTGGCGGTGTGCCGAAAACGGCTCCGCCGTGCTCGCGTTGGCTTCGTTGACGCGCAGCATCCTGGCGGAAAAAGGATGGGGAGGCAGGCGCTTTGCGCCCAAAGAACCGCCGATGGTGGCCAGAACGTGCGAACAGGAGTGTAGCGACTCGGACTTGTGGTCGACGGCCGGTCAAGCGATCGATACCGAATGGTTCCCGATCGTTCCGGGTCGTCGTTCCGGGTCGGTCGGGTGACGGTGGCCCCGCTCAGGCGCTCGTTCCGGTCAGGCGCTCGTTCCGGTCAGGCGCTCGATCCGGTCGGCGTCGCACGTCCGGGGGCAGGTGATGCAGGTGTCCTGCGGACGCAGCGTGTAGAACAGGCAGCAGCTCGCCCGGTCGCGGGTGGAGTACGTCTCGCCGTTCGGCCCGGACAGCTCGCGGAAGCCCGCTCCCGCCGGGTAGGGGGCGACGGAACCCGGCAGCAGCAGCTCGGCCTCGGCCATCGCGCGCCGTTCCTCGCCCAGCAGGTGGCCGATGTACCACAGGCCCTCGGTGATCTCGTCCGTCACCATGCCCCACAGGGCGCGCGGTCCGCGGCGCATGCGCGGCCGGAAGCCCTCCAGGACCGGGCCGATGTGCTCGGCGACGGCTTCCCGCACGGCCGCCCGCAGTTCCTCCTCGTCGGAGACGACGCGGGCGCCGGGCCGCGTGGCGGACGCGTCGTTCGGCAGGCAGGAGAACTCCTCGACCCGCACCGCCAGTCGGCCCGAGGCGCGGTCGAAGGCGACCGCGCCGGCCGGGACGCGCGGCACCCGGCGGTGCAGGAACCAGGGCAGCGTCATCAGCAGGCAGGCCGACCAGGCGTAGCGGTGCAGGCCGAAGCTGGCGATCACGTCGGGGCGGGCCCGCTCGCCGTGGTCGCGCAGCGTCTGCTCGTCGTCCCAGGCGAGGAAGGCGTCCAACGGCGCGCCGCCCCCGGCCAGCTCCTCCGCCCGCACCCAGCCGCCGCCGTGCGGCAGCGCGTCGCCCGGCGCGACCTCCAGGACCCGCAGGGCCGGGAAGACCTCGGCCAACCGGCCGTACGCGGCCGAGAAGGGCGATCCGGTGGACGCCGTGGACGCCGTGGGCGCTGGGGCGAGAGTGCTCATGGCCATGCGGGTACCACCGAATCGACGGCTATAACAGGTAAGGCTTACCTTAGCTCAGTCGATCGAGAAGGGCACCCGGGGGACGCCGTGAGAGTGACGCGACTCACTCGCCGACCCCTTCGCCGGCTCGCCCACCGCTCTGCCCGCCGCTCTGCCCTCCACCCGACCCCTCGTCCTGCCCCAGGCGGTCGGCCAGCCAGCTCGGCACCCCTCCCAGCAGGCGGAACAACCGTCGCGCCTCCGCCACCAGGCGCTGTGCCTCCGGCTCCGGCTGGACGTCCGCCAGCGACACCAGGGCCGGGGCCATGCCCACCAGGAAGCCCAGCTCCTCGCGGAGGCGCAGCGACTCGACGAAGCCGTGCCGGGCCTCGGCCGTCTCGCCGGCGCGCCGCGCCAGTCCGGCCAGGTGCCGCCAGGTGAAGGAGCACAGCAGCGCGTCGCCCCGCTCGGTGGCCGCGGCGTGCGCCCGCCGGTAGGCGGCCCGTGCCGCCTGGGGGCTGTCGCCGAAGTGTTCGGCCATCAGGCCGCGCCGGAAGTCCAACAGCGCCCGCCGCGGGGACGTGGGCGGCAGCAGCGCCGCCGCCCGGCCCAGCGCCGCGCGCGCCTCGTCGGCCCGGTCGCGTACGCCCAGCACGGCGGCGGCGTACGCCAGGTAGCCGCGCTCGCAGGCGGCCGCGGCCCGCTCCTCGTCCTGCGACGCCAGCGCCTCCGCCGTGCGCAGGGCGTCCTCGGCGCGCTCCCAGCCGTCGGCGGTGAACAGGCACCGCTCCACCAGCAGACTCGCCCGCCGCAGCGCCGCCGTCGCGTCGTCCCGCGCCACGTGCGGCTCCAGCAGCGCCGCCGCGTCCTCCCAGCAGCCGCGCGACCTCAACCGCCACACCGCGTGGTCGAGCGGATCGCCGACCGCCTCGTCCGTACCCCCCAGCCGTGCCGAACGTGACCTGGCGGTCTCCGCCACAGTGCCCTCCCCAAGCGCGCCGTCGAGCCGGATGTGAGCGAATCTCAGCACGAACCGGGGAGCCCGGCCAAGAGGAAAGTGTGAATCATTTCACAATCTTGGCGCTTTCTTGGCGGGTGCCGAGGACGGCGCGCGCCGGGTGTCCGTCAGCGGCCGGCCGGATCCAGGTGGGCGCCGTCGCCCGGCACCAGCAGGGCCAGCCGTCCGCCCTCGTCCAGCGGGGTCGGGAGGGTCGGCCGGGCCCGCTCGACCCCGCTCGCGGCGTCGATCAGGTGGATCTCGCCGTGTCCGCCCCGGGAGACGGCCACCCACGGCGCGCCCGGCGAGGCGGCCAGGGCCCGCCGCTGCACTCCGTCCCAGGGGGACGCGCCGGGGCGGGGGGCGCCGTCCATCGGCGGCAGCGGCACCCGGGCGGCGACGGTCGGACGCCCCGCGCCGGAGGGGGCGGCGGCCAGGACGACCAGTTCGTCGCCGTCCGGGTGACAGCGCGCGTACGCCACGTGCTCCTCGGCGACGGCCATGCGGAACACCAGTCCCTCGCCCAGCTCCACCCGGCCGGTGCGGCCGGTGTCCAGGTGGTGCCACCAGGCGTCGTTCGTCCAGGCGGGCCAGGCGGTCGGGGCGGACGGGCCGCCGCGCAGACAGGACCACAGCAGCCGGCGGCGGACGTCGATCCGCAGGAAGTACCCACGCCCGCCGGACCGTCCGTCCGCCTCCCACGGCAGCGGCGGTTCGACGGTCGGCCCGCCGTCCGAGCAGCGCGTCCGGTGCACCCCCGCGCCGGTGGCGGTGAACAGCCGTCCGGTGGCCGGATCGTGGGCGTCCCCGTGCCCGTCGTCGGGCAGGGGCAGTTCCGCGAGCGGAGGGCCGGCGGGCGGACAGCCGGGCCCGGCCGCCAGCAGGTCGGCGTGGCGGTGGACGGCCAGGGAGCCGGGCTCCCGGTGCCGCACGACGGCCAGCGGGCCGCCGTCGCCGGACGTGCCCGGCGTGCCGGCCGGGACGGCCGCGCCCGGTTCGCCCGGCCGCGTCCGCACCCGGACCGCGTACGGGCCGCCGGGTGCGGCCAGGTCCACGGCGGTCAGCAGGTCGCTCCACGGTTCCTCGTTCCGGCCCAGTCCGGTGGTGACGACCAGGTGCCGCCCGTCCGGGGCGGCGGCCAGGTGCTCGGCGGGGACGGCGACGGGAACGGTGGCGGCGACCGGGTTCCCGCCGCGCACCGCTTCGAAGGGCGCGAGCACCACCAGCTCGCCGGCCCGGTCGTCGACGAAGGCCACCCGGTCGCCGGGCAGCGCCAGGAAGCCCGCGTGCTCCGAGGCGTGGCGCCCCGTCAGCGAGGTCAGCAGCTCGCCCCGAGGGAGGGTCAGCAGGTGGACGGCGCCGGCGACGTGGTCGGCGACCAGCAGCAGGGGCGGGGAGTCCGAGGGCGGGGTGGTGGTCATGGACGGAAACCTCCGTGAGGGGTGGACCGATCGGATGAATCTGATAATGATTATCGTGTGATGCTCGGTGCGGGTGACTCGGGGGGCCCGCACCGAGCCGATTCCCGCCCGCACCCCCGGAACAGGAAGAACCGGGAGTCGCCCATGACGCGTCCACCGACGCGCGCCGTCCGCCTGCTCGCCACCGCCGCCGCGCTGGGGGTCCTGATCACCGGGTGCGGCGCGGGGACCGACACCGGTCCGGACGCGGCCTCGAACAAGGGCGGGCCGGACGCCGGACCGAGGACCGAGGTCACGGTCGAGCCCATCGAGCCCGCCCGGAGGGTCACCGGCCCCGACGGCGCCACCGTCGCCACCGACGCCGAACCCCGGCGCATCGTCTGCCTGGTGGCCCTGTGCGACGACATGCTGACCGAGCTGGGCATCACCCCGGTGGCCACCAACTCCTCCCTGCTGGCCCACCCCGAGTTCCTCGGGCCCGAGAAGGCGAAGGAGGTCCCGGTGATACCCGGCGGCTTCCTCGCCCCCGAGGTCGAGGCGATCCTCTCCCACGAGCCCGACCTGGTGATCGGCCTGGGCGACACGCACGGCAGGCTCGCCCCCGCCCTGGAGGGCGCCACGGTCTTCTGGCCCGTCCAGCCCGAGAGTTGGCGGGACAGCGTCGGCTACCTGCGGGCCCTGGCCGCCCTCACCGGCCGCACCGACCGGGGCGAGGCCGCCGAGAAGCGCTTCCGCACCACCCTGGCGGAGGCCGAGGAGCACCGCAGCGACAGGACCGCGCTGATCGTCTTCGGCAGCGACGAGAACTTCGGTGTCGCCACCCCCGGCACCGACGTCGCCGCCGGCCTCTTCCCCGGGTTGGCCCACTACCCGTGGGAGTCCCGCGGCGTGGAGGGCAGCTACAGCCTGGAGGAGATCCTCGCCCGCGATGTCGACGTGCTCTTCGTCGAGACCCTCTCCTTCGGGGAGAGCGACGGGAAGCTCTCCGAGAAGCTCGCCGACAACCCCCTGTGGTCGAAGATCCCCGCGGTCCGCAACGGCGAGGTGCACGAGGTGGACTCCGAGGTGTGGGCCAAGGGCCGGGGCACCCGCTCGCTCGGCATCGTCGTCGCCGAGGCCACGGCCGCGCTGCGGTGAGCGCCGCACGGCAGTGGACGGCCGTCGCCCTCCTGCTGGCGGCCGCCTCGACGGCCGCGCTGTGCCTGGGCGATCCCGTCCTGCCGCCGTGGGAGCTGCCCGCCGCGCTGGCGGACGGATTCGGCGGTGCGGGCGGCAGCGGCGGCGAGGTCGGACTCGCGGGGGTGGTGGTGGCCGAACTGCGCCTGCCCAGAGTGGTGGTGGGGCTGGTCGCCGGGGCCTGCCTGGGAGCGGCCGGGCTGGTGCTCCAGGAGGCGCTGCGCAACCCGCTGGCCGTCCCCGAGATGCTCGGCGTCTCCTCCGGGGCCGCCCTGGGCGTGGCCGCGCCCCTGGTGCTCAACCTGGCCGTGCCCGTCCTCCTGCAGCCGGTGCTCGCCCTGCTCGGAGCCGCGCTCGGCGGCACGTTGACGCTGCTGGCGGCCGGGTTCGGACGCGGCCCCTCGGCGGTGCTGCTCACCGGGGCGGCCGTGGCCGCCGCCCTCCAGGCCGGGCTGCTGGTGCTGATGGTGATGGCCGACCGGCTCGACCTCCAACTGATCTACCGCTACCTGCTGGGCAGCCTGTCGGCCCGCACCTGGGACGACGTGACGGGCCTGTGGCCCTGGCTGCTGCTCGCGCTCCCCGCGCTGGTGGTGTGCGCGCCCGTGCTCGCCGTGCTGCGGCTGGGCGACGACGACGCGCTCGCCCTGGGAGTGCGGGTGCGCCGGGCCCGGACGGCCGCGCTGGCCGTCGTCGTGGTGCTGATCGCCCCGGTGGTGGCGGTGTGCGGGCCGGTCGCCTGGGTCGGCTTCCTCGCCCCGCACCTGGCCCGCCGGCTGCTGCCGGACGCCGGCGCGGTCCGATGGCTGCCGCTCTCCGCCGTCCTCGGCGCGGTGGCCGTCGTCTGCGCCGACCTGCCGGCACGGCTGGCGCTGGCCCCGGTCGAGACCCCGGTGGGCGCCTGGACCGCGCTGCTGGGCGTACCGGTGGGGGTGGCCCTGCTGCGCACCGGTCGCCGCGCGAGGCCGACCGGGACGGAGGCGGCCCGGTGATCGCGTCCTCACGGCCGCCGGGGGCGGCGCGCAGGGAGTCGAAGCCGGCGCTCCGGCTCGCCGTGCTGCTGGTGTTGGTGGCGGTGGTCGCCTGTGCCGACCTCCTGGCCGGACGGGCCCTGTCGCCCGACCGGGTGTGGGAGGTTCTCACGGGCGGCGGGGATCCCACCGCCCGTCACCTCGTGCTGCGGCTGCGGCTGCCCAGGACGCTGGTGGCGCTGGTCGCCGGGGCCTGCCTGGGGGTGGCCGGACTGGTCCTGCAGTCCGCGCTGCGCAACCCCCTGGCCGGTCCCGAGGTCACCGGCGTCACACCGGGGGCCGTCCTCGGCGCGGTGGTCGCGACCGGGCTCGGCCTGGCGGGATGGGATTCGCCCGCCGCCGTGGTGGCCGCCGCGTGCCTGGGCGGTTTCGCCGGGGCGGGACTGCTGTGGCTGCTGACCGGCCGCGAGCGAGGCGACCCGGCCGCGACCGCCGTGCACGGGGTGCTCGTCTCGGCCGTCCTGTCGGGGCTCACCGCGATGGTCCTGCTGGTCGCGCCCGGGGAGTTGGGCAGCGTCGTGCAGTGGCTGGTCGGCACCACCGAGGGACGGGTGTGGCAGCACTGGCACCTGCTGTGGCCCTGGGCCCTGGTCTGGTCGGTCGCCGCCTGGCTGTCGGCCGGGCCGCTGACGCTGTTGCGCTGCGGCGACGAGCAGGCCGCGGCGGCGGGGCTGGCGACCGGACGGGCCCGCGCGACGGCGCTGATGTGCGCGGTGGCGCTGACGGCCGGGGCGGTCTCGGCCGTCGGGGCGCTGGGATTCGTCGGGCTGTTGGTCCCGCACCTGGCCGTCTTCCTCGTCGGCGCGGACCTGCGCCTCGCGCTGCCGGGTGCCGCGCTCACCGGTGCGGTGGTGGTCGGCGGCGCGGACGCCGCCGCGCAGCTCCTCTCCCGGGCGGCGGCCTCGGCGTTGGAGGCCGACCGGCTCACCCTGCCGGTCGGCGCGCTCACCACCTGTCTGGGCGCGGCCCTGTTGTTGTTCGTGGTGCGCCGTGCGCCGGAGCGCACGTACTGACCGGGCGCCCCGGTGCGCCGCACGACGGAAGGAAGGACGGACATGACCGAGCCCGTGCTCCGGAGCGAGCCGGACCCCCCACGTCCCCGCCGGCTCCGGACCCGCCTCCTGCCCCGACCCGCGCCGCCCCCCTCCCCGGGACCCTCGCCGCAGCCCCTCCGGGGGGAGGGCGGAGTGGACCTCGTGGTCGAGGGAGTGGAGTTCGGCTACCCCGGACGGCCGGTGCTGCGGGGAGTGGACCTGCGGATCGGCGCGGGGGAGCTGGTGGCCCTCGTCGGCCTCAACGGCTGTGGCAAGTCCACGCTGCTGCGGCTGGTGGCGGGGCTGTCGCGCCCCGCCGCCGGCCGGGTGCTGCTGGGCGGCGACGACCTCGCCCGCCTCCCGCGCCGGGCGGCGGCCCGGCGGGTGGCGCTGCTCCACCAGTCCGCGCCCGCCGTTCCCGGCATGACGGTGCGCCACCTGGTGCGGCAGGGCCGGTACGCCGCCCGCGGTCCGCTCGGGATGCTCCGCGAGGGCGACGACGCGGTGTGCCGCCGCGCGATGGCGGACGTGGGGGTCGCCGACTGGGCGGACCGCCCGGTCGACTCCCTCTCCGGTGGCGAACGGCAGCGGGTGCGGCTGGCGATGGCGCTCGCCCAGGACACCCGCGTCCTGCTGTTGGACGAGCCCACCACCTACCTCGACCTGCGGCACCAGTTGGAGGTGCTCCGGACGGTCGTGAGGCTGCGCGAGGAGCGTGCCCTGACGGTGGTGATGGTCCTGCACGACCTCGCCCACGCGGCCCGGTTCGCCGAACGGCTGGTGGCCCTGCGCGACGGACGGGTGGCCGCCGACGGACCGCCGGCCCGGGTCGTCACGCCCGGCCTGCTCGCCGATGTGCTGGGCGTCGCCGGTCGGGTGGGGCGGGATCCCGAGGGCGGCTGGCCGGTGTGCTATCCGGATCACCCGATCACCCTTGAATCCGATAACCGTTTTCAATAGTGTGTGCGTGCGGCGCTCGAACGGGTGTCGCACCATCCGACGACCCATCAGGAGGCTTCCGTCATGGAGCACATGGAGCACATGGAGCAGGAGAAGGTCTTCACCCCCATCGCCGAACCGGGCCGGCTCGCCCACGCCTCGGCCACCCACTCCAACGCGCTCGTCGAGAACCCCTTCGACGACGGCGAGGAGTAAGCACCGCCCCAGGGCCCGCCCGGCTTCCCACCTCCGAACCGGGCGGGCCCGCCCGTCCCCGCCCACCCGCGTACCGCCCCAGGAGAGAACGTGACCCGCAGTCGACTCGCCCCCGGTGTCGCCGTCGTGACCGTCCCCGGTCGAGGAACGGCCGTCCGCACCGCCGACGGGGAGTTCCTGCGCGTGACCACCGGGGAGGTGCCCGAACGGATCCTGCTGGAGCACCTGGCGGACGCGGACGCCCCCGGAACCCACGCGGTCCCCGGGCTCGAAGCGCTGCTCGGCGCCTTCGCCGCCGCCGGCCACACCGTGGCCGACCGGACGGGCCGGACGGACCGGACGGACCGGGCCGACCGCGAGGGGGAGGGGGCGACGCGCCCCCGCCCGGCACACCCGGACACGGTGTGGCTGCTGGGTGACGACGTCCTCACCCGGCCGCTGGCCGGCCACCTGCGCGAGGCGGGGGCCGCACCGCGCACCGCCGTTCCGGAGGAGGTCACCGCGCTGGTGCGGGCCGGTGCCGCCCCGGGCGCGGCCGGCTCCGCCGGAGAGCGGCCCGCCGCCGTGGTGTGGTGCCTGGACCGGCCGGTGCCCACCGGACTGTGGGACGACGCGGACCGGCTGCCCGCCCTCGGCGTCGCCTGGCTCCGCTGCCACCGGGAGGGATGGCAGGCGTGGGTGGAGCCGCCCGCGTTCGACGGGGGAGACGTCACCTCCGCCCATGTACGGCTGCGGCGACTCGCCGCCACCCCCGCCCACCACGAACTGGCCGCCTACTGGGCCGGTGAGCGCGTCACCGGCGACGACCGGCCGACCGGCCCCACTCCGGCCGCCCTGGTCACCGCGCTGCTCGCCGCCGACCTCGCCGCCGGCGCCACTGTCGGCACCGGTACCGACGCCACCCATACCGTCCCGGCCGCGCCCGACCGGCTCCCCCCGCGGCGCCGACTGCGCCGCGTCGACCTGCGCGACCTGACCGTCACCGCACACCCCGTCCTGCCGGTGCCCGAGGTCGCCCCGCTGCCACGCCCGCGAGGTGCGGCATGACGTCCACCGCCCGCGCCGGAGCCTTTGGGCGCGCGGACACCGTCACCACCACGGTGGTGCCCGCCCCCGACGGCACCGCGCTGGCCACCGACCACTGTCTGCCCGAGGGGGAGGGCCCCTTCCCCGTCGTGTTGCTCCGCACCCCCTACGGCCGTCACCACCACCGCGCCGAACTGCGTGCCTGGGCCCGGCACGGCTTCGCGGCCGTCGCCCAGGACGTCCGCGGCCGGCACGGCTCCGCCGGACGGTGGCTGCCGTACCGGCACGAGGCGGACGACGGCGCCGCCACGGCCCGCCGGCTGCGCGAACAGCCCTGGAGCGACGGCACCCTCGTCGCCGTCGGCTCCTCCTACGCCGCCCACTGCGCCCTGGAACTGGCCCTGGCCGCCCCCGAGGCACGCGCCGACGCCGTGATCGCCGCCGTGCCCGCCCTCGGCCTCGCCGAGACCGCCCGCGAGCCCTCCGGCTGCGAGCGGCTGCTGGCCCGCGCCGGCTGGTGGGCGGCCCACGGCGACCGCCGCGACAGCGACGAACACGCCCTCGACCGGGCCCTCGACCGCGATCCGGACCTCCTCGACCACCTCCCCGTGCTGGACCTGCCCCGGCGGTTGGGACGTGCGATGCCGTCCTGGCCGCGGGTGTGGCGGGCCCGGCGGGGAGAGGCGACCGAGGAGGGCCGTCCCCGCGGCCTCGCGGGAGCCGGTGCGGCACGGGTCCCGCTGCTCGCCGTCGGCGGCACCCACGACCCCTTCGCCGCCGACACCGTGGCGCTGTGGCGCCACTGGGGCGGCCGGACGCGGCTGCTGTTGGGGCCGTGGGGACACCGGCTGACGGCCGCCCCCGGTCCCGACGCCTCCCCGGCCGCCCACCGGCTCCCCCTGGGACGGCTGTACGCGCGCTGGGCCCGCGCCGCCACCTCGGGCCGGACGGCGCCCGGACGCGGCGGGGCCGTGGCCCTGGGCGGCAGCGACCTGTGGGTGGCGGCGGACGCGCTCGCCCCGCGCGGAACCGTCCCATACCGCTTCCGTGACTCCCGTGACCTCCGTGGCTCCGACGGCGGGGACGGCACGGGGTGGACGGCGGAAGGTGTCCTGCGCCTGGTGCGCGGTCGGGAGTTCACCGCCGACCCGCGGCACCCGGTGCGCTCCGACGACCTGTCCGTCCCCGCCCACGGCGCCCCCGACCGCTGCCTGCTGGTCTCCGCGCCGCTGCCCCGCCCGCTGGACCTGCTGGGCGGAGCCGAGGCACGGCTGACCGTCTTCGCCGACGCCCCCGACGCCGACTGGGCCGTCCGCCTGGTCGCCCTCGGCCCCGACGGGACGGCGGCCCCGCTCGCCACCGGTGTCGAGCGCGTCCGCGCCGCCCCCGGACGCGCGGTGGAGGCCCGTGTGCCGCTGGGCCCCCTGGCCCGGCGACTGCCCGCCGGAACCCGGCTGCGGCTGGAGGTCGCCGGCCACCACTTCCCCGCCCACGCCCGCAACCCGCACACCGGCGAGGACCCGGTCACCGCCACCGTGCTGCGTCCCTCCCGCAGGGCCGTGCGGCCGGACGGCAGCGCCCTGCTGCTGCCGGTGACCGATCCCGGCCCGCGCCCCGTCGACCCCTTCCAGGAGATCTGCCGTTGAACCCCCCGACGAGCCCGGCCCCCGACCGGGCCCTACCGCTCGACTTCCTGGTCGACCCCGTGTGCGGGATCGTCCGCTCGGTCGAGCCCGTCGCCCGCCCCGAGGGCGCCCCGCCCCGCTACACCGCCATGACCGCCGACGTCTCCGACGCCCGACGGCTGGGCGCCTGGCCCGCCGACCGGGTCGCGCTCGGCACCACCTTCGACGATCCCGCCGGCGCCCGGATCGCCGCCGTCGCCGAGGCCGTCGAGCGGTACTGCGGCAACCGCGTCCCGCCGCCCGGCCGGCCCGACGCCCCGCTGCGCGCCACCGCGCGGGAACTGGCGGAGAAGGGGCTGCGGTCGTACGGACCGGACGACGTGCCGCGGTACGCCGACTGGCAGTACGCCCGCCCCCGCTTCCCCTACCGCCCCCTCACCCCGGACACCCCCGCGCTGTGGACGCGCGGCCGTGAGGTCCTCGGCGACGGCGTCGACCCCGGCGGGGAGGGGCGGGAGTGCTGGGCCCCGGTGGCGCTCACCCACCTCAACTGGCGCCAGGGCGAACTGCGTTCGCTGCCCCGCACCCACCACCTCAACTACGCGGGGATCGCCACCGGCCAGGGCTCGGCCGACGCCGTCGAGCGCGCCCTGTTGGAGGTCGTCGAACGCGACGCCCTGGAGCTGTGGTGGCACCTGGACGTTCCCGCGCTCGGCATCGACCCCGACAGCGTCCCCGGCCTCACCGACGACCTGGCCGGCTCCGGCCTGGAGACGTGGATCGTGGAGATGCCCTCGGAGTTCGCGCCCTGCGTGGCCGCGCTCGTCCACGACCCGCGGCGCGGCATCCACGCCGCCGGGTTCGCCTGCCGCTTCGACCCGGCCGAGGCCGCCCGCAAGGCCGTGCTGGAAGCCGTCCACACCTGGGTGTTCACCCTCGGCCTCACCGACGCCGACGGCTGGGTGTTCCGCGCCATCGACGCCGGGCTCCTCGCCCGGGGCCTCTACCTGGACCACCGCGCCGACCGCCGGTACCTCGACGACTGCGGCCGGGACTTCGCCGCCGTGCGCGACCTGGGGGCGCACGTCCAGGTGTGGCTGGACGACCGCGTGGCACCGTTGGCCCGACGCTTCACCCGTCCCGCGCTCGGCACCGTCGGCGTCGACGAGGTGCCGTCCGGCAGCCGCGCGGAGCTGGACGACCGGCTGCGCGGGGGCGGCCACCGCGTCGTCACCTTCGACCTGACGACGCGGGACGTGGCCGAGACGCCGTTGCGCGTGGCGCGCGTCCTGGTCTCCGGACTCGTCCCCAACGCGCCCGCCGCCTTCGCCTACTACGGCTGCCCCCGCTTCGCCGAGGTCGCGCTCGCCCGCGGCGGGCGCACCACGGCCCCGGCCGGGCCGGGCGACTTCACCCTCGCCCCGCCGCCGCACATGTGAGGGCGGACACCATGACGACGGATCACCCGACGACCCCCACGGCCCCCACGGCACAGCCGCCCCCGACCGGACCGGACCGGGCGCGGGCGCACCGGCTGGTGGCGGAGGCCCTGGCCCGAGCGCGCTCGACCGAGGAACCCGGCCCCGACCGCGACCCCGGCCCCCTCGTCCCGGCGCTGCCCTACCCGGCGCTTCCCGTCCCCCCGGCCGCCCCCGGGGAGGTCCCGCTGGAGGCCGTGCTGCGCCTCTCCCTGTCCGCGGTCGGGAGCGGCGAGCGGCGGCGGGACGGCGGTGGGGGCGGCAGACTGCGCCCCCACCCCTCCGCGGGCGGCTGCCACCCCGTCGGCGCCCACCTCCTGGTGGGCCCCGGCTGCCCACTGCCGCCCGGCCGCTACGCCTACGACCCGCTCACCCACCGGGCGCACGCCCGCGGCCCGGCCCCCGGTGACGCGCCGGCCGGCGTCGTCGCCGTGCTGACCGTCACGCCCCGGCGTACCACGGCCCACTACGGCCACCGCGCCGTACCGCTGCTCCTGCTGGACGCCGGGCACGCGGCGGCGGCGTTGGTCCTGGCCGCCCGTGCCGCCGCGCCGGACGGAGCGGGCACCCCGGTGGGCGCGGCCGTCTGCCCGGACGCGGACGGCCCGCTGCTGGTCGCCGCCGCGGGACTGGACCACCCCGCGCGGGAGGAGGACGAACACCCCGTGCTCGCCGTGCGGTTGACGCCTCCCGGCACCCGGCCCCGGCCCGACGACCTCCGCCGCTGGGCGGCCCCCGCCGGTGGGGGCCGACCCCGGCCCCTCGACGGCGAGGACGCCGGCGCCGTCCTGCGGGCGCTCACCGCCGCGCCGGAGCCGGATCCGGGCCGGCCGGGCCAGGCGGGCCAGGGGACCTGGTGGACGCCCCCGCCGACCGCGCCCGCCCCCTCGGGGGCGGACCTGCTCGCCCGGCGCAGCGCCGCCCCACCCCTGACGGGGGCCGTGGGCGACACCGCGCTGGCGACCGTCCTGGCCGCGGCCGCAGCCGCCGGCGCGGGCTTCGGACCCGGCGGCCCGACGTGGTGCGCGGCCGTCGGCTCCCCCCGGCCCGCGCTGCTGGAACCCGCCTCCGACGGCTCCGGCGCACCGCGGCGGTCGGCCGTCGGAGAGGCCCGTCCCACCCTCGCCGCCTGGGCCGCCCGTCAGGGCTGGCTCGCCGAGGCCGGCGCCGTGCTGCTGGCCCGCGGGTGTCCCACCGGCGCCCCGCCGCACCGGGTGCGGACCGCGCACCTGGCCGCCGGGTACGCCGCCGGGACGGCCCAGGCGGTCGCCGTCCGCCTCGGCCTGCGCTCCCGGCCCGTCGGAGCGTGGCAGGGCGCGGACCTGGGCGCCGCGCTCGGGGAACCGCCCGGCCGGGCCTGGGTGGTGCACGGACTCGCGCTGGCCGGTCCCGAGGAGGCCGCCGAACCGGACGGACGGGAGGTGGGAGGGCCGTGATGCTCCACCGGGAACTGCTCACCGCCGCCCGCACCGCGGGCGGTCCGCTGGTGGGCGCCACCGCGCTGCTCGTCGCCGTCGCCGCCTGTCACCTGGCGCAGGCCGTCCTGCTGGCGCACGCCCTGGCCGCCGTCGCGCGCGGCGCGACGGACGAGGTGCCGCCGCTGCTGGCCGCCGTCCTGGGCACCGTCGCGGCACGGGCGCTGCTGGGCTGGTGGCAGCGGCGCACCGCCACCCGGGCCGGGGCGCTGGTGCGCGTACGACTGCGCGACGCGCTGCTGGAACACCTCGGGCGGCTGGGGCCGGCCCACCTCACCTCCGCCCGTGCGGGCGGAGTGCGGGCCACGGTGGTGGACGGCGTGGAGGGCGTGGACGCCTACGTCTCGCGCTACCTGCCCCAACTGGTCGCCACCTGTCTGCTGCCGCTGCCGCTGCTGGTCGCCGTCGCGGCCGTCGAGCCGTACGCCCCGGCCGTGCTGGTGCCCGCGCTGCTGTCGGCCCTGTTGGTGCCCCGCTGGTGGGACCGGCTGCTCGCCCGGCGCGGCACCGAGCACTGGGACACCTACGAGGCGTTGGGCGCCGACTACCTGGAAGCCCTCCAGGGCATGCCCGCGCTGCGCGCGGCGGGAGCCGTGGGCCGCGTCCGCGAGCGGCTGGAGCGACGGTCGGCCGCCCTGCACCGGGCCACGGTCGCCAAGCTGCGGGTGTCGCTGGTGGACACCGCCCTGACCGACCTCGCCGTCCAGGGCGGCACGGTCGCCGCCGCCCTGCTGGCCTGCGCCTCGGCCGCCTCCGGACGCACCACCGCCACCGGCACCTACCTGCTGCTCCTGCTCGCCTCGGAGTGCTTCCGGCCGGTGCGCGACCTGGCGAGGGAATGGCACGCGGGCTACCTGGGCGTCTCGGCGGCCGACGGCATCGCCGCCCTGCGCACCGCGCGGCCACCGGTCGCGGACGACGGAGCGCACACCGCCGCGTGGCCGAAGGCGCCCGAGATCCGCTTCGAGGACGTCCACCTGACCCATCCCGGGGCCGCCCGACCCGCCCTGCGCGGGGTGACCTTCACCGCCGAGGCCGGGCGCACCACGGCCGTCGTCGGGCCGTCCGGCGCGGGCAAGTCCACGCTGCTGGCGCTGCTGCTGCGGCACCACGACCCCGACCGGGGCCGGATCACGCTCGGCGGCGTCCCCACCACCGACCACGCCCTGGAGGCGCTGCGGCGCGGCATCGCCGTCGTCTCGCAGGAGACCTACCTCTTTCCCGTGAGCGTCGCCGAGAACCTGCGGCTGGCCCGCCCGGAGGCGAGCGACGCGGAACTGGAGCGCGCGGCGCGGGCCGCGGGCGTCCACGACGAGATCGCCGCGCTGCCCGACGGGTACGCGACGGTCCTCGGGGAGCGTGGCGCCACCCTCTCCGGCGGGCAGCGGCAACGGTTGGCGCTGGCCCGCGCGCTGCTGGCGGACGCCCCCGTCCTGGTGCTGGACGAGGCCACCAGCGCCGTCGACGAGCGCCGCGAGGCCGCCATCACCGCCGAGCTGCCACACGTCGGACGGGGACGCACGCTGCTGGTGGTCGCCCATCGGCTGCGGACGGTGCGCCACGCGGACCGCATCGTCGTCCTGGACGGCGGCCGGGTCGAGGCGGTCGGCGACCACGGCGGGCTGCTCGCCCGGGGCGGTGTGTACGCCGGGTTGGTCGCCGCCGGGGGGACGGAGCCCACGGCCCCCACAGAGTCCGCGGACCCCACGGCCCCCACAGAGTCCGCGGACCCCACGGCCCCCACAGAGCCCGCGACCACCACGGGACCGGTCGAGCCGGTCGAGCCGGAGGGGCGGGGCGTGAGCGACGGCGGGCGAGACAGCGAGGAGCGAGCCGCGTGACCACCGCACCGACGCCCACGGCGTCCCCCACGGCGTCCCCCACGGCGTCCTCCACCGCACCGGCCGCCCCCTCGAACGCCGTCGCGTCCGGGACCGGCCCGCCCCGCGGCGCGCTGCGTGCCCTGCTGCCCGCCCTCGCCGGGCACCGCGCCATGGCCGCCCGCACCTGCGCGGCGGCCGTGGCCGACCACGCGGCCCTGGCCGCCCTGGTCACCCTGGCCGCGCACACCACCGGCACCGCCGTGCTGGAGCGGGCCGCCCCGCACCCGGCCGCCGTGGCCGCGCTGGTCGTCCTGGTACTGGTGCGCGCGGTGTCCACCTGGCGGGAGATGGACCTCTCCCACGACCTGGCCTACCGGATCCTGGCCGAACTGCGGGTCCGCGTCTTCGACGGACTGGCCCGCAGCGCCCCCGCCCGGATCGCCGGACGGCGCAGCGGCGACTTGGCGGCCACGGCGATGGCGGACGTGGAGGCGCTGGAGTTCCTGTACGCCCACACCGCCGCCACCGTCCTGGCCTCCGGCACCGTCCTGGTCGCCGGCACGGCCGTTCTGGCGGCGGTGGAACCGTGGCTGGCGGCGGTGGTCGTACCGGTGTCCGTGCTGCTGGTGCTCCTGCCGCCGGCCGACCTGCGGGTGCGGGCCGAGCGGGGGACGCGCACCCGGCGGGAGGCGGCGCGGTTGTCGGCGGAGGCCGTGGAGGCGGTGGACGGACTGCGCGAACTGCTGGCGTTCGGAGCCCTGGACCGGTACCGCGCCCGGCTCGCCGAACGCGGCCGTGCGCTGGGCGCCGCCCAACGCGCCGAGGCCTCCTGGGAGGCGGCCGCGGCGGCGGTGCGGGAGACGTTGGTGGTGGCGGCGGTGGTCGCCACGGTCGCGGTGGCCGCCTGGTCGGCCGGCGCGGGGCGGCTGACGGGGGCCTGGGCACCGGCGGCGGTGGCGCTGGCCCTGGGCGTGCTGGCCCCGGTCGCCGAGGCGGCGGCCGCGCTGGGACGCGCGGGGAGCCTGCGGGCCGCCGCCGCCCGGGTGGGCACGGCGATCGGCGCCCCGGCCCTCGCCCCGGCCCCGCTGGACCCGCGTCCGGTGCCGGACGGCCCCCTGGGGATACGGATGCGTCGAGTCCGCTTCGACTACGGCGGCGCGCCCGTCCTCGACGGCGTCGACCTGACCGTGCCGGCCGGGCGCACCACCGCCCTGGTGGGCGCCTCGGGAGCGGGCAAGTCCACCTGCGCCCACCTGCTGGCCCGCTTCTGGGATCCGTCGGCGGGCTCGGTCGAACTCCTGCCGCCCGGTGGGGCCCCGCTGGACCTCCGCCGGGTGGACGACGGCGACCTGCGGCGCACCGTCGCCGTCGTCGGCCAGGACGCCCCCCTCTTCCACGGCACCCTCGCCGACAACCTCCGGCTCGCCTCGCCCGAAGCCGACGACGCCGAGGTGGCGGCGGCCGCCCGCGTCTGCGGCGTCGACCGGATCGCCGCCGGCCTGCCCGACGGGTACGCGACGGTCCTCGGGGAGCGTGGCGCCACCCTCTCCGGCGGGCAGCGGGCCCGGGTGGCCCTGGCCCGCGCCCTGCTGGTCCGTCCCCGGGTCCTGGTGCTGGACGAGACCACCGCCAACCTGGACACCGCCGGGGACGCCGAACTGGCCGCCGCCCTGGCACGGGACGCCCCGCACCGGGCCACGCTGGTGATCGCCCACCGGGCCGCCACCGTCCGTCGTGCCGACCGCGTCGCGGTGCTGGAGGCCGGTCGGATCGCGGCCGAGGGCACCTGGGAGGAGCTCACCGCGCCCGGCGGGGCCCTGCCGCGCGTGATGCCCGGTACCGGAAGCGGCGGCGGGACCGGCGGCGGGTGACGCGGAGGCGTGAGGGGAGGAGGGGCGGGCCCGGACGTCCCGGTGGGCCCCGGACGGCGGACCGCGTCCGGGGTCACCCCATCCGCAGGGCCAGGAAGAAGTCGACCTTGTCCTCCAGCCGGGACAGGTCCCGGCCCGTCAACTGCTCGATGCGACCCACCCGGTAGCGCAACGTGTTGACGTGCAGGTGGAGGCGGGCCGCGCAGCGCGTCCAGGAGCCGTCGCAGTCCAGGAAGGCCTCCAGGGTGGGGACCAGTTCGGCGCGGTGGCGACGGTCGTACTCGCGCAGCGGGTCCAACAGCCGGGCGGTGAAGGCGCGGCGCACGTCGTCGGGCACGAACGGCAGCAGCAGCACGTGGGAGGCCAACTCGTCGTGGCCCGCCGCGCACACCCGTCCCGGGCGGGCGGCGGCCACGCGCCGGGCGTGGCGGGCCTCCTCCAGGGCGCCGTGCAGCCCCTCGGCGGAGTGGACGGCGGCGCTGACGCCCAGGGTCAACCGGCCGCCGGCACCGGCCTCCGGCCCGTCGGCCCCCTCGGCGCCGCCCAGTCCGCGCTCCAGCGGGGAGCGCAGGGCACGCAGCAGGGCGGCGGCGTCCAACGCGCCGCCCCCGGCGGTGCCGTCGGCCGCCTCGCCGCCCCCGGTGCCTCCGGCGCCCCCGCCGTCCGCGGGAGCCCCGTCCTCGGTCCGGGGCGGTTCCGCGCTCCCGGCGACGGCCGGGAGCGGGACGAGCGCCACGGCCTCGCCGTCCACCGCCGCCACCGCGACCCGGTCCCCCGGCTGCTCCCGGTCGCCGCCGGTCGCGGTCCCGTCCCCGGCGGCGATCGACAGCTCCTCCAACAGCGCCCCCGCCGCGCGGGCCCGTTCGGCCTCGGTGCCGCCCCGACCGTCCTCCCACTCCAGCCGGGCGACGACCACCTGCCACAGCGGCGCGGTGCCGAGCCCGGGGAGCAACACGGGAGCGGTGACCCGCAGCCGGGCGGCGATCTCCGCCGCCGGGGCCCCGGCGCGGACCAGTTCCAGGACTTCCCGGGCGAGCCGGCGCGCCACCGTGCGGGAGGCGTCCCGGCGGTCCCGCTCGACCGCGATCAGTTGGGTGACGCCGTGCAGCAGGTCCAGCCGCTCGGCCGGCCAGTCGTCCGTGTCGGCCTCGACGGCCAGCAGCCAGCCGGGCAACGCCGCCAGCACGGCACGCCGCGGGTCCCGTCCCTCCTCGTCGTCCCCCGGGCCGGCCGGCACCGGGAACAGCGAGTGGACGGTCCCGTCCACCTCCACGCGGTGCGGCCCGTCGCGTCCGGCCCGCACCGCCGCCAGGTACTCGCCCGCCAGTACGGCGCGCACCGGGGCGGAGGGGCGGCCGGCCTCCGGGCCCGCGACCGGGCGACCGGTGGCGGACAGCACCCACGCCCGCAGGTCCAGGTCGGAGCCCAACAGGTCCAGCACCGCGTCCGGCCCACCGCCCGTCGGCCCGGAGGACATCAGCCGGCGGTGTCGTTCCACCACGGCGGCCAGGTCGCCGGCGCGCTCGCCGGAGACCTGGCGCACCACGTGCTCGGTGATGGTGGCGAAGGCGACGTCCTCGTCCACCGAGAACAGCGGCAGTCGGTGCCGCGCGCAGGCCGCCACCAGGTCGTCGGGGACCGGACCCAGCTCCGCCTCGCCGGCCGCCAGTCCGGCGACACCGGCGGAGGTGAGGATGCGGACGAACGGCTCGGAGTCCTCGGGGGAGCGGCGCCAGGCCAGCCCGGTGAGGACCAGCTCGCCGCCCGACAGGTAGCGGCTGGGGTCGCGCAGGTCGGTGGTCATCACGCCCCGCACCGGCCGGTCCAGCTCCTCCGCGCCGCTCAGCAGGCGAAGCCCGAGGGATCCCGTCTCCAGCAGCGCGCGCAACCGCATTCTCGTCGTCCGCCGATCTCTCGTACCACTCGTGGGGCGCGGGGACGGGCCCCGGACCTTGTTCGAATCTACAAGACCGGCGGGCGGGGCCGACGGGCGCTCGCCGCCGTCCGGCCCTCCCGCTCCGGACGGCGGCGGACCGATCAGCGGGCCCCGCCGTCCCCTCCTTCCAGCATGTCGGCCCAACCGCCCTGGATCATCGTCTGGAAGGCCCAGGTGTCGCCCCTGCGCACCAGGACGTCGGCGTAGTTCAGCCGGTGCTCCTCACCGTCCCCGGTGGTCATCGTGGCCTCGGTGAAGACGACGGCGATGCGGGGGGTGAGGAAGAACGGGGTGCGGGTCGACTCGAACCGCAGCTCCCCGCCGGTCCCGCCGGCCGTGTCGCCCCCGCCGCTCGCGCCACCCATCACCGCGCGCATCGTCCGCACGTACTCCGCGCGGTCCCACTGTCCGGTCCAACCGTCGCCGCCGGAGCCGTCGGTCACCAGGTTGAGCGGGAAGACGGCCAGATCGGCCATGCGCTCGACGCCCTCGTCCGTGGGTTCGGCGGCGAGCGCGTCATAGGTCTCGAACCACTTCCGGAGGCCCTCCAGGTCCTCCTCGGTGGGGGCGTAGCCGGTCAGGGCCTCGGCGATCTCGCTGCGCTGCATGGCCGCTCCTCGGTAGACAAGTTTGACTAGCGGGAGCCAGGGTAACCCGAACCGTCGATTGGTCAAAATTGACCAGTGGACACGTCCGTCACGCGGACGCGGAGCGAACGAGGGCCGCAACAGTCCTCGACGACTCCTACGGTGGGCCCATGACACGGGCCCTGGGCCTCCGCGAGCTCGGCCGGGCCACCCTCGCCCGGCAACCGCTGCCGCGCCGCGAGCGTCGAGACGCCGCCGCCCTGTCGGCCTTCCACGCCCCGGACGCCGACCACGACCTCGACCGGGAGACGGACGGCGCCCACTCGGAAGTGACCGGGCACGAACCGACCCGACCGGTCCCGCACGTCCTTCGCCTCCCCCGAACGGACGGCCCTCCGCACCGCCCGGACCCTTCCCCCGCCGGGCCTCGGGGTGATGGGATCGGTGCACAGGTCACACGAGTCACACAAGGTCGCGCGGGACCGTACGACGGGGTGCGGTTCCGAGCGGCGAGGAGGACGCATGACGGCACCCGCCACTTCGGACGCCACGTCGGCCCCCACCCCGACCGAGGCCTTCCGCGCCGCGCGCGACGTCCTGCTGCGGCACCGCGAGGACCTCGCGGCGGCCCGCGCGGAGTTCCGGTGGCCCCGGCCCGAGCACTTCAACTGGGCACTGGACTGGTTCGACCCGCTGGCGGAGGGCAACGACCGAACGGCCCTGCACATCGCGGAGGAGGACGGCGGCGAACTGCGCGTCTCCTTCGAGGAGATGCGCGTCCGCTCCAACCGGGTCGCCAACCGACTGCGCGAGACGGGTGTACGGGCGGGCGACCGGGTCCTCGTCATGCTGGGCAACCAGGTCGAACTGTGGGAGACGCTGCTGGCCGCGATGAAGCTGCGGGCCGTCGTCGTCCCCGCCACCCCGCTGCTGGGCCCCGCCGACCTGGTCGACCGCGTCGAGCGCGGGCGGATCGCGCACGTGATCGTGCGGGCCGCCGACGCGGCCAAGTTCGACGCGGTGCCCGGCGACTACACCCGCACGATCGTCGGGGGGACCGGTGACGCGGCGTCGGGCCGGCCGGCGTCGGGCCGGCTGGAGTACGCCGACGCGTACGGGGCGCCGGCGGAGTTCGTGCCGGACGGGCCGACCCGCGCCGACGACACCCTGCTGCTCTACTTCACCTCCGGCACCACCGCCCGGCCCAAACTCGTCGAGCACACCCACGCCTCGTACCCGATCGGGCACCTGTCGACGATGTACTGGATCGGCCTGCGGCCCGGCGACACCCACCTCAACATCTCCTCGCCGGGCTGGGCCAAGCACGCCTGGAGCAGCTTCTTCGCGCCCTGGTCCGCCGGGGCCACGATCTTCGTGCACAACTACACCCGCTTCGACGCCGCCCGGCTGACGGCGGAGATGGACCGGGTGGGCGTGGACACCTTCTGCGCACCGCCGACGGTGTGGCGCATGCTCATCCAGGCCGACCTGACGCGGCTGCGCACTCCACCGCGCGAGGCCGTGGCCGCCGGGGAACCCCTCAACCCCGAGGTCGTCGAGCGGGTGCGCGAGGCGTGGGGGGTGACCGTCCGGGACGGCTTCGGCCAGACCGAGACCACCCTCCAGATCGGCAACTTCCCCGGCGGGACGCCGAAGCCCGGCTCCATGGGGCTGCCCGCCCCCGGCTACGCCGTGGAGCTGGTGGACCCCGTGACCGGCGAGGCCGGGGTGGACGAGGGCGAGATCTGCCTCGACCTGAGCCGGCGTCCCCCGGCGCTGATGGCCGGGTACCACGGCGACCCCGAGCGCACCGCCGAGGCCATGGCCGACGGCTACTACCGCACCGGTGACATCGGCTCCCGCGACGCGGACGGCCGGATCACCTACATCGGGCGAGCCGACGACGTCTTCAAGGCCTCCGACTACAAGATCTCCCCGTTCGAGTTGGAGAGCGCCCTGCTGGAGCACGAGGCGGTCGCCGAGGCCGCCGTCGTGCCCTCGCCCGATCCGGTGCGGCTGGCCGTGCCCAAGGCGTACGTCGTCCTCGCCGACGGCTGGGAGCCGGGCCCGGAGACGGCCGAGGCGATCTTCGCGCACTCGCGCGCCGTCCTGGCGCCCTACAAGCGGGTGCGGGTGATCGAGTTCGCGGAGCTGCCCAAGACCGTCTCCGGCAAGATCCGCCGCGTCGAACTGCGCGAGCACGCGGCGCGTGCCGCCGAGGGCGGGGCGGACGACGGGAGGGGCACGGGCACCGAGTACCGCGAAGGGAGCCGCTGACCGGGCCCGGGTCCGGGACCGATCGGCGGCGGGGCGGGGCGGAGGGGCGATCGATCGCCCCGGACGGGGCACCCGCACCGGGGAGGCCGAAGCCGGGGCCCGACCCGGCTTCGGCCCCCGGACCGCCGCCGAGCACCGAAGGGACGACACCGCCCATGACAGCCCCGTCCGCCGCCCGCACCGTCATCGAGAACTGCGCCGTCGCCACCGTGGACGCGGACGACACCGAGCACGCCCCGGGCCACGTCGTCGTCGCGGGGGAGACGATCGAGTCGGTCGGGGCCGGCCCGGCGCCGGTCGGGCTGCGGAACGTGGTCCGACGGGTGGACGGCACCGGGCACCTGCTCACCCCGGGCCTGGTCAACGCCCACCACCACGTCCACCAGTGGCTCACCCGCGGAATGGCTCGGGACGACGATCTGATCGGCTGGCTGTCCGCCCTCTACCCGGTCTGGACGCACCTCGACGAGGACATGGTGCGCGCCGCCGCCCGGGCCTCCCTGACGGCGCTGGCCCTGGGCGGTGTGACGTGCGCCGCCGACCACCACTACATGTTCCCGCGCGGCTCCGGCGATCCGTTGGGGGCCGTGGTCGGCGCGGCCCGCGAGGTGGGCCTGCGCCTGACCGTCGCGCGCGGCTCGATGGACCTGGGGGAGTCCGGGGGCGGTCTGCCACCGGACGCGGCGGTGGAGTCCACCGACGAGGCGCTGGCGGGCACCGAGCGGGCGATCGACGCGTACCACGACCCCTCCTTCGGGTCGATGCTCCACGTCGCGGTCGCCCCCTCCGCGCCCTTCGCCGTCACCGACGACCTGATGCGCGGCGCGGCCGAGACGGCCCGCCGCAAGGGGGTGCGGTTGCACACCCACGGCCTGGAGACGGCGGACGAGGAGAGGATCTGCCGCGAGCGGTTCGGGACGGGGCCCGTCGAGTACTTCGAGTCCACCGGCTGGCTGGGCGAGGACGTGTGGATGGCGCACGGCGTCCACCTGGACGGCCCCGGTATCGACGCCTTCGCCCGCACCGGCACGGGCGTGGCCCACTGCCCGTCCTCCAACGCCCGGTTGGGCGCGGGACGGGCCCCGGTCCCCGCCCTGCTGGCCGCCGGGGTGCCGGTCGGGCTCGGGGTGGACGGCGCCGCCTCCAACGAGGCCGGGGACCTCCGTGCCGAGCTGCGGAACGCCCTGTTGGTGGCCCGGCTCGGTCCGCGCCGCGCGAAGGCCCTGACGGTCCGCCAGGTGTTGCGCATGGGCACCCGCGACGGGGCGCGGGTGCTGGGGCGTGCCGGGGAGATCGGCTCGTTGGAGCCGGGCCGGCCGGCCGATCTGGTGCTGTGGCGGCTCGACGGACTGGGCCATTCCACGATCGCCGACCCGGTGGCCGCGTTGGTGCTGGGCCCGCCCGCTCCCGTGGCCCTGTCGCTGGTGGGCGGCCGCGTGGTGGTGGAGGACGGCCGGCCTGTCGGGGTGGACGAGGAGACCGTCGCGCGCGAGGCCCGGGAGCAGGCACGACGACTCGCCCGGCTCGCCGGCCGCGAGCACTGAGCCGGGGGCCGGCGGGGATCGGGCGGGGCCGGTGAGGGGGAGAGGCCGGGAAGCGCCCGGAGGATCAACTTCCGGTCATTTTCGGAACGACCCCTTCCGGTGTCGGTCCCCGTCACGCGGACGGCCTCTCCGCCGGCCCCGACCTCCCTGCGGCCACCCCCGACCCCTCCCTCCGGCTTCCCCGGTCCCCACCCGGCGGGCCGGTGGAACAGGAGTCCGAACGGGGTGGGGCACGGGCCGGAGCGCGGAGTCGAATGGCCTGAACCCTGCCCTGAGTTTCGCCCTCCGTGTAGCGCGATGTGCGGAGAGTGGCGTTTACTGTGCGGACCGCTTCCCGACGCGTGGCGTTGGAAGGGGGTTCCCGCCGCGGCGGCCCGACGGAGACGGGCGGCCGATAGGAATGTGACGGGGGCCGCGGGACGGCGGGCACCACGACGGGAACGACATCGACACAGCATCCGTGTGGGGGGAGCTGCGTTGCGAAAGGAAGCGACGGAACGCCGAGCGGTCGTGCTCGGCCAGGAGGACCCCCGAGTCCTCGGACTACGGCGGGCCATCACCCGTTTACATCGTGAACTGGCCGGTTATCGTGCGCGGTTGGCCGACCGGCAGATAGCCGAAGAGGAGCTGGCCGCCGTGGAGACGATGGCCCGGGAGGGCGTCCCCGAGGTCGCACGACTCCGTGGATCGTTGCTGTTGATTGCCGGAGCGATCGGTTCCGTGAGCGCGCTCTCCGAGGCGTTGACCGAGGTGCGCAAGGCGGTCGAGCTGTTCGGTGCCCCGCCGGGCTGAGCGGTTTCCGACGGGTGGCGCGTCGGGCGCGAAGGGGCGCGCCACGGGTGCGCGGCACGGAGCGGCGCACGCCGCCGCCGGCGCGGCGGCGGGCGTGAGCCGGGCGGGTGTCGGCCGGCGGCATCGGGGGCCGCACGGCCTCCGTCCGGCAGGGGAAGGCGCGCCAACTGACGGCTCCGGCAGGGCCGCTGACCCGGTGTCGGGGCAGGACCCGCCCTGTTCCGGGCACCGCCCGGCGGCCTAGGATTCGATCGCTGAGGGTCCGGCGAGGTGAAGGGGAGACGTGGGATGAGCACCAGCGCACCGGAGAGCGGGACGACGGGCGGACCGGCCGGCGTCCCCGGCGGCGGCTCCGAACCCGTCGAACCCGTCGAACCCGTCGAACCCGTCGAACCCGTCGATCTGGTCGCCCTCGGCGAGGACTTCGTCCGCGACCCCTACCCCTTCTACGCCGAACTGCGCGCCCGCGGCCCGGTCCACCGGGTGCGCGCCCCCGAGTGGCCCGACGCGTGGCTGGTCGTCGGGTACGAGGAGGCACGGGCCGCCCTGGCCGATCCGCGGCTGTCCAAGCAGTGGGCGAACGCCTCGCCGGACCTGGGCGTGGAGACGGTGGCCTCCGGGGTCAGCATGCTCAGCACCGACCCGCCGCACCACACCCGGCTGCGCAAGCTCGTCGCCCGTGAGTTCACCTCGCGCCGCGTGGAGTCCCTCGCCCCCCGGGTGCGGGAGATCGCCGACCGCCTGCTGGACGAGATGCTCCGCGCCCCCGACCGACGGGCCGACCTGGTCGACGCCTACGCCTTCCCGCTGCCCATCACGGTCATCTGCGAGCTGCTGGGCGTTCCCTTCCTGGACCAGGACGCCTTCCGCGCCTGGACGGCCGCCCTCGTCGGCGACGCGCCCTTCGAGGAGAAGAAGGCCGCCAGGACCGCCGTCACCGAGTACCTCGTCGAACTGTTGGAGGAGAAGCGCGGACGGCCGGGCGAGGACCTGATGAGCGCCCTGCTGCACACCGCCGACGAGGACGGGGACCGACTGTCGGCCGAGGAGCTGCTGGGCATGGCCTGGCTGCTGCTCGTCGCCGGTCACGAGACCACCGTCAACCTCATCGCCAACGGCACCCTCGCCCTGCTCACCCACCCCGGCCAGCTGGAGCTGCTGCGCTCGGACCCCTCCCTCGCCGAGGGGGCCGTCGAGGAGATGCTGCGCTACGACGGCCCGGTCGAGACGCCCACCCACCGCTTCGCCACCGAGCCCGTCGAGATCGGCGGAACGGTGATCCCCCGGGGGGCGCTGGTGCTGCCCGTCCTCGCCGACGCCGACCGCGACCCGTCCCGCTTCCCGGAGGCGGACCGCTTCGACATCCGTCGCGACGCGCGCGGGCACATCGCCTTCGGGCACGGCGTCCACTACTGCCTGGGCGCCCCGCTGGCCCGGCTGGAGGGGCGCATCGCCATCGGCGCCCTTCTGGAACGGCTGCCGGACCTCGCCCTGGACGCGCACCCCGCGGCCCTCGCCTGGCGGCCGGGGCTGCTCATCCGCGGCCCGCGGCGCCTGCCGGTCCGCTTCTGACCCGAGGCCCGCCGCCCCGGGCCCGACCCCGTCCGACCTCCCGTCGGGCCCGGCCGCCGACGGCCGTCCCGCACCCCGTCCCGCACTCCGTCCCGACCCGTCCCGGACCCGCGCGGAACGTCCCCGGGGGCACCCCCGGTGCCCCCGCGAGCTGCGGTGACGGATACTTGTGCGTCCGGGGCCGGAACACATCCGCGCCCCGGACGCATGAGACAGGACAGTCGTCGGTGAGAGGGCGGATACCGCGTGGTCACGGCAGGAGGAACCCGTACGGGCGTGCGGAGGGGTGTGCGCAGGACGGGCGCGGTGCTGGTGGCGGCCCTCGTCCTCGTGCTGACCGCGTGCAGCAGCACGGGCGGCAAACGGGCCGAGGAGGAGCGCGAGCGCGCCGGTGGCCGGGCGGCCGTGGACACCCCGCGCTGGACGTTCGCGATGGTCACCCACTCCGGGGACGGCGACACCTACTGGGACATCGTCCAGAGCGGCGCCGAGCAGGCCGCGGTCAAGGACAACGTGGAGTTCCTCTACTCCCACGACGACGAGGCGGGCCGCCAGGCCCAGCTCGTCCAGACGGCCATCGACCAGAAGGTGGACGGCCTGATCGTCACCCTGGCCAAGCCCGAGGCCATGGAGGCGGCGGTGCGCAAGGCCGTGGAGGCCGGGATACCGGTGGTCACGATCAACTCCGGCCAGGACCACTCGACCGAGTTCGGCGCCCTCGCCCACATCGGCCAGGACGAGGCCGTCGCCGGTGAGGTTGTCGGCCGGGAGCTGGAGGCGCGCGGCCACTCCAAGGCCCTGTGCGTGCTCCACGAGCAGGGCAACGTCGGCCACGAGGAGCGCTGCGCGGGAGTGCGCGAGGGCTTCGGGGGCGAGGTCGAGAACCTCTACGTGGACGGCACCAACATGCCCGGCGTGGAGTCCTCGATCGAGGCCAGGATCCAGTCCGACCCGGACGTCGACACCGTCGTCACCCTCGGCGCGCCCTTCGCCCCCACCGCCGCCAAGGCGGTGAGGCAGGCCGGCGGCGACGCCGAGGTCAACACCTTCGACCTCAACGCCCAGGTCGCCCGCGGTCTGAAGGACGGCACCATCGGCTTCGCCGTCGACCAGCAGCCCTACCTCCAGGGCTACGAGGCCGTCGACCTGCTCTGGCTCCACCTGTACAACGGCAACATGCTCGGCGGCGGACAGCCGGTCCTCACCGGCCCACAGCTGGTCACCCAGGACGACGCCGCCGACCTGGAGAAGTACACCGACCGGGGGACCCGATGAGCGTCACCCCCGCGGCCCTGTCGAGGAACACCACCGTCCGCGGCCCGGTCACGCGGCGCCTGCTCACCCGTCCCGAGCTGGGCGCCGTGGTGGGGGCCCTGGCCGTGTTCGTCTTCTTCGCCGTGGCCGCCGAAAGCTTTCTGCGCGCCTCCAGCCTGGGCACCGTCCTGTACGCCTCCTCCACCATCGGCATCATGGCCGTCCCCGTGGCACTGCTGATGATCGGCGGCGAGTTCGACCTGTCGGCGGGCGTCATGGTCACCAGCTCCGCCCTGGCGTCCTCGATGTTCAGCTACCAGATGACGGCGAACGTGTGGGTGGGCGTGGCGGTGTCGCTGCTGGTCACCCTCGCCATCGGTTTCTTCAACGGCTGGATGCTCACCCGCACCCGACTGCCGAGCTTCATCATCACCCTGGGCACCTTCCTGATGCTCACCGGCCTCAACCTGGGCCTGACCAAGCTGATCAGCGAGACGGTCTCCACCAAGGCCATCGGCGACATGGAGGGCTTCCCCGCCGCGCGCGCGGTCTTCGCCTCCCACCTGACCGTGGGCGACGTACGGCTCCAGATCACCATCGTGTGGTGGCTGGTACTGATCGCCGTCGCCACCTGGATCCTGCTGCGGACCAGGGCGGGCAACTGGATACACGCCGTGGGCGGCAACCCCGACGCCGCCCGCGCGGTGGGCGTCCCCGTGGACCGGGTCCGCATCGGCCTCTACATGGGCGTGGCCCTGGGAGCCTGGATTTCCGGCCAGCACCTGCTGTTCAACTACGACGTCGTGCAGTCCGGCGAGGGCGTGGGCAACGAGCTGATCTACATCGCCGCCGCCGTCATCGGCGGCTGTCTGCTCACCGGTGGGCACGGCTCGGCGGCCGGTGCCGCCGTCGGCGCCCTGATCTTCGGCATGACCAGCAAGGGCATCGTCTACGCCCAGTGGAACCCGGACTGGTTCAAGTTCTTCCTCGGGGCGATGCTGCTGCTCGCCACGTTGCTCAACGCATGGATCCGCAAGAGGGCGGAGGCTCCGTCGTGACCAGGGAAAACCGGATGCCGGACGAGGCGCTCGACAAACCGGCCGAGACGGCCGAGACGGCCGGGTCGGCGGGGGCGTCCGACGCGCCGCCCCCACTGGTCGAGCTGGTCGACGTCGGCAAGAACTACGGCAACGTCCGCGCCCTCGACGGGGTCTCCCTCACCGTCCACCCCGGTGAGATCACCTGTGTGCTCGGCGACAACGGTGCCGGCAAGTCCACCCTCATCAAGATCGTCTCCGGACTGCACCGGCACGACGGCGGCACCTTCCGCATCGACGGCGAGGAGGTCCGCCTCACCTCGCCCCGCCAGGCCCTCGACCGCGGCATCGCCACCGTCTACCAGGACCTGGCCGTCGTCCCGCTGATGCCGGTGTGGCGGAACTTCTTCCTCGGCTCCGAGCCCACGCTCGGCCGCGGCCCCTTCCGCCGCCTGGACGCCGCCGCCATGCGCCGCACCACCCGCGAGGCGCTGCTGCGCATGGGCATCCGCCTGCGCGACGTCGACCAGCCCATCGGCACCCTCTCCGGCGGCGAACGCCAGTCGGTGGCCATCGCCCGGGCCGTCCACTTCGGCGCCCGGGTGCTGGTCCTGGACGAGCCGACCGCCGCGCTCGGCGTCAAGCAGGCCGGGGTGGTCCTGCGGTACGTCGCCGCGGCCCGCGACCGGGGCCTGGGCGTCGTCCTGATCACCCACAACCCCCACCACGCCCACCTCGTCGGCGACCGGTTCGTCCTGCTCAAGCGCGGCACCATGGCCGGCAGCCACCTCCGCGACCGCATCACCCTGGAGGAGCTGACCCGCCAGATGGCCGGCGGCAGCGAACTGGAACAGCTCGGTCACGAACTGGCCCGCACCCCGGCGACGGGACCGGGCGACGACACCGCGTAAGGCACAATCGACCCGATGAGTACCTACCGCGACCGGGCGCACCGGGGCACAGCCAGGGCGACGGTGCTCAGGACCGTCGCCACCCGCGAACGGCGCTCGTACGTCTCCGCGCCACGGGTGCCCACGGTGGGCATCGACATCGGCGGTACGAAGGTGATGGCGGGCGTCGTCGACGCCGACGGCAACATCCTGGAGAAGGTCCGCGCCGAGACGCCCGACAAGTCCAAGAGCCCCAAGGTGGTCGAGGACACCATCGCCGAACTGGTCCTGGACCTCTCCGACCGCCACGACGTGCACGCCGTCGGCATCGGGGCGGCCGGCTGGGTGGACGCCGACCGCTCCCGGGTGCTGTTCGCCCCCCACCTGGCCTGGCGCGACGAGCCGCTGCGCGACGCCCTGACCACCCGTCTCGCCGTCCCCGTCATGGTCGACAACGACGCCAACACCGCCGCCTGGGGCGAGTGGCGCTTCGGTGCCGGCCGGGGCGAGGACCACCTGGTGATGATCACCCTGGGCACCGGCATCGGCGGCGCCATACTGGAGAACGGGCAGGTCAAACGCGGCAAGTACGGAGTCGCCGGGGAGTTCGGCCACATGCAGGTCGTTCCCGGCGGGCACCGCTGCCCCTGCGGCAACCGCGGCTGCTGGGAGCAGTACAGCTCCGGCAACGCCCTGGTCCGCGAGGCCCGCGAGCTGGCCGCCGCCGAGTCGCCCGTCGCCTACGGGATCATCGACCGGGTCGACGGCCGCGTACCCGACATCACCGGCCCGCTGATCACCGAGCTCGCCCGGGAGGGCGACGCGATGTGCACCGAGCTCCTCCAGGAGATCGGCCAGTGGCTCGGGGTCGGCATCGCCAATCTGGCCGCAGCCCTGGACCCCTCCTGCTTCGTCGTCGGCGGCGGGGTCAGCGCCGCCGACGAACTCCTCATCGGACCGGCCCGGGACGCCTTCCGCCGCCACCTCACCGGCCGCGGCTACCGTCCCGAGGCCCGTATCGTCCGCGCCCAGCTCGGCCCGGAGGCCGGCATGGTCGGCGCCGCCGACCTCGCCCGGCTGGTCGCCCGCCGCTTCCGCCGCGCCAACCGGCGCCGCGTGGAACGCTACGAGCGCGCCGGTGTCAGCCTGCTGCCGCCGCGCGGCTGGGGGGTCGGGCGGTGACCTCCACACCTCTCCTCCCGCCGTGGCCCGACCGCCCGCCGCACCGCCCCAAGCACCGTTGGCTGGCCGCGATCGTGGTGGTGCTGCTGATCGCCGTCCCGGCGGGTTACCTGGTGCTCTCCGCCCACCAGAGCCGCGACAGCGGCCGGGACAAGCAGCGGGCCGCCGCCGCCACCGGACTGGTGTGGCAGTGGCCCAGCAAGCTGGAGCGCCGGATCTACGAGGTGCCCGTTCCCAGCGGGTCGAGCCACGTCGCGCACTACGAGTCCAACAGTTGGGGGCGCAGCTCGTTCTACGTGCAGTTCCGCACCTCGTCGCGGGGACTGGAGACCTTCCTGGAGCAGGCCGGCGGCGATCCGGACGGACTGCGCGAGGGCGGCGCCGGGGTCACCGACCCGCAGGCCGACGCGGTCGGCTGGGACTTCGACCTCCCCGGCCGCCGCTACGCGGGCGCCCGGATCGAGCGCCCCGGCGACCGACCGGACCTGACCGTCACCGTGGACGTCACCAGCCGGGAGAGCCCACGCGTCCACGTGGTCTCCACGGTCGACTTCTGAATCCACCGGGCCGGGCGCCGCGACGACGCGCGGCGCCCGGCCCGGTCGGTTCCGGTCGCCGTGGCGCGGCGCGCTGCGCGGGAATCGTCCCGCCGCTGTCCCCCCGTCCCCCGATGTCCCGGCGACGGTCCCGCCGGCCCAGGTCGGAGGCGTGGGAATCCCAGGGACGCCCGGTGCCTTCCGGGGGCGATCCGGCGGGCCGTACGGTCCTGGTCCGGAAACCACGCCCCGAGGAGGGAAATGCGTAAACGCGTGTCATCCGCCACGGCGACCGGGCTCCGTCGGGGGCGGGGAACGGAGCCCGCGCCACGGATCGGCGCGGGCACGGCCGGGGCTCTCGTCACGCTGGCTGCCGCCTTCGCGATCGGTGCGGGCGGCCTGGCGACCGCGGGCGCCGCGCCGCCCGAGAAGCCGGCGGCGGGCTCCGGGACCGTCGCCTCGCTCGCCGTGGTCAACCTCGGCCTGACCACCACGGAGGCCAAGCGGCTCCAGGGATGGCTGAAGGAACACCACGGCTACACCGGCGCCATCGACGGTATCGCCGGTCCGGAGACCCGGAGAGCGTTCGGGAATTTCCCCTACTACCTCTGACGGGACTGTTCATCCGGCTGCGCGCGACCAATCCGGTGCACCGAACACGGCAATCGCCGGTGACGGGATCCGCCGCGAGCCGTTCCGATTCTCCGCAGACAGAAATGGATCGAAATGCTTCCCAGGATTTCCGCGAGAACACTCGCCGCCCTCACCGCGGTCGTCGGCGTCACCGTCGGCGGCCTGGCGAGCGCGGGCGCAGCAACGGCCGCACCGGCCGGGAAACCCGCTGTGACCGGAGGGTCGGTCGCCCCGCTCGCCGTGGTCAACCTCGGCCTGACCACCACGGAGGCCAAGAAGGTCCAGCGTTGGCTGACGCTGCACTGGGGCTACAGCGGGGCGATCGACGGCCAGTTGGGCACCAACAGCTGGAAGGCGATGCAGCGCTGGCTGAAGGCCCAGTGGGGCTACACCGGCGCGATCGACGGCGTCGTCGGCGGCGGCACGGTCACGGCTCTGCAGTGGATGCTCAAGGCGAACTACGGCTATTCCGGCAGGGTCGACGGAATAGCCGGAGTGGGCACCCAGGCGGCGTTCAAGCGGTTCGCTAACGCCCGTTCCTGACGGACGGCGGCCGAGCGGCGGGCCCTCCCGAGCCCTGCCGCACGGCCTCGGGCGCCCCGCGGCCGTGCGTCGATCCCCGACGGTCGATGCCCGTCGGAGTCCGCCGCCCGACGACGGGTCTCCCCCGGTGAGCCGCGGGGAGACCCTCGTCGGGCCCGGGGCCGGGGCACGGTCGTCCCGGGCGCGCGACCGGGCGTGCCCCGCGCCCCACACAGCACAATGGCCTCATGGAACTCACCAAGAAGGGCCACGCCTGCGTCCGCCTGCACCGCGACGGCCGCACCCTCGTCATCGATCCCGGTGCCTTCAGCGAGGAGGACGCCGCGGTCGGCGCCGACGCGATCCTGGTCACCCACGAGCACCCCGACCACTTCGACGAGGGCCGACTGCGCGCGGCGCTGGAGGCCGACCCCGCCACCGAGGTCTGGACCCTGCGCAGTGTCGCCGAGCGGCTCACCGCGGCCTTTCCCGGACGCGTCCACACCGTCGGCGAGGGGGACGCCTTCACCGCCGCCGGGTTCGAGGTGGAGGTCCACGGACAGTTGCACGCCGTGATCCACCCCGACATCCCGCGCATCACCAACGTCGGCTACGCCGTCGGGCACGACGGCGGCACGGTCTTCCACCCCGGTGACGCGTTGACCGTCCCCGACCGGCCCGTCGACACCCTGCTGCTGCCCGTGCACGCCCCCTGGAGCAAGGTCGCCGAGGTCGTCGACTACCTCCGCGAGGTACGGCCGCGGGTGGCCTACGACGTCCACGACGGACTGCTGTCGGACCTCGCGCACCCCGTCTACGGTCGGCTGCTCGGCCCGGACGGCCCCGGGGTCGGCGGTGCCGAGCACGTGCGGCTGGAACCCGGGCAGCGCGTCGCCCTGCCGACGGCCCGGCCCTGACGGACTCGGCCCGTCACGGCGGTCGGACGGCGGTCGGACGGCGGTCGGACGGCGGTCGGAGGAGCCGGCCGGAGGGAGCGGACCGTCGTCCCCCGACCGTCGGTGCCGGGCGGTAGATTCGCTGCCATGCGTATCGCCACCTGGAACGTCAACTCGATCACCTCCCGGCTGCAGCGCCTGCTGGCCTGGCTGGAGAGCACCGGCACCGACGTGCTGTGCCTACAGGAGCTGAAGTGCGCGGCGGAGGCGTTCCCGACCGAGCCGCTGCGCGAGCTGGGCTACGAGGCGGCCGTCAACGCCGGCGGCCGGTGGAACGGGGTGGCGATCCTCTCCCGGGTCGGTCTGGAGGACCCGGTGGTCGGTCTGCCCGGCGGCCCGGAGTACGAGGGCGTCACCGAGCCCCGCGCGGTGGGCGCCACCTGCGGCGGGGTCCGCCTGTGGTCGGTGTACGTCCCCAACGGGCGCGAGGTGGACCACCCGCACTTCGCGTACAAGCTCCGGTGGTTCGCCGCGCTCAGGGAACTGGTGGTGCGGGAGTCGGGGGAGCGACCCTTCGCCGTCCTGGGCGACTACAACGTCGCGCCCACCGACGAGGACGTGTTCGACCCGGCCGCCTTCGAGGGCGCCACGCACGTCACCCCGGCCGAGCGCCGGGCGCTGGCCGAACTGCGGGACGCGGGCCTGGCCGACGTCGTACCGCGCCCGCTGAAGTACGACCGTCCCTACACCTACTGGGACTACCGCCAACTCGCCTTCCCCAAGAACCGGGGCATGCGCATCGACCTGGTCTACGGCAACCCGGCCTTCGAGGCGACGGTGAGGGACGCCTACGTCGACCGCGAGGAGCGCAAGGGCAAGGGCGCCTCCGACCACGCCCCGGTCGTCGTGGACCTCGACCTCCGACACGGAACCGCGTGACCTCCGCGCGCCTGTGGTGTTCGTCCCGCCCGTGATGTCACGCTGAGGGGTATGAACATCCCCTTCCTGGACAACTGGCGCAAGCGGCACGGCATGTCCCGCGGGGTTGCGGTGATGGAGCACGGCTCCTCGGACGCCGAGGGGGTGGCGCAGTTGCTCTCCGAGTGCGAGCTGCTGCGCGGGCAGGCGCGCTCGGCGGGGATCGAACTGGAGGACACCCCCGAGTCCCTGACCGCCCTCGACCAGTTGATGCCGCTCTGGCGCGACGGCGATCCCGACGTGCTCGCCCGGCTGGGCAACGACGCGGGCCTGTACCTGGGCACGGTCGTCGTCCGCACCGTCCCCGGTGCCCGCTGGCAGGTGTGGCCGAACGGCCGTCCGGTGGTGCGGCTCGCCTCCGGCCGGGAGATCGACGTGGTGACCGCCGGACGCGACTGGGCGTTCGACGGCGCCCCCGAGCTGTCGCAGACGTACGCGGAGGCCTCCGAGGCGTGAGGCCGTGCGCGGCCCCGCTCCCGCCGTGCTCCCCGCTCCCGGCGGGACGGCGGGGACCGGCGGGCGGGGCGGACGGACGTCGGACGTCAGCCGGGGAAGGGGATGCGGTACTCCAGCCGCCAGCGGTCCGCCCGTATCACGATGTCCGAGGTCTCCACGGCCCGGCCGTCCGCCGTGTGGTGCGTGCGCTCGATGACCGTCACGCACTGCCCCGGGGAGCAGCCCAGGGTCTCCGACTCCAGCGAGGTCGCCGGGCGTGAGCCGACCAGCTCGGTCGCCCCCGTCACCCGCACCCCGATGGCCGCGAACCGTTCGCGCACCCCGCGCCGGGCGTACGGGCCGCGCTCGGGGAAGACGACGTCGGTTCCCTCGGTGAGCGCCAACGGTTCCCAGCTGGTGGCGAGCTGGAGCGGGCGGCGGCCGGCCAGGTACTCGTACTGCGTGCACATCACGCGGTCACCGGTGGATATCCCCAGCCGCTCGGCGACACGCGGCGGGGCCGCCGCGGTGGTGGAGGTGGCCTCCCACAGCAGCGGCGTCGACGACCCGCCGGTGCTGATCCGGGCCGCGAACGGGGAGTCCACCGTCTCCCCGGTGCGCAGCAGGCTCCCGATGGGGCTGCGGTCGGTGACGAACACCCCGCGCCCGAACTGGCCCTCCGCGTATCCGGCGGCCTTCAGGACGCGTACCGCCCGGTCCACGGTCTGGTCGCTGGCGGCGTAGGTGCGCTTCAGCTCCGAGCGCGACGGTATCCGGGTGCCCACGGCCAGGAGTCCTTCGTCGATCTGCTGCCGCAGGTCGTCGGCGATCCGTTGGTAGACCGGTCTGCTGTCGCCCATGCGGGACTCCTCTCCGTGCTGCCGCCTGCACCGGGGTACGGGGAGTGGTCTGTCGTACCTAGGCCGGTACCTGGGTCAACAGGGTAGAAGGAAGCCTTCCGATGTGGGGGACACCGCCGGCGACGACACCGCCAACACCGTGGGGACGACCGTGGCCGATCCGGTGAAGTCGCCCGACCGTACCGTGATGTCACCGGCGGGGGGCGCCGGCGGGGCCGGGAGCCTCCGCCTCCGCTCCGGCTCGCCCCCCGGTTTCCCCGGCCCCGCGCCGTGGACGGCCGTCCGTCGCGGACGTGGGGGAGGGCGGCGCGTGCTCCACCGAGCCGCCCTCCATCCGGTGGCGCTCGCCTCCGGTGACGAAGGCGGCCTGGTCCGGGCCCGCGCCGGGGGAGGTGTCCACCCGCGCCCCCGGCGACGGGGAACGGTGGTGGGCCGCCGTGCGCGGGTCCGAGACCGGTCCCCCGACGCGGGACTCCGTCCGCTCGCCGAAGCCCCGGCGGGCCGACTCGGGGGAGGCCACCTGCGCGTGCGCACCGCGGTCCTCGGTCAGGGCGGAGGGTTCCGACAGCGCGAAGACGTCGTCGCGGGAGGCGGCCCCCTCGTCCGTGCCGGCCCGGTGGCCGACCACCAGCGGACACTCGGAGCGGTCCGGCAGTCCGAGGAACCGCTGTTCGCGACGGTGCGCGCGGCGCCACGGGTACGTCCGGCCGAACCAGCCGAGTGACGTGGTGAGTCCGGCCGCCGACACGCCCGGCACGGTCTCGCGCAGGTCGTCGTCCATGGGCCGGAAGCGTAGCGCCGGCGGCGCACCCGCGTTCGGGAGGCGGCGGGGGCACCGCCGAGCGGTGACGTGACGCCCACGCCGAGGCACCGGTTCGGTCCGCCGGGTCAGTCCTTCGGGTCCGCCCCGGCCAGCTCCTCCAGCAGCGCGGGCAGCGCCCGACCGATCGGCTCGTGGATCACCCGCTCGGCCAGCGGGTCGTACGGCGTCGGCTCGGCGTTGACGATCACCAGGCGCGCTCCGTGCTCGGCGGCGATCCCCGCCAACGAGGCGGCGGGCTGCACCTGGAGGCTGGTGCCCACCGCGACGAACACCTCGCAGGCCTTGGCGATGCCCATCGCCTCGCCGAGCACCATCGGGTCCAGCGCCTCGCCGAACATCACGGTGGCCGGTTTCAGGATGCCGCCGCACCGGTGGCACGCCGGGTCCGCGACCCCGGCCCGCACCCGCTCCAGCGCCTCGTCCATGCCCGAACGGGTGTGGCACCGGGTGCAGACCACGGCCCGCGCGGTGCCGTGCAGCTCCAGCACCTTCCGGTCGGGCATCCCGGCCGCCTGGTGCAGCCCGTCCACGTTCTGCGTGATCACCCGCACCGGCACCCCGGACCGCTCCAGCCGCACCACCGCCTCGTGCGCGGCGTTGGGACCGGCCCGCAGCACCTCCCCGTCCAGCCGCATCCGCCAGGAACGGCGGCGGATCTCCGGGTCCGCCATGTAGTACGAGTGGGTGACGAGCTTCTCGGCCTCGGGGTCCTTGCGCCACACCCCGTTCGGACCCCGGTAGTCGGGGATCCCGGAGTCGGTGGAGACGCCCGCGCCGCTGAGGATCGCCACCAGCGGACGCCGCCGGTACCCCTGCTCCGTGCCGTGGGTGCTCATGTTCCGAGCCTACGCAGACCGGTGCCCGGACCACGAGTGAGTTCCCACGGCGGCGGGACCGGGACGGCGGGACCGGGCACGACACCGCGAGCGTCCGCCCGAGGACCGTTCATCCGCCGGTCGCCCACCGGTCGCCCGCCTGCCGTCCGCGATCCGGCCGGACCGTCCGGCGACGTGGTTCCATGGGAGGATGATCAATGACGCGTTGGTGACGGGTGTCGAGGAGGCGGTCCGCAAGGCCGCCGCCACCGAGGTCATGCCCCGCTGGCGGCAGTTGGCGGCGGACGAGGTCACGGAGAAGACGGGACCGCACGATCTGGTCACCATCGCCGACCGGCGCGCCGAGGAGCAGCTGGCGGCCGCCCTGACCGCGCTGCTGCCCGGTTCGGCCGTCGTCGGCGAGGAGGCGGTGCACGCCAACCCCGCGGCGTACCGGGCGGTGGAGGGCGAGGCCCCGGTGTGGATCGTGGACCCGGTCGACGGCACCCGCCAGTTCGTGCGCGGCGAGGCGGGCTTCTGCACCCTGGTGGCCCTCGCCCACCACGGCGAGGTGCTGGCGTCCTGGACGTACGCCCCCGCCCGTGACGAGCTGGCCGTCGCCCTGCGCGGCGGCGGCGCGCGCCTCAACGGCGAGACGCTCCGCTCCGGCGTGCCCGGAGCGGACGCGACGCTGGAGGTGGCGCACTCCCACCCGGACTTCACCACCGACGAACAGAAGCGGGCCCTGCTCGGCCTGCGCACGGAGGGGGTCGCGCCCCGGCCGTGCGGCTCGGCCGGGCTGGAGTACCTGAACGTGGCGCGCGGCGAGCTGGACGCCGTCGCCTTCTCCTGGGAGAGCGCCTGGGACCACGCCGCCGGCCTGCTGCTGGTGGCCGAGGCGGGTGGCGACCACGCCACCCTCACCGGGGAGCCGTTCCGCCTGGCGGGCGGCAACGCCCTGCCGTTCACCGCGGCCCGGGACACGGCGACGGTGCGTCGTATCCTCTCCCTGCTGGCCGTCGCCGGCTGACCTCACCGACGAGGGGAGCGCCGAGAGTGCCGTTGATGCGTGACGTGGTCGTGGTGGGAGCCGGGCCGAACGGACTGACCGCCGCCGTCGAACTGGCTCGGCGCGGCATGTCCGTCGAGCTGTTCGAGGCGATGGGGACGGTGGGGGGAGGGGCCCGCACCGAGGAGCTGACCCTCCCCGGCTTCCGACACGACCCCTGCTCGGCCGTCCACCCGCTGGGCGTCGGCTCGCCCGCCTTCTCCGCCATGCCGCTGACCGAGCGGTACGGACTGGAGTGGCTCCACCCGGAGCTGCCGCTGGCCCACCCCTTCCCCGACGGCACCGCCGGGACGCTGGCCCGCTCGGCGGCCGAGACGGCCGCCTCCCTCGGGCCGCGCGACGCCGGCACGTACCGCCGGCTGGTGGCGCCGTTCCTCGGCCGCTGGGCGACGCTGGTCGGCGACTTCTTCAAGGTGCCCTGGGACGGGCTGCCGCGCGACCCGGTCACCCTGGCGCGCTTCGGGCTGCCGGCCCTCCAGCCGGTGGACTGGCTGGTGCGGCGCTTCCGCGACGACAGGGCCCGCGCCCTGATGTTCGGGCTGGCCGCCCACGCCATCGGACCGACCACCTCGCCCGCCACCGGCGGCATCGCGCTGGTCTTCGCGCTGGCCGCGCACGAGGTCGGCTGGCCGGTGCCGCGCGGCGGCTCGCAGTCGCTCTCCGACGCGCTCGCCGCCTACCTGCGCGACCTGGGCGGAGCCGTCCACACCGGGGTGGAGGTCAAGCGGCTGGACGAACTGCCGCCCGCCCGCGCCTACGTCTTCGACACCTCGCCCACCGCCCTGGCCGGGATCGCCGGACTGGGCGACGCCTACCGGCACTTCCGCTACGGTCCCGGCGTCTTCAAGATCGACTACGCTCTGGACGGTCCCGTCCCGTGGACCTCCGAGGCCGCCCGCCGGGCCGGGACGGTCCACCTCGGCCCCTCCAGCGGCGAGATCGCCGCCGCCCTGCGGGCCGCCGCCGTCGAGGGCCGGCAGCCCGATCCCCCCTTCCTGATCACCGCCCAGCCCACGCTGGTGGACCCGGGCCGGGCCCCGGAGGGCAAGCACGTCTTCTGGGTGTACGGCCATGTGCCGCGCGGTTGGAGCGGGGACGCCACCGAGGAGATCGAGCGGCAGATCGAGCGCTTCGCGCCCGGCTTCCGGGACCGGGTGCTGGCCCGGGCCACGGCGGGCCCGCCCGAGCTGGCGGTCCGCAACGCCAACTACGTCGGCGGCGACATCGCCTGCGGCGCCTTCAGCGGGCTCCAGACGCTGCTGCGCCCCAAGCTCGCCCGCGTTCCGTACGCCACCGCCCACCCGGCCGTCTTCCTGTGCTCCTCGGCCACCTGGCCGGGGCCCGGGGTGCACGGCATGTCGGGGCACAACGCGGCCAAGGCGGTCTGGCGCCGGTTGCGCGCCACGGGCTGAGGCGCGGGCCGAGGCGCGGACTGAGGCGCGGGCGCCCCGCCGACCGGGCCGGCGGTCCGGTCACGCCGCGCGGCGCAGGTCCGCGAGGACGTGGGCGCGCGTGGTCCGCGGGTCCAGGTCGAGCCGGGCGAACAGGTCGCGGGTGAGCCGGTCGTCGGAGCGCAGCAACCCCAGCACGAGGTGTTCCACGCCGATGTGACGGTCCTTCAGGGCGAGCGCCTCGCGCAGCGCCGACTCCAGTGCCTTCTTGGCGCGCGGGGTGAACGGGATGTGGCCCCGTTCGCGGCGCCGGCCCCGGCCGCCGCCGCGGAAGGGCAGGATCCGTCGCACCCTCCGCCGCTCTTCCGGCGGCTCCGGGGCGCGGTCCAGCGCGCCGGGGCCGAACGCCTCCTCGGCACGTCGGCGGACCTCCGCCACGTCGATGCCCAGTGCCCGCAGCGCGTCGGCGTCCTCCTCGTCGATGCCGTCCCCGCCGCCGGCCACCAGTCGGGCCGCGGCCGCGCGGACCGCCTCGTCGTCGGTGCCCAGCCGGACCAGTGTGGCCGCGCCCGGTTCCGTCGGGTGCCGCAGCACGCCGATCAGCAGGTGCTCGGTGCCGATCCGGTCGTGCCCGAGCCGTCGGGCCTCCTCCTGTGCCCGCACCACCGTGGCGCGGGCCTGCCGGGTGAATCGCTCGAACATTCCCGCCTACCTCCTGCTGTGCTTCTTGTGCACGGCCTGCCTGCTGACGCCGAGGGCGGTCCCGATCTCCTCCCAGGACCAGCCCTGTCCCCGCGCGTTGTCCACCTGGAGCGTCTCCAGGCGCTCCACCAGTCGACGCAGCGCCGCGACCGCCCGCAGTCCCACGCGGGGGTCGTGGTCCAGGGCGGCCTGCGCGGTGTCCACCGCTTCCCTTGCTTCCGATCCGGCCATGTCTGTCAACATAGGATGACAATCGGAGGGTGTCAACCTAGGTTGACATCGCGGGGAATGGGGTGGTGTCGTGGCGAAGGTGGAGATCACGCTCGACGCGGAGTTGGTCGTCGAGGTCATGGTGCTGAGCGGGGTCGGCAACCCGCGCGACGCCGTCGAGGCGGTCGTGCGCGACTACATCGCCCGCGGACACCGCACGGAGGCGCGCGCGGGCGAGACGGACGCGCGGCTGCGGGAGATCGCGGGCGAGCCCAAGATCGAGGAGGGCTGAGGCGCCGCGTGTCCCCCCGGGGTCGGACGCCCGGCCCCGGCCGTGGCGGCGTCCGTCCCGCGGTGGGGACGCGAGCACGTCCTGTGACCCACCGGGCCCGACGCACGGCGGCGCCCGCGGAGAACGCTTCTCCGCGGGCGCCGCCGTGCGTTCCGAGGTGGGACCGTGCGGTGCCTCAACGCTTGTCGGGCTCCTCGCCGCCCTTGTCCCGCGAGGCCGTCTCCGCGACCCGGCGCAGCTTCGGGTGACGAGAGGTCCGCTCGTCGATGGCCTCGCCGACCATCGCCCGGACGGCCTCGCGCATCCCGTGCAGCGGGTGGTGGCGGGCCGGTCCGGCGCCCGGGTCCTCGCGCAGCTCCTTGAACAGCGCCCAGCACAACGTCAACATCACCAGGACGAAGGGCAGGGCGACCAGGATCGTCCCCGTCTTCAGGCCGTCCAGACCGCCGGCCACCAGCAGCACGGCGGCCACCGCCGCCATCAGCACGCCCCAGGTGACCACCAGCCAGCTGCGCGGATGCAGGGCGCCGCCGGAAGTCAGCGAACCCATCACCAGGGAGGCGGAGTCGGCGCTGGTGATGAAGTAGGTCATCACCAGGACCATCGCGATCACCGAGGTGACCGCGCCCAGCGGCAGCGCGTCCAACAGCCCGAACAGCGAGGCCTCCACGCCGTCCGTCAGCTTGCCGGCCATGTCCGCCTCACCGGTGGCGTCCAGCCGCATGGCGCTGCCGCCCATCACGCAGAACCAGACGACCGTCGCGCCGCTGGGCACCAGCAGCACGCCGATCAGGAACTCGCGGATGGTGCGGCCCCGGGAGATGCGGGCGATGAAGGTGCCCACGAACGGGGCCCACGACAGCCACCACGCCCAGTAGAAGATCGTCCAGGTGCCCAGCCAGTCCTTGTCGCCGAAGGCGCCCGTCCGCGAGGAGAGCGTGACCAGGTCCTGGAGGTAGGCGCCGACGCCGGCCGGGATCGCGTCCAGGATGAACACCGTCGGGCCCAGCAGGAAGACGAAGAGCATCAGCAGCGCGGCGAGCCCGACGTTCATGTTGCTGAGCCACTTGATGCCCCGGTGGATGCCGGAGAACGCGGAGACGACGAACGCGGCCGACAGCACCAGGATGATGAGCAGTTGCAGTTCCCGGGAGTCGTCCCAGCCGACCGTCAGGTTGAGGCCCTTGGCCACCTGGAGGGCGCCCAGCCCCAGGCTGGTCGCCGTGCCGAACACCGTGGCGAAGACGGCCAGCAGGTCGATGACGCGCCCCGGCCAACCGTTCGCGCGGCGCTCGCCCAGCAGCGGGACGAAGACCGAGCTGATGCGGTTGCCGCGCCCCTTGCGGAAGGTGACGTACGCCAGGGCCAGGCCGGCCACACCGTAGATGGCCCAGGGGTGCAGCGTCCAGTGGAAGAAGGAGTACTCCAGCGCCGTGCGTTCGGCCGCGCCGGAACCGCTCTCGATGTCGCCGAAGGGCGGCGGGGTGACGTAGTACGTCAGCGGCTCGCCGACACCGTAGAACATCAGACCGATGCCCATGCCGGCGCTGAACATCATCGCGATCCACGCCAGGTTGCCGAACTCCGGCTCGTCGCTGTCCTTGCCGAGCCTGATCCTACCGAAGCGGCTGATCGCGAAGAACGCGCACAGCACCAGGAAGAGGTTGGCCGCCAGCGAGAACAGCCAGCCGAAGTTGTCCAGTACCCAGCCCAACGCGGTGGTGGACACCGAGGAGAAGTTGTCCGTCCCGATCGCCGCCCAGGCGACCACGGCCAGCACCGCGGTCACGCCGATGGCGATGACCTTGGTGTCCGGCGGCGGGTCCTCGCGTGGTCGCTGAGGGGCTGGTTCCTGGGGAGGTGTGGTCACATCGGTGCTCATATCGCCCAACTATGGAGTGGTTTTTCCTGTTTCTTGTATGGCACGCCGGACGAACCGGCGCGACCGACAGTGTGCCGTGGACCCCCCTGCCCGGTATCGGTAGGGTCTAGACGGCGCGACAGCCTGTTCGAGACACAAGAGAGACCTCGTGGACGGAACACACACCGAGACAGGCCGCGTGCTGATCGCCGCGGACAAGTTCAAGGGCTCCCTCACCGCGGTGGAGGTCGCCGAGCACGTCACCGCCGGGCTCCGCCGGGCCCGACCCCGGACGGAGGTGGAGGCCCTGCCCGTGGCGGACGGCGGCGACGGCACCGTGGCGGCGGCGGTCGCCGCCGGCTTCGCGCTGCGCCAAACGGCGGTCACCGGCCCGCTGGGCAAGGCGGTCACCGCCTCCTACGCGCTGCGCGACGGCACCGCCGTGGTGGAGATGGCCCAGGCCTCCGGCCTCCAGAAGCTGCCCGCCGGGGTCTTCGCCCCCCTGTCGGCCGGCACCTACGGCACCGGGGAGCTGATCCGGGCCGCCCTCGACGCGGGTGCCCGCACCGTCGTCCTCGGGGTCGGCGGTTCGGCCGGCACCGACGGCGGCGCGGGCATGCTCACCGCGCTCGGCGCCCGGCTGCTGGACGCGGACGGCGAGCCCGTCGGCTCCGGCGGCGGTGGGCTGCGGCGCCTGGCGACGGCGGACCTCACCGGGCTGGATCCACGGCTGGCCGACACCGAGATCGTCCTGGCCTCCGACGTGGACAACCCGCTCACCGGGCCGACGGGCGCGGCCGCCGTCTACGGCCCCCAGAAGGGCGCGAGCGAGGAGGACGTCGCCACCCTGGACGCCGCCCTCGCCCACTACGTCGCCGTGCTGGCGGCGGCCGTCGGCCCGCGCGCCGCCGCCAGCGCGCGCCGGCCGGGGGCGGGTGCGGCGGGCGGCGTCGGCTACGGCGCCCTGGTCGGCCTGGGAGCCTCCTTCCGCCCCGGCATCGAGGTGCTGCTGGAGGTACTGGGCTTCGAGGAGGCCGTGGCCCGAGCCGACCTGGTGATCACCGGCGAGGGCTCGCTGGACGCCCAGACCCTCCACGGCAAGGCCCCCGCCGGGGTGGCCGCCGCCGCCCGCCGGGCCGGACGCCGCACGGTCGCGGTGTGCGGGCGACTGGAGGTCGACCGCGAGGCGCTGCGGAAGGTCGGGATCGAGGCGGCCTACGCGCTCACCGACCTGGAACCGGACCCGGCCGTCTGCATGGCCCAGGCCGGCCCGCTGCTGGAGCGGGCCGCCGAACGGCTGGCCGCCGCACACCTGGGGGAGCCGACGACGCCGTAGCACAGCCGTAGCACGGTCGTGGCAGCACGGGAGCCGTGCGAGCGACGGGAGCCCGGACCGCACCGAGCGGTCCGGGCTCCCGCGCGTCCGGGGGCGCCCGCCCCGGCGGCCCTCGCCACCGCCCGCACCCGCGCCGTCCCGCGCCCCGCCGTGGCGGAGTCCACGGGTCCGCTGTGCCGGCGCACAGTCGCGCCCCCGTCCCCGTTGGTCACCGGCAGCGGATCGGCCCGCCGCCCGTGGACGGGTGCCCCGGCCGGTGCTGGGGTGAGCGCCATCCCGGCGGGGCCCGCCGGGAGCAGGACGGAAAGAGAAGGAGGGCCGATGACGGCCGCTTCGCTGGAGGTCCGGGAGGTGTCCGTGGGCTACGGCCCGGTACGGGCGCTGCACCGGGTCTCCGTGGACGTACCCGAGGGCGCGGTGGTCGCCGTCCTCGGCGGCAACGGCGCCGGCAAGACCACCTTGCTGCGCGCCATCTCGCGGACCCTGCGCTTCCACGGAGGGACGATCGGCGCCGGCACGATCGCCTTCGCCGGGCAGCGCCTGGACGGGCTCACCCCCGACCGGGTGGTGGCCGCCGGAGTGGTGCAGGTCCCCGAGGGGCGGCAGGTGTTCGCCCGGATGACCGTGGCCGACAACCTCCGCGTCGGCGCCCTGGGCGCGCGCGGCGGGCACGGGGGCCGCCGCGCGGCGGCCGAGACCCGCGACCGGGTGCACGAACTGTTCCCGGTGCTGGCGAAGCGGGCGCGCCAACGGGCCGGTCTGCTCTCCGGCGGCGAACAGCAGATGCTGGCCATGGGGCGCGCCCTGATGGCCCGCCCCAGGCTGCTGCTCCTGGACGAGCCCTCGCTCGGGCTGGCCCCGTTGATGGCCGACCGCATCGCCGAGACCGTGCGCGAGATCAACGCCCGGGGAACCTCGGTGCTGCTGGTCGAGCAGAACGCGGCCATCGCGCTGCGGCTGGCCTCCTCGGCGGTCGTGCTGGAGGTGGGCGAGGTCGCCCTGGCCGGTCCGGCGGACGAACTCGCCGCCTCCGACGAGGTGCGCCGCCGCTACCTGGGCGTCGCCGACGGCACCGACACCGACACCGACACCGGAACCGACACCGACGCCGGCGCCGCGGAACCCTTCGCCGCCACCGCCCGTCCCCGGCCCGTCCTGCGCAGGTGGTCGGCATGACCTCCTCGCCCCCCGAGACGGCCCCCCGGACCGCCGCGTCCGACGTCCCGCGGCTCCGGGTGCGCGACCTGACCGTCCGCTTCGCCGGCCTCACGGCCCTGGACGGTGTCTCCTTCACCGTCGAGCCGGGCAGCGTGCACGCGGTCATCGGCCCCAACGGCGCGGGCAAGTCCACCACCTTCAACGTCCTGTCCGGTGTCCACCGGGCGACCTCGGGCAGCGTCCGCCTCGGCGACGCCGAGCTGACCGGGCTGCCCCCGCACCGCATCGCCGCCCTGGGAGTGGCCCGCACCTTCCAGAACCTCGCGCTCTCCGCGCACACCACGGTCTTCGACAGCCTGATGCTGGGACGCCACCGGCTGACCCGCACCGGCTTCCTCTCCGCCGGGCTCCACCTGCCCGGCGCCGCCCGCGAGGCGGCCCGGCACCGCGAACGGGTCCGGGAGATCGCCGCCTTCACCGGGCTGGAGGACCATCTGGACCGGCCCGCCGGGTCACTGCCCTACGGGCTCCAGAAGCTCGTGGAACTCGGCCGCGCGCTGTGCACGGAACCCCGGTTGCTGCTGCTCGACGAGCCGGTGGCCGGCATGACCGCCCCCGAACGGCGCCGCACCGCCGAGGTCGTCGCGGCCGTCCGCGAGGGGCTGGGCATCTCGATCGTCCTGGTGGAGCACGACATGGCGGTGGTGATGCGGCTCGCCGACGCGGTGACCGTCCTGGACTTCGGCCGCAGGATCGCCGACGGCCCGCCCGAGGTGGTGCAGCGCGACCCGGCGGTCGTCCGCGCCTACCTCGGACAGGAGGCGACGGCATGACGACCTTCCTCGAACTGCTGTTGAGCGGCGTGTCCATCGGCTCGGTCTACGCGCTGATCGCCCTGGGTTTCGTGGTCGTCTTCCGGGCGACCGAGGTGGTGAACTTCGCCCACGCCTCCCTGCTGTTGGTCGGCGGCTACCTCACGGCCGTGCTGGCGGACGGCATCGGCTTCGTCCCCGCCCTGCTGGCGGGCGCCGCGGGCGCGGCCGCGGTGGGCGCGCTGGTGGAGTTCGCCGTGATCCGTCGCTACCGGGGCCACGACCACGGCGTGTTGGCCATCGTCACCATCGGCGTCGACATCGTCCTGCTCACCGAGCTGACCCGGCTGATCGGGACCCGCGTGTACCCCATGGGCGATCCGTGGGGGGACGCGGTGCTCACCATCGGCGGGCTCAGCGTCCCGCAGACCAGGGTGGCCGCGTTCGTCACCGCCGGGCTGGTCATCGCCGTCTTCCTGACGGCCTTCCGCCTCACCTCCTGGGGCGTGGCGACGCGCGCCGCCGCCGAGCATCCCGAGACCGCCGCGCTGATGGGCGTCCGGCTGGGTCGGGTGTCGACGTCGGCCTGGGCGGTGGCCGGCGCACTGGCCGCGGTGGCCGCCCTGTTCCTGGCGGTCTTCCCGACCCCCGGCCTGGAGCGCGGCACCGCCACGGCGGCCCTGAAGGCCTTCCCCGCCGCGATCCTGGGCGGCCTGGACTCCACCACCGGCGCCCTGGTGGGCGGTCTGGTGGTGGGCGTCACGCAGTCCCTGGCCACCGGCTACCAGAGCGACCTGACGTTCCTGGGGCGCGGCATCGGCGACCTGGCGCCCTACCTGGTGATGCTCCTGGTCCTGCTGGTGCGCCCGGCGGGCCTGTTCGGAACGAGGGAGCTGTCCCGTGTCTGAACCCACCGCACCCGCCGCCGGCGCACCCGCAGTCACCGCACCCGCCACCGGCGCGGTGCGCCACCGCGTCGCCGCTCCGCCCCGGCCGCCGCGTCGGGCCGCTCCGTACGCGGCGACGGCGGGAGGACTGCTCCTGCTCGCCCTGCCCTTCTACCTGGACCGCTTCTGGCTCCAGGCCGGGCTGCTGGCCATGGCCGCCGCCATCGGCGCCATCGGCCTCACCCTGCTGACCGGCGCCGCCGGCCAGCTCTCACTGGGCCACTCCTTCTTCCTCGCCGTCGGTGCCTACGGCTACTGCGTGCTGGCCGGGGAAGGGGCCGACGAGAGGACCGGGGAGACGATCGGCCTGGGGCTGCCGAGCTGGCAGGCGGTGGTGCTCGCGGTGCTGCTGACGGGTGTCGCCGGCGGGCTGTTCAGCCCGATCTCCGCCCGGCTGCGCGGCGCGTACCTGGGCATCGCCACCCTGGCGTTGGTCTTCGTCGGCCAACACGTGCTGTTCAACGCCCACGGACTGACGGGTGGTTACAACGGCCGTTCCGTCCCGCCGCTGTCCCTGTTCGGCGTCACCTTCGACGACACCGAGACCGTGGTGGCCGCCGTGCCGTTCCAGGCCATGGAGAAGCTCTGGTACGTCGGCCTGGTCCTGCTGGCCGGCTGCGCCCTCTTCGCCCGCGGAGTGCTGCGCGACCGTCCCGGACGGGCGCTGAACGCCATCCGCGACCACCGGATCGCGGCCGGGGTCCTGGGGGTGCCCGTCGCCCGCCACCGGGCCGGGATCTTCGTGCTCTCCTCGATGTACGCGGGACTGGCCGGGGTGCTGTCGGCCCTGGTCTTCCAACGGACGGTGCCGGAGTACTTCGGCATCGCCCTGGCCCTGGAGTACCTGGCCATGATCGTCATCGGCGGCCTGGGGTCGGTCACCGGGGCCGTCGTCGGGGCCGCCTTCGTCACCCTGCTGCCCCAGATCCTCACCCGCTACAGCGAGGCCCTGCCCCTGGTCTCCGCGCCCGGCACCGGCGGAGTCGCGCCGGGGGAGGCCTCCCGCTACCTGTACGGCGCCGCGATCGTCGCCGTCGTGCTCTTCCTGCCCGGCGGCCTGGTGCGGCTCGCCGCCCGCCGCGCACCCCGTGAGAAAGCCGAGGAACAAAGACCATGACCACACGCACCACACGCACCGCCGCCGCGGCCGCCGCGGTCGTCCTCGCCCTCGTGACCGGCGCCGGATGCAGCGGCAAGGCGGACGGCGGCGGCTCGGGGGGTACGGACGAGAAGGGGGTGAGGACCGACAAGGGCGTGACCGACGAGGTCATCCGGATCGGTGCCCTCACCGACATGACCGGGGTCTACGCCTCCCTGGGCAAGAGCGTCACCCAGGCCCAGCAGCTCTACGTGGACCGGATCAACGACGACGGCGGCATCTGCGGGCGCCGCCTGGAGATGGTGGTCCGCGACCACGGTTACGACGCGGGCAAGGCCATCCCCGCCTACAACGACCTCCAGTCCGATGTCGTCGGATTCGCCCAGTTCCTCGGCTCCCCGTTCGTCAGCGCGGTCAAGGAGCGGATCGAGGGCCGGGACAAGCTGCTGGTGCTGCCGCAGGCCTGGTCGGCCGATCTGCTCGGCAGCCCCTACGTGCGCACCATCGGCGCCACCTACGACGTGGAGACGGTCAACGCGGTGGACTTCCTGCTGGAGGAGGGGAAGATCGCCGAGGGCGACACGATCGGTCACGTCTACTTCGAGGGCGACTACGGGGAGAACGCCCTGGAGGGCTCCCGGTACGTGGCCGAGGAGGCCGGTCTGGAGCTCGTCGAACAGAAGATCAAACCGACCGACGAGGACATGTCCGCCCAGGTCGCGGCGTTCCGGAAGGCGGAGGTGGACGCCATCGTGATCAGCGCCGGACCCCGGCAGGCCGCCTCCCTGGTCGGCGTGGCGGCGGCCGGCGGCCTGGACGTGCCGGTGATCGGCAACAACTCGGCGTTCGCCCCGCAGCTGCTGGACACCCAGGCGGGCCCGGCCCTGCGGAAGGACTACTACGTGGCCGCCTCCACCCTGCCCATCGGCGCCGAGCAGCCCGCCCCGGCCAAGCTGGCGAAGGAGTACGCCGCCGCCCACCCCGACGACGTCCTGGACAACGGCGTGGCCGCCGGCTGGAGCGCCGCGGCGGCCTTCGGCGCCGCCCTGAAGGCGGCGTGCGACGACAAGGACCTCACCCGGGAGGGCGTGGTGAAGGCGCTGCGGTCCCTGAACACCTACGAGGCGGGCTTCGGCATCACCCACGACTTCTCCGACCCGGCGCTCCCCTCGACGCGGGAGAGCTTCGTCCTCAAGCCCGACGCGGAGGTCGAGGGCGGACTGAGGGTGTACCGCGAGGCGGCGGCCTCGGAGAGAGCGGAGGCGTTCTCCTTCGAGGGGTGACCGGGCCGGGCCCGAGCGGGCCTCCGGCCGCGGGAGATCCCCGGATCCGTCCCGTTCGGCGGGTGTGAGGTCCGCCGAACGGGGCAGGGGGAAGGCGGACCGGAAGGACGACGGGCGCCGTACGGGTCGATGGGACCCGTACGGCGCCCGAGAGCGAGCCGTCCTCCCCGGCGGCTAGGGCTGCGCCGTCGCCCGTGCCTCCCGCCGGTTGTCGCGGAAGGCGTGGACCCGCCGCGCCGTGGCGAACAGCGGGATCACCGCGCCCAGCACCAACTGGAGGGCGCAGCCGCTCTCCAGCAGCAGCTCGCCGCCCGGGGCGTCGAAGGCCCAGGCCGTCAGCAGGGCCATGCTCAGCGCGATCCAGCAGAGCATCGCCACGGCCAGAAGGCCCCGCGGCTTGGGGTACTCCACCCGGCTCACCATCAGCCAGGCCACCCCGACGATCGCCAGCAGCGTGGGCACGAACGGCAGCTCCAGCAGCACGATCGAGACCACCGTCAGCGCCCCGAAGGGGCTGGGCATGCCCTGGAAGACCCCGTTGGGCAGGGTGACGCAGGAGAATCGCGCCAGTCGCAGCACCACCGCCAGCAACACCACGACCCCGGCGAGCACCGAGACCGCCTGGTGCGCGTCGTTGGCCACCATCCCCCAGACCAGGACGAAGTACGCGGGCGCCAGCCCGAAGCTGATCAGGTCGGAGAGGTTGTCCAGCTCCGCGCCCATCGCCGAGCTGCGCAGCTTGCGCGCCACCAGCCCGTCGAAGAGGTCGAAGACCGACGCCAGCAACATCAGCATCACGGCGGTCGCGGCACTGTGGCGGGCCATGCCGCCGTCCCCGTTGCCGGTCAGGTGCGGGATGAGCACACCGGTGGTGGTGAAGTACACGGCCATGAAGCCGCAGGTGGCGTTGCCGAGGGTGAGCGCGTCGGCTATCGACAGCCGCATGGACAGCGGCATGTCGTCCATCTCGTCGGCGTCGTCGTCGAGCTCCGCCTCGGGGACCCACTCGGTCTTGGGGTCAATCACGGTCAAGGCGAGTCACCCCCGCGGTCGTGGGCCGGCCGACCTCGACGTCGACCTCGACACCCTCCGGGAGGTAGAGGTCGACGCGGGAGCCGAAGCGGATCAGACCGATCCGCTCGCCCTGCTCGACCTTGGCGCCCTGCTCGACGTAGGGCACGATCCGCCGGGCCACGGCGCCGGCGATCTGGACCATCTCGATGTCGCCCAGTTCGGTGTCGAAGTGCCAGACGACCCGCTCGTTGTTCTCGCTCTCCTTGTTGAACGCCGGGACGTAACCGCCGGGCACGTGCTCGACGGACGTCACCGTCCCCGCCAGGGGGGCGCGGTTGACGTGGACGTTCAGCGGACTCATGAAGATCGCGACGCGGGTGCGCCCGTCCTTCCACGGCATGATGCTCTGCACCACGCCGTCGGCCGGGGAGATGACGCGGCCCTGGGCGATCTCTCGCTCGGGGTCGCGGAAGAACCACAGCATGCCCGCCGCCAGGGCGGTGGCGGGCACGGCCGCCACCGCCGCGCCCCTGGAGCGTCTGGCGCGGGCCAGGCTGAGGGCGGCGGTGGCGACGGTCGGGAGGAGCCACGGCGATGCTCCGCGCGCGAGACGGATTCGGCCGCGTGGTGCAGAGGGTGAGCTGTGGGGCATGGATGACCTTCGTAGCGGAGGGTGCCGCGTATACACGGGGGACGGCGGCTTTCCCGGGATGCTATCGGTTACCGGTGGCAACTGGGCAAGCCAGAGCACCAGTCGGGATCGGGAACCCCCCGGAAAGCCTTGCTCCGGGGTGCCGTCCCAACCTGCGGAAAAACACCCCGAAGAAGACATTCTACCCCTGGATCTTGTACTCCTCCAGGAGTCGGCGCCCAACGATCATCTTCTGGATCTCGGCCGTGCCCTCGCCGATCAGGAGCATCGGGGCCTCACGGTAGAGCCGTTCGATCTCGTACTCCTTCGAGAAACCGTAACCGCCGTGGATCCGGAACGCGTCCTCGACGACCTCCTTGCAGTACTCCGACGCGAGATATTTGGCCATGCCCGCCTCCAGGTCGTTGCGCTGCCCGGAGTCCTTCTTCCGCGCGGCGCCGACCATCAGGGCGTGTGCTGCCTCCACTTTGGTGGCCATTTCGGCCAACTTGAACTGGATCGCCTGGTGCTGGGCGATGGGCTTGCCGAAGGTGTGCCGTTGCTGGGCGTAGGAAATGCCCAGTTCGAAGGCGCGCCGGGCCACGCCGCAGCCGCGCGCGGCCACGTTCACCCGGCCGACCTCGACGCCGTCCATCATCTGGTAGAAGCCGCGGCCGGTGGTGCCCCCCAACACCCGGTTCGCCGGGACGCGCAGGCCGTCCAGGATCAGCTCGGTGGTGTCGACGCCCTTGTAGCCCATCTTGTCGATCTTGCCGGGGATGGTCAGACCCGGCCCGACCTGGCCGAAACCGGGTTCCTTCTCGACGAGGAAGGTGGTCATCGACCTGTGGGGCGCCGCCCCCTCCGGCAGCCCCTCGTCGGTCCGGCACAACACCGCGACCAGCGAGGACGTGCCCCCGTTGGTCAGCCACATCTTCTGGCCGGTGAGCACGTACTCGTCGCCGTCGCGCACCCCCTTGGTGGTGATGGCCGACACGTCCGAGCCCAGGCCCGGCTCGGACATCGAGAAGGCGCCCCGGACCTCGCCGGCCGCCATCCGGGGCAGGAAGTGGTCCTTCTGCTCGTCGGTGCCGTACTGCTTGAGCATGTACGCGACGATGAAGTGCGTGTTGATGATGCCGGACACGCTCATCCAGCCGCGGGCGATCTCCTCCACGCACAGCGCGTAGGTGAGCAGCGACTCCCCGAGGCCGCCGTACTCCTCGGGGATCGTCAGGCCGAAGATCCCCAGGTCCTTCAGGCCCTCCACGATCCGGGTCGGGTACTCGTCCCGGTGCTCCAGCTCGGTGGCGACGGGAATGATCTCCTTGTCGACGAAGTCGCGGACGGTGGAGACGATCTCCTGCTGGACGTCCGTCAGTCCCTCGGTCTGCGCCAGGCGCCCCATGTCACTCGCCCCTCCTGTCGGACTTCTTCCCGGGCTTCTTCTCGGGTTCGCGGAGCTCGGGGCGGCCGGGCTGCTCTCCCCCGCGCTCCCGGACGTACTCGGCGGTGGGCACCATCACCTTGCGGCGGAAGACGCACACCAGGGTGCCGTCCTGCTTGTAGCCCTTCGTCTCGACGTGGACGATGCCGCGATCGGACCTGGAGCGCGACGGGACCTTGTCCAGGACGGTGGTCTCGCCGTAGATCGTGTCGCCGTGGAAGGTCGGCGCCACGTGCCGCAGCGACTCGATCTCCAGGTTGGCGATCGCCTTGCCGGAGACGTCCGGGACGGACATGCCCAGCAGCAGCGAGTAGACGTAGTTGCCGACCACCACGTTCCGGCCGAAGTCCGTCGTCTCACCGGCGTAGTGCGCGTCCAGGTGGAGCGGGTGGTGATTCATGGTCAGCAGACAGAAGAGGTGGTCGTCGTACTCGGTGACCGTCTTGCCGGGCCAGTGCCGGTAGACGGCACCGACCTCGAACTCCTCGTAGGTGCGGCCGAACTGCATGGTGTGACTCTCCGGTGGTGTGGCGGTCCCGCCGGACGGGGGCGGGGCCGCGGCATGGCGCGAGCGGGGCGGACGCGGCGCGACCGCCGGTGGCGGCCGGCCCGGTGGCGGGCCGGCCGCGCCACGGGGATCAGGCGGTCGGCGGCTGGAACTTCGAGGTCCGCTCCATGCCGGCGGCCCGGCCCTTGCCCGCGACGACCAGGGCCATCTTGCGGCTGGCCTCGTCGATCATCTCGTCGCCGAGCATCGCCGAGCCCTTCTTGCCGCCCTCCTCGGAGGTGAAGTACTCGTACGCGTCGAGGATCAGCTCGGCGTGGTCGTAGTCCTCCTGCGAGGGGGAGAAGACCTCGTTGGCCGCCTCGACCTGCCCCGGGTGCAGCACCCACTTGCCGTCGAAGCCGAGGGCCGCGGCGCGCCGGGCGACGTCGCGGAAGCCGTCCACGTTCCTGATCTGGAGGTACGGCCCGTCGATCGCCTGGAGGTCGTGGGCGCGGGCGGCCATCAGGATGCGCATCAGGATGTAGTGGTAGGCGTCGGCCGGGTAGCCCGGCGGCTGTTCGCCCACGACCAGGGACTTCATGTTGATGGAGGCCATGAAGTCGGCCGGGCCGAAGACGATGGTCTCCAGCCGCGGCGAGGCCGCCGCGATCTCGTCGACGTTCACCAGGCCCCTGGCGTTCTCGATCTGCGCCTCGATGCCGATGCGGCCGACCTCGAGGCCCATCGTCGTCTCGATCTGGGTCAGCAGCATGTCCAACGCCTTGACCTGGGCGGCGTCCTGCACCTTCGGCAGCATGAGGCAGTCCAGGTTGGCGCCCGCGCCCTCGACGACCGTGACCACGTCGCGGTACGTCCAGTGGGTGGTCCAGTCGTTGACGCGCACGACCCGGGTCTTGCCCGTCCAGTCGCCCTCGTTGAGGAACTTCACGATGGTGTTGCGGGCCTCGGGCTTGGCCAGCGGCGCGCAGGCGTCCTCCAGGTCCAGGAAGACCTGGTCGGCCGCCAGGCCCTGGGCCTTCTCCAGGAAGCGCGGGTTGCTCCCGGGGACGGCCAGGCAGGAACGGCGCGGCCGCAGCCGGTTCACGGAAGCGGACGTGCGTGCGGGGGGCGTCATGCGGGGACCTCCAGGGGGTCGAGCTTGTTCGCTGTGCGGATCTCGTCGACGATACGGCCGATGATCTCCGTGATGCCGAAGTCCTTCGGGGTGAAGACCGCGGCGACTCCGGCGGAGCGCAGCGCCTCGGCGTCGGCGCGCGGAATGATGCCGCCGACGATGACGGGGATGTCCTCCACACCGGCCCGGCGCAGCCGGTCCAGCACGTCGGGCACCAGCTCGGCGTGCGAGCCGGAGAGGATCGACAGCCCGACGCAGTGCACGTCCTCGGCGACGGCCGCCGACACGATCTGCTCGGGAGTGAGCCGGATGCCCTGGTAGACCACCTCGAAGCCCGCGTCGCGGGCCCGCACCGCGATCTGCTCGGCCCCGTTGCTGTGCCCGTCCAGGCCGGGCTTGCCGACCAGCAGGCGCAGGGCGCCGCAGCCCAGCTCGGCGGTGGTGGCCGCCACCTTCGCGCGCACGGAGGCGAGCGCGGAACCCTCCTCGGCGCCGGTGGCCACCGGCGCCGAACTCACCCCGGTGGGGGCCCGGTACTCGCCGAAGACGTCCCGCAGCGCCCAGGCCCACTCCCCGGTGGTCACCCCGGCGCGGGCGCACTCGACGGTGGCCGGCATCAGGTTGCCGTCGCCCGCGGCGACCCGCTTCAGCTCGGCCAGCGCCCGGTGGGCGCGGCCCTCGTCCCGCTCGTCCCGCCACCGCTGGAGGGCGGCGACGACGTTCCGCTCCACCGCCGTGTCCACGGTCATGACGGCCGTGTCCAGGTCGGCGGTGAGCGGGCTGGGCTCGGTGGACTCGAAGCAGTTGACCCCGACGATCTTCTCCTCGCCGGACTCGATGCGGGCCCGCCGTTCGGCGTGCGAGGCGACCAGCCGCGACTTCAGGTAGCCGGACTCCACCGCGGCCATGGCGCCCCCCATCTCCTGGACGCGCTCGATCTCGGCCCACGCGCCCTCGGTCAGCTCGGCGGTCCTGGCCTCCACCACGCGCGACCCGGCGAACAGGTCGTCGTACTCCAGCAGGTCGCTCTCGTGGGCGAGCACCTGTTGGATGCGGAGCGACCACTGTTGGTCCCAGGGCCGGGGCAGGCCCAGCGCCTCGTTCCAGGCGGGCAGCTGCACGGCGCGGGCACGGGCGTCCTTGGAGAGGGTGACGGCCAGCATCTCCAGCACGATCCGCTGGACGTTGTTCTCCGGCTGCGCCTCGGTCAGCCCGAGGGAGTTGACCTGGACGCCGTAGCGGAAGCGGCGGTGCCTGGGGTCCTCGATCCCGTAGCGCTCGCGCGTGATCCGGTCCCAGATGCGGGTGAAGGCCCGCATCTTGCACATCTCCTCGACGAAGCGGACGCCCGCGTTGACGAAGAAGGAGATCCGTCCGACGACGTCGCCCATCCGCTCGGCCGCCACCTGTCCGGAGTCGCGCACCGCGTCCAGCACCGCGATGGCCGTCGACATGGCGTACGCGATCTCCTGCACCGGGGTGGCCCCGGCCTCCTGCAGGTGGTAGCTGCAGATGTTGATCGGGTTCCACCTGGGCATGTTCGCCACGGTGTGGGCGATCACGTCGGTGGTCAGGCGCAGGGAGGGACCCGGCGGGAAGACGTGCGTCCCGCGCGAGAGGTACTCCTTGACGATGTCGTTCTGCGTCGTCCCCGACAGCCCGGAGACGTCCGCGCCCTGTTCCTCGGCGACCACCTGGTACAGCGCCAGCAGCCACATGGCGGTGGCGTTGATGGTCATCGAGGTGTTCGTCCGCTCCAGGGGGATGCCGTGGAACAGCCGCCGCATGTCGCCCAGGTGGGAGACCGGGACCCCGACCCGGCCGACCTCGCCGCGGGCGAGGACGTGGTCGGGGTCGTAGCCGGTCTGGGTGGGCAGGTCGAACGCGACCGACAGCCCCGTCTGGCCCTTGGCGAGGTTGCGGCGGTACAGCTCGTTGGACGCCTCGGCCGTGGAGTGCCCGGCGTACGTCCGCATCAGCCACGGACGGTCCTTCCGGCGCTCTGCCATGGGTGCCCCCTACACGTTCCGGAAGCGGTTGATGGCGTCGATGTGCTTCGCGCGCTTCTCCTCGTCGCGCACGCCCATGCCCTCCCGCGGTGCGAGGCACAGCACGCCGACCTTGCCCTGGTGGGCGTTGCGGTGCACGTCGTGGGCGGCCTGCCCGGTCTCGTGCAGGGGGTAGGTCTTCGAGAGGGTGGGGTGGATCTTCCCCTTGGCGATCAGACGGTTGGCCTCCCACGCCTCGCGGTAGTTGGCGAAGTGGGAGCCGACGATGCGCTTCAGCGACATCCACAGGTAGCGGTTGTCGTAGCTGTGCAGGTAGCCGGAGGTGGAGGCGCAGGTGACGATGGTGCCGCCCTTGCGGGTGACGTAGACGGAGGCACCGAAGGTCTCGCGTCCGGGGTGCTCGAAGACGATGTCCACGTCCTCGCCGCCGGTCAGCTCGCGGATGCGCTTGCCGAAGCGCTTCCACTCCTTGGGGTCCTGGGTGTGCTCGTCCTTCCAGAACCGGTAGTCCTCGGCCGAACGGTCGATGATCGCCTCCGCGCCCATGGCCCGGCAGAGCTCCGCCTTCTTCTCGCTGGAGACCACGCAGACGGGGTTGGCGCCGCCGGCCAGCGCGAACTGGGTGGCGTAGGAGCCCAGGCCGCCGGAGGCGCCCCAGATCAGCACGTTGTCGCCCTGCTTCATCCCGGCGCCGTTGCGGGAGACCAGCTGCCGGTAGGCGGTGGAGTTCACCAGGCCCGGAGCGGCCGCCTCCTCCCAGGACAGGTGGGCGGGCTTGGGCATGAGCTGGTTGGACTTCACCAGCGCGATCTCGGCCAGGCCGCCGAAGTTGGTCTCGAAGCCCCAGATGCGCTGCTCGGGGTCGAGCATGGTGTCGTCGTGGCCGTCGGCGCTCTCCAACTCCACCGACAGGCAGTGGGCGACGACCTCGTCGCCGGGCCGCCAGGCGCCCACGCCGGGACCGGTGCGCAGCACCACGCCCGCCAGGTCGGAGCCGATGATGTGGTACGGCAGGTCGTGGCGCTTGGCCAGCGGCGAGGTGCGGCCGTAGCGCTCCAGGAAGCCGAAGGTCGGCAGCGGCTCGAAGATCGAGGTCCACACCGAGTTGTAGTTCACGGAGCTGGCCATCACCGCCACCAGGGCCTCGCCGGGCCCCAGTTCGGGCACCGGGACCTCGTCCAGGTGCAGCGACTTGCGGGGGTCCTTCTCCCGGGTGGGCAGGCCGTCGAACATCTCGACCTCGTCCTTGTGCACGGTCACCGCGCGGTAGGACTCGGGCAGGGCGAGGTGGGCGAAGTCTGCGGGCGTGCTGTCCGACGCGAGGATCGCGTCCAGGATGTCCTTCACGTGGGCCTCCGGCGAGCGTTCGGGGACGCTTGAGGGTCGCTGGGGTCTTCTTCGGTCTCTGAGCTGCTGTGCCGTCGGTTCGGCGAGGGTGTTGCGGCTCGGCGCGGTAGCGCTGAAGGCCTGTGACGCAGGCGTCCGGACGCACGGCAGTGACCGTGGGGACGGTGCCCGGACACCGAGCACGTTATGGCACTGCGTGCCAGTGCACAAGGCACTACGTGCCAAGAATTTCTCTCAACTGTCCCCGGGGCCGCCCACATGAGCGAGCGCGGCCGCCTCTCGATGAGGCGACCGCGCTCGTGTGTGCTGTCGTGTCGTTCTCTGTCGAACCGTTCCGCTTCGTTCCGCCGCGGAAGGCGGCACTCGGTGCTCAGCCCTTGCGCAGGGCCTCCTCAAGGGTGCGCATCACCCGCTCCAGCGGCGCGTCCGTACGCGCCACCGCCACCAGCACCTCGCCGGTGTCGCTCACCGCGGCGCGCTCGACCTCCACGGCGTTCCCCGCCGCGGGGAACGGACCCCCGCCGGCCGTCGCCCGGCCGGCCACGAAGCCCGTCCCGAAGGTCCGCCGCACCGTGGCGAAGGCCCGGTCGAGTTGGGCCTCCACGTCCCCCTGGCCGCCCGCCCGCAGCCAGCGCCGCAGCACGTGGTTGTGCGCGGTGACCACCGCCGACGCGGCCACCTCCGCCAGCAGCGGTTCGTCCGGGCCGGCGTCGTCGCCGTCCCGGTGGGAGAGCGCGGCCTCGTCGAAGTGGCCCAGCAGGTAGCGCGTGAACAACCGCTCGTAGCGGGCCACCGAGGCGATCTCCCGCTCCCGCAGGGTGGGCACCTTGCGGGTGAGCTTGTACCGCTCGACCGAGACCGCCGGGGAGGCCGCGTACATCTTCATGACCTCCTTGATGCCCCGGCAGACGGTGTCCAGCGGGTTCTCGTGCGGAGGCGCGGCGTCCAACACCGCACGGGCCCGTTCCAGGGTGTCGTCGTGGTCCGGGAAGATCGCCTCCTCCTTGGAGCGGAAGTGCCGGAAGAAGGTGCGTCGGGCCACGCCGGCCGCCGCGGCGATCTCGTCGACCGTGGTCTCCTCGTAGCCCTTGGTGGCGAAGAGTTCCATCGCGGCCGCGGCCAACTCCCGACGCATCTTCAGTCGCTGGTTCGGCACCTGGGGACGCGCGGGCTTCACGGTCTGGGACATGTGTGGAACGGTACACGGCCCACCACCGCCGGCGGACGGTTCACCGGGCTCCAGCAGCCCGCCCCACCCGGGATCCGCGTGCGGCGGGAAGGCCCGGTCCGCCCCGGTCACCGCCTCGCGTACTCGCGGAAGCCGCGCCCCGTCTTGCGGCCCGTGCGGCCCGCCGCCACCAGGTGCTCCAACAGCGGAGCCGGAGCCAGGCCCGGCTCGCGGAACTCCCGGTGCAGCACCCGCTCGATCGCCAACGACACGTCCAGGCCGACCACGTCCAACAACTCGAACGGCCCCATCGGGTAGCCGCCGCCGAGCTTCATGGCCGTGTCGATGTCGTCCATGGTCGCGTAGTGCTCCTGCACCATCTTGACCGCGTTGTTCAGGTACGGGAAGAGCAGCGCGTTGACGATGAAGCCCGCCCGGTCGCCGCAGTCCACCGGGTGCTTGCGGAGCGAGGCGCACACCTCGCGCGCGGTGGCGTGGACGTCGTCGTCGGTCAGCACGGTGCGGACCACCTCGACCAGCTTCATCGCGGGCGCGGGGTTGAAGAAGTGCATCCCGACGACGTCCTGCGGACGCGAGGTGGCGCGGGCGCAGGCGACCACGGGCAGCGAGGAGGTGGTGGTGGCCAGCACCGCGCCCGGCCTGCACACCGCGTCCAACGTCGCGAACAGGCTCCTCTTGACCGCCAGGTCCTCGGCCACCGCCTCGACGACCAGGTCGACGTCGGCCAGCGCGGCCGGCTCGCCGGCCGGAACGATCCCGGCCAGGGCCTCCTCGCGGGCCTCGGCCGTCATCCGGCCCTTCCGGACCGACCGCTCCAGCGAGGAGGCGACGCGCGCCCTGGCCCGCTCCGCCTTCTCCACGCCGCGGGCGACCAGCACCACCCGGTGGCCCGCGGTGGCGAACACCTGGGCGATGCCGCAGGCCATGGTGCCCGACCCCACCACGCCGACCGAGCGCACCTCGCGCGGCGTCCCGGTGGTCCCGCCCTCGCGCGGGGCCGGCGCGTCCGGCACGACGGTCGCCGACCCGGGCGCCTCGTAGGTGTAGAAGCCGCGGCCGGCCTTGCGGCCGGTCAGACCGGCGGCGGCAAGCCGGCCCAGGATCGGCGCGGGCGCGTGGAGCCGGTCGCGGGAGGCGGCGTACATCGCCTCCAGGACGGTGCGGGCGGTGTCGACGCCGATCAGGTCCAGCAGGGCCAGCGGGCCCATCGGCAGACCGCAGCCCAACCGCATCGCGGCGTCGATGTCCTCGCGGGTGGCGTACTTCGCCTCGTACATCGCCGCGGCCTGGTTGAGGTAGCCGAACAGCAGGCCGTCGGCGACGAAGCCGGGCCGGTCGCCGACCGCGATCGGTTCCTTGCCCAGGTCGTGGGCGAGGTCGGTGACCGCGGCGACCGCCTCGGGGGAGGTCAGCACGCTGGAGACGACCTCGACCAGCTTCATCGCGGGCGCGGGGTTGAAGAAGTGCAGGCCCACCACCCGCTCGGGGTGGGCGGAGTCGGCGGCCAGACGGGTGACCGACAGGGCATTGGTGCCGGTGGCGATGACGGCCGACGGCTCGACGATGTCGTCGAGTTCGGTGATCACCCGGTGCTTGGTCGCGTAGTCCTCCGGCACGACCTCGACGACCAGATCGGCCTCGGCGGCCGCCCGGAGGTCGCCGAAGGCGCGGAAGCGGGCGAGCGTGTCCCGCCGCTCCCGCTCGGTGAGCCGCCCGCGCTCCACGGCGCGGGCGGTGGAGGACTCCAGGGCGGCGACGGCCCGGCGGGTGGCGTTCTCGTCGATGTCGATGCCGACGACCTCGCGGCCGGAGCGGGCCAGGACCTCGGCGATGCCGGTGCCCATGGTGCCGAGGCCGACCACGGCGACGGTGGGGAGGGTGGGACGGTCCATCACGGGACTCCAGAGGGGAAAGAAGCGGTGACGACTGAAAGGGAAGAGGAGAATCGAGAGAGCGCGCGGGCGGGCGCGACCGCGCCGCCCCGCGTCGTACGCGGGCGCCGAACGAGCCGAACGGCCCTGTCCCGGGGCCGTGCTCGGCCCGCGTGGGGGTGCCGAACCGACTGCGCGTCGGACGGCTGCGTCACCAGGCCGTCCGATTGAGCGGGGGTACCGCTCCGATGAGCAGGTTAACGCGCGGGTAAGGGCGCCGCCAGGGGGTAGACCGCTTCCAGGGGTGTGGCACATACCACAGGGAGGTGGCGTGCCGGTGGAAGCTGTGGGGAACACCATGGGGACGGTGGACGGCGCACTGGTGGAGCGACTGCGGGACGAGGCCCGCACCGAACCGGACCGGTTCGAGCGGCTGTTGGCCCTGGCCCGGCAGGACGCACCCGCCGCCCGCGACGCGCTCGCCGCCGAACTCACCGCCCCCGGGCGGCCGTTGTGGGCTCGGGAACTGGCCGCCTGTTCGCTGGGCGGGGCCGGCGACCGCCGCGCCTTCGAGACGCTGGTGTTCCTGCTCAACCACCGCGACCCGGCCCGCTGCGCGGCCGCCGCCCGCGCCCTGTTGGCCCTGGACGACCCGCGCACCGCACGGGCCGCCGCGGCGCTGGCCGACAACGAACTGCGCGTCTCCTACGCCCTCCACCCCGTCAGACTGCTCACCGCGCTGCGCTCGCCGCTGTCCGCGCCCACCCTCATCCGTGTGCTGGACCGGCTGTTGGCGAGCCCCTGCCGCCCCTGGCCGGTGGCGCGGGCCTGCGTCGAGGGCCTGGGGGAGCTCGGTGACGCGCGGGCCCGACTGGTGCTGCTCGCCGCCCGGGAGCGCGAGGAGCTGCGCGCCGCGGCCGACGAGGCGCTGCGGCGGCTGTGAGGCGGCCGCTTCCGCGACGGTCCGTCGCACGGGCTCACCCCACCGCCCGCACCGCTTCGCCCAGGGAGGCCACCGCCTCGCGGATCTCGCCCGGGGTCCGGGCGGCGTAGCCCAGGACGAGCCCCGGCGGACCGGGCCGCTGCGCGTGCCAGGACAGCGGTTGCGTCTTCACGCCCCGGGCGAGCGCGGCGGCGGCCAGTTCGGTGTCCGGGAAGGCGGCCCGGAAGGTGACCGTCAGGTGCAGGCCCGCCGCGGCGCCCCGCACGACCGCGCCCGGCAGATGATCACGGACCGCCGCGACCATCGCGTCCCGGCGGCGGCGGTGACGGACGCGCAGCAGGCGCAGGTGGCGCTCCAGCTCGCCCGACTCCATCAGTCGGGCCAGCGCCAGTTGCGGCAGCGCGGCGCCGCCCAGGTCGGCGTACCGCCTGGCCTCCACCAGCGTCTTTCGCAGGTGCGGTGGCGCCACCGCCCAACCCAGCCGCAGGGCGGGGGCCAGCAGTTTGGAGACGCTGCCGCAGTGGACGACGCGGCCCGGCAGCATCGACCGCAGCGCGGGCACCGGAGGGCGGTCGTAGCGGTGCTCGGCGTCGTAGTCGTCCTCCAGGACCAGTCCGCCCGCGTCGGCCCACTCCATCAGCGCGCGGCGCCGCCCGCCGCCGAGCACCACCCCGGTGGGGAACTGGTGGGCGGGGGTGAGCAGGACGGCCGAGGCACCCGTGGCGCGCAGCGCGTCGACGCGGACCCCCTCCCGGTCCACCGGGACCGGCGGGGTGGCCAGGCCGAGGGCGGCCAGGTGCATCCGGGCACCCAGGGCCCCCGGGTCCTCCACCGCCACCTCCCGCACCCCGCCGTCGCGCAGGACCCGGCCGAACAGGGTGATGGCCTGGGCGGTGCCGGAGGTGATCAGCACCTCGTCGGGGTCCACCCGCATCCCGCGGTTGCGGGCCAGCCAACCGGCGACGGCCGACCGCAGGGCGGGCACCCCGCGGGGGTCGCCGTAGCCCAGGTGCGAGGCGGCCGCGTCCTCCAGGACACGGCGCTCGGCCCGGAGCCAGGCCCTGCGGGGGAAGGCGGACAGGTCGGGGGTGCCGGGGGTGAGGTCGAGCCGCGCGGGCACCGCCCGCAACAGGTCGAAGACGTCCGGCCCGGGGTCGGCGGCGAACACCTCCGCGGACGACGGGGGAGCGGCGGGCGCGGGAAACCGCGGGGGAGGCGGCGGGGGAGCGGCGGGTCGCACGGGCGCGGCGGCCACCGTCGTCCCGGCCCGACCCCGCCCCGTGACGAGACCGTCCTCGCCCAGCCGCCGGTAGGACTCGGTGACCACGCCCCGGGACACGCGCAACTCCGCCGCCAGCGCGCGGGTGGCGGGCAGCCGGGTGCCCACCGGCAGGCCGCCGTCGAGGATCGCCGTCCGCAGCCGGTGGGTCAGCCAGTCGGCCAGCCCTCCGGGCGGGGCCTCGCGGGGGTCGAGTTGGAGGAAGTCCGCTCCGGCGCCGGTCCCGGCCCGGCCCGCTCCCCGCCTGTCCGCTTCGGCCCTGTCGGTGTCGTGTCCAATGGCCCTGTCCACCGGGCCATTGTGGACCCAGGATGGAGGCCGCGGGCGCCGGACGGGCCGGCGCCCGCGGACGACCCACGCGACGGGCACGAGGGGACACGGACGTGACGGCGACCGCATACGTACACGGGTACTCGGACCGGGAGACCCGCAGACTGCGCGACCAGGCGGACACCCTGGCCGCCCTGTTGCACGGGGACACGGCCTACCCGGCCGGCAGTCGGGTGCTGGAGGCCGGCTGCGGGGTCGGGGCCCAGACGGTGCACCTGGTCGCGAACAGCCCCGGGGCACGCTTCACCGCGGTCGACGCCGACGGGGAGTCCCTGGAGCGGGCCCGGGCGAAGGTGGCGGCCGAGCACCCCGGCGCCGCGGTGGAGTGGCACCACGCCGACCTGTACGACCTGCCGTTCCCCGAGGCGTCCTTCGACCACGTCTTCGTCTGCTTCGTGCTGGAGCACCTGAGGGAGCCCGAGCGGGCGCTGCGCGCCCTGCGCCGGCTGCTGCGCCCGTCGGGCACGGTCACCGTGATCGAGGGGGACCACGGCTCGGCGGTCCTGCACCCCGACGGCCCCCACGCCCGCGCGGTGATCGATTGCCAGGTCCGGCTCCAGGCCGAGGCGGGCGGTGACGCGCTGATCGGCCGCAGGCTGCAGCCGCTGCTGTCCGCGGCCGGGTACGCCGACGTCCGGGTGCGGCCGCGCACCGTCTACGCCGACCGGACCCGCCCCCGGCTGGTCGAGGGCTTCACCCGCCGCACCTTCATCCCCGTCTTCGAGGAGGCGGGGCGGGACGCGCCGGCCCTCGGGCTGGTCACCGAGGACGACTGGCGGCGGGGGATCGCCGAGTTGTACCGGACGGCGGAGGACGGCGGCACCCTGCACTACACGTTCTTCAAGGCCACCGCGGTCAACCCGCCCGGCCCCGTGGGCTGACGCCCGCCGTCCGCCGCCCGCCGGTTCGCGCGGTGCGGCCGGGCGCCGGCGCCCGGGACGATCATGGGCGTCGCGCCGCCCGGAAGCAGGAGGAACTTACCGTGGTGTAAGAGTTGGAAGCGGTCGCCGAGTTGCGAATCGCAGGCAGGGGCGCCCTGCCTCCTGTGATTCACGGCACAGGCGGCGGTCGAGTCTCGCCGCCCCGGGCGCGGAGCCCCCCGAAGGGGGCGTGGGACCCGGGGGGAAGTCCGGCGGGACTCAGTAACTCCACCAGCGGCCCTCGGCGGGCTGCGGGATCCAGGTGTAGATGCCGCTCTCGGCCGGGCCGCGCCGGTAGACGGCCGCCACCTTCTCGGCCGGGTACTCCTCCAGGCAGTCCCACACGCCCAGGGAGTCGGCGTCCTCGATGACGATCTGACCGTCGGCGGTGCGTCCCGCCCGGCCGGCCTCGATCAGCCTCTCCCGACCATCGGTGAGTCGCAGCTTGAAGACGGCCATCGTCGTGTGCCTTTCTCCCGTGGGCCCCGCGCGGGGCGGTCGTTCAGGGGGGGTGTGTCGGGGGGGGCCACCCCCGAGGCTCCGGACGACGACGGAGCGGTGGCCCCGGAGGTGGCGTGGAAGCAGGCCGACCATGTCGGCGAGCGGTCCCACTCTAACGCAGTGGGAGGGTTGTGGTGGTCGCCGGAGGCCGGACGGACGGCGCCCGTACGGGCGAAGTGAGGGTGTGTCGGTGAACGGGTGGGATCCGGTGCGTGTACGGCGGGCGACCGGGTCGGTCCGGGGGGCGGCGCCGAGGGACTCCCGCGGTGGGAGGCGCCCCCGGCCGGGAGGGCCGGGGGCGGGAGGACCCCTACAACAGGGTGAGCTGGGTCGGCCCCGGTTCGGCCCCGGGAGCGCAGTGCGGGGCGGCGGTGACACGGCGGTGCGCCCCCGGCCGGGCGGGGCCGATGCCGTACTCCTCGGCCAGTTCGTGCACCTGACGGGTGATCCGGCGCTGGTACCACCGGGGGGCGTAGGCGCCGTCGGCGTACAGCGCCTCGTAGTGGCGCACCAGGCCGGGGTGGTGCCGCTCCAGCCAGGCCGTGAACCACTCGCGGGCGCCGGGGCGCAGGTGCAGGACGAGCGGGGTGACGGAGGTGGCGCCCGCCGCCGCTATCGCCCGTACCGTCGCGCGCAGTTGGGCCGGACCGTCGGAGAGGAACGGGATCACCGGGGCCATCAGGACCCCGCAGCCGATGCCGTGCTCGCCGAGGGCGCGCACCACCTCCAACCGTCGCTCGGGGGCCGGGGCGCCGGGCTCGACGGTGCGCCACAACTCCTCGTCGAGGAAGGCCACCGACACCGACACCCCCACCTCCGCCACGGCGCGGGCCGAGCGGAGCAGCTCCAGGTCGCGCAGGATCAGGGTGCCCTTGGTGAGGATGGAGAACGGGTTGGCGTGGTCGCGCAGGGCGGCCAGGATGCCCGGCATCAGCCGGTAGCGGCCCTCGGCGCGTTGGTAGCAGTCGACGTTGGTGCCCATGGCGATGTGGTGGCCGGGCCAGCGGGGCGAGGACAGTTCGCGGCGCAGCAGCCGGTCGGCGTTGGTCTTCACCACGATCCGGGTGTCGAAGTCGATGCCGGTGTCCAGGTCCAGGTAGGCGTGGCTGCGACGGGCGAAGCAGTACACACAGGCGTGGGTGCAGCCCCGGTAGGGGTTGACGGTCCATTCGAACGGCATTCGGGAGGCGCCGGGCACCCGGTTGATGATCGAACGGGCCCGCACCTCGTGGAAGGTGACGCCCCGGAACTCGGGGGTGTCGAACGTGCGGGTCACCACGTCGGTGCCGAAGAGGGCGGCCGTGGTGCCGCTCGCGTCCGGTCCGTCGTCGCCCAGGTTGTCCCAGCGCATGCGGCCTCCTCGCTCTGCCGTCCAAGAATAGAACATCTGTTCCCTTCTTGGGGTCAACCCGGCCGGGGCGGCGAGCGTGAGGCGGTCGGCTCCCGGGCGGGGCCTCCGTGGGAGGCCGACGCGGGGAGCATCGGTCTGTGTCGGTTGTCGGTCGTCGGTCGTCGGCGCGGCGACGGGGCCGCCCTCCGGAACGTGCGTGCCCCGCGGTCGGCCCCTACCGCCCGTGGGCCTCCCGGCGGGGCAGCGGACCGACATCCGCGTGGCGGCCCGCACACCGCGCGGCGTGCCGCTGTCCGGGGCCGGGGCCGGAGCGAGCGGCCAGGGCGTCGGCGACGGCTCCGGTGACGAATCCGTAGACGGCCTTGTGCAGCACGTCGATCACCAGTTCCCCGCGCGGCCAGGTCGACGGCGGGGCGCCGACACCGGTGGCGTTCTCCAGGATCTGGTCGCCGGTCAACCGCACCACGGTGAACTTCGCCGACGCCACCGGCCCGCGCAGCCCGGCGTGCGCCATCACCGACCGCAGCACCCCGAACAGGGCGCCCTGGCCGTAGTGCATCGCCAGGTTCACCGACGGCGACTGCCGGCCGGGCCGCTCGGACATGCCGGTCAGGCGTTCCAACGTCCGGGCCGGAACGTGGGAGTCGGGCCGGCCGGTCAGGCTCTGCTCCACCTTCTCGCCCAGCGTCATCACCACCACCCCGGTGGCACCGGCGACGAGTCCCTGCCACAGCGCGCGTTTCAGCATGCGGCTCCGGTTACCCCCCTCCTCGCGCGTCCACGCCCGGCGCGGCACGGTGGGCCCCTGCCGGCGGGTGCCCACCGCCCGGACGGGCGCGCGCGACCGGTCGCCCCGGGGCCGCCGCGCGCCCGCCGGAATCCGGATGCACGAACCGCGCCGAACGGGGTAGGCGGGTCTCCCGGCGACGGGCCCTCCGACGGATCCGCCGCCCGTGACAGGGGAGAGGAGAGACCCGTGAACGCCACCTCACGAACCGGCGGCGACACCTGGGAAGGCGTCTGGAACACCGATCCCGCGATCACGGCCGCCGTCCACCTGCCGATCTTCGAGGAGTACGTCGACCCCGACCTGCCGCTGGTCGACGTCGACTGCGGCAGCGGCGCCCGGACGGTCTTCCTGGCCGGGCGCTTCCACCCCTGCGTCGGCATCGACCGGTCCGCCGAGGCCCTGGAACGCGCCCGGACGGTGGTGGGCGAAGGCGCGGGGGGCCGCTCCGCTCCCGACTTCCGGCAGCTCGACGCCGCCGACCCCGACGCCATGCGTCGCCTCCACGACGAGCTGGGCGACACCAACGTCTACCTGCGCGGCGTCCTCCAGCGCAGCGAGCCCGACGACCGGTCGCGCGTCGCCGAGTCCGTCGCGGCCCTCGTCGGAGGACGGGGCCGGGCCTTCGTGGTGGAGGCCACCCCGACGGCCCGAGCGGCCCTGGCCCGGGGCGCCGGGGCCGAGAGCGCCGGGGACCTCCCCGGCCCCCTGGACGCGCCCGGCCTGTCCGACCTCGCCCGTCTCTCCGAGCCCCCCGCCCCGTCCGGCGGTCCCGCCGGACGGGAAGCCGACCGGGCCGGGGACGCGCGCCCGGAGGATCCCGCCGCCCCGTTCGCCGCCGCCGGGCTCCGCGTGATCGCCGGCGGGGCGCTCCCGCTGTCCACCACGGACTTCGAACCGGACGGCTCACGGCTCGACCTCCCCGCGACGTGGCTGGTGGTCGGCCGCTGAGCGGCCACGTGAAGGCCGCCGGGCGGCCACCCGCCGGCGCGGACGGCGGACACCGCCCGCGAGCGTCACCGGTATGGTCCACCGGCGGCCCCCCGAGGTCTTTGATCGGGGGCGGACGGCGCGTAACGTGACCTGCCATGACGAAGATCCTGATCAGCGCCGACATGGAGGGCGCCACGGGGGTGACCTGGCCCGCCGACGTCCTGCCCGGGACGCCGCAGTGGGAGCGCTGCCGCCCGATGTTCACCTCCGACGTGAACGCGGCGATCGCCGGGTTCCTCGCCGGCGGCGCCGACGAGGTGCTGGTCAACGAGGCGCATTGGACCATGCGCAACCTGCTGCTGGAGGAGCTGGACGACCGGGCCGTGATGCTCACCGGCCGCCACAAGTCCCTCAGCATGGTCGAGGGCGTCCAGCACGGCGACGTGGACGGCGTCGCCTTCGTCGGCTACCACACGGGCGCCGGCGAGGAGGGCGTCCTCGCCCACACCTACCTGGCCAACTCCATCACCGGCGTCCGGCTGGACGGCGAGCGGGCGAGCGAGGGGCGGCTCAACGCCGCGGTGGTCGCCGAGTACGGCGTGCCCGTCGTCCTCGTCACCGGCGACGACCGCACCTGTGCCGACGCCCGGGGCTACGCGCCCGACGCGCGCACGGTCGCCGTCAAGGACTGCGTCTCCCGCTACGCCGCCGTCTGCCGCACCCCCGCCCGCACCGCCGCCGACATCCGGACGGCGGCGAAGGAGGCGGTGGCCCTGGCCGTCCGCCACGAGCCCGCCGAGCGCCGGCCCCACACCGTCGAGGTGGACTTCGACGCCGAACACCTGGCCGGCGCGGCGACCGTCGTCCCCGGTGTGGAGCGCACCGGCGAGCGTCGCGTGGCCTACACCTCTCCCGACATGTACGAGGGGATCCGCACCTTCAAGGCGGTCACCACCGTCGTCTCCGCCGCAGTGGAGGAACAGTATGGCTGAGCGGCACACCGACGCCACCGGACGCGTCGACCGACAGGCGCTCGACGAGGCGGTCGCCTTCACCTCCGAACTCATCCACATCGACTCCGTCAACCTCGGCAACGGCGACGGCACGGAACGGAAGGCCGCCGAGTACGTCGCGGAGAAGCTGGCCGACGTCGGCGTCGAGCCCGTCCTGTTGGAGAAGGTCGCCGGCCGCACCAACGTCGTCGCCCGCGTCGAGGGCACCGATCCGGACGCCGACGCGCTGCTCGTCCACGGTCACCTGGACGTGGTGCCCGCCGAGCCCTCCGAGTGGACCGTCCACCCCTTCTCCGGCGAGGTCCGCGACGGCGTGGTCTGGGGACGCGGCGCGGTCGACATGAAGAACGCCGACGCGATGGTGCTCTCCGTCGTCCGCGCCTGGCAGCGGGCCGGGGCGCGCCCCCGCCGCGACATCGTCCTGGCCTTCACCGCCGACGAGGAGGACACCGGCCAGTACGGCGCCGACTTCCTCGCCCGCGAGCACCCCGAGCTGTTCGAGGGCTGCACCGAGGGCCTCAGCGAGTCCGGCGCCTACACCTTCCACGCCGACGGCCTGCGCCTGTACCCGGTCGCCGCCGGGGAGCGCGGCACCGCCTGGATGGAGCTCACCGCCACCGGTCGTGCCGGACACGGCTCCAAGGTCAACCGCGCCAACGCCGTCAGCCGGCTGGCCGCCGCGGTGCACCGGGTCGGCGAGCACACCTGGCCCGTGCGGCTCTCGGAGACGGTGCGGGCGGCCCTGACCGAGCTGTCCCGGCTGAACGGTCTGGGGGAGCCGGACTTCGACGCCCCCGACTTCGACGTGGACGCCCTGCTGCCCAAGCTCGGCCCGGCCGCCAAGCTGGTCGAGGCGACGGTGCGCAACAGCTCCGCCCCCACCGGACTCAAGGCCGGCTACAAGATCAACGTCATTCCCGGCACCGCCACGGCGTACGTGGACGGGCGGATGCTCCCCGGCACCCAGGAGGAGTTCGCCGCCACCATGGACGAGCTGACCGGCCCGGACGTGGACTGGGAGTTCTACCACCTGGGCCAGCCCCTCCAGGCCCCGGTCGACTCCCGTACCTTCGCCGTGCTGCGCGAGTCCCTGGAGCACTTCGACCCCGACGCCCACGTCGTCCCGTTCTGCATGACCGGCGGCACCGACGCCAAGCAGTTCGCGTCGCTGGGCATCACCGGCTACGGCTTCACCCCGCTGAGGCTCCCCGAGGGGCTGGACTACCAGGCGATGTTCCACGGGGTGGACGAGCGCGTCCCCGTCGACGCCCTGCACTTCGGCGTACGCGTCATGGACCGCGCGCTGTTCACCCTCTGACCCGACGGAGCCCCTCCCTCCGCACCCGGTACCGCCCCCGGCGCGGACCGCCCCCCGGTGCGGCCCGCACCAACCGCGACGAGCCCCGAGGAGCCGAACCCGATGACGCCCGCCACCGCCCCGTACGGCACCTGGACGTCCCCGATCGATGCCCGCACGGTCGCCGCGCACGACGGCCGGCCCGAGTACGTGGGCACCGTCGGGCAGGAGGTGTGGTGGACCGAGCCCCGCCCCGCCGAGGGCGGACGCCGGTCCCTGATGCGGCTGCGCCCGGACGGCACCGGACCCGCCGAGTCCGTGCTGCCCGAACCGTGGAGCGTCCGCAGCCGGGTCATCGAGTACGGCGGACGCCCCTGGGCCGGGACCGAACGCCCCCGGGGCGGGCCGCTGCTCGTCTTCGTCCACGGGCCCGACCAGCGGATGTACGCGTTCGAGCCGGACGCCCCCGGCGGCGGACCGCGCCCGCTGACCCCTCTCTCCCCGGTCGGCGAGGGCCTGCGCTGGGTCGATCCGGTGGTGCTGCCGGAGCGGGACGAGGTGTGGTGCGTGCTGGAGGAGTTCACCGGCGCACGCCCCACCGACGTGCGCCGCGTGCTCGCCGCCGTGCCCCTGGACGGCTCGGCCGCCGAGGACCGCACCCGGGTGCGGGAGCTGACCGACGGCGCCGACCGCTTCGTCACCGGTCCCCGGCTCTCGCCCGACGGGCGACGCGCGGCGTGGCTGGCCTGGAACCACCCGAGGATGCCCTGGGACGGTACGGAGGTCCGCCTCGCCGACGTCACCGACCGAGGAACCCTGACGGACGCGCGGCCCGTCGCCGGCGGCCCCGACGAGTCGGTCGTCCAGGTCGACTGGGCCGCGGACGGCTCGTTGCTGTACTCCGGCGACGCGAGCGGCTGGTGGAACCTGTACCGCCTGGACGTCGGCGCGGACGGAAGCGGGACCGGGAGCGGCGGCCGGGCGACCGCCCTCTGCCCCCGCCAGGAGGAGTTCGGCGGCCCGCTGTGGCGGATCGGCAGCCAGTGGTTCCAGCCGCTGGAGAACGGCCTGGTCGCCGTCCTCCACGGGGTGGGCCCCCTGCGCCTGGGCATCCTGGAACCGGCCGGCGGGGAGCCGGCCGACGCGCCCGGCCCGTGGACCGAGTGGTCCCCGACCCTGGCCGTCGCGGGCACCCGCGTCATCGGCGTCGCCGCCGGCCCGCACCGCACCCACGAGGTCGTGGAGCTGGACACCTGCACCGGCCACGCCCTGGTCGTCGGGGCCGAACACACCGACCCGGTGGACCCCGCGTACTACCCCGAGCCCGAGACGCGCCTCTTCCGCGGCCCCGACGGACGCGAGATCCACGCCCGGCTCGCCCCGCCGCGCAACCCCGCACACCGGGCACCCGACGGAGAGCTGCCGCCGTACGTCGTCCGGGCCCACGGCGGGCCCACCGGGCGGGACCCGCTCGCACTGGACCTGGAGACCGCCTACTTCACCTCGCGCGGCATCGGCGTCGCCGTGGTCGACTACGGCGGCTCGACCGGGTACGGCCGCGCCTACCGCGAGCGGCTGCGGGGACAGTGGGGCGTGGTCGACGTCGAGGACTGCGCGGCCGTCGCGCGCGCCCTGGTCGAGGAGGGCACCGCCGACCCCGCCCGGCTCGCCATACGCGGCGGCAGCGCCGGCGGCTGGACCACCGCCGTCTCCCTCACCTCGCCCCTGGCCGAGGGGCTGTACGCCTGCGGCACGATCGCCTACCCGATCCTGGACCTGGAGGGATGGGCGACCGGCGAGACCCACGACTTCGAGTCGCGGTACCCGATCTCCCTGGTCGGCGAGGTGGAGGAGCACCCCGAGCGCTACCGCGACCGCTCGCCCGTGCACCACGCCGACCGCGTCACCACGCCGTTTCTGCTGCTCCAGGGGCTGGAGGACAGGATCTGCCCGCCGGTCCAGTGCGACCGCTTCCTGGCGGCCATCGCCGACCGCGGGGTGCCGCACGCCTACCTGACCTTCGAGGGGGAGGGCCACGGCTTCCACAAGGCGGAGACCATCGTCCGGGCCGTCGAGGCCGAACTCTCCCTCTACGCCCACGCCTTCGGCTTCGACCGGCCGGACGTCCCCCCGCTGGAGCTGGACGGATGACCGGCGCCCCCGCGGCGCCCCCGCCCCCTCCGGAGGCCGTCGACCGCCCCCGCGCCCGACCGCCGGTCCGCCCCCGGCGGTTGCGGCCCGGCGACCGGGTGGCGATCGTCGCCCCCAGCGGCCCGGTGCTCCGCGAGCGGTTGGACGCGGGCCTGGACGTCCTGCGCGGCTGGGACCTGGACCCGCAGGTCATGCCGCACGTCCTGGACGTCCACCCGGAGCTGGACCACCTCGCCGGCACCGACGCCGACCGGGCCCGCGACCTGACCGACGCCTGGTGCGACCCGTCCGTCGCGGCCGTCCTCGCCGCACGCGGCGGCTACGGAGCCCAACGGATGGTGGAGCTGGTGGACTGGGAGGCGATGCGGGCCGCCGGCCCCAAGGTGTTCGTCGGCTACAGCGACATCACCGCGCTGCACGAGGCCGTCGCCGCCCGGCTGGGGCTGGTCACCCTGCACGGTCCGATGCCCGCCACCGCCTCCTTCCTCAAGGACGCCGACACCCAGGACCACCTGCGCCGCACCCTCCTCGCGCCGGAGACGGTCACCGAGATCGCCCCGCCGGCCGCCCGCACCCTGGTGCCCGGCCGCGCCCACGGCACCACCTTCGGCGGCTGCCTCTCCCTGCTGGCCGGCGAACTCGGCGTCCGCGGCCGACGCCCCGCCCGCCCGGCCGGCGGCATCCTGCTGCTGGAGGACGTCGGGGAGAAGCCCTACCGCCTCGACGGACACCTCACCCACCTGCTGCGCTCGGGGGCGCTGGACGACGTGACGGGCGTCGTGCTGGGCTCCTGGCACGACTGCGGCCCCTACGAGGAGGTCCGCGCGGTGCTGCTGGACCGACTCGTCCCGCTGGGCGTCCCGGTGGTGGAGGAGATGGGCTTCGGCCACGGCCCGACGACCCGCACCCTCCCGCTGGGCGTGCCCGCCACCCTGGACGCCGACGCGTGCGTCCTCACCCTGGAGGAACCCGCACTGACATGACCGGAACCCTCACGGACGGCACCCCGCTGCCGGAGCCCCCGCGCACCCTCCCGCCCGACCCGCACGGGATGCTGCTCGCCTACCTGGACCACTACCGCGACACCGTGCTGCGGAAGCTCGACGGACTCGACGAGGCCGAACTGCGCCACAGCCGGCTGCCCTCGGGCTGGAGCCCGCTGGAGCTGCTCCGCCACCTGGCCTGCGTCGAACGCAGGTGGCTGCGCTGGGGCTTCCTGGCCGAGCCGGTCGAGGACCCCTGGGCGGACCGGGACGCCGACGGCCGCTGGCACGTCCCCGACGGCACGACGCCCGCGGAGGTCGTGGAGCACTTCCGCGCCGAATGCGCCCGCTCCCGCGAGATCGCCTCCTCGGCCGCGCTCACCGACCGCGCCGCCCTCGGGGGCCGCTTCACCACCGAGGAGAAGGCGCCGACCCTGGCCTGGATCCTCTTCCACCTCCTCCAGGAGTACGCCCGCCACGCCGGTCACCTCGACATCGTCCGCGAACTGGCCGACGGCGCCGTGGGGGAGTGAGGCCGGACCGGACCGGGCCGGGCCTCGCGGGTCACAGCCCCGCGAGGTCCGCCACGATCCGTGCCTCGCGCATGATCGCGACACCGCTCTCCGCGTCGCCCGTCCGGTCCACCGTCCACAGCGCCGACTCCACGCGCCGCGCCACCGCCCACGCCTGGAGCCGCGCTGCGTCCACGCCGAGCGCGTCGGCGACCAGCGCGCACCGCGCGGCGACCGGCGGACGCGGATCGGGCCGGGCGAAGGGATCGTCGATCTGCTCGATCAGCGGCCAGGGGTCGTACAGCGGATCGCCCACCATCGGCTTGGCGTCGATGGCGAGCCAACCCCGCCGGGAGGCCAGGACGTTGCCGGGGTTGAGGTCGCCGTGCGCCACCACCTCGCGGTCGGCCGTGGCGGGCAGCTCACGCAACAGCCGCACACCCAGCGCCACCAGGGCGGGGTCGAAGCCGGAGGGCCGCAGCCGTGCCGCGCGCTCCTCGGCGACCTCCGCCCACCCGGCGGTCACGTCCGCCATCCGCTCCAGACCCGTGTCCGACGGCACGGGCACGCTCCACAGCTCGCGCAGCAGGCGGGCCCCGACCAGCAGCCGCTCCTCGGCGGGCGCCCCGCCGGCGTCCCCCAGCTCGGTGCCGGGGACGCAGCGCTCCAGCAGCAGGGCGTACCGCTCGGCGTCGTGCGCGTACACCCGCACCGCGCCCCGGCCGTCCCACAACCGCAGCGCCTCGCCCTCCCCGGCCGCCTCCCGGTGCGGCCAGCTCACCTTGAGCACGGCCTCGGAACCGTCCGCCCGCCGCACCGGCGCCACCCACGAACAGCTTCCTTTGGCGAACGGCTCCCCGGGCGTCACCTCCCAGCGCTCGGCCAACTCCCGCACCAGTTCCGGCAGTCGCCCCAGCCACGCGCTCCCGCCCGGATAGCCGGAGACGGTGCGGACGACGGGCAGCGTGGGGGGCACCAGCTCTGCGGTGGACATGGGTCGAGCCTACGGCCGCGGCCGCGGAAGGCGTGCCCGAACGCCGTGTCCGAATGCCGCCGGACTCCGCGGACGCGCCGTACGAGGATCGAGCCATGTCATGGACAACGACCGACACGACCGACACGACCGACCTGAACGACCTGTCCGGCAGGGTGGCGCTGGTGACCGGCGGCAGCCGCGGCATCGGCGAGGCCGTGGCGCTGCGCCTGGCCCGGGACGGCGCCGACGTGGCACTGACCCACCGGGACTCCGGGGAACGCGCCGAACGGGTGGTGGAGCGGATCAAGGCCATCGGCCGCCGCGCCCGCGCGGTGCGCGCCGACAACGCCGACCCGGCCGCCGTCCGCGCCGCCGTGGAGACCACCGTGGCGGAGTTCGGGCGCCTGGACATCCTGGTCAACAACGCCGGGACCGGTGTCCTCGCGCCGATCGAACAGATCACGGCGGAGGACGTCGACAGGGTGCTGCACGTCAACGTCCGCGCCCCCTACCTGTTCTGTCAGGCCGCCGTCGCCCATCTCGAAGAGGGCGGACGGATCGTGACCATCGGCAGTTGCATGGCCGAGCGTGTCGCCTTTCCCGGCGGCTCCCTCTACGCCACCGGCAAGGCCGCCCTGACCGGCCTGACCAAGGCGTTGGCCAGGGAGTTGGGCCCCCGCGGCATCACGGCCAACCTCGTCCACCCCGGCCCGATCGACACCGAGATGAATCCGGCGGACGGGCCCGGCGCGGAGGCCCAGAGCGACCTCACCGCGCTGGGGCGCTACGGACGCCCCGAGGAGGTGGCGGCGACGGTGGCGCACCTGGTCGGCTCCCAGGGCCGCTACATCACCGGTGCCTCCATCGCCGTGGACGGCGGCTTCGCCGCCTGAGCCGGGACCCCTCCCGGCACCGTTCTTCGGGACGGTCCTCCCCACCCCGGCGTCCGTCCGCCGCCCGGCGGCGGGGGGCGCCGGCTGTGTCGGGGGCGCGCCGAACCCCCGCGCACCGGGCACAACGCCTTCCGATGGCTGCGGAAACCGGTGCCGGACGCGGCCGGGTTCGAGATAGTGGTGGCGGAGCACCAAGGACGCCTCTTCGGCGTCCGCGTCCGCCCGCGGCGTCCCCGAGCCGTCCCGAACCGGCACGCCGTACCGCCGAGCCCTGGAGGAGACCGTTGAAGCTGCACGTACTGCGGGTGTCCGAGCACGCGGCCGACGCGCGTGACGGCGCGGTGCTGTCGGAGGAGGAGCGGGCCCGGTGCGCGGCGTTCGTCCGGGAGGAGGACCGCGACCGCTACCGCGTCGCCCACACGGCCCTGCGCCGGGAACTCGCCGGTCTGCTGGGCACCGACCCGACCGCCGTGCCCTTCACCCGCGAGGCGTGCCCGTTGTGCGGCGGGCCGCACGGTCGTCCCGCGGTGCCCGGCAACCCGGTGCACTTCTCGCTCTCCCACTCGGGCGACCTGGTGGTGCTGGCCTTCGACGACGCCCCCGTCGGCGTCGACGTCGAGGCGTACCCCACGGCCGCCGTCGTCGCCGAGACCGCGTCCGTCCTCCACCCGCGCGAGCGCGCCGAACTCGGCGGGCTGCCGGCGTCCCACCGGCCGGCCGCGTTCGCCCGCTGCTGGACGCGGAAGGAGGCCTACCTCAAGGGCACCGGCACCGGGCTGGGCGAGGCCCCGTCGGTGACCTACGTCGGCAGCCTGGCGGTGCCCGCGGAGGTGCCCGGCTGGACGATCGGCGACGTGCCGGTCCCCGACGGTTACGCGGCGGCCGTCGCCGTCGCCGTCCCCCGTCCGGCCGACCCCGGCACCCCGTAGGGCGGACCCACCGGGCGGAGCGCGGGCGGCGCGCCCATGGTGGAGGCATGAGCGCACGGCGGAGATCGCACAGGAGGACGGAGCCCGGGGCGGACGGGACCGGCGCGCCGTCCGGGTGGCGCGGCCTCGTGACGCCCGGCAGGGCACTGGTGTTCCTGCTGCTGGTCGCCGGCATCGTCTTCGTCTTCCAGAACACCGGGCGGACCGAGATCCGGCTGTTGGTGCCCGTGGTCACCATGCCGCTGTGGGTCGCGCTGCTGATCCCGGGCGCCATCGGCCTGTTGACGGGCATGTACCTCGTCCGCCGCCGGTAGGGGCGTCCGCCTCCCGGCTCCGGCCGCCGATCCGCCGATCCGCCGTCCGGGGCGCGTACCGGGCGGCGGCAGGAATGATCGCGCCGGCGGGGAAGTTGTGCCGGACATGAAGGCAATCGCTCTGAAGCAGTACGGCGGCCCCGACGACCTGGAACTGATGGACCTGCCCGAACCCAAGCTCGGCCCGGACTCGGTCCTGGTGCGGGTGAAGGCGGCCGGGGTGAACCCGGTGGACTGGAAGGTCGGAGCCGGCTACCTCGATCCGATCCTCGACGCGCACTTCCCGCTGGTCCCCGGCTGGGACGTGGCGGGCGTCGTGGAGCGGACCGGGCCGGACGCGGGGGAGTTCTCCCCCGGTGACGAGGTGATCGGGTACGTCCGCAAGGACTGGGCCCAGAACGGCACCTACGCCGAACTCGTCGCCGCCCCGGTGCGCACCCTGGCCCGCAAGCCCGCGGCGCTGGACTGGCGGCAGGCGGCCGGGCTGCCCCTGGTCGGACTCACCGCCTACCAGTCGCTGAACCGGCTGGAGGTGGACGGCGGACAGACGGTGCTGGTCCACGCCGCGGCCGGCGGTGTGGGATCGATGGCCGTGCAGATCGCCGTCGCCCGCGGCGCCCGTGTCATCGGCACCGCGAGCGAGCGCAACCACGACTTCCTGCGGAGCCTGGGAGCCGAGCCGGTGGTCTACGGGGAGGGGCTGGCCGACCGGGTCCGCGCGCTGGCCCCCGACGGCGTGGACGCCGCGTTCGACTTCGTCGGCGGTGACGTGGTGGACGTCTCGCAGCAGGTGCTGCGCGACCGTTCCCGGGTGTTGTCGGTCGTCGACGCCGAGACGATGGCCAAGGGCGGGCACTACCTGTTCGTGCGGCCCGTCCCGGAGGACCTGGCCGCCCTCGCCGACCTCGCGGACGCGGGGAAGCTGACGGTCGAGGTGGACCGGACGGTGCCGCTGGCCGAGACCGCCGAGGCGTGGCGGCACAACCAGTCCGGGCGCACCCGGGGCAAGGTCGTGATCGAGGTCGCCTGACGGCCGCGGCCGAACGCCGTCGGAGCGTCCGGGCCCGGAAGGGCCCGGACGCTCCGATCCGGTCCGGTCACCGTCGGCCCGCCGTGCGGCGAGCGGTCACTGTCGATCCGCCGTGCGGCGAGCGGTCACTGTCGATCCGCCGTGCGGCGATCGACGTATTCGAAGACCGAGCCGTCCGGGTGGCGGGCCATCAGAGTGCCGCCGATGGGAGTGGCCTGGGGCCCCGCGATGACCTCGGCGCCCACTTCCCGGAGCGCGGCCGCGGCCTCGTGCACGTCCCGCACCGCCAGGGTGGCGGTGACCTTGCGCAGGATCTCCATCGGGCCCGGTGGGCCGCTCATCAGCAGGAAGGGGCCCACCGCCGCGGCCGAGACGGGGCCCTGGGCGAACCGCACGGCCTCGGCGCCGGTGAGCCGCTCGTACACGCCCACCGCCGCGTCCAGGTCGTCGACACACACGCGCAGCGAAGTCCCCAGAATCTCCATGCGGGCGAGCCTAGTTGGGGGCGCGAACGGTGTCAGGCGCGCCCCGCGGTTGTTTCACCGTGCCCGCCCGCCACGGCCGAGGACGCGTGACCGGGGGCGGCGGGCACCGGGCCGTCGCGGCGTAGTCGGCCCCGCCGTCCGAGCGGGTGTGTACCGACGGGCGGACGACTGGGTGGGGAACCGACACCGCGCGGACCTCACGACGGCGGCTGCCCCCCGGTCGAACCCTCCGCCGGAGGCCCGCCGTAGGGCCAGCGCAACAGCGCGCCGAGCCCGCCCACCGGCAGCCCGCCGGGGGTGTCCGGCTCGTCCGCGAGCGGCCCCACGGAGATCACCTCGGCCCCGCCGGCCACCGCCGCCCGCAGCAGCGCGTCGTCGGCGCGGGCGCTGACGGGGTGGGTGTCGCCCAGGTACTGGACGTCGTTGCGGCGGACCGCCACCTGGTCCGGGCCGTCGCCCACCCACACCTCACGGTGGAGGTCGGGACCGTCCGGACGGATCAGCAACGCGGCGACACGGTGCTCGCGGACCGCGTCGACGAGAGCGGGCACGCCCTCGGCGGCGCTCACCCGCCCGTCGTCCGTCGGAACCCGCCAGGACTGGAAGCGGTCCATGACCTCGGCGGCGTGCCGGCGCACGTGGTCGGCGCGGAGCGCCTCGATCTCCTCGTCGAGCTTCCGCTCGCCCTCGGCCTGGTTGCGGCCCGGACCGCGGACCCCGTGCTCGGCGATGTGGCACACCTCCTTCACCTCGGTGGCCAGTCGGTCCCGTACGGCGCGGCACTCGCGGCCGTCGCCGGCCAGCACCACCAGGTCGGCCCCGGTGTCGGCGCGGCGCTCGCGCAGGGCCTCGGCGATGACCCCGGCGTTGCGCTCCCAGGTGTTCTCCACCGAGTTCTGGAAGTGCCTCTCGTGCCAGGAGGAGGAGGGGGTCACGTGCAGCGGGTGGTCGTCGCCCCGCACCTGGCCCAGGTCGCGGGTTCCGCCCGGCCCGCGCAGCTCCAGGTCCGCGCCGGTGCGGTCGATGCGGGCCACCAGGCAGGACGGCGCCGCGTCCATCAGGTCCAGCAGCGGAGTGAGGTGCGGCAACGGGCCCCAGAAGGCCTGCTGCCCGTTGGGCGGCGGCGCGGCCAGCGGCTCGTCGAGCACCACCTCGCCGTCGGCGGCGAACAGCACCCGTCCCGGAGTGCGCGAGTCGCGCGCCGACGCGACCAGCGTGTCGTACACCGCGCGGCAGGCGCGCTCGTCGGCGCCCTGCTCCTTCAGCTGGTCGCGGACCCGCCGGGCAGCCAGCTCGTGACGGGCCGCCGCGTCCTCGGTGATCCAGGTGGTGTCGAAGTAGACCGACGCCCACGGTCCGGGCCGGTCGATGATCGGATTGAGGAATCCGAGTTCCATGGCTCCCTCCAAGATGGCGTGCTCCGCAGGCGGGTACCCGAAGCGGTACGAAGAACACGGAGTGACCGTTGCCGGATCGCGGGAACCAGAACGGGGCGAAACCGGAAAGAGGTCGGAGAGCGACGATCGAGGAGAACGAGGAGAACGACGTCATGACGATGGGGATCGACCCGGAGAAGCTGACCGAGAGCGAGCTGATCGAGGAGCTGGAGTCCCTCCACCGCACCAGGCACGACACCCTGCTGCACGGCTCGGCCGACGCGCTGGCCGCCCACACCCGGCGCACCGCGGAGTTGGAGGGCGAGTACCTTCGGCGCCACCCCGACCGCGCGGTCTCGCCGGGCCGTACCCGGGAGGGGGCTCGGGCGCGCACGCAGTGACGCGTGCCGTGCGCACCGCCGCCTGCGCCGCCCGCGCCACGTTGTCCGAGGTGGTTTCCCCGAACGGGGAGGAGAAGGTGTTTGCCCCCCGAGGGCCGGGGCACCCGGACCGCGGCCGAGCGAGCGGCCCTGTGGGGGAGTGAGAGGGCCCCGGGCACGGTGGTCAGGGACCGTGCCCGGGGCCGCCCCGTCCGTCGCCGGCCCGACCGTCCGGGGCCCGCCGACGCCGGCGTCCCGGCCCCCCGACACCCGAGGACCGGCCCGAGGAGCGCGCCCGAAAACCGGGTGCGCTCCTCCCGCGTGCCGGGAAGGGTGGACACATGAGCGATCCGCGCCCCCACGTCCCCGCCCGCCCCGCCTCCCCGTCCGCCGCGGCCGTCCTGGAACCGGGGACGGAGACGACCGTCGTCCTGGTCAAGTCCCGAGGCCGGGAGGTGACCTACCCCGCGACGGCGGAGCGCGACGACGGTGTCCACGTCGTGGTCCGCGCCCCCTGGGCCGGGCCGCCGGTGCGGGACTTCGGCTTCGTGCGCTTCGAGTCGGGCGACGTCTTCACCGAGCACTACTGGCGCGACCGCTGGTACTCGGTGAAGGAGGTACGCGGCCCCGACGGCACGCTCAAGGGGTGGTACTGCGACATCACCCGCCCGGCGGCCGTCGGGCGGGACACCCTCACCACCTGGGACCTGGAACTGGACCTGTGGGTGTCGCCCGACCGCTCCGCCGTCCTCCGCCTGGACGAGGACGAGTTCGCCGAGAGCGGGCTGCCCGAGCGGGAACCGGAGACGGCCGGACGCGCCCGCCGGGCGCTGGACGAACTGGAGCGCCTGGCCCGGACGGACGGGTTCGCCGCCCTGCTGGACTGACCGGGCGGGGAGCGGCGGGCGCGAGGAGGACCGGAGGGGCCGGAGAAGAAGGGGGTGTGGAGAGCCGCACCCTCTCCACACCCCCGTCCACGGGCGGCGCGGGGCCCCTCGTCCGCGCCGCGCGCCCCACCTCGGCGATCAGTCGCGCAGCCGCGGCAGAACGCTCGTCCGGTAGAAGTCGAAGAAGCCGCGCAGATCGGGGCCGATCTGGTTGACGTGCACCACGTCGAACCCCGCGTCGGCGAACTCCCGCAGGGCCTGTACGTGCTCCTCCGGATCGGCCCCGCACACCGGGCCGGACCGGGCCACCTGCTCCTCGGTCACCAGTTGCGAGGCCTGCTCGAAGTGGGCCGGGGTCGGCAGGATCTGTCCCAGCTCGCCGGGGAGGAACATGTTCGGCCAGCGGTGGTGGACGGTGCGCACCGCCGTGTCGCGGTCGGTGTCGTAGCAGACCTTCGTCCCCGCGAAGGCCGGTCCCTGGCCGGAGCTCCGCCCCCCGCCGCTGCGGCGGAACCGCTCCAGGCCCTCCACGTCCGGCATCGTGGTGACGAAGCCGTCGCCGACCCGCCCGGCCAGCTCGATCGCCGCCGGGCCGAAGCCCGAGACGTCGATCGGGACCGGTTCGTCGGGCACGTCGTACAGCCGGGCGTTCTCCACGGTGTAGTGCTTCCCGTGGTGGCTGACCTCCTCGCCGGTCAGCAGGTGCCGGATGACGCCGATGGCCTCCTCCAGCATCTCCATCCGTACCGACGCCTGGGGCCAGGGGCCGCCCAGGATGTGCTCGTTCAGCGCCTCCCCGGTGCCCACGCCCAGTCGGAAACGGCCCTCCAACAGGACCGCGCTGGTGGCCGCGGCCTGGGCGACGACGGCCGGATGGACCCGCACGGTGGGGCAGGTGACGGCGGTCTGCACGGGCAGCGAGGTGGCCTGGGAGATCGCCCCGATGACGGACCACACGAACGGGCTGTGGCCCTGGACGTCGATCCACGGGTGGTAGTGGTCGGAGATCCACAGCGAGGTGAAGCCGGCCTGCTCCGCCATGCGGGCCTGCTCGATCAGCTCTTTCGGCCCGTGGTCCTCACAGGCGAGGAAGTAGCCGTACTCGGTCATCTTCGAGTGCCTTTCCGCACGCAGGCTGGTCCGGGCACCGGGTATCCGGGTGCCCGTGTGAAAAACGTCGTTTGAAGGGATTGGCCCCGGGCATCCGAACCCTCGTGCTTCGGACCGCAGGCACATCCGCGGGAGCGGCCCGGTCGGCGCGGACTCGCGCGACCCTCCGCCCCGGGAGCCCAGGGCCCCGGTCCGGCCTGTGCCTTCTCCCGCGGCATCCCCCGCAGCCCACGTCCACAGTTCGGGAGAGACCGCACATGACCCCCGTACGAGCACGAGCACAGCACGCGCGGCACCCGCACGACGACGCCCCTGACACCACCGCCGAGTTCCAGCGCATCGCCGAGCTTCCCGACGGCCCGGAGCGCGACGAACTGCGGCAGCAGGTCGTGCGAGCCTGGATGCCCATGGCCGAGCGACTGGCCCGCCACTTCCGCAACCGCGGCGAGTCCCTGGAGGACCTCCAGCAGGTGGCCGCCCTCGGTCTGGTGAAGGCGGTCACCCGCTACGATCCGGCGCGCGGCAGTGCCTTCGAGAGCTTCGCCGTGCCAACCATCGTCGGCGAGATCAAGCGACACTTCCGCGACCACATGTGGGGGCTGCACGTGCCGCGCCGGGTGCAGGAGCTGCGCAACCGCGTCCGCGCCTCCGCCCGCCAGCTCAGCCACTCCCTCGACGGCCGCACTCCCGGGATCAAGGAGATAGCGGAGCACAGCGGACTGACGGAGGAGGAGGTCCGCATCGGGTCCGAGGCACTGGAGAGCTACAGCACCCTGTCCCTGGACGCCGAACTGCCCGGGGCCGACGACGGCTACGCCCTCGTGGACACCCTCGGCAGCGCCGAGCCCGGCTTCGACCTGGTCGTCTACCGCGAGTCGCTCAAGCCCCGGCTGCGCAAGCTGCCCGAGCGCGAGCGCAAGATCCTGTACCTGCGCTTCTTCTGCGACATGACGCAGAGCCGGATCGCCGAGCAGCTCGGCATCTCCCAGATGCACGTCTCCCGGCTGATCAGCCGCACCTGCAACCGTCTCCAGGCGGAGGTCGAGGCCGACCAGGAGCGGGAGCGGGAGAAGGCGTACGCCGGCTCGCACGCGGCCTGAGCGGAGGCGCCGGCGCCCGTCAGCCTCCCGCGTCCCGCGTCCCGCGGCTCCGTGGACCGTGCTCCCCACCCGGTCCGCGGAGCCGTCCGCGCGTCCGCGTCCACCCGCCGGGCGGCGCGTTCCGTCATATGCCGCGCATGGCCAGGGCCACGTGCCGGGCGATCCGGTCCACCACGGCCGCCTCCGCCAGTTCGAAGGCGCGGCGCCCGCCGGTGCGCAGCAGGGTCAGCGCGCCGACCGTCGGCCCCGGGGAGCCGTCGCTCAGGGGCACGCACAGCAGGGAGCCGACCTCGGCGCGGGCCAGGACGGGGGCGCCGGCCGGGTCCCGGCCCAGCAGTTCGGGGTCCTCCGGGCACACCAGGAGGGACGGGGCACCGCGCCGAACCGCGTCCCGCACCGGGCCCCAGGACAGGGGGTCCTGCTCGGCGACCGCCTCCCGCAGCCGGCCGGCCGGGCCCAGCACCGCAGCCCGCCGGGGGGTGCCGTCGGGCACGGCGACGTCCACGACCACCCAGTCCGCGAACCGCCCGTGGAACACCTCGGCCGCCCGCTGCGGCACCTCCTTGGGGGAGTCCGCCCGGAGCAGCGCCGTCGTCGTGCCGTCCAACAGGTCCATCAGCTCGACGCCGCGCCCGGCCTCCTCGGAGACGGGCGCGGGGCGGGAGCGGGCGGTGACACCGGCGTCCGACGTCCGACGGGCGGGCGCCGCGACGGTCGCCTCCGCCACGGGGGGCGTCTGCCGTTCGAAGACCGCGAGCACCACCGAGCGCGGTTCGTGCGGCGGGTGCAGCGTGGTCAGGGTCGCCCGCAGCTCGTCCCCGGCGTCCTCCCGGGCGCCTCCCTCGGTGTCCGACCCGTGCTCGGGCGGGCGGAGCGGACGGACGACCACCGTGCGGTCCCCCTCGCCCCGGGCGACCGCGGCCACGTGGGAGCGGAAGACCGCCCGCGAGTCGTGCGCCAGCGAACCGGCCAGGGCCCGGCCGGTGGCGTACCCGGCGCGCACTCCGAACAACCGGGTGGCGGCCGGGTTGAGCCGCCGCACCACGCCGTCCCGGTCCAGCAGGACCACCGCGACCGGCAGCCGCTGGAACAGGGAGCGCAACAGCCGGTGCTCGTGGTGCTCCTCCCGACCGTCCCGGTGCCGCTCGGCGGCGGCCAGCTCCTCGTAGCGCGGCCACAGCGCCTCGGCCGCGTGCCGGAGTTCGAGGAGGGCGGCGTCCAACGCGGGGAGCCGGTCGGCCGAGGGCAGGGCGCGCGCCGAACGCAGTTCCTCCACCCGCCGGCGGAAGTCCGCCAGTTCGGCTCCGAACTCCTCCACCTGCGCCATGCGCTCAACGTAACCCGCCAAGGGCCGCGGGTCTCGTTGGTGACGTGGAAAAGTATGACTCGTCACTCTTTGTCGATCAGCCGATGAGAGGGGGCCGGGGAAGGCGCCGCGACGCGGGAGGGCCGGGCGCCCGGAAGCGGGTCCACCGTGGCCCGCGCCACCGACGCGTGAACCGGCGTACGCACGGGCGTGCGAATCGGCGCGCGGGCCGTCCCACGGCGATCCACCGCACCGTTTCCCGGCCGCCGCCCGGGGCAGCCGATCCATCGGGACCGGACCCCGCGGCCCGGCCCGGACAGCGGAGAGGACAGAGCGACCACCATGGCGGACCGATGCGCAGCGATTCCGTTCGAGCCCGCCCCGGCCCGGCCGGAGCCGGTGCTCGAGGCCGCCTCGCCCGCCCGGAGCCTCGCCCGACTGGCCGAGCAGGTCGCCCGCTGCACCCCCGGCTGCTGCGGGGCCGCCGCCACCGTCCACGTCGGGGACGAACGGGCCGAGGCCACCGTCGCCGTCACCCATCCGGACCTGTCCGAACTCCTCGCCCTCCAGTGGGAGGGCGAGGAAGGGCCCGTGCCCCAGGCCCTGCGCACCGGCCACCCCACCGGCTCGGAGGACCTGCTGCTGGAGGACCGCTGGCCGCGCTACCGCGCACGGGCCCTGGAGATGGGCCTGCGGTCGGGCACCACCCTGCCGTACCGCCGCGACGGCCTGGCCCTCACCGTCACCGTCTACGGCTTCCGTCCCCGCCCCCAGACGGAGGCCGCGCGGTCGCCGGCGGCCCTGCTGGGCGACCTGGCCGCCACCGGCCTGGCCCGCGAACGCCGCTACCGGGACGCGCTGGCGGAGGTGGAGCAGTTGGAGGAGGCCCTGCGCGGCAGGCCCGTCGTGGACCAGGCGTGCGGAATCGTGATGTACGTGCTCGGCTGTGACGTGGAGGAGGCGTTCGCCCTGCTCCGCCGGATTTCCCAGCAGACCAACCGCAAGCTGGCCGATCTGGCCCGGGCGCTGGTGCGCACCCGGGGCCGGGGCGTCGAGCGGGAGCTCCGGCGGTTTCGGCAGGGGCCCTGACCCGCACACCACCCGTTCGGCGGACGGGAGGAGAGATCGAGGCAGAGAACGGCCGGTCCACCGGCCGACCGGCCGAGGACCAGCGGAGGCACGGATGCAGCAGACCCGACCGGGAGACCCCGTCCCCACGGCGCCCCCCGGGACCTCCCCGGGGGAGCGGGAGGACCCCGTGGTGGCGGCGGCCCGCGGCTACTGGCGGCGGCGCGGCCTGCCCACCGGGCCGGACCAGGTCGTGACGGCCCCCACCGCGCCCCTGCTGCTCCTGGCGCTCCTGGCCGCCGAGTGCGGGAGCGGCGCGGAGGGGAGGGACGGGCCCGGCGGGGTGGTGCTGCCCCGCCCCGGTCCCGCCTGGCACGCCGAGCAGGTCCGGACGCTGGGCCTCCCCCTGTACCCCGTGCCCGTACCGGCCGACTGCGGCGGGGTGCCCGACCCCTTCGCGCTGCTGGAGACGGTGGGCCGGGCCCGCGCCGCGGGCGGCGACCCGCGGGTGCTGCTGCTGTCCGTGGCGGACGGCCTCACCGGGACCGTCGCGCCGCCCGAGGTGCTCCACGAGGTGTGCGAAGCGGCCGCGCGGGAGGGGCTGCTGATCGTCAGTGACGAGAGCTGGCGTGACACCGCCCACGACCCCCACGACACCGTCCTCGCCGGCCCCGCCGAGATCCTCCACTGCTCCGTGCCGCGGGTGGCCCGTGGCACCCGGCCCGGCCCGGGACCGCACGCCGTCACCCACCTGCGCGCGTCGGACGGCGCGGACGGCGACTCCGTCGTGGTGCTCGTCGATCCCGGTGTCGATCCGACCGCCGTCCCCGGCGCCGCCGCGAGCGTCGCCCGCCTCCCGGCCGCCGGCCGGGGCCGGCGCCTCGTGGCGGGGACGCGCGCCGTCCTGGCCGCGCTGCGTGCCCGCCCCTCCGGTGCCGCGACCGCCGGGGCGGTGGAGGTCCTCGGCGAGTCCGACCGGCTGAGGGGCCGCCGTGCCGCCGCCAACCGCGCCCACGGAACGCTCGCCGCCGCCCTCCACCGCGCCCTCACCGCCGCCGGCGCGGTGTGCCGCCCGCCGTACGTCGGCCGGTACCTGTACCCCGACTTCGAGCCGCTGCGCCCGGCCCTGGCCGCCCGCGGCGTCACCGACGCGCCCCGCCTGGAGGCCGAACTGGTGCGGCGCCTGGGCCCGTACGCGCTGGGCGGCCACCGCTTCGGCGACGATCCGCGCGCCCTGCGGGTACGGCTGTCGACCGAGGTACTGGCCCGGCGCGTCCCCCCGGGCGCCGCGTCCCCCGGCTCCCCCGGCGAGACCGGGACCGACACCGACATCGAACCGCCCGGGGCTCCGGGCGGCCCGCGCGCCCCCCACCCGTACGACCCCGCCCGGGGGCGGGCACGCGTCCGAGACCACGACGGCGATCACGGCGGCGATCACGACGGCGATCACGAGGCCCTCCGGCGGCCGGCGACGACCGAGGCGCTGGCGGCGCTGGAAGCGGCCCTCGACGAACTGGCGGCCGACGCCCCGGCGGCCGCGTCCCCCGCGAAGTCCCCGGACACAGATGGGAGCCCCGCATGACCGAGCAGACGCACGAGCAGTCCCCCGCGCCCGCCGTCCTGGACGTCCACGGGGCCGCCGACCCCGCCGAACTCGTCGAACCCGCCGGGCCCCCGACCGTCCTCCGCCCGATCGGCGAACGCCGCACCTGGCCGCGCTCCTTCGCCGACCGGCTCACCGAGCCGCTGCCCGGCATCCGTTCCCTGACGCGGATAGCCCGTGAGGGCAGCATGCGCCCCGCACCCGAGTCACTGGCCGACGTCCCCCTGCTGCCCCGCGGGACCGGGACGCCGCCCGAGGCCGGACCCGACACCGTCGCCGTCACCTGGGCCGGACACGCCAGTTGGGTGGTGCGCATCGGCGGGTTGACCGTCCTGACCGACCCCGTCTGGTCCCGCAGAATCCTGGGCACCCCGGCCCGGGTGACCCCGGTCGGCGTCCCCTGGGAGGACCTGCCCCGCGTCGACGCGGTCGTCGTCTCGCACAACCACTACGACCACCTCGACGCCCCCACCCTGAGGCGGCTGCCCCGTGACACACCGCTCTTCGTCCCCGCGGGACTCGGCTCCTGGTGCCGGCGCCGCCGTTTCACCCGCGTCACCGAACTGGACTGGTGGGAGGCGGCCGAACTGCCCGCGCCGGACGGCGGCACCGTGCGGTTCGACTTCGTCCCCGCCCACCACTGGTCCCGGCGCGGCCTGACGGACACCTGCCGCTCGCTGTGGGGCGGCTGGGTGCTCACCGACCGCGCCGGACGGCGGGTGTACTTCGCGGGCGACACCGGATACGGCCACTGGTTCACCGAGATCGGACGCCGCCACCCCGGCATCGACCTCGCCCTGCTGCCGATCGGCGCCTACGCGCCGCGCCGGATGCTCCGTCCCGTGCACACCGACCCCGAGGAGGCCGTCGCCGCCTTCCGGGACCTCGGCGCCCGCCGCATGGCCCCCATGCACTGGGCCACCTTCCTGCTGTCGGCCGAACCGCCGCTGGAGCCGCTGACCCGGGTACGGGCCGCCTGGGCCGCCGCCGGACTGCCCCGCGAGGACCTGTGGGACCTGCCCGTCGGAGGCTCCAGGACGCTGGAGTGAGGCCGGGGCGACCGGTGCGCGCTCACCCGACCCCCACCGGGCGCGGCCGGCGCCTACCGCTCGGGCCGCTCGGGCCGCGCGGGACGCAGCCGGCGCCACGCCCGGGGCACCGCCCCGACCAGCAGCGTCAGGCCCACCGCGGCGACCACCCCCTGCCACGGCCTGGGGAACAGCGACCCGCCCAGCACCCCGATCAACTGGTAGGTCGCCGTCCAGGCCAGGCAGGCCGGCAGATCGCCGCGGACGAAGGAGCGCACCGGCATCCGCGCCACCAGACAGGCCGTCATCACCGGAAGGCGTCCGGCCGGCACCAGCCGGGAGAGGACCAGCACCGTCACGCCGTGCTCGTCCAGCCTCCGGCGCGCGGCCGCCAACCGGTCCGGCGGCACCCGCTCCCGCATCCGCTCCAACCAGCGCGAACCGCTCCTGGAGCGGCCCCCGCGCTGCCCCAGCCAGTACAGCGTCAGATCGCCGAGGAAGGCGGCGGCCGCCGCCACCGCGAACACCAGGACCAGGGGCGGCGCCGGGGGACTGCTGTGGAAGGCCACCGCGGCCGCCCCGCTGACCACCGCGCCCGTCGGCACCACCGGGACCAGGGAGCCGAACACGACCAGGAGGAACAGCGACGGGTAGCCCACCGCGCCGGTGGGCGCGACCTGCGCCGGTATCTCCCGCACCGCGGCGAGCAGCGCCTCGATCACCCCGTCGCCCCCAACTCCACGCTCTCACCGTGCCCCAGACGGCGTACCGCCGCCGCCGGCGCCGTCCGCGCCGCCAGCCGCACGAACTCGTCGCCGGGGGAGTGGAACTCGTGCGGCCGCACCGCGTCCAGGCCGATCGGCCAGTACGTGCCGTAGTGCACCGGGACCGCCAGGGCCGCCCGCAGCCGGGCCAGCGCCTCGGCCGCCCGGTGCGCGTTCATGTGGCCCTCGCCCAGCCGCGGCCCCCAGCCGCCGACCGGCAGCAGCGCCGCGTCGATCGCTCCGACCTCCTCGGCCATGGAATCGAACAGGCCGGTGTCGCCGGCGAAGTACGTCCGGGCCTCGCCCTCCACCACGTAACCCAGCGCGGGCGCCAGTCGCGGCCCGTACGGCAGCCGGCGACCGTCGTGCAGCGCGGGCACCGCGCGGACGGTCACCCCGCCGACCCGCACCCGGTCCCCCACGTCCACCTCCTCGATCCGCAGCCGGTCCGCCAACCGCCGCAGCCCCCGCACCGAGGCGAGCGCGCCGCGCGGCACCACCACACGGGTGCCGGGCGCGAGCCGGGCCAGGGAGGGCGGGTGCAGGTGGTCGGCGTGCAGATGGGAGACCACCGCCACGTCCACCCGCGCCAGCGACTCGGGCGGCAGGGCACCGCGACGTCTGCGCAGGTGCACCAGGCGCCGGGTGAACAGCGGGTCGGTGAGCACCGCGACGCCGGAGTCCCGCACCGTCGCCGTCGCGTGACCCCACCACGTGATCTCCACCGGCACCGGGTCCTCCTCCCGTCGGTCGCCGCCGGGCCGTCCCGATCCTCTCATCCTGCCCACCCCTCCACCGCCTGCCCGCCGGCGCCGCTCCGACCACCGTGCCGCGCTCCCGGGCGCCCGCGGGACGGCCCCGGGCGCGCCCCCCTGTGGCCGGACGCACTGTGGAAAGGTGGAACGTGCCGCCCGGCCGGGGCGTTTCCCGACGACAAAGGCCCGTTCGGGCCGCGGGGACCACGCCGGGGCACGGAGGAGGGGCCGAGAGGCCCGAGAGGAGACGGAACGACATGCGGCCGGCATCCTGGCGCAGGGCGGGCGGTGCGGTACTGCGCGTCCTGGTCGTGTGGGCGGTGAGCACCCTCACCATGCTCGCCCTGGCCGGCGCGTTGCCCGACTTCCGGCTCCAGTCCGAGCACGGCGACACCGCCACCCGGATCGGGATCACCGCCGCGCTCGGCGCCGGCGCCTTCGGGCTGCTCAGCGCGCTGGTGTGGCCGCTGCTGGTCAGAGCGCTGCTGCTGGTGCCCGCCCTGGTGCTGGGCCTGCTGGTGTTCTTCCTCAACGGATCGCTGCTGTGGATCGCCCTCGCCCTCCTGCCCGAGGGCCGGGGCGAGGCCGACCCCCGGACCGCGGTGGTCGTCGCCGCCGTGATGTCCGCGGCCTCCTCGGCCGCCAGCACCTTCCTCGCCGTCCGCGACGACGAGGCCTACCGGCGCCGGCTGGCCCGGCTCGCCGACCGCCGCCGGCCGCGCGCGGACGGGGCCGGCGTGACCGACGCCCCCGGCACCGTCTTCCTCCAGCTCGACGGCCTCGGCCACGACGTGCTGCGCGACGCGATCGCCCCCGGCGAGGACGGCGAACCGCTGATGCCCACCATCGCCGCCATGTGCCGCGAAACCCACCGCCTCACCGTCTGGCACACCGACTGGTCCAGTCAGACCGGCGCCAGCCAGCTCGGCATCCTGCACGGCTCCAACGAGGACGTGCCCGCCTTCCGCTGGTACGAGAAGGAGACCGGCGAGGTGGTCGTCAGCAACCGGCCCAGCAGCGCCGCCGAACTCCAGCGCCGCGCCGCCGACCGCGCCGGGCACCCCGGTCTCCTCGCCGACGACGGCGCCAGCCGCGGCAACCTCTTCAGCGGCGGCGCCGCCCAGGTGGCGCTGGTGCTCTCCGTCTCGGCCCGGCGCGGCAGACACAACCGGTCCCGCGCCGGGTACTTCGCCTACTTCTCCGACCCGGCCAACGCCACCCGCACCGCCGTCTCCTTCACGGCCGAGGTCGTCCGCGAGATCGTCCAGTCCACCCGGGCCCGGCTGCGCGGGGAGTGGCCACGGGTCTCGCGCGGCGGCCTCTACCCCTTCATCCGGGCCTTCGCCACCGTCGTCCAGCGGGACGTGGTGGTCGCCGCCGTCCTCGGGGACATCCTCAACGGCCGCACCGCCGTCTACGCCGACCTCGTCGCCTACGACGAGGTGGCCCACCACTCCGGGCCGCGCGGCCGCGACACCCACCAGGTGCTGCGACGGCTGGACCGGTCCGTCGCCCTGATCGCCAAGGTCGCCGAACGGGCCCCCCGCCCCTACCGGCTGGTGCTCCTCTCCGACCACGGGCAGAGCCCCGGCGAGACCTTCGCCGCCCGCTACGGGCTGACCCTGGAGGACCTCGTCCGCGCCGGTTGCGGGCTGCCCGTCTCCCGCCGCGCCCGGCGCTCCGCCAGTGGAGCCGAGGCCCGCACCGCCGCCCGCGCGGCCCTCCACCGGCCCGAGGACGGGCACGGGGCGGAGCCGCACCACCCCGCCCGGACGAGCGAGCCGGTGGTGCTGGGTTCGGGAAACCTCGGCCTGGTCTCCTTCCCCGACCTTCCCGGCCGGGCCTCCCGCCAGGAGATCGACCGCCGCCACCCCGCCCTGCTGGCCACCCTCGCCAACCACCCCGGCATCGGTTTCCTGCTCGTGCGGGACGAGCGCCACGGGGCGGTGGTGCTCGGTCCGGACGGCGCCGAGCACCGACTGGAGAGCGGCGAGGTGCTCGGGAAGGACCCCCTGGCGCCCTACGGGCCGCGCGCCGCGGACACCGTGCGACGCACCGCCGGTTTCCCGCACGCCGCCGACATCATGGTCAACTCCGCCCTCGACCCGGTCACCGGGGCCGTCCACGCCTTCGAGGAGCAGATCGGCTCCCACGGCGGCCTCGGCGGCGAACAGTCCCGGGCCTTCCTCCTCCACCCGCGCCTGCTGTCCCCGCCGGAAGCGGACGGTGAGCCGGTCGGCGCCGAGCGGATCCACCGGGTGCTGCGGCGCTGGCTGGAGGAGGCGCGGGCCGTCCCGGAGGAGCCCGCCCGTCCGCCCGTCCGGGCCCGCCCACGCTGACGGGACCGCCCTGCCCGGGGCGGCACGGCGGCGGGTCCGCACGCCCTCCGTACCCGTGAAAAGTGTGCCAAGCGCCCTCGCATGCCCGGCCCGCGGCGAGGAACGGCGGATCGGCGCCGAGCGCCGGTTCGGGTCGGCCCCTCCCGGCGCGGTCACTCCGGTGCCGTGACCGGGGTCCACTCCACCGGCCCCGGCGTCCGCGTCGGCGGCCGACGATCCCGCGCGGCGCGCCTAGGCTGGGAGGGTCGTCTACCGGAAGTGGGTTCCCCGACATGGCACCTCGACCGCTGAGCCAGGAGGAGATCGACGCCGCGCTGGCGGAGCTGCCCGGCTGGGAGTCGGACGGCGACCGGCTGAGGAGGACGTACTCCTTCGCCGGGCATCTGCCGGCGGCGGCGATGGTGATCCACGTGGCGCGGATCCAGGACGAGCTGGACCACCACGCCGATCTGCTGTTGGGCTACAACACCCTGGCGGTGTCGGTGAACACGCACAGCGCGGGCGGGCGGATCACCGAGCGGGACGTGGAGCTGGCGCGTCGGATCGCCGCCGTCGCCCCGGCCCACGACGTCCGTTCCTGACCGTCGCCGCCGCGCCCGCGCGTTCTCCCGCCGCCCCCGGGCCCCGGCCCCGCCCGCGGCCGGGGGCACCGGGGCCCGGGGGCGGCACCGGTTCGGGGAGCGGCGGGTGCCGGGTGGGGTCAGCCCATCTCCTCCGGGTCGGCACCCAGGCGGGTGCCGTTGTCCAGGGTGGCCAGACCCGTCATGTCGTCGTCGTCCAGAGCGAAGGAGAAGACGTCGACGTTCTCCTCGATCCGGGACGGGGTGACGGACTTGGGGATCACCACGTTGCCGAGCTGGATGTGCCAGCGCAGCACCACCTGGGCGGGAGTGCGGCCGTGCTTGCGGGCGAGGGTGCCGATGACCGGATCGTCCAGCAGCCCCTTGCCCTGGCCCAGCGGCGACCACGCCTCGGTGGCGATGCCGTGCTCGGCGTGGAAGGCGCGCGCCTCGGCCTGCGGGAAGTTCGGGTGCAGCTCGATCTGGTTGAGCGCGGGGACGATCTCGGTCTCCTCCATCAGCCGCCGCAGGTGGGCGGGCTTGAAGTTGGAGACGCCGATGGCCTTGACGCGGCCGCCGGCGTACAGCTCCTCGAACGCCTTCCAGGTCTCGACGTAACGGTCCTGCTTGGGCGCGGGCCAGTGGATGAGGTAGAGGTCGACGTACTCCAGGCCCAGGCGTTCCAGGGAGGCGTCGAAGGCGCGCAGGGTGGAGTCGCGACCCTGCTCGTCGTTCCAGAGCTTGGTGGTGACGAAGAGCTCCTCGCGCGGGATCCCGGATTCGGCGATGGCCTTCCCGGTGCCCTTCTCGTTCTGGTAGATCGCGGCGGTGTCGATGCTGCGGTAGCCCGAGGCGAGCGCGTGCCCGACGGCGGCGGTCGCCTCCTCGTCCGGCACCTGCCACACACCGAAGCCGAGCTGCGGCATCCGGACGCCGTTGTTGAGGATGATGCTGGGAACGTTGCTCACGGGACAGATCCTTAAGACTCGATTGACCACACACGTGTACCCAAGGGGCCAGAAGATCATGACATCGCTGTCACATTCTTGGCCGGCGCGCCCGGTGGTTCGGCGGCGAACACCGACGACCGGGGTGCCGCGGACGCTTCAGGACCGGTAGAGGGCCTCGATCTCGGCGGCGTACGCCTTCTCGATCGCCTTCCGCCGCAGCTTCAGGGAGGGCGTCAGCAGCCCGTCCTCCTCGGTGAACGGCGAGCCCAGTATCCGGAAGGCGCGGATGGACTCGGCCTGGGAGACCCGGGTGTTGGCGGCCGCCACCGCCCGCCTGACCTCGGCCTCCAGATCGGGGTCGTGGGCGACTTCGGCCGGGTCCGTCTCGGGTCTGTTCCGCATGGTCAGCCAGTGGTGCACGGCGTCGGGGTCGAGGGTGACGAGCGCGCAGACGTAGGGGCGGTCGTCACCGACGACGATGCACTGGGCCACCAGCGGGTGTGCCCGCACCCGGTCCTCCAGCGGGGCGGGGGAGACGCTCTTGCCGCTGGAGGTGACCAGGATGTCCTTCTTCCGCCCGGTGATCGTCAGATAGCCGTCCTCGTCCAGGGAGCCGAGGTCGCCGGTGGCCAGCCAACCGTCGCGCAGGGCCTTCCCGGTGGCGTGCCGGTCGCCCAGGTACCCGGTGAAGACCTGGCCGCCGCGCAGCCACACCTCGCCGTCCTCGGCGATGCGCACGGTGGTGCCGGGGACGGGCACGCCGACGGTGCCGAAGCGGGGCCGCTCGGGCGGGTTGGCGGTGGCCGCGGCGGTGGACTCCGTCAGGCCGTAGCCCTCGACGATCCGGATGCCGGCGCCGTCGTAGAACAGGCCCAGCCGCCGCTCCATCGCCGAGCCGCCCGACATGGCGTACCGGCAGCGGCCGCCGAGGGCGGCGCGCAGCCTGGAGTAGACGGTCCTGTCGAAGAACCGGTGCTGCGCCCGCAGGACCGCGCCGGGGCCCGGACCGGTGCCGAACGCCTTGCGCTCCCTCGCCTCGGCGTGGCGGACGGCGACCTCCACGGCCTTGTCGAACGGCCCGAGCCGGCCCTCGGCCTCGGCCCTGCGTCGGGCGGCGTGGAAGATCCGCTCGAAGATGTAGGGGACGGCCAGAACGAACGTGGGGCGGAACGCCTCCAGGTCGGGCAGGAGGGCGGCGGCCGTGAGGCTGGGTTGGTGGCCGAGCCGGACGCCGGAGCGGATCGCGCCGACCTCGATCATCCGTCCGAAGACGTGGGCGAGGGGCAGGAAGAGCAGGGTCGATGCCTGCCGGCCGGCCTTGTCGGGGAACACCGTCTCGTAGCGCCGGACGACGTTGTCGCACTCGGCCATGAAGTTGCCGTGGGTGAGCACACAGCCCTTGGGTCGGCCGGTGGTGCCGGAGGTGTAGATGACGGTCGCGGGGGTGTCCGGGGTCAGGGCGAGCCGGTGCCGGTGGACGACCTCGTCGTCGATGCCCGTCCCGGCGGCCATGAGCCGTTCCTCGACGCCGGTGTCGAGCTGCCACAGCCGCTTCAGGCGCGGCAGCCGATCGACGACCGAGCCGACGGTCATGGCGTGGTCCTCGTGCTCCACGACGATGGCGGACACCTCCGCGTCGTGCAGCATCCAGTGGACCTGCTCGGCCGAGGAGGTGGGGTAGACGGGCACCGACTGGGCGCCGACGGTCCACAGGGCGAAGTCGAACAGGGTCCACTCGTAGCGGGTGCGGGACATGACGGCGACCCGGTCCCCGAACCGCACGCCCTCGGCGAGGAGTCCCTTGGCCAGGGCCAGCACCTGGTCGCGGAACGTCGCGGCGGTCACGTCCCGCCAGACGCCGGAGGCGTCCTTGCGCGCCAGGGCCGCCCGGCCCGGGTCCGCCTCGGCGCGCTCGAAGACGACGTCGGCCAGGCCCCCTGCCGGGGCGGCCGTCACCAGGGCCGGGACGGTGAACTCGCGCACGTGCCGCTCTCCTCGCTGCGCTGTGGTGGGGATCACAGCGGGGCGACCGTATCGGATCCGCGAAGAGCCGGGGAAGGAACGGCGACACCGTACGCCGGGGCGAACAGGGGCGTTTCGGAACGGGTACACCAGACCGTCACCATGCGGCCCGGGAGTCCGCACGGAACATCCCGACAACGACCGGTTCCGGCGGGGCGGATTCCGCTCTGTCGGGTGTCAGGCGCGCGTGCCGGCCAGGGTCAGGCGGTGCCCGCCGGCGTAGACGTTCATCGACGTTCCCCGTAGGAAGCCGACCAGGGTCAGCCCGGTCTCGGCGGCCAGGTCCACGGCGAGGGAGGAGGGGGCGGAGACGGCGGCCAGGACGGGAACGCCGGCCATCACCGCCTTCTGTGCCAGCTCGAACGAGGCCCGGCCCGAGACCAGCAGCACGGCCCGCGACAGCGGCAGCCGGCCGTCGGTCAGGGCGCGTCCGACGAGCTTGTCGACGGCGTTGTGACGGCCCACGTCCTCGCGCAGGTCCAACAGTTCGCCCTCGGGGGAGAACAGCGCGGCCGCGTGCAGACCCCCGGTCCGGTCGAAGACCCGCTGGGCGGCCCGGAGCCGGTCGGGGAGCGCGGCCAGGACGTCGGGGCCGATCCGCAGGGGGCCGTCCCCGTCCCCGTCCCCGTCGCCGCCGCCGTCCGCGCCGCCGTCCGCGATCGGCCAGCGGGCGGTGGTGCGGACCGCGTCCAGGCTCGCCTTGCCGCACAGCCCGCAGGAGGAGGTGGTGTAGACGTTCCGTTCCAGGGTGATGTCGGGGACGGGCGTGCCGGGGGCGAGGCGAACGTCGACGACGTTGTAGCTGTTGCGGGTGGTGCCGTCGGCCTGCTCGGTGGCGCCCGCGCAGTAGACGATGTTCGCCAGCTCCTCCGGACGGCCCAGCACGCCCTCGCTGACCAGGAAGCCCGCCGCCAGCGCGAAGTCGTCGCCGGGCGTGCGCATGGTGACGGCCAGCGGCCTGCCGTTCAGCCGGATCTCCAGCGGCTCCTCGGCCACCAGGGTGTCGGGACGCTCGCTGACCACGCCGTCGCGGACGCGGACGACGCGGCGGCGTTCGGTGACTCGGCCCATGGATCGTTCCCGCCTCGCTCGGTGCCGGTTTCGGTGCCGGTTGGCGCCCGTGCCGCGCGATGGGGGCGCGGCCTCCCCATTGTGCTGGTCACCGTCCCGTACCCGGTCGCGGCCCGCCCAAGACCGGTCCCGGCCCCGACGGTGCCGATCGCCCGGTGTCCGGGCGGCCCGCCCCGCCGCGCGCGTACGCGCTGCCCGCGCCCTCTCCGCCGTGCGGGGCCGGGGGAGGGGACGCGTCGTCGCCGCACCCCACCGGACCACGGCTTATGCGGATGAGAGGCACCCCGAAAGCTTGGTATGGTGTTCCCCGTCGCCGCGGCCGGAAGGCCGCGAGTCGCACACCGGTCCGGGTGGCGGAATGGCAGACGCGCTAGCTTGAGGTGCTAGTGCCCTTTATCGGGCGTGGGGGTTCAAGTCCCCCCTCGGACACAGCACAGAACCCCGCAGCCTTGTCGAGGCAGCGGGGTTCTCGCGTTCGGGGCCGATGTCCGAGGCGGTCCGCCGAGCTCTGCCCGAGGCTGTGCGGGTCGCAGAACGGCAGCACATCCGGCACGATTTCGCCCGGAAGCGAGACGGGGACCGTTCGATTGACGGGCCCGGGGATTCGGCGGGGCCGCGGTGCGTCCGTGGTCAGGTGAGCTGGTCGAGATCCTCCTGGTCGAGGCCGTCGATGTCCCAGACGACCATTTCGTTGTAGACGTCTGCGCGGCTCTGCATCAGGTGGAACGACTCCTCCAGCCAGGCCGACAGCGACGGATGGACGTTCTCCTCGATGGGGCCGCCGTCGGACCAGCTGCCGACAGCCCCGGTGGCTCCGTCGACGAACAGACCGTAGAGCCAGTCGCTCTCGACGGCGAAGGGGATCCAGTGCTGCTTCCACTCGCCGTCTCGCTCCCCGTCGTTGTAGACGGCGTTCATGTGCTCGTTGACGCGGGTGATCAGGTAGGTCGGGAGAATGCCGTAGAAGTCGGAGATGAATTTTCCGGAGGGGCGAGGGCGCATACCGTCCGGATCATTGGGGTCGATCTGTACGCCGTTGTTCATGCGCAGCATGGCCGACAGCTCTTCGGGCAGAGCTGTTCCCAGCCGCGCTCTCGTGTGCGCCAGGGCATCCGGTGTCGCGCCTTCGTGGAGCTGTGCGTAGGAGCGTGGTGCGTTCCGGCGAAGCCACTCGGTGATCTGGCTCCATACCGGAAGTTCGTACGTCACGAATCAATTCCTTCCGCGTCTTCGCTGCGCTGCCGCGGGCCCGGGGCCTTCTCCGCCGGACCGTGCCCGGTCAGCCGGGCACGACCGGCACCCGCACCGCACGCCTCCCGGTGCGCCCCGCCGGCCCGGCAGCCGTCCACCGCACCCTACGGGGACCTCGGCAGCCGGAGCGCCGCGCAGCGGAAGAGGAACACGGCGTCAGGCCTCGGACACCAGCCATCAGCGCGGAGGACGGGCGATGAAGCGGCCTGCGAGTCGGGTACGGGAGGACGTATCCCCAATGAAAGGGCTTCTCTGGAAAGGGGGTTGAGTTGATCGGATGAGCGCCACGGCGCTTCCTCTTCCGACATCATCGGACCATGCAAAAGCTCGAAGCGCACGAGATGCCCCTGCACAAGGTGTTCAGCAGCGACTACGACTTCCAGATCCCCGACTACCAGCGCCCCTACGCCTGGCAGGAGGAGCAGGCGACCCAATTGCTGACGGATCTGCTGGAAGCGCTGGACCGCGGGACGGACGAACCGTACTTCCTCGGTTCCGTCGTGCTCGTCAAGGACGGCGGGGCCCCGAGGGCGGAGGTCATCGACGGCCAGCAGCGCCTTACGACCCTGACCATCCTCCTGTCCGTCCTGCGCGACCTCACCGAGGACCCGGACCTGCGCGGCGACCTCGACGGACGCTGACCGTCGCCCCGGACGCCATGGTGATCGCCATCGACGGCGAGCCCCAGACCACCGCCTGGCACGACATCTACCGGGACCCGGAGTCCTTCGACCTCACCTACGCCGAGCTGGGCCGGCGAGTCCGCATCCCCTTCGAGCTCTACCTGGGACTCTCCCCGGCGGACGCGCGGCAGATCTTCTACGACCGCAACGTCAAGGGCATCGACGTCGCCAAGAACCTGGCCATGTCCATGGACCAGCGCGACCTCGCCACCCGCCTCGCCCACCTCGTCGGCGAGAGGCTCAAGATCGAGTCGGACGGCCGGCGGATGCCGTTCGGCACGCTGGTCAACGTCGGCAAGCGGCAGCTCACCAGGACCGACAAGGAGGTCGTGACGCTGTCCGCGCTGCGGGCGCTGATCGTCACCACCGTCTTCGGCGGCAAGGGCGTGCAGTACTCGGCGACCAACGTCCACGAGGGAGACCTGCCGCCCGACACCGACGCCGGCGAGGTGGAGACGGTCGTCGTCCGTCTGGTGTCCCGGCTGATCGAGGACCGTTTCCCGGACTTCGCCCGGCGCAGCGCGATCACCGCCCCGGCCGTGATGGCGGGCCTCGGCGTCCTGCTGCACCGCGCCACCCCCTGGTGCGACCCCGTCGACGCCATGAGCTACGAGACGGTCGAGCACCTGCTCGCCGACGTCCGCTGGGAGCGCGAACCCGCCTACTGGGACGGCGTCTGCGCCAGCGTCGGCTCCACCGGTCGGCTCAACTTCAGCGGCGGCGTGAAGGACTCCGCCGGCCGTGTCGCCGGCGCGCTCCTCGACCCGCACAGCGAGCTCGGCCGGAAGATCCGGGGTCTGTGGAGGTGAACAGGCCGGGGGTGCGGGTTCCCTGACGCCGGGACCCCACGGCCGACGCCCCTCTCCGGATGGGCCCCGCCCGCGGGGCACGGCCCACGGCTCCCGCACCCACGCCCTGACCGCACACCGTGTGCGGCCCCGCTCACCATCACCCGCGACCTGGAAGGCCACCGTGACGATCACCGAGCACACCGAGCTGATCCGTCGCTTCGCCGACGACTTCACCGCCCTGCAGGAGGCCGTCCTCGCCCGCATGAACGGGATCTGCGCTCCGGAGGCCGTCGCGGCCCTGGAACACGCCTCGCTCACCGGCCCCGTCACCGTCGTTCTCGCCCACGCCGACGTCCTCGCTCGCGGGGCCGTCCGGCGCGCGGAACTCTCGACCCAGCCCCCCCGAGCGACTGCGACGGCTGCGCGCACACGCGCGCAGGGTGCGACGGGCCCGGTCGCAGGCGGAGGCCCGGTACAAGGAGCAGCGTGCCCGCCGCCCCACCGGCCGCTCCCGACCGGTGGACGCGCTGGAGCTGAGAGTGGCGCGCAGGGTGTCCCCGGCGGCCTTCGCCGAGGCCCTGCGGCGGGAACTTTGCGACAGGGGACTGCCGGACGGCACGCCGCAGGCGCCGGAGAGCGACCTCGCCCGGTGGGACTGGGACCGGAGAACGGCAGGCGACGAACTGCCGGCACCGGTGCGTGAGCTGCGGGACTGCGACGACGACGCCTTCGTCCAGGCCCTCCTGCGCGATGCCCGCGAGGAGGAGAACCCGTACCTCCCGCACGACGCGGTGGTCGAACGGTGGAGCCGCCACGCCCGTACCGCGCTGGCCTGGGGCCGCTACGCGATCGGCCGGGCCGAACGGGACGTACTCGCCTGCTCTCCCGCCCTGCGGCGCACCCGGCTCGACGCCCTGGACGACGCCTACCAGGACACCGCGGTCCTCGCCGCACGTTCACGCGAGGCCCAGCTCAGGGTCGCGGACCTCCACGACCGGATGCGGGCCCGCGTGACCGAAGGACCCTTCGCGGAACTCGTCGCGCAGTGTCGCGCCGCGGCTCTGACACGCTTCGCCGACGCCGAGCCCTCCGCCGCGCCAAAGGCCGGATCCCTCCCGCCGCCGCCCGGAAGGAGGAGGCGCGGATCCTGCGCTCACTCGGTTCCGGGGCCGGCCCCCTGCCGGTCGCCGCCTGATTCCCCGGCACGAGGCGGACAGCCCGACCACCCTGCGAATTGACCTCCCTGTTCCCGGACGAAAGCGAGCGACGCTCCTCATGGCCCATTCCCGGTGGCGCCACATCTCCGTGGGGAGGCCCAGCGTCACACCTCCAAGACGCTCGACGCATGGGACCGAACTGCTCCAGCGGCGACCACAGCGACGTCCTCACCCCTGCTGACCCGAACGGTTCTGGGTCGTCGGTGGTGTGCGAGCGATCCGGCGGGGGCCGCGCGGTATCCGGCACCGTCGGCGCAGGAGGCGCTGCGGCTGCGGACGGTGGCCGCATTGGTGGCGGGGCGGGACCGTGAGGACGTGGCGGCGCTCTTCGGGGGGCGCCGAAGGTGGTCGATGTGTGGTGGGCGAAGTGGCAGGCCGGCGGCCGGGAGGCAAGCCGGTCGGGGCGCACCGGGTGCTCGGGGAGGCCGAGCAGGCCGCCGTGCGGCAGGCCGTCCTCGATCACCGGCCCCGTTATGTGGGACCGGGCGGGCAGCTGTGGACGAGGCGGCTGGTGGGCGAGCCGATCGCGAGGCTGTACCGGTGCGGCCGACCGAGCCCGGGGTGGGGCACGTACCCGAAACGGTGGGGGCCGTCCTTCCAGCGGCCGGACAAGCGGGCCGTCGAACGGAGCCCGGAGGCCGTGCGACGCCGGCATGAGAAGACCTGTCCGAAGACCCGGGCGAGGGCGAGGACGGCGAAATCCTTTTCGTCGATCGCAGCGAGTGCTCCCGCTCTGTCCCGGGTGACAAGGTCACAGTCCGCCTCCGCGCGGCATCCGAGGCGTCCCCGGGCACTGGTCAGCGGAACGGCAAGGCCGGGACCGGCCCTCCTGCCCGGCCCGTCCGGACAAGGAGGCCGGCACGGCGGTGCCTTCCGGACTCCGTCCGGGCGAAGAGGACGGGGTGCGCCACGCTCGTCCCCGCCCTGGCCGCCACACCGCGGGCCGGTGCCGAACCTCGTTGAGCGGCCCGCCTGTGCCGGAACTCCCGGTCCTCACCCCTGCGGCTTTCGGCCATGGCCGACGGGCGTTCTTCCGCCCTGTCCTCCTCCCTGCCCAGACTGCTGGGCGGATCGCGGGGGAGAGGAGGTCTGGAATGGCTGCTCGCCGTGGACGCGGCGGAGGTGGCAGGCGCGGTGGGCGCCGCGGACACCGTCCGGTGGCGCGGCGCAGGCGCGGGGCCGGAGGCAGGACGGCGGTCGTCGGCGGCGCGGCGGTGCTGCTTCTGCTCGTCGCCTCCTGGGAGACGGTCTGGCCGTACATCCTGGGGGTTGCGGTTGCCGCAGGTCTCGGCGGCCTGGTGTGGTGGCTGTGGCATACCGACCGAATCGTCCGAGGCGGGGACCGGGAGTGGCGGCAGGCGGACGCGGTGGAGGCCGGACGTCGGACGCTGGCCGAGGTGGACGCGATGTCCGGCACCGAGTTCGAGGAACTGGTGGCCGAGCTGTGCCGCCGGGACGGCTGTACGGAGGTCCGGCGCGTGGGCGGCTCCCACGACAACGGCGCGGACGTGGTCGGCCGGCTGCCGGACGGCCGGACGATGGTCGTCCAGTGCAAGCGGTATGTACCGACCCGCACTGTCGCGAGCCGCGAGATGCGCGACCTGATGGGAGCGAGGGTGCATTTCAGGGCCGATGTGGCGGTCTTCGTGACGACCTCGCGCTTCAGCGGTCCGGCCCAGGCGCTGGCGGTGGAGCACGACATCCTGGCCGTGCACCGCGACCACCTGGGTCTGTGGAACAACGGCGTCTCCCTGCCAACCCTGGCCGGCGTCAACGGCGCCGGCCAGGGCGACAGGGAACACCGTGCGCGCTGGAGGAGGACCTACGGCACGTAGCACACGCGGGCGGGCCGATGGTGAGACGACGGTGGCGTCCCGGTCCGGCGCGCCACGGCGGTGTCGCCCCGGCGGTCTCGTGGCAGCATTCTGGGGACGCACCACGGAAACGGCGACGCGGTGCTCCGGCCGGCCGTCTCCCATGACGGAGAGAGCGCTTCGGGGGCCTTCACCGGGCCGGTTGGAATCCATGAAGCCGCGGGCTCGGCGCCTGCCGCCCGTGGTTCACTCCGTGTATGTCACAGGCGGTTTGGCCGGTGCCGACGATTCGTCCACCGCGCTGCCGAGGGGCACCGAGGAGCGGTTCGGTGGGCGGCGGTTCGCGCTCGGGCTCCGCGTCACGGACTGCCTGTGCGTTGCGGCCGAGAGGCGTGACGGGGTCCGGCCGGTGTAGGTGGTACGGGCTCACCGATCGGTTCTGGGCCTGTGTGATGTTCCGCGACGGGGACACGGCACACGTCCGGCAGTCCTGGCCCCGCCACCTGTGGAACGAGGTGGCGGCCGCCCACCGCTGGAGGGGAGGAGCGGGGCAGGCCGGGACACGAGCGGTTCGGACTCACCATCTCCCCGGGCCACCGGCTGACAACGGCAGGCTCGCTCTCCCACTCAATCGGAACGATCCCCCCACAACACCACGCGAAGGTCGGTAACGTGATCTAGGCCATACCGAGGGAGGGAGCCTGAGTGCGTGCCGACACGGTCGATCTGAAGCGGATCTTCGGCAGGGACATCCGATACATGGTGCCGCTCTTCCAGAGACCGTATGTGTGGAACAGAGATGACAACTGGACTGCCTTTTGGGAGGACATCCGTCGTACCGCCGAGCAGGCCGAGGGAGCGGCGGAGACCGGTGACACCGTCTTTCCGCACTTCCTGGGAGCAGTGGTCTTCGACGAGGCGCGTTACGCCTCGTCGGACCTGGAAGCCCGGCAGGTCATCGACGGCCAACAGCGGCTCACCACCCTCCAACTGTTCCTGTTCGCCGCACGGCAGTCCGCCCAGAAGACCGGGGACGACCGCTCGGTGCGCTTGCTCAGCAGGTTCCTGGAGAATGACCCGGACCTGTACGACACCGAGCGCAACCCGGACCACCGCTTCAAGGTCTGGCCGACCAACGCCGATCGGGACGAGTTCCGCTCCGTGATGAGCGGAGAAGACGGCAAGGGACGTCTGTCCGAGGCGGTCACCTACTTCCGGCGCGTCGTCAGCAGTTGGTTGGAGGACAGCGAGGATCCCAAGCAGAGGCTCGGCAGCCTGGTCCAGACTCTTCGGGAGCACCTGAGGCTGGTCATCATCGACCTGGAGGAACACGATGACGCCCAGATGGTCTTCGAAACCCTCAACAGTCGAGGCACCCCGCTCGAACACGCGGACTTGGTGAAAAACCTGCTGTTCCGCGAAGCCGAGCACACCGGGGTGGACACCGGCCGTCTGTACAGCACCTACTGGGAGCCCTTCGACCAGGACGAGTGGCGAGTCGACCAGACCACCGGACGCATCACACGCAGTCGGCTCGATGTCTTCCTGACTCACTGGCTCACCATGCGTACCCAGCGGGACTTCACCTTCCCCGCCCTGTTCAAGGAATTCGAGCGTTGGCAGCGCGGTCGGCAAGTGCCCGTTGAAGAGATCTTCGTGGAACTTTCCCGCTATGCGGAAATCTACGATGGCCTGGAGAACCGTGCGCCGGACGGAGTGGAAGGCCGCTTCCTGTACCGGGTGAAGGTCATGCAGTTGTCCACGCCGATGCCTCTGTTGCTGTGCTTGTACGGGATGGGGCAACGGCTGTCCGAGCAGCGGCGCGTACGGGCGATCCGGGGCATCGACAGTTATCTCGTGCGACGTTCCATTCTCAACCTCAGCAACAGGGACTACAACCACGTCTTCCGGGACCTCGTCGCCGCCGCGATCAGGCAGCCGGACCAAGCCGATGAGGCAGTCCTCAAGACGTTGGCCGCCATGCAGGGGCAGCACCGCGAGTGGCCGGCCGACGAAGAGTTCCGGAACGCACTCGTCAACGATCCGATCTACCAGCGTCTCTACCGCCACCGGGTGCGCATCCTCCTCGAAGCGCTGGAGGACGCCCTGCGCACGCCACTGACCGAGCAGCTCGCCGTTCCTGTCGGGGAGAGCATCGGGTCCAAGCTCACCATCGAGCATGTCATGCCGCAGAGTTGGCAGGAGAACTGGCCAATCAACAGTGACGATCCTGACGCGACTGCCACTCGGGATGAGATCGTCCACACGCTCGGCAACCTCACCCTGGCAACCGCGAAACTCAACCCGGCCATCGGCAACATGGGGTGGCACGAGAAGCGGCAGTGGCTGGGGGAGCACAGTCTGCTCCGTCTCACCCATGGCACCTTGCTCAACCCTCCGCCCGGCACCGGGCTGGGGAACTGGGAACGAACCTGGGACGAGACCCGCATCAGGCAGCGGGGGACCTACCTCGCGAACCTTGCGCTGCGGGTATGGCCTTCCGTCGACGAGCTTCTCGCCGAAGACATCGACGACGAATGACCGGCTGTCGGTCGGTGGCTCCGCGCGGACTCCCCGGAGTTCCGCGCGGAGTATCCCGGAACAGGGCCGCCCCTGAACCCTGCCTCTGGCCCGGAACACGGTAAGCCCTGTCACTGACGGTGGGTGCCTGGGCCGCTCCGGGCCTGTTCCGGTGAGGGCCGGTCGCCGGCACGGCATACCATCATGTGGACAAGCACGTCCGGAAGGCCCGCGCCGCCCGACGGCGCACCGGCTCTTCCGGTCACGGACGACACCGGTGGGGGAATCCACGACCATGACGGCCGAGACGTTCGAGTTCCAGGTGGAGGCGCGGCAGCTCCTCCAGATGATGGTCCACTCGATCTACTCGAACAAGGACGTGTTCCTGCGGGAACTCGTCTCCAACGCCTCCGACGCGCTCGACAAGCTCCGCATCGAGGCGCTGCGCGACGACGCGTTGGACGTCGACGTCTCCGACCTGCACATCGAGATCGAGCCGGACAAGGACGCCCGCACGCTGACGATCCGCGACAACGGCATCGGGATGTCGCGCGACGAGGTCGTGGGGCTCATCGGGACGATCGCCAAGTCCGGTACCGCGGAGTTCCTCCGGAAGCTCAAGGAGGTCCAGAAGACCGACAATCCCGACAGGGCGGCTGCCGCGGAGGGGCTCATCGGGCAGTTCGGCGTCGGCTTCTACTCCGCCTTCATGGTGGCCGACGAGGTCACGCTGCTGACCCGCCGCGCCGGGGAGGACGCGGGCACCCGATGGACGTCCACCGGCGAGGGCACGTACACCGTCGAGACGGTGGCCGACGCGCCCCAGGGCACGTCGGTCACCCTGCGGCTCAAGCCGGTGGACAACGACGACCGGCTCTTCGACTACACCTCTCCCTGGAAGATCAAGGAGATCGTCAAGCGCTACTCGGACTTCATCACCTGGCCCATCAGGCTGGTCACGGCGGCCGGTGAGGGGAGCGCCGAGGAGGGGAGCGAGGACGGAGAGGACGGCGGGAAGCCGGAGCCGGAGACGATCAACTCCCGGCAGGCCCTGTGGGCGCGGCCCAGGAACGAGGTCTCCGACGAGGAGTACCACGAGCTGTACAAGCACATCAGCCACGACTGGGCCGACCCGCTGGAGACCGTCCGCATCCACGCGGAGGGCACCTTCGAGTACCAGGCGCTGCTCTTCCTCCCCGCGCGGCCGCCGCGGGACCTCTTCACGCAGGGCGGCAGCCGGGGCCTGCAGCTCTACGTGAAGCGCGTGCTGATCATGGAGGACTGCGAGGAGCTGGTCCCGCCGTACCTGCGCTTCGTCAAGGGCGTGGTGGACGCCCAGGACCTGTCGCTCAACATCTCCCGCGAGATCCTCCAGCAGGACCGCCACATCCAGATGATGCGGCGGCGACTGGCGAAGAAGGTGCTGTCCACCCTCAAGGAGATGAGGGCCAAGCGACCCGAGAAGTACGCGGAGTTCTGGCGGGAGTTCGGCCCGGTCGTCAAGGAGGGGTTGCTCAACGACTTCGAGAACCGCGACGCGATCCTCGCGGCCTGCTCGTTCGCCACCACCCACGACCCGGAGAAGACGGCGACCCTCCAGGAGTACGTGGAGCGCATGAAGGAGGGGCAGGAGCACATCTACTACCTGACCGGCCCCTCCCGTGCCGCCGTCGAGAACTCGCCGCACATGGAGGGGTACCGGGACAAGGGTCTGGAGGTGCTCGTCCTGACCGACCCGGTGGACGAGCTGTGGGTCGACGCGGTGCCCGACTTCCAGGGCAAGCGGTTGCGCTCCATCGCCAAGGGGGAGGCCGAGCTCGGCACCGAGGAGGAGAAGGAGCAGGCCAAGGCGGAGCGGGAGCAGCAGCGGCAGGAGTACGGCGACCTGCTGGAGTGGCTGGGCGGTCGACTCGGCGACGAGGTGAAGGAGGTGCGGCTGTCCTCCCGCCTCACCACCTCGCCGGCCTGTGTCGTCTCCGACACCGACGACGTCACGCCCGGTCTGCGGAACATGCTCCGCGCCATGGGCCAGGAGATGCCCGAGAGCAAGCGCATCCTCGAACTCAACCCCGACCACCCCCTGATCACCGGCCTGCGCAAGGCACACGCCGGCCGTGCGTCCGATCCGGAGCTGTCGGGCATGGCCGAGATCGTCTACGGGATGGCGCTCCTCGCGGAGGGCGGACGTCCCGACGACCCGTCTCGCTTCACCAAGCTCCTCGCGGAGCGTCTGGAGCGCACCCTGTGACGTTCTGACCGCCGTGCCGTGCCGGGGCGGGGAGCGCGGGGCCGAGCGCCGGCCCGGCCGTGCGCCCTCCCCGGCACGGCGGTCCGGGAAACGGGTGGAACGACCGGTGTCCCGCTGGTTGACCCCTGGAGTGAAACGTTGCAATACTGACGCATTCTCAGAAAGCGCTTACCGCACCTCCCCGTGCCCGGCGCCCCCGGCACCCCCACCTTTCGGCAGGGCGGCGCCCCGACGATCCGTTCCGGCCGGCGCGGGCGGCTTTGGCCGAGTGCGGGGGCGCACCCCCCACGAAGGAGACCGAGGATGGGAAGAAGAGGAGCCGTCGAGCCCGCCGGGCGGCGCAGGATCACCGCCGTCGCGGCCGGAGCGCTGTCCGCCGCCCTGTTGGCCACGGTGGCCACCACGGCCGGAGCCACCGAGTCCGCGTCCGGCGGGCGGGAGGCCGGCCGGGCCGCCGCCGCGCCGGACCGGAACACCGTCGAGACCGCCCCCGCGGCCGATGCCGTCGATGCCGTCGATGCCGCCTCCGGTGCGGTGACCGCGGCGGCCTGCGGCGAGGGCTCCTACCATGCCGAGGCGGTGCGCAGCGGCGGCACCTGGACCGCGCGCCGGGGCGGCAGCACCGTCTACACCGGCGGCAGCATGCGCGACGCGATGCAGGCCGCGATCAACAGCCTGACGCCGAACCGCTCCGCCAAGGAACGCGTGGTGGTGCGCGGTTCGGGTTCGATCGGCGCCGGCACCCGGGTGTCGCTGCCGAGCAACACCGCGATCGACGTGTGCGGCACGATCGACGTCACCGGCTCCGGCTCCGGCGACCAGGCCCCGATCTACTCCCGCGGCGCCTCCAACGTGGAGGTGGGGCACCTGACCGTGACCGGATCCCCGCTGTACGGGATCTTCATGCGGAACGTGAACAACGTGGTGCTCGGACAGATCGAGATGCGGCTCTCCGCAGGGTTGGGCATCCGGATCGACAACCACGGTGACCGCTCGACGCGTTCGCGCGACATCCGCATCGACAACGTCCACGTCTCGGGCGCCCGGAACCACGGCGTGGAGACCTACGGCGTGGACGGACTGACCATCGGCACGGTCACCACCCGCGACGTGGGCTACTCCGGGCTGCTGCTCAACGACACGATCAACGCCACCGTGGGCAGGGTGGACGCGGAGAACACCGGCACCGGCACCGGCTACGCGGCGTTCCGGATGGCCAACCGCAACGGCCGGATCGGCGACGGCTACCCGACCAACATCCGCGTCGGCGAGGTGATCGCGCGCGGCGGCGGACGCGGGGTGTTCTGCGTCTCCGAGAGCGGCGGCGCCGTCATCGACCGGGTGACACTGACCAACACCGGCAACAACGCCGTCCTGATCGAGAACTGCCGCAACGTCACGATCGCCACCCAGGGCGGCACGATCAGCGGTGGCGGGGAGGTCCGGCTGGCCGCCCGCAGCGAGTTCCCCGGCAACCGGGACATCACCCTGCAGAACCTGACGCTGAACAACACCTCGCTCAGGGAAAGCCCCTGCGGCACCAACATCACCTACCGCAACCTCACCCTGAACAACACCAGCCGCAGCACCTGCTGAAGATCGAGTGACGGGGCCTCTCCCCATCCGGACCGTCGGACGGGGAGAGGCCCGCTCCGCCGCTCGCCGGCACGTCGAGGGCCGTGTCGCCCGTACGCGGCGACCGACAAGCGAGCCCGCCACGGCGGCGCGGAATGCGGCACGGGACCGGAGAACGGCAGCGAACGGGGTGTAGGTTTCCCTCCCGTGGCGGAACACCAGGACGAGACCAGGGCGGCCTACGACGGGGTCGTCGAGCTGTACGCGTCGATGTTCGCCAACCGACTGGAGACGCAGCCGTTCGCGCGGAACATGATCGGCACCTTCGCCGAGCTGGTGCGTGGAGCGGGGAACCCGCAGGTGGCCGACGTCGGCTGTGGGCCGGGACATCTGACGGCCATGCTGCACGAGCTGGGGCTGGACGCCTTCGGGCTCGACCTCTCCCCGGCCATGGTCGACCACGCCCGGCGGGCCCATCCGGCGCTGCGGTTCGACGAGGCGCGGATGGAGGCCCTCCCCGTCGAGGACGGTGCGCTCGGCGGAGTGCCGGCCCACTACTCGATGATCCACACCCCTCCCGGGGAGCTACCCGCGCTACTCGCCGAGCAGGCGCGGGTCCTGGCACCGGGGGGCCTGCTCCTGGCCTCGTTCTTCGGGACCGACGCACCCGAGCCGGTCCGCTTCGACCACAAGGTGGCGCCCGCCTACAGCTGGCCGGTGGACCGGTTCGCCGCGCTGCTGGCCGAGGCCGGGCTGGTCACATTCGCCCGGCTGCTCCACGACCCGGCCTCCGAGCGGGGCTTCCTCGACGCCCACCTGCTGGCCCGTCTCCGCTGAGTTCCGTCCGGCGGCCACGAGGACCACGCTGCCTTGGTCCTCGTGGCCGCCGATCCCCTCTACGGGACGTCCCTGACGAACACGATGCCGTCGCTGTCGGCCAGGCGGGCCGGGTCGAGGGGGGAGTAGCCGAACCAGGGGGACACGCGAGGGGCGGGCCGCGTGTCGCCGAGGACGGCGGCCAGCCGGGGGGCGTCGACGACGCAGCGGTCTCGGGGGAGCGCGTACAGGAGCCCTTCGACGGTGTCCGGTGGCGGCGTGTCCACTCCCCGGTGCCGGATCGTGCCGAGGGCCGTGGCCACGAAGGCGTACCCCTCGCCGAGCCGGGCGCTCACCAGCGCACCGGCGCTCCACCACTCCAGCGGCGTCCCGCCCATCCGCATCGAGCTCTTGGCCCGTTGGAGATGGCCGTTGTGGGCGTGGACGAGTGCCGGGCCCCGTTCGGCGACGGCGAGGAGGTTGTGGGCCATCATCCGGTCCCGGGCACCCAACAGCCGGGTCATGCGGGCCGGCGAGGAGTCGGCCATCCGGTGGTGGTAGCGCAGCAGGCCGGTCGCGGTGCGTCCGTACAGGCGCGCCCGGTCCCAGTCCTCCCGCGAGGTCACCGCGATCAGGTGCGGCGTCTGCGTGTCGAGCAGCGCCACCAGATCGTCGGCGAGCAGCCGCAGCTCCCCGGCCTCGGCCGACTGCCCCACGGACCGGGTCGGGTCCGTCATCGCGGCGGGGTCGGTCCACCGGTCGTCGGTGCCGAGCAGGCGGTCGAGCGTCTTCCCGGTGCAGGGGAGCAGGTCGGCGTCCACGTGGGCCGCGAGGTAGCCGTGGAGCGCGGTGAGGGCCTGCCGGGGGCTCGCGGCGTGGGTGATCTCCAGCGGACCGTCGAAGCCGACGAAGCGGAGCCGCTCGGAGGCGGGCCGGCCCTCGTCGTCGACGCGGAGGTTGTGGGCGCGCATCCAGCGCACGAGTTCGCGGTTGGCCTCGGAAGCGCCCCAGCCGTGGCTGATTCCGCGCTCCACGACCTCGTCGAGGGTGCCCGTGCCCGAGGTGACGTAGTCGTCGACGGCCAGGCCCGCCATGCAGTCGCTCTCGATCGCGATCGTCCGGTAGCCCTCCTCCTCGACGAGCTGTCGGAACAGTTCGTTGCGCAGGTCGAGCAGCGCGTCCTCGCCGTGGGTGGGCTCGCCCAGGGCGAGCAGCCGGGGTCGGGCCGGGAGCAGCCCCATGACGGCGGCGGCCTCGACGGCATGGGCGGTGTCCTTGATGCCGGTAACCATGGCCTCAACGGTATAGTTGAACTTTCGGTTGAAACTTTTCCGCGATACCGGCAGGACCATGGGGCGAAACCTTCAAAGCGGTGAACGGCTCAGGCCGATCGATCTGGCGCGCGGGCACGGTCTGTCCACGCAGGCGATCAGGAACTACGAGGAGGCCGGCATCCTCCCGGCCGCCGACCGCACCCCCCACGGCCACCGCGCCTACACCCCGCTGCACGCGCGGGCCCTGCGGGCGTTCCTCGCCCTGGTGCCGGGCCACGGCCACCGGACGGCGTCGTCGATCATGCGGGCGGTGAACGAGGGCGCGACCGAGGAGGCGTTCCGCCTCATCGACGAGAGCCACGTCCAACTCCTCGACGACCGCCGGACCCTCCGGGCCGTGGAGAAGGCCCTCCGCGACCTGGAGCCCACCGCGGCGTCCGGGCCGGCCGCGGTGTCCGGGGCCGACGGCACGTTCATCGGACCGTTGGCGGGGAAGCTCGGAATCCGGCCCGCGACGCTGCGCGCGTGGGAACGCGCCGGGCTGGTCCGCCCGCGCCGCGACCCGCGGACCGGGTACCGCGTCTACGGCGAGGCCGACGTGCGGGACGCCCGGTTGGTCCACCAACTCAGGCGGGGCGGTTACCTGCTGGAGCAGATCGCCCCGCTGATCTCCCAGGTGCGGGCGGCCGGCGGGCCGGAGCCGCTGGAGGCCGCGCTGCGCGACTGGCGTGGTCGGCTGTCCGCCCGCGGGCGGGCGATGCTGACCGGGGCCGCCGAGCTGGAGGCGTACCTCCGGGAACGCGGATGAGACCCCGATCGCCGGCCGGAACGGCCGTAGGGCCGCCGCACGCCTCGAAACGCCGGCGTGCGGCCGGGCACGCCGCGGCGAGACCCATGGCGGGGCATGGCGGTCCACGGCGGGGCACGGCGGGTATAACGTGGCAGCCGCCGGGGCCCCGGTCCCCGCGCACGCTCGAGAACCCCTGGTGAGGAGCACCATGACCTACATCGCCGCGGACACGCGCTACGGCGCCATGCCCTACCGCCGCGTCGGCCGCAGCGGGCTGAAGCTGCCGGCGATCTCGCTGGGCCTGTGGCACAACTTCGGCGACGACCGGCCGCTGGAGACCCAGCGCGCGATCCTGCGCCGCGCCTTCGACCTGGGCGTCACCCACTTCGACCTGGCCAACAACTACGGCCCGCCCCCCGGAGCCGCCGAGGCCAACTTCGGCCGTAACTTCGCCCGCGACCTGCGCCCCTACCGTGACGAGATCGTCGTCTCCACCAAGGCCGGGTACCTGATGTGGCCCGGCCCGTACGGCGAGTGGGGCTCGCGCAAGAGCCTCCTGGCCAGCCTCGACCAGAGCCTGGCCCGCACGGGCCTGGAGTACGTGGACGTCTTCTACTCCCACCGCCCCGACCCGGACACGCCCCTGGAGGAGACGATGGGGGCGCTGGACACCGCCGTCCGGCAGGGCAAGGCCCTCTACGTCGGGATCTCCAACTACAGCCCCGAGCAGACCCGCGAGGCCGCCCGCATCCTGGCCGACCTCGGCACCCCGCTGCTGATCCACCAGCCGTCGTACTCGATGTTCAACCGCTGGGTGGAGGACGGCCTGCTCGACGTGCTGGACGAGGCGGGCGCGGGCTCGATCGCCTACTCCCCGCTGGCCCAGGGGCTGCTGACCGACCGCTACCTCTCGGGCATCCCCGCCGACTCCCGGGCCGCGAGCGCCAGCCCGTTCCTGAAGGCCGAGGGCATCACCGAGGAGACCCTCGCCAAGGTCCGCGCACTGAACGAGATCGCCCGCCGGCGCGGCCAGTCCCTGGCACAGATGGCCCTGGCCTGGGTGCTGCGCGGCGGACGGGTGACCTCCGCGCTCATCGGGGCCAGCAGCGTCGGGCAGTTGGAGGACAACGTCGCGGCCGTCGGCCACCTCGACTTCACCGACGAGGAACTGGCCGAGATCGAGCGGCACGCCACCCGCTAGCCGCACCTCACCCGGGGCCGGGCCGCCCCGGTCCCGGGTGGGATCCGTTTCCGTCCTTCCGCGCCATATCGCTGATCCCGCCGGCTCCCATGCGCCATGATGACCTCCGTGGACGGTGGGATGGATCCGACGACGGCAGCGGCCGGCTTCGACCGGACGGAGACAGCGGAGAAGGCGCGGCGGGCGGAGGCCGAGCGGCAACAGGTGATCACCGAGTTCCCGCTGGAGGACTGGCCGAAGCTCCCTCTGGAACGGTACGCCCTGGGCCAGGACCAGGTGCCCGGTCGGGTCCCGTACTGTCGACTGCTGGAGTTCGGCACCCCCCACCTGGGGAGCATCAGGGGAGGTGGCGCGGCGAAGCACATCATATTCCGCCACCACTCGGGCCAGTGGCGCATCAGTCCGCCGTCGCTCAGGGAGACGGGACCGCACGAGGCGTGGGAGCAACTGCGCGACCAGTTCGTACGGGCCTTCGAGGCGGTGGGGAACAAAGACGTCGACGCGGTCGACGGACTGGGCCTGTTGCGGTACGGGCCGGCCCTGGTCACCAAGTCCCTGGCCACCTACTTTCCCGAGGAGTTCCTCCCGGTCTATTCCGGAACGCATCTGCGGGGCTTCATCCGGCTCCTCGGCGGCACGCCGGAGGGCGGCGCGCAGACCTGGCAGCTGAACCGGCACCTGCTCCACCTGGTGTCCCGTACGCCCGCGTTCGAGGGCTGGTCCGGACAGGAGGTGATGCGCTTCCTCTACCAGGAGTTCGATCCGCGGCCGCGACAGCGCACCATCTGGAAGATCGCGCCGGGCGAGCGGGGACGGCTGTGGGAGGAGTGCCTCGCCGGCGGCTTCATCTGCGTGGGCTGGGACGAACTCGGCGATCTCGGCGAGTACGGAAGCGACACGGAGCTGAGGCGGGCCATGGACGGGCTGTGGCCGAAGTCGAGCGGCGGCAACTCCCGTGCGGCACGGAATCTGCTGGCCTTCCGGGACCTCGAGGTCGGCGACACGGTGGTCGCCAACCGGGGAACGTCCGAGATCCTCGGCGTCGGCACGGTGCGCGAGGCGTACCGCTTCGACCCCGACCGTGCGGAGTTCCGCCACGTGCTCCCGGTGGAATGGGACACCTCCTACGCCCAGACCCTGCCGAGACCGCAGCACGGTTGGCGCTCCACCTTCGCCCGGATCTCCCCCACCCAGTTCGACCAGATCTCCCGGGCCCGAAGCGGGCCCGCGTCCGCGTCGAACGCCCGGCCCGCGGTCGGCGAGGCGGAACTCACCGAGGACGTCCGGCAGGTGTTGGACGCCCTGGAACGCAAGAAGCAGGTGATCCTCTACGGGCCGCCCGGCACCGGCAAGACGCGACTGGCGCTCGGGGCCGCTCTCGCGGTGGCCGGACGGCCGGAGGCCGTCGACGCCCCGCCCGAGGAACGTCACCGGGCCGTCAGGCTGCTCCTGGGCGACGGCGACGGGGTGGTCCGGATGGTCACCTTCCACCCGTCCTACGGCTATGAGGACTTCGTCGAGGGGTTCAAGCCCGGCGCCTCCTCCCAGGGGCAGGGGTTGACGCTCACCCTCACCGACGGCCTGTTCCACGAACTGTGCACGGCCGCGGCCGAACACCCCGACCGCACCTTCCTGCTGATCGTCGACGAGATCAACCGCGGCGACCTGCCCCGGATCTTCGGTGAGCTGATCACCCTGCTCGAACCCGACAAGCGGGGCGTCCCCCTGAAGCTGCCGATCAGCAAGCGGATGTTCTCCGTCCCGGAGAACATCCGCATCATCGGCACGATGAACACGGCCGACCGCAGCATCAGCCACCTGGACGCCGCAGTCCGGCGACGCTTCGCCTTCCTGCCCGTGGAACCCGACCCCGAGGCCGTCTCGGGCACGGTCGGTCCGCTGAACCTGGCCTCCTTCATCGAGAGCCTCAACACCCGTGTCACCCGCCACCTGGACGCGGACCACCGGATCGGTCACGCCTACCTGTTGCGCGACGGCGAGCCGATCAGCACCGAGGAGGACCTCGCCGCCGCCTTCCACCACGACGTGCTCCCGCTCCTGGAGGACTACTGCCTGGGCCGTCCCGAACTGCTCCACCGCATCCTGGGCTCCCTGATCGACGAGGAGACGGGCAGCCCCTCCCTGATGCCGCCGCAGGACCTCGTCACCGCCCTCGCCGCCGAGTTCACCGCTTCCTCCTCCGACGGCGATGGCTGATCCGGCACACGTGCGCATCGGGGAGTACGAGAGCGTCGACCTCGGCCCGGAGAAGCTGACGGACCGGGACGTCGACCGGCTGCGGGCGCTCCAGAGCCGCGGTGCGCTCACCCTCGCCGAGACCCGTTCGGGGTGGCGGTTGACAGCCGATGCCACCGTCGGTGTGCTCGTCCTCGACCGCGTCCACCTCACCGTCACGCCCAAGTTCGCCGTACCGGGCGACCGAATCGTCCACTGGCTCTGCTACGCGTTCGCCCTGCCGGTGCCACACCGCTCCACCCTGCGTCGTTGGACCACCGGCCGTGACGGCTACGCGGAACTCGTCGCCGCCGCCCTCCTGATCGCGTGCCGGGAGCTGACGCGTGAGGGACTGCGCCGCGACTACGTGCGCGACCGGCGCCTCGAACCCGTGCTGCGCGGTCGTCTGGATGTGACGGCCCAGGTCACCCGGCGCTTCGGCATGCTGGACCGACTGCACGTCGAGACCTTCGAGCGGAAGACCGACATCTGGGAGAACCGTGTTCTGGGCACCGCTCTCGCCACGGCGGCCGCCGTGAGCGGCTCGCCCGAGCCGGCCCGCGCCCTCCGCGATGCCGCGACCGCCTTCCCCGAGGCGCCCTCCAGGGCAGCGGCCCTGCGCCTGTTGGACCGGGCCGTCTACAACCGTCTCAACGCCCGCTACCGCACCGCTCACGCGTGGGCCCGCCTGGCCCTGGAGGGCGGAGGCCCCAACGACCTCCTCGCCGCCCGCGGACCGACCGCGGAGAGCATGCTCCTGGCCATGCCGGACCTGTGGGAGCGCGTCGTACGGCGCCTGACCGCGGAGGCCGCCGCCTCCCTGGGCGGCCGGATCGCCGCCGCCACCGGGTCCCTCGGCATCACCACCCGGGGCGACACGAGCCCGCACAAGCCGTTCCGTCCGGACGTCCTGGCCGACCTGCCCGGAAGGGGCGGGGACAGCCGGACCCTGCTGCCGGTGGACGCCAAGTACAAGCGCTACGACCGCCGTGCCGTGGGATCGGCCGACATCCACCAACTCCTCACCTACATCGGCGGCTACGCCTCGAACCCCGCCTCGACGGCCGCGATCGTCCACCCCGACCCGAGCGGACACACCCGCCGCGTGCTGCGCGTCGACGGCCCGCACGGCCGCCTCGGCACCATCGACGTCATCGGCATCGACACCCGAGCGTCCCCGGGGGAAGCGGTCGACCACCTCCGCGCCGTGTGGGCGCCCCTGGTCCCCGCCCCGGCCCGGTAGGTCACCCTCCCGGTGTCAGCCGCCCCGACGCCAGGCCGTCACCGAGGTCGCGCGCGAGACGGGAACCCAGCTCGTCCAGCCGGGCACGGAACTCCTCGAAGGAGGTGAGCCGGCGGAACGCCTCGCTGTGGCGGAGCTGCTCGGCCAGGGGGATCTGGAGCACCTGGAGCCTGCGCACGTCCACCCGGGACGCGCTGGAGGCGTGGGTGCCGGCCTGCCGGCCGTTGGAGGGCGCCCGCAGGCAGCCCGCCAGGAACCAGGCGTCCAGCTTCTCGGGATCCACACGCAGGGAGTGCAGTTGGGCGCCGAGCACGGTGGGCGGCCCCTGGTGGACCCAGGCGGTGAAGGCCCGGATCACCCCGGCCACCACGACGTCACCGGGTTCGGCCACCAGCGCTCCGCGTTCGACCGCCTCCGCCCGGCGCAGCCACCCCGTCGGGGCGCCGCCCTGGAGCAGGTCCGGAACGGTCAGCAGGGGGATGCCGTCCTCACCCGGTTCGCCGGCCGTGACCGTCCCGTCCGGGGGCTGCTGTCCGCCGCGCAGCACCAGGGCACCGGCGCGGACGAGTTCGCCCACGGTCGTCGTCGGGGGCCTGCGCCCGTCGTCGGCGGCCGGCACCAGGGCCTCCAACGCCCGGCCGGTGGCCCGTAGACCCTCGACCGTCCCGGTGAACTCGCGCCAGACGTCCGGGAGGCGCAGTTCCTCGCCGCGTGTCGCCGGGGAGACGTGCCGTCCCGGGGTGAGATCGACCTCCTCGTCCAGCAGGTCGATGGCGGCCACGCGCCGGGCCCCGTCGGGCAGGTCGTGCTCCCCGCGGTCGAAGGCCGTGACGGCGTCGCGCACGAAGCCTCCCAGCGACTCCCAGTCGACCCCGCCCTCCCGGGAGGCCGCGCGTCGTGCGGCGGCGTCCGCCAGGAGCACCCCGGAGCCGTCGGCGGAGGCGGAGGGCCCGGCGCCGCCGGGGGAGCGCAACAGCCACAGGTGCAGCGACACGCTGTGCGGCTGGGCGGCGCCCGGCGGCAGGGCGATCACGCCGCGCAGCAGTCCGGCACGGAGCAGCGCACCGCGGATCCTGCGTCCGGCGCGGCGGGAGGCGACGGCGGGCGGCAGGAGCAGCACCGCGACGCCGCCGGGGCGCAGCCGTGCCAGACAGTGCTGCACCCAGGCGAGTTCGGACTCGGTGCGCGGGGGCAGTCCGTGCGCCCAGCGCCGGTCGGTGGAGAGCTGCTCGTAGCCCCAGTCGCGCTCGTTGAACGGCGGGTTGCACAGGACGACGTCCGCGGTGACCGCCGCGTGCGGGTCGGCGCGCAGCGAGTCTCCCCGGCGCACGTCCGCCGTCGCCGCGCCGCCCCCGTCGCCGTTCCCGTCCGCGTCCCGGACGAACGCCAGCCGGGCGGCGGCCAGGGCGGCCGGCGCCGGATCGATCTCGCAGCCCAACAGCGCGACCGGGTCGGCGCCGGTCGCCACGGCGGCGCGGGCGGCGGCGTCCAGGATGTGGCCCGCGCCGCAGGCCGGGTCCAGGACCGTCAACGGGGCACCGGCGCGGGGCGGCCGGAGGGCGAAGGCCACCTCGGTCATCAGGGCGGCCAGGGGACGGGGGCTGGCGCTGACCTGCCGCACGTGGGCGTCCAGCCAGCGTTGCAGCAGGAACTCGAAGGTCTCCCGGTCTCCTTCGCGCTTCCCCAGGGCCACCGCCTCGTCGATCAGTTCGCGGGCCCGGTCGGACAGTCGCGGGTCGGAGGACCGGGCCCGAGCGCCCCGCATCCGCCGGCCGGCCTCGGCGATGGCCAGTCCCGTCTCGTCACGGCTGCCGAGCGCCTCGAAGCCGGGCCAGAGCAGTTCGCGGCCGCCGACGTCCTTGAGCTTGCCGTTCTCGCGGAGCCACTGCTCGACCTCGGTGAGGGAGAACTGCGGACTGGCGTCGGTGCCGCCGATCCGGGCGGGGAAGGAGTCGTGCCGCCGCCGCCAGTTGCTGACCGCCGCCCGTCCCACCCCGGCGATGCGCGCGATCTCCGCCAGTGTGACCGGGACTGCGCGGGGTGAGGGCATGGGGGTCTCCGAACTCGTCTACGGGCCGTCGAGGGGGCAGGGACGATGCGCGGACAGGGCGTCGGGAGCCTCGGGGTCGGGGATCCGGTCATCGAACAGCCTGCTCACCGGGCCAGATTACTACGCACATTGACAGCGTTCACAGGCGGTGTTGCTTGTTTTCGGACGGGAGACAGGGAACCGATGAACCGGCGAGCCGGCGGGGCCGTCCTCTCTCGGGGGCCCTCCGGGGGGCGGACCCGCCGGCCCCCAACGACCGTGCCCGCTCCCGACCGGCGGAGCCGTGGCAGAGAGGAGAGCCGTGACCGGCGACAGGACCGGCGACAGGACCGGCGACGGGAGGAGTCCCCTACGGGCCCGCTGGGCGAAGGGCGCCGCCGTCTCGGCGGTGGCGGCCGTCGTGTGCCACCGGGTCTGGACGTCCGCGCGGTCCTGGGCGCAGGACGCACGGACGGGCGACGGGGCCTTCCTCGCCGGGGCCCTGGAGTCGCTGCTGGCGACGGCCGTCGGGGTGGTGCTGATGCCGGTCCTGTTGTGGGCGGGCATGCGTCTGCTGCGGGAGCGGGGCAACCACCTGCTGGTGGCGGTGGGCGCGGTGGTGTGGCCCGTCCTCGGCGGGCACGTGGTCGAGAACGCCGTCGGGGCCGGGGCGACCGTCGCCTACCTGGCGCTGTTCGCGGCCGTCGGAGCCCTGCCGGCCCGGGTGGAAGTGCGCCGGCGCTGAGCCGCCGGGCCCGCCCCGGCCCGGCCCGCGGAACCGTCAGGACGCCTTCCGGCCCGCCCGCTCCGCTGCCGGGCCCGCCGTCAGGGCCGTGGGACACACCACCGGGGTGCCGTGGACGGGATCGGTCAGGATGACGCTCTCCACCCCGTACAGGGTGCGCACCAGGTCGGTGGTCATGATCTCGGCCGGGGCGCCCTGCGCGACGATCCTCCCCTCCGACATCGCCAGCAGGTGGTCGGCGTACCGACAGGCCGTGGTCAGGTCGTGCAGGACGAGCACCACCGTGCGCCCCCGGGCGGCCAGGGAGCGGACCGTCTCCAGGACCTCCAACTGGTGACCGATGTCGAGGGCCGAGGTCGGCTCGTCCAACATCAGGATGGCGGTGTCCTGCGCCACCGCCATCGCGATCCAGGCGCGCTGCCGCTGCCCCCCGGAGAGCGTCTCCAGCGGCCGGTCCGCCAGCTCCCCCAGGTCCGCCGCCTCCAGCGCCCCCTCCACCGCGTCGGCGTCCGCCCTCGACCACTGGCGCAGCAGCCCCTGGTGCGGCCGGCGGCCGTAGCGCACCAGGTCGCGCACGGTCAGCCCGTCCGGGGCGGTGGCCGACTGCGGCAGCAGACCGATCGTGCGGGCCACCTCCCGGGTGGGGATCGAGGCGAGCTCCCGGCCGTCCAGCAACACCGCGCCCTCGTGCGGTGCCATGAGCCGCGCGAGGCCGCCGAGCAGCGTGGACTTGCCGCAGCCGTTGGGCCCGACGATCGCGGTGACCCGCCGAGGCGGCAGCTCGACGTCCAACCCCCGCACGACGGGGACGCGTCCGTGGGCGAGGGTGAGGGACCGGGCCCGCAGCCGGTGGGCCTCGGCCTCCGCGTCGGTCGCGGTGGCCACGGCCGCGTTCGGGGCGGTCGGGACGTTCCGGTCGCCCCGGGCGTTTCCGGCGTTCCGGTTGTGCGGGGCGTTCACGGGGTCCTCCTGGTACGGGTGGTGAGCAACAGCCACAGCAGGTACGGGCCGCCGACGACGGCGGTGACCAGACCCACGGGAATCTCCAACGGCGCCATGACGGTCCGACCGACGAGGTCGGCCGACAGGGTGAGGACGGCGCCGGCGAGCGCGGAGGTCAGGACGGGAACGGGTCCGGGGCCGGTCAGGCGCCGGGCGGCCTCGGGCGCGGCCAGGGCGATCATGCCGACCGGGCCGGCGACGGCCACGGCCAGACCCGCGCAGACGACGGAGGTGAGCAGCACCGCCACCCGCAGGGGCCGCACCCGCTCGCCCAGCACGGTGGCGACGGCGTCGGAGAAGCGCAGCGCGTTCAACCCGCGCGCCAGGACCACCGCGAGCGGCAGGCAGACCAGCAACCCCACCTCCAGCACCGTCACCGCCGGCTGCGAACGTCCGTTGAGGGTGCCCACGGTCCAGGCGAACGCCGCGTTCGCCGCGTCGATCTCCGCCCGGGACAGGATCAGGTTCGTCGCCGCGCCGAAGACCGCGCCGACCCCCAACCCCACCACCAGGAACCGGTAGCCGCGCTGCCCGACCCCGCCGCTGAGGGCGAGGGTGAGCGCGGCGGCGGTGGCCGCGCCGGTCAGGGCCGTCGCCGGCGGCAACACGCTGGTGGGGCCGGCGACGACGCCGGCGACGGCGAACGCGGTCGCGCCGTTGTTCAGTCCCACCGTGTCCGGGGTGGCCAGCCGGTTCCCCGAGAGCGTCTGCATCAGGCAGCCGGCCGCTCCCAGGGCCGCGCCGACCGCGACGCCGGCCTCGACCCGAGGCATCCGCAGCTCCGTCACGACCAGCAGGTCGCGCGGGCTGCCGGTGCCCAGCACCGCCGCGCGCAGGGCGTCGAGCGGTGCCACGGCGACATCGCCGACGGACAGGCACACCGCGACCACCGCGACCAGAACGGCCGTGAGCGCGACCCCGGCGAGCAGCGGCCCGCGGGACACGAGGACGGACAGCCCCCCGGCGGCCAGACGGACCGTGCCCGGCGGCGCGGCGGGCGGGGACGGGACGACCGTCTCCCGCGGCGCCCGGGGCCGCGGCACGGACGCCGCGGCGGGGACGGTGCCCGCGGGGCCTCCCTCGGGAGCCTCCGGCCGTGCCTTCGGTGACGTTTCCGATGGATTCCTCACAGCGCGGGCAACCTCGACGAACGGACGACGGCGACCAGGACCGGTGCGCCGAACAGCGCGGTCATCACGCCCAGCGGCATCTCGTAGGGGCGGACGACCAGACGCGAGACGACGTCGGCGAGCAGGACCACGGACGGTCCCAGCAGCACCGACACGGCCAGCAGCCGCCTGAGGTCCGGACCGACCAGGGCCCGCGCCGCGAAGGGCACCACCAGTCCGACGAAGGCCACCGGGCCGGCGACCGCGGTGGCCCCGCCGACCAGCAGGGCGACGGAGGCGACGGCCACGGCGCGCACCCGGTGCGGACGGTGGCCGAGTCCGGTGGCCACGTCGTCCCCGAGGGTGAGCGCCGACAGGGCGGGGCTCACCGCGACGGCCGCGGCCACCCCGACCAGCAGGACGGGCAGGACGGCGAGGAGTTCCTCGGTGCCGCGTCCGACGACCGATCCCACCGTCCAGAACCGGATCTCGTCCGAGGCCCGCTGGTTGACCAGCAACAGCACCGAGGAGGCCGCGCCCACCATGCCGCTGAACGCCGCACCGGCCAGCACCAGTCGGACCGGATCGTCGCCCGCCCCCCGCAACCGGGCGGCGCCCAGGGCGAGCAGGCAGCCGACCGCCGCGCCGAGCACGGCGACGTAGGGACCCACGGTGGTGGCGCTCGCCCCGAGCACGATCGCCAGGACCACCGCGAAGGAGGCTCCGGCACTCACCCCGAGCAGGCCGGGCTCGGCCAGTGGGTTGCGGGCGGTGGCCTGCAGGACGGCGCCGGCCACTCCGAGGGCGGCGCCGACCGCGATCCCCACGGCGGTGCGCGGCAGGCGCAGGTGCAGCACGGTGAAGCGGGCGTCGGGATCGTCGCCGCCGAGAAGCACGGCGGCGGCGCGGGCGGGTCCGACGTCACCGGCGCCGACGAGCAGACCGGCCACCGCGGTGACCGCCAACAGACCGGCGGCGGGGAGCAGGCCGCGCAGCAGAACATTACGGAACGTCACATGGCACCTTCTCGGTGGTCGATACATGAGTTAGGTTAGCCTAAGCTCATTCGTCGGCACCATCCCCACCAGGAGGCTCGTCATGCCCGACTTCACCCTGCCCGGAATCGGAAGAGTATCCCAGGCCCTGACGGCGTCTTTGCTGATCATGGGATTGAGCGCATGCGGAGGATCGGCTTCCGGAGACGAGGGCGGGAACGACGGGAAGCGGGCCGACCGCTCCGTGGAGACGGCCTTCGGCACGGTGGAGGTCCCCGCCGACCCCCAACGCGTCGTCGCTCTCGGTGACACCCCCCTGGACACCGCCCTGTACCTCGGCATCGAGCCGGTCGGCACCAGCAGCGCCCGCGGCGCGGACACCGCCCCCGGCTACCTGGGCGAGAAGGCGGCGTCCGTCCCGCTGGTCGCCACCGTCAAGGAGCCCAACATCGAGGCCATCCTCAAGACCGAGCCCGATCTGATCCTCACCGGGCCCAACCTGGAGAAGTCCCAGTACGAGGCCCTCAAGGCCGTCGCGCCCACCGTCGTCCCGAAGAGCGACGACTGGAAGCAGCCGCTGGAGACCTACGCCGACGCCCTGGGGCGGAAGGAGGCGTTCGCCGAGAAGTTCGACGCCCTCCTGGAACGCGCCGCCGACGCCGCCGGCGGCGACGACGTGGGCACGGCCGTGGTGGTGCGCTGGATGCCCGCCGGCCCCATGGTGATGAACGGCGCCAACATGCCCAGCCGCCTGCTGGAGGAGGCCGGCGCCTCGCTCATGCCGATCGCCGAGGACCTGGACTCGCCCCACTCGGACCCGCTCTCCCTGGAGAACCTCGACCGGATCGACGCCGACCACCTCTTCGTCGCCACCCTCAACGCCGAGGGCGAGAAGGCGCTGGAGGCCGCCGAGCGGCAGAAGTCCTTCACCCGGCTGGAAGCGGTGCGGAACGACGCGGTCAGCGGCGTCGACGGCCAGGTGTGGAGCAGCAGCTCGGGCCCGTACGCCATGGAGAAGGTCATCGAGGACATCGAGGCCGCCTACGGCGGATGAGTCCGGCCCGGCCCGGCGGCCCCACCACCGCCGTCGGGCCGCCGGCCGACCGCGGCGTGCCCGTACGCCGAGGGGCCGTCACCTCCCCGTGCGGGACGCGGCGTCCGTCCGCAGTACGATCGGGCCACGTCGGTACGGAGGGGAGCACGGACGGTGACCACAGAACACCGGGTGGGGCGCGCGGTCGCCCTGGTACTGCCGCTCTGCGCCGCCGCGCTGACCGCCTGCACCGGTTCCGACGCCCCGCCGCAGACCTCCGCCGGCCCCACGGCGACGAGCACCGCCGCGCCGGCGGAAGCGGAGGCACGGGCCGAGCGCTACCGGAACGCCGGCGGCGACGAGGACGTGTACGCCCTCCACCGCGAACCCGGTCCGGACGGCGCCCCCCTGCTCGTCGTCCGCACCCACGACCCGAACCGGGACGACGAGCGCTTCCAGGAGCTGAAGGGATCCGTCGTCACCTTCCTCGCGGAGACGGAAGGGCTCCCGCTCGGCCGGGGGTACCTGATGGACGTCTTCGGTCCGGACGGCGCCCTGCTGCACCGCCTGGACGCCCGCCCGTGACCTCCTCCGGGCCCCCGGAGTCCGAAGCCGCGGACTTCGAGTCCCCGGGCGTGCTGGACGACCACCTCCCGGCCTGCCACGAACGCCTCAAGGCCGACCTGACCTTCCCGCTCGCCTGGGGCGCCTCCCCCATCCGCGACCTCCCCACCTGGCGCCGCACCGCCCGCGCCACGGTCGAGGCCCACCTCCTCCACCCGCCCGACGACACCCCGTTCCACGCGGAGGTGGTCGACGAACGGCCGGGGCAGGGGTGTCGCCGCCGGATCGTCCTGTTCGACGTGACGCGGTACAGCCGGGTACGGGCGACGATGCTGCTGCCCGAGGGGCGCGGCCCGTTCCCCGCGGTGCTCCTGCTCCACGACCACGGCGCGAGGTTCGACATCGGCAAGGAGAAACTCGTCCGCCCCTGGTACGACGCGGCGAAGCTCTCCTCGGCGCGCGCCTGGGCCGACAGGTGTTTCGGCGGGCGCTTCGTGGGCGACGAACTCGCCCGGCGCGGCCACGTCGTGCTCGCCGTCGACGCCCCGGGCTGGGGCGACCGTTCCGGACTCGGCTACGAGGGGCAACAGGCCCTGGCGAGCAACCTGTTCCACCTCGGCTCCTCGCCGGCCGGCCTGGTGGCCCGCGAGGACCAGCGCGCCGCCGCCTTCCTCGCCTCCCTGCCCGAGGTGGACGGGGAGCGGGTCGCGGCGCTGGGCTTCTCGATGGGCGGCTTCCGGGCCTGGCAGGTGGCCGCGCTCTCCGACCACGTCCGCGCGGCGGTGGCCGCCTGCTGGATGACGGGACTGAAGGAGCTGATGGTGCCGGGCGGCAACACCCTGCGCGGCCAGTCCGCCTACTTCATGCTCCACCCGGGCCTGTCGCGCCACCTGGACATCCCCGACGTGGCGAGCATCGCCGCCCCCAAGCCGCTGTTCTTCACCGGGGGCGAGGACGACCCGCTGTTCACCGCCGCCGGAGTGGAGACGGCGTACCGCACGATGCGGGCCGTCTGGCGCGCCCACCGGGCCGACGACCGGCTGCACACCGAGGTCCGACCGGGCGTGGGGCACGCCTTCACCCCCGCCATGCAGGATGCCGCCTTCACCTGGCTGGACCGCTGGACGGGCCACGCCCGCCCCTGAGGACCGCGCCCGCCCCGTGTCGCCCCGTACCCGGCCGGGCGCGGGGCGACACGGGATCAGGACGGTGACGCTCCGAGTCCGACGGCGGCGAGCCGGCCGGTCCCGTCAAATTCTCGAGGACGCGGCAGAAGTCCTCGTGGTGCTCTTCCGGTCGAGGCGGTCCGTATGGCTTCCCAGGAACGGGTCAAGCTTGGGGAATGTCCGGCTTCGCCGCGATCATCATGCTCCTGGGGACAATCACCAGCCGTTCGTCGGAGCCGATCGACACGCCGGCGGGGAGGTGCTTTCCGAGTGATTCCGTGAGGTCCCGCCCGATGACGGCGATGTCCCCGTTGTCGAGCTCCCAGATGTCGGGGCAGTCGGGGGTGTCGGTCGTCACCCCTAACTCCTGGGGCGCCTTCCCCAGTCTCCTTCGGAACCTCGTCGCAGGATCGGCTTCCCACGGCCTGTCCACAGCCACCACCCCTCTGGCCGGCTCCGATGACCGGCCGCTCCGATCGGCGGAAATGCCACAACCGTAGCGTTCCGGTGGACTTTGAGGGGATGCTCTTTCACGTCATTTCGGAAGCCGGACAAGGGTTGTCGTATGCGGCTGATCGGTGGCACCCCGGGAGAGCTCGCTTGTCACTCCCGACACTCCGATGTATCCACGACCGGTGGAAGAACCGAAGAAGTCGCCGTATGGCAGTAATCGAGTCATATGAACCGTCGTTGTCGAGTCGGGTGGCCATCGAAGAACGACCGGGGGAACTGTGGGCACGGGAACATCCGCACACGTGTGGAACGCGGAGACATCACCGGCCGCACCCGCGGGACCGACGGGGGCGGACAGGACGACGGACCCCGCCGGAACGGCGAGGTCCGTCGTGTGGAGCGGTGCGGTACTACGGGGTCAGCACGGCCGGATGTGGTACACCGGCGTCCACGAGGCGGTGCCGGTGTCCTTGGCGGTGTTCGTCCAGCGGAGGCTGTGGTCCCTGTTGTAGAACCGGGCGACGGTCCCCCAGGTCTGGTTGTTGTTGAACACCCCGTCGCCGAGGCCCCAGAAGTCGTAGTAGCCGCAGTAGTAGTAGTTGTAGCGGTCTCCGTAGGCGTCCTGGATGCAGAGCCACCCGGACGAGCAGCTGATGGCCGAGGCGTCCACGGTCGAGCCGGGAACGGCGAGGGTGACGGTGCCGCCCGGGATCCTCAGCTTGTTCCCCGAGACCCGACTCGCCTCGGGGTGCTCGCCCAGGTAGTCCTGGACCCTCTCCTCGAGTTGGGTCGCCTGGGCGGCGGTCACCCGGGTCCCGTCGGGGGCGACGTAGTCGTCGGCGGCGGGGGCGGCCGAGGCGCTGCCGGTCAGCAGGTGGGTGGCGACCAGCGCCACGGAGGCGGTGACCAGTCCCAGGGCTTTGCGCAGTTTCACGATGTGCTCCCCTCGGTGGTGCCTGCGATGCGCCGCGTTCGGAGCGGCGGCTTCGTGAAATCCGTGCCGACGCCATGGTGTCGGTTGTTCGGAACGCCTCTGAAGCGGGGAATTCGCCATTCGGTCGGTCCGTGTATGCGCCGGTTATCCGATTTTCCGGTGCGGGGATTCCTGGCCTGATGTACTCGCGAGCAGTCCCGCCGAGGGATTACGGCTTTCACGAGGCGTCAACCGTGGGACCACGATATCTGATCCGGCCCGGATCCTCTCCTGCCTCACCGACGCATTCGTGTCGCTCGGGTCATTCGGGGAAACGGACGGGTAAAGCTTTCCGGAAAGCTTTACCCGTCCATCGGGGCCCCTGGAATCGGCCCTTCGGCTCGCGTTGCGGAGCCCTTTTCGTGGCGAGAGGCCCGGGCTTGTTCGTTGCCATGGGCATCGTTCGCGCCGCATCACGCCGCCCGCTCCGTGCCCGGAAAAGGGGCGTGCGCGGTCGCACGGTGGCCCGTCTCGGGCGCGGTGGGACGGCGCGGTGGGACGGCGTCGTGGGACGGCGGCAAGAACCGCCAGCTCCGAAGCGCCCGCTCGGCGCCCGTCGAAAACCCCGCCGCCGATGGGTAACGTGGCGGCCATGGGAGACCCCACCGGACCGGGCGACCGGCTCAGGGCGCTCGGTGACGAACTGGTCGAGATCCACACCGGGCTCCGCGCGGAGCTGGAGCGCCTCCGTGCGGACGTCGACGCCCACCTGAACGGGCGCGCCGGCCGTCCGCGACAGCTCAAGGCGCACTGTCTGGCTTTCTGTTCCGCGCTGACGAGGCACCACACCGGCGAGGACACCGGAGCGTTTTTGCACCTGGCCCGCCGGTTCCCCGATCTCCGTCCCGTCATCGTCAAACTGGAGGAGGACCACCGGTTGGTGAGCGGCCTCCTGCACGACCTGGAGCGATTGCTCGACGGCATCCCGGACGAGCCGGACGAGGCCGAGGCCCGGCGGGTGATGGGCGAACTGGACGGCCTGGCCGCCATCCTCGAATCCCACTTCTCCTTCGAGGAGCGGCGGATCCTCGACGCCCTCGACGCCCTGCCCCCCGAGGCGGGAACCACGGAAAGCCTGCTGGGCCTCCCGGCGCGCCCCGACGGCTGAAGCGGACAAGTTTCCCCAACGCGGACCCGCTCGATACGGAACCGGGCCCGACGGCTGCTCGGAGTGCACCCTGGTTCCCCGGGCCCGGCTTAAAACTCCACCATGGTCCTCCCGCGCAAGTACCCTTGAGCACATAGTCATCGCGGCCCGACGGGCTTCCGCTCCACCCCGTGGAGTTCCGAAGGACATGCCCCCACCCGCACGAGTCCTTTCGTGCTGCCTGGGGGCATGTCTTGCTGTTCCGCGAGTCCGCCGAAACGGTTGCCGTCATGGCGTTCGACAGCTCGCTCTTCCTGCGTCTCACCGAGCAGTTCGTCCATGCGCACGGGCACCGTCCCGGCCTCTCCGAGATCCGTTCCTGGGAGCGAAGCATCCCGGCCTTGGCCGCCGCGCTCAACGACGCGGGCCTCGGCAACGTGGAGGTCATGCTCGAGTACGCGCTGCCGCTGAACAGCAAGCGTGCCGACGCCGTACTGGCCGGAGTGCATCCGGCTACCGGAGAGCCGTCGTACGTCGTGGTGGAACTGAAGCAGTGGGGACAGGCCACTCCGGACGAGGACGACCCGACACTGTGCCATGTCGACACATACGCCCGTCCGGTCCTCAATCCCGTCGAACAGGTCCGCCGCTACTGCCGGTACCTCGCCAATTTCAACGGCGCGGTCGCCCAGCACCCGGATCGCCTCAGTGGTGTCGCCTACCTCCACAACGCCACCGAGTTCGGTGTCAACGGCCTGCGTGAGATCGAGACCGACGGTCAGGGGCAGCTCTACACCGCCGGACGGCGTGGGGAGTTCATCGACTACCTCCGCAGCAGGCTGAGTCACGAGCACTCCGGTGCCCGCGCGGCCGATGAACTCCTCGCGGGCAGGACCGTTCCCTCCCGGCAGTTGATGGCCGTCGCGGCCCAGGAGGTCCGTGAGCGTGAACAGTTCGTGCTCCTCGACGAGCAGCAGGTCGCGTACCGGATGGTGCTCAACGCAGTCCGCAGGGCCAAGCGATCCGACCACAAGGAGGTCGTGATCGTCACCGGCGGGCCCGGCACCGGCAAGAGCGTCATCGCGCTCTCCCTGCTCGGCGAGCTGTACCGGCAGGGTGTCCCCACGCTGCACGCCACCGGCTCCCAGTCGTTCACCAAGACCATGCGGAAGGTGGCGGGCGCCCGCAAACGAGAGGTGCAGGATCTCTTCAAGTATTTCAACAGCTTCATGACGGCCGAGAGGAACTCCCTCGACGTCCTGATCTGTGACGAGGCCCACCGCATCCGCGAGACCTCCGCCAACCGCTACACCAGGGCCGAACACCGCACCGGAAAACCGCAGGTCGACGAGCTCATCGATGTCGCCCGTGTCCCCGTCTTCCTCCTCGACGAACACCAGGTGGTGCGGCCCGGTGAGATGGGCACCGTCGCCGAGATCAAGGCGGCCGCGGCCAGGAGGAACCTCGCCTGCCACGTCGTGCCCCTGGACAGCCAGTTCCGCTGCGGCGGCAGCGACGCCTACCTGCGCTGGGTGGTGCGGCTCCTCGGCCTGGAGCCGGGTGGCCCGGTGGTCTGGGAGCCCGACGACCGGATGCGGCTCCTTGTCGCCGACAGCCCTCAGGAGATGGAGGCGTTCCTCGAGGAGCGTCGTGCCCAGGGCTACGGCGCCCGGATGTCCGCCGGCTACTGCTGGAAGTGGTCGCCGGAACCCAAGCCCGGCGAACCGCTCCCGTTGGACGTGGTGATCGGCGACTGGGCCCGTCCCTGGAACCTGCGCGGCGACCGATCGGTCTCCGGCGCGCCCCCGTCCGCGCTGTGGGCCACCGATCCGGCGGGCTTCGGCCAGGTCGGCTGCGTCTACACGGCGCAGGGCTTCGAGTACGACTGGTCGGGCGTCATCATCGGCCCGGACCTGGTCTGGCGGGGCGACCGGTGGGTGACGGACCGCACGGCCTCCAAGGACCCGGTGTTCAAGAAGTCCACCCCGGACGCCGACGTGGACCGCCTGATCCGCAACACCTACAAGGTGCTGCTGACCCGGGGCATGGTCGGCACCGTCGTCCACTCCACCGATCCCGAGACGCAGCGGAAGCTGCGGGAGCTGATCGGAGTCGGAGAGGAGCGAGCGGTGGCCGCGGTGTGACCCTGCGGCAGGGTCGCTCCGTCGAGTGACCCTGCCGGGCCGGCCACAGCCGCCGTGACCGAAAAGGTGCCGGTAGCCCCACGTGAGGCCGGTCGCCTGACGCCACTCGTACATACCGAAATGCGGCCCGACGGGCTTCCTCGGACAGGACACGCCCCCACCCGCACGAGACCACTCGTGTTCTGGGGGAACCACCTCGTGTCCATGCTTCTGCTGAAGCTCTCGGCCAGGGACCTGCTCGCTCTGAACGAACGGCGCAGAATGGTGCCCCACCTCGCCGCGAGGTGGAAGCACTTCCGGGGCAGCGAAGTGTCGGAGGGCGAAAGCTCGGCGTGGGCGGAGAGTCTGGTCACCCTGGCCGAGGATCTGATGGCGGCCGGCCGGGGCAATGTGGAGATGGTCGTCGAATGCGCGGCGACGACCGAAGAGGACGACCGTCCCGGTGGGCCCCGCCTCATCGACGTGGTCCTGGTCGGCCGCCATCCGGGGAACGGGCGCATCTCGGTCCAACTCGTCGAGCTGAAGCGTTGGTCGACCGTGACCAGGGTGGAGGAAGCCACGGCCGAGCTGGTCCGTGTGCCGGGGATGGGGGAGGACAAGGAGGAGAAGAAGCACCCGGTCGTGCAACTGCGCGAGTACTACCATCTCTTCATCGGTGACAAGGGACCGCTGAATGGGCTCTCCTTCGAGTGCGGCGGTTTCGCCTACCTGCACAACGCGTCCGACGAGTCGGTGAAGCCGTTGTTCGACATCACCGTGCCGCCCGGGGCGTACTCCCGTACTTACACCAAAGACGGCCGGGAACAGCTCCTGCGGGACATGCGCCGGTACTTCGCGGAGGACGGCGGCGCCTCGGAAGCCGAGATACTGCTGCAACAGATGAACCTGCGGAACACACCCCTGCTGGACGCCATGATCAATTCGCGTGGTGAGGACACCGTGTTCACACTGCGCGGCGAGCAGAGGGACGTGGTGGAAGACGCGATCAAATTCGCGTCTCAGGTTCTCGACCCCCCGGAGCAGGCGGCCCTCGTCGACAACCCGGAGCGAGCCGTCTTCCTGGTGACCGGTGGTGCCGGCACCGGGAAGAGCGCGATCGGCCTCGAACTCAAGGCGCGTTTCGAAGCCGAAGGGCGGAGCGTCAAATACGCGAGCGGCTCGCGCGCTTTCAACAGCGCCATGCAGGAACACGTGGGCTACGGTGACAGGGAGTTCAAGGAGAGCTTCGCCTACTTCAGCGGCTTCGTCACCCCGCCTGAGCCGCCGCTGGACGTGCTGATCTGCGACGAAGCGCACCGAATCCGGGCACGTTCCACCAATCGGTTCTGGCCACAGGAGAAATGGGGGAAGAAGCCCCAGGTGGACGAGCTGTTGGACGCATCGCGATTGACGGTCTTCTTCCTGGACGAGGGGCAGTCCCTCAGGCCCGACGAGGTGGGCACGGCGAAGCTGATCGAGGACGCCGCGGAGCGCTATGGGGCCATGCTCCGGAGGTATCACCTGCGGGAGCAGTTCAGATGTGGTGGCAGCGATGCCTACCTGAGTTGGGTGCACGGCCTTCTGGGGCTGTCGGGGCAGAGGCCGAGGGAGTGGGTGCCGGACGGGCTGATGCACGTTGAGACCGTCGACACCCCGGAGGAAATGGAGCGGATCATCCGGGCGGAAGCCGCTGCCGGTGCGTCGGCGCGTATGGTCGCCGGTTTCTGTTGGCCCTGGAACGAACCGCAGGGCGACGAGTTGAGGCTCGAGCCCGATGTTCACATCGGGGATTGGCGCCGCCCTTGGAATGCCAAGGAGGAGAAGTACTGTGAGGGAGGCACGGTTCCCCCCTCCGCCATCTGGTCGGTGCACCCGAACGGGATCGGCCAGATCGGCTGCGTGTACACGGCGCAGGGCCTCGAGTGGGACTGGTGTGGCGTGATCATGGGTGACGACATGGTGCGCCGCGGGGACCGGTGGGTGTTCCAGCGCGGGAGGGCCCGGAAGGACGAGACGGGACTCAGGAGGGTTGTGGTGCCCGGCTCCCAGGATCCGAAGGTGAACACCGCCAGTCTGGACGACGACGAGTTCGAGCGGTGCGTCCGCCATGCCTACCACGTGCTGTTGACCCGGGCGAGCCGTGCGACGGTGCTCTACTCCACGGACGAGGAGACGAGGGCCTATCTGAAGAAACTCGTGGGCGAGGTCCGACTCGACGGCCTCCGTCCCACATGGGGCAACCTTCCGATAGAGGCACGCGTTCCGCACCAGAGGCGCCCCAAACGCAGCGGGGGGAATCGCACATCGGGAAAGAAGGGCAAGAAGAGCCGGGGACGGCAGGGAAAACTGTTCTGATGGGGAGGGGCCCGGTCGCGGAACCGCCTCGACCAAGTGAGGGGCGGTGGGCTCCCGGGCCCGCCGCCCGTCCGGCTCAGAAGAGCCGGTGCGCTGCCGCCGCCAGCGCGTCCAGCGCGAGACCGGAAACGATTCCGGCGACGGTGCCGACCAGGACCTCACGGATCCAACCACGGCGCGCGGGCTTGTACTCGACAGGGTTCATACAGGACCACTCCTCGGCGTGAAAGTGGTGCGACAGGGGTTGCCCCACCGGGGCATCCGCCCTCACGCGAGGTGAGGTCCATGGTGGATCCGTCGTCCCGTGCTCACGGCCTGGAAGTGGTTCGTGAACTCCGCCCTCGTACCCTCCGGGAAGGCGCGCGGCGCGAAAGCAGTTTACAGCACGGGATCTGGTGGAAATGTCGACGATTCGCTGCGTACGAACGAGGAATGGAAGCGGAGTTCGGCCACCTGGGCAGTATTCGGAATCACCGTTTCCGTTTTCCGCTTTCCGTCGCCGGGCGGTCGAGTAGGGGAATCCCGACCCGGACCGTCTTGCCCGACGGCGGGCGCGGTTCGGTGCCCCAGGCGGTGGCGAGGGCGGTGACCAGGTGCAGGCCGCGCCCCGACTCCCCGTCCTCCGCCACCTCGGTGACGACCGGAAGCCGCTCGCCCCGCGCGTCGGAGACGGCGATGCGCAGCACGCCGCCGTCCAGCGTCAGCCGCACCTCGAAGTCCCGGCCCGGTACGCGCCCGTGCACCACCGCGTTCGCGGTCAGTTCGGCCACGACCAGTGCCGCGGCTTCCGCGGGCCCGCTGCCGTACGGGACGCCCCAGGCGTCGAGCTGCTCGGCGGTGAGGAGGCGGGCGAGGCGTGCGCCGCGGTGGGTGGAGCTGAACCGCACCGCGAACACGTCTCCGGCGAGCGGCACCCCGGCGCCCGTGGTGCTCACGGTGTCCACGGCGTCTGCTGAATGCGTCATGCGCCCACCGTGGCGGGGCCGCCGCGCCGCACGCCATGACCGCGGCCCGCCCGGGGCGCTCCGTACGAGTCGGGCCCCGCAGCGTACGAGCACCACGGTCTCCCCGGCTCGTTGAGCCGTACGACAAGTCAGGCAGGCGCGATGAGGGGGTCGCCCATGGCGAGCAGCAGTCCCGGACCGGGGACGTCCGACAGCCTCAAGGTCTTCGGGGCCGTTCTGAAGACGTTCCGCGAGCGGGTATCGCTCACCCAGGAGCAACTCGCGCCGCTGGTCTGCTACTCACCGCACTTCGTCGCTTCGGTCGAGCAGGGCCGGCGGCTGCCGCCGGACGATCTCGTGGAGCGGGCGGAGGAGGCCCTGGACGCCTTCGGCGTGCTGCGGGCGGCGGCGCGGCACATCACGCGCCAACCGGGGTTGGCGTCGTGGTTCCGGCTGTGGGCGCAACTGGAGGCGACGGCGGTGAGCCTGTGCACGTACGAGTGCCGGGTGGTGCCCGGCCTGCTTCAGACGGAGGCGTACGCGCGGGCGGTGATGCTCAATGAAGCCTTTCCATCATCAGTTCCGCGACCAGCTGCTGGAGGGGTACGCGGCCGTAGACGTTCTCCCTGAGGCCCGAACATGATCAGATACTCGGCCGGTCCGTCGGATCCAGCGTTCGCGACTCCATGGGGGATGCGGGTGTCGAACTCAACGACTTCTCCGGCAGTCAGGACGAGGTCCTGGCTGCCGAGTGCGAGCCACAGCCGCCCGTACAGGACGCACAGCCACTCGTAGCCCTCGTGGGACACCTGTCGGGGCCGCCCTGGCGGCTCCGCGACGGCAGGCAGGAGATGCTTGTGGGCGTGCAGGCCGCCGACGTACCGGGTCAGCGGCAACACCGCCTTGTCGTCGCCGAAGCTGTGCGGCGCCGTACTGCGGGGCTCGGCGGCAGGAGCGGGTGCGGTGCCGGCCAGCTCGTCGAGGGAAATTTCGTATTCCTTCGCCAGCTGCAGCAACACCTCCAGGGTGGGCTTGCGCCGACCCGTCTCGGTCCGCGACAGGGTGCTGGACGAGATGCCGGTCGCGCGGCTGACATCGGCGAGTGTGACGCCACGGCGCTCGCGCACGGCCCGCAGCCGGGACCCCATTGCCGCCAGCATCTGGGCCACGTCGTCCTCTGCCACTGTCGCTGTTCCTCTCCGCCGTGCCGTTGCATCACCCTGCCTGCAAGTTTGCCAGGATGGCAACGCTGATCGCGCCGAGTGGCCGCCGCGCCGCATGATCGACAGGTAACCGCCGACCGTCCGCGAACCGAGGAGAAGTTCCCATGAGATCCGAGCCAGCCCCCGTACTCCGCCACCGCACCGTCGAGGCCCCTGCAGGGCGCCTGCACCTGGTCGAGCAGGGCACCGGTCCGCTGGTCCTGCTCGTGCACGGCTTCCCCGAGTCCTGGTACTCCTGGCGCCACCAACTCCCGGCCCTCGCCGAAGCCGGATACCGGGCGGTGGCGATCGACGTACGCGGCTACGGCCGCTCCTCCAAGCCCGCCGTGACCGATGCCTACCGGATGCTCGACCTGGTGGAGGACAACGTCGCCGTCGTCCGTGCCCTCGGCGAGGAGAACGCGGTCGTCATCGGCCACGACTGGGGCTCCAACATCGCCGCCACCTCCGCCCTGCTCCGCCCCGAGGTCTTCCGGGCCGTCGGCCTGCTGAGCGTCCCCTACGCGCCACCCGGTGGCCCCCGGCCCACCGACGTCTTCGGCCAGATCGGCGGCCCCGAGCAGGAGTTCTATGTCTCCTACTTCCAGAAGCCCGGCCGCGCCGAGACGGAGATCGAGCCCGACGTCCGGGGCTGGCTCGCAGGCTTCTACGCGGCCCTGTCCGCCGACACCATGCCCCCCAAGGGCGAGCCCGACCCGCACTTCGTCGCCCACGGCGGCCGGCTGCGCGACCGTTTCCCTGCCGGCCCGCTCCCGGCCTGGCTGAGCGAGGAAGACCTCGACGTCTACGCCGGAGAGTTCGAGCGCACCGGCCTGACCGGCGCCCTGAACCGCTATCGCAATATGGACCGCGACTGGGAAGACCTCGCCTCCCACCGCGGAGCCCCGATCACGCAGCCCGCCTTGTTCATCGGCGGCGCACTGGACGCCTCCACCACCTGGATGGCCGACGCCATCGACGCCTACCCCACCACCCTCCCCGCCCTGTCCGCCTCCCACATCCTGGACGGCTGCGGCCACTGGATCCAGCAGGAACGCCCCGACGAGGTCAACAGAGTGCTGACCGACTGGCTCGCCACCATCCACGGCTGAACCGGGCGGGTCAGCAGGACAGTTGGCAGTGAGGCTTTTCCATCATCGTTCTGAGCTAGCCAGATGCAGGGTGAGGACGGCCTGAACGAGGCCGGTGATGCGGGTGGTCGAGCACCGGAGCCTGCGCAGGAGGCGCCAGGACTTGAGGGTGGCCATGGCCTGCTCGACGAGGGCGCGGATCTTCGCGTGGGACCGGTTGACCGCCTGTTGACCGGTGGAAAGAGTCTCCCACCGCCCCCAGCACGGGGTGCGGACCGTGCGGCCGACGCCCCGGTAGCCCTTGAGGTCGCGTACCGGCCGGAGACCGTGTATGTCCGCGACTCCAAGGAGCAGGACGGTCCCATCCTCTCCGTCTCCCCGGCCGCCTGGACGAACTTCCTCACCCACACCGCCCGCTGAGGTCCGCCGACGCAGGGGTCCGCGGAGAGAGCCGGCCCTCCCTGCGGAGCCCGTCCGCGCTTGTTCACTCTTTGTCAGATCATCAACTAGCATGATTCAGGGGCGCGTTGGCCTGCCCACGGTGAGTGATCGCCGGCAGGCCGAGCGAGTGGATCGACAGGCGGGGACGGCACATGCGGGAAGGCCGGTGGGTCACGGTCACCGAGTCCGAGTTCGATCACGAACGACGCGGCTTGGAGGCGATCCGGGAGCGGTTACCGGACGCCGACCCCTGGCGGGCCTGGTCCAACTTCACCTTCACCGCGAACACCGGTCACGTCCGCGAGGTCGACCTGCTGGTCGTCGCGCCCGGCGGCGTGTGCATGGTCGAGCTGAAGGACTGGCACGGCTCGGTCACCTCCGAGAACGGCACCTGGGTGCAGACCACGCCCGGCGGCCGGCGCCGCACCCACGGCAACCCGCTGCACCTGGTCAACCGCAAGGCCAAGGAGCTGGCCGGCCTGCTCGCGCAGACCGGCGGCAAGCGGGTGTGGGTCGCCGAGGCCGTCTGCTTCACGGACGACGGCCTGCGCGTACGGCTGCCCGCCCACGACCGGAACGGCGTCCACACCGTCGACGAGCTGGTCGAGATGCTCAAGCAGCCCCCGCGCGACGAGCGCCGCCGCATCACCGCGACCGGCTCCCGCGAGATCGCGGCGGCCCTGAAGAACATCGGCATCCGCAAGAGCGACGCGCAGTACAAGGTCGGCCCCTACGAGCTGGAGCGGAAGTCATTCGACTCCGGCCCCACCTGGGCGGACTACCTCGCCCGCCACAGCGACCTGCCCGAGGCCGCGCGCGTCCGGATCTACCTCAGCGAGCGCGGCTCCGACGCCTCCCTGCGCCGGTCCGTCGAGAACGCCGCCCGCCGCGAGGCCGCCGTGCTGGGCCGCTTCCGGCATCCGGGCGCCGTCCAGCTCAAGCAGTACTTCCCCTCCGGTCACGCCGCCGGGCCCGCCCTGATCTTCGACCACCACCCGCACACGTTGAAGCTGGACGAGTACCTGGTCCAGTACGGCGAGAAGCTGGACATCCTCGGCCGGATGGCGCTGGTGCGCCAGCTCGCCGAGACCGTCCGCTCCGCGCACGCCAGCCGCATCCACCACCGGGCGCTCGCCGCCCGCTCCGTGCTCGTCGTCCCCCGGCCGCGCGGCGGCAAGGGCCGGGCCGTCGGGGAGGAGGCCGCCTGGCTCACCCCGCAATTGCAGATCTCCGACTGGCAGATCGCCACCCAGCGCAGCGGCGACTCCTCGCAGGGCCAGGGCATGACCCGGTTCGCGCCCACCGCGCTGTCCGCGATGCACCTGGCCGACGACGCCGACCCTTACCTCGCGCCCGAGCTCACCGCCCTCAACCCCGACCCGGTCTACCTCGACGTGTACGGGCTGGGCGTCCTCACCTACCTGCTGGTGACCGGCAAGGCGCCGGCCGCCGGCCAGGCCGAGCTGCTGGCCCGCCTGGAGGCGGGGGAGGGCCTGCGCCCCAGCTCCCTGGTGGACGGACTCTCCGAGGACGTGGACGAGCTGGTGCAGGCCGCCACCGCCTACCGGCCCGGCCGGCGCCTCTCCAGCGTCGACGAGTTCCTGGAGCTGCTGGAGGTCGTCGAGGATTCCCTGACCGCCCCCGCCACGGCGACGGCCACCGGCCCCGACGGGCAGGGCGATGAGGAGACGGCCGCCGACAAGGACCCGCTGGAGGCCGTTGCCGGCGACGTGCTCGCCGGCCGCTGGGAGGTCCGCCGCCGCCTGGGCACCGGTTCCACCAGCCGCGCCTTCCTCGTCCGCGACCTTCAGGCCGAGGCCCGCAGGACCCGCCCGCTGGCCGTGTTGAAGGTCGCCCTCTCCGACAGCCGCGGCGAGATCCTCGTCCGCGAGGCCGAGGCCATGGGGCGCCTGCGCCCCCACTCCGGCATCATCCGCCTCGTCGAGCCCGAGCCGCTGCACATCGGCGGCCGCACCGTCCTGGCGCTGGAGTACGTCGGCGACGAGCGCGACGACGCCGGCCAGGGCACCGAGGGCACGGGCCGCCCGCGCCGCCGCGAGGAGACCGTCGCCCGCCAGCTCCGCGAGCACGGCCGCCTCCCGGTCGACCAATTGGAGGCGTACGGCGACTACCTCTTCGGCGCCGTCGACTTCCTGGAGGGCGAGGGCATCTGGCACCGCGACATCAAGCCGGACAACATCGCCGTCCGCATCCGCCCCAACCGCACCCGCGAGCTCGTCCTCATCGACTTCTCGCTCGCCGGCTACCCGGCGAAGAACACCGACGCGGGCACCGAGGGCTACCTCGACCCCTTCGTCGACGTCATCACGCGCGGCTCCTACGACTCGCACGCCGAGCGGTACGCCGTCGCCGTCACCCTCCACCAGATGGCCTCCGGCGAGCTGCCCAAGTGGGGCGACGGCAGCGTCCCGCCCCGCATGACCGACGCGAAGGAGTGGCCGTACCCGACCATAGCGGCCGAGGCGTTCGACCCGGCCGTGCGGGACGGACTCGTCGCCTTCTTCCAGAAGGCCCTGCACCGCGACGCGGCCAAGCGGTACCCCGAGCTGAAGCCGATGCGGGACGCCTGGCGCAAGGTCTTCCTCGACGCCTCGCGGACCGTCCCCTCCAGCCACCGCACCCGCCACCCGGCCGTCGCGGCCACCGGGCAGGGGGCGCCCGCCGAGGGCACCGCCGCGGGGATCGCCGACGCCGAGCCGGAGACCGCCGAGCAGCAGCGCGACCGCCTCGCCGCCGAGGCCGCCCTCGACACCCCGCTGACCGTCTCCGGCCTCAGCCCCGCCGCCCAGTCCTTCCTCTACGGCCTGGGCATCACGACGGTCGGCGAACTCCTGGACTACAGCCGCCGCAAGCTCGTCAACGCCCCCGGCCTCGGCGCCAAGACCCGCAACGAGGTCCAGCGGCGGCAGCGCGAGTGGGGCGAGCGACTGCGCGAGGCCCCCGTCTCACCGCTCACCCCGCAGGGGCGGGCGGAGGCCAAGGAGGAACTGGAGCAGCTCACCGCCGCCGAGTCGGCCCTCACCGGGCAGCTCGCGACGGACGGGCCGGCGGGCGCGCTGTCCCCCCGCACCCTGCGCTCGGTCAGCCTCGACACCCTCGCCACCGTCTTCGTGCCCGCCGTCAACAACAACGGCTCAAACCGCAACAAGGCGGAGATGGTGCGGCTGCTGCTGCGCCTGCCCGACGAGCACGGCGCCCTGCCCGACATCGGCGTCTGGCCCAAGCAGAAGGACGTCGCCGAAGCGCTCGGCCTCAGCCACGGCCGCATCCCGCAGATGCTCAAGGAGGAACGCAAGCGCTGGAAGGCGGAGCCCGCCGTCCGGGCGCTGCGCGAGGAGATCATCGACCTGCTGGTGGGCATGGGGCGCGTCGCCTCCGCCGTGGAGATCGCCGACGCCCTCGCGGTGCGGCGCGGCACCCACCTCGCCGGACGCGAGCAGCGGCGCGCGATGGCCCTGGCGGCGGTGCGGGCCGTCGTCGAGGCCGAGCAACTGGTGCCGCAGGAGGCCGAGTTCCAGCACCAGCCGAACCGCAAGGCGACCGACGCGTCGCTGGGCGCCGGCCTGCTCGCCCTCGACGTGCGCGAGAACGACGGCCCGGACACCCCGACCGCCCCCGGCCTGCTGGAGTACGCCACCCGCCTCGGCAGGACGGCCGACCGGCTCGCCAAACTGGACACCCTGCCGACGGCGGCCACCGTGCTGGCCGAACTGGGCGCGCTGACCGTGCCGCCCGGCACGATCGACTGGGACGAGCGGCGCATGGTCGAACTGGCCGCCGCCGCGTCCGCGAACGCCGCTGCCACCCCGCGCCTGGAGATCTACCCGCGCGACCTGCCGCTCGTCCGCGCACTGCGCCTCACCCAGGCCGGCCTGGTCCGCTGGATCCCGGGCGTACCCGAGGGCCGCCAGCCCGGCCTGACCGCCGAGGACGTACACGAGCGGGTCCGCGCCCGCTTCCCCGAACTGGTCGTCCCGGACGGGCGCGGCGGCACCAGCCACGAGCTGCCGACCGGCGGCCCGCTCACCAAGGCCCTGCGCGACGCGGGCTTCGAGCTGTCGCTCGGCACGCGCGAGGACACGGGCACGCTCCGCTATCTGCCGACGCGGGTGGACGACGCCTCCAGCTACCTCACCACAGGCGTGTGGCGGCACTCGACACGTACGGGCGCGGTGACCCGGTACGCCGACGACCCGCAGCTCGCGGGCGCGGTACGCGCGGAGGAACGGCTCCTCGCCTCGGCCCGCCGGGACGGATTCCGGGTGCTGACAGTGGGGCAGCGGTCGGTGCGGGAGGCCGTGAACGGGCTGCGCAGCGAGCGCCTGGGAGCGGAGGCGGTCTCGGTGACCGAACTGTTCCTCGACGCCCTGCGCGCACAGGTCACGCCGGGCACCAAGCCCACCTGGGAGACCCTGCTCAAGGCGGACGCCGCCGAGCCGGGCTCGAAGGGCGCGGTGCGGTTCACGGAGTACGCGCGCACGGCGTGGGGCTCGGTCGAGCCCCACATCGCCGAGCTGCTGGGCAACGGTGGCAGCGGTCCGGTGCTGCTGACGGAGGCCGGAGCGTTCGCCCGGTACGACGCGATGGGCGTCCTGGACCGGCTGGCGTCGGCGGCCCGGCGGGGCGGACGGGGGCTGTGGCTCCTGGTCCCGCAGAGCGACCCCTCACGCGAGCCGAGGCTCGGGCAGGTGGCCGTGCCGTACCAGGCCGGCCTGGGGGAGTGGATCCAGCTTCCGGACACGTGGGTGGGCAACCGCCACCGCGGGTCCGGCGAGAACGTGGCGAGTGGTGTCGAGGGGGACGCGAAGTGATCGACCGCAAGGCACTGTTGGACGACCTGAAGCGGCAGGTCAAGGCGGTCGAGGCCGACCTGGGCAAGCAGGTGAAGGGATTATCCGAGGTCGAGGTCCGGCTGCGGACCGAGTACGACCGGGCCCGCAAGCTCGGGCGCACGGCGGCGACCTGGAACTCGTGGCTGGACGAGCGGGTCACGCAGGTCGCGGTGGCGTGGGTGCTGGGTACGGTCTTCGTGCGGTTCTGCGAGGACAACCGGCTGATCCCCGAGCCCTACCTGACCGGGCCGGACGGTGACCGGCGCGAGCTGGCGGAGGCGCGGTACGACGCCTACGTGGAGTCGGACGAGGACCCGACCTACCGCGGCTGGCTGGAGAAGGCCTTCGACGAGTTGGGCCAGGGCCAGGCGGGCCGGCTCCTCTTCGACAAACGGCACAACCCGCTCTACCAGATCCCGCTCTCGCACGACGGTGCGCGCGAGCTGGTCGAGTTCTGGCGGCAGAGGGATGAGGCGGGCGTCCTCGTCCACGACTTCACCGACCCGCTGAACGAGGACGGCACCGAGGGCTGGGACACCCGGTTCCTGGGCGACCTGTACCAGGACCTGAGCGAATCCGCCCGGAAGACGTACGCGCTGCTCCAGACACCGGAGTTCGTGGAGGAGTTCATCCTCGACCGCACGATGAACCCGGCGGTGCGGGAGTTCGGGTACGAGGAACTGAAGATGATCGACCCCACGTGCGGGTCGGGGCACTTCGTGCTGGGGGCGTTCCGGCGGCTGGTGCGGCTGTGGGCCGAGGGCCATCCGGGCAAGGACGTGCACGAGCGGGTGCGGGCCGCGCTGGACTCGGTGCACGGAGTGGACATCAACCCGTTTGCGGTGGCCATTGCCCGGTTCCGGCTGCTGGTTGCGGCTATGGCGGCGAGTGACCTTCGCACGCTGGCGGAGGCGGCGAAGTACGAGTGGCCGATGCATTTGGCGATCGGTGATTCACTAATTAAGTCCCGCCAGATGGGCCTTTTTGACGGCCTAGATGGCCAGGATGCCGATGAGTTGGCTACCTTCGCATACGCCACCGAGGACATGCAAGAGCATCCTGGTATCCTGCAGCAGGGGCGGTATCACGTGGTCGTGGGCAATCCGCCATACATCACGGTGAAAGATAAGCAGCTTAATTCATTGTACAAGGGTTTGTACAATGCGTGCGCTATGCAATATGCGCTGTCGGTGCCATTTGCTCAACGGTTCTTCGAGTTGGCTAAGAGCGGTGATGCTGATGGCAACGGCTACGGTATGGTCGGGCAGATCACTGCAAATTCGTTCATGAAGCGGGAGTTCGGTACCAAGCTCATCGAAAACTATTTCGCTCACGAGATTGAGCTCACCGAGGTAATTGACACGTCTGGTGCCTACATTCCCGGTCACGGTACACCGACGGTCATCCTGATTGGCAAGCGTCGTGCTGGAAGTGGTCGATCGACGGCGATTCGTACGGTTCGCAGTGTGCAGGGCGAGCCCTCTGCGCCGAAGGATGCCGAAAAGGGATTGGTCTGGCAGGCGATCATTGAACAGATTGACAAGCCTGGCTCTGTGAGTCAGTGGGTATCTGTGGATGATCTCGATCGAATGCAATACTTCGCGCGCCAGCCCTGGGTTCTAACTGACGGCGGCCTGGAGTTGAACGCTAAAATCGAGGACGCGCAAGTAACCAAACTTTCGTCTGAGGCAGAAAGCATTGGGTTCTGTGCTGTAACCCGAGAAGACGATGCCTACATGATTGGAGAGGCCGCCGCACGGCGATTGGGCGTCCCTACCAGGCACATTCGACCGTTCTATGGGGGTGCGTCCGTCAGGGAATGGGGTGTCCAAGATGGCATCGGCACTTTGTTTCCCTATGAAGACGCGACGCAAACTGCGCAGATCGATAATGCGACTGAGCGTATCCTCTGGCGCAACCGCGTGCTTCTTCGTCGGCGTAAGGCTCTTTCTGGTACGCAAGAAGAGCAAGGGCTGACATGGTTCGAATTCTCTAGCTTTAATCGTAGGCGTTATTGGTCGCCCTTCTTGATCGCCTTCTCCTTCGTTGCCACGCACAACCAGTTTACTTTGCGTCGCGATCTAAGCGGTTTCATTCGAACTGCGCCGGTGATCAAGCTGCGGGAGGGTGCGAGTGAGGAGGAGCACCTGCGGTTGCTCGGGCTGCTCAACAGTTCCACGGCTGGGTTCTGGCTTCGGCAGGTCAGTCATGACAAGGGGCGCCCCGGCGCGGATGTGGCGGGCGCCGACGAACCGTGGGAGCACCGTTTCGAGTTCACCGGAACCAAGCTCGAAGAATTCCCGATCCCGGTCGAATTCCCTGCAGAGCTCGGCGCCTCACTGGATGGCCTTGCCCAAAAACTTGCCTCTACTGCTCCTTCCGCCATCGTGTCCGTTGCTGTACCCACTGTGGCTGCCTTGCGCGCTGGGCGCGAGAAGTGGGAATCCACCCGAGCACGGATGATCGCGTTGCAGGAGGAGCTGGACTGGCAGGTCTATGCCCTCTACGGACTCTTGGACGAGGAGATCACAGCACCCGTCGAGGAGATCCCGGAGATCGCTCCCGCTGAGCGTGCCTTCGCGATCGTGCTGGCACGCAAAATCGAACGCGGCGAGGTCACCACAACCTGGTTCGAGCACTACAATCACCGGTTCACCCCTGTCACCGAGATCCCCGCTCACTGGCCCGCCCCCTACCGGGAGGTCGTCCAGAAGCGCATCGACGCCATCGAGTCGAACCGTGCCATCGGTATGATCGAGCGTCCCGAGTACAAGCGCCGCTGGGCCACCGAGGGGTGGGACGCACTCCAGGAGAAGGCCCTCCGCTCCTGGCTGCTCGACCGGATGGAGAAGCGCGAGCTCTGGTTCGACGAGAACGGCCAGCCCACCATCCTCACCCTGGCCCGCCTCACCGACGCCCTCTCCCGTGACGAGGACTTCGTCTCCGTCGCCAAGCTCTACGCGCCCCGTAAGGACCTGCCCAAGGTCGTCGCCGAGCTGATCACCGAGGAGCACGTGCCGTTCCTCGCCGCCCTGCGCTACAAGCCCTCCGGCCTGAAGAAGCGCGCCGACTGGGAGCACGTGTGGGACCTCCAGCGCAAGGAGGACGCCGAGCCCGACGAACAGACGAAGCGGAAGATCCGGGACTCCATACCCGTGCCGCCGAAGTACACCTCGGCCGACTTCCTCCGCCCCTCCTACTGGCGGGCACGCGGCAAGCTGGACGTGCCCAAGGAGCGGTTCATCTCCTACGGGCAGACCAACGCCGCCACTCCGGACCTCTACGGCTGGGCCGGCTGGGACCACCGCGAGCAGGCCCAAGCGCTGGCGACGTACTTCACCAACACCGCGCTGTCCACCGAGGAAATCACCCCGTTCCTCGCCGGCCTGCTGGAACTCCAGCCGTGGTTGTACCAGTGGCACAACGAGTTCGACATGCTCTACAGCGGCTCCCCGGCGGACTTCTTCGCCGGCTATCGCCAGCAGATGCAGGGCGAGCACGGACTCACCGACGACGACCTCCGCGCCTGGCGGCCCCCGGCCGCGACCCGGGGACGCCGTGCAACAGCGAAGCAGTAGCCAGGAGTAGATCGATATCCGTCGGTTCAGGGGCCACCCGGTGCGTAAGCGGGTGGCCTTGGGGCGGCGCGTGCAACTCGGCCCACACGGTCTTGCCCGGGGCGGTCCGGCGGGGGCTGACGCCCCAGTTGTCCGCGAGGGTGGCGACCAGAAGCATGCCCCGGCCGGACTCGGAAAGCGAGTCGATGGCCGGGGGGTTGGTCGGAGGCTGTTTCTCGGCGCGGGTGTCGGTCACCTCGATGCGGAAGGTGCCCTCGGCCAGGGTGAGCCGGACGTGGAAGTCCCGGCCGGGGACGTGGCCGTGACGTACGGCATTAGCGGCGAGTTCCGCCGTGATGAGGGTGAGCGTCTCGTTGACCTGGGTCGTGTAGTCGTGGCCCCAGTCGTTCAAGCGGTGCGAGACGAGCCGGCGGGCGAGGCGGGCGCCGCGCGACGTTGACGTGAAGCGCATGGTGAACTCGCGTTCGGGTGCGGGACGCTGCGGGATATGCCCGTTCGGGGGAGTCGCTGGATTCACAGGGCCAACGGTGTCGGACTCTGCGTAGCGTTGACCAGGAGTGATGCGCTGACGGGCAGGAGCTGTACACGCTGTCGGTGCGCTTGTACATGGTGGTGGGCGTGACCGATCCCCGGGCCCCGAGTTGGCCGACTGGGCGGTTGTACGAGAGGAGCTGCGGCGTGGACGACGAGGTTCAGCAGCCGGAGTACGAGGTCGGGAGGGGCATGCTGTGCGTGTTCGGGCGGCAGTTGAAGTTGTTCCGGGAGCGGGCGGGCCTGGACCGCGCGAGGCTCGGGTCGCTGACCGGGTACTCGGCCTCGACGATCGCGTCGTTCGAGCAGGCGAGACGCATTCCGCCGCCGAAGTTCATCGACCAGGCGGATGAAGTGCTGCAAGCAGGTGGAGTGTTGAGCGCGAGCAAGGAGGAGGTGGCTCGGGCTCAGTATCCGGCGTTCTTCCGGGACGCGGCCAAGTTGGAGGCCGAGGCCGGCGAGCTATTCGTGTACGACACCCACGTGGTGAACGGCCTGTTGCAGACAGAGGAGTACACGCGGGCTCTGCTGGAGATGCGGCGTCCGCTGCTCGACGAGGCGACTATCGAACAGCGCGTTGCGGCGCGGCTCGCACGACAGGAAATCTTCGACAGGTGGCCCGCCCCGTTGCTGAGCTTCGTCATGGAGGAGCCGGTTGTACGGCGACCGCTCGGCGGTGAGCAGGTGTGGCGTGGACAGCTTGAGCAACTGCTGCTGCTCGGACAGAAGCGGAACGTCGAGCTTCAGATGATGCCGCTTGACCGTCAGGACAATGCTGGTGTGGACGGCGCGTTTACCTTGCTGGTTCCAAGGCAGGGGCAACAGGTCGGTTACATGGAGGCGCAAGGACGGAGCACACTGGTCACGGAGCGAGATGCGGTCAATGCGCTGTCCGCGCGTTATGGGATTATCCGAGCGCAGGCTCTCACCCCGAGTGAGTCCCTGGCCTTCATCGAGAAGCTGTTGGGAGAGAGATGAACGCTGAAGCAAAGCGCGGTCCCGCGCCTGCGCTTGTCTGGGTCAAGAGCAGCTACAGCGGCGCTGAGGGCGGTCAGTGTGTCGAGGTCGCCGTCTGCCCTGGCAAAGTTCACGTCCGTGATTCGAAGGACATAGCCCGTGCCGCACTGGCCGTGGAACCCGCGGCGTGGGTCGCCTTTTTGGAGTTCGCGGCACGCTGACGGAGATGGCGCCGATAGCAGGGCCCTCCGGCGGGCGTGTGCTTGCCGAGGGCCCTGCGCATGTCCGCTCCCGCAACACCTTCAGCGGCCCCGGCGCCCTGCTCGCCGGGTGCCCGCGTCGGCGTGGGCCGCCACACCGACCAACGTCCTCCCACAGCCGCTCGCTTCCCGACGACGGGGGCGCCTCAACGGGTGGCGACCGGCAGCGTGGTGGACCCGGCCCGCACGCCACCGGCCCGCACCCGACGAGGCGTCACCGCAGTTGGTTCGGTCCGGCCCATGGAAAGCGGGGCTGTTGTAGGTTCCTGCCATGAAACAGGGCAAAGACATCGAGAATCCCGAGTCGCGCTTCTTCGCAGTGCTGGTGGCGGCGGCCAAGCTCCCCGGTGTGCGTATCCAGCGGGAGGCGTACCTCCGCACGGCGCTGGCGCGCCACTGTACCGAGGACGAGATCCGCCGGGCGATCGAAGAGACCCCCGCGGCGGCGGGTATCGCCGTCGACGTTCTGGAGAAAGCGGCCAACGACTCCATCCGCTACGAGACGGCCAAGGTCAGCGCCCTCTCCGCCGCCGCCGGGATACCCGGCATCCTCGCCCTTCCCGCCACGGTGCCCGCCGACACGGCCCAGTACGTCGGCCACATGCTGCGTATCGCGCAGAAGCTCGCCTATCTCTACAGCTGGCCCGATCTGTTCTCCGACGAGGGCGATGGCGTCGATGACGCGACCAAGGGGGTGCTCACTCTGTTCTTCGGCGTGATGTTCGGCACCAAATCGGCGAACGTTGGGGTGGGGAAAGTCGCGGGGCTGATGGCGGAGCAGGTCGCCAAGAAGCTACCTCAGAAGGCACTCACCCATGGGGTCGTCTACCCCCTGGTGAAAAGGGTCGCGGGTTATCTCGGTGTCAGGATGACGACACAGTCCTTCGCGACGACCGTCTCGAAGGCCATCCCTCTCGTAGGGGCTGCCGTTTCCGGCGGGCTCACCTTCGCGACCTACCTTCCGATGGCCAAGAGGCTCAAGAAGCACCTCGCCGGCCTGCCACTGGCGGAACCGTCACGCCGAGTGACGGAGGGAGACGTCATGGACGGCGAAGTCGTGGAAGAGCACGAGACCTTCGCCGCAGCACACGCTGAGCAGCACGGCGCGGACACCACTGCCCCCAGGCTGGAGGGTCCCAGGTCCTGACGCCGCGCGTACCCTCCTGGCGGCTCAAGGGAGCGGCCTTCCGCCTTCGACGGAGGCGCGGGCCGGGTCCGCCGGCGCTACAAGCACCATGCCCCGTTCGTCGAGCGCCGTCGTGACGGCCCGTGCCTGCGCTCGGCGGACTTCCTGAAGTCGATCGGTTTCGACATCGACGAGGAGCTGTGGGCGATCGACGGCACGGACTGCTCACCGTGTGACAACAAGGTCCCCGACAGTCACTGAACGGCCCCACCCTGGCCCCTGTCGTCAGTGCCCTGGGAGGACAGGGGGCCGGCCCCCGCGAAGAGGAATCGCCTTGCCCGCACAACACGACATCGCCGCCGAGACGGAGCTGTGGGACACGTTCGCCGCTTCCGCCTTCAGGGAGGACACGGAGCCGAGCTTCTGCTGGACCCAGTACGCCGGTCACGGACCCGGCCCGGAGCTGCTGGGCGACCCGCGCCGCGTGCTGGAGATCGGCTGCGGCACAGGCCGCGCCCTCGCCCACCTCGCCGAGCGCGGCGTCGCCGCTCGGGGTGTCGACCTGTCTCCCGTCATGGTGGAAAAGAGCACGGCCAAGTGGCACGGCACCGGCGCGGAGTTCGTGTGCTCCGAGGTGCTGGAGTACCTGAGCGAGCACGAGGAGGTGTACGACGCGATCTACTCGATCTTCGGAGCCGCCTGGTTCACCGACCCGGGCCGTCTCTTCCCCCTGGTCCGCCGGAGGCTCCGGCCCAGTGGCGTCTTCGTGTTCTCGCAGCCGCCGGCCATCCCCGGCGCGTACGGGCCGCAGGGCATGTACAAGGGAGGCTTCGCCGGAAAGGCGATGTTCACCTACCGCTACAGCTACCGGCCGGCCGTCTGGGAGCGCCTGCTCACCCGAGCCGGGTTCGTCACGGCCGACGCACGGGTGCTCGACGCACCTCACCCGGGGCACATCGGGACGCTCCTCGTGCGCGCGGTCGCTCCGTGACGGGCCCGCCCGCCCTGCCCTGGCAGCTGACCCTCGACGCGTTCGAAGGCGCGGTGCACGGAGGGCCGGTGGGCGAAAATACGTACGGCATAGGGGTGTTGGGAGTACCGATGTAGGGTGCTGTGCGCAGGCCGTACGGGTGACGTTCGGTACGAGGGGGACGAGGACTGCAGACGCCGCGAACCCGTTTGACCCGAACCGGCCGATGCCGTGAGCGTCGTTCCCGTCCGGTCGCCGCACGACCGGATCCGTTCTCGCCACCGGCGAGGACGGCCGGCCCACCGCACCGGCCATCCCTACCTCCGAGCCCCGTCCCACCCCCGGACCGGCTTCGGGTCCGGGGGGCGGATCCGGCACGACACCGTGTACGAGCAGCAGCACCGACCACCGTCAGGGAGAGCGAGAACCTGCAATGGCCCAGCAGCCCCTCCTCCGCGATGTCATCGACATCAAGGAGTCCATCTCCACCTCGGACTTCGTGCTGTCCCTCGCCGAGGCCACGACACCCGAGGGTGCTCAGCACGCGCTCAAGGACTACGTCGTCACCGAGCGGCTGCTGGAGAACTTCGACGAGGCGCTGGCCCTCATCAAGTCCGCGCTGGACGGGCACCGCTCCAAGGCGGCGTACCTGCACGGCTCGTTCGGTTCCGGTAAGTCGCACTTCATGGCCGTGCTGTACGCGCTGCTCAGCGGTCACCAGGCCGCCCGCGCCCGCACCGAGTTCGACCCGGTGCTGACCAGGCACGAGTGGCTGCAGTCGGACGGCAAGAAGTTCCTGCTCGTGCCGTACCACATGCTCGGCGCGAAGGCCCTGGAGCAGCGCGTCCTCGGCGGGTACGTGCACCACGTCAAGAAGCTGCACCCGGACGCCCCGACCCCGCAGGTGTACCGGACCGACTCCCTCTTCGCCGACATCCGCGCGCTCCGCGCCAGCACAGGCGATGAGGCCGTCATCCGCGGCCTGGGTGGCAGCGACGCGGAGGATGACGACGAGGACGAGTGGGGCGAGGGCTTCGCCTGGACCCCGCAGCTCCTGGACACCGCGCTCGCCGCCGAGGAGAGCCACGAGGCGGACGTCCCGCTCAACCTCCGCAACCCCTCCACCCCGGCCGAGCTGCGGGCCAAGCTGGTCAACGACGCCAGTACGAACCTCCTGCCCGGCTTCGCCAGGAACGCCGCCGAGGACGAGCACGGTTTCATCTCCCTGGACGCCGGTCTGTCGGTCATCGCCGAGCACGCCAAGTCGCTCGGCTACGACGGGCTGATCCTGTTCATGGACGAGCTGATCCTGTGGCTGGCCACCCTCATCCACGACCAGAAGTTCGTGGCGCGCGAGGCCAGCAAGATCACGAACTTCGTGGAGGGCGGCGACGCCCGCCGCGCCATCCCCGTCGTGTCGTTCATCGCCCGCCAGCGCGACCTGCGCGAACTGGTCGGCGAGGAGGTGTCCGGCGCGGCCGAGTCGTCCATCCAGGACACCCTGAACCTGGCCTCCGGCCGGTTCGACAAGATCACCCTGGAGGACCGCAACCTCCCGCAGATCGCCCACGCCCGCCTCCTCAAGCCCAGGGACGCCGAGGCGGAACGGCTCGTCGACGCGGCCTTCGAGCAGACCAAGCGGGTCGGCACCCAGGTCTGGGACACCCTCCTGGGCTCGGAGAAGGGCACCACCGGCGCGGACGCGGAGTCGTTCCGGCTGACGTACCCGTTCTCGCCGGCGTTCATGGACACCCTCGTCCACATATCCTCCGCGCTGCAGCGCTCCCGCACGGGTCTGAAGCTGATGGGCCAGCTCCTCGCCGACCACCGCAACGAGATACGCCTCGGGCAGCTCATCCCCGTCGGCGACCTCTACCCGGTGATCGCGCAAGGCGGCGACAAGCCGTTCACCGACAGCCTGAAGGTCGTCTTCGAGGCCGCCGACAAGCTCTACCGGACCAAGCTGCGGCCCTACCTGCTCAGCTCGTACGACGTCACCGAGGACGACATCGAGCAGTACCGCAACCGGCCCGAGTCCATCACCGACCCCAAGCGGCTGGGCGGCTGCCGCATGTTCGTCGGCGACAACCGGCTCGTGTGCACCCTGCTGCTGTCCGCGCTCGCGCCCAGCGTGCCCGCCCTGTCCGACCTGACCATCCGTCGGCTCGGCGCGCTCAACCACGGCTCGGTCCTCGCCCCCATTCCGGGCGCCGAGGTCGGCATCATCAAGAACAAGGTCGCCGAGTGGGCGGCCCGGTTCCCCGAGATCAAGGAGACCGGGACCGACGCCAACCCGGGCGTGCGGCTGGAGCTGTCCGGCGTCGACGTGGACTCCGTCATCGCCAACGCCCAGGTCAACGACAACCCCGGCAACCGCGTCGCGCTCGCCCGCCGTCTGCTCTCGAAGGAACTGGGCGTCGAGCACGGTCAGTTGAGCGACCAGCTCCACTTCACCTGGCGCGGCACCGCCCGCACCGCGGAGATCGTCTTCGGCAACGTCGCCGACGAGGACGAACTGCCCGACCACGACCTGATGCCGCAGGAGGAGGGCCGCTGGCGCATCGCCATAGACCTCCCCTTCGACGAGGGCGAGTGGGGCCCGGTCGAGGACGCCAACCGGATCCAGCGGCTGCGCGAGCGCCAACAGGGCGAGCGGTCCCGCACCGTCGCCTGGCTGCCCGCCCACCTGTCCGCGCAGCGCTTCGCCGACTTCCGGCGCCTCGTCGTCATCGACAAGGCGCTCGCCGACGAGCACCGCTTCGACACCCAGTACGCCGGCCACCTCAACGCCGACAACCGCAGCCGCGCCAAGGGCCTCCTGGAGACCCAGCGCGAAGCTCTGCTCAAGCAGGTCAAGGGCGCCTTCAAGCAGGCGTACGGCCTCGCCCGGAAACAGGCCGCCGACGTCGTGCCCGACTTCGACGACCACCTCGTCGCGCTGCCCGACGTCGACGGCCTCACCCTGTCCTTCGGTCAGAGCCTGCGCGACGGCATCCGGCACATCGCGGGCACGCTGCTCGCCCACCAGTACCCGGCCCACCCCGACCTCGACCCCGGCGCCACCGGCACCGCCGTCAGGCCCGTCGACGCCAAGAAGGTGTTCACCCACGTCCGGGCCGCCGCCGAGGCCCGCGACGGGCGCATCGAGGTCCCGGCCGCCGACCGCGGGCTCATGCAGCGCATCGCCGGGCCGCTGCGTCTCGGGCAGCAGAAGGAGGCGTACTTCGAGCTGTCCCGCTACTGGGCCGACCACTTCCGGCAGCTCGCCAGCTCCCAGGGCGTCACCGGAGACCTGTCCCTGATCACGCTCACCGACTGGACGGACAAGCCCGACCCGCGCGGCCTGCCCGACTTCCTCGCCCGGCTCGTCGTCGCCTCCTTCGCCGAGATGGACGACCGGGTGTGGGTGCGCGGCGGCACCGTCCTCGACCCCGCGCCCGAACTGTCCGCGATCAAGGACCACGACGCGCTGCGCAGCCAGCCACTGCCCGCCGAGTCCGACTGGGACACCGCACGCCGGCGCTTCGAAGTGATCTTCGGGGAGAAGCCGCCCGCGCTGCGGCGCGGCCGGATGGTCAACCAGTTCGCCCGCCAGATCATCGACGTCGCCCGCGCCCACCGGGAGCACGCGGCCGACCTGGTGCACCAACTGGAGACCCACGCCTCCTTCCTCGGCCTCGACCAGACCGCCGACACCGGCCGACTCGCCCTCGCCCGCCGCTGTCTGCACCTGCTGGACGCGCTCACGGCGGAGGCCGGCAAGGGCGCGGCCGGGGCGAAGAAGACCGTGGAAGCCCTCGCCTCGTTCGACCTGGGCGAGACCAGCGCCGACCGGTACGGCACGTCCATCGTGCAGGCCCGCGCCGTCGCGGAGGCCATCGCCTCCGCGCCCTGGGACACCCTGGAACTGGCCGCGGGACTCGGCCCCGAGGGCGAGGCGTTGCTCGACTCGCTGCGCGGCATCGCCCGCGACGACCAGCGCACCGCCGATCTGCGCGACGCCCTCATCCGCACCCAGCGCGAGGTCGTCGCCCTCATCAAGCGCAGCCAGGCCGCGGTCGCCCCGCAGCCCCCGCCCGCCAGGCCCCAGGACAGGGCCGACGACCAGCCCCTGAGCACCCCGTCCAGCGACCCGCGGATCCCGTACACCCAGACGCGGGAGACCCCCTCGCCCTCCCCGGCGAGCGGCGGCACGGCGCGGAAGTCCGGACGCCGCAGTACGACCGTGCGCCGGGCCGCCGCCGAACTCCAGGCGGAACTCTCCGAACTGGCGACCCGCCACCCCGACGCGACCATCGAGATCACCTGGCAGGTCGTCGAATGACGGACACCGCCACCGCCGCACCGGGCGCGGTCCGGCTGAACACCGCGACCGTCACCCAGTACCTGTCCTCCCAGACGCACCTCGCCGCCTCCCTGACGGGAGACGGCGGGGGCAGGCGCCGGGTCGTGCTGCTGCGGTCCGCACCCCGGTGGGACGGCCCCGCCGAACCCGTCTGGGGCGAGGGCCGCACGGCCGGCGTCGCGGTGGCGCCGTCCCCGCTCGCCGTCCACGAACTCGTCCTCGACCACCTGGCGGGCCGCCGCCCCGGCCCCGCCGTGCTGGTCGTCCTCACCGACCGCGAGCAGCACGAACTCGACCCGGCGATCCTCGCCCGCGTCCACAAACTGCGCATCGACACGGTCGACAGCTGGGAGGTCGTGGGTGAGGCGTTCGGCGCCCGGCAGATCGACCCCCGGCTCAAGGACGTCAACTGGGCCGCCGAGGCTCTGCTCGACGCCACTCCGCCCGGCGGCTGGCCGTCCGTGCCCGGCGGCTGGCTGTCGAGGCAGTACGCCCTCACCGCGCTCGCCCAGCGCCGCCTGCGCCTCGGCCGCCACGACACCGAGGGCGGCACCCACCGACCCGGCGACGACCGGCTCGACGCGCAGGCCCTGCTGCACTGGTCGACCCGCCCCGGCGCCCCCGAACGGCTGCTGGGCCTGCGCGGCCCCGAACGCGCCGGACTGACCGCCTTCCTCGGCGAGGAAGACCAGGCGGGCCTCGCCGGACGCGCCCTGCTCGCCCTCGTCGACGCCGAACGCGGCGCGGACGCCGCCGCCTTCGGCCTGGTGTGCGCGGCCCTGTGGCAACACGCCGAGCCCGCCCCCGACACGTACCGGGCGCGGGGCCGCGCCGAGCGCTACTTCGGCGACCAACCCCCGGCGCTCGGCGACCAGCTCGACGCCCTGGTGACCGTCTTCGGCCGGGCCGCCGAGGAGTACGTCACCACACTGCTGGCGGCCGGACACCGCACCGGCGGCGCCGACGCCGACCGGGCCCGCGAGGCACGCCGCACCACCGGCACCGTGCTCGACCGGGCCGCCGCGCTGGCCCGCCAGTTCGGCGCCGAGCAGGCCGTCACGGCGAGCCCCGTCCTGCGCGGCGGACTGGAGGCCCGGTTCACTGCCGTCGGCCGGGCTCTCGCCGCCGGCGACCCGGCCGCGGTGGCGGACGCCGTACGGAAACTGGAGAGCCACCGGCTCGCCGCCGAACCGGAGGAGTCCGCCCGCGTCGAACGCGCCCGCATGGGGCAGCGCCTCGCCGGCTGGCTCGCCACCGACCCGGCCGCCGACACGCCCACCGTCGCCGACGCGATACAGCGGCACATCGCCGAGACCGGCTGGGCCGACCTCGCCCTGGAGCACATCGAGGCAGGTGGCGACCCGGACCCCGTCCTCAAGGCCGCCTACGACACCCTCGGCACCCGCGTCAGGGACCGGCGCCGACGGATCGACGCCTCCTTCGCCCGCTCCCTGGCGACCTGGACGAAGGCCGGCACCCAGCCCGGCTCCATGCTCACCGTCGAGACCTTCCTCGACCGCGTGGTCGGACCGATCGTCCGGCGCGGTGAGGAACGGCGGGTGCTACTGCTCGTGCTCGACGGCATGAGCGCGGCCATCGCGAACGAACTCGGCGAGGAACTGCGCCGCTTCTGGGCGGAGTTCGATCCGCTGCCCGAGGGTGGCGCCCCGCACCGGCGGGCAATGGCCGCCGCCCTGCCCACCGTGACCTCCGTGTCCCGCACCTCGCTCCTCATGGGCACCCTGACGAAGGGCACCCAGGCCGACGAGAAGCGGCTCTTCCCCACACTGAAGCTGTGGGGCGGGGCCCCGGCCGCCGTGTTCCACAAGGACGACCTGCGCACCGAGACCGCGGGCGACACCTTCGGTCCGGCGCTCACGGAGGCCCTCAACGACGGCCGGACCCACGTCGCCGTCGTCCTCAACGCCATCGACGACCGGCTCGCCAGGGAGCAGAAGCTCGGCGACGGCGCCTGGCGGGTCGACGACGTGCCCGGACTGCGCGACCTGCTGCGGGTGGCGGCGGCCCAGGGCATGGCCGTCCTCCTCACCAGCGACCACGGCCACGTCGTCGACCGGCACGGCACCAGGGTCGACCCCGCCGCCGCCCCCGCCTCCGCCCGCCACCGCCTGCCCGGCGGCGGACCGCTCGCCGAACGGGAGATCGCCCTCACCGGGCCGCGCGTGGTGTGGCCCGAGCCCGGCGCGTCCATCGTCGCCCTGTGGGACGCCGACTCCCGCTACACCGCCCTCAAGGCCGGCTACCACGGCGGGGCCTCCCTCGCCGAGTTCACCATCCCGGTCCTCGCCTTCCTGCCGTTCGGGGCGGAACCCCCCAGGGGCTGGCGGGAGCTGGGCGACCAGCGGCCGGTCTGGTGGGCACCGGAGGAGGCCGGGAGGACACCGCTGTCGAGTGGGCACACCGCCCAGCCGGCGGTCGGCGCGGCGACCCCTACCGCTCCCAGGAAGCCGGCGGGGAAGCCCCAGAGGAAGCAGGCGGAACTCGCGCGGACGCACGAAGCGCTCTTCGAGGTGGAGCCGGCCGCCGGGGGAGACGACGCCCTGCTCACGCCGACGGTCGTCTCACGGGCCGAGGCGCTCGTGAAGGCGCTGCTCGACTCGGAGACGTACCGGGCGCAGCTCGGCGGACTGGCCCGCAAGCCGCAACAGGAGCAGGTCCACAAGGCGCTCGCCGCGCTGCTCGACGCCGGCGGCACCCTGCCCGTCACCGCCCTCGCCCAGCGCGCGGGCATGCCCACCAGCCGGGGCGACGGTTTCGCCGCCGTCCTGCGGCAACTGCTCAACTACGACGGCGTGCAGGTCCTGGAGACCCTGCCGGACGGCCGCACCCTGCGGCTCCATGAGGCGCTGCTGCGCGAGCAGTTCGCTCTCGGAGCGGGCTGACGACACGACCCGGGGTGCCTCGGACCTTGGTCCGAGGCACCCCGGCTGGTCCGTCGTCAGACGGCGTTCTCCCGCGCGTAGGCGGTGAACGCGGCCCACTGCTCCCGGGGAAAGGCCGGCACCGCTTCCGCCTGTGCCTTCGAGTCCCGGACATGGACGGCGCCGGGCGCGAGGGCGACCTCCACGCAGTCGCCGCCCCCCGAGCCGCTGTGGCCGCTCTTGCGCCAACTCAGTTCGGCTTCACCGTTTCCGGGGCCCAGTTCAACGATCATGCTGCGGCCTCTCCTGCCAATCTCCGGGGCAAACGTGCGGACTCCTCAGGGCTCAGTGCCTGCGAGCGGGCTTGCCATACCGCAAGATGCCGTACCGACCCATACCGACCCGTACCGCGGCCGTACCGCGCCACCGGGTAAGGCCGTCCGATCTGACTCGGACCGTCCGCGCGACGAGACGGTCATTCCATGAAGTCGGTCGACACGCAGACCGGGACGCCCCCGGACATCCCACGGTTCACCATCAATCTCGGCAATACCGGACGCGGGGCGCGCCTCACCCGGCGTCTCGCGGTCCAGCAACCGGAGACTCGGAGAGTCCCGTACGGCAGCTGGTCCGGTGCCTACTCTGCATCGCAGGTCATGGCATCGGACCCAGCCGGTCCTGTAGACCTCGTGCCAGTGCTTTCGCTCTTCTTGCCGACCTCGACGGAAGCGTGGCGCCGCCGTTGAAGCGCATCGCGTTCAACGTCCGGGATCGCCATCGACTCGGCGAGCACGGCGGCGAGCGCGTCCACTTGAGTGTTGTCGATGTCGGCGCGGAAGAGCCACCGAACGTTTTCGTCGCGCGTGATGAGGTCGATCGCCGAACGTGTGCTTCCGTCCTGTGCGGTCGCTGCGCGGACGTATCGCACCCGGTCGATCGGGATGTCCTGGCGGATCTCGCCTTGTTCGAGGAAAGCGTTCGTCCTGGCCGTGATGATGCGGCGATCCGTGACGGCGACCAGTGTCCTTGTCGCGGCCTTGTCCACCACCGCTGCCAGCTTCTCCCTCGCCCCACCGAGAATCGCAGAGACTGGGCCATGGGCATCGAGCTGTTCGGGGAAGCCGAGGACACGCAGGATTTCACCTCTCTCCAGGAACCACCGCAGGATGCGAAGGTACGGATCGAGATCCAGCGATTCGGGTGCGCAGACGACACCCGGAGTGCCGAGCGGAGGAACCGGCGGCCGGAGAGCATCGGCAAGAGGCTCGATCGCCTCCAGAAGACGGGCGGAGGTCTGGCGGGCCGCCTTCAGGTCCTTCCGTTTTCCCGTCAGTGGCCGTGCGTCGGGTCCGGGGAGCTCGGCGATGATTCGCAGCTCCCGCGTCAGCGCGTCGACGAGGCTCTTCGTCTCGGCGAGAGCGGAGTCGAGTTCCGTACGAGTGTCGCGCGCGATGACGTCGGCGAGCCGTGCCTCGGCAGCGTCTTCACGCCCAGCGACTCTGGCCTTTCCGGCACGAAGCGCCTGATACCCGGTCCATGCCTTGACGGAGGAGAGAAGGGCGTAGGCGTCGAAGACGATTGCCTCGGCATTCGTCCGAAGGTACTCGTGGCGGCTGCGTGTATCGGGTCGACCGATCTCCCCGACGTGGTCGCGGACGTTCCCCCGGTAGAGCTCAAGCTGCTTGAGCAGTGACGCCCCACTACCCGCGACGTCCTCCCACAAGGAGGTTGTGACCGATTCGATCTCTCGCGCCTGCTCGACTGCGCGGTCGATGTTGGCGACGAGCCCCGTCAGTTCGGCCCACTGCTCCTTGCGAATGGTGGTGAGCACCTGGCTTGTCAGTGCGACGTTGGTCCTGACAAGGCTCGTGACCTCACTGAGCTGCATCTGAAGGGCGACCATGGCCAGCGCCGGCCCGAGTGCGGCCGCGGTCTGCGCCGCGCTTACCGCGGTTACGGGGATGAAGCGAGCCTGACCGATGATGCGGCCTGGAAGCATCACTGCTCCGAGATTCGCACCGTCCTTGACTGCGAGTGTCGCGCCGGACTTCAACAGGGCCTGTGTCGTGTCGCTGATTCTGTAGAGGCCCTGCACGCCGGCGAAGGCGTTTCCGAGGTTGCCGGCCGCGGTCGCCGTGTCCCCGATCGAGGCGAGGACTGTGGAGATCTGCTTGCGGTCGGCGGTCGGCACGAGCCCGAAGTCGATCAGATCGGGCTTGAGTTCCGCCGGGACCTCGCCGAAGACGACGGCAACCCCCGGGAGCACCTCCGCCAGGATCGTCGATGCCGTCATCGAGTCGATGTCCGATTCGGGTGTCGGGTCGCCCACAACAGGTGAATCGGCGGTATCGCTCTGACCGTTCTCCACAGGATCGGCGGTTCCCATCGAGTCCGAAGGGTCCTGCATGTGGCTTCCTCCCCGCGAGGGCGCGCAACGGCCAGACGTCGTCGGCGTTCGGTGTCGAAGTCTACGGCTCGAGCCCTGTGGTCCGGCGCGGATTCCCCACCCCCGGTCTGGGCTGGTCAGATGGAGGGTGGGGGTGGCTTGGACGAGGCTGGTGATCCGGGTGGCCCGGACGTCGTGGACGGCGCCGGGCAGAGCCGGACACGTCGACGCCGGACGGGCGAACAAGCACATGGAACCTCTGAGGAGACGGTCCTCTGGGTCGAAAACCCGTTCACCAGGGCTTCACCACGTTGTCAGCCCTACTGCCGAGCCCGCGCGTCAGGTTGGAAAGGGTTCAAGGCGATCCCACACCGCAAGGAAGCCTGGACCCATTGGTACTCCACCGAGGTGTTGGCGTCCCGGGGAATGGAAGACTGGTCCCCGTGAACACCGTCGGACCCACGCGCCCCGCCCAGGTCAGTGCCGCCCGCCGCCGCACCGTCATCGACGCGCTGCGGCGCGGCGCCGTGCCCGAGAGCGGACTCGACCTGCTGGCCACCGGACTCGACCGGTTCGAGGCGGCCTTGGACGCGGAACTGGACGCGGTGGCGTCCGGCGGGTCCGTGTTCAAGGCCGTGCGCGGCGAGTACGGATCCGGCAAGACCTTCTTCACCCGCTGGCTGGGGGAACGGGCCAAGCGCCGCAACTTCGCCGTGGCCGAGATCCAGATCTCGGAGAACGAGACCCCGCTGCACAAGCTGGAGACCGTCTACCGGCGACTCACCGAACGCCTCACCACCTCCAGCTTCCCGCCCAGCGCGCTGCGCCCGGTGGTCGACGCCTGGTTCTACGCACTGGAGGAGGACGCCCTCGCCGCCGGCGCGACCGAGGAGGAACTACCCGGCGACGTGGAGAAACTGCTCGTCGCGCGCCTCGCGGAGGTGTCCCGGCACGCCCCGTCCTTCGCCACCGCCCTGCGCGGCTACCGGTCCGCCCTCGCCGACGGCGACGAGGCGACCGCCGCGGCCGTCCTGGCGTGGCTCGGCGGCCAGCCGCACGTCGCGGCCTCCGCCCGCAGGGCCGCCGGGGTGCGCGGCGACCTCGACCACTTCGGAGCCCTGGGCTTCCTCCAGGGACTGCTCACCGTGCTGCGCGACTCCGGGCACGCCGGTCTCTTCGTCGTCCTCGACGAGGTGGAGACGCTGCAGCGGGTCCGTTCCGACGCCCGCGACAAGGCGCTCAACGCGCTGCGGCAGCTCATCGACGAGGTGCACTCCGGGCGCTTCCCCGGCCTGTATCTGGTGATCACCGGCACGCCTGCTTTCTACGACGGGCAGCAGGGCGTCCAGCGCTTGGCCCCGCTCGCCCAGCGACTCGCCACCGACTTCACCACCGATCCGCGTTTCGACAACCCCCGCGCGGTGCAGATCCGGTTGCCCGGATTCAACCAGGAGTCCCTGGTCGGCCTCGGCGTCACCATCCGCGACCTGTACGCGGCAGGAGCCGCGGCGCCGGAGCGGATCGGGGCGGTCGTCGACGACGCCTACGTCGCCGACCTCGCGCGGGCCGTAGGCGGGGCGCTGGGCGGGAAGGTCGGGGTGGCGCCCCGGTTGTTCCTGAAGAAGCTCGTCGGCGACGTCCTCGACCGCGTCGACCAGTTCGACGATTTCGACCCCCGGCAGCACTACCGTCTGACCGTCGCGAGTCGGGAACTCACCGATGTGGAGCGGAACCTGGCGGTGTCGGGCACCTCCTCCGCCGACGACGTCGACCTGGAGCTGTGATGACGGCGGCCGGTGGCACGGCCGACCCGGCGGAGCGGCTCGATCCCGTCGTGCTCCACCACATCGTCAACACCCTCGGCTGGCCCGACCTACGGCCTTTGCAGAAGGCGGCGATCCCACCGTTGATGGACGGCGAGGACGCTGTTCTGCTGGCCCCGACCGCCGGCGGCAAAACCGAGGCGGCCTGCTTCCCGCTGTTGTCCGCGATGGCGGAGAGGAAGTGGACCGGCACCTCGGTGCTGTACCTGTGCCCGCTCAAGGCGCTGCTCAACAACCTCGTCACCCGTGTCGATTCCTATGCCCGGTGGTTGGGGCGACGGGCCGCGCTCTGGCACGGCGACACCACGGAATCCCAACGACAGCGCATCCGCACCGACCCACCGGACATCCTGCTCACCACGCCGGAGTCCCTGGAAGCGATGCTGATCGGTTTCACAACCGATCACGCACACCTGTTGGGCACCCTACGGGCGGTCGTCGTCGACGAGGTGCACGCCTTCGCCGGCGACGACCGCGGCTGGCACCTGCTCGCCGTGCTGGAGCGGCTGGAGCGGATCACCGGACGCCCCGTCCAGCGCGTCGGTCTGTCGGCCACGGTCGGCAACCCGCACCACCTGCTGGAGTGGCTGCAGGGATCGGGCAGGGGGACGCGCCTTGGTCGGGTCGTCGCTCCCGAGGCTCCGGCCACACCCGGCGGGTCACGGCCCGCCGGCGAGGTCGAGCTGGACTACGTGGGCTCGCTGGAGAACGCGGCCAAACTGATCGCCGCACTCCACCGGGGCGAGAAGCGACTGGTCTTCTGCGACTCGCGCAGCCAGGTCGAACAGCTCGGAGCGGCCCTGCGGGCGCGCGGGGTGACCGTCTTCCTCTCCCACGCCTCCCTCTCCGTCGACGAACGCACCCGCTCCGAGCAGGCGTTCGCCGAGGCACGGGACTGCGTCATCGTCTCCACGTCCACCCTGGAACTCGGCATCGACGTCGGCGACCTGGACCGCGTCGTCCAGATCGACTCGCCCGCCACCGTCGCCTCGTTCCTCCAACGCATCGGACGCACCGGCCGCCGCGCCGACACCGTACGCAACTGCCTGTTCCTGACCACGCGCGAGGAGTCCCTGCTCCAGGCGGCCGGGCTCCTCCTGCTGTGGGGACGCGGCTGGGTCGAACCGGTGACCGCGCCGCCCGAGCCGAGCCACCTCGTCGCCCAGCAACTCCTCGCCGTCACCCTGCAGCAGCACAGACTCGGTGACCGGCTCTGGCCCGAGCAGTGGAACGGTCTCGCCCCCTTCGACCGCTCGGCCGCCCCCGTCCTGCGGCACCTGCTGGAGGAGGGCTACCTCGATCGGGACGGCGGGATGCTGTTCGTCGGGCCGGAGGCCGAACGACGCTTCGGGCGACGCCACTTCATGGAGTTGACCGCCTCCTTCACCGCGCCGCCGCAGTTCACCGTGCTCGCCGGGCGCCAGGAGATCGGCCGGACCGACCCGTCCGTCCTGACCGAGGAACGCCCCGGCCCCAGACGACTGCTGCTGGCCGGACGGAGCTGGCAGGTCACCTTCGTCGACTGGAAACGCAGACGGGTCTTCGTCGAACCAGCCGACGGCGGCGGCGTCGCCAAGTGGACCGGCGGCGGCATCGCCGGGCTCTCCTACGAACTGACACGAGCCATGCGCGAGGTGCTGCTCGGCGTCGACCCGCCGGTGTCGCTGACACGTCGAGCCGAGGCCCGGCTGTCCGAGGCGCGCGAGGCCGATGCCCCGGACAGGGTGCACCCGGGCGGAACACTGGTCACCCGGGCCGGAAACGACACGCGCTGGTGGACCTGGGCCGGATACCGGGCCAACGCCACGCTGGCCGCCACCCTCCCGTCGATCGCCGATCCGGTGCAGCGGCCGGACGACCGCAGCGTCCGACTGCGTGAGGACCTGACCCCCGAGATGTGGCGCGCGGCCTTCGACAGCGTGGGCGAGCACCTCGTCTTCCCCGACGTGGACCCCCGGGCCGTGCGCGGACTGAAGTTCTCCGCCGCCCTCCCCGAACACCTCGCCGTCGCCACGGTCGCCGCCCGCCTGGCGGACTTCGACGGTGCGCGGGCGGTGCTCGCCGAGCCGGTGCGCTTCCACCACCCGGGCTGAGCCGGCCGGAGGCCGTGTGCCTCCGCGCCTTCAAGGCGAGGGCCTGCGGGCAGCGGTTCGCCTCGCTCGGCGTTCACGCGGAGGCTCGGGCGACGATGTCACCGATGTCCCGGATCCACTGGCGTGGCGTTACGCCCGTCGGCGGCTCGGCCGTCAGCCCCAGGGAATCGGTTGCTTCGGCCAAGCGTTCGTCGCTCTCCGCGAGGCGCAGGAGGATCCTCAGCTCGTCGACGAGTTGCCGCTGCTCCTCCTTGCTCGTCGTCGCGATGTAATCGTCAATGGCTTCCTTGTGTGGCGAGTGTTTATGCGTGAGGGATTGGTGGAGATGTACGCTCAGCAGCCTGTGTACGGCAGGGAATCGTGCCTTCCAATCCACCGGCTCCGCTCTGGTCGATGAAGCCGTCCGCTTTGGGCTGTTGAGGATGCGCATGACCTCGTAGGTCACTTCCACAAGCCTCTCGTCATCGACGTCGAAGGTGTCGGCCGTCGCCGTGCGAACCTTCTCCGTGAATTCCTCCGGAAGGCGAAGGTGGTACCTGAGCAGATAGAACTCGAGGTCCCTCCGCCAGATCCATTCGCCGTCGGTGTGGATGGAGCCACCCCCGAGGACGACCTCCCCGGAACCGAGGACGTCTTCGGCGACCCCCATGGAGGAGAAGATCTCGTGTCCTCTCCTCAAGTAGTCGGCGGCCTTGTCCTCCAGAATTCCGGGTTCGTCCGTCAAGAAGTCCCGTATCGATCCGGCGGGTTTCCCTGCGCCCGTCGGCCAGAGCTCTTCGTAGCAGCCGAGAATCTTCATCGACAACGCGTCTCTCAATCGTCATTCTGTGACGGGGAGGAAGGTCCTCCAATAGCCGTCGTGGAGGATCACCGGTTCCTGTCCGGGGGCAGTTTGGGGAACACGCCCACTTCGTCCGTGGGGGCCTGGACGGGAACGCCGAGTCGATTCGCCAAAGCCTGGGCGGCAGGTATCTCTCCACTCCCCTGGGCCACGGTTCCGGAGTGACATGATACGAGGCGGATGGGTTCTCCATTGTAATGTGGATTACTTTTGACGGCCTCGGCGATGTGCGTGGGGTTGACCTCACCCGGCGGGAAGTCGACACCTGCTTGATTGGTGCGCCCGGGCATGAAATACCCCTTGTTGTTCCCGTGGACCACTACGTCATGGTAGCCCTCTCGCGGACCCACCAGATTCGTGTTGAGGGTTGTGTTCCTGTCATAGCCGACGGTCGTGGAGCCTTGCCGGTAGTACACATGGTCGCCGGTCCACAGGACGGCGTCGCCGGGTGTCTTCGGTGGCACCGGGATCTTCGACTCCGGGGAGTTCCTCGCCGCCGCCGATCGACGCGTCCCCATGAGTTCGGCGTACCGAGGAGACCACGGGACGCCCGTGAAACTCCGCACCGTGCCGTACCCCGCACCGAAGGCACCGCCAAAAAACATGCCGTCCTTGGCGGCGTCACCGACCTGGTTGAGGTTGAAGCCGTCCTGGAGGCCGGCGTGGATGCGCATGGGCTGGGCGACGGCGAGGTTGACCGCCACGGACTCCACACCGCCGAAGGCGGCACCGGTCAGGGTGGTGGCGGCGATGCGGGCGGCGTTGGCGGAGACGGCCACACCCAGGGACGCGGCGAGTCGGGTGATGGTCGTCGCGGCGGCCACCGCCGCGCCCGATGCTGCTCCGGCGGTGACGACGGCCAGCCCGATCCCGGCGACGATGGTCGCGGCGGAGATCGCGATGTGGGTGTCGATCTCGTTCTTGACGTCCTCGATGTCGTTCGCGAAGTCGTCCAGGGCGGTGGCCATGTCGCGGGCGGCCTGCTCCAGGTCGTTGAGCCAGCCTCGGCCGCCGTGGCAGTAGCGGTGCCAGAAAACCTCGAAGGCGTCGATCGCCTCGCCCCGGTTGTTCTCGATGAGGGCGCCGGCCTTGCCGCCTGTGGCCTGGCGTACGTCTTGGACGGTGTCGGCGAAGTCCCGCCAGGCGGTCGCGGCATCGCGTAACTTGCCCTCGTCGGCGTCGGGCCACCACATGCCCATCGTCTCGACGAGCCACTCCTTGGCCTCTTCGAACGCCCCCATCAGGGCATTTCCTGTCCTGACTCTTGATGGTGGGCGGAGGGTTGCGGGGCGGGCGGCGCGTAGGGGCCGTAGGGCTGCTGGTCGGCGGGGGGCTGGGGCGGGAAGGGGCCGTAGGGGGCGGGAGCCCTGGTGAACATGCCCTTGATGGCGGCCTCGTTGTCCACGTGTCCGTCGGCCATGTCCTCCATCGCCCCGTGGATGCTGGCCAGTCCGGCCACCAGGATGCCCACGGAGCGTTCGATGGTGGTGCGGTGCGGTTCGTAGGAGTCCCCGAACGTCCGGCCCTGCTCGTCCCCACCCCAGGGGGCGCCCAGCGCATCCAGCTTCTCCTTCAGAGTGGACGCGGCCTGGCGTAACTTCTCGCTCTGTGTGTGGAACGTCGGCGCGGAGGCTTTCAGGTCCGCCGTCGATATGTCCAGCACCCTCTTGCCGTCGCTCACAGAATCCCCTCCCCGTACCGAAGTCACAGTCGACGTCACACTAGCGGCCGGAAACGACAGGCCGTCCGGAGCCGGCCGGACAGCAGCAGTCGCACGGCCCGGCACAACAGCGACGGGCAACCCGGTTCGAATACCCGAGTGTTCGTATGCGAACGCGTCGGGCCGACCCATGGGCACCGACCGGTGCGCCGAAACCGTCCAGACCCGCCCGGCCGGCCGGCCGGGCGGGCCGAAGAATCGACCCCCGGACCCCGCCACGATGTCGGACGGGCCCTCGCCACCGGTCGGCCCCACATCCGCCCCGCCCTCCACAACGTCGGGACCAAACCTCGACGCACAGGGGAACCGCTGCCTCAGCGCGGGGGAAACCGCGCAAGGTGCCGGTCCCACTCCTGCGCTGCCCGCATCAGTTCGGCCCGGTCCGTCTCGACATCGATCACGTATTGACGGAGATCCGGATCCTCGTCGTGCCGGTGTCGCGGAGGCGCGGCCTCAAACGAGAGGTGGACTCGTAGCGCTCCCGTGCCGTCGTGCCACCGGACCTGGCTGAAAGCGAGGACCGGTTCGAGGAAGGAAAGGTCCGGGAGGAGGTGTCCCTCCGGATCCGGCTTCGCATCCGGCCTACGCCCGTCCGCGACAGCACGCAACCATGCGGATACCTCATGAGCCTCGTCGACCAGCAGGCACGGGTCGGCGAAGGACCAACTGGTCGCCGGTGTGGTGACTTCGGCCCCGATGACGAGCCAGTTGTCGTCCCAACGGTCGCCCCTGGCTCCTGAGAACTGGTAGCGGAGCGGCCGCAGGACGATGCCGCCTGCTCGGTCGGTAAGTCGCATGGCCGGAGGATGCCACATCCCGCGGATACCCCGGATGTCGAACGCCAGGTGGGGGAGACGTGGGTCGAGGTCGTCGCTGCCCGCCGTCGGGCTGTGACACCCCGATTCGTCCCCACCGTCCAGGAGTGGTCACACGAGGCCCGGGGCGGGACACGCCCGGTTGCGAAACCCCGAGGGAAACGGGGGTGGGAGCTGGAAGGGTGGGCGTGTGACCGGAGGTGACGGTGGCGGGCGGTACCGTTCGGGCGGAATGGACGGCGTCTCCCGGCGGGAGGGTCGGGTGAGGCCCGCGGGCGGCGAACCGCCGTGCGTTGATGTGCTGTTGATCGTTCATTGATTCGTGGCGGGCAGGCTTCCCCGCATGGCAATCGACTACTCCGGTCCGGTGCGGCAGACAACCGGTTGGTGGGAGCGCGCGCTGTGCGCGCAGATCGGCTCCGAGCCCTTCTTCCCCGAGCCGGGCAGAACCCCGGTGGACGCCAAGAAGATCTGTCAGTCGTGCGAAGGGCGCGTCGAGTGCCTGGAGTACGCCCTCACCCACGACGAGCGCTACGGCGTGTGGGGCGGGCTCTCGGAGGAGGAACGCCGCAGGCTCAAGCGCGCCTGAGGCGACGGTGGGAGGTGGCGCGCCGTCGAGGGGGATCAGACGGCGCGGTAGCCGTCGATCGCGTCCGCGTACGGGACCAGGTGCGGGGCGAGTTCCCGCTCGATCAGCTCGGCGTCCCGCTCGGGGACGGTCAGGGCGGTGCGGCGCAGGCGGACGCTCCGGGACGCCGGGTCGGGGAAGACCGACAGGCGCGGCACGAGGTCGCGCAACACCCGGCCCGCGCGGAACGGTGCCAGGGCCTCGATCTCCAACGCGCAGCCCTCGGTGAACTCGCGGTCACCGAACCGCACGGGTTCGGGCAGGACGCGGACCGGGGCGGCGACTCGCGCCCGCGCCATGATCCGGCCGAGGCCGCGGGTGGGGTTCCGGAAGCAGCCGCGGGTCGTGTAGAGCAGCACCGTGTCGCCCTCGACGAGCGGGACCGGGGCGCCGGCGGCGAGGTGGTCCGCGAGGTGTCCGGGACTTCGCGGCGATGTCCCGGGAGTTCCACCGGGCCGAGCGGCTGTGCCCGGACGCCTCGGACGTCGTGCCGCCCACGATCCGACGGATCTTCCGCGGGAAGGCGTTGGAGTTCCTCGCCGAGCCGCGGCAGGATCCCCGTCGACTGCTGGAACGGATCCAGTGGGTCGTGGACGGCCTGCCCGAGGAGACCCCTGGCTCCGGGAGGTCTGCGGCTGACGGTCCGCGCCGCCGCCGCGTCCTCCCGTCACGTCCGTCACGCGCCGCCCGTCACGGTGCGGCCGATCCGGACCGCAGCGCCCGCGACAGCGCCACCAACTGCCGCACGTCGGCGTCCAGGTCGCCCTCGTCGGGCACGACGACGGGAACGGCGGAACCGGTCGCGGGACGCCCCTCGGCGTGCGCCCGCAGCGCCTCCCGCAGGCGCGGCGCCAACTCCCCCGGCGAGACGTCGGCCGGGCCGCCGCCCTCCTCGTCGAGCGCCGCGAGGTAGGGGCTGACACGCACCAGGCCGTCCCGGCACTCGATGACCCGGCGGTAGTAGCGGCGGTGCACCCCGCGCGGGCGCAGCGCGTCGCGCCACGGGCGCGCCGGCACCCGGTGGAGCGCGTCCTCGGGGAAGTTCCGGTGCAGCGCCGTCCACAGCGGCGCCAACAGCCGATAGGCCCGCAGGTGCCGCCACCACACGCGCAGCGCGGTCAGCCGCATCACCGCGGCCGGGTAGGTGACGCCGACCAGGATCAGCACGATGCCCGGCAGCAGGAAGAACACCGCCCCGAACCACCCCAGCGTCGTCTCGGCGGCCCCGGCGGTGTCCAGCGACGCGTCGACCCGGTCGCCACCGGCCCAGCGCAGCAGCACCGCGGGCACGAAGAGCGCGTCGGCCACCACGATCGCCGCCATGCCGAAGGAGGTGATCCGCAGCCCGCGCGCCAGCCGGGGTTCGGCGACGCGCGCGTAACGCCGGGTCCACAGCCATCCCAGGGCGAAGCCGGCGGCCAGGTAGAGGTCGGCCGTCACGTGGAACGCGGCCACGCTGGTGACGGTGTGGTCCCGGGTGCGGACCCCGTCGGGCGTCGCGGCCGTGGCGGCGGTCAGCGCGGCCACCCCGGCCAACAGCGCCAGGCCGTACCAGGAGGCCCGCCTGCGGGCCCGGTCGGGCTCCAGCGTGGAGAAGAGGTAGAAGTAGACCATGCAGTTGACCGCGGACAGCACCAGGACGTGCTGGACCAGGCGGGAGGTCATGGGGGCCAGGCCCAGGAACACCTCGTCGCGGTCGGCCGCGAGTCCGAAGGGGTAGGCCGCCGCCCAACAGACGATCAGTCCGGTGACCGACCACAGCGGCACGTCGCGCGGCGCGCGCGCCAGCCGGTGGACCATCCACGCCGACACCAGCAGGGAACCGGCGCCGTACAGGGTCAGCAGCAGGCTCACAGCCACCCCAACCGGTCGCCCAGGGAGGCCCCCATGCGGTCCGCCGCCGCGTCGGCGGAGGACCGGGGCGCCACGTGGTCCAGCACCGACGCCCACTCCAGGATGATCGTGGCCACCGTCTCCGCCTCCCACTCCTGCCGGTCGTCGTAGCCCGTGCGCCGCAGGGCCCGTCGCACGGCGCCCGGGTCGAGGTCGAACGTCGACGGCTCACCCGGCGCGGCCTCCCGGGTGCCGCGGTGCAGTCGGATCGGCGGTTCGTCGTCGTGGCCGCCGCCGCGGTGGTCGGCCAGGACGTGGCCCAGTTCGTGCAGGACGATGTGTCGTTGGTGGGCGCGGCTGGTCTCCTTCTGGAAGACGATGTAGTCGGCCCCGGGCGCCCCCACCCACATGCCGAACGGCCCCGGGACGGGGATGGGGTAGGGGACCAGCCGCAGGGGCCTGCCGCGCCGTCGTTCCACCCGTCGGCACAGCTCGGCCACGTCCAGGGGCGGCCGGATGTCCAGTTCCTTGAGGAGCCGCCGGCAGCGGCGGCGCAGTTCGCGTTCCCTCACGGTGACCGTTCCCCCTCGTCGGTGCGGTGCCGGCGGTCCAGCTCCAGGACGTGTTCGACGATCTCCACGGTCGCGGCCAGGGCTTCCGGGGAGAGTTCCAGGGCGCGCAGCGCCAGGTCGCGGACGCCCGTGTTCTCGGCCACGCGGGCCAGTTCGGCCTCCGCGGCGCGGGTGGCCTCCGTGGCGCGACCCCCGTCCAGGAAGGAGGAGGCGGGGACGGCGAAGAAGCGGGCCAGGGCGGTCAGCAGCTCGGTGGACGGGTGGCGCTTGGTGCCCTTGCGCAGGGCCGAGAGGTAGGCGCCGCTCACGCGTACGCCGGGATTCGCCCTCCGGACGGCCGAGGCCACTTCCTCGTTGGTGTACCGGCGCCCCGTCGGGCCGTACGGGCGCACCTCGTCGAAGAGCCGGTCGAGCCGCTCACCGGGCGCCGCCGGACCTCCCGCGTCGGACCTCACTCCCGCACCTCCACGCGCGTCGGACCGGGCGCCGCCTCGCGTCGCGCCGCGCCGGCCGTGGTAGGCACAGAAGGGTGGCAGGAGCGGGGAGGCGAGTCCAGTCGTGCGGCGGGGCGGTGCGCGAAGGTCGGGGGCGGGGCGGGCACGGGGAGGCCGGAAACCGCCTGACAGGTGGTATTACCGGCAAAAGGAACCGGCGCTATTCGGTCGAGTTGCCAAGGGGACCGCGCGGCGGTCGTCTCGTCGTACCGGCTGGTAGAGGCGGTCGGGCGAGTGGTTTACACCATTGTACCGGCAGCGTGTGGGCGAGACCCCGGGCTCCAGGGGTGCACGCCGGGGCGTGAGAAAGTGATTACGCTCCGGTTGATTCCGGTCACGCAAAGGCGAACAGGCGTCGACGTCTTGGCGGGAGGACGTTCGCGAGAGCCCCGAATGGCGCACCATGAACTCGGGAGCCGGCAGGCCCGGAGCGGTTGACGCGACGGGGTCCGAGCCGGCCGCCCACGGTGCCGCCGTACACCTCCGGGGAGGGGAGCCCCGGGTACCGCGACACCACCGCAAGGGGAGACGAAGTCCGCGCGACGGACCGGCGACGGCGTCCGCGGCTTCCGGGCATGGGACGGCACCGTGCGCTCGCGCGTACCGTCCGGGGGGAGTCACCAACCGATGAGGCATGTGATCCGCACCGCCGCGGCCGGCCTGGCCGCGGCCCTGACGGCGGTCCTCGTGCCGGTCGCCCAGGCCGGCGCCGAGGAACCGCCCGCACCACGCGTCGACCTGCGCGTCCTGGTCGTCGACGACGGCGGGCCCGCCGTCGACGCCATCGGCTCCGCGCTCGACGACGCCGGTACCCCGTACACCACGGTCGACCTGACCGACGCCGGACGCCCCACCGTGGACGCGGACTTCCTCGGCGACACCGTGGACGGCCGTCCGCGCGCCAGGTACCAGGGCGTGGTGCTGCCGGGCGAGAACCCGTTCGGCGCCGACTCGCCGGAGACGGCCGCGCTCGCCGCGTACGAGCGGGAGTTCGGCGTCCGGCAGGTCGACGCCTACACCTACGCCAACCCCGCCGTCGGTCTGAACTGGGCCCGGGACCCGGGCTACGCGGGCCCCCTGGACGGCAGGACCGCCCGGGTCACCGCCGCCGGGAAGGCCGGACCGTTCGGCTACCTGGAAGGCGGGGTGCCCTTCGAGGACAACGACCCGCGGATCGACGAGAGCTACGGCTACCTGGCCGTCCCCCTCGCCGACCCGCCCGAGGGCGCCGTGTTCACCCCGTACGTCGAGATGACCGTCCCGGGCACCGAGGCGAAGGGCTCACTGGTCGGCGAGTACGTCCACGACGGTCGCAGCGAACTGGTCGTCACGTTCGCCTACAACCGGTACCAGACGCAGTACCGGCTGCTGGCCCGGGGCATCGTGGCCTGGCTGACCGGGGGCGTCCACCTGGGCGTGGACCGCAACCACTTCGCCGTCCACGTCGACGACGTCCTCGCCGCCGACGACCGCTGGAACACCGAACTGAACTGCACCCCCGGCGACGTCGACTGCGGCGAGGCCGGCGAGGGCGTGGAGAGCGACCCGATCCGGATGACCGCCGCGGACGCCGAGTACGCCGCCCGGTGGTCCGCCGACCGCGGCCTCACCCTGGACCTGGCCTTCAACGGCGGCGGCAGCGTGGCCCACCGGGCCGAGAACGGCGGCGCCGATCCGCTCGCCGACCGGCTCCTGGCCGACCGGGACGACCACCGCTGGATCAACCACACCTACGACCACCCCTTCCTGGGGTGCGTCCAGGACACGACCGTGGTGCCGTGGCGGTGCGCGACCGACGAGGACGGGAACACCGTCTGGACGAGCCGGGAGTTCATCGCCGCGCAGATCGAGGACAACCTCGTCTGGGCCACCGCCCACCACCTGGAGGTCGACCCCTCCGAACTGGTCACCGGCGAGCACTCCGGCCTGGTCACCCTGCCGCAACAGCCCGTCGACAACCCCGACCTCGCGCCCGCGCTCGCCGACAACGGGGTCGCCTGGCTGGCCTCGGACTCCTCCCGGGAGAGCCGCCAGCGCGCCGTCGGACCGGCCCTCACCGTGCCGCGCCACCCGATGAACATCTTCTACAACGCCGGCCGGACCGTCGAGCAGGTCGACGAGTACAACTGGATCTACACCCGCGCCTCCGACGGCGGCAGCGGGATCTGCGAGACCGCCCCCAACACCACCTGCCTGGACGCCCCGCTGGACGTCCCGGCCGGCTACGAGTCCCACATCGTGCCGCTGGAGGCCCGAATCGCCCTCCGCCACGTGCTGTCCAACGATCCGCGCCCGCACTTCGTCCACCAGTCCAACCTGGCCGAGGACCGCATCGCCTACCCGGCGCTGAACCGGATCCTGGACGACTACGACGATCTGTTCGCCGACAACGCCCCGCTGGTCAACCTGCCGATGAGGGACATCGGCGAGGAGATGGCACGGCGCACGGCCTGGCGCGGGGCCCTGGACGGCGGGAACGTCACCGCCCACCGCACCGGCGACACCGTGACCGTCGTCGCGCCCGCCGGGGTGGACGTTCCCGTCACCGTGCCCGAGGGCACCACCCGGCGGGTCGACGGAACCGGACGGAGCGTCGGCGAGGCGTACGCGGGCCTGCGCACCGGCTGGGTCGACGCCGACGCCGGTGAACAGCGGGTGACCTTCGACCTGGGCGGCGCCCCCACGCCTCCCCCGAACCCCGAGGGGCCAAAGGAGCCGGAGGGGCCGGAGGGGCCCGTGGACCGGTGCCTTCCCGAACTCCCGCGCTTCCCGGAGCTCGTGGACCTCCTGGACCTCCTGGAGGAGCTGTGCGGCCGGCTCACGGCGGAGGCCGAGCGGTTCACCACCCCGGACGGGAAACCGCGCACACCCGTGGGCGTCCTCGAACCGGTGCCGTACGGCCCGGGGGACACCACCGTCCGCACCGGCGGCTGACCCGTGTCGGGGCCCGGCAGGGACCGACGGGAAACGACCGAACAGAACGGAACCGACCGGACCATCCGCCGGTCGTACCCGCTCCCGTACCCAGGAGACAGCGAACCGCCATGTACGGACCGTCGGCCGAACCGAGCCCCGGCACGCCCTCGGTGACCCTGCTCACCGAGGGGACCTACCCCCACGGCCACGGCGGCGTCAGCGTCTGGTGCGACCAGATGGTGCGCGGCATGCCCGACGTGGACTTCCGCGTCGTCGCCGTCACCGCGACCGGACGAGAGGCTCCCGTCTGGGAGGTCCCCGCCCACGTGCGCGCCGTCCACACCGTGCCCATGTGGGGTCCGCCACCGTCCGGGAGGGCCCCGCGCGGCCGGACCCTGCGCCGCTTCCTCACCCGTCTGGAGGGGTTCCTGACCGCCCTCCTCGACCCGGGGCAGGAGCACCTCTTCACCGCCGGCCTCCACGACCTGGCCGACCACGCGGACCGGGGCGAGCTCTCGCCGGCCCTGCGCACCGAGGGCGCCGTCCGCGCCCTCGTCCACCTGTGGAACCGACCCGCCCTGCCCACCGCCGCCGCCCGGCCCACCCTCCACGACGCGCTGACCGCCATCGACCTGCTGGAACACGCCCTGCGTCCGCTGGCCGCGCCACCGGTCGTCGACGGGGTCACCCACGCGGTCAGCGGAGGACTGGCCACCTTGCCGGCGCTGGTCGCCCACCGCCGCCACGGCGTCCCGTTCCTGCTCACCGAGCACGGCGTCTACCTGCGCGAGCGCTACTTGGGCAGCCGGGCCGACCCCCACCGGTGGCCGGTCAAGGCGCTGATGCTGGGCTTCTTCCGGCTGTTGGCGCGGGAGGGCTACCGGTGCGCCGCGCTGGTCACTCCCGGCAACCGCTACAACCGCCGCTGGGAGGAGCACGGCGGCGCCCCGCCCGAGCGAATACGCACCGTCTACAACGGCGTCGACCCCGCCGCGTTCCCGCCCGCCGGGCCCGAACCGGAGACGCCGACGCTCAGTTGGGCCGGACGCATCGACCCGATCAAGGACCTGGCGACCCTCGTCCGCGCCTTCGCGCTGGTGCGGAAGGAGGTGCCCGAGGCCCGGCTGCGGATCTTCGGAGGCACTCCGCGCGGCGCGGAGGGCTACCGCGCGGAGGTGGCGGAACTCGCCGCCGAACTGGGCGTCGGCGACGGCGTCGCCTTCGAGGGACGCGTGGAGGACATCCGGGACGCCTACGCCGCCGGGAACGTGGTGATGCTCTCCAGCGTCAGCGAGGGCTTCCCCTTCACCCTGATCGAGGCCATGTCCTGTGGACGCGCCACCGTCTCCACGGACGTGGGCGGTGTGCGCGAGGCGGTGGGGGAGTGCGGGCTCGTGGTGCCGCCCCGCGACCCGGAGGCCATGGCACGGGCGGCGCTGCGGCTCCTGGGCGACGCGGGGACGCGAGCCCGGATGGGGGAGGGCGCCCGACTACGGGTGATCGAACAGTTCACGCTCCGACAGACCATCGGGGCCTTCCGCGACATATACCACGAACTCGCCGCCGGGCGGACCGGAGCCGGGGGACGGCCCGACCGGGCGGAGCGGACCCACCCCCTCGTTCTGGCCCGGGCCGCGGGAGGTGCCGGATGAGCGGCACGCTCAGGCTCGTTCCCGGCGCCCCCCGGCCGGAGGGCGGGCGGGCGACGCCCCGGCCGCGGCGGCGGCCGAGCCGGTCCGTCGACCCGCTGGACGAACTGGCGCGCGAGACGGCGGAGGTGTGCGCGGCGGCCGTCCACCCCGACGAGATCGCCGCCCACCTGGAGGCCCAGGGACTGACGAACGAGCAGATCGAGCGCCGCTACGGACGGCGGGACACCTTCGAGGTCGCCGCCGAACTCTTCGCCAGGGTGCCGCGCGCCCACCCCGAGCCCCCGCCCACCCCCGACCCCTGGCGGGCCGATCCGGTCAACGCGCTGCTGCGCGGGCTGGTGTTCACCCTCCCCGGACTCGGCTACGCGCTGGGCGCGCCCTTCCTCACCGGGGCTCCCGGCCCACTCGGTCTGCCCTCCGGCACGGGAGCGCTGGTCGCCTCCGCGCTCGCCGCCTGGGCGTGGAACCAAGGTCTGGCGCACCGCGCGTACGCCGCGTCGGCGACGGGCGGACGCGCGGCGGCCGGACGCGTGCTGCGGACGGGCGCTCCGCTGGGCGCGGCGGTGGCGCCGGTGGTGGCGCCGGCGGCGGAGGCCGCGCTGCCCGGGGCGCCCGCACCCGGCGCGGCGCTCGCCTTCGCCGTCGGACAGGCGGTGTACCTGGTCGGGGCCACCGCCCTGCTGGTACTGGGACGCGAACGGCTGCTGTTGCTCGCCCTGCTGCCGTCGACGGTGGGCGCGGCGCTGCTGCTGCCCGGCTCAGCCGCCGGTTCCGCCATCGGGGCCGGCGCCGGAGCGGACGCGGCGGCCCGCACCGCCGTCCTGGTCCTCACCGTCTGCGGGGTGTCGGTGATCGCGGCACGGGAGACCGTCCGGGCCGTCGGGGAGGCGGGGGCGAGGGGGGACCCCCGTGGGGCGGGGCCCGCGCGGCGGGCGTCCCTGCCGTACGGGCTGTTCGGCCTGGGCTGCGGCGTGCTCACGACCCTGGCCGCCCTGGGGGACGTGCTGTGGCACGGCGCGGGCGCGGCGATGGCCGGGTCCGTGGTCGTCGCCCTCACCCTCAGCATGGGCGCGGCCGAGTGGTCGCTGTACCGCTGCCGCTCCCTGGCGCTGGCCGCGCTGACGGCCGGCACCACCGTCACGGGGCTGCCGTGGCGGGCCGGGCGGGCCCTGGGGGTGTGTCTGGCCGGGTACCTCGCGGCTCTGACCGTCCTCGTCCTGAGCGCCGACATGCTGTGGAGCGACGGCCCGCCGCCCGACCGGGTCCGACTGCCCGCGGTCCTCGCCCTGGGCGCGGTGCTGTGGACGGGCCTGCTGCTCCAGGCGTTCGGCGCCGCACGGCTCCCCGCCGCGGTGGTCCTGGTCGCCGCCGCGGCCGACACCGCCGCGATCGCGTGGCACCTGCCCGGGCCGGGCGGACCGGCCGGCATCCACCTCGTCGTCTGCGGTGCGGCGGCCGCCGTCCTGGTCGCCGCCGCCACCGCACGACTCGGCCGGATCACCTCCCACCGCTGACCCGCCCCATCGGAACCCCGTCGGTACCCCACCGGCACCCCACCGGCACGGCGACGGCCGACCGCCGGGCGGACCGCAACGACAACGGCACCACAGCGAACAGGACCGACCACCAGCCGGCGCCACAGCCGGCGGAAACGGAGTCACGCCCATGACCGCAGCAGCACCGGAACCGTCGACGTCGCGAACGTCGGCCGGGACGACGGTCGCCGTCACCGGCGCCGAGGGGTTCATCGGCTCGCACCTGGTCGAGGCGCTCGTCGCCGCCGGCCACCGGGTGCGCGCGATGGTGCAGTACAACTCCTTCTCCTCCTTCGGCTGGCTGGAGACCCTGCCGAAGGAGGTGCTGGACGCCACCGAGATCGTCCTCGGCGACGTCCGCGACCCCGGCTCGGTCAACGGACTGGTCAAGGGCACCGAGACCGTCTACCACCTGGCCGCGCTCATCGCGATCCCCTACTCCTACCGCGCCCCGCACAGCTACGTGGAGACCAACGTCACCGGCACCCTCAACGTGCTGGAGGCCGTACGGCACCTGGACGTCCCGCGCCTGGTGCACACCTCCACCAGCGAGACCTACGGCACCGCCCGGACGGTGCCCATCACCGAGGACCACCCCATCAACACCCAGTCCCCGTACGCCGCCTCCAAGGCCGGCGGCGACCGGCTCGCCGACAGCTACCACGCCGCCTTCGGCACCCCCGTGGTCACCCTGCGGCCGTTCAACACCTACGGGCCGCGCCAGTCCATGCGCGCCGTCATCCCCACCGTGATCGGCCAGATCGCCGCCGGCCGCCGCACCATCACCCTCGGCGACCTGCGCCCCACCCGCGACTTCACCTACGTCGAGGACACCGTCGCCGCCTTCCTCGCCGTCGGCACCGCGCCCGCCGAGGCCGTCGTCGGACGCACCTTCAACGCCGGGACGGGCGGCGAGATCTCCGTCGGGGACCTGGCCGCCCTCATCGGCAAGGTCATGGAGACCGACGTGGAGGTCCTCCAGGACACCGAGCGCGTACGCCCCGCCGACTCCGAGGTGATGCGCCTGGTCTGCGACGCCTCCCGGCTGCGCGCCGCCACCGGCTGGGCTCCGCGCCACGACCTGGCGGAGGGCCTGGCCCACACCGTGGCGTTCTTCCGCGACCCGGCCAACCTGGCCCGCTACAAGACGGACCTCTACAACGTCTGACCGGCGGCCGACCGGCGTCTGACCGGCGGCCGACCGGCCCGCCCACCCGGACCGTCCGGACGACGCGAACCGTTCCACCCGCCGCGCGTCCGCGCGCCGTCCCGCGACCGTCACCCACCCCCGTGGAGAGGACAGCACCGATGCACGCAGTCATCATGGCCGGAGGCAAGGGAGTCCGGCTCCGCCCCTACACCACCGCCCTGCCCAAGCCCCTGGTGCCCATCGGCGACCGGCACGCGATCCTGGAGATCGTGATGCGGCAGCTCGCCGGCGCCGGGTTCACCAGCTGCACCCTGGCCATCGGCCACCTGGGCCACATCATCCGCGCCTACGTCGGCGACGGCACCCAGTGGGGCCTGCGCGTCGACTACGCCACCGAGGAGAGCCCGCTGGGCACCATGGGGCCGCTGCTGACGATGCTCGACCGGCTTCCGGAGCACTTCCTGGCGATGAACGGCGACATCCTCACCGACCTCGACTTCGGCGACGTGCTGCGCGCCCACCGCGAGACCGGAGCGCCCCTGACCATCGCCACCCACGCCCGCACCGTGGACATCGACTTCGGTGTGCTCGACACCGAGTCCGGGCGGGTCACCGGCTTCGCCGAGAAGCCCAGCATGGACTACCGCGTCTCCATGGGCGTCTACGGCGTCTCGCGCGCCACCCTCGCCCGCTACACCCCCGGACTGCCGCTGGGCTTCGACGAGGTGGTGCTCGACCTGCTGGCGGCCGAGACGCCGCCGCACGCCTACGAGTTCGACGGGTACTGGCTCGACATCGGGCGGCCCGACGACTACGACCGGGCCAACGCCGAGTTCACCGCCCGCCGCGGCCAACTGATCAAGGGAGCGTGACCGCACGCCATGCGCGTACTCGTCCTGGGAGCCACCGGCTATCTGGGCGGGCACATCGTGGAGCACCTGCGCGCCCTGCCGGGCGTGTGGGTGCTCCGCGCGGGGCGGGGGGACAGGTCCCGCCCCCGCCCCACGCCCGGACCGTCCGCCGCTCCGCCCGCCGCCGAGGAGCCCGATCCGGCCGTGGACCTCGCCACCGTCGACCCGTCCGAACTGGCCACGCTCCTGTGGGAGCTGAGCCCCGACGCCGTCGTCAACTGCGCGGGCGCGGTCGGCGGCGACGCCCTGCGGCAGACCGAGGTGAACGCCCGCGGCCCGGCCGTCCTCTGCGCGGCCCTGCGCGAGGCCGTCCCCGACGTCCGACTGGTCCACCTGGGCTCGGCGGCCGAGTACGGGCCGGGCGAGCCCGGCCACCCCGTGGCCGAGGACCACCCCACCCGCCCGGTCGGCCTGTACGGAGCCGCCAAGCTGGCCGGGACCCTGGCCGTCACCGACTCCGGCCTGAACGCCGTCGTCCTGCGGGTGTTCAACCCCGTCGGCCCCGGCGCCCCGCCCACCTCGCTGCCCGGCCGGTTCGCCGCCGAGCTGCGCCGGGCACTGCCCGACGGGGTGGTGCGCGTCGGCGACCTGTCCGCGCACCGCGACTTCGTCGACGCCCGCGACGTGGCCCGTGCCGCGGCCGCCGCCGCCCTCGCCCCGCGGCGGCTGCCGAAGGTCCTCAACATCGCCCGGGGACACGCCCGCCCGGTGCGGGACGTCGCCGAGGGGCTGGCCCGGGCCGCCGGCTTCGGCGGCCGGATCGAGGAGCGGGGAGCGGGCCCGGCCCGCTCGGCCGCCGTGGCCTGGCAGCAGGCCGACATCACCGCCGCGGGCGAGGCCCTGGACTGGCGGCCCCACCACACCCTGGGGGAGTCCCTCGCCGATCTGTGGAAGGCGGCGGAGACCGGACCGGGGGCCGAGGAGGAGGAGACACCGAGGTGAGCGCGTCGCGGCAGCGGGGGCACCTGCTCGTACCGCTGTACGTCCACCCGTCCGTGGACCCCGAGCCCTGGGAGGTGCTCGCCCGGGAACCGGGCGGACTGTACGGGGTGGTCGTCAACTCCGCCGACGGGCCCGGACCGTACCCCGACCCCGCCCTCGCCTCGGCCGCCGCCCGACTGGGGCGCGCCGGGGTGCCGCTGCTGGGGTACGTGGACACCGCCTACGGCGCGCGTCCCGCGCGTGCCGTGCTCCGGGACGTCCGCCGCCACCGCCGTTGGTACGGCGTCGGCGGCGTCTTCCTGGACCGCGCCGCCCCCGGGGCGGACTCCCTGTCCCACTACCGCCGCCTCGTGCGGGGAGCCCGGCTGCTGGGCGCGTCCACCGCCGTCCTCAACCCGGGCACCCACCCCGCTCCCGGGTACGCGGCGGCGGCCGACGTCCTGGTCACCTTCGAGGGGCGCTGGGAGGACTACCGGGGCATCACCGTGCCCGCGTGGGTCCGGGAGCACCCGCCGCACCGCTTCTGCCATCTGGTGTACGCCGTCCCCGGAGGGATGGGCGCCGAAGCGGCCCGCACCGCGCACGAGCGGGGCGCGGCGGTGCACTGCGCGGTGCCGGGGGAGGGCGCCAACCCCTGGCGGTCCGTCCCCCTGCCCGCGCCCGGCTGCGGGAGGATCGCCCCGTGACCCGCCGCCCGTCCCGCGCCGTCCGCCCGTCCCGCCCGTCCCGCGCCCTCCGTGCCCTCCTCGTTCTGCCGCTGCTGGTGACGGCCTGCCTCGCGGGCGGGAGCGGGCCGGAGGGGCCCGACCGCCGGGGCGGGGACGCCCGGTGGCGGCCGGAGCCCGGCACCACCTGGCAGTGGCAGCTCCAGGGCCCCGTCGACCCGGAGGTGGACGCGGAGGTCTTCGACATCGACGGCTTCGAGAACGGTGCCGGAACGGTCGCCGAGCTGCACGCCCGGGGCCGGAAGGTGATCTGCTACCTCAACGCCGGTGCCTGGGAGGACTTCCGGCCCGACCGCGACGCCTACCCGCCCGCCGTCCTGGGCCGGAGCAACGGCTGGCCGGGCGAGCGCTGGGTGGACGTCCGCCGGCTGGACGCGTTGCGCCCGATCCTGGCCGCCCGGATGGACATGTGCGCGGAGAAGGGCTTCGACGCCGTCGAGCCCGACCTCCTCGACGGTTACCGCAACGACACCGGCTTCCCCCTCACCGCCGCCGACCAGATGGCGTTCAACCGCATGGTCGCCGACCTCGCCCACGAGCGGGGAATGTCGGTCGGGTTGAAGAACGACCTCGACCAGATCCCGGAACTGGTGGACGACTTCGACTTCGCGGTCAACGAGGAGTGCGCCGAGTTCGGCGAGTGCGCGAGGCTCGCCCCGTTCGTCGAGCGCGGCAAGGCCGTCTTCCACGCCGAGTACGCCCTGCCCACCGGGGAGTTCTGCGGCACCGCGCGGAAGCTGGGCCTCAGCTCGATCCGCAAGAGGCTCGCCCTGGACGCCTGGCGCCGCGCCTGCTGACGGAACGGCTCCCGGCGGCCGCGGGGACGGACCGCGGGCTCACGCCGGCCCCGGCGGCTCCGGGCGGTCGAGGGGCCGCGGCGCGTCACTCACCGTGTCGCGGCCCCGGAGGCGCCGAAAGCGTCGCCCTCCGGGCGGGCGCGTTCCAGGATCGCCGCGAGGTCCGCGCCGGCCGGGAGCGTGCCGAAGGCGTGGCCCCACGCGCCGCCCAGCCGGGAGGCGCAGAACGCGTCGGCGACGGCCGGGTGACCGTGGCGCACCAGCAGGCTGCCCTGGAGGACCAGCGCCAGTCGCTCGGCCAGCAGCCGGGCCTGGAGCTGGGCGCCCACCGGGTCCTTCAGCTCCGGCAGCATGGCCCGCACGCGCGCGACCGCCGCGTCCAGCCGGGCGTCGGCGCCGGCGGCGGCGTCCACCTCGGCCAGGACGGCGTCCAGCGAGGCGGGCTCCTTGGCCAGGGCGCGCAGCACGTCGAGGGCCACGACGTTGCCCGAGCCCTCCCAGACGGACAGCAGCGGCGCCTCGCGGTACAGGCGCGGCATGCCCGACTCCTCGACGTAGCCGTTGCCACCCAGGCACTCCAGCGCCTCGGCCGCGTGGGCGCTGCCACGCTTGCACACCCAGTACTTGGCCACCGCCGGCGCCAGCCGACGGAAGGCCGCCTCCCGCTCGTCGCCCGCGTGCGCGGCGTCCACGGCCGCCGCCAGCCGCAGTCCGAGGACGGTGGCGGCCTCCGACTCGATCGCCAGGTCGGCCAGGACCGTACGCATCAGCGGCTGGTCGACCAGCGCGGCGCCGAAGGCCCGCCGGTGGGTGGCGTGGTGCAGGGCCTGCCGCAGCCCGGCGCGCATGCCGGCCGCGGTGCCCAGGACGCAGTCCAGCCGGGTCGTGTTGACCATCTCCACGATGGTGCGCACCCCACGCCCGAGCTCCCCGACCGGCCAGGCCACGGCCCCGTCGTACTCCACCTCGGCGGAGGCGTTGGAACGGTTGCCCAACTTGTCCTTGAGGCGCTGGAGGTGCATGGCGTTGCGGGTGCCGTCGGGCAGCACGCGCGGCAGCAGGAAGCAGGACGGCCCCTCCTCGGTCCGCGCCAGCACCAGGAAGACGTCGCTCATCGGCGCGGAGGTGAACCACTTGTGGCCGGTGAGCCGGTGGCTGCCGTCGCCCACCGGAACCGCACGGGTGGTGTTGGTCCGCACGTCCGAGCCGCCCTGCTTCTCCGTCATCGACATGCCGGCGATCAGCCCGGACTTCTCGCGCGGGGGCCGTAGTCCGAAGTCGTAGGCACGGGCGGTCAGCAGCGGCTCGTGGACGGCGGCCAGCTCCGGCTGGGCGCGCAGCGCGGGGACGGCGGCGTAGGTCATCGAGATCGGGCAGCCGTGCCCGGCCTCGGCCTGGGACCACAGGTAGAACTTGGCGGCGCGCACCAGGTGGGCGCCGGGGCGGGAGTCGGCCCAGGGAGCGGCGTGTAGGCCGTGTTCCACGGCGGTCGCCATCAGGCGGTGCCAGGCGGGGTGGAACTCCACCTCGTCCACGCGCCGGCCCCAGCGGTCGTGGGTGCGCAGCCTCGGCGGGGTCTCCTCGGCCATCCGGGCCCAGTCCTCGACCTCGGGGGAGCCGGCCAGCGCGCCCAGCTCCCGCACCTCGGCCTCGCCCCACTCCGCGCCGTGGCGGCGCAGCGCCTCGACGACGGCGGGATCGTCGGCGGCGGTGAAGGGCGTCAGGGGAGGGGGCTGGTTGGTCACTTCGTGGGTGGCGCTCACGGCTACCTCCGGAGGCAGAAGGCGGTGGGGCGGCGGTGCCCGCACCTCGACATTACAGATTCGGAACGCGTGACGGAAGGTTGTAATGGCCTCGGCGGTTCACCCGGAACGATCTCGCCGACCGCCTCACCGACGCCATCGTCGGCCTCTGGCCGGCCCCCGGCACCGGCTGACCGACACCGGTCCCGACTGTCCGTGCGGACGAGGTGAGGAGCGTCCTGTCCCGGCGTGCCCGTCGTGACCTCGGCCTCGGCGCGTCGCCGACCGGTGGTCGTTCGTCGGACGGTGCCTAGAATGACCCGCCCATGAACGGCACCCACGGCACCCACGGCGCCGCCGTCCGGGGCACCCCGGACGGCGGCGACTCGCCCCTCCTTCGGCCCCTGACGGCCCGGTCGATCGTCCTGAGCACCCTCCTCGGCCACCATCCGCCCGCCCTGCCCGCCAGGGCCCTGGTGAGGGTGGGGGAACTGTTCGGGATCGCGGAGGGCACGGTGCGGGTGGCGCTGTCGCGGATGGTCGCGGCCGGTGACCTCGCCCAGCGCGCCGACGGCTCCTACGCCCTCACCGAACGCCTGCTCGCCCGCCAGGCCCGCCAGGACGACAGCCGCGCGCCCCGCACCCGCGACTGGCGGGGCGAGTGGGAGGTCGCCGTCGTCACCGCCGAACGCCGTGCCGCCGCCGACCGGGGCGCCCTGCGTCGGGCCATGGCCGTCCTGCGCCTGGCCGAGCTGCGCGAGGGGACCTGGCTGCGCCCGGCCAACCTGGTCCGCGACCGCCCGGCCGTCGTCACCGAACAGTGCACCCTGTTCACCGGCGCGCCCGAGGGCGACCCGGCGGCGCTGGCCGCCGCCCTGTGGGACCTGGACGGCTGGGCGGAACGTGCCCGTGCCCTGGTGGCGGCGGCCGACGCCGCCGAGGAGGCCGACGACCCGGCCCGACGCTTCACCGTCGCGGCGGCGGCCCTGCGCCACCTGCTCGCCGACCCCCTCCTCCCCGCCGACCTGCTGCCCGACGACTGGCCGGGTGCCGCGCTGCGCGCCCGCTACACCGCCTTCGAGGCCGACCTGCGAGCCGTCCTCCGGCGCCGGGCCGCGCTCTGACACCACCGGTTCCGGCGGCGCGCCGGCGCGGTGCTGTCGCCCGGCGACCGGGGCGGAAGACGGGTCGGGCGGGCGCGCTCCGTCAGGCGAGGAAGCCCAGCAGGACGGCGGCGAGCTCGGCCGGCGCGTCCTCCTGGACCAGGTGCCCGGCCTCGGGGAACGTCCGCAGTCGGGCACCGGGGACACGGTCCGCCAGCCGTCGTCCCCTCTCCACCGGGATCCATGCGTCGGCCTCGCCCCAGCACACCAGGACGGGGAGGTCCAGCGAACCGTACCGGTCCTCGATCTCGTCGGTGAACCGCTGGTCGGCCTGGGCGATCTGGCGGTAGAAGGCGGGCTGCCCCTCCTCGCCGAGCCACGGCTCCACCAGGCGGTCCAGCACGGCCGGGTGGAGACCGGGGCCACCGACCGAGGACACGTACTCGCGCACCAGGGCGCGGTGCAGAGGGGGCGGCAGCCGCTCGAACACCGGGGCGTGCTCGTGCACCAGACGGAAGAAGGGGGAGCCCCAGGGGGCCAACGCGACCGGGTCCACCAGGGCGAGCCGCCGGTAGCGGCGGCCGTGCAACAGGTGGGCCCGCAGTGCCACGGCACCGCCGAAGTCGTGGGCGACGACATCCGGTTCGGCGCCCGGTTCGGCCAGCCCCCAGTGGTCCAGCAGCTCGGCGAAGACCCGCCCCTGGGCGGCCAGTGAGACGTCCTGCCCGTCGTGCTTCGCCGAGGCTCCGTAGCCGGGCATGTCCCAGACGAAGACCCGATGGCGTTCGGCGAGCGCACGCGCGACGGCGCGCCACACGTAGGAGGAGAACGGCGTGCCGTGCGACAGGACCACCGCAGGCGCGTCCGCCTCGCCGAGGCGTTCCCAGCGGACCTCGCCGGAGGAGGCGGTGAAGGTCTCGGTCAACTGCCAGTCGCGCAACGGTCCGACCTCCCGATCTGTAAGGCGCGTCTTCCGTGCACGACCTTACGGGGCGTTGTCCGCGCCGTCACGACTTCGGGGCGAGAACCACCCACACCTGCCCCTGGGCGAAGTCGACCGGGTCGCCCTGCGGGGTGGTGAACTCCGTGCCGCCCTCCGCGGACGGCCGCGACCAGCGCGCCTCGTACGCCCGACCGCCGCGCAGCACCGTCGCCCGGCCGGAACCGGTGGTCTCCGAGTAGGGGGTGACGTTGTCGCCGCTGTCCCGGAAGCGGGAGTCGCGGACCGTGACGCGCTGGACGACGACCGTCGGGGCGCCGAGCCGGTCGCCGTCGGAGGTGGTCGCAGCCCTGCCGTCCATGGACACCAGCCACCGGTCGTCCTCGTCGGACCAGGCGAAGGAGACGGTGGCGTTCGGGAAGCGGACGGTCTCCTCGGTGTCGGCCCGGCCGCCCTCCGGCGCCACACCGAAGCGGAACCCGATGTCGGCGGCGCCGCTCACCCCGTCGGGCGCGGCCTCCAGCACCGCGCCGGGATCCAGGTACATGTTGTGCGGCGCGGAGCGACCCGGGTCGCGGGAGTACGCCCCCGGTGCCTCGCCGGGCGGCAACAGGTGCACCGGGGAGTCCTCCAGCACGGGGATCAGCTTGGACTGCGCCCCGGAGTAGGCCAGCGCGGGCTCGCCGAACTGCCGCAGCAGTTCGAGGTCGGACTCCCGGGCGCTGCGCACCGGGCCGACCGAGGGCGGCAGGTCGGAGGAGTAGACGGCCACCAGTCGGGTCAGGCCCGCCTCGACCTGCTCCACGTACACGATGTCGGCCCGTTCCAGGCCCGTGGGGGGTCGGGCGGCCGGCACGTTGTCGACCTTCACCGCCAGCACCGGCGCCGACGGGTCCGCGACGCTCTCGCCGGTGAACGGCGAGCGTCCCTCCTCGCCCTCGCCCCCGGTCTGGCAGCCCGCCAGCACGGCCGCCGGCACCACCAGCGACACCAGCGCCCTCGCGATCCGCCCCGGCCGCTGTCCGCTTCCCATCCGTTCGCCGCCCTCCGGCCGGGCGCGCCCAGGCGCCGCCTGATTCCTTCCCTCCCATCATTGACCGGGATGAGGGCTTTCATGTGCGTTTCGTCCCTCGGTTTCCCGGAGGGAACACCACCCCCTCGACGCGGGGCGGAGCGCGGGAGCCGGTGGGGTCGGACCCGGAGGGGGGCCACCGGGGCGTGTGTTCAACCGGCGCACACCCCGGCTCTCCGCAACGGTCACGCCGAGTCCGTCCGGCACGGCGATGAAGGAGGTGAGCCGGGCCGCCCGACGGCGGCACGGCGAACCGTCCGCAGCCGGACCAGGAGGGCCCGCCGTGTCCGTCCCCGCCGCACCCGTCCCCGCCGCACCCGTCCCCGCCGCACCCACCCGCACCACGACCGCGCCGGCGGTCCCGGGCGTTCCCCGGCCCGCGCCCGCACCGGCCGCGGAGCACGACGACGGCCCCTACACCGTCCACCTCGCCCGGGACGAGGCCGACGTACGGGCCGCGCAGCGCCTGCGGCACGAGGTCTTCGCCGGGGAGCTGGGCGCCCGACTCGCCGGCCCCGAACCGGGCCTGGACATCGACCCCTTCGACGCCCACTGCGACCACCTGCTGGTCCGTGAGCGGACGGGCGGCCGGGTGGTGGGCACCTACCGGCTGCTGCCGCCGGAGCGGGCCCGCGTCGCCGGACGGCTCTACTCCGAGGGCGAGTTCGAGATGGACGGGCTGCTGGACGGTGCCGGGCTCCGCGGCGACCTGGTGGAGGCGGGCCGCTCCTGCGTCCACCCCGACCACCGCGACGGCGCCGTCATCGCCCTGATGTGGGCCGGCATCGCCCGCTACCTGGTGGACACCGGACACGACTGGCTCGGTGGCTGCTGCTCGCTGCCGCTGGCCGACGGCGGCGCTCTGGCCGCCGGGGTGTGGGACGCCGTCGCCGAACGGCACCTCGCACCCGCCGAACACCGGGTGCGGCCCCGGCGGCCCTGGCGCCACGAGGGCGTACCGCGCTCCCCGCGCACCGTGCTGCCGCCGCTGCTGCGCGGCTATCTGCGGCTGGGCGCCAAGGTCTGTGGGGAGCCCGCCCACGATCCGGAGTTCGGCGTCGCCGACCTGTACGTGTTGCTGTCGCTGCGCGACACCAACCCCCGCTACCTCCGCCACTTCCTCTCGCTCGTCCCGCGGTGACCGGCACGGTGACGGGTGCGGGCCGCCCGGGGGCGGAGGGCGGCACCCCGTGGCTCCCCTTCTCGCCGTGCACCGTCGCCGGCTGCCTGCCCGGCCGTCCGGCCGTGGTGGGGCCGCTGCGGCGCGCGTGGCGCTGGGCCGCCCTGGCCGCCGTGGCGTCGATCGGGGTGGCGCTGTCGCCCGTCGTGCGCCGGCTCGCCCCGCGGTGGAGGAGGAGGCTGGTGCGGCGCTGGGCGGACGCGGTCGTCACCGCGCTCGGCGTGCGGGTCCGTGTCACCGGCGCGCCCGTGTCCGGCCCGGCGCTGGTGGTGGCCCCCCACGTCTCCTGGCTGGACGTCCCGCTGCTGGCCTCCGTCACGCCCGGTCGGATGCTGGCCAAGCGGGAGGTCGGCGACTACCCGGTGGTGGGACGGTTGGCCGCCCGTGGCGGCACCCTGTTCATCGACCGGGAACGGCTGCGGGCCCTGCCGGGGACGGTCGGGGAGATCGCGGCGGCCCTGCGCGCCGGGTCGACCGTGGTGGCCTTCCCCGAGGGCAGCACCTGGTGCGGCAGGGAACGGGGCGCCTTCCGGAGGGCGGTGTTCCAGGCCGCGCTGGACGCGGGGGTGCCCGTCCAGCCGGTGGCGGTCCGTTACCGGACGGACGGGCACCCCCGCGCGCCACACGGGCGGGACGCGGAGGCCACCTCGGCGGCCTTCGTCGGCGACGACACGCTGGTGGCCTCGCTGCGCCGGGTGGTCGCCGCCCGTGGACTGGTCGCCGAGGTGACCGTCCTGCCGCCGCTGCGGCACGGCATCCGCCCGGGGTGCTCCGGTTTCCCCGGCCGCCGTGTCCTGGCCCGTGCGGCACGGGAGTCGGTGGGATCGGTGGAGTCGGCGGACAGGACGAGCGTGGTGGGCGCGGTGGGCGCGGTGGGCGCGGTCGAGCCGGCGACGGGTGTCGCTGCCGGTGTCGCTGCCGGGGCCGGGCCCGACGGTGGGGGCGGGCACCCGCCGGTACCCGCCCCCACCGCGTCTCCCGTCCCGTCCCGGACGGAGCCCTCCTCCGGTCAGCCCTCGGCGGCGGCCTGACGGGTGAGCCGGACGGTGTCCCGGTACCACAGCCCGCTGTCCTTCACCGTCCGGCGCTGCGTGGCGTAGTCGACGTGGACCAGGCCGAACCGCTTGGCGTACCCGTAGGCCCACTCGAAGTTGTCCATCAGCGACCAGGCGAAGTAACCGCGCACGTCGGCGCCGGCGGCGCGGGCCGCCGCCACCGCGCGGATGTGGTCGGACAGGTAGGCGGTGCGGTCGGCGTCGTGCACCGAGCCGTCGTCGGCCGGCGCGTCGTCGAAGGCCGCGCCGTTCTCGGTGATCACCGTGGGCAGGCCGTAGTCCTTCTGGATCCGCACCAGCAGCTCGGTCAGGCACTCGGGAACGATCTCCCAGTCCATCGCGGTGCGCGGCCTGCCCCGGGGCACGATCCGGGTCACCGGCAGGCCGTTTTCGTCGGTGGTCGAGCCGTCCTCGGAGACGCCGGAGAAGACGTGTCCCGAGTAGAAGTTGACACCGAGCACGTCCAGCGGTGTGGAGATCGTCTCCAGGTCGCCGTCCTCCACGGGCAGGGTCGCTCCCCTGGCGGACAGGTCGTCCAGCACGTCCTGTGGATAGCGGCCGTGCACCAGCGGGTCCAGGTAGAGCCGGGTGCCCATGCCGTCGGCGCGGCGGGCGGCGGCCCGGTCGGCCTCGTCGTCGCTCGCGGGGGTGGCGGTGCCCAGGTTCAGGGTGATGCCCAGCTCCTCGGGCGGGTGTCCGGCGGCCCGCAGCCGCCGCGCGGCCAGTCCGTGCCCCAACAGCAGGTGGTGGACGGCGCGCATGGCGTCGCCGAAGTCACGGCGGCCGGGGGCGTGCACTCCCTGCTCGTAGCCGAGGACCGCCGAGCACCACGGCTCGTTCAGCGTCGTCCAGTGCCGGACGCGGTCGCCCAGCGCCTCGTGGGCGATCTCGGCGTAGTCGGCGAACCGGTACGCGGTGTCGCGCGCCGGCCAGCCCCCGGCGTCCTCCAGCTCCTGGGGGAGGTCCCAGTGGTAGAGGGTGACCCACGGGGTGATGCCCTTCGCCAACAGCTCGTCGACGAGCCGGTCGTAGAAGGCGATGCCGCGCGGGTTGCCCTTGCCGCGCCCGCCCGGCTGGATGCGCGGCCACGCCAGGGAGAAGCGGTAGGTGTCGACGCCCAGGGAGGCGATCAGCTCCACGTCCTGCGGCATCCGGTGGTAGTGGTCGCAGGCGGTGTCGCCGTTCTCGCCGCCGACCACGGCGCCGGGGACGCGGCAGAAGGTGTCCCAGATGGAGGGGGAGCGGCCGTCCTCGTCGACGGCGCCCTCGATCTGGTACGAGGAGGTGGCCACGCCCCAGCGGAAGTCCGCGGGCAGTTCGGCGACGGGCTCGGCGGCGGGAGCGGCCGAGGAGGACGAAGAGGGCGGGGAGGACGGGGATGCGGTGGCGGTCATGCTTCTCCAGATCGGCGGTCGTCGGTCAGCCAGCAGGCGACGCTGCGGTCGGTGTCCGCGCCGACGGGCGCCAGACGGGGCACCTGTCGGTCGCAGGGGTCGAAGGCCTTGGGGCAGCGGGGGTGGAAGGCGCAGCCGGGCGGCATGGCCCTCAAGTCGGGCGGTGAGCCGGGTATGCCGGTCAGCTCCCGGCGCGGACCGCGCAGCGCGGGGAAGGAGTGCAGCAGTCCGTCGCTGTAGGGGTGGCGGGGGTCGCGGTAGATCTCGGAGGCTCCGGCCTGTTCCACGATCCGGCCGCCGTACATGATGGCGATCCGGTCGGAGAACTCGATCAGCAGCGAGATGTCGTGGGTGATGAAGACGACCGAGAAGTCCAGCTCCTCGCGGAGTCGGACCAGCTGTCGCAGGATCTGCCGCTGCATCACCACGTCCAGCGCGGTGGTGGGCTCGTCCATGATGACGATCTCCGGCTCCAGGGCCAGCGCCATCGCGATCATCACCCGCTGCCGCATCCCGCCCGAGAGCTGATGCGGGTAGGCGCCCAGCCGGTCGACGGAGATCCCCACCAGGGACAGCAACTCCCTCGCCCGCTCGACGCGCTCGGCGCGGGACGTCTGCGGCCGGTGGGCCGCGATCACGTCGGTGAGCTGGGTGCGGACGGTGTGCACGGGGTTGAGGGAGTTCATCGCCCCCTGGAAGACGATGGAGATCTCCTGCCAGCGGAAGGCGCGCAGTTCCCGCGGGGTCATGGCCAGCACGTCCACCGGCTCGCCCTCGCGGGGGTGGTAGCGGACGTCCCCGCCGGTGATCACCCCGGGCGGGGAGAGCAGTCGGGTGACGGCGTAGGCCAGGGTGGACTTGCCCGAGCCGGACTCGCCGGCCAGTCCCAGCACCTCGCCGCGGCGCAGGGTCAGGTCGACGTCGTGCAGGGCGCGGACGGCACCCTCCCCGACGCCGTAGTCGACGGACAGGGAGCCGATCTCCAGTACGGGCGGCGCCGTGGTGACGGGGGTGGCCACGGCGGGGGTGGCGGACGTGCTCATGCGGGGGTGTCCTCCGTCTTCTCCGTGGCCGGCGGTGCGTCCGGCGTCTTCTCCGTCCGGTTCCGGGCCCGGTCCTGGGCCTGCTCCGCCCGGTCGCCCGCCGTCCGCCGCTCGGGGCCGTCCGCGCGCTCGCGCGGAGCGCGGGCGACGGGGGTGAAGCCGACCCGCATCCGGGCCGCGCCGCGGACGCGGGCGGAGGTGCGCAGCCGGGGGTTGACGAACTCGTCGATGCCGAAGTTGATCAGGGACAGGGCCGTGCCGAGCAGCGCGATGCACAGTCCGGCGGGCACGAACCACCACCAGGCGCCCTGGCCGAGGGCCTGGTTGCTCTGCGCCCAGAACAGGATCGTCCCCCAGTTCCAGTGGGAGATGTCGGCCACGCCGATGAAGGCGAGGGTGATCTCCGAGAGCACCGCGAAGATCACCGTGCCGATGAAGCCGGAGGTGATGACGGCCGTCAGGTTCGGCAGGATCTCGAAGACGATGATCCGCCAGGTGGACTCGCCGGTGGCGCGCGCGGCCTGGACGTAGTCCCGGTTGCGCAGCGACATGGTCTGGGCCCGCAGCACCCGTGCCCCCCAGGCCCACGCGGTGAGGCTGATGACCACCGCGATCACCACGTCGCCGGAGTCCGGCAGGAAGCTGGCGATGATGATGATCAGCGGCAGCCCGGGGATGACCAGGAAGATGTTGCTGAGCACGGAGAGCAGCTCGTCGGCGATCCCGCCGAGGAAGCCCGAACTCACTCCGATCAGCACCGACAGCAACGTGGCGAAGAAGCCCGCCACGAAGCCCACCACCAGCACGCCCCGGGTGCCCACCAGCACCTGGGAGAAGATGTCCTGCCCGGTCTGGGTGGTGCCGAACGGGTGTTCCAGGGACGGCGGCTGGAGGATGTCGTCGCTCATCGCGGACGGGTCGTGGGGTGCCAGCCACTCCCCGGCCACGGCGAGCAGGACGAACAGGCCCAGGATCGCCAGTCCCGTCGCGGTCTTGCCGTTGCGCAGGAAGCGCAGCCGGTCGCGGCGGGCGGCGGGGGGCGTGGCGGTTTCCGTGAGGGCGCCGCCGGCGCCGCCGGTCGTCTGTGCGGCCATCGGTCAGCCCTCCTTCCGGGTACGCGGGTCGAGGAGCATGTAGAGGAGGTCGGCCAGCAGGTTCGCGGCCAGCACGGCGAGGGTGATGATCAGGAACACGCCCTGCATCAGCGGGTAGTCCTTGGCGTTCACGCCCTGGAAGAGGACGTAGCCGATGCCGGGGTAGGAGAAGACCATCTCCACCAGCAGCGTGCCGCCGACGATGAAGCCGAGGGAGAGCGCGAAGCCGGAGACGTTCGGCAGGATCGCGTTGCGGGCGGCGTAGGAGAACATCACCCGACGCTCGGGCAGGCCCTTGGCGTGGGCGACCGTCACGTAGTCCTCGGAGGAGACGGTCACCATCATGTTCCGCATCCCCAGGATCCAGCCCGCCATCGCGCTGAGCACGACGGTCACGCCGGGCAGCACCGCGTGGTAGAGGGCGCTGCCGAGGAACTCGCCGCTGAGGCCGGGGACCAGGCCGGTGTCGTAGCCGCCGGCGGCCGGGAAGATCGGCCACTGCACGGCGAACAGGGCGATGGCGATCAGGCCCAGCCAGAAGTACGGGATGGCCGAGATGAACGTGGTCACCGGCAGCAGCCCGTCGAGCCAGGACCCGCGCTTCCAGCCGGCGAAGATGCCGATGCCGGTGCCGATCAGGAAGCTGAGCAGGGTGGTGGTGCCGACCAGGGCCACGGTCCACGGCAGGCTCTGGGCCATCACCTCCGACACCGGGGTGGGGAAGAAGGTGAACGACAGCCCCAGGTCGCCGCGCGCCAGATTGGCCCAGTAGTCCAGGTACTGCTGCCACAGCGAGCTGTCCCGGTCGAGGCCGAAGAGGGTCTCCAGGGAGGCGATGGACTTGCTGGAGAGCTGCCCCTGGTAGCGGGCGATCAGCGACTGCACCGGATCGCCCGGCATCAGGCGGGGGATCAGGAAGTTGATGGTGATGGCCGCCCACGCGGTCAACAGGTAGAAGGCCAGGCGTTGGAGGACGAACTTCACGACGCCGCCTCCGATCCGGTGCCGGAGTCCTGCGAGGACCGTGCCGTCCCCGTCGCCCCGGCGGGCTGCGCGCCGGGCGCGCCGGCCGGGGTGTCGTACAGCCAGCAGGCCGCCCACTGCCCGCCGTCGAGGTCGAAGCGCGGCGGGGTCTGGGTACGGCAGCGCTCCATCGCCATCGGGCAGCGGGGGTGGAAGCGGCACCCGGGCGGGGGCGATATCAGGCTGGGCGGCTCCACGGAGGACGGATCGACCTCCTCGGGGACCGTCGCGTCGCCGCCTCGGTCGTCCTCGCCGCCGCCGTCCGTGACCCGGTCCGGGTCGGGCGCGGAGGCCAGCAGCAGTCGGGTGTAGGGGTGGGCGGGGCGCTGGGTGACGGTCTCGCTGTCGCCGCCCTCCACCATGCGGCCCGCGTACATCACCAGCGTCTCGTCGGCGAAGTAGCGGGCGGAGGCGATGTCGTGGGTGATGTAGAGGATCGCCAGGTCCAGCCGCTCCTTGAGGTCGCGCAGCAGGTTGAGCACGCCCAGCCGGATGGACACGTCCAGCATCGACACCGGTTCGTCGGCCAGCAGCACCCGGGGGTCGGCGGCCATGGCGCGGGCGATGGCCACCCGCTGCCGCTGCCCGCCGGACAGCTCGTGCGGGAAGGACTCCAGGTAGCGGCCGGCCGGGGTGAGCTGTACCCGCTCCAACAACTCCGTCAGCGCCCGCTCCAGGTCCTGCCGGCCGCTTCCCGCCCGGTCGTGGATGCGCAGCGCGCGGGTCAGGTGGTAGCGGACGGTGTGCACGGGGTTGAGCGAGGCGAAGGGGTCCTGGAAGACCATCTGGACGTGTCGGCAGTACGCGCGCAGCGCCCGCCCCCGAGCCGCCCGCACGGGCCGGCCGTCCAGCAGGATCTCGCCGGACGTCGCCGGGTAGAGCTGGGCGAGGAGCCGGGCGACGGTGGACTTGCCGGAGCCGGACTCGCCCACCAGCGCGGTGACCGAGCCGCTGCGCAGCCGCAACGAGACGTCGTCCACGGCGTGGACGGCGAGCCGGGGGCCACCGAGCAGCGACCGCGCGCCGCGCCGCACGGGGAAGTGCTTGCTCACCGCGCGGGCCTCCAGCACCACGCGCTCGTCGCGCTCTCCGCCGGCGTCGGGGCCGGGGGGTGGTGCGGTGTGTTCTTCGGACATGGCTGTTCCTGTCATCCCTGTCGGGTCGTCCCCGACGCCCCGGTCGGGCCCGTGCCGGACCGGGCGGGGCCGGCGGGCGGGGCCCGGCGGGCGTCCGGGCGGGTGGTTCGGTCGGTTCCTCACGGGCCCGCGGTGCCCGCCCCGCCGTGGCGGCGGGGACCGTCGTCGGTGGTGTGGCGGGGCGGGCGGTCGGCGGGCGGTCCCGTCAGGAGGCGGGCCGCAGGTGCAGGACGACGTCCAGCGAGTTGGGCTGGGTGGGCTGCGGGGGCGCGTACGGGTCCTTCTCGGTGGGCCAGCCGACCCAGTTGCGGGTGCTGTACTCGGCACCGATCGGAGCGGCGGCGGTGGCCACCATGGGCACCTTCTCGACCATGATCCGCTGGAGCTCGTGCAGCGCCTCGGTCCGGGTGGACTCGTCGCTCGCGCTCGCGTACTCCTGCAGGGCCTTCGTGGCCTCCTCGTCGCGGAAGCGGCCGAAGTTGCCGCCGGGGGAGGGCTTGCCGAGCGGCTGGTACAGCTCGCCGTCCATGACGTGCTGGTACATGTCGTACGGGGTGGCGCCGCTGTTGGTCCAGTGCAGGCTGGCGTCGAAGTCGCCCTCGTTCATCGCGGTCGTCCAGGCGTCCACGGTCTGGGTCTTGACCGTGGCCTCGATGCCGATCTTCTTGACGTTGTCCTTGATGATCGACAGGCCGGTGAGGTAGTCCGACCAGCCGGCCGGGTCGGTGAGGGTCATCGTCACCGGCTTGCCCGAGGGGTCCTTCAGGACGCCGTCGGCCAGGGTGTAGCCGGCCTCCCGCAGCTCCTTCTTGGCCGCCTCGACGTCGACGGTCTGCTTCTCGCCCTTGTACTCGGGGGCGAGGAAGGGTTCACCGGCCGGCAGCGGCATGCCGGTGACGCTCTCGATCTTCGGGTAGAGCGTGGCCTGCGCCCGCACGTGGATGGCCTCGCGGTCGACCACGTGGTTGATCGCGCGGCGCAGCGCCGGGTCGTCGAAGGGCTTCTTGGCGGTGTTGAACCACAGGCCGTGGACGCCCAGTCCGGAGGGGAACCAGAGCTTGTGGTGCTCCGGGTCCTTGGCGACGTAGATCTTCTTGTAGTCGGGGGTGAAGACGAAGGACCACTCGCAGGATCCGTTGGCCAGGGCCGTGGTCTGCGCGTTGTTGTCGTTGTAGGAGGTGTAGCGCAGCTCCTTGACCTTCGGCTCCTCCTGCCAGTAGCTGTCGCGGGCGGTGAGGGTGATGGTCTGCGGGGTGAAGCTCTCCAGGGTGTAGGGGCCGGTGCCGACGGGCTCCTTGTTGGGCCAGGTCTCCGGGTTCTTCACCGTCGACCAGATGTGTTCGGGCACGACGAAGGTCGTCAGGATCTTGCTCTGGTTGACGAACTGCGACTCGGGGAAGGTCAGTTCGATGGTGTTCCCCTTGCGGCTGATGCCGTCGTAGGGGATGGCGTTGGTGTTCAGCGCCTCGTTCTTCTTGATCAGTTCGAAGGTGAACTCCACGTCCTCGGCGGTGAACTTCTCGCCGTCGGACCAGGTGGGCCCGTCCTGCACGGTGAGGGTGAGCTTCCTGTAGTTGTCCGACCACTCCCACTCGCTGGCCAGCCAGGGCTTGCCCTTCTCGGCGGGGCGGACGCCGTTCACCATGACCAGCGGCTCGTAGATCATGTGGCGGTAGCCCAGGGAGGCGCCCGCGGAGGTGCCCAGGAACGGGTTGCTGTTGTTGGTCTGCGGGCCGTTGGGCATGCCGACGGTCAGCACGCCCTCCTCGCCCTTGGCCTGCGAGCCGCCCGTGCCGGGGGCTCCGGCGGTACAGCCGGCGAGCAGGACGGTGGTGCCCAGGGCCGCCACGGCGGCGGCTCTGGTCCGGGACCGGACTCTCATGGTGTGTCTCTCCTCCGTGGGTCTTTCCGGGGGTCGCGGTGGGTGAGGGGGCCGCGGCTTTGTGAGAGCGCTCTCATGCTTCTGAGAGCGCTCTCACGAGGACTCTGCGGCGGTGTGGGGTCGGTGTGGGGTCCTGGTGGGTCGGGCGGGTCGGGCGGTGGGCCGGGGGTGCGGCCGGGGTCGGGTTCGGGGTGCCGGCTAGGGAGCCGGCCTCGGAGCCGAGTCCCGGATCACCAGTTCGGTGGGCAGGACGGCGGGTTCCGCGGGGGGTGGCGCTTCGCCCAACCGGGACAGCAGCAGGTTCGCCGCGGCCGTGCCCATCGCCCGCAGGGGTTGGCGGACGGTGGTCAGGGGAGGGTCGGTGCAGCGGGCGAGCGGTACGTCGTCGAAGCCGACCACCGCGACGTCCTCGGGCACCCGCCGTCCGGCGGCGCGCAGGGCCCGCAGGGCGCCGGCCGCGCCGAGGTCGTTGTGCGCGAAGACGGCGTCCAGCTCCAGGTCGTCGGCCAGGAGCTTCTCCACCGCCTCCACACCGGAGCGCTCGGTGAAGTCGCCCTCCACGACGCGCCGCGGGTCGTGCTCGACGCCGTGCGCCTCCAGGGCGCTGACGAAGCCGTCCAGCCGCTCGCGCACGGAGCCGAACCGGCGCGGGCCGGTGACCACCAGCGGGGCGCGGCGTCCCAGGGCGAGCAGATGACGCGCCGCCGCCGCGCCGCCGAGGGCGTTGGTGGTGGTGACGGAGGGGAAGACCGGATGGTGGGCGCGGTCGCCGACCAGCACCACGGGCAGGCCCGCGCGGTGCAGCGCGGCGGCGGCCTCGACCTCTCCCTCCGGTTCGATCACCAGCAGCCCGTCGAAGGCGTTGGCCGAGACCTGCCCGACGAACCGGGCCATCGACTCCCGGCCGCGGCCGCGGGTGAACAGCAACAGCCCGTACCCGGCGGCCTCGACGACGTCCACCGCGCCCTGGAGCACCTCGACCGTCCAGGGCCAGGAGAGCGAGGGCGTGAGCACGGCGAGGGTGCGGCTGCGGCCCCGGGCCAGGCCGACGGCGCGCGAACTGGGCACGTACCCCAGCCGGTCGATGACGTGGCGCACCCGCTCGGCGGTCCGGACGTCGACCTCGCCCTTGGAGTTGAGCACCCGGGAGACCGTCGACTTGCTGACGCCGGCGGCGCGGGCGACGTCGGCGATGGTGACGCGCATGGCACTCCTCGGCGGTTCGGCGGTTCGTCGGTCGGGCAGTCCGGCACGGTTCGGCCGGCGGCGGGGTCGAGCCCGTGCGGCGGGCGGTCGACAGACGGGGCGGCACCGGTTCCGGGACCGGTGCCGGGCATGGGCAGGGAGTCAAACGGCAGTCGGGCGGACCGTCAAGACTTCACGTCAGAATTGATGAAGATTGTTTGAGAGCGCTCTCAAGAGCGCTCTCATGTTCACTTCTTGAAGTTGAATTGGTCTCGTCCAAGCCCTTGACGTCCTGCTTCCGGCGGGAGTTGACTCACGCCTCGAAACAAGCGCGGGGAGCGGGCGATCGACGCGTCGAGCGCCGTCCGCCCACCCCCGCCGACGTGTCGCCCTGTCCCGCACGAGGTGAACCCGTGTCGCCACGACGCTTCCCCGGCTCCTCCCGCCCCACCCGGGGAGCCGGCCGCCGCCGTGACGGACCGCCGCGCGCGGGGGAGCGTCACCCCGTCCACCGGAACCTCCGACGACAGACGGAAGCGATGTGGCCATGAACCCCACCCCCCACACCCCCGGCGCCGCCGAGGCACCACCGGAGCCGGGCCGCGACAGACCCCGCCGGACCCGTCGCTGGGCGTCCGCGGCGACCCTGCTGGGCCTGGCCCTGACCCTGGCCGTCACCGGCACGGCGACGGCCGGACCGGCCGACGGCGGCGCGCCCGCCGCGAAGGCGGAGGAGGTCGCCGAGGCCCGTCCCGCGGCGGTGCTCTTCGAGGACACCTTCGACGGACCCGCCGGATCGGCCGTCGACGGCTCCAAGTGGCAGTTGGAGGTCGGCGACAACAGCGGCAACAACCACGAGCGGCAGTACTACACCCCGGGCAACGCCAACGCCGCCCTCGACGGCAACGGCAACCTGGTGATCACCGCGCGCAGGGAGAACCCCGGCAACTACCAGTGCTGGTACGGGCGGTGCGAGTACACCTCCGCCCGGATGAACACCGCCGGCAGGTTCACCACCACGTACGGGCACGTCGAGGCCCGCATCAAGATCCCGCGCGGCCAGGGCATGTGGCCCGCGTTCTGGATGCTCGGCGCCGACATCGGCGAGCCCGGCGTCGGCTGGCCCAACAGCGGCGAGATCGACGTCATGGAGAACGTCGGCTACGAACCGAGCACCGTGCACGGCACCATCCACGGCCCCGGCTACTCCGGCGGCGAGGGCATCGGCGCCTCCTACACCCTGCCGGGCGGTCGGGCGTTCGCCGACGACTTCCACACCTTCGCCGTCGACTGGTCGCCGAACTCCATCACCTGGTCGGTGGACGGTCAGGTCTACCAGCGTCGCACCCCCGCCGACCTGGGCGGCGACCGCTGGGTGTTCGACAAGCCGTTCTTCCTGATCCTCAACCTCGCCGTGGGCGGCGACTGGCCCGGCCTGCCCGACGGCAGCACCGTCTTCCCGCAGCGGATGGTCGTCGACTACGTCCGCGTCACCGGCGGTGACAGCGGCGGCGGGAGCGGGCGCACCGGCACCATCACCGGCCTGGCGGGCAAGTGCCTGGACGTGGCCTGGGCGAACAGCGCCAACGGCACCCCGGTGCAGATCCACGACTGCAACGGCAACGCCGCGCAGCAGTGGACCGTCGGCACGGACGGCACCATCCGGGCCCTGGGCAAGTGCCTGGACGTCTCCGGCGCGGGAACGGCCGACGGCACACCGGTCCAGATATGGGACTGCAACGGCACGGCCGCCCAACAGTGGGTGGTCACCCCGGCGCGGGACATCGTCAACCCCAACGCGAACAAGTGCCTGGACGTGCGGGACAACAACTCCGCCAACGGCACCAAGACGCAGATCTGGACCTGCACGGGAGCCGCCAACCAGAAGTGGAACACGCCGTGAGCGCGGCCCGGGCCCCCGGACGGCCGGGGGCCCGGGCCCTCTTCGGCGTCGAGCCGACATCCGGCCGGTGGACGTGCGTCAGCGCCGTCCGCCGGCCGGACCCCGTCCGTGCCCCCCTTCCGTCTCCTCCTCTTCGTCCCCCGGACCTCCGGACACCAGCTCCCGGTACTCGGGGTTCAGCTCCAGCCACTGCTCGACGAAGGCACAGGCCGGACGGATCCGCAGGCCGCGTCGCCGCGCGTCCTCCACGGCGGTCCGCAGCAGCCGGTCGCCGATGCCCTGCCCGCGGAAGGGTCGGGACACCACGACCCGGGGGTAGGACACCAGGTCGTCGGTGCGCACGTAGTCGACGAAACCGGTGAGCGTCGTGCCGACCCGGGCCTCGAACCGACTGTGGGCCGGTGCGTCGATGATCGACACGGGACGGTTGGTGGCTGCCGTGGGCATGCTGCATTCCTCCCGGAATGGCCGGAAACGACCGGAATCATGGGATTCCCGGACGTCCGAGTGCCACGCCACGGCGTTCCTACCCCTCCCGGCCGGGCCGCGCCGAGCGGTCGGGTCGGGAGCCGTGAAGGACCGAAGGGGGCCGAGGGTGATCGAAGGGGTGAAAGGGGGGTGAAAGGGGGCGGGGACGGACGCGGGGCCGCACGGGGCCCCGCGGTGCTCGCGTCCTACTCCCCCTCCTCCAGGCGGAAGCCGACCTTCAGGCAGACCTGGTAGTGCTCGACCGCACCGTCCGCGATGTTGCCCCGGACCTGCGTCACCTCGAACCAGTCCAGGTGCCGCAGGGTCTGCGAGGCACGGTCGAGCCCGTTGCGGATCGCCTGGTCGACGCCCTCGTGCGAGGTGCCGACGATCTCGGTCACCCGGTAGGTGTGGTCGGTCATGGTGGCCTCCTGCGGTGGTGGGGGCGCGTTCGGTTCTCGTTCCACCGTGCCCCAGGGCCGGTCGGCGCGCGAGTGCTAGGCTCGGCGGCGGGCCGTGACTGGCGCATTCGGATGGAACCGACCATCGGGGAGCGGCCCTGCGCACGTGCCGCGTCACGTGCGGACAAGAGCCGCGCGCCTGGGCCGCCCGGACCGTCGTCAAGACGCCAAGGAGAGGGCCCATGGCCACCGACCCCACCCCGAGCACCGCGGCCACCGTGGCCACCACAGCCACCACAGCCACTGCCTCCACGGCCTTCACCAGCGCCCTGGAGGTCATCCGCGCGGTCGAGCCGCGCGTCGCCGACGCCATCGGCGCCGAGATCGCCGACCAGCGCGCCTCCCTCAAGCTGATCGCCAGCGAGAACTACGCCTCCCCGGCCGTGCTGCTGGCCATGGGCAACTGGCTCAGCGACAAGTACGCCGAGGGCACCGTCGGCCGTCGCTTCTACGCCGGCTGCCGCAACGTCGACGCCGTCGAGGCGCTCGCCGCCGAGCACGCCCGCGAGCTGTTCGGCGCCGACCACGCCTACGTCCAGCCGCACTCCGGCATCGACGCCAACCTCGTCGCCTTCTGGGCCGTCCTCGCCCAGCGGGTGGAGAGCCCGGCCCTTCGGCGCGCCGGCGCGAAGCACGTCAACGACCTGACCGACGAGGACTGGGAGGCCCTCCGGCGCGAGCTGGGCGACCAGCGGATGCTGGGCATGTCCCTGGACGCCGGTGGCCATCTCACCCACGGCTTCCGTCCCAACATCTCCGGCAAGATGTTCGCGCAGCGCAGTTACGGCACCGACCCGGACACCGGCCTGCTCGACTACGACGCGGTGCGCGCCGCCGCCCGCGAGTTCCGCCCGCTCATCCTGATCGCCGGCTACTCCGCCTACCCCCGGAAGGTGAACTTCCGGATCATGCGGGAGATCGCCGACGAGGTCGGCGCCACCCTGATGGTCGACATGGCCCACTTCGCCGGCCTGGTCGCGGGCAAGGTCCTCACCGGCGACTTCGACCCCGTGCCGCACGCCGACATCGTCACCACCACGACCCACAAGTCCCTGCGCGGCCCGCGCGGCGGCATGGTGCTGTGCGACGAGGCGCTGACCGAGCACGTCGACCGCGGCTGTCCCATGGTGCTCGGCGGCCCGCTGCCCAACGTCATGGCGGCCAAGGCCGTGGCCCTGGCCGAGGCCCGCCGGCCCGCCTTCGGCGACTACGCCCGGCAGGTGGTGGAGAACGCCGCCGCGCTCGCCGAGGGCCTGATGCGACGCGGCGCCGCCCTCGTCACCGGCGGCACCGACAACCACCTCGCCCTGGTGGACGTCTCCGGTTACGGCCTCACCGGCCGCCAGGCCGAGGACGCCCTGCTGGCCGCCGGAATCGTCACCAACCGCAACGCCGTGCCGCGCGACCCCAACGGCGCCTGGTACACCTCCGGCATCCGCCTCGGCACCCCCGCGCTCACCACCCGCGGACTGGGCACGGCGGAGATGGACGAGGTCGCCGACCTGATCCACACCGTGCTCACCGCCGCCGAGCCCGGCACCACCGCCGCCGGTGCCCCCTCCAAGGCCCGGTACGTCCTGGCGGAGGAGACCGCCGAGTCCGTCGCCGCCCGCGCCGCCGACCTGCTGGCCGGGCACCCGCTGTACCCGGGCATCGACCTGGTCTGAGGGGCCGACGGGTCGCCCGGCCCGAGGGCCGCCTCGGACCGGGCGCCGAAGGCGCGTAACCTGCCGTCATGACCGACGACCTGCCCGAGATGAGGGCCTCCGACGCCGACCGGGAGCGCGTGGCCGAAGTGCTCCGGGAAGCGGTGGCCGAAGGCCGGCTGGACATGGCGGAGTTCCAGGATCGGCTGGACTCCGCCTACGCCGCCCGCACCCAGGGGGAGCTGGCACCGTTGATCAGGGACCTGCCCCGGACCGGCACCCCGGCGGAGCCCGCGGAGGGACACCGCCGGTGGGCGGATCGGGTCGGCGGCACGCCCACCTCGCGCGGTGGCGTGGCGATCATGGGCGGTTTCCTGCGCAGGGGCCGCTGGACGGTCCCGCGTCGCTTCACCGGTTTCGCCTTCTGGGGCGGAGGCGAGATCGACCTGCGCGAGGCGCGCTTCGAGGACCGCGAGGTGGAGATCCGCTGCTTCGCGATCATGGGCGGTCTCCACATCGTCGTCCCGCCGGGAGTGGAGGTCGAGGTGAACGGCGTCGGCATCATGGGCGGCTTCGACCACGGCGCCGTCGGCGAGGGAGAGCCCGCCGCGCCGCGCGTGGTGGTCACCGGCCTCGCCTTCTGGGGCGGGGTCGCGGTGGAACGCAAGTCCCGCGACCCCAAGGGCGGCGAGGGCGGGAAGACCGGGCGCGGTCACCTCGGCGACCACGGGAAGCACCTGGGGCACGGCGCGGACGGGTGAGCCGGAGCGAGGCGCCGGCCGTCAGGGCCACTCGGGTCTGTCGGCGCCCACCGGGCCCGGCGGACGCGCCCAGCCGTCGGGCCCGCCCTCGTACGCCACCGGGGGGACGGCGTGGCGCAGCCGCCCCAGCGGGCCGACGGTCTCGGTGAGCCAGTCGGCCGGGTCGTACGGCTCCCGCGCCCCGGCCACCGTCTCCGGGGCGCCGCTCAGCTCGTGTTGCAGCCAGTGCGCCGTCCGGGCCAGGGACAGGCGCGCGTGCCGGGTGCCGCCGTCCCCGTCGCCGTGCTGCTCGGTGAGCGACCGCAGCACGGCGGCCGCCAGCAGATAGCCCGTGCCGTGGTCCAGGGCCTGTGCGGGGAGCGCGCCGGGGCGGCCGTCCTCCTTCCCCTCGGCCACCGCGATGCCGCTCGCCGCCTGCACCAGGCTGTCGAACCCCCGTCGTCCGCCCCACGGCCCCACGGCGCCGCCCCACGCGTTCAGCTCCGCGACCACCAGGCCGGGCCGCCGCTCGGCCAGCTCCCGGGCCGACAGGCCGAAGCGGTCCAGAGCGCCGGGCCGGTAGCCGGTGACCACCACGTGGGCCTCGGCCAGCAACTCCTCGAAGGTCGCGCGGCCGGAGCGGGAGGCGAGGTCCAGCAGGGTCGAACGCTTGCCGAAGCCGGTGTCGGCGTGGGCGTCCGCGCTCTCGGGCATGTCGGGAGGGTCGATCCGCAGCACGTCGGCGCCCAGCAGCGCCAGCGTCCGGGTGGCCACCGGGCCGGCGATGACCCGGGTGAGGTCCAGCACGCGCGGACCGGACGGCGGCAGCGGCGGTGGTGGAGCGTCGTCCAGGCGTTCGCGTCCCACCAGGGGGAGCCCGGCCACGGCCGTGCCCTGGGGGTGCGCCGCCCACCGTTCGGGGGTGCGGACGGCGACGGCCAGGCCCCCCGCCGCGTACACCGCCTCCTCGACGTCCTCCGCGCGGCGGTCGGCCAGTTCGGCGGCGACGGCGTCGGCCGCCGCCCCCTCGTCGCCGTCGTCACCGGGGTCGGGAACGCCGAGCGCGGTCAGCAGCCGGGCACGGTGGTGCGGGTAGTTGGCGTGGGTGCGCACCCAGCCGTCGGCGGTGCGCCAGAAGCGCGACAGCGGCGCGAAGGTGGCCGCCGGACGCCCGTCGACGCGCAGGTGGCGCTCGCTGGTGAACGCGGTGGCCACCGCGCCGTCGTCCACCCGCGCGGCCGGGACGGGGGCGCCCGCGCGCCGGGCCGCCCACTCGGCCGCCGCCAGGGCACACACCGCGACGGTGGCCCGGCCCAGCTCCCGCACCGGCAGCCGCGCGGGCAGGACGGGCGCGGGGAGGCCGCGCGGGACGAGGCGGACGTGTTCGACCAGGGCCGGGTCACCGCCCAGCGCGGCCCACAGCCGGGCCCAGGAGCGTTGTTCCATGCCCGCAGTGTGCCGTACGGCCGACCCCGTCCCGGCCCGGTCCCGGCCCCGTCCCCTTGTCGGTGCCGGCAACTACGTTGATCGACAACGGAACTGAGTACCCGTACGGATGTTTGGACTCCGTCGCGGACGGCACGCTGAGAAGTATGGAACGGATCATGGAGCACACGCACGGCACCCCGGAACTGTCCCCCACCCTGGCCTCGGAGTTCGGACGAGGGCCCGCCCTGGCGTTCGGTCTGGCGGGGACACTCGCCCTGGGGTGGGTGATCGCCATGGTCTACGTCATAGCCTCCTGGGCGACGGGAAGCTGACACATCGTGACGCATTGGGTGGAATGACGGGTTCTCTGCCGTTTCTCCTGCTTCCGGCGGTGGGACGATGCGGTCGCCAACGAGGGCGACCGAGAGGAGAACATGATGCGGAGGACCACATTCCGGAGGAGGGCGCTCGTCGGCTTCGCGACGATCGCGGCCGCCGCCGGGCTGAGCCTGCCGAGCGGCGCGCAGGCCGCGCCCGCCGGTTGGAGCGACTGCCCGAGCCGGCACGTCTGCTTCTGGACGGGGGACAACGGCACCGGCCGGATGTGCGCCTGGCCCGGTGACGACCCCGACTGGCGCGGTGGCGCCATCCGCTGCTCCTGGTCCGGGACGACCAGGGCACAGTCCGTCTACAACAACGGAACCTCCGGCGCCTCGGTGTCGTACTACACGGGCGCCGACTACAAGGGCCGCGCGGGCTGCACCGCGAAGGGCGGACGCGGCAACTTCGTGGGCAACAACGGCACGGGCCACTTCCTCCGCTCCCACAAGTGGGCCTGCTGACGACCACCGCTCCCACCGCCGCACGGCACGCGCGGCCTCCCCGTTCCGGGACACGTCCGAACCGCTCGCCGAAGGCCGTCCGATCCGCGGGTCGGACGGCCCTCGGGCGTCGCGTGGGGGCGCGGGCCGCCCGGACTCCTCCTCAGGGGCGGTCCGGGCGGGAGACCACCCGGAACGAGATCCCCGCCCCGACCAGGCGCTCCGTCAGCGCGTTCCCCATCGCGACGGCCGTGGTGACCTGCCCCGAGGTCTCGGGCAGGTCGTCGAGGGCCAGGCACATCGCCGACTCCGCCAGCATCTTCGCCGTCTCGCCGTACCCCGGATCGCCGCCGGAGACCTCCGTGACCACGCGCCGGCCCCCGCCCTCGCCGAAGAAGCGGACCGTGAACCAGCTCCTCGCGCGTCGCCCCGGATCCGGGCCCTCGCCCGGCGCCCAGCGGGCCGACAACGCCCGGCGGGCGGTCGGGAACCGGGCGAGCGCGAACAGCGCACCGGCCCCCACGACGCCGCCCACGGCGACGGGCAACCGACGGACGGCCGCGTAGTGCCGGTAACGGAAGTCCGGACCGTACCGTTCCAGCGCGGCGGCCGACCGTGCCACGACCTGCGGGTCGACGGTGGGCAGCGGCACCGCCCACGCGCCCGCCTTGCCGCTGCGGCGCGGCCGGTCCAGGGGAGCGCCGATCCGCCGCCCGGCCGGACGGGGTTCCACCCGTCGCCGCTCTCGCGCCGCGGCCTCCGCCTGCCGCCGCCGGGAGAACGCCGTCAGCGCGGAGGCGAACGTTCCGCCGGAGAAGGCGCCGGACGCGCGCACGTACCCGTCGATCCGCAGCGGCACGCCCTCGGGCAGCCGCTCCACGGTGAACAGCACGCCCAGGTCGTGCGGCACGGAGTCGAAGCCGCAGGCATGCACCAGCCGTGCCCCGCTCTCGCGGGCCCGCTCGTGGTGACGCAGGTACATCCGGTCGACGAACTCCGGCTCCCCGGTGAGATCCGCGTAGTCCGTCCCGGCCTCGGCGCACGCGGCCACCAGGGGCTCGCCGTGCCGGACGTAGGGACCCACGGTGGTGGCGACCACACGGGTGCTCCCCGCGACGGCGCGCAGCGAGTCGGGGTCGAAGGCGTCGGCGTGCAGCAGAGGCAGGCCGGCGCAGGCCGGGTCGGTCTCCGCCAGGCGCTCGCGCAACCGCAGCAGCTTGTCGCGGTTGCGGCCCGCCAGCGCCCATCGAAAGCCGTCGGGGGCGTGGGCGGCCAGGTACTCGGCCGTCAGTCCGCCGGTGAAACCGGTCGCGCCGAACAACACCAGATCGTGCTCGCGGTCGTTCCGGGACACTTCTGCCTCCTGGGTGAGCGGGGGGAAGCGGACGGGATCCTCCGTCGGTGCCCGACCCTACGGCGGGACACGGACGCACGCGCGACGGGGTGTGGGGACGGGCGCCGGACCCGAAAATTTCCGAAAAAAATGAGCTTGCCTACCGGAATATGGCCGAAAAATTCTGACGAACGCCGGGGCGAGGGGCGGGTTGTGCAGTGGTTTCTCCCGTTTCGTCGGCAGGCGGTGGACGGTGGGCCCGCCGAGGGGGGCGCGGAAACGGCCGACCTGGAGCGGCCCGTGCCGTCCCGTTGTCATGTCCCGGACTCCTTCCTAGTCTGGGAGCGCTCCCGGGTCCGGTTCGGCGTCCCGCGGCTCGCGCGGACCCGCCGGGAAGTCCGCACGGACCTTCTCGACCGCGCTCGTGGCGGCGCCCCTGCCCGTCCGGACCGGCGCACTCCCCACCATCCGGCGCGCACCGGCGGCCACGTGACCCCGCGTCACCCGACAGGGGCCGGTCCGCCGACCGCGCGCCCTCCTCTGGAGGACCCCATGCGCTTCCAACGACATCGACCCCGGGTGTGGGCAGCCGCGGTCTTCGCGGCCGCCGCGACTCTGGCCGCCACCGCCCTCGGCGCGCAGGCGGGCGCCGCCGACGACCTCCCCACCGTCGCGCAGGCCGCCCCCGCCGTCGAGTACGACGGTGCCGACTGCCCGGTGCCCGAGCCGGGCGGCTCGACCGGCACCTCCATGCTCCCCGACCCCTTCACGAAGCTGAACGGCACGCGCGTCACCACCAGGTCCGACTGGCGGTGCCGACGGGCGGAGATCAAGGAACTGGCGGAGCGGACCGTCTACGGCGAGAAGCCCGGAAAACCGGAGAGCGTCACGGGAACGGTGTCGAGGACCGGTATCACCGTGAACGTGACGCACCAGGGCAGGAGCGCCGGTTTCTCGGCGAACGTCGAACTGCCCAGCGGTTCCGGGCCCTTCCCGGCCGTCGTCGTCTACGGGGGACTCGGAGCGGACACGGCCACCATCAAGGCCTCCGGTGCCGCCGTCATCAGCTACGACCCCTTCACGGTCGGGCGGGAGGGCACGCCGCGGAACAACAAGCAAGGCGCGTTCTACAGCATCTACGGCTCCTCCAGCGGCACGGGGCTGCTGACGGCCTGGGCCTGGGGCGTGAGCCGGATCATCGACGTCATCGAGCAGTCGGGCGGCAACCTCCTCACGGCGGACGCGACCGGCGTCACCGGCTGCTCGCGGTACGGCAAGGGCGCCTTCGTGGCCGGTGCGTTCGACCAGCGCATCGCCCTGACCATGCCGATCGAGTCGGGCAGCGGCGGTGTCGGCGCCTTCCGGTCGATCGCCAGGGAGAACGGCGCGCAGCCGCTGAGCAGCGCCTACTCCGAGCAACCGTGGCTGGGCGACGCGTTCGGCTCCTACACGGGCAATCCGAACTCGCTGCCGGTGGACACGCACCAGATCGTGGGCATGATCGCGCCGCGAGGGCTGTTCGTCATGGACAACCCCCACATCGACTGGCTGGGCGCCAGGTCCGGGAACGTGGCGGCCCTGGGCGGAGCGGAGATCTACAAGGCGCTCGGCGCGGGGGACAACATCACCTACTGGTCCGACGTCCGGGACGGCAGCCACTGCGCCGTCAGGTCCGAATGGAGGACTCCCCTCCAGCAGAACATCCAGAAGTTCCTGCTGAAGACGGGCAACACCTCCGGCGTGTTCAGGACCTCCCCCGCGAAGTCCGGCAACCTCTCCGAGTGGAGGAACTGGCAGACCCCGAACCTCCCCGACACCGGCACCACGGGCGGCGCCACGGGTGGTGACACCGGTGGTGACACCGGCGGTGCCACGGGTGGTGACACCGGTGGCGGTGACACCGGCGGCACCAACGCCGGTACCACCGGAGGAACCACCGGCGGCACGAACGGGGCCTGCACCGCCGGCTACCGCACGGTCAACAGTTGGTCCGGCGGCTTCCAGGGCGAGGTGTCGGTCCGCAACGCCGGCGTCGACGCGCTCAACGGATGGACCGTCGGCATGACCCTGGCCCCCGGTCAGTCCATCGGCAGCGTCTGGAACGGCCGGAACAGTGGGACCAGCGGAACCATCACGGTGAGCAACGCCCCCTGGAACGGCACCGTCGCGGCCAACGGCACCGTCACGTTCGGCTTCACCGTCACCGGCGGTTCCTCGGCGGCACCGGGCGACATCACCTGCACCAGTCCCTGATTCCCGCGCGTCCGCGCCCCGACGGTCCCGTCCCGCCGGGGCGGGACCGCCGGGGCCGCGCCCTCTCGCGGACGAGCCCGGACGAACCGCCTCGCGGCGCCCGGAGCCACGGCGCGGCGCGAGGGGAGACGGAGCGAGACGTTCCGAGATCGGCGACCGAGCGACCGAGTCGGGGGAAGGACTCGTCCGCGGCTTCCGCGACCTCGCCGACCCCGGGATCCGCCGGTCCACGGAGAGCGCGACATGTCGCATGGCGTGTCCGATGTGTTGCCGACGGCCAACAGAAAGGTATCTGCACCTTTTGACGATCTTGTCAGGAGAAGTGACCTCTGTCACACGAAAGCCATGACGACGCGTTACACGTCCCAAGGCGCCGGAAACCGTGAGAAGTTCGAAATGGCGAGCGAGGCGGGAAACCGCGGCCGCCATTTCCCACCGATCGTCACCCTGTCTTTTGGCATATTCATTTCGGTCATGCCGGGGCAGGGGTTTTCGGGACTCCGCGGAGGAAAGTCGTGGCCCTGACCAAGAACCAGCGAATAGTGCTCGCCGCGGCGATCTCCGCCGCCGTCATCGGAGGGGCGGCGACGATCATCGCGGCCGACATGACGAGGGGCGACGACGGGGGAAAGGGGGAGGACAACACGCGTTCCGTCGACGGCACCTTCGAGAGGGCCTGCGGTGTCACCGTCGGCGGTTCGGGAGAAGGCGACGGCGACTCCAACGTCGTCTGCGAGTTCGACACCTCCCCCACGCCTCCCGACGACTTCTCCGGCGACGAGGCCCCCGGTGGGGAAGGTCCGTGGCCCTACACCACCGTCAAGACGGTGTCGGAAGGCCAGGATCTGGGGGTGTTCGTTCGAAGCTGCCCCTGGGAGAAAGGCTGTGATCGCGTCGGCCACGTCTTCAAGGCTCGCACCCTGTGGGTTCTCTGCCGGCAGCGGAACACCGGGTTCACCGCCGGGTGGGCCAACTACGGCGCCGAGGACACCTGGTTGAAAGTCGCGTGGCCGACCGACCGGATCTGGCGGAAGGGCGACCCGGAACTGGAAAGCACCCCGGACAGCCCGCACGCGGGATGGATCCTGTCCTACTTCACCAGCCCGGTGGAGCACAGCGGCGACGTCCCCGACTGCGTCGAGGACACCGGTCGGGCGGAGGAGGCCCTCAGGTAACCGCGACCCCCCGACCGTGGGAAGGCGGCGACCGGCGCCGCGGGGGCTTGTGGAAAGTGGAACACGTTCTTAGCATCGCCAGTGTTACATCACCGGTGTCATACGGTCGCGACGCGGCGACCGGGACGGTTGGGAGCCCCCATGACGGCGGCAGACGGCGGCCACGGCCCGCTCGCCGGAGTGCGGGTGGTGGAGCTGGCGGGCATCGGCCCCGGCCCGTTCGCCGCCATGCTCCTGGGCGACCTCGGCGCCGACGTGGTCCGCGTCGACCGTCCCGGTGGCCAGACCCTGGGCATCGACCCCGCCCTCGACGTCACGGGCCGCAACAAGCGCTCGGTGGTGGTCGACCTCAAGACCGAGCGGGGCGCCGCCACCGTCCTGGACCTCGCCGAACGCGCCGACGTCCTGATCGAGGGCTACCGCCCCGGCGTCGCCGAACGCCTCGGGGTCGGCCCGACGGAGTGCCTGGCCCGCAACCCCAGGCTCGTCTACGGACGGATGACGGGCTGGGGCCAGGAGGGCCCCCTGGCGCACAGCGCCGGGCACGACGTCGGCTACACCGCCGTCACCGGCGCACTGGGCCTGGTCGGCCCGGCCGACGGCCCGCCCGCGATCCCCGCCAACCTCCTGGGCGACTACGCGGGCGGCTCCCTCTACCTGGTCGTCGGCGTCCTCGCCGCCCTCCACCACGCCCGCGCCGCAGGCGGGCGCGGTCAGGTCGTCGACGCCGCGGTCGTCGACGGCACCAGCCATCTGACCGCCATGATCCACGGCATGGTGGCCGCCGGTGTCTGGCAGGACCGCCGGGGCGTCAACCTGTTGGACGGCGGCTGCCCCTTCTACGGCGTCTACGAGACCTCCGACGGCGGCTGGATGGCCGTCGGCGCCCTGGAGCGGCCCTTCTACGACCTGTTCGTCCGGCTGTTGGGCCTGTCCGAGGGCGGGGACGGCGGTGTGGCCGACGCCGTGCCCGACCGCGACGACCCCGCCCGCTGGGGCGAGTTGCGCGAGGCCGTCGCCGCCCGCTTCCGCACCCGCACCCGTGACGAGTGGACGGCGGTCTTCGCCGGCACCGACGCCTGCGTCGCCCCCGTCCTCTCCCTGCGCGAGGCCCCCTCCCATCCCCACCTGGCCGCCCGCGCCACCTTCGTCACCCACGCGGGCGTCACCCAGCCCGCCCCCGCGCCCCGCTTCTCCACCACCCCCGGCGCGGTGCGCCGCCCGCCCGCCGTGCCCGGCGCGGACGCCGCCGAGGTGGCCCACGACTGGGGGTTGCCGACCCTCGCCCCGCCCCGAACGACTCCCGACCCGCCGCCCCGAGAAACTCCCGAAAGGCTCCCAGACCGTGACCTGTGACGCGTACATCTACGACGCCGTCCGCACCCCGCGCGGGCGCGGCAAGGCCAGTGGCGCCCTGCACGGCACCAAACCGATCGACCTCGTCGTCGGCCTGATCCACGAACTGCGCCGCCGCTTCCCCGACCTGGACCCGGCGGCGATCGACGACATCGTGCTCGGCGTCGTCACCCCCATCGGCGACCAGGGCGCCGACATCGCCCGGACCGCCGCCGTGGCCGCCGGGCTGCCGGACACGGTGGCCGGCGTCCAGGAGAACCGCTTCTGCGCCTCGGGCCTGGAGGCGGTCAACCTGGCCGCCGCCAAGGTCCGCTCCGGCTGGGAGGACCTCGTCCTGGCCGGCGGCGTGGAATCGATGTCGCGGGTGCCGATGGGCTCCGACGGCGGAGCCTGGGCCATGGACCCGATGACCAGCTTCGAGACCGGTTTCGTCCCGCAGGGCATCGGCGCCGACCTCATCGCCACCATCGAGGGCTTCAGCCGCCGCGACGTGGACGAGTACGCCGCCCTGTCCCAGGAACGCGCCGCGACCGCCTGGAAGGAGGGCCGCTTCGACCGCTCGGTCGTCCCCGTCACCGACCGCAGCGGCCTGGTCGTCCTGGACCGCGACGAGCACATGCGGCCCGGCACCACCGCCGACTCCCTGGCCGCCCTCAAGCCGTCCTTCGCGACGATCGGCGAGGCGGGCGGCTTCGACGCGGTGGCGCTGCAGAAGTACCACTGGGTCGAGCGGATCGACCACGTCCACCACGCGGGCAACTCCTCCGGCATCGTGGACGGCTCGGCGCTGGTGGCCATCGGCAACCGCGAGGTGGGGGAGCGCTACGGCCTCGCCCCCCGCGCCCGGATCGTCTCGGCCGCCGTCTCCGGCTCCGACCCGACGATCATGCTCACCGGCCCGGCCCCGGCCTCCCGCAAGGCGTTGGCCAAGGCGGGCCTGACCATCGACGACATCGACCTGGTGGAGATCAACGAGGCCTTCGCGGCCGTGGTCCTGCGCTTCGTGAAGGACATGGGCCTGCCGATGGACAAGGTCAACGTCAACGGCGGCGCCATCGCCATGGGCCACCCGCTGGGGGCCACCGGTGCGATGATCCTGGGCACCCTCGTCGACGAACTGGAGCGCCGCGACCTCCGGTACGGCCTGGCCACCCTCTGCGTCGGCGGCGGCATGGGCATCGCCACCGTCGTCGAACGCCTCTGACCGACGGCGCACCCGCCCCTGTCCGACGCGCCCGCCGCAGCACACCTCAACGGAGACCGAGAACCCACCATGGCAGCCCCCTCCACCATCCGCTGGGAGCAGGACGACACCGGTGTCGTCACCCTCACCCTGGACGACCCGAACCAGTCCGCCAACACCATGAACGCCGCCTTCGCCGCCTCCCTGGCGGCCGTCGCCGACCGCCTGGAGGCCGAGCGCGACACCGTCCGCGGCGTCATCGTCACCTCCGCCAAGAGGACCTTCTTCGCCGGCGGCGACCTCAACGACCTGCTCGCCGTCAGGCCCGAACAGGCCCGGGAACTCTTCGACCGCGGCATGGCCGTCAAGCGCGACCTGCGCCGCATCGAGACCCTCGGCAAGCCCGTCGTCGCCGCGACCAACGGCGCCGCCCTCGGCGGCGGCCTGGAGATCGCGCTCGCCTGCCACCACCGCGTCGCCCTCGACGCGAAGGGGTCGAAGATCGGCCTGCCCGAGGCCACCCTCGGTCTGCTGCCCGGCGGCGGGGGAGTGGTCCGCACCGTGCGGCTGCTGGGCATCGCCGACGCCCTGCTGAACGTCCTGCTCCAGGGGCGGCAGTACCGTCCCCGCCAGGCCATGGAGAAGGGTCTGGTCCACGAGGTCGTGGAGAGCCCCGAGGAGATGCTGGCGCGGGCGCGGGCGTTCGTCGACGCCCACCCCACCTCCGTCCAGCCCTGGGACGTCAAGGGGTACCGGATCCCCGGCGGCACCCCCGCCGATCCGAAGTTCGCCGCCGACCTCCCGGCGTTCCCCGCCAACCTCGCCAAGCAGCTCGGCGGCGCCCCCTACCCGGCCCAGCGCAACATCCTGGCCGCGGCCGTCGAGAGCGCCCAGGTCGACTTCGACACCGCCCAGGAGATCGAGTCCCGCCACTTCACCGAGCTGGCGGTCGGACAGACGGCGAAGAACATGATCCAGGCGTTCTTCTTCGACCTCCAGGCCGTCAACTCCGGCCGCAGCCGCCCTCGGGACGTCGAGCCCCGGACGGTGCGGAAGGTCGGCGTCCTCGGCGCGGGCATGATGGGCGCGGGCATCGCCTACGCCTGCGCCAGGGCCGGCATCGAGGTCGTCCTCAAGGACGTGACGGCGGAGGCCGCCGAGAAGGGCAAGGCGTACTCCGCCGGTCTGCTGGACAAGGCCCTGGCCAGGGGCCGCACGACGCCGGAGAAGCGCGACGCGCTGCTGGGACGCATCACCCCCACCGCCGAGGTGGCCGCGCTCGCCGGGTGCGACGCGGTGATCGAGGCGGTCTTCGAGGACACCGCCCTCAAGCACAAGGTCCTCGCCGAGGTCCAGGACGTCGTCGCCCCCGACGCGCTGCTGTGCTCCAACACCTCCACCCTCCCCATCACCTCGCTGGCCGAGGGCGTCGAGCGACAGCGGGACTTCATCGGCCTGCACTTCTTCTCGCCCGTCGACAAGATGCCGCTGGTGGAGATCGTCCGGGGCGAGCGGACCGGCGACGAGGCGGTCGCCCGCGCCTTCGACCTGGTGCGGCAGATCGACAAGACCCCCATCGTGGTGGGGGACTCGCGCGGCTTCTTCACCTCCCGCGTGATCGGGCGGTTCATCAACGAGGGCGTGGCGCTGGTGGCCGAGGGCGTCGACCCGGCCTCCGTCGAGCAGGCCGCCGCCCAGGCCGGCTACCCGGCCAAGGTGCTCTCCCTGGTGGACGAGCTGACCCTGACCCTGCCGCGCAGGATCCGGAACGAGGCGCGGCGCGCGGTGGAGGCCGCCGGCGGCACCTGGCGGCCGCACCCGGCCGACGCCGTCCTCGACCGGATGGTCGAGGAGTTCGGCCGCACCGGCCGCAGCGGTGGGGCCGGCTTCTACGACTACGACGCGGACGGGAAGCGCACGGGCCTGTGGCCGGGGCTGCGCGAGCACTTCACCCGTCCCGACGCCGCCGTCCCCTTCGAGGACATGAAGGAGCGGATGCTCTTCGCCGAGGCGCTCGACGGCGTCCGCTGCCTCCAGGAGGGCGTGCTGAGCTCGGTGGCCGACGCCAACATCGGCTCCCTCCTGGGCATCGGCTTCCCCGGCTGGACCGGCGGCGTGCTCCAGTACGTCAACGGCTACGAAGGCGGCCTGCCCGGTTTCGTGGCGCGGGCCCGCGAGCTGCAGACGCTCTACGGCGACCGGTTCGCGCCGCCCGCGCTGCTGGTGGAGAAGGCCGAGAAGGGCGAGACCTTCACCGACGGGTGAGGCCGCCGGAACCGTGACGCGCGGGGAGCCGCGAGCCCCTCACCCCTCCTCGGGGAAGGAGGCCCGCAGCTCCTCGCGCATCGACCGCTGGAACGCCGTCACCAGCGCCTGCACGATCAGCGGCTGCATGTGCGCCGACAGCGCTCGCACCGTCTCCACCTGCTCCGGATCGTCCTCCCGCCGCCGGTAGGGGTCCCAGACCTCCTCCTTGAACATCCTGCTCAGCTCGCGGGCCGTCGCACGGCTGTGCTCCAGGACGACCTCACGCGCCGCCAGCAGCGTCTTCAGCGAGACGGGCAGCTCCAGCAGCCGCACCCCCAGGTGCAGGAGGCCGGGGTCGACGCGGAAGACGTCGGGGTCGTCGGTACGGGCGAGGACGCTCATCGCCGCCAGCCGGTCGATGTCCTCCTCCGTCAGCTCCCGACCGGCCCGCCGCCGGAGCTTCTCCCGGGTGGTCTCCTCCTCGGTGTCCGGTGCCCAGGAGGCCACCAGGGCGCGGTGCAGGGCGAGTTCCTCGGGGCCGAGGTCGGGAGGGAGCTGCCGCAGATAGCGCTCGATGGCCGCCAGGGTCATGCCCTGGTGCTGGAGCTCCTCGATCAGCGCCAGCCGGGACAGGTGCCCGGGCCCGTACCGCCCCACCCGCCGGGGCCCGATCTCGGGCGGTGGCAGCAGTCCCCGGGTGGAGTAGAAGCGGATGGTGCGGACGGTCACGCCGGCGCGCGCGGCCAGTTCGTCGACGGTCAGGGAGGCTGCCGGGTCCATTGGGACAGTATTGCTGTCTCACCAGTGTTGTGGAACCTCGGGACCACGGTGCCCCGGCGCTCCCGTGCCGGGCCGAGGCAGGGGCGGACGGACGTGTCCGGGCGGGGCACGGGGCGGGCGCCGCCCCCGGTCACGGCCGGGCCGCGCCGTTCCGGATACTGGGAGGCCCACCGGAGACGGAGACCGAGCAAGCCCCCTCGTACGCAAGGCAGTTGATGGAATCCCACGACATATGGATGCGCTCCCGTCCCTTCGACCCCGCCGGCCCCGGCGCGGGCGCGTCCTCGCCCCCGCCCGACCCCCCGCCCCCGGCCGGCCGGCCGGGGGGATTCGCCGACCCGGAGGAGGCGGAGGAGTTCCTGCGCCTGTTCCACACCGAGGCCCCGGAACAGCCCGTCACCTTCGCGCGGCGCCTGCACCAGGTCCGTGCGGAGATCGAGGCGACCGGCACCTACGTCCACACTCCCGAGGAACTCGCCTTCGGGGCCCGGGTCGCCTGGCGCAACGCGGCCCGCTGCATCGGCCGCCTGTACTGGAACAGCCTGCGCGTGCTGGACCGGCGCCACGTCACCGCCCCCGAGGAGATCCACCACCACCTGTGCGAGCACCTGCGCCAGGCCACCAACGGCGGGCGCATCCGCCCCGTCGTCTCCGTCTTCGCCCCCGACACCCCCGACCGGCCGGGCCCCAGGGTCTGGAACGACCAGCTCGTCCGCTACGCCGGCCACCGCCGGCCGGACGGCGGGGTCACCGGTGACCCCGCGTACGTCGGTTTCACCGACGTCGTGCGGGAGATGGGTTGGCAGCCCCCGGGAGGCCCCTTCGACGTCCTGCCCCTGGTCGTCGACGCCCCCGACGACAAACCGAGGCTGTTCGAGGTGCCCCGCGACCTCGTGCTGGAGGTCCCGCTCACCCACCCCGAGCATCCGTGGTTCGCGGAGCTGGGCCTGCGCTGGCACGCGGTTCCGGCGATCTCCAACATGCGCCTGCGCATCGGCGGCGTCGACTACCCCCTCGCCCCGTTCAACGGCTGGTACATGGGGACCGAGATCGGAGCCCGCACCCTGGTCGACACCGATCGCTACAACCTGCTCCCCACCATCGCCGAACGACTGGGCCTGGACACCGGCAGCGAGACCACCCTGTGGCGCGACCGGGCCCTGGTGGAGATCAACATCGCGGTGCTGCACTCCTTCGAGGCCGCGGGCGTGCGGATCACCGACCACCACACCGAGTCCCGCCGCTTCCTCACCCACCTGGCCAGGGAGGAGAGTCGGGGCCGGATCGTACCGGCGGACTGGAGCTGGATCGTCCCGCCGGTCTCCGGCGGCGTCACCCCCGTCTTCCACCGCTACTACGACGAGGCCGACCTGCGTCCCGCCTTCCACCTCGACGACCGTGCCCGGGCCCTGGGTCGGGGACGGTGCCCCCACGGGACCTGACGGAGGGGCCGGCCGTGCGACCGGGCCGAGACCCACCGGGCGGCGCTCCGCGTGGAGGGCGCAGGTCCACGGCGGCGTCACCGGGAGCGCGGCGCACGGCCCGGCGGTCCGGGCCGGGAGGGACCGAGGGCGACGTCACCCTCGGCCGGTCCCGGTCCCGGTCCCGGTCCCCGAGGCCCGCGCCGTGCCCGCGCCGCCCCGGCCCTCCGCGCCGCCCCGGCCCTCCGCGCCGCCCCGGCCCTCCGCGCCGGCCCGTCACATCGGGTCGACGTCCGCCAACTCGCCGTCCAGCAGCAGCCACCGAGTGATCCCGATCTCCCGCAGGAACGGGAGGTCGTGGCCGGCCACCACCAGCGCGCCCCGGTAGTTCTCCAGCGCGGAGACCAACTGCCGCACGCTCGCCATGTCCAGGTTGTTGGTCGGCTCGTCCAGCATCAGCAACTGCGGCGCGGGCTCGGCCAGCATCAGCGCCGCCAGCGTGGCCCGGAACCGCTCGCCGCCCGAGAGGGTCCCGGCCCGCCGGTCCGCCCGCGCGCCCCGGAACAGGAAGCGGGCCAGCCGTGCCCGGACGTGGTTGTCGGTCGCCTGCGGCGCGAGGCGGGCCACGTTCGCCGCGACGGACAGTCCACCGTCCAGCACGTCCAGCCGCTGCGGCAGGTACCGCGTCGCGACGTGGGTCACCGCCTCGCCCGCCACCGGCTCCACCTCCCCGGCGATCGTGCGCAGCAGCGTGGTCTTGCCCGCCCCGTTCCGCCCGACCAGGGCGATCCGCTCCGGGCCGTGCACGTGCAGCTCGGCGCGGGCCCCGCAGCGCAGCTCCACCCCGTCCAGGGACAGCACCGTCCGGCCGCGCGGCACGGCGGTGTGCGGCAGGTCGACGCGGATCTCGTCGTCGTCCCGGACCGCCTCGGCGGCCTCGTCCAACCGTTCCCTCGCCTCCCTCAACCGTTCCTCGTGCAGGATGCGGTGCCGGCCCGCCGACTCCTGGGCGGTGCGTTTGCGGGAGTTCATCACGATCTTGGGTTCCCGCTTGGTGGCGTACATCTTGTTGCCGTAGCGCACCCGCCTGGCGAGCTTGTCGTGCGCCTCGGCCAGTTCGCGCTTCTGGCGCCGCACGTCGGCCTCGGCCGCGCGGACCATCCGTTCGGCCGCCTCCTGCTCCGCGGCCAGGGCCTCCTCGTAGGCGTCGAGGTTTCCGCCGTACCAGTGGACCTCGCCGTCGCGGAGGTCGGCGATCCGGTCGACGCGCCGGAGGAGTTCGCGGTCGTGGCTGACCACGACCAGCACCCCGTGCCACGAGGCGACGGCGTCGTACAGCCGGCGGCGCGCGGCCAGGTCGAGGTTGTTGGTGGGCTCGTCCAGCAGCAGGATCTCCGGCCGGGCCAGCAGCAGCGCGGCCAGCCGCAGCAGGACCGCCTCGCCGCCGGAGACCTCGCCGATGGTGCGGTCCAGGCCGACGTGTTCCAGGCCGAGCTGGTCGAGGACGGCGCGGGAGCGCTCCTCGACGTCCCAGTCGTCGCCGACGGCCGTGAAGTTCTCCTCGCTCGCGTCCCCGGCCTCGATGGCGTGCAGCGCGGCCCTGGCCGCCGCGACGCCCAGGGCCTCGTCCACGCGCAGGGCGGTGTCCAGGTGAACGGTCTGCGGCAGGTGGCCGACCTCACCGGTGGTGCGCACGGATCCCTCCGAGGGGGTCAGCTCGCCCGTGATCAGCTTCAACAGCGTGGACTTCCCGGAGCCGTTGAGCCCCACCAGACCGGTGCGGCCGGGGCCGACGGTCAGGTGGAAGTCCTCCAGGACGGGCGTGCCGTCCGGCCAGGCGAAACGCAGCCCGGAGCAGACGATGGACGCGGCGGACGGTGCGGACGGTGGCATACGGGCCTCCGGTTGCTCTCGTGATGTGCGGAAGGGGCGACACGCGGAGGCACCGGGAACACCGTGCGATGACGGAAGACGGGGAGGGGGAACACGAAGCCCCGGACACGTCCGGTCCGGAGGGCGGCTCACAGCCCGAGGTCGTCACACGAGGAGAACCGCGCGGGACACCACCCGCGCACCCGGTGCCTTGTGACCTCAGACGAGCAACGGCCTCTCCGATCGACGACAACAGGGCCGATCGGAACCGTACGGGGCGGACCGGGGGGCCGCAAACGGTTTTTCGACCGCCGCCCGTGGCGGCTACCGCGCCCCGCGGAGGATGTGTTGTGCTGCGGTCCATGACCGACCGTGCCCGCCGCGACGTCCGTCCCGTCACCTGGCCCCGGCTGACCGAGGCGGTCGCCGACCGTCTGGTGGAGACCGTGCCCGCCGACGGCTCGCCCTGGACACGGGCGGCGATCGACGGAGCGGACGCCGCCCGGCCGGGGCGGTGGGCCGACGAACTCGCCGAGGCGCTGCGGCTGCGCGGCCGCCCGGTGCACCGGGTGAGCGCGAGCGGCTTCCTGCGCCCGGCGTCGCTGCGGCTGGAGTACGGCCGGCGGGACCCGGACGCGTACCACGACCTGTGGCTGGACGACGGGGCCCTGTGGCGGGAGGTGTTCGCTCCCCTCGGTCCCGGCGGCACCGGCCGCGTCCTGCCCGATCTGTGGGACCCGGTCGCCGACCGCGCCACCCGCAGCCCGTACACCACCCTTGCGCCCGGCGGCGTCCTGCTGCTGGACGGACCGCTGCTGCTCGGACGGGGCCTTCCGCTGGACCTGACCGTCCACCTGCGGCTCACCCCGGCCGCCCTGGCCCGCCGCACCCCCGAGGAGGAGCGCTGGACGCTGCCCGCCCTGGCCCGCTACGAGGACGAGACACGTCCGCAGGAGACGGCGGACGTGGTCGTCCGCGTCGACGACCCCCGCCGGCCGGCCTGGAGCGGCTGACCCGGACCGGCCGGCGGGGCCCGGAATCACTCGCGGTCGGTGCCGGCCGGGGTGCCGGAGGGCTCGGGCAGGACGGTGGAGGTGGAGACCGGGGTGCCGAGGTTCGGGGTGCCGTCGGCGTTCCAGTTCACCTTCTGCACCCGGGTGGTGCGGGTGCCGCCGCACCCGTCCGAGGGGCTGGAGTTGGCGTGGTAGGCCATCCAGACCTCCCGGCCGTCGGGGGAGGGGAAGAAGAAGTTGTGGCCCGGTCCGTACACCCCGTTCGCGTCGTTGCGCTGGAAGACCGGGGTGGGGAACTTCCGCCAGGCGCTCGGGTTCAGCGGGTCGCCGGTCAGCTCCATCAGCCCCAGCTTGTAGTCGGGGGTGTCGCAGTACGAGGCGGAGTAGGTGAGGAAGATCCGTCCGCCGTGGTGGAGGACGACGGGGGCCTCGTTGACGCTCGCGCCCTGCCTCTCCCAGGAGTGGGTGGGGGTGGAGATGCGCACCGCGCGGCCGGTGGGGGTCCAGGGGTTGCTCATCCGGACCGCGTACAGGTTCTGCGTGCCGCCCTCCCAGAAGGAGTAGAGGAGGTGGAGGCGGCCGTCGGGCGTGGTCAGATAGGTGCTGTCGATCATCCAGCGGTTGTCGCCGTACGGGTCGACCTGGCCCTTGTAGGTGTACGGGCCCATGGGGTCGTTGCCGGCGCTCTCCAGGACGTGGACGTGCTGGTGGTCGATGTTCCCGGAGACGCCCGCGCTGTAGGTCAGGTACCAGCGCAGGCCGTTCGGGCCGTTCAGCCGGTGGAGTTCGGGCGCCCAGAAGTTGCAGCAGCGGGAGGCGACCGTCTCGCGGTAGACCGTGGTGGGGGTCGCGTTCCGCAGGCCGCCGACGGTGGGGGAGCGGCGCATCTCCCAGTGGGAGGCCCAGGTGGTGCCCAGGTGGTAGTAGTAGCCGTTGTAGCGGATGATCGTCGGGTCCGCGCCGTTCCGCGTGACCACGGGGTTGGTGAAGGTCCCGGCGGCCGGGGCGGCGGCCGGGGCCGAGGCCGGGGCGTTCGTGGCGCGGACCGTGGGGGCGCCCGGCACCAGGGTGGCGAGGAGGGCGAGGAGCGCCGCCGCCAGGAGCGGCAGGGGATGAGTGCGGAGGCGGGTGCGTGTGGGGGGCATACGCGGCTCCAGTTCGAAATTTCGAACAGTATTCGGAATTCCGGGCGAACGTAGAGCCGCCACCCGGGGCCGTCAAGCCTTCGGGCACGCGTGACCCGGGAGGCGGGAGCGCTTTCGAGACACCGATTCGAGACGAGGCCGCCCCCTCGTGTGGTGTCCGGGGAAGGAACTCGACGCTCCGGGCCGAGGCGAGGGAGAACGGGGACGGGGGACGGACGCACCCCGGGCGGCCGTGTCAGCCCCTGTGCCGGTGGGCCAGGGCGAAGAGCAGCAGCCCGTACAGCGCCAGCCCCACGGCGACCGCCGCCAGCAGCCACGGACCCGCCGGGGTCGATGCCAGGGCGCGCAGGGAGTCGTCCAGACCCTTCGCCTCGTCGGGGTCGTACCGCACGGCCGCCTGCACCACGAAGCCGCCCGCCACCGCGAAGACCAGGCCGCGCGAGACGCCGCCCGTCACCCCCAGCACGTCCACGACGCGCCGCACACGAGCCGATACCGGACCCAACTCCTCGCGGTAGGCGTGGCGCAGCGCTCGCACGCCGCTCCACACGCCGACCCCGATCACCGCCAGGCCCGCCGCGCCGACCAGCCAACGGCCCGCCGGCAGGTCGAGCACCCGGGCGGTGAGGTCGCGGGACCGCTCGTCGGTCGACCCGCCGCTCCCGGACCCCACGGCCAGAGTGATCGCGGACGCCGACAACACGGCGAGCACCGCGGACCGCGCGGCCGATCGCAGCCGTTCCTTCGGCCGTCGCCCGCCCGGCCGCGCCGCGCCCAGGAAGGCTTCCGAGAGCCGCCACAGGGCCAGCGCCGCGAGCCCCACGCCCACCGCCCACACCAGGGCCTGCCCGAACGGCTGCCGCGCCAGCTCTCGCAACGCGCCGCCGCTGTCCGCCTGGCGCTCGGGGTCGCCGAGGGCCACCCGCAGGGCCAGTAAGCCGATCAGCAGGTGGACCACGCCGTAGGCGACCAGCCCCCACCGGGCGGCGGTGCCCGCGGCGGAACTGTTCGCGGCTCGTCTGGCGCCTCGGCGGGCCGAGACCGATGTCCGCGTCGATGTCCGTGTCGGTGTCCGTGTCGGTGTCCTCATGCCGCGCCGTCTGCCCCGTGCGGGCGAAGCGACGCACCCGGCGCCCGACGATCGACGGCGGGATGTCGACGGCGGGATCCGTCCGTTCCGTGCCCGCGCCCGGCCCGGGGCCGAGTCCGGTCCCGGGCGAGGACGGTTCCGGCGGGAATCGTGTGCGCCCCGTGCCGGGCGTAGCCTGGAAGTGCCTCGGAATTCCCCAGTGGGGAGCGACATCATGACGTTCATCCAGGTCATCGACTGCAGGACCCACCAGGCCGACAAGCTGGACAGGCTGATGGACAACTGGGTCAGGGCGACCCAGGGCAAGCGCACGGCGACCCACTCGATCGTCGGCCGGGACCGCTCCGACTCCGCGCACGTGGTGGAGATCGTGGAGTTCCCCTCCTACGAGGAGGCGGTGAGGAACTCGCGGCTGCCCGAGACGGACCGGATCTTCCGGGAGGTGCTGGAGGTCTGCGACGAGGCGCCCACCTTCACGGACCTGGACGTCTCCCGGGACGAGCAGCTCAACACCGGTGTGGCGCGCACCTTCGTCGAAGAGGTGATCAACCGCAGGAATTACGACGTGGCGGACGCGCTGTGCACCCCCGACTACCGGGAGCACGATCCGGCCCTCTCCTCCTACGGCCTCGGGCTCGCGCGGGCCAAGGAGGAGAACCGGGAGGTTCTGGAGGCGTTCCGGCCCACGATCACCGTCGAGAGCATGATCGCCGAAGGGGACCTGGTGTGCGCGCGGCTGACCTACACGGGCCGCCACGTCGGGCCGTTCAAGGGGATGGCCCCCACCGACCGGGAGGTCGAGGGCACCGGTCACGTCACCTTCCGCTGCGAGAACGGGAGGATCGCGGAGGGTTGGTGGAACTGGGACGACCTCGGTCTGCTGCGGCAGATCGGCGCCGTGGGGCTGTGACACCGCGCTCCCGCCCCCGGTGACGGACGGGGCGGCACCCCGCGCGGCCGGGGGCACCGGGAGCCCGGCTCGGGAGAGCTCAGACGAACGGAGCCGCCATCTCGGTGAGGATCTCGCCGATCACCTCGGCGGGTTCCCTCGTCTGCTCCTCCTCGATCCACAGGTGCATGCCGATCCGGACGGCGGTGAGGAAGGTCGCGGCCAACACCCGGGGCCGCACTCCCTTCGGACCGGGCCGCTCGGCGACGGCGAGGGCGAGGGCGAGTTCCCGTTCGAGCGCGGCGTGGTTGGCGAGCTGCCGGGCCAACAGTGAGGGATGCCGTTTGGCCAGGCGGGTGCGGACGGCCCACTCGCGGTTCGGTGGATCCTCCCGCCGGGACAGGGTCTCCAGCGCGGCCCGCAGCGCCTCCCAGGCGGGTTCGGTGACGGGGCGGTCGCGCACGGCCTGGACGAGGGCGTGGATCTGCTGCTCCTCGCCGTAGAGGAGGGCGTCCTCCTTGCCGGCGAAGTAGTTGGAGAACGTCCTGCGGGAGATCCCGGCCGCGTCCGCGACGGCTTCGACCGTGACCTGGTCGAAGCCGTGCTCGACGGTCAGGCGCAGTGCGGCCTCGTGCACCGCCTGTCGGGTGGCGGCCTTCTTGCGCTCGCGCAGTCCCACGGTGCGCACGGTGTTCTCCATGGGGCCATCATCCTACGGACGGTAAAAATTTCCCAATGAGAAAACTTGCCTGATGGGCATGTATTGTGGATGGGTCCTTTCCGTCCCACCCCTCCCGGAGGTCGCGCGTGAGCGCACCACCCACCGCCGCGCCCACCGAGGCCGCGCCGATGGACCACCGTCATGTGATGCGAGCGCTGAGCGGACTGCTCGTGGTGCTGTTCGTGGCGATGACCAGCAGCACCGTCGTGTCGGTGGCGCTCCCGCAGATCGTCGGCTCGCTCCAGGGCTCCCAGTCGCAGTACACCTGGGTCGTCACCGCGATGCTGCTGACGTCCACGGCGTCCACCCCGATCTGGGGCCGGCTGGCCGACCTGTTCAGCAAGAAGCTGCTGCTCCAGATCGCGATCGGCATCTTCGTCGTCGCGTCGCTGGGCTGCGGTTTCGCCCAGGACACCGGTCAGCTGATCGCCTTCCGCGCCGTCCAGGGCCTGGGCATGGGCGCGCTCCAGACCCTGGTGCAGGTGATCATCGGCGCGATGATCAGCCCCAAGGAACGCGGCCGGTACAACGGCTACCTCGGCGGCGTCATGGCCGTCGCCACCGTCGGCGGACCGCTGCTGGGCGGCGCCATCGCCGACGTCTCGTGGCTGGGGTGGCGCTGGTGCTTCTTCATCGCCGTCCCGTTCACCCTGCCGGCGATGGTCATGCTCGCGCGCACCCTGCACCTGGCCGAGAAGCGCCGCCCCGACGTGCGGATCGACTACGCCGGCGCCTCCCTCATCGCCGCCGGCGTCAGCCTGCTGCTGCTGTGGGTCACCTTCGTCGACAGCGACTTCGCCTGGATCTCCTGGCAGACCGGGACCATGCTCGGCGGCAGCCTGGTGCTCCTGGCCGCCGCGGTCGTCGTGGAGGCCAGGGTCGCCCAGCCGATCGTGCCGCTGCACACCGTCAGGCGCCGCGACCCGGCCCTGGCCATCCTCGCCAGCCTCGCCGTCGGCATGGCCATGTTCGGCGGGGCGGTCTTCCTCGGTCAGTACTTCCAGATCGGCCGCGGCCACACGCCCACCGAGGCGGGTCTGCTCACCATCCCGATGATGCTGGGCGTGCTGCTCTCCTCCTCGATCTCCGGACGCATGGTCTCCAGGAGCGGCCACGTCAAGCCGTACATCGTCACCGGCACCGTGGTCCTCACCCTGGGGTTCACGGTGCTGGCGACCATCGACCACCGCACCTCCCTCGTCGTCGTCGGCCTCGGCATGTTCGCGGTCGGCACCGGTGTCGGCATGTCGATGCAGAACCTGGTGCTCGTCGTCCAGAACACCGTCCCGCTGAGCGAGTTGGGCGCGGCCAGCGGAGCGATCACCTTCTTCCGCTCCCTCGGCGGCACCGTGGGCGTCTCGGTGCTCGGCGCGGTGCTGGCCAACCAGGTGGCGACGGACATCGCCGACGGTCTCGCCCGGCTGGGGATCGACGCGGGCGGCGGCACGGGCGGCGGGGCCACGCTGGACCTGGCGGGCATGCCGCCTGCGGTGCGGGAGGTCGTCCGGACCGCCTACGGCGAGGCCACCGGACACATCTTCCTGGTCTCCACCGCCATCGCCGTGGTGAGCGTGATCGCCGCGTCGTTCCTCACCCCCGTGAAGCTGCGCGACAGCGTCGACCTGGAGCCGTCCGCCACCTCGGGCGAGTCGGCCGAGGCGGTCAAGGCGGGCTGACGCCGCGCCCCGGGAACGCGGAGCACGGAGCGCGGGGTCGGGCCCGGTGGACGGTCCCACCGGGCCCGACCCCCTCGTCGTCCTCCCGGCCGCCCGGGTCAGCGGGGGAGCGTGGTGGAGTCGACGTAGGCGGAGATGTCGGTCCGGGGCTGTTCACGGGCCGGGCCGTCCAACGGGTCCCACTCGTTGGTGTGCCAGACGTTCTGCATGAAGGCCGACGGCTTGTCGGGGATGCGGGACGCCGGACCGCGGTAGTCCCACAGGACGTTCTTCCGCCCGTTGTCGTCGTAGCCCCAGAAGGTCACCGAGTCCGGCTGCCAGTCGAACATGAAGGTGCGGAACTGGGTGGAGGAGTCGAAGTTCGGGACGGGGGTGACGCTCGCGGGGCTGTTCTCGCCCGGCTGCTCCGGTTGGCACGCGCCGCCGAGCACGACCATGTAGCAGTTGTGCAGGACCCGTCCGGTGCGCATGTCGATCGCGCGGGAGATCTTGCGGACGGGGATCGGCTGCCCCGGCGCCACCGAGCCGTCGTAGTCGGTCCAGATGGTCAGCCAGACGACGTGGGGTTGGGCGCAGAGCACCTCGATGTCGATCTCGTGGTTGTCCGGCAGTCCGTCGCCGTCGTCGTCCCCGTGGTCGGTGGAGTAGGTGAAGGTGCCGGTGACGACGCCGAGGCGGCCCTGGCCGGTGCAGTCGGCCGTTCTGATGCGGGTGCCGTAGGTGCCGTAGCGGTAGGTGCGGTCGTCGCTGGAGATCTCCACGCCGTTGCCCGGACCGACGCCGGGGTGGGCGCCGAGGGTGAGCCGGAGCGCCCGGCCGTCGCGCGGGCCGTCCATCGACACCACGCCGACGGTGCCGCCGGAGGCGGAAGTCTGCGAGAAGTGGGGGGAATCGCCCGTCCAGTGCTCGGTGACGGGCGCGGCCGAGGCCGAGTTGGCGAAGAGGACGCCGGACATGGCGGCGGCGACGACGGCCGTGGGCCATCGGAGCCGCCGGAGCCGCCGGAGCCGGCGGCGGGTGGGGGACGGGGAGGAGGGTGGGGGTGGCGTCTGCTGCACGGATCTCTCCCGGTGCGGGCTCGTACGGAAGCCGCCTGCCGCGAGGGCCTGCTGAGGGGAGGTCGGATCGGGGCCGAGCGCGACAGACGGTCAGAGAGCGCTCTCAGAATCGACCGGGGAGGCCGTCGTGTCAATGGTCCATACCGACCGCGGTGCCGGGAACCGGGCGGCGCGGCGCGGAGCCGGAGGGATCACCGGAGGAGGGATCAGGATCCGGCGGCCGCCTTGCGGGCCTCGATACGGGCCCGACGGGCGGCCAGGCGCTCGTCGAGCTTGCGGGCCTCGCCGTCCAACCCCTCCAGGTACATCCCCAACTCCTCCTGGGCGCGCAGCCCCTCGGGACCGAGGCCGTCGATCTCCAGGACCTTCAGGAAGCGCAGCACCGGCTGGAGCACGTCGTCGTGGTGGATGCGCAGGTTGTAGATCCCACCGATCGCCATCTGCGCGGCGGCCCGCTCGAAGCCGGGCATGCCGTGGCCCGGCATCCGGAAGCCCACCACCACGTCGCGCACCGCGCGCATCGTCTGGTCCGGAGCCAGCTCGAAGGCGGCCCGCAGCAGATTGCGGTAGAAGACCATGTGCAGGTTCTCGTCGGTGGCGATGCGCGCCAGCATGCGGTCGCAGACCGGATCGCCGGACTGGTGGCCGGTGTTGCGGTGGGAGATGCGGGTGGCCAGCTCCTGGAAGGCGACGTAGGCCACCGAGTGGAGCATCGAGTGCCGGTTGTCGGACTCGAAGCCCTCCGACATGTGGGCCATCCGGAAGTTCTCCAACTGCACCGGGTCCACGGCGCGGGAGGTCAGCAGGTAGTCGCGCATCACGATGCCGTGCCGCCCCTCCTCGGCGGTCCAGCGGTGGACCCAGGTGCCCCAGGCGCCGTCACGGCCGAAGAGGGTGGCGATCTCGTGGTGGTAGCTGGGGAGGTTGTCCTCGGTCAGCAGATTCACCACCAGGGCGATGCGGCCGATGTCGGTGACCTTGGACTGCTCGGGGGCCCAGGGCTCGCCGTCCAGCGGCCCGTCGAAGTTGCGGCCGTCGCTCCAGGGCACGTACTCGTGCGGCATCCAGTCCTTGGCGACCTTCAGATGACGGTCGAGTTCCTTCGCCACCACCTCCTCCAGGGCGTGGAGCAGACGGGCGTCCGTCCACTGCGCCGAGCCGGAGACACGAGGGGTGGCGAGGGTCATGGGAGCTCCACGGGGAAGGGGACGGGGAAACGTACCTACGATGTCGTAGGTTACGACACCGTAGGTTATGGGGGCGGCACGAGGCAAGATCGATCCGGTGACGGACGCGAACGGTGCGTGTCCGGCCGTCGACGAGGCGACGGTCTTGCCGGTGCGCTCCCGCGGTGGCGGACCCGGTTCGGTTCCGCCACCGCGGGAGCCTCCGTGGGAACGCCTCAGAGCAGGCCCGCGCGGCGCAGCGCCTCGGCCATCTCGCTGTTGGCCGGGGCGGGGGCGCGGCGCTGTCCGCCGCCGTCCCGCCGGCCTCCCTCGCCGCGTCGTTCGCCGGTGCGCTGACGCGGCGCGCCGCCGCGCCGCCCGCGCGCGGGGCGACCGTCGCGACCGCCGTCCGCGGCCGGACCGGCCTCGTCGTCCAGCCGCAGCGTCAGCGAGATCCGCTTGCGCGGCACGTCCACGTCCAGGACCTTGACCCTGACGACGTCACCGGACTTGACCACCTCGCGCGGGTCCTTCACGAACGCTTTCGACATCGCCGAGACGTGGACCAGTCCGTCCTGGTGGACACCGATGTCGACGAAGGCGCCGAACGCGGCGACGTTGGTGACCACGCCCTCCAGGACCATGCCCGGCGCCAGGTCGCCGATCTTCTCCACGCCCTCCTTGAAGGTGGCCGTGCGGAAGGCCGGACGCGGGTCGCGGCCGGGCTTCTCCAGCTCCTTCAGGATGTCGGTGACCGTGGGCAGGCCGAAGGTGTCGTCCACGAACTCCTGCGGACGCAGCGAGCGCAGCACCGTCGTGTTGCCGATGAGCGCCGCCACCTCCTCGCCGGTGGTCTTCACCATCCGGCGCACCACCGGGTACGCCTCGGGGTGGACGGCGGAGGCGTCCAGCGGGTCGTCGCCGCCGCGGATGCGCAGGAAGCCCGCGCACTGCTCGTAGGCCTTGGGGCCGAGCCGGGGGACGTCCTTGAGCGCCTTGCGGCTGCGGAAGGGGCCGTTGGCGTCGCGGTGGGCGACGATGTTCTCGGCCAGGCCCGGCCCGATGCCCGACACCCGCGACAGCAGCGGCGCCGAAGCGGTGTTGACGTCCACGCCGACGCCGTTCACGCAGTCCTCGACGACCGCGTCCAGCGAGCGCGACAGCTTCACCTCGGAGACGTCGTGCTGGTACTGGCCGACGCCGATCGACTTGGGGTCGATCTTGACCAGCTCGGCCAGCGGGTCCTGGAGACGGCGGGCGATGGAGACCGCGCCGCGCAGCGAGACGTCCAGGTCCGGCAGTTCGCGGGAGGCGAAGGCGGAGGCGGAGTACACCGAGGCGCCCGCCTCGGAGACCATCACCTTGGTCAGCTTCAACTCCGGGTGCGCCGCGCACAGTTCGGCGGCCAGCCGGTCCGTCTCGCGGGAGGCGGTGCCGTTGCCGATGGCGATCAGCTCCACCCGGTGCTCCCGCGCCAGCCGGGCCAGGGTCGCCAGCGACTCCTTCCAGCGGTTGTGCGGGACGTGCGGGTGGATCGTGTCGGTGGCGGCGACCTTGCCGGTGGCGTCGACGACGGCGACCTTCACACCCGTGCGGAAGCCCGGGTCCAGACCCATGGTGGCGCGGGTGCCGGCCGGGGCGGCCAGCAGCAGGTCGCGCAGGTTGGCGGCGAATACCGCCACCGCCTCGTCCTCGGCGGCCGTGCGCAGCCGAAGCCGCAGGTCGATGCCCAGATGGACCAGGACACGGGTCCGCCAGGCCCAGCGCACGGTGTCGGTCAGCCATCTGTCGGCGGGACGGCCGCGGTCCTGGACGCCGAACCGGTGGGCGATGGCGCGCTCGTACTCGGTGGGGCCCGCGGGCGCCGTCTCGTCCGCCGGTTCCGGCTCCGGGTCCAGGGTGAGGTCGAGCACCTCCTCCTTCTCGCCGCGGAACATCGCCAACACCCGGTGCGAGGGCAGTTCGGTGAAGGGCTCGGAGAAGTCGAAGTAGTCGGCGAACTTGGCGCCCTGCTCCTCCTTGCCCTCCCGCACCTTCGCCACGAGCCGGCCGCGTCGCCACATCCGCTCGCGCAGCTCGCCGATCAGGTCGGCGTCCTCGGCGAACCGTTCGGTGAGGATCGCGCGGGCGCCCTCCAGCGCGGCGGCGGTGTTCGCGACGCCCCGGTCCGGGGCCACGAACGCCGCGGCGGCAACGCTCGGTTCCACGGTCGGGTCGGCCAGCAGGCCGTCGGCCAGCGGTTCCAGCCCCGCCTCGCGGGCGATCTGCGCCTTGGTGCGCCGCTTGGGCTTGTACGGCAGGTAGATGTCCTCCAGGCGCGCCTTGGAGTCGGCCGCCCGGATGCGGGCCTCCAACTCCGCGTCGAGCCTGCCCTGGGCGCGCACGGACTCCAGGATCGCCGTCCGACGCTCCTCCAGCTCCCGCAGGTAGCGCAGCCGCTCCTCCAGCGTGCGCAGTTGCGCGTCGTCGAGGCCGCCGGTGGCCTCCTTGCGGTAGCGCGCGACGAACGGCACGGTCGAGCCGCCGTCGAGCAGTTCGACGGCGGCCCTGACCTGCCGTTCCCGTACGCCGAGTTCCTCGGCGATCCTGCCCTCGACGGAGACCGCTCCGGCCTGGTCGGCCGGTGCCGTTTCCTCGACGGGCATCTCTCCGATGGACTGTGTCACGATCCGTTCCGCCTTCTCGGTGCTTGGGGCTCCCCCGGTAGCCCGCATTCTGGCAGGCCGCACCGGCGGGCGGACGGTCAGACGCGGCGGCCGGCGTGTGAAGCGCCGCCGAAGAGGCGGGCGAGGAGGCGGAAGGGCAGCGTCACCACGGTTGCGATGGCGCCGCCGACGGTACGGAGTGCGTCTGCGATGGCTCGGAACATGTGATATCGGATGACCGCCGACGTTCCGGGTAAACCCCCCCGGAGCCGGGGCCGTTCCGCTCAGCCCCTTCCGAACGCGTCCGCCGGGAAGGCGCCCGCGCTCAGGAGCGCGCCGGTGAAGGCGCCGCACAGCTCGGTCAGTCGCTCGGTGCCCGCCGCGCCCAGGTGCTCGTACGGGGCGGAGTCGAGCCGGTCGGTCTCCTCCTCCAACTCCTTGCGCAGGGCGACACCGGCCTCGGTCAGCTCGGCCCCCGAGGGGGCGCCGGCCAGCAGCCCGCGTCCGCGCAGCCGTTCCTGGGTCGCCTCCCAGTCCCGACGGCTCCAACCGCGGGTGGCCAGCACCCACGCGGGACTCATCCCGCGGCCGCCGGCGGTGTGGCTGACCAGCGCCTCCAGCGGGTCCAGCCCGGCGTGCAGCAGGACGGCCACATGGGCGTCGCCGCGGTGCTCGCGCAGCAGCGAGGCCGCGTGCCACAGGGCCAGGTGCGGCGCCTGGGGCACCGGGAGGTCGGCCAGGGAGGCGTACAGCGGGCGGCCCGGCCGGGAGCACGCCTCGGTGGCGCGCAGCGCCAGGCCGGCGGCCTCGGCCATCTCCTTCGAGTCCACCGCCTCCTCGCCCAGCAGTCGACGCAGCATCGAGTCGGCGGCGCGCAGCCGCGCCTCGAGCACCGTCTCGGGCGACGCCGAATCCCACACGCCCGGCAGGTGGCGGGCGACGAGATCGGGGTGGAAGTTGTGGAAGGTCGCGGTGACGACTCCCGGGCCGACCCGGCCCAGGGAGGCGGCGCGTCCCGCGAAGTAGACCGCGGACGGGTCCTCGATGCCGTACGGGGCCAGCTCCCGGGCCAGGTCGGGAGTGAAGTAGACGGCCGAGTGGAGGGGGTTGACGACGTTGTGGCAGCGTCGTCCGGCGCGTGCGGGAAGGGACGTCATGCCCGCACGTTACCCGCCGGTAAGGGGCCAGGTGAAGGCCGGGGAGCGGCGCTCCAGGAAGGCGGCGACCCCCTCGGCGGTCTCGCCGCTCTCCCGGGCCCGGCGGTCCCAGTGGGCGACCCGCTCCGGGGCGACGGGACCGTGCGCGAGGCCGTCCGCGAACTCCTTGGCCGCCGCCTGCGTGAGCTGTGAGCGCGACACCAGCAGGCGGGTGAACTCCACCACCCTGCCGTCGAGTTCGTCCCGCGGGAGCACCTCGTCGACCAGGCCGGCGCGCAGGGCCCGCTCGGTGCCGATCAACTCGCCGGAGAACAGCAGGTACTTGGCGGTGGCCGGACCCACCAGGGAGACCAGACGCCGGGTGGCGGAGGCCGCGTAGACGATGCCGAGCTTCGCGGGAGTGATGCCGAAAAGGGCCCCCTCGGCGGCGAAGCGGAGGTCGCAGGCGGCGGCGAGCTGGCAGCCGCCGCCCACGCAGTGACCGCGCACGGCCGCCAGGGTGGGGCGGGGGAAGGCCGCCAGTGCCTCCTCCGCGGCCACCGCCAGCCCCCGCGACTCCTCCCCTCCGTCGCGCAGGGCGGAGATGTCCGCGCCCGCGCAGAAGGTGTCGCCCTCGCCGGTGAGGACGAGGGCCCGTACGGTGGGGTCGCCGGCCAGCCGCCCCAGCACCTCGGGCATCCGGCGCCACATCGCGGGCGTCATCGCGTTGCGCTTGGCCGGATTGCGGATGACGAGGGTGGCCACACCGCCCTCGACGGAGGTGAGCAGGGCCGGCTCGGTGTCCTGGGGCATGGGCCGGATCGTAGCCGCCGCCGGTGCGGGGCGCGCCGTGCGGGTGCGGCGGTGGACCGACGGCCGGACGACGGCCGGACGACGGTGGTTCGGGGCGGGGCGACGGCGGAGTTCCCGGGGCCGCAGAACCGATCGTGCAAGATCAGTCACGGCCGCAAACGGGGCGTAAGTCTTCTGTCAATTGCCATCGATAAGTGCCGACTTGCAGTCAGCGGGCCGGAGCGCCCGCTCCGCGGGCCAACACTCGACGGAAGAACCGGTCCGGCAACCGGGCCGGGCGGGAGCGGCCGGCGAGAGCCGAGGACGGGGTGCGGCAATGGAGATCCGCGGGGACGTCTCCCCAGAACAGGCCGGACGGACACCGATGCCGGCGCCGGACCGCCGGCTCGCGCGGCCCCGGCCGTACGAGGGCACCTGGCGGTTCACCGTCCCGGTCCGCGATGTCTCCGTGCCCCAGGTGCGCCACGCCGTGCGCGACCTCCTCCTGCGCAGACGCGTCCCGCTCTCCGGCGACGTCCTCCACGGGCTGATGCTGATCGTGTCGGAGCTGGTCACCAACGCCGTGCGGCACGCGGCCCTGCTCTCGACCGAGATCGGCGTCGAGGTCGCCGTCGGCGCGGACCGGGTGCGCGTCGGCGTCGAGGACGGCCACCCCTACCGCCCCGCCGCGCTGGCCTTCGCCCCCTCCCAGGAACACCTCGGAGGGCGCGGGCTGCTCCTGGTCAAGGCCACCGTCGCCGAGGTGGGAGGGAGCTGCGAGGTGGAGCAGACCGCGTCCGGCGGGAAGGTGGTGTGGGCCACGCTGCCCCTGCCGTCGCCCGTGCCCCCGGCGTCGGGGCCGGTGCCCGGCGTGGGCTGACCGAGCCCCTGGACTCACCAGCCCGAGGCGCCCCCGACCACCTCGCGGATGCCACCGCGGGCGGCGTCCAGCACCGTCATGAACCAGGCCGAGAACGGCTCCGCCTCGTGCCGCTTGAGCAGCTCCTCGGGCGTCACGAACGCCGTCTCGGCGATCTCCGCCGGATCCGGCCGCGGGGTGTCCCGCACCAGCCCGGCGAAGAGGTGGTTGTACTCCTGTTCCACCAGACCGGAGGCCGGATCCGGGTGGTTGTAGCGCACCGTGCCCGCCTCCCGCATCAGCCAGGGCGACACGCCCAGCTCCTCGCCCACCCGACGCGCGGCGGCCGCGAAGGGCGGCTCGCCGGGGTAGGGGTGGCCGCAGCAGGTGTTGGACCACACACCGGGGGAGTGGTACTTCCCCAGCGCCCTGCGCTGGAGCAGCAGCCGCCCGGTGTCGTCGAGGAGGAAGACCGAGAAGGCCCGGTGCAGCCGCCCGGGGGCGCGGTGGGCGGACAGCTTCTCCGCGGTCCCGATCGTCGTGCCGTCCTCGTCGACCAGTTCGAGCATGATCGGGCCCGCCGCGCTGTTCGTCATGTCCGCCCTTCACCAGAATGCGCCGGAACGGCAGTTCTCCGATGTTCCGACCTCGCCCACCAGTGTGCCGTACGTCGGACGGCACCGCTCGTCGGCACCCGGACGGTCGGGCGGCCGGGGCGGGGGCGCGGTCGGGTCAGTGGCACAGCCCGCGCTCGCGCGCCGCGTGCCCGTGCGGCTCCAACTGGAAGGTGCAGTGCTCGACCTCGAAGTGTCGGCCCAGGCACCGGTGGAGGTCGCGCAGGATCCGGTCGTGGCCGGCCGACTCCAGCGTCTCCCGGTCCACCACCACGTGCGCGGAGAGCACCGGCATGCCGGAGGTGATGGTCCACACGTGCAGGTCGTGCAGGTCCGCCACGCCGGGCACGCCCAGGATGTGCGCCCGAACCTCGCCCAGGTCCACGTTCCGGGGGGCGGCCTCCAACAGCACGTCGAGCGCCTCGCGGGCCAGCTTCACCGTGCGCGGCACGATCAGGACCGCGATCAGCAGCGAGGCGATCGAGTCGGCCCGCTCCCAGCCGGTGACGACGATCACCAGCGCCGCCACGATCACCGCCAGGGATCCCAGGGCGTCCGCGGCCACCTCCAGAAAGGCGCCGCGCACGTTCAGGCTCTCCCGCTGCCCACGCATCAGCAGCGCCATGGACAGCCCGTTGAGGGCCAGGCCGACCACACCGAAGGCGACGGTCGCCCCGCCCGGCACCTCCGTCGGGTGCCGCAGCCGGTCGACGGCCTCCACCAGGATGTAGCCGCCGACCCCGAGCAGGAGCAGGCAGTTCAACAACGCGGCGAGTATCTCGGCCCGCGCCAGGCCGAAGGTGCGCCGCTCGTCGCCGGGCCGGTTGGCGACGTGGATGGCCAGCAGCGCCATGCCCACCCCGATCACGTCGCCGGCCACGTGTCCGGCGTCCGCCAGCAGGGCCAGCGAGCCGGTCAGCACCGCGCCCACGGCCTGGGAGACCAGCAGGATGACCGCGATCGCCAGCGCGGCGAGCAGTCGCCCCCGATACGCGGCCCCGGCCGTTCCCGGCCCGGCGGGCCGCGGCCCGCCGTGGTTGTGCCCTGCGCCCATCGGTGATGCCTCCCGTGTCGCGACCGATCTCGCGGCCGACCGTGCGGACGCCCCCCAGTGAACTACGGGTGGGGGGTATGGGGCAACGCGGCACTGAACACCGTTGTCATCCCCTTGACCTGCGAATTCACCCGTCATGCGGACAAGGGGCGAGGGGCGCGGCCCGCCTTCGGAGCGGCGCCGCCGACCGATGCGCCCCGGGCCGTGGCCCCCGCTTGGGCAGCTCCCCCCGACCGCCCGGCGGAGGCGGGCGGCCGGGGGGCGGTCCTTGTGCGGGGCCGGCGGATCGAGGATGCTGGGCCGCGGTCCGTGGCGGTCCGTGGCGGTTCGTGGTGTTCCGTGATGGCCGGACGGTCCCTCCCCGGTGAATGCGGGGTGAACTGCCCCTTCCGGCGATCCGATAACCTCTGGCCACGTGCCGCCCGCCCCGAACGGGTGATGGCGCACGGTGACCGCTGCCCGGACGCCGCCTCGCGGACCGCGCCGCGGACAGCCCGGCCTTCCAAGGAGTGAGTTCGTTCTTGTCGACCGCCATTCTCACCGGTCCGCCGGTCGCGGGGGCTCCCCTGGAGGGCGACCTGCGGACACTGGGCTTCGACGTGCGGGTGGTGGACGACGCCGCCGAAGCGGAGGAGGCGCTGGCCGCCGTTCCGGTGGGCGAGCGCGTCGCCCTCGTCGATCCCCGCTTCGTCGGACACCTGCACAGCCTGCGGCTGGCCCTGACCGACCCCCGGTTCCCCGCCGCCGCCGTGCCGGGCGCCGTCACCGTCCGCGCCGAGGCGCGCGCCGCCCTGCGCAGGGCCCTGGCGGTCGCCGCGCGGCGGAGCACGCCGCCGGTCGCCGCCGGACGGACGGGGACCGGCCCCGCCACCGACACCACCGACACCGCCGACACCACCGCAGCCTCCGACACCGCAGCCACCGGGACCGACGCCCCCGAGGACGAGGCGGGCGCGCCCCCCACGGGGCTGCCCGACCGGGTCGCCGCCGCCCTGGAGGCCGACGCCGGGGCGCCCGACGTCCACCGCCCCGAGCTGGGCGTGCTCGTGGCCACCGTGCCCGGCGACGCGGCGGCCCGCGAGGAGGCCCGGCGGGCCGTGGCGGCCGTGGACGAGGAGTCCGTGCGGCTGCGCTCGGCGGTGAAGTCCCGGGACGGCTTCTTCACCACCTTCTTCGTCAGCCCCTACTCCCGCCACATCGCCCGCTGGTGCGCCCGACGCGGACTCACCCCCAACCAGGTCACCACCGCCTCGCTGCTCACCGCGCTGGTCGCGGCCGCCTGCGCCGCCACCGGTACGCGCGGCGGCTTCGTCGCCGCCGGGGCGCTGCTGATCGCCTCCTTCGTCCTGGACTGCGCCGACGGGCAGCTCGCCCGCTACGCCCTGAGGTACTCCACCCTCGGCGCCTGGCTGGACGCCACCTTCGACCGGGCCAAGGAGTACGCGTACTACGCGGGCCTGGCGCTGGGCGCGGCCCGCGGCGGCGACGACGTGTGGGCCCTGGCGCTGGGCGCGATGGTCCTCCAGACCTGCCGGCACGTGGTGGACTTCTCCTTCAACGAGGCCAATCACGACGCGAGCGGCAACACCGGCCCCACCGCCGCCCTCTCCGGACGGCTCGACAGCGTCGGCTGGACGGTCTGGGTGCGACGCATGATCGTGCTGCCGATCGGCGAGCGCTGGGCGCTGATCGCCGTCCTCACCGCCCTCACCACCCCCCGCACCACCTTCACCGTGCTGTTGGCCGGCTGCGCGTTCGCCGCCTGCTACACCACGGCCGGACGGGTGCTGCGCTCGCTCGCCAGGAAGGCCGACCGCACCGACCGCGCCGCCCGCGCCCTGGCCGACCTGGCCGACTCCGGCCCCCTCGCCGAGGGCCTGGCAGCGGCCTTCCGGCGCGTCCGGCTCCCGGCGTTCGCCGCCCCCGCCTCGGCCCTGCTCGGCACGGCGGGGCTGGTGGCCTGCGCGCTGTGGACGCCCGAGGGCGGCCCCTGGCCGCTCGCGGCCGCACTCGGTTACGTCCTCCTGGCGGGGATCGCCGTCGCCCGGCCGCCGAAGGGCGCGCTGGACTGGTTGGTGCCGCCCTTCTTCCGCGCGGCGGAGTACACGACGGTGCTGGTGCTGGCCGCCCGAGCGGACGCGGAGGGCGCGCTGCCCGCCGCATTCGGGCTGGTGGCGGCCGTCGCCTACCATCACTACGACACGGTGTACCGCATCCGCGGTGGCACCGGTGCCCCTCCGCGCCGGCTGGTGCGGGCGATCGGCGGGCACGAGGGACGTGTCGCGGTGGTCACGGCCGCCGCCGCCCTGTGGGCCGCGGGGCAGGGCTTCACGATCGCGCTCACGGTCCTGGCCGGGGCCCTGGCGCTCACGGTCGTCACCGAGAGCGTCCGCTTCTGGGTGTCCTCCCAAGCACCCGCCGTACACGACGAAACAGGAGAACCCGCATGATCGGCCTCGTGCTGGCGGCCGGCGCCGGACGGCGTCTGCGCCCCTACACCGACACCCTCCCCAAGGCCCTGGTGCCGGTGGACCCGGAGGGCCAGGGCACGACCACCGTGCTCGACCTGACCCTCGGGAACTTCCGCGAGGTCGGCCTCACCGACGTCGCCGTGGTCGTCGGGTACCGCAAGGAGGCCGTGTACGAGCGCAAGGCCGCCCTGGAGAAGAAGTACGGCGTCACGCTCCACCTGGTGGAGAACGACAAGGCCGAGGAGTGGAACAACGCCTACTCCCTGTGGTGCGCCCGCGAGGTCATCGCCGAGGGCGTCATCCTGGCCAACGGCGACACCGTCCACCCCGTCTCCGTCGAGCAGACCCTCCTGGACGCCCGCGGCGACGGGAAGCGGATCATCCTCGCCCTCGACACGGTCAAGAAGCTGGCCGACGAGGAGATGAAGGTCGTCACCGAGCCCGGCAGGGGGATGCGCCGCATCACCAAGCTGATGGACCCGGCCGACGCCACCGGCGAGTACATCGGCGTGACCCTCATCGAGGGCGAGGCCGCCGCCGACCTGGCCGACGCCCTGAAGGCCACCTACGAGCGCGACCCGCAGCTCTACTACGAGGACGGCTACCAGGAGCTGGTGGACCGCGGCCGCACCGTCGACGTCGCCCCGATCGGCGAGGTGAAGTGGGTGGAGATCGACAACCACGACGACCTGAACAAGGCGCGGGAGATCGCGTGCCAGTACTGACCCGGCTCATCCCGTCGCCGGTCGTCGTCGACATCAGGCCCGGTGCCCTGGACGACCTCGCCACCCTCCTGGTCGACCAGCGCATCTCGGCCTCGGGCAAGCTCGCCATCGCCATCAGCGGCGGTTCGGGCGCGGCCCTGCGCGAGCGGTTCGCGCCCGCGCTGCCGAGCGCCGACTGGTACGAGGTCGGCGGCGGCACCCTGGACGAGGCGATCAAGCTGGCCGACGCCATGAAGTCCGGCCACTACGACGCGGTGGTCGGGATGGGCGGCGGCAAGATCATCGACTGTGCCAAGTTCGCCGCGGCCCGCATCGGCCTGCCGCTGGTCGCCGTCGCCACCAACCTCAGTCACGACGGCCTGTGCTCCCCGGTGGCCACGCTCGACAACGACGCGGGCCGCGGCTCGTACGGCGTGCCGAACCCCATCGCGATCGTCATCGACCTCGACGTCATCCGCGAGGCCCCGATCCGCTTCGTCCGCTCCGGTGTCGGCGACGTGATCTCCAACATCTCCGCCGTCGCCGACTGGGAACTCTCCCACCGCGAGACCGGCGAGCAGATCGACGGGCTGGCCGCCGCCATGGCCCGCCAGGCCGGCGAGGCGGTGCTGCGCCACCCCGGCGGCTGCGGCGACGACGAGTTCCTCACCGTGCTGGCCGAGGGGCTGGTGCTCACCGGCATCTCCATGTCGGTGGCCGGCGACAGCCGCCCCGCCTCCGGCGCCTGCCACGAGATCAACCACGCCTTCGACCTCCTCTACCCCAAGCGCGCCGCCGCCCACGGCGAGCAGTGCGGGCTCGGCGCCGCCTTCGCGATGCACCTGCGCGGCGCCGAGGAGCAGACGCTGCTGATCGTCGACGTGCTGCGCCGCCACGGCCTGCCCGTGCTGCCCGGCGAGATCGGCTTCAGCGAGGAGGAGTTCGTGCGGGCGGTGGAGTACGCGCCGCAGACCCGGCCCGGGCGCTACACGATCATCGAGCACCTGGACCTGTCCACCGACCAGATCAGGGACGCGTACGGCGACTATGTCAAAGCCATCAGTAGCTGAACTCCGGCCGGTCGTGCACCCCGCCGGGGTGAAGGACCGGCGCAGCGGCGAGCACTGGGCCGGACGCCTGTACATGCGGGAGATCTCGCTGCGCTGGACCCGCCACCTGGTGGGCACCCGGATCACACCCAACCAGCTCACCCACCTGATGGTCGTCGCCGGCGTGGCGGCCGGCGGGGTCCTGCTGGTGCCGGGCCCGGTCGGGGCCGTGCTCGCCGCCCTGCTGATCCAGCTCTACCTGCTGCTGGACTGCGTGGACGGCGAGGTCGCCCGCTGGCGGAAGCAGACCTCCATCACCGGCGTCTACCTGGACCGGGTGGGCCACTACCTGGCCGAGGCCGCCCTCCTGGTCGGCTTCGGCGTACGGGCCGCGGACGTCTTCCACGTCGAGGGGGCCGCCACGGGGTGGCTGTGGGCCTTCCTGGGCACGGTGGCCGCGCTGGGCGCCATCCTGATCAAGGCCGAGACGGACCTGGTGGACGTGGCCCGCTCCCGCAGCGGGCTGCCCGCCGTCAAGGACGAGGCGGCGGTGCCCCGCTCCTCGAAGCTGGCGCTGGCCCGCCGGGCCGCCGCGGCGCTGAAGTTCCACCGACTGGTCGGCGGGGTCGAGGCGTCCTTGGTGATCCTGGCGGTGGCCGTGGCGGACGCGGTCCGCGGCGACCTGTTCTTCACCCGTCTGGGCGTCGCTGTCCTGGCGGCGATCGCCGTCCTGCAGACGGTGCTGCACCTGGTGTCCATCCTGGCGTCGAGCCGGCTGCGGTGAGGGACGGTGAGTGAGTTGGCGCGGACGGACGGGACGCACGGCGCGCCGGAGACGGACGGGGGCACCGAGCGGAGCGCGGCGCCCCGCGGCTTCGACGGGTCCCGCAGGCCGTTGGCGCTGGGCGCCGTCGTGCTGACCATGGGCAACCGGCCCGAGGAACTGCGCGCCCTGCTGGACTCGGTCGCCAAGCAGGAGGGCGATCCGATCCGGGTCGTGGTCGTCGGCAACGGCGCCCCCCTGCCGGAGCTGCCGGACCTGCCCGGCGGAGTGCGGACGGTGGAGCTGCCGGAGAACCTCGGCATCCCCGGCGGCCGCAACGTCGGCATCGAGGCGTTCGGGCCGGGCGGGCGCGAGGTGGACGTCCTGCTCTTCCTCGACGACGACGGGCTGCTGCCGAACACCGACACCGCCGAACTGGTCCGGCGGGCCTTCGAGACCGACCCGGAGCTGGGCATCGTCAGCTTCCGCATCGCCGACCCGGACACCGGCGTCACCCAGCGCCGCCACGTGCCCAGGCTGCGGGCGTCGGACCCGATGCGCTCCTCACGGGTGACGACCTTCCTCGGTGGTGCCAACGCGGTGCGCACCAAGGTCTTCCAGGAGGTCGGCGGGCTGCCGGACGAGTTCTTCTACGCCCACGAGGAGACCGACCTGGCCTGGCGGGCCCTGGACGCCGGGTGGATGATCGACTACCGCTCCGACATGGTGCTCCACCACCCCACCACCCTCCCCAGCCGCCACGCGGTCTACCACCGGATGGTCGCCCGCAACCGGGTCTGGCTGGCCCGCCGCAACCTCCCCGCCGTGCTGATCCCCCTCTACCTGGGGGTCTGGCTGGTGCTGACCCTCGCCCGGCGTCCCTCGCGTCCCGCGCTGCGCGCCTGGCTGGGAGGCTTCCGGGAGGGCTGGACCTCTCCGTGCGGTCCGCGTCGACCGATGAAGTGGCGTACGGTGTGGCGTCTGACCCGACTCGGTCGACCGCCCGTCATCTGAATCTGACAAGCTCTGTCCGTGAGGGCATCGGGTCCGGTGGCGGTGACGGGGCCGGAGTCCGCTGCACTCGAATCCGACCCGGCTGTGCACTGTGAGGACGAAAGTTTCAACGTGAGCGAGACAACGCACGGCGGTGCGATCGCGGCGAGCGAGCACCCGCGTTCACCCGACGACGGCCTGTCCCCGGCCGAACTCGCGGCCAAGTACGGCCTGACGGTGAGCGGGGCACGGCCCTCCCTGACGGGATACGTACGGCAACTGTGGGAGCGCCGGCACTTCATCCTCGCCTTCTCCCAGGCCAAACTCGTGGCGCAGTACAGTCAGGCCAAGCTCGGCCAGCTGTGGCAGGTCGCCACTCCCTTGCTGAACGCGGCGGTGTACTTCTTCGTCTTCGGCATCCTGCTGGGAGGCCGTGAGGGGACACCGGGCGGCAAGGAGAACTACATCCCCTTCCTGGTCACGGGCGTCTTCGTGTTCACCTTCACGCAGACCTCGGTCCTCTCCGGAGTGCGGGCGATCTCCGGCAACCTGGGACTGGTGAGGGCCCTGCACTTCCCCAGGGCCTCGCTTCCCATCGCCTTCTCGCTCCAGCAGCTCCAGCAACTGCTGTACTCGATGGTCGTCCTCGTGGTCATCCTCTTCGGCTTCCGGCACTTTCCGGACTTGTCGTGGCTGCTGGTGGTGCCGGTCCTGGCCCTGCAACTGGTCTTCAACACGGGCCTGGCGATGATCATGGCCCGGCTGGGGAGCAAGACCCCGGACCTGGCCCAGTTGATGCCCTTCGTGATGCGCACGTGGATGTACGCCTCCGGCGTGATGTTCCCCCTGGAGTACATGCTCAGGGACCGGACCAGCGCTCCGGAGTGGCTGATCACGGCCGCCCAGGCCAACCCGGCGGCCGTCTTCATGGACCTGATGCGCTTCGCGCTCATCGACGGGTACACCGTCGCCGACCTCCCGCCGTACTCCTGGGCGCTGGCCGCGGGCTGGGCCGTCCTCGTCGGCGTCGGCGGATTCGTGTTCTTCTGGAAGGCGGAGGAGCGTTATGGCCGTGGCTGAGGTCGAGAGCACCCGGAAGAACGGGCAGGACGGTGCCGGCGAGCAGTCCGGGGAGCCCCGGATCCCGACCGTGATCGCGGAGGACCTGCACGTCGTCTACCGCGTCAACGGTGGTGGCGGCGGACGGGGCAGCGCCACGGCGGCCCTGAACCGCATCCTGCGCCGCAAGCCCCCGGCGGGCATGCGCGAGGTGCGCGCGGTCAAGGGCGTGAGCTTCGTCGCCTACCGGGGCGAGGCGATCGGTCTGATCGGTTCCAACGGTTCGGGCAAGTCCACCCTGCTCAAGGCCATCGCGGGGTTGCTGCCGGCCGAGCGCGGCAAGGTCTACACCGACGGCCAGCCCTCGCTGTTGGGCGTCAACGCCGCGCTGATGAACGACCTGACCGGCGAGCGCAACGTCATACTGGGCGGCCTCGCGATGGGCATGACCAAGGCCCAGGTCGAGGAGCGCTACCAGGACATCGTCGACTTCTCCGGCATCAACGAGAAGGGCGACTTCATCAGCCTGCCGATGCGGACGTACTCCTCCGGCATGGCGGCCCGGCTGCGGTTCTCCATCGCCGCCGCCAAGGACCACGACGTGTTGATGATCGACGAGGCGTTGGCGACGGGCGACAAGAAGTTCCAGAAGCGCTCGGAGGCCCGCATCCGCGAGCTGCGCAAGGAGGCCGGGACGGTCTTCCTGGTCAGTCACAACAACAAGTCCATCCGGGACACCTGCGACCGGGTGCTGTGGCTGGAGCGCGGCGAGCTGCGGATGGACGGCCCGACCGAGACCGTGATGAAGGCGTACGAGGAGTTCACCGGCAAGTAGGCGGACCGGCCCGGGTGCCGGTCCCGCGTTCGGCCCCCGACACCCGAAGACGGGCGTCGGGGGCCGGGCCGTGTCCGGGAACGCCGGGCCGCGGTCGGACGTTCCCGGGGTGCCCGAGTGACGGGGCGGACCGGCGCACGACGTAAGCTGAGCCGGCGCCGACGGCGATCGTCCGGCGTACCGGCGGCCCGGCCCCCGGTCGGGCGATCAGCGGATCATCCTCCGGGCGAGCTCGAAATAGGATGGTTCGCGCCGCGGGCGCTCCGACGGTGTCCGGTACGAGCGGCACCGTCGTGCCGTGGGCGTCCGGTGCCGCGGGTCCTTTCGGATCTCCGGGTGTCACGGGCGCGTCCGGTGGCACACGTGCCATGGGCGCCGCGGAGGTCGCGGACGCCACCGGTGGAGAGGGACGGACTGTCGGTTGGAGAGACACGGAGATGACGGCGATGGCTGTGGGCGGTCCTCGGTGACCCCGCCGGCGGGCGCGGAGGCGCGCGCCGTCCTCGACAAGGCCGCCCGCGAGAACTTCCCCGTGGCCCCCCGCTTCCTGCCCCGCGCCTGGCGGGACGACCTCATGGCCCTGTACGGCTGCGTCCGCCTCCTGGACGACATCGGCGACGGCGATCTCGCCCCCGGCGACCGGGACGCCGAATCGCTCGGCGTCCCTCCCGGTGGCCCCGATGATCGGGCCGCCCTGCTCGACGCCTTCGAGGCCGACCTCGGCCGCGTCTTCCGCGCCGCCGCCGGCCGGGGGGCGGACGGGGAGGAGAGCCCCCGGCACCCCCTGCTGCGCGCCCTGGTGCCGACCGTGCGCCGCCACGCCCTGTCCCCCGACCCGTTCCTCGCCCTGGTCGAGGCCAACCGGAGGGACCAGAAGGTCCGCCGGTACGGCACCTGGGAGGAACTGCTGGGCTACTGCGAACTGTCCGCCAACCCCATCGGCCGGCTCGTCCTGGCCGTCACCGGCACCACCACCCCCGAACGCGTCCGCCGCTCGGACGCCGTCTGCACCGCCCTGCAGATCACCGAACACCTCCAGGACGTCGCCGAGGACCTGACGCTGCGCGACCGCGTCTACCTTCCCGCCGAGGACCTGGAACGCTTCCGCGTCACCGAGGACGACCTCGCCGCTCCCACGGCGAACGCCTCGGTGCGGGCGCTGGTCGCCCGGGAGGCGGAACGCGCACACGAACTGCTGAACGAAGGAGTCCCGCTGGTGGCGAGTGTCCCGGGGATGCTGAAAGTCCTCCTCGCCGGGTTCGTCGGCGGCGGACGGGCGGCCCTGCGCGCCGTCCGCTCCGCCCGGTACGACGTCCTGGCCTCGACCCCGCGCCCGACCCGCACCGGGGTGCTGCGCGAGGCGGCCGTGGTCCTGGGGCGGGCGAGATGATCCGCACGACACGACGGGCCGCGGCGCGCCCGGCGACGCGGCCCGCGCCCCTGACCCCCCAGTCCTTCGCCGCCTACCGCTACTGCGAGGCCGTCACCGCGCGGCAGGCCCGCAACTTCGCCTACGGCATCCGGCTGCTGCCCGCCGACCGCCGCCGCGCGATGTCCGCCCTCTACGCCTTCTCCCGGCGCGTGGACGACATCGGCGACGGCCCGCTGGACCCGGCCGTCAAGCGGGCCCGGCTGGAGGAGACCCGCGAGCTGCTCGACCTCGTCCGCGCCGGGAAGATCCCCGAGGACGCCACCGACCCGGTCGCCGTCGCCCTCTCCGACACCGCGCGCCGCTTCCCCGTCCCCCTCGACGGGCTCGACGAACTGATCGACGGCGTCCTGATGGACGTCCGCGGCCGCACCTACGAGACCTGGGAGGAGCTGAAGGAGTACTGCCGCTGCGTCGCCGGCGCCATCGGGCGGCTCTCCCTCGGCGTCTTCGGCACCGTGCCGGGCGCTCCCGACACCGGGCGCGCCGCCCACTACGCCGACACCCTGGGCCTGGCCCTCCAGCTGACCAACATCCTGCGCGACGTGCGCGAGGACGCCGCCGGGGGCCGCGTCTACCTCCCCCGCGAGGACCTGGCCGCGTTCGGTTGCACCGGCGGCCTCGACCGCGCCGTTCCGGAGCCGGGCGCCGACTTCACCGGGCTGGTCCGCTTCGAGGTGCGGCGCGCCCGCGCCCTGTTCGCCGAGGGGCTGAAGCTGCTGCCGCTGCTCGACCGGCGCTCGGCGGCCTGCACGGCGGCCATGGCGGGGATCTACCACCGCCTGCTGTTCCGCATCGCCCGCGACCCCGCCGCGGTGCTGCGCGGCAGGGTCTCCCTGCCCGCCCGGGAGAAGGCGTACGTCGCCCTGCGCGGCCTGTCCGGACTCGACACCCGGCGGGCCGCCCGCCCGGCCGTCGGCCCCGGGGAGGCGCGGTGAGCGCCCCCGGGGAGGCGCCCGACCGCTCCCGGGCCGTCGTCGTCGGCGGCGGACTGGCCGGCATCACCGCGGCGCTGCGGCTGGCCGACGCCGGGCTCGACACCACCTTGGTGGAGACCCGGCCCCGGCTGGGCGGACTGGCCTTCTCCTTCCACCGCACCGGCGGCGCGGGGGGGTTGACCGTCGACAACGGCCACCACGTCCACCTGCGGTGCTGTACCGCCTACCGGTGGTTCCTGGAGCGCGTCGGCGCGCGCGACCTCGCCCCGCTCCAGCCGCGTCTGGACATCCCCGTCTACGACGTCGAGCGGCGCAGGCTGGGCCGGTTGCGCCGGACGGCCCTGCCCGTCCCCCTGCACCTGGCGGCCTCCCTGGCGAGCTATCCGCACCTGTCCCCGGTCGAGCGGATCCGGGCCGGACGGGCCGCGCTCGCCCTCAGGCGCCTGGGCCGGATCGACCCGAACGACCCGGCCCTGGACGGGCAGGACTTCGCCGGCTGGCTGCGTCGCCACGGCCAGTCGCCGCGCGCGGTGCGGGCCCTGTGGGACCTCGTCGGCGTCGCCACCCTCAACGCCCGCGCCCCCGACGTCTCGCTCGGGCTGGCCGCGATGGTCCTCACCACCGGGCTGCTCACCGAGCCCGGTGCCGCCGACATCGGCTGGTCCCGGGTCCCGCTGGGGCACCTGCACGACACGCTCGCCGGTGCCGTGCTGGAGAAGGCCGGGGTGCGCGTGGTGCGGCAGGGGCGCGCCCGGACGCTGCGGCCGGAGCCGGACGGCACCTGGCGCGTCGAGGTGGACACCGGGGCACGCGGCTTTGCGGGCGGCGAGACGCTGACGGCCGGCACGGTCGTCCTCGCCGTTCCCCAGAAGGAGGCCCACCGACTGCTGCCCGAGGGAGCGGTGGCGGAGCCGGAGCGGCTGCTGCGCATCGGCACCGCGCCCATCCTGGGCATCCACGTGGTCTACGACCGCAAGGTGCTGCACCGGCCCTTCCTCGCCGCGCTCGGCACCCCGGTGCAGTGGGTCTTCGACCGCACCGAGGCGTCCGGGCTGGGCGGTCCGGGCGGAGCGCGGGGCGAGGCGGCCGGTCAGTACCTGACGGTGTCCCAGTCCGCGGCGGGGGAGGAGATCGACCGGCCGGTCGCCGTCCTGCGGGAGCGGTACCTTCCCGAACTGGCCCGACTGATGCCCGCGGCCCGGAGCGCCCGGGTGCGCGACTTCTTCGTCACCCGGGAGCGCACCGCCACCTTCGCCCCCGCGCCCGGCGTCGGACGTCTGCGCCCCGCCGCCCGCACCGGTGCGCCCGGGGTGTGGCTGGCCGGGGCGTGGACCGCCACCGGCTGGCCGGCGACGATGGAGGGCGCCGTGCGCAGTGGGTTGACCGCAGCCCGGGAGGCGCTGGCCGCCCTCGGGCGCCCGCACGACGACGTCTTCCCGGAGGCGGCGTGAGCACGACAACAAACGCAGAGGAGACCCCGTGACCCCGGCCCCGAGGACCCTGACGGACGTGGCCACCGACACCGCCGGTGTCATCGCGCTGCTGGAGCGCGGCCGCACGCTCGCCACGCCGGGGCTGCGCTCCGCCGTGGCCCGACTCGCCCCGCCCATGGACGCCGTCGCCGCCTACCACTTCGGCTGGACCGACGCCCAGGGACGCCCGACCGTCGGCGACGGCGGCAAGGCGGTGCGTCCCGCGCTCGCGCTGTTGTCGGCCGAGGCGGCCGGCGCCGAGCCCACCACCGGAGTCCCCGGCGCGGTCGCCGTCGAACTGGTCCACAACTTCTCCCTCCTCCACGACGACCTCATGGACGGCGACGAGCAGCGGCGCCACCGCGACACCGTCTGGAAGGTGCACGGCCCCGCGCAGGCGATCCTCGTCGGCGACGCCCTGTTCGCCCTGGCGGGCGAGGTGCTGCTGGAGCTGGGCACCGCCGAGGCCGCGCGGGCCGCCCGTCGCCTGACCCTGGCCAGCCGCAAGCTCATCGACGGACAGGCCCAGGACATCTCCTACGAGCACCGCGAGAAGGTCACCGTCGCCGAGTGCCTGGAGATGGAGGGCAACAAGACCGGGGCCCTGCTGGCCTGCGCCAGCTCCGTCGGCGCGGTGCTCGGCGGCGCCGACGACGCCACCGCCGACGCCCTGGAGGCGTACGGCTACCACCTGGGCCTGGCCTTCCAGGCCGTCGACGACCTGCTGGGCATCTGGGGCGACCCGGAGGCCACCGGCAAACGGACCTGGAGCGACCTGCGGCAGCGCAAGAAGTCCCTGCCGGTCGTCGCCGCCCTGGCCGGCGGTGGGCCGGCCGCCCGGCGACTGGCCGACCTGCTGGCCGCGGACGCCACCAAGAGCCAGCGGGAGTTCGAGGACTTCAGCGAGGAGGAGTTCGCCACCCGGGCCGCGCTGATCGAGGAGGCCGGGGGCCGCGAGTGGACCTCGCAGGAGGCACGCCGCCGGCACGCCACCGCGCTGGAGGCGCTGGAGGGCGTCGCCATGCCCGGTGACGTGCGGGACCGGTTCGCGGCGCTCGCGGACTTCGTCGTCGTGCGCGAGGGCTGAGGAGCCCCCGCCTCCGCGCTCGCGCCCGCGCCGTCGGGCGTCAGGGCGTCAGGAAGCGGTCTCGCAGGCGCTCGCGGAGCTCCGGGGTGAGGCCGAGCCCCTCGGCCAGGTAGGCGTCCGTCCCGCCCCAGACGCGCTCGATGGTGTCGAAGGCCGCGTGCAGGTAGGCGGGGCGGACCTCGAAGAGGGGGCCGATCAGCTCCATGACCTCCGGCGAGAGCCCCTCGGCGGCGTCGGGGGAGCGGTGGATGCGGTAGCGGTGCCGCGGGGAGTTGGACTCCAGGTAGTCGGCCTCGATCGCGTCCCGCTCCACGCCCAGGGCCAACAGCGTCACGGCGATCGACAGTCCGGCCCGGTCCTTGCCCGCCGCGCAGTGCATCAACGCGGGGACGCTGCCGCGGGCCAGCTCGCGCAGCACCCGGCCGTGCTCGGCGGTGCGTTCGGTGACCATCAGGCGGTAGGTGGCGACCATCCGGGCCGCCGCCTGCCCGTCGCCGAGCGCGGCGCGCAACTGCGCCAGGTCGCCCTCGCGGACCATCGTCCAGAACTCGGCGCCCTCGGCCGGGTCCGACAGCGGGATGTTCAGGTTCCGCACGCCCGGCAGCTCCACGTCGGGGCCCTCCAGCGCCTGGTCGGCGGAGTTGCGGAAGTCGAAGACCGTGTGCAGCCCCAGTCGGGAGAGGAACGCGGCGTCCTCCTCGGTGGCGTGCGCCAGGTGTCCGCTGCGGTAGAGCACGCCCTGCCGCACCCGGCGTCCGTCGACGGTCGGCACCCCACCGACCTCGCGGAAGTTGCGCACCCCGGTCAGGACGGGCTCGACGGTCTCGGACGTCACGGACACTCCTCGTGGTCGGCGGTCTCGGTGCGCGGCCCGCGGCGGACGGGCCCGAGCCGGTTCCTGCGACGATACGACATCGACGCCCGACCGGCGGTCCGCCGTCCGCCGGGAACCCCACGGAACCGGAACGGGAGCCGGCCCGGTGGGATGCTGGGGTCCATGGAGACCACGGGGAACACGGGGAGCACGGGGGCGCCGACGGACGGGGGCCTCTTCCGGTTCCCGGCGACCGAACCGGCGCCGGGAGCGGTGCACCTGCCCGGACACCTGGGACCGGCCGAGCAGCGCGAGCTGCTGGACGCCTGCCGCGGGTGGGCCCGTCCGCCCGCCGGGCTGCGCACCGTGCGGATGCCCCGGGGCGGCGAGATGTCGGTGCGCCAGGTCTGCCTCGGGTGGCACTGGTACCCCTACGGCTACGCCCGCACCGTGGTGGACGGCGACGGGGCGCCGGTCAAGCCGTTCCCCCGGTGGCTGGGGGAGTGGGCGCGGCGGGCGGTGGAGGCGGCCTACGGGGAGCCGTGCGACGTCCGCTACGACGTCGCCCTCGTCAACTTCTACGGGGCCGGGGCCCGCATGGGGATGCACCGCGACGAGGACGAGAGGACGGACGCCCCCGTGGTCTCGTTCAGCCTCGGCGACGCCTGCGTCTTCCGGTTCGGCACCACCGAGGGGCGCGGCCGGCCCTGGAGGGACGTCGAGTTGCGCAGCGGCGACGCCTTCGTCTTCGGAGGCCCCTCCCGCCTCGCCCACCACGGGGTCCCGCGCACCCTGCCGGGCACGGCACCGCCGGAGTCGGGCCTGCGGGGCCGGCTCAACGTGACGGTCCGGGCCCTGTGACACGGAAACGGTGCGGGGCGCCCTCGCGGAGGGAGGGTCAGCCCGACGTCCCCCCGCGAGCGGCGGCGCCCGCTGCCGCCGCCGCCGTCGCGGAGAGCAGGTGTGCGTCGAGGAGACCGCCGTCGGCCAGCCGCCCGCCCCGGGAGTAGGCGCCGAGCAGGTGCTTGGCCAGCGGCAGCGCGCCCGGTGGGCGGCGCAGCAGCGGGCCGGTCCACGCCTCCACGGCCGCGTCCAGTTCGTCGGCCGGCACCACCTTGTGGAGGAGGGACATCCGCCGGGCCCGCGCCGCGTCGAAGGGAGCGCAGGTCAGGATCAGTTCACGGACCGCGGCCGCGCCCGCCTCGTTCAGCAGCCGGGGCAGGACACCGCCCCACGCCGGTGCCACGCCGAGGGCGACCTCGGGGAGCCGGAAGCGACAGGTGTCGGCACCGACCCTCAGGTCGCAGAAGACCGCGAGCGCGAGACCGGCGCCGACGACCCGGCCGTGCAGGCGTGCGACGGTGATCGCGTTCGCGGTGTCCAGGGCCTCGCAGACCCGCCGGGCCCGGTCCATGATCGCCCGGAGTTCGGCGCCCGTGGGGTCGGTGCCCAGGGACGCCGCGAACTCCTCGCGGTCCGCCCCCAGGCAGAAGTCGTCGCCCTCCCCGGACAGGACGACCACCCGTGTCTCCGGACGGTCGTTCAGGGGGGCGAGGACGGAGAGGAGTTCGTCCAGGAGGTCGGCGGAGAGGGTGTTGCCCGTCTCCGGGCTGTTCAGACGGACCTTCAGGACGGGACCCCGCTGCTCGACGAGGACCGTCTTGAGGTGGCCGGGAACGGAGGTGGTCACTGATTCCTCCACGGGAATCGAGATGGTCGGGACACGGGTGGCGCGGGCCCCGGGAGCGGGTCAGGGACGAGTGGTCACCGGCAGGGTCAGCATGCGGCGGAAGGCCACTCGGGGGGCCCACTCCGGCGCGCGGACGAGACGGAGGTCGGGGAGCCGGCGGAGCAGGGCCTCCAGCAGCGTGGTGGCCTCCAGCCGGGCCAGGGGGGCACCGAGGCAGTAGTGGATGCCGCCGCTGAAGCTCAGGTGGGTGGCCCTGCGTCCCACGTCGAACACCTCGGGGTCGAGGTGGTGGGCCGGGTCCCGATTGGCGGCGCCCACCATCAGGTGCACCATCTCGTCCTCGCGGACCTCGACGCCGGCGACGGTGGTGTCCCGGCTCGCCACCCGGCTCACCACGTGGGTGGGCGCGTCGTAGCGCAGGGCCTCCTCGACCGCCGCGGGCACCCGCTCGGGGGCCGCGCGGAGCCGCGCCCACTGCCCGGGGTGTTCCAGGAGGAGCCGCACCGCGGTGGACAGCAGGGTCGAGGTGGTCTCCAGGGCGGCCAGCAGGACGAACAGGGAGAGGTGGTAGACGGCCTCGTCGGCGGCGCCCCGGTCGGGTTCGATCCCGTCCCAGACCCGGATCCACCCGGAGACGGGATCGTCGCCGGGGGCGCGGCGCCGCTGCCGCACCAGATCGGTGAAGTACTCGCGCAGCTCGGCCGTCGCGGCGTCGGAGAGGGCCAACTGGCTGGCGGAGGGGAGCAGTTCCTGGGCGAACACCTGGTCGTGCGTCAGTTCGCGCAGTCGGGGGTAGTCGGCGGAGGGCAGCCCCAGCCAGCGACCGATGACGATCACCGGCAGCTCCTCGCTGACCAGTTCGCCGAAGTCGGCCTCGCCGTCCGCCGTCAGGCGGTCGACGAGGCGGTCGAGCAGCCCCTCGGTGACCTCCGCGACCGACAGCCGGATGTCCTCCAGCGATCTGCGGTCGAACATGTTGCCCGCCGCCCTGCGGACGCGGGTGTGCTCCGGCGGGTTGAGTCCGGGCAGCGTCTTGCTCATCTCACGGGAGGAGTCCGCGCTCCAACGGGTGGCCTCGCCCTGGCGGGCGCGCCACGCGCCGTCCGGGACCAACCACTGCCTGTCGCGCAGTAACCGGTCGCACAGTTCGAAGGAGGTGACGAGGTGCCCACCCCAGGGAGCCGGCACCACCTCCCCCATCGACCGCAGTTGCGCGTAATAGGGGAAAGGATTCGCCTGCCCGGTCGACGTCCGTAGCCGGGAGAGGAGCGACACCACGGCGCGACGTCGGTCGACGGGCAGGGCTATCGCAGGCTCCACGACGGAGGCTCCTTCGCATGCTCATGATCACTGGGAAGCAACCTGTCGTGACTACCCATGCGTTCATGCGCACATGCGATCGGGAGCGACCCGCCGGTGTTGCGTCTGTCACATGCCTTTCAGCCATGCCAGGAAGGTGCTCCAACGATTGCCCCGTCCCGGCTGGGCCTGCTTCCGCGCGGCCGCCGCCGCGCCGTCACCCGGACCGGTGGCGGAGACGGAGCCGAAGGAACCGGTGGCCTGTCGGGCGGACGGCGATATCGGGGTGAAGCGGACCGGCAGCGTGGCCGGTGTCCGGCTCCACGGGGTCGGCTGCCAGGTCAGGTCCGCGAGGTCGAGGGCCAGGTCGATGTCCGTCACCCGGTTGAGCAGCCTCTCGATGGCCGCGACCGCGATCAGGACGGCCGGGTCCTTGGCCGGGCAGACGTGCGGGCCGGCGCCGAACGCCAGGTGCGCCCGGCCTCGGAGGGCGGCGGTGTCGTCGACCAGGGCGGGATCGGTGTTGGCCGCGGCGAAGCTGATCACCACCGGCTGGTCGGCCTCCAGCAGCCTGCCGTCCAGCTCCACGTCCTGCACCGGGTAGTGGACGGCGTAGTTGGCGATGGGAGCGTACTTCCACAGCACCTCGTTGACCGCGTCCTCGACCAACAGCCCGGTGGTGTACTGGGTCCCCGAGTACTTCTCGTCGCCGAGCATGAGGGCGGACCCGGTGCTGATGAGGGACATCAGGGGGGCCGTCCCGCCCGAGAGCAGGGTGACGAGCTGGTTGACCATCTCGTCGTCGTCGAGACCGGCCGGGTGCCGCATCATGTGGGAGGTGACGTCGTCGCCGGGGGAGGTCCGCTTGAGCGCCACCAGCTCGTAGAGCGCCGTCGCCAGCACCTCGTTGGCCTTCTCGGCGTCCACGCCCTCGAAGATCCCCGAGATGCCGAAGATCACCCGGTCGCCGATGTCGGCGGGGCAGCCGAACAGGTTGCTGTAGACCAGCAGGGGAAGCTGCTGCGCGTAGTCCGTCACCAGGTCGGCCCGGCCCCCGGGCCGGTCGGCGAACCGGCTGATGAGGTAGTCGGCGACCTGCTCGACGTGGCGGCCGAGCCGGTGCGGGTCCACGGTGGCCAGGCTGTCGGTCACGGCCTGTCGCAGCCGCGCGTGGTCGGCGCCGTCGGAGAACAGGGCGTTCGGCCGGTACGCCATCATCGGCAGGGCGGGGCTGTCGGCCGGCACCCGGCCCTCGTTCAGAGCGCGCCAGCGTCGCGCGTCGCGGACGAAGGTGCCCGGGTCCTGGAGGATCCGCAGGGCGGCCGAGTAGCTCGTCACCAACTCGGCCTCCACGCCGGGCGCCATCTCCACCGGCGCGCTGGAACCGAACCGCCGCAGATGGGCGTAGTAGCTCTCCGGGTCGGCTCCGAACTCCGCGGTGTACAGCGGAACTCTGCCGTGCGCGGGGCAGCCCGGCGGGGGTTCCGGGCTTCCTGCGTGCTGCTGCATGTCTGCGCTCCTAGTCGAGGCGGGAGTGGAGGTGTCCCACGAGGGTGATCAGCGCGTCGGCCGCGGACTTCTGGTCGCGGACGTCGCAGGGGACGACGGGTGTGTCGTCGGGGAGGTTGAGGGCTTCCCGGATCTCCTCCAGGGAGTAGGACCGTGCCCCCTCGAAGCGGTTCACGGCCACCGTGTACGGCAGGCCGTACTGCTCCACCAGGTCCAACACCGGGAAGGACTCGTCCAGTCGCTCCGGATCGACGAGCACGAGCGCGCCCAGGGCGCCGAGGGAGAGGTCCTCCCACAGTTGTTTGAAGCGTTCCTGGCCGGGGGTGCCGAACAGGTACAGGACCAGCGACTCGCTGAGGGTCAGGCGTCCGAAGTCCATGGCGACCGTGGTCGTGGTCTTCTCCGGGGTGCTCGACAGGTCGTCGACCCCCACGCTGGCCTGCGTTATCAGCTCCTCCGTGCGCAGCGGTGGAATCTCGGAGATGTTGCCGACGAACGTCGTCTTTCCGACTCCGAAATGACCGACCACGAGGATCTTCACCGCGGTCTGTACCGAAGCCCCCACATACAGGTTGTCATGCGAAACGAGTTCGGAGGCCATTCAGCACATCCTCAAGGAGTTTCCTGTCGGCACGTTCGGCGATCGGCACCGGCGCACGGGTGTGGACAAGTCCGCCTTCCGCGAGGTCGGCGAGGAGAACACGGACCACTCCCAGGGGGAGTCCGGTGTGTCCGGCGATCTCCACGACCGAGAGGAACCCCCCCGAGCACAACTCCAGGATCCGGCGGCTCTCCGGCTCCAGAATCCTGCTTTCGAGGGCTCCCTCGACGGCGGTCACCAATGTCGTCACCGAGAACTCGCGGTCGGGTGGGAGTTCTCGGCCGCTCGTCATCACGTACGGGCGTACTAATTCGCCGACCAGTTCAAAGTCCGACTCTTCGGTCACTTGTCGTCGACAATCTCGCGGGGCGGTGAGGTCAGTTCCTTGCCGAGTCGCTGCACCAGTTGCTGCATGCGGAACGTGATGTCCCCCATGTCGACGTCGGCCGCGGCGGACACGGCGAGGTAGGCGCCCTCGCCGGCCGCGATGAGGAAGACCCAGCCGTGGGAGAACTCCACCACCGTCTGACGCCACTGCGCAGGCTGTTCGGGGCCGGCGAACTCGGCCGTGGTGCGACTGAGGGACTGCAGGGCGCTCATCGCGGCGGACACGGTGTCGGCCAGGTCGGGGCTGACGTTCTCCGTCTTCCCCCGGCGCAGTCCGTCGGCGGAGAGGAGGATCGCGTGGCGCGCTCCGGGGACGTTGAGGACGTCCTCAAGCATCCATGACAGATCCTGGGTGATCATCACGATTCTGTTCCTTCGTGATTCGCGGCGGCGGGTCGTCGGCCGGTCTGCGTGCCTCGCTGGAACGCGGCCATCCGGGCGGCGGCCGTCTGACCGTCCTGCTCGGTGGCGCCGGAGACGTCGGTGCCGGCGCCCCGGCCCTCGGTCGTCCGCACGACGGCTATCGGGGCTTGGCGCGCGGCCCTCTTGGGCAGGCCGTTGGCGGTGCGGCCGGAAGGCCTGGATCCACCGTCGGCGGCCTGGGGGGTGGCGGTCACGGCCGGGCTGCTCCTCCGCTCGGTGTTCTCCGTGGTCAGGAGTTCTTCGGGGAGGCGCACGACCGCTCGCACGCCGCCGTAGGGGGAGGTGGAGCTGACGTCCACGCTGAAACCGAAGCGGTTCGCCAGCTCGGCCACCACGGGGAAGCCGAACTGCGGGGGGTTGCCGAGGTCGGAGAGGTCGGGCCGGTAGGTGCCGGAGAACAGCTCGTAGGCCCTGCGCTTCTCCTCGTCGCTCATGCCGACGCCCGCGTCGTCGATGACGATGCACAATCCGCGGGGGACGGGCTGGAGGTTCACCTCGATGGTGGTTCCGGGCGGCGAGTAGCTCGCGGCGTTGGCCAACAGCTCGGCCACGGCCAGTGCCACACCGCTGACGGCTCCGGGCACGACGGCGAAGCTGCTCTGGGAGCGGATCTTGACGCGCTCGAAGTGGCGGATCTGGCCCTGCGCGCTGCGCACCACGTCGTAGACGGAGGCGGGCTCCTTGCGGCGTCCGGAGAAGCCGCCGCAGAGCACGGCGATGCCCTGGGCGCGCCGGGCGAACTGGGCGTTGGCGTGGTTGACGTCCAGCAGCGACTGCAGGATGCGGTGACCGCCGTACTCCCGCTGGAGGGCGTCCAGCATGACCTGCTGCTCGCCCGCGAGACCCTGGAGGGTGCGCATGGCGGACTTCAGCACGGCGGCGGTTCTGGCGTCGGCGCCCTCCAGCGCCTCCCGGACCGCCTCGTCCTTCCGCTGTTCCAGTTCGGTGCAGTGGGCTTGGAGTTCCCTTAACTCGCCGCTGCGTCGCGCGGCCTTCCGTCTGTCGAGGACGATCACCGCTGAGGCCGCGAGCGCTACAGTGACCAGGATCCAGAAAACGGGGTCCTGCAAGTGCTGTGTCATGAGCTCTCTTCTGACAAGGGGCTACGGGAGGACCGGACGGCAGCCGCACGCGGAAAGACGTCGAGGGCATGCGGGGTGACGGTGGCCGATTCACGCTCCTCGATCCGGATGCTACTAGGGATGTCGAGTCGGTGAGCCCCTCGTTGCATATTACTGGCGAATGTGCTTGCGTGCCCGCTTTTCGGTCCGCGGACACCGAACCCGTGGGCGCGGTGATCTTAACACCAAGCTTTGGCCGGCGTTTGACGGCATGGAGTGGGTGATCTGTCCGGAATATTGCCCGTCAGGTTCTTTCTGACGTACCGTCGGATTTCGACCCTTTAATCGCCGCTGGGGCGGTTTCGGATCGGACGGACGCGCCCCGTGAGAGTCCGGGGGAGAAATCGTCAGGATGATTCAACTATCCGTCCACGATTTTCACGTAGGGTTTTTCCGGCAAGTCGCGGACATCCGGCGACGCGCTCACGCGGAACCGGACCGGTCGGCACGCCCGACGAAGGCGGTGATCCGCTCCCGCAGCGACCTCGGGTCCAGGCCGTGGTCCACCAGGTGTTCCTCGACCGTCCCGTAGCGGCGCGTCTCGGCCCGCGCGGTGCCCAACCCCAGGACGCGGTGCGGCACGTCGACGAGCGCCTCGGCGACCGAGGCCGTGGAGGTGCCCGCCAGGTACGGCTCGACGAGGACGACCTCGGCCGCGTCCGCTCCCTCGACGGCCGCCCGCAGCGTCGCGCCGTCGAAGGGACGGACGGTGGCGGCGTACAGCACGGTGACGTCCAGTCCCTCGGTGGCGGTGAGCACGGAGTCCAGCAGGGGGCCGACGGCCACCACCGCCGGCGCGCCGGGGCGCCCGTGCCGCACGGGGAGGAAGCCGGAGCCGGTGACCGGTCGTGGGCGGGCGTTGGCCTGTGTCGAGAGCCGCACGTACACCTTGTCGTCGCCGGCGGCGCAGGCGTGCCGCAGCAGGACCTCGGCCTCGTCGGGATGGCCGGGTACCTGGACGGTCCAGCCGTCCAGGGTGTCCAGCAGCGCCACGTCGCCGGGCGCCATGTGGGTGAACCCGGCGGCGGGGTGGTCGTAGGAACCTCCGGCGCTCACCAGCACCCCGCCCACGCCCTGGTGGCCGAAGTCCAGCTTCACCTGCTCGAAGGGGCGCTCGACCAGGAAGGACGCGAAGGTGTGCAGCACCGGGCGCATCCCCGTCAGGGCCAGCCCGCCGCCCACCCCGATCAGCAACTGTTCCCGGATGCCGACGTTGACCACCCGGTTCGGGTGGCGTTCGGCGGCTCGGCGGAATCCGTCCACGCCGATGTCGGCGAGGACCACGGCCAACCGGGGGTCCTCGTCCAGGAGTCGGGAGGTGACGGCGGCGAAGCGTTCGCGCATGGTGTCCACGGGACTTCCCTCTCGGTGCGGTGGGTGTGGTGGGTGCGGTGGGTGCGGTGGGTGCGGTGGGTGCGGTGGGTGCGGTGGTGGGGCGGACGGGTGCGGAGCGTCAGGCACCACGGTGGGCGGAGGCGGGTCGGGCGGAGGCGGGCCGGGCGCCGGGCTTGGGCTCGACCCGGGCCACCACCGCGCGTGGCCGGCCGGGGTGCGGCCGGGTGTACGCGGCGTACAACGCCTCGTGGTCACGGCCGTCCACCGTCTCCGTCGACCAGCCCGCCACCTCGAAGCGGGCCGCGAGACCGCCGGGTGTGGTGTGGGTGGCCGAGGAGTTGTCGACCACCAGGACGTGCAGCCGGTCCAGTCCGCGGGCGCCGGCGAACTCGATCGCCTCGTGGTTGCTGCCCTCGTCCGACTCGGCGTCACCGGTCAGCACCCACACCCGGGCGTCCGCCACCCCCCGGGCGCGCAGCCCGAGCACGGTCCCCACGGCCAGGGGCAGCCCGTGCCCGAGCGAGCCGCTGCCGATCTCGACGCCGGGCACCAGGGTCCGGTCCGGATGGTGGCCCAGCGGGGAGTCGTGGGAGCCGAAGCCGGACAGCCACTCGACGGGGACGAACCCCTTGGCGGCGAGCACGGCGTAGTACGCCATCGGGCCGTGTCCCTTGGAGAGCAGGAAGCGGTCCCGGTCGGGGGCGTCGACGGTGTCGGGGGAGATCCGCAGCACCCGGTCGTAGAGCACCCACAGGGCGTCCAGGACGGAGGTGGCGGCCACGTCGTGCTTCTCGTCGCCGGTCATCAGCGACATCAGCGCCGGCAGGTCGGCGTACCCGGGTCCGCCGCCGGGCGCGGGCGGGAAGGGGCGGGGAGTCGTCGTGATCGTCATGTGCAGAGGTTGCGACTTAAAGCGCCCTTGAAGTCAAGCGCTATGCTCGGCACCATGACCGACCGAGACGGACGACTCACCATCGGAGAGCTGGCCGCCCGCTCCGGGCTCGCTCCCTCCGCTCTGCGCTACTACGAGCAGATGGGGCTGATCCACTCCGAGCGGACCACGGGGAACCAGCGCCGGTACGCCCGTCCGACGCTGCGCCGGGTCGCCTTCGTGCGGGCCGCCCAACGGGTCGGCCTCTCCCTGGAGGAGGCCCGCGCCGCCCTGGACCGGCTGCCCGCGGACCGGGCCCCCAAGGCGGCCGAGTGGAACACCGTGGCCCGTACCTGGCAGCGGCGGATCGACCGGCAGATCGCCGATCTGGAGCGGCTCAAGGAGCGGCTGACCGGTTGCATCGGCTGCGGCTGCCTCAGCCTGCGCAAGTGCTCCCTGTACAACCCGGGCGACGTCGCGGGCACCCACGGTTCCGGTGCCCGCTACCTGCTGGAGGAGGAGAAGCCGGAGCCCGGCGAGGCCCACGCGTCCGCCGCCGGTGCCGGGGGAGGGGAGCGCTGACCCGACCGCCTTCCGGGGGTTTCCCCGGCCGGCGCCCGGGCACTCGCGCGGAGGACATCCGCAGGCCGGACCGGAGGACGAACGATGGCCGACATCTCCGAGTTGGAGCTGGACGCCCTGTGGAACGAGTTCCACGGCGTGGTCAACATGACGTCGAACGAGCTGGAGGCCTGGCTCAGGACGAGCACGGCCGGGGAACGTGGCGAGGACCTGCCCGAGGAGGCGGGTGACGACCGGGGGCGGCACGTGCTGGCCGTCCTGCGCAAGCGTCGCGTGGACCTCACCGACGACGACGTCGCGCTGATGCGCGAGGTGGTGGACACCGTGACCGCCGAACGCGAGCGCGTGCGGGTCGCGGACGCGGTGCGGGACCCCGACTGGCGGCACCGGATGATGTCCCTGGGCCACGACCCGGTCAAGGCGGCCTGACGCCGGCCGCCCCGTGCGGGCGTCTCCCGGCCGCCCCCGGTGGGCGGGGGCGGCCGGGGGACCCCGCCCGTCTCACTGCCCCGCCGCCAGGGGCATCGTCACGTCCGACAGGTGCTCCGGCGGGCCGGGCCGGGCGTAGTACCAGCCCTGGGCGGAGTCGCAGCCCAGCTTCCGCAACTGCTCCGCCTGGGAGGCGGTCTCCACGCCCTCCACCGTCACGGTCAGCCCGAGGACGTGGGCCAGGGAGACGATGCCCTCGACGACCCGGAGGTCGACGGGGTCGGCCGGGTCCTGTTGGAGACCGCGGGTGAAGGACCGGTCCAGCTTCAGCGTGCCGGCGGGCAGCCTGCGCAGGCTGGCCAGGTTGGAGTAACCGGTGCCGAAGTCGTCCAGGGCGATCCGCACCCCCAGGTCGGCGAGCTGTCGTAAGGGCTTGAGCTCGGCGTCGTCGGCGCGGATCAGGGCGCTCTCGGTGACCTCCAGGCAGAGCGAGGACGGATCCAGACCGGCGTCCCGCAGTACCGCCACGGTCTCGGAGACCAGTTCCGGGTGACGTAGCTGTCGGGGTGAGAGGTTGACGTTCACCCGCAGCGGTCTGGCCCCGCCGATGCCGCGCACCTGCCACTCGCACGCCTGCCGCACCGCCTGCTCCAGCACCCAGCGGCCGAGCGGCACGATCAGCCCGGTGTGCTCGGCCAGTGGGATGAAACGGTCCGGACCGAGCACCCCGTGGCGGGGATGGGCCCAGCGGACCAGGGCCTCGGCGCCCTCCACGCTGCCGTCCTCCATCCGCACCAGCGGCTGGTACTCGATGAAGAACTCCTCGTTCTCCAACGCGGCGGGCAGGTGGGTGGTCAACGTGTGCCGGCTGATGGTGAGCGCGTCGGAATCGGGGTCCGCCCACTCGTAGCGGTTGCCGCCCAGGGCCTTGGCCCGGTACATGGTGATGTCGGCGCTGCGCAGCACCTCGGCCGGGGTCAGCTCGGCGACCGGGCCCTCGACGATGCCGATGCTGGCGCGCACCGGCAGCTCGCGACCGGCCAGCGGGATCGGGGTGGCCAGCGCCTCCAGGGCCCGTCGGGCCAGGTCCGTCACCTCCGAGCGCGACACCGGGTCGCTGACCAGGGCGACGAACTCGTCGCCGCCGATCCGCGCCACCATGTGGCGCTGGGAGGTCACACAGCCCTGCAGCCGCTCGGCCACCCGCACCAGCAACTGGTCGCCCACCGTGTGCCCCAGGCTGTCGTTGACGGTCTTGAAGCCGTCCACGTCCAGGTAGCACAGCCCGATCCGGGAGACGTCGGACTCGGAGGACAGGACGTGCTCCAGACGCTCGAAGAACAGGGCGCGGTTGGGCAGGTCCGTCAGCGCGTCGTGGGTGGCCTCGTAGCGCAGCCGCAGGTTCAGCAGCCGGCGCTCGGTGATGTCCTCGATCAGTGCCAGCATGTAGCGGGGCTCGCCGGAGGGGGCGCGCAGCAGCGAGACGGTCAGGTTGGTCCACAGCACGGTGCCGTCGCTGCGCGTGTACGGCTTCTCCGCCCGGTAGTGGTCGCGCTCGCCGCGCACCAACTCCTCGTGGATCCGCCACAGGCCCGGCGCGTCGTCGGGGTGCACCCAGTCGGAGACCCGGCGGCTGCGCACGTGGTGCTCGGAGCCGCCGAACATCCGGGCGAGCGCGTTGTTGATGTCGAGGACGTTGCCGTCCATGTCCGCGATCCCGATGCCGATCGCGGCTCCCTCGAAGACCGCGCGGAAGCGGGTCTCGCTCTCGTGGAGGGCCTTCTCGGCGATGTCCCGGGCGGCGAGCGCCGCCCGGGAGAGGGCCTCCTGCTCGCAGCGGGTGCGCTCCTGCAGGGCACGGGCGAAGCCGGCCGCGATGGCGTGTTGGAGCCGTGCGCAGCGGGCCCGGCCCTCCTCGGTGGGCAGCACCGCCGGGTCGCCGCAGTACAGCAGCAGGTAGGCGTCCACCACGCCGAGCACCTGCGGCAGCGACTCGGGAACCGTGCAGTGCGCCTCGACGAGCGCCGCCCCCACCTCGCGTCCGGGCGAGGGGTCGAAGGGACGGGCGTGCAGCGCCTCGGCGAGCACCCGCACCCGGGGGAGGAGGTACTCCTCGAACTCGGCGCGGGTCATGGAGGTGGCGGTGGCGGGGTAGACCGCGCGGCTCCAGATGCGGGCGAAGCGGCGGTGGCCGTCGCCTCGCCCGCCGGGGTCCCCCGGGGCGGGGGCGTGGTCGGAGGCGGGCCCCCGGGACGAGGGGGTCACGCCTTTCGTCCCACCCCGGCGAATCCGGTGAAGACCACCGGGTCCTCCTGGTCCGCCGGGCCGTCCGGACGCCAGTCCGGCATGGCCACCAGACCGGGTTCGACCAGCTCGAACCCGTCGAAGAAGCGCTCCACCGCGCGCCGGGAACGCAGGACCAGCGGCGAGCCGATGTCACGGTAGACGTTCTCCACCTCGGCGCCCTCCTCCGGCTTGCGCGGGCCGCCCTCGACCGAAGCGTGGGTGAGGACCAGCAGGCTGCCGGGGGCGAGGGCGTCGCGCAGTTCGGCGACCTTCCCCCACGGGTCGTCGGAGTCCTCCAGGAAGTGCAGCAGGGCCACCAGCAGCAGGGCCACCGGACGCTTCAGGTCGAGCAGCCGGCCGACCTCCTCGTGGCCGAGGATGTCCCCGGGGGTGCGGAAGTCGGCGGAGACGACGCCGGTGCGGTGCTCCTCGCCCTCCAGCACGGCCCGGCTGTGCGCGACGGCGACCGGGTCGTTGTCGACGTAGACCACCCTCGCCTCCCCGCTGGCGGCGTGGGCGACCTGGTGGACGTTGCCGAAGGTGGGTATGCCCGAGCCGATGTCCAGGAACTGGGTCACCCCCTGGTCCACGGCCCAGCGGACGGCCCGACGCATGAAGGCCCGGTTGGCCTGCATGATCTTCGGGAGTCCCGGGAACACCTCCATGGCCCGCCGGGCCGCCTCGCGGTCGGCCTCGAAGTTGTGCGATCCGCCCAGGTAGTAGTCATAGATGCGGGAAACGCTCGGCACGGACAGGTCGATGCCCTGCGGAGCCCAGGCGGGACGCTCCATCAAAGTCTCCAACTGGTCGCTGAATATGACACTGGGACTCCTGAGGCTACTGATCCCAGACGAACAGGTACACGGATACGAGGGACTGACATTGCGGCGGCAACCCGCTACGTATAGCTTGCCCCGGTTCCTCCGTCCGGATAATCGTCGCGGCCGACGGGTTTTCGCCCAGCACGACCGGATACCCGGGGTGAATGAGCAACACCGAACACGGCGAACTCCCGTTCCCGGACTACGACCACCTGTCCGCGGGGGAACTGGAGCACCGCATCCGGTCCCTCTCGCAGGAGGATCTGGATCGGCTGCTCCGTCACGAACGCGAACACGGCAACCGTGCACACATGGTGACCCTGCTGACGGCCCGTCTGCACCAGCTCCAGGAGGGCAGCCCCCGGTCCCCCGGAAGCGCCGAACCCCCCGCGGGACCGCCCGGCGAGTCCGGCGGGTCGCGCGTCACGCCCGCAACCTCGCCGCAGCCCTACCACCCGCCGCCGCACGGCACTCCCGACCAGGCGGCCAAGCCCAAGGGCGACCGCTTCTAGGGCCGACCGCCCGGCCCCCTGTCCCCGGGCCGGGCGCGGACCCCGAGCCGGGGGCGGACGAACCCGTCCGCCCCCGGCTCGGCGTGTCCCGGTGTCCCGGCGCCGCGACCAGGTCGCGGACGGGACCGGTCCGGATCAGGACTCCTCGGCCCGGGCGGACGGCAGCAGCTCGCGGATGTCCGGCGGCAGGACATGGCCCACCTTGTTCATCAGCTCCGGGGAGACCGCGGCGTCCAGCACCTCCAACACGGCCGTCGCCTCCCGCACCGCCGTGTCCTCCGACGTCCTGGAGCGCCAGGCCACCCGCCCGGCGAAGGTGGTCAGGTCGAAGGCCTCGCCGTGCGTGCGAGCGTGCTCCCGCTGCCGCGGCGAGGCCTCGTGCTCGGCGACCACCCGGCGCAGCGACTCGGCGGCCTCGTCGGGCAGTTGGGCGGCCAGGTGGTCGGCCACCCCGTCGGGCATCCGCTCGGCCAGGGTCTCCAGCGTGGCGCGCAGCGCCCGCTCCGCCGCCTGCCGGTCGGGCAGGTCGGCGTGCTTCTGGACCTGGCCGGTCAGCTCCTCGTAACGCATGGTCGTCGGCACCTCTCCTCGGTCGCTGGGATCACCGCGGCGTCCCGCCGCCGTCGGGCGCGGGCGGAGGGGCGCCGCCCTTCCACGGGTGACCCCCGTGCCGGGTGCCGACACCTGCCGTTTCCACCTCCCCCGCCGGTTCCGGACCGCCGTCGGCGCCCCCGTTTCCGCGTCGCACAGCGGGGCATCCGTTACGGATCCGACCATTCGGAGGTGAGAAACGTGCCAGGACGGAAGGAGCTCCCCTCGACCCTGGAGCGCTCCCCCAAGGAGGCGCAACGCACCTGGATCAAGGCCCACGACTCCGCCGTCGAGGAGTACGGGGAGGGACGCCGCGCCCACCAGACCGCCTTCAGCGCCCTCAAGCACAAGTTCGAGAAGGTGGGCGACCACTGGGAGCGCAAGGAGGGCGGCCGCAAGGGCCCCTCCGACGAGCGGGCGGCACGTCCGCGCGGCAAGGGCGGGCGCAGTGGTGAGGGCGTCGACGAGAACGCGAGCAAGGAACACCTGTACTCGATCGCCCGACGCCTGGACATCGGGGGCCGCTCCCGGATGACCAAGGACGAGCTGCTGAGGGCCATCCGCAAGGCGAACCGCTCCGAGACCCGGCAGGCGCGCTCCTGACCCTGTCCGACACATGGCGGAGCCCACCACCCGGGTGGTGGGCTCCGCCATGTGTCGGCCGTGCCGACGAACCTGCCGGGGACGGCCTATCCGGAATTTATATTCCACTTCTGTGCGATCCATCGGACGGCGTCCTAAGGGGCCCGCGAGGTCTCCGCGAATACGGGGAAGAACCGCTCCGTCGCGTGATTCCGGCGTCGTGGTCCGGCCGCGTCGGGCCGTGGCGGCCAAGGGGGGACAAAGGCCCTGCGAAACCGCACTTCACGCGACTCCTTCCTTCCTGTGGGTGGTGGCGGTTCCGGTAGGGTCGTCCGGTATTTCGGTCTCCGGTTCCAGGGAAACTCGACGGCCGAGAAGACGGGGGAATTCGCTCTGTCGGTGTGGCGCCCGCGCAACCCCTGTGCCGTCGCGGGAACCACCGCCGCTTTGACGGTCACCACGGGTGCGGGGGCCGAGTGGAGCAAGGCGAATCTCGGTCCGGTTCGAGGAGCCGACTGCCGGCAATGGCTCGATGAACAGCGCAACGATTCTCGCCTCACCGGCCGCCACCAGGCGGGAAGCACGAACGGTGGCGCGCCGGCGCTTCGGCGGCGGATCGACCGGAGGTACGACAGGAGGTACGGCACGCCGCCCCGGGCCGACTGCGTCGGGGGAATGGACGCACGAGCACGGAAACCCGGTCGGGTCCGCCCTACGACAGCTGACACCTCGAAACCGAGAAACCCGGTACGGGGCACGGAACTTGCACGGAAGTGGCCGGCGAGGCCAATGTGGACACGACAAGGCCGACCGATCACGCCGGACCGCCGCGCGCTGTGCGCGCGGCGGTCCGGTTCTGCTCTCCCTGCGAGGCTCCATGCGTTTCCCCGCCGCTCTGCGCACGCATCCGGCCGTGCCGGCATTCCCCGTGATCGGCCTTTTCTTCGCCTACGTGTTCCTCACGAGCACCCGGAACATCGAACGGCTCATCGCCGTTCCCTGGCCCGGGCAGGCGGCGTCGTACGCCGTGCACGCCCCGGTCCCGATGGCCGCCGCGGCCGTGGCGGCCCTGACCGCGGTGGAAGCGACCCGGCTTCGGTCCCTCGGCACATGGGACCTGGGCGCCGCACGCGCCACGTGGCGCATCGCGGTTCGGCCCGTCCTCGTCTCCGTGCTGGCCCTGTCGATCCCGACCGCCGGTGTCATGGCGGGTGGGCTGTGGGTGGTCGGAGTCCTTCCCGATCCGTACGTGCTGCACCTGATGGGGATCGTCGTCGTCCTGCTCACCGCGCACGCGGTCATCGGATTCGTCATCGGACGCCGACTCCACGCGCTCTACGCCGCGCCGCTGGTGGCCGTGGTCGTCTTCGTCGGCATCAGCTTCCCCTTGGGGACGGACAGCCACTGGGCGCACCATGTCACCGGGTCCATCGCCTGGGTGGGGTTCGGTGAGGCGTACTCACCGGCCATGACGGCAGCCGCGGTTCTGCCGACGGTCTGCCTGGCACTCGCCTGCGTCGTACTGGCGGGGCCCCGGCGGGTCCGTGTCGCCTCCGTCGTCGCTTCCCTCGCGATCGCGGCCGGTGGTCTGCTCGGCGCGTACGGCATCACCAAGGACTGGCGTTCGATCGCCCCGGCCGCCAGGGGGTTGGCCCCGGTCACCTGCGAGGGGAGCAGGCCCGAGGTCTGTCTGCCGTCGGCCGGCGCCGAGCACATCGGGGAGATTCAGGACCGACTCGCCGAGATGACAGATCGACTGCGGGCCGGGGGGATCATCGCCGAGAAGCCGACCCGCATCACCGACCTCACCGTGGCCGACGTTCGGCAGACCGACACCGATGGGGAACACTGGACGCTCGACCTCGTGCCCGGCGACGCGGACGAGGTCCTCCGGGAGAACATCCCCATCGCCGTCGTCGGGATGCCCTGCGAGGAACCGGACTGGAACACCCTGCATCACAACACCCTCTGGGTCGCCCGGACGATCGGTGTGGAGCGCGAGTACCTCGCCTGGCTCTCCCGGGAGACCCAGGGGTTCGCTCAGGGACAGAGCAAGCGGCAACTCCTCGCAGAGGCGGACAGAGTGAGTGATCTTTCGCCTCGGGAGCAGGAAGACCGGTACGCCGAGCGGCTTCGGCAGGCCTGCCGGGCAGGCCGGTGATGATCTGGTGGCTGCGCCGGCGGGGCGCCTTCGGCCTGCTGCCCGGTGTGTTGCTCGGTTTCGCCCTGGGTATCGGGCTCACCCTGAACGTGATCTTCGTCTTCCCCTCGTTCCTGGGGAACTACGCGATGGCGACGGAGCTCAGCAACTTCCTCTGCCTCATCCCCTCCATCGGCCTGATCGTCTGCCTCGAAAGACGGATGCCCTCGGTGGAGCGGTCCGCCGTCCGCCGACTCGACGCGAGGGACATCACGCTGGTGTCCGGCTTCGCGCTCCTGGCGACGGCGGTGGCCTCGGCGATGTCCTTCCTCGGCCCGGAAGCGATGTGGACGGCGGCGCGGAACAACCTGCTCTTCTGCGGACTCGCCCTGGGCGCCTGGCCACTGCTCGGACACCGCGCGACCCTGCTCCCCGTCTTCTGGATGATCCACTCCATGTTCCTCGGGGGGCGCGGTCACAACGACCCCTACCCCTGGGTGATCGTCACGGAGGAAGCCCGTGTCGCACACGCCGCCGTGGGCGCCGTCGCCGTCTTCCTGGCCGGGGTTCTCTCCCTCGTCTGCCTCACACCAAGGACCGAACGATGACTCTGCTGCTCGACCGCGTCACCTTCGGCTACCACCGCTGGGTCCGCCCCGTCCTGAACCGCCTCACCTACGAGGTCCCCGGGCAGGGCCTGACGATCCTGCTCGGCCCCAACGGGGCGGGCAAGTCCACCACCATGGCCCTCCTCGCCGGCACGATCGAGCCGAAGGCGGGCAGGGTCCGATTCAGCGGCTCGGACCTCACCTCCGCGAGCCGCGAGTACCGTCGCCACGTCGCCTGGCTGCCGCAGCGGGTGCCCACCTCCCGGCAGTTGACCGCCCGCGAGTACGTGGCGTACGTCGCCTGGCTGAAGGGCGAGAGCCGCGCCCGCGCCTGGGAGCGCGCCGCGGCCGCCCTGGACCGGGTCGGCCTCGCCGAGCAGGCGGGACGGAAGACGGCCGGACTCTCCGGGGGGCAACTCCGCCGTGTCGGCATCGCCTGCGCCCTCGCCCACGACGCGCGCGTCGTCCTGCTGGACGAGCCGACGGCCGGGCTCGACCCCCACCAGCGCACGGTCTTCCGCGACGTGCTGAGGGAGATCGCGGCAAAGACCCCGGTGCTCATGTCGACGCACGACGTCGCCGATCTCGCCGACGAAGCCGACACCGTCACCCTCATGGACCGCGGTCACATCCTCCACCACGGCGGGACCCGGAGCTTCCTCGACCACGCGCACCCCGAAGCCGTACCGGCCCGCCGGGCCGAGTCGGCGTACTCCGTCCTCATGCGACTGGACGGCGCGCGGTGACCTCGCGGCGATCTCGCGGTGGTCTCGCGGCACCCTCGGTCCCGTCAGCCGACGTACCGGCGGGCGGTGGAGCGACGCTGTTCCGCCTCCAGCAGCCGAAGCCGCTCCTCCACCTCACGGGGCACCACCCGGCGCTCCCGCAACACCCACGGCAGCCCCGCCAGGGCCCGCCCGAAGGCCCGCGCCGACGTCGCGTCGCGCGGCACCGTACGGGCCAGGTACCAGGTGCGGCGCACCGCGGCGGGCAGCGGCCGGCGCAGCCAGCCGAACCACAGGGTGTTGCGCAGCCCGTCCTCCCGCCGCCCGGTCGCGTCCCGGGCGGCCGAGGGGGCGTGGTGCACCGTCAGCTCCTCCGCGTACGCCAACCACCAGCCGCGCGCCATCAGGTCGGTGGCCATCAGCTCCTCCTCGCCGCCCAGCCACAGACGCGGTGAGAAACCGCCCACCTCGCGGAAGGCGTCCGCGCGCAGCACCGTCGCCGCGGCGAGGAACGACCCCAGCGGCGGGCCGGGCAGCCACGCGGGGCCGGTCAGCGGCGAGTGGCGCAGCTCGGCCACGATCGGATCCTCGGTGCCGTCCGGCTCCACCACGATCCGCGCGGTGACCGCCGCCAGCCGCGGCCGCGCGTCCAGCAGGTCCGCGGCCGCGCCCAACGACCCCGGCTCCCACCAGGAGTCGTCGTCGCAGAAGGCCACGTAGGGCGTGGTGACGCGCTCCACCGCGACGTTGCGGCCCACCGCCCCCAGGTTCCGCTCCGCCCGCAGCAGCCGCACCCAGGGGTGGACGCGGGCGACGGTGTCGCAGGTGCCGTCCGTCGAGGCGTTGTCGACCACGAACACCGGGGGACGTTCGGGCAGCTCGGCCAGCCGGCCGAGGGTGCGCAGCAGCTCCTCCCGGCGGTTGTGGGTGATCACCACGACCGAGACCCGGGTGTCGGGCTCGTCGGGGCCCCGGACGGCGGGGGCCTCCTCCCGGACGGCCTCGGGTTCAACGGTCTCGGACTCAGGGGCCACGGTGGTCCTGTCCTTCCAGACGGCGGGCGGCTTCCTCGACGTACGGCGGCAGGGGTCGGCGGGCGCGCAGCGCGGCGGGCAGCCGGGCCAACGCCCCCAACAGCGCGCGACGGGCCGCCGGATCGCGCGGCGCCTCGGCGGCCAGCGCGCGGGTGCGGCGCACCACCGTCGGCAGCGGCCGGCGCAGCCAGACGGTGAGCAACTCGTTGCGGAGCTGCCGGACGTCGCGGCCGGGCCGGGCCGCCCCGGGGTCCGGATGGTGGTGCGCCACCACCTCCGGGCAGTGGCTGACCCCCCAGCCCCGGGCGGACAGGTCGTAGGCCAGCAGGGTCTCCTCGGCGCCGAAGAACAGCAGCGGATGGAACCCCCCGACCTCCAGGAACGCCGAGCGCCGCACCACCGAGGCACAGGCCAGGAACCCCAGCACCTGGGGTCCGGGCAGATCGCCCGCCACGCCCAGCGGCGAGTCGGCCATGACCTCGTCGAGCGGGTCGGGCTCCTCCTGCGGGCCCACCCGGGTGGAGGCCGCCACCAGCCCCAGCCGGGGGTGCCGCGCCATGAGGTCGGCGGCCGTGCCCAACGAGCCCGGCGCCCACCAGGAGTCGTCGTCGCTGAAGGCCACGTAGGGGGTCTCCATCGCCGACACCCCCAGGTTGCGGGCGAGCGCGCCGCGGTTCTCGGGCAGCGGCATCAGCGCCACCTGCGGGAAGAGGGTGCGCACCATGGTGCGGGTGTGATCGGTCGAGGCGTTGTCGACGACCAGGATCGGCGGACGCTCGGGCAGGCTCGTCAGCCGGCGCAGGGTCCGCACGAGGCTGTCGGCGCGATCGCGGGTGGCTATGACCACCCCTATCGGCGGACCGCTCATACGGCGGGCACCTCCGGCAGACGCGACAGCGCGGCCAGCACCTCCTCCGGCCGGACGCGCATCAACCGCGGGTCGGGACGTCGGCCGTGGGGATCGCCGGGCGGCCCCGGGTGCCACAGCACCTGGTGGCGCTCCGACGGCGGCGGCCCCCACAGCTCGGGCGAGACCGGGCCGAAGAGGGTGACGGACGGGCTCCCGTAGGCCACCGCCAGATGGGCCGGCCCGGTGTCGCCGCTGACCACGGCCGAGGCCCCGGCCACCAGCGCGGCCAGCCGCTCCATCGGCGGGGCGCCGTACACGTCGGAGTCCGGGAGGCGGGCCAGTTTGGCCAGCCGTGCCAGCAACTCGTACTCCCGCGGCCCGCCGGTGGCCACCACGTGTCGTCCGGCGCGCCGCAGCTCGACGGCGACCTCCGCGTACCGCTCCACGGGCCAGCACCGGGCCGGGGAACCGGCGCCCGGGTGGAGCACCACGGCACCGGGGGCGGGGGAGGGCGCGGCGGGCGGCGGCAGCCGCAGGTCGGAGGGGTCGGCGGGGATGCCGTACCACTCCAGGAAGCGGCACCAGCGGTCCCGTTCGTGTTCCTCGGCGTACCACTCGGGGCCGTCGGGCGCGGCGAAGGCCAGCAACCGGTCCGGCGCCGGCGCCCGGAGGGCCCGCATGCTCTCCGGCCCCTTGCCGTGCAGGTCGACGGCCACCTGCGGCGGCGGCCCCTGCCAGTTGGTGATCTCCGGGACGGCGCGGCCGGGCGCGGCGGCGGGCAGCAGGGTGTCCACCGCACCGCTCGACTCGGCGGGGACGGCCAGCTCCGGGGGAGCGGCGAGCACGATCTCGTACCGCGGGAACTCCCGGCGCAGCGCCCGCAGCGCGGGCACCCCCGCCAGCAGGTCGCCCAGGCCCAGCGCGCGCAGCACCAGCAGCCGGGGCGGTCGAGGAGCGCCCGCCGAACCGTTCACCGGCACGCTCACCGCTCCGGGCGTGCCCGCCCGCGCGCCGTCCCCTCCCCTCGACACGTGCCCGCTCACCGTGCTCCGTCCCGGGTCGCGGAGACCGACACCGCCGCACGGGCGGCGATCCGACTGCTGGACCGGCCGTCCAGGTACGGCAACAGCACCGCCTGACCGCCCCAGCTCTCCACCAGCGACGCCTCGGGCAGGTCGGCGAGCGCGTAGTCGCCGCCCTTGACCCACACGTCCGGGCGCAGCCGCTTCAGCAGCTCCTCGGGGGTGTCCTCGTCGAACACCGCCACCGCGTCCACGCACTCCAGGGCACGCAGCACCCGGACGCGGTCGGCCAGCGGGTTGATGGGGCGTCCGGGCCCCTTGCGGCGGCGCACGGACGCGTCGGAGTTCAGACAGACCACCAGGCAGTCACCGGTGCGCCGGGCCGCCTGGAGCAGTCCGACGTGCCCGGCGTGCAGCAGGTCGAAGCAGCCGCCGGTGGCCACCACGGTGCCGCCCGCCGCCCGCACCCGGGCCACCAACTGCTCGGCGTCCTCGTCGGCCGACGGCGGGGGAGCGGCCCGGTCGGGGAAGGCCAACGCCCCCGCGCCGCCCGCCGCCACGTAGCCGGTGGCGGCCGCCACCGCGCCCCGCACGGCCGTCTCGGGCAGCGCCCCGTCGGCGAGCAGCCCGGCGGCGCTGGCCGCGAACTGGTCGCCGGCGCCGCAGGAGTCACCGCTGTGCCGGGCCGGGGCGGGCACCAGCAGGGGGTGGTCGCCGTAGGAGAGCAGGGCACCGCGCTCGCCGAGGGTGATGGCCACCGAGGCCGCGCCCCAGGCGTCGGCCAGCTCCCGCGCGAGCCGGGCCGCCGTGTGGAGGTTCTCCGGCTCGCCGGAGGGGACGCCGGACGCGGGCCGCGCGCCCTTCGGCGCGCTTTTGGCCCCGGCTTCCGCCTCGGCCCGCCGGGCGGCGAAGAGACGGGCCTCCTTCGCGGTCGGGGTCACCAGCCGGGTGCCGGGCACCGGCTCCCGGCCGCGCGGGTGCGGGTCCCACACCAGCGGCACCCGCAGGGCCCGTTCGGCCAGCAGGTCGCGCACGACGTCCGCGGTGCCCCGACCGTAGTCGGAGACCAGCAGGGCGCGGGCGGTGCCGATCGCCGCGCGGACCTCCCCGGGCAGCGCCTTGGCGGGGACCGGCGCGGCCCGTCCGTCACCGCGGTCCATGCGGACCACCGGACGGCCTCCGGCCAGCACCCGGGTCTTCTCCGACAGGGTGCCCTCCATCGGCAGCGCGGCCACGGTGACCCAGGGGGACAACAGCTCGCGCAGCCGGGCACCGGCCGGGTCGTCGCCCAGGGCGGTCACCAGGGTGACCTCGCGGCCGCCCAGCGCCGCCACGTAGGCGGCCAGGGCGGCACCGCCCGGACGCAGCCGTTCCTCGCAGTCCTCCAGCACCGGCACGGGGGCGTCGGGGGCCAGCCGCTCGGCGTGGCCGGCCAGGTCGCGGTCGAGCAGGGCGTCCCCGACGACCACCAGCGGGGTGGCGGGGGAGCGCCGGCCCCGTCCGTCCGGGTCCGGCGCCGGGAACGGTGGGGTGGGCGGGGTCGGCGGCGTCATCCGGCGCCCCCCTTACCGGCCTTACCGGTCCGGCCGGCCTTTCCGGCGCTTCCGGAGGCCCTCCCGGGCGCGCTCCTCCGCGCGCCCGCCGGCCGGTCGGCCCGTCCGCCGTCCGCCGCGGCCTCCAGGGCCGCGTCGAAGGCGGCACACACCATGTGCACCGCGACCAGGTGCAGCTCCTGGACCGTCGCGGTGGAGTCCGCGCGGACGCACAGCGACTCGTCGCTGCCGGCCGCCAGCGGGTTGGGGGCGGGACCGGTGAGCGCCCACACCGCCATGCCCGCCTCGCGCCCGGCCTCGGCGGCCGACAGCAGGTTGGCACTGGCACCGCTGGTCGACAGCAGCATCAGCACGTCGCCCTCCCGGCCGTGGGCCCGCACCTGGCGGGCGAACAGCTCGTCCACGCCGTAGTCGTTGGCGATGGCGGTGGTGGAGGAGGTGTCGGCGTGCAGGGCGATGGCGGAGAACGGCGGCCGGTCGTCGCGGTAGCGGCCCACCAGCTCGGCCGTCAGGTGCTGGGCCTGGGCGGCGCTGCCGCCGTTCCCGGCCGCCAGCAGCCGCCCGCCGCCCGACAGCACCCGGGCCAGGCGCTCGCCCCAGTGCTGGGCGGTGCCCGCCTGGTCGCGGAAGGGCGCCAGCGCGCGCAGCAGCTCGTCGCAGTGGCCGGCGACGGCGTCCGGCGGCAGGAGGGACGCCGCGTCCCGCAGCCCGGCGGCGTGTCCGGCGGCGCCGGACACGGTCTCGGGGAGGGGCGCGGACGTGGTCGTGGACGCGGTCTTGGGAGTCGTCATCGGGCAGCCCCCGCGGGAACGCGGTGGCCGGAGACCACCTGGGCGTACACCTGCTCCGCGCCGTCGGCGACCCGCTCCCAGGAGAAGCGGGCCAGGGCGCGTTTCCGTCCGGCCTCGCCGTAGCGCCGCAGCAGCTCCGGCGAGCCGATCAGCTCCTTCACGGCGTGGGCGAGCGCGTCGGGGTCGCCGGGCGGTACCAGACGCCCGGTCACCCGGTCGGCCACCGAGTCCAGATGGCCGCCCACACCGGTGGCGACGACCGGGACCCCGCAGGCCATGGCCTCCAGCGGGACGATGCCGAACGGCTCGTACCGGGGCGTGGACAGCACCAGATCGGCGCCGCGGATCAGCTCGGGCATCCGCTCGTGCGGCACGGCGCCCAACAGCCGCACCCGGTCCGCGACGCCCGACTCCCGGGCCAGCCGTCGCAGCCGCTCGGCCTCGGGATCGGCGTCCAACAGCGCGGCGTCGGGGCCGCCGGCGATCAGCAACTCGGCGTCGGGGACGCGGGTCAGCGCCGCGACGGCCTGGTCGAAGCCCTTGCGCGGCACCAGCCGTCCGATGGCCAGCAACCGCGGCCGGTGCCCGGAGGCCCCGTGCCGGTCCCGTCGCCCCGACCCTCCACCGGGGCAGGGGGCGAACTCCTCGGTGTCCACACCGCACGGCACCACCGACGCCCGCTCCGGCGGCACGCCCATGGCGCCCAGCTCGAACACCTCGTCCGAGCAGGTCGCCAGGATCCGGTCGCACTCCAGACCGATCCGCCGCTCCGCCTCGATCCGCTCGGGCGGGCTGGTGTCGTCCGCGCCCTGGTGCCGTCGCTTGACGGTGCCCAGCGCGTGGAACGTCTGCACGACCGGGACGCCCGACCCGTGCGCCCCGGCCAGCGCCGCCAGGCCCGACATCCAGAAGTGCGCGTGCACCACGTGCGGCCGCGGACCGGCCCACCGCCGCGCCAGGTGGGCGCCGAACGCGGGCATGTGCGGCAGCAGGTCGTCCTTGGGCACCGGACGCGGCGGGCCGGCGGGCACGTGCTCGACGGTGACGCCCGGCACGAGGGGGACCCGGTCGGGCAGGTCGGGGGAGTCGCGGCGGGTGTGGACGGTGACGTCGTGACCGCGCCGGGCCAACTCCTTCGACAACTGCGCGACGTACACGTTCTGTCCCCCCGCGTCGGGGCCGCCGAGCTCGGCGAGCGGACTCGCGTGCTCGGACACCATGGCGATCCTCATCGGGCCACCTCCTTGATCAGCCGCTCCCAGTCGTCCAGGAAGCGCGGCAGCCCGTAACGGGCCAGGGCCGCTCTCCGCGCCCGCTCGCCGACGTGCCGTGCGTGGGCGGGGTCGGCGACGAAGCCGCGGACGGCGTCGGTCAGTACGTCGAGCCGGTTGGAGAGCACCCCGGCTCCCTCGGGCACGGCCTCGGACGCCTCGGTGGTGTCGAGGGCGACCACGGGCATGCCCAGGTGCATGGCCTCCAGCAGGGACAGACCGAGCGAGGTCCAGCGGATCGGGTGCACGTACACCCGACGCCTGGCCATGGCCCGGTGCATGTCCCGCTGGGGGAGGTCCTGGCAGCGGCAGCGCTCCGGCGGGATGCCGAGCCGCTCGGGAAGCCGCTCGGTCCGCATGCCGAAGACGTCCAACGGGGCGGCCTCGGCGAAGAGCGGCAACAGATCGGTGCCGGTGGTGCGCCCGCGCCGCAACGGCTCGTTGACCACCACCGCGGCCCGGTCCAGCTCGCCCGTCCACAGCGGCCCGGGATCGACGATCCCGTGCTCGATGACGGTGGTGGGCGCCCGCCCGCAGTCCCAGAACAGCCGGTTGAAGTGGGTGACGTGGACGACCGTCAGGTCCGTGCGGTCGGCCATCGGATGACGGGTGTCGGGCACGTTCCCGTTCGGCGCGTTGTGCTCCAGGTAGACGGCGGGCACGTCGCGGCCCGGCCGCCTGCCGCCCAGCCACTCCTCGGCGAGCGCGAGTTCGTGGGGGCGCTGGAGCACCACCAGGTCGACGTCGGTCTCCCGCAGCTGCTCGGGCGTCAGCTCCACCACGTTGTCGGGCCAGTCGAAGGTGACGGCGCGGCCCAGCCCGTCGGGGCCCCGGTCGGGGGTGACGGGCACCAGGTAGGTGTGCGGTCCCCGGACGAACGCGGTGGTCCACGAGCCGTGCACGTGCCACAGCAGAATCCTCATGCGGCTCCTTCCCGACCGCTCCCGGCGGCCTCTCCACGTCCCCGACGGCCGCCTTCGGCGGCGGCGGTGTTCTGTCGGGCGCCTTCGGCAGCGGTGTTCTGTCGGGCGCCTTCGGCACCGACCTTCTCCACGGCAGCGACCACGTCCTCCGGCGTCACCTGGTCCAGACAGGGGTGCCCGGGGACCGGGCAGGTACGGGCCCGGGTGCCCGCACACGGCGCCCGCTGGTCGCCCAACAGCACCAACGGCACCCGGAAGGGCGCCCAGCGCTCGGCGGGCACGACGGGAGAGAAGAGCGAGACCACCGGCGCTCCGACGGCTGCGGCCAGATGGGCCGGCCCGGTGTTGCCGGTGACCACGGCCTTCGCTCCCGCCAGCACCCCGGCCAGAAGCTCCGGCGAGGTGCGTCCGCCCAGGTCGAGCCCGTCCGCCCCGGCCACGTACGCGGTCAGCTCGCGCTCCTCGGGCACCCCGGTGACCACCACCCGGTGCCCGGCCGCGGCCAGGGCGGACACCGCCTCGGCCGACCGCCCGGGGCTCCAGCGGCGGGCCGGCACGCTCGCCCCCGGATGCAGGACGACGTAGCCCGGCGGACCGGCCACCTCGACGGCGTCCGGCGGCGGCACCACCCGCAGCCGTCCGTCGTCGCCGGCCGGCAGGGGGAAGCCCGCCGCCTCGGCCAGGGCGAGGGCGGCCTCGGCCTCGTGCGCGTGCGGGTCCCGTCGGTGGCGGACGTCCAGCAGGGAGCCGGGGTAGTGGACGCTGTCGGCGGCGACGCGCCCCACGCCCGCCATCCGCAGCACCAGCGCGGTCGGCAGGGGGCTCTGGTGGGCCGAGGCCAGCACCAGGGCGGTGTCGCAGCGCCGGGCCGCGATCTCCTCGACGGCCTTGTCGATTCCGGCACGGTCGGTGGGAGGCGGGTCGAAGCCCACCCAGGGGGCGTCCCAGACCAGGACCTCGTCCACCCCGGGCAGCATCCGGCCGGCGGGCGCGCCGCGCGGTCCGCACAGCAGCGTCACATGCTCGGCGCGCGCGGCCACGGCCCGTACCGCCGGACCGGCCAGCAACACGTCACCGAAGCTGTCCAGGCGTGCCACCAGTGCTCTCACGACGGCCTCCGGGCGGTTGTGCGGATGGGTGGGAGGTCGGCGGCGGGAGCGGACACCAACGTCCGGCCCCGGTTCCGTCCCCGGGCACGGCCCGGCACCCAGCCCGCGTCCGGCGGCGGAGGGGGGCCGTCCGCCGGCCGCGGACCGTCCAGGGCGACGCACACCGCGGTGAGCAGGTCCGGGGCGACGGTCGGCGCCTCCTCGACCTCCTCCGGGAGCGTCACGGGGGTGGGGACGAGCACGCCGCGGGCGCCGGCGGCCCGCGCGGCGCCCATGTCGGAGCCGATGTCGCCGATGACGACGCACTCGGCGGGGGCCACCCCCAACCGTCGGGCGGCGTCCAGCACCAGTCCGGGGGCGGGCTTGCGGCAGCCGCAGCCGTCGTCGGGGCCGTGCGGGCAGACGGCCCAGACGTTCACCGGGCCGAGCAGCTCGTCGATCCGGGCGTGCACCCGGCCCATGTCGCTCCAGCCGATCAGCCCGCGGGCGATGCCGGACTGGTTGGTGACCACGGCGGTGGGCACCCCCCGGGAGCGCAGCAGCTCCATCGCCTCGGCCGCGCCCGGCATCGGGCGCACCAGGTCGGGGTCGCCGTTGTAGGGGACGTCCTCCACGAGGGTGCCGTCCCGGTCCAGGAGCACCGCGCGTACCACCGTCGTGCCCGCCGTCATGCGCGACCGTCCCGCCCGGCGGGGCCCTCGGCCCCGCTCCCGTTCGCGGCGCCCGCCCCGACGCCGTCGCCCGCGTCGGCGTCCGCGCCGGACCCCGACGCGGCGCCGCCGCCCTCGCCGTCCGCCCCCGGGCCGACGGCGGTCGCGCCGGCGCCGTTCCACGGCGCGGCGCCGCGGTGGCGCAGCGTCCCGGCCAGTCGGTGGTAGACCGCCAACGGCGGTATCAGCGCGCTCGTCGCCACCATGGTGGTGACCTCCTCGCGGGTCCGGGGCCCCGGAGCGATCCGGGCCCAGGCGAACTCGGCCGTGCCCAACAGCCACCCCGCCCCGGCCACGGCGGCGGCGCGGCGCCGCCCGGCCACTGCCAGGACGAGGGCCGAGACGCCGGCGGCGGTGACGGCCGCGTGGCGGCGGATGCGCCCCCTCGGCGCGGCGGCCCGCCGCCACCAGGTGGGGCCGTGCAGCCGCAGCATCAGCGCGTCGTCGGCGTTGCCCCGCTGCGTCCGCAGCGACACCCAGCGGTCGGCGGGCCGCACCGGATGGGTGGTCAGCCGGCTGCCGCGCCGGATGCGCCAACCGTCCTCCAGCATCCGCAGCGCCAGGTCGGCGTCCTCCCGGAAGGCCCGGGGGAAGCGCTCGTCGAAGCCGTCGACGGCCTTGAGCGCCTCGGTGCGGTAGGCCATGTCGGCCGTCGCCCACTGGGCACGGGCCAGCCCGGCGGTGTTGCGCTCCCAGTCGGTGGGCCGCCGCCCGGTGGACAGCGGTACGTCCAGCACGCCCTGCACCCCGGCGACGGTGGGGTCCGCCTCGGCCAGGTCACGGGCCAGGGACTCGCGCCAGCGGGCGCCGACCCGCACGTCGTCGTCGAGGAAGGCCACCCAGGGCGCGGTGACCAGGCGCCATCCGACGTTGCGGGCGCCGGCCGGGCCGAGCCCGCCGGTCTGCACCACCGTGGCGCGCTCCCGCAGCGGCCCCAACTCCTCCAGCGGCAGCCCCTCGCGGAGCGGCTCCGGCTGGGGCCGGTCGTCGACGATCACGATCTCGCGTGGCTCGGGCCCGATCGAGGAGCCCAGTGTCGCCAGACAGTCGGCCAGGCAGGGACGGCCGACGGTGGGTATGACCACCGAGTAGTCGGTGGCGGTCGTGTGCGGGGCACTCATGCGAACGCCTTCCCGCGGCGGACCGCGAACGGGCCGATGGCCAGCAGGTCCACGGGCGAGGAACCGAAGCACTCCAACGCGTCGCGCGGGGAGTCCACCATCGGGCGCCCGGCGGTGTTGAGGCTGGTGTTGACCACCACCGGCAGCCCGGTGCGGCGCTCGAAGGCGTCCAGCATCCGCGCCACCAGCGGCTCGGAGCCGGGATCGACGGTCTGGATGCGGGCCGTGCCGTCGACGTGCACCACGGCCGGGATGCGGTCCCGCCACTCGCGGGCCACGTCGTGCACGAACAGCATGTACGGGCTGGGCACCGGCCCGTCGAAGATCTCCGCCGCGCGGCGTTCGGCGACCATGGGGGCCACCGGCCGGAACTCCTCGCGCCCCTTGACCCGGTTGAGCCGGTCCAGGTTCTCCGCCCGGCCCGGGTGGGCCAGCAGCGAGCGGTGGCCCAGCGCCCGCGGCCCGTACTCGCTGCGGCCCTGGAACCAGGCCACGATGCCGTCGGCGGCCAGCGCCTCGGCGACCTCCTCGGCGATGTCGGCCGGCCGCTCGTAGGGGACGGCCGCGTCCTTCAGGAGAGCCTCGATCTCCTCGTCCGACCAGCCCCGACCCAGGTCGGCGCCGGGCATCGGCCGCGGCGACTCGTCGTGTGCGGCGGCCAGGTGCAGGGCCGCGCCCAGCGCGGTGCCCGCGTCGCCGGCCGCCGGCTGCACCCACACCCGCTCGTAGGGGCCCTCGGCGGCGATCCGGGAGTTGGCCACGCAGTTGAGCGCCACGCCGCCGGCCATGGTCAGCTCCCGACCACCGGCCTCGGCGTGCAGCCAACGGGTGAGGTCCAGCAGGGTCTCCTCCAGGACGGCCTGGGCGCTGGCGGCCAGGTCGGCGTGGTCCTGGGTCCAGTCGGTGCCCGGCCGTCGGGCCGGAGCCAGCGCCGCCCACTCCACGCCGTGGGCGGCGAAGCCGCCCTTCCCGTCGCTGTGCACCCACTGCCGCAGCTCGGGGAGGAAGCGCGGCTTGCCGTAGGAGGCGAGCGCCATCACCTTGTACTCGTCGCTGGAGCGCAGGAAGCCCAGGTGTTCGGTCAGCTCCTCGTAGACCAGTCCGAGGGAGTGCGGCAGCCGCTGCGCGGCCAGCACCTCCAGTTGGTCGCCGTGGTAGCGGCCGGACAGGTGCGAGGCGGACTCGCCGCGCCCGTCGAGGACCAGCACGGCGGTGTCGCGGTGCGGCCCGGCGATCCCGGCGGAGGCGGCGTGCGCCATGTGGTGGGGGACGAAGCGGACGATCGACGGGTCCAGCCCCGGCAGCGCCTCGGCCAGGAAGGAGGGGGCCCGGCGGGCGTACTCCTGGCGCAGGTGGTCCCACGGGTCGTTCAGCCCCAGGGAGTCGGCCGGGGCCGCCAGGTCGGGGTCGAAGGAGTAGGCGACGGCGTCCAGATCGGCGGGGGTGAGGCCGGCTTGTTTCAGACACCAGGCCGCTGACAGCTCGGGCATCTCCCACGCGGAGAAGGGCACCGGTCGCTTGCCGTGCTTGCGCCTGCTGAACCGCTCCTCCTCGGCCGCCGCGACCGTGCGGCCGTCGATCACGAGCGCCGCCGCCGGGTCGTGAAAGACGGCGTTGATGCCCAGGATGCGCATGAAGGGTGCCTCCGTCGTGTTGTCCCGATGGCAGGGGAGATGCCGTGGCCTCCGTAGTTGCCCACCGCAGTGGAACCAAACTCACTTGGTCGACTCTTTAAGGGGGAAGTGACTCCCGAGAGTGACGGAGCGGGCCCCGGCACGCGGCCGTTTTCGGCCATGTGCCGGGGCCCGACGGGGGTACCCGGAATCCACGGGATCCACCGGATCCACGCGGCGGGGGCGCTCAGGCGGCGACGCGACGAGCGAACCACTCGATGGTCCGCTCCAGCCCCTCCTGCCAGCCCACGCGCGGCTCCCAGCCCAGCTTCTCCCTGGCCAGGGTGGTGTCCGGGCAGCGGCGGGCGGGGTCGTCGCCGGGGCGCTCGACGAAGGTGATCGGCGACGCGGAGCCGGTGAGCTTGACGATCCGGCGGGCGATGTCGAGAACCGTGGTCTCCTCCTCGCCCCCGATGTTGACCGGGCCCGTGAGACCGCTCTCGGCGAGCGCCACGATGCCCGCCACGGTGTCGTCGACGTAGCACAGCGAGCGGGTCTGGCCGCCGTCCCCGGCCACCGTCAGCGGTTCGCCCGCCAGGGCCTGCCGCACGAAGGTGGGCACCGCCCGTCCGTCCCCCGCGCGCATCCGGGGTCCGTAGGAGTTGAAGATCCGCACGATCGCGGTGTCGGTGTCGTGCACCTGCCGGTGCGCCGTGACCAGCGCCTCCGCGTACCGCTTGGCCTCGTCGTAGACGCTGCGCGGGCCAACGGGGTTGACGTGCCCCCAGTAGTCCTCGCGCTGCGGATGGACCTGTGGGTCGCCGTACACCTCGGAGGTGGAGGCCAGCACCATCCGGGCACCGTCGCGGGCCGCCAGCTCCAGGGCGTTGCGCGTGCCGCTGCTGCCGGTCTCCAGGGTCTCCAGCGGCATCCGCAGGTAGTCGGCCGGGGAGGCGGGACAGGCCAGGTGGAACACCAGGTCGAACGGGCCGCCGGACAGGTCGGCCAGGGCGTTCGGAGCGCACACGTCCCGTCGCACGAAGGCGAAGTCCGGCCGGCCGAGCAGATGCGCGACATTGCTCTCGGTGCCCGAGAGCAGGTTGTCCACGGCCACCACCTCGCAGCCGTCCGTCAGCAGCCGTTCGCACAGGTGCGAGCCCACGAACCCGGCGCCGCCGGTCACCACGGCCCGCCGCCGGTCACGTTCACCCGTCATCAGCAACCTCTTCCCTTTGGTTCCCTCTTGTTGGTGTAAGGGAGCGGTCCGCTGCGTACCCGAAGGTCATGAGCGAATCGCACCCGGATCCGGATCCCCGTCGAACTCCCGGCCTCGAAGGCGGCGACGGCGGCAGTTCAGTACCGCCGGGCGAGACACCGCCCGGCGAGAGCAGCACCCCCGCGGGGGCTCCCGACCAGAACGCCAACACGCCGAGCGGCTGGGGGCCGGCCCCGATGATCGCGCTGCTGGTCCTGGTCGTTCTCATCGCTGCGTTCTTCCTCGCCTACGCAGTGGCACTGTGAGGCCGAGTCCCCGCATGACAGAACGGAAAACACCCACGGCCCCCACGGCCCCCACGACACCGACGACACCGCGGACGGACGCCCCCGCTCCGGCCGCCGGCTCCCCGGGCGGTCCCACCGCGCCCCGGGCCCTGCTCACCGGCTGGTTCAGCTTCCTGCACGGTGAGGCGACCGCCGGTGACGTACTGGCGCTGCACCGTCTCCAGGAGATACTGGAGGACTCCGGCATCCCCCACGAGACCGCCTGGAGCCCCGGGTTCCGGCCGGGGGAGCTCAGTCTGGAGGACGCCGACCCGGCGCGGTACACCCATGTGGTCTTCGTCTGCGGTCCCCTGCACGGCCCCCAGGTGGCGGCCCTGCACGAGCGCTACGCCCACTGCGTGCGCGTCGCGGTCGGCGTGTCCGTCATCGATCCCGACGAGCCGGCCGTGCGGGGCTTCCACCGCGTGCTGCCGCGCGACGCGGACGGCGCGCGCCCGACCGCCGACCTGGCCGCCGCCGCCCCGCCGCTGTCCGCCACCCCGGTGGCCGGGGTGGTGCTCACCCACGGGCAGGGCGAGTACGGCGGCCGTCGCCGTCACGGGGAGGTCGCCGAACGGGTGACCGGCTGGTTGGCCGGCCTGGACTGCGCCCGGGTGGAGCTCGACACCCGGCTGGCCCGTGACGACTGGCGGCTGTGCGCCACCCCGGACCAGCTCCAGTCCGTCCTGGCCCGGCTCGACGTGGTGGTCACCGATCGGCTGCACGGCCTGGTGCTGGCCCTGCGCGCCGGGGTTCCGGCCCTGGCCGTCGACCCGGTGGCCGGCGGTGCGAAGGTGACCGCTCAGGCCCGCGTCCACCGGTGGCCCGCCCTGGTGCCCGCCGAACGGCTGACGGAGCGGGAACTGGGCCGCTGGTGGCGGTGGTGCCTGGTCTCCGGCCGGGCGGCGGCGCGGCGCAGGAGGCACGCTTTCCGGCACGCCCCCGGATGGGAGCAGAGCGGGGCGTTGGTGGAGATCCTGCGGACGATGCCCACCGGCGCGCGAACGGGGCCGGCTCCGACGGAGGCGTGACCCGAGGGAGGCGTGACCCGAGAGAGACGCCCCGAACCCGAAGGGGCGCGCGTCGGTGGGCGATGCGGCGCGGGAGCGACGGGCGCGGGCGGGGCGGCTTTGGGAACGGTCGGACGCACGGGCCGGGAACCGCCCCCCTCCCGCGCCCGTCTCAGGGCCGCCTGCCCACGCCCGTGGCGATCTCGTGGGCCCGCCCGCCGTCGGTGGTGGCCGCCAGCGGCGGGGTCGGCCCGCCCGCCACCTCGCGCAGTCCGCGCAGCAGCTCCCGCAGGGCCTCGGCCGACGAGTGGCGCGGGGTCCAGCCCAGCTCCCGCTCCGCCCGACCCCGGTCCATCAGCGGCAGCCGCAGGAACGCGTCCAACAGCTCCGGCGGCGCGGGCACCAGGCGCAGCCGCCACGCGGCGCCCGCCGCCGCCCGCACCGGCCCCGGCGGGAGTCGCACCACCCGGGCGCCCAGCACGTCGGCCAGCACGGAGGCGTCCACCACCGGGTCCGCGGTGAGGTTGAAGGCGCCGCGCACCGGACGGAGCACCGCCAGCCGGTAGGCCTCGGCCGCGTCCTCGGTGTGCAGCGCCTGGAAGCGCAGTCCCGGCAGGTCCGGCACGACGGGCACCACGCCCGGCCGCACCAGCCGCTGCGGCACGAAGGGGCCGCCGAACAGCCGCCGCTGCTCACCGGCCGACTCCCGCCGGAAGAGGAAGCCCGGACGCATCCGCACCACCCGCACTCCGGGGTGGTCGTGCTCGAAGCCGTCCAGCAGCCGTTCCACGTACGCCTTCTCCCGGCAGTACGCGGCGTCCGGCCGGCCGCCGTGGGTCGGCCACGACTCGTCCACGAAGCGGTCGTGCGGGCCGGGGGCGTAGGCGCCCACCGACGAGGCGTACACCAGCGCCGGCACCTCGGCCGCCGCCACCGCCCGCAGCACCCGGAGGGTGCCCAGCACATTGGTGCGCCACGTGGCCAGCGGATCCCGCATGGGCTGCATCAGCCAGGCCAGGTGGACCACGGCGTCGGCGCCCCGGAACAGCTCGGTCAGCCGCTCCTCGACGGCCCGCTCGGCCGGGTCCTCGGTGTCGCTCCGGGCCGCCGCGCCCGCGTCCCCGCCCCCGATGTCGGCGCTCGCCCACTCGGTCTTCGGCGGTGTCCACGACGGGACGCGTCGGACGACGCCCACCACCGAGGCGATGTGCGGGTCGTCGCCCAACCTCCGCACCACCGCGGTGCCGACGTTGCCGGTGGCTCCCAGCACCACCACCCGCAGGCCGGCGCGCGCGGCGCCGCCCGCGCCGTCCGTCGCGGCGCTCACCACCGGGCCCCCCGCCCGGTCGGTGCCGTCGCCCGGCGTCCTGCCGGCGGGCCCCCGTCCGCCGGTCGCGGGACCTCGTACCGCTCCTCGACCTTCACGCGTTCCTCCTCGCTCGGGGCGGCGTCGGGCGCCGTACCGCTCGGTCCGCCCGTCCCCGGGGCGGGACGGGCACGGAGATGGTGGGACGCGGAGTACCCGCCCGGTCGGCGGGAAAACGGACATTCACACGGTCCGGACGAGGGCGCGCGACGGTGCCGCGGGCACGACACCACCGGGCCACGAGAATCGTCCAAACCCCCACACAGGTGGTGTTTCCGCACCCGCTCGGGGGGTACTGCGCGAGATGCGGAAGGAGGGATGGTGCGGCATGCTGGTCGGTTTCCTGGCGCTGTCTCTGGGGTTACTGGGCTATCTGGCGGCGGCTCTGGTGACCGCCCGGGTGGCGTACGGCATGGAGCGCGCCCGGATCATCGAGGTGGAACGCGACTGGCACGCCGACGAGGACCCGGTCCAACGCTTCCGTGAGCAGGGCCAGTCGAGCGCCGCGCTGACGGGCTTCCTGTACGGCCTGGCCTGGCCGCTCGTGGTGCCGACGTACTTCTTCTACCGCTGCGCCGCCCTGGTGATCACGAGGAGGCCGCCGCCCACCCCGTACGAGCGCGCCCGGCGCGCCGAGCGGCTCGACACGCGCATCCGTGAGCTGGAGGAGTCGCTGGGGCTGCGGGGTCGCGCGCTGGACGAGAACGGACCACTGTCATGAACTGCTACGAGTGCCACACCCAGGACCGCGCCACCCCGGCCGTCGCGGTGTGCTCGCGCTGCCACGTCGGGCTGTGCCCCACCCACCTTCGGATCGAGGCGCGGACGGTCACCGAGCCCCGGGGCATGGGACGGGTCACCCAGGACCCCGAGGCCCGTCGGGCGCTGTGCGAGGTGTGCGCGCGGGCGGAGGGGTGACGGGCCGCCGGGACGACGGCCCGACACCCCGCCCGGCCGACGCGCCGTCGCCCGGCGTCCCGGCCGGCGGCCGGCGGCCCCACGAGCCCCCCAGAGCCCTGATCCCGACCCCGGTCCCGACCCCGGCCGGGATCACGAACACCCCGACGGGCTAGGCGGGACCGCGCCGCGGACGGACAACCGGCCACGCGGCATACGTACCGTTATGTACGCTCTGTTCCCTCACGCGTGGCCAACCCAGGAGTGTCCGTGCTGGTTCTGATCGCCGCTCACGCCGCCGTGGCCGCCCTCCTTCCCGCCCTCGCCCCGCGCCTCGGCCGTGCCGTGTGGTGGGTCGCCGCGCTGGTGCCGGCGGCCGCGCTGATCTGGGCCGTGGCGCTCACCCCCGCCGTCCTGGAGGGCGAGGAGACCGTCGAGCACTTCGACTGGGCCCCCTCCCTGGGCCTGGAGGTCGTCCTGCGGCTGGACGCGCTCTCGCTGCTGATGGTCTGTGTCGTCAGCGGCGTCGGCGCCGCCGTCCTGTGCTACGGAGCCCGCTACACCTCCGAGGGGCACGGCCGTGAGTCCGCGCTCCTGCTCGCCTTCGCCGGGGCGATGCTCGGCCTGGTCACCGCCGACAACCTGCTGCTGCTGTACGTCTTCTGGGAACTGACCACCGTGGTGTCGTTCCTGCTCATCGCGGGCCGCGGCCGGACCGAGGAGCACCGCGCCGCCGCCCAACAGGCCCTGATCGTCACCACCGGTGGCGGCCTGGCGATGCTGCTCGGCTTCGTCATGCTGGGCGAGACGGCCGGTACCTACCGGATCTCGGAACTGGTCGCCGACCCACCGACGGACGGTCACGTGTCCGCGGCGGTGGTGCTCGTCCTGGTCGGCGTCCTCACCAAGTCGGCCCAGATGCCCCTGCACGGCTGGCTGCCCGCCGCGATGGTGGCGCCGACCACGGTGAGCGCCTACCTCCACGCGGCGGCCATGGTCAAGGCCGGCGTCTACCTGACGGCCCGACTGGCGCCCGGCTTCGCCGACGTCGCCCCCTGGCGGCCCGTCGTCCTCGCCTTCGGCCTGGTGTCGCTGCTGTTCGGTGCCTGGCGCGCGCTGTGGGAGAGCGACCTCAAACGGATCCTGGCGTACGGCACCATCAGCGAACTCGGCCTGCTGCTGGTGCTGTTCGGCTACGGGTCCCGCAACGCCGCGCTCGCCGGCGAGGTGATGCTGCTGGCGCACGCCACCTTCAAGTCCGCGCTGTTCATGACCGCCGGGCTGGTGGAACACCACACCGGCACCCGCGACATCGACCGGCTGAGCGGGTTGGGCCGCAGCAGACCGGTCCTGCTGGCTCTGGCCGCCCTCGCCGCCGCCTCCATGGCCGGGCTGCCGCCCCTGGCGGGCTACCTGGGGCACGAGGCGTACTTCGACACCTTCTGGGAGGCGGCCCGCCACGGCGCGGGCACGGGCGAGCGGTGGACCCTGGCCGCCCTGATCGTGGGCTCGACGCTCACCGTCACCTACGCGGCCCGGTTCCTGTGGGGCGCCTTCGGGAACAGGCCGGGAGTAGCCCCCACCCCGGCCGGCGACCCCTCCCGGGACCGGGCCCCGGGCATGGCGGCGCCGATCGTGGTCCTGGTGGCGGCCACCTTGACACTGGGCGTGTGGTACCCCGGGACCGAGGCCCTCACCGAGCCCTACGCCCAACGGTTGCCGCTCCAGGGCGAGAAGCCCTACCACCTCGCCCTCTGGCACGGGGTGACCCCCGCCCTCGCGCTCTCCGTCGCCGCCCTGGCCGTCGGTCTCGCCCTCCACGCGGCGCGCCCCGCCCTGGCCGCGCTGCGCGACCGCTCGCCCCGCGCCCCCGACGCGCAGGAGGGCTACCGGAGGGCGAGCGGCGGACTGGAGGGGGCGGCGGTGTGGTTCACGCGCCGCACCCAGGTCGGTTCCCTGCCCGCCTACCTCACCGTGCTGTTGGTGTCGGTCCTGGTGGTGCCCGGCGTCGCCCTGCTGCTGCGCGACGCCCCGCTGCCCACCCCGCCCCTGTGGGCCTCCGCCGTCCAGGTGCCGCTGGGCGTGGTGGTCCTGACCGCCGCGGGCGTCCTCGCCCGGGTGCGCCGCAGGCTGTCCGCCGCCCTGCTGGCCGGTGCGGTCGGCTACGGGGTGGCCGGGTTCTTCCTGGTGCAGGGGGCGCCGGACCTGGCGCTCGCCCAGTTCCTCGTCGAGACGCTGACGTTGGTGATCATCGTGCTGGTGCTGCGCGGGCTGCCCGCCGAGTTCGGCGCCCGTCCCGGCTCGCGGCGGGCCCGTCGGCTGCGGCTGACGCTGTCCCTGGCCGGCGGTGCGCTCGTCGGCCTGCTCGCCGTGGTCGCCTCCGCGGCCCGGCGGGATCCGGCGGTGTCGGCGTACTACGTCGAGCACGTCAAGGAGGCGGGCTCCCACAACGTCGTCAACGCGATCATCGTCGACTTCCGGGCCATGGACACCCTCGTCGAGATCTCCGTGCTGCTGGTGACGGCCATCGGGGTGGCCGCTCTGATCGCCCTGCCGAGCGACGGCTCCGGCACGGGGGCCAGGAAGGGCATCCGGGCCCGGCCCCCGGCCGCCGACCGGTATCCGAGCACCGCCCGTTGGGGCGTGCCCCGGGAGCGGTGGCTGCCGGAGGCGGAGAGGATGCCCGACCACGACCGCTCGATGCTGCTGGAGGTCGTCACCCGGGTGCTGTTCCCGGCCGTCCTGGTGCTCTCGGTCTACCTGCTCTACTCGGGCCACCTGCGCCCCGGGGGCGGTTTCGCCGGAGGACTGGTGGCCGGTCAGGCCTTCGCCCTGCGCTACCTGGTGGGCGGCCGGGCCGACACCGCGTTCGCCGGACCGGTCGACCCCCGCGTCATCGCCGGGGCGGGGCTGGCCCTGGCCGCGGCCGCCGGGCTGGCCCCGGCCCTCTTCGGAGGATCGCCGCTGGCCACCGTGCCGCTGAGCCGGGACCTGCCGGTGCTCGGCCACGTCGAGGTGGCCACCAGCGTGGTCTTCGACACCGGGGTCTACCTGTTGGTCGTCGGGGTCTGCCTGAAGCTGCTGTCCGCGGTGGGGCCGGCGCAGGCGCCCGCCGGGGAGGCGGTCCGCGAGGACACCGGTCCCGGCGGGGCCTCCGCGCGGCCCGAGGCGGCCGGCGCGCCCGGCGGCCGAGCGCCCACCACGTCCGACGACCACGGGAGCGACCACCGATGACGACACCGGACCTGACGACGGCCGTGGTGGTGGGCGGACTCTTCGCCGTCGGTCTCCACCTGCTGCTGCAACGCTCCCTCACCCGGTTGCTGTTCGGCTTCCTCGTCCTCGGGCACGGGGCCAACCTGCTGGTGCTGCTGGCCGCCGGACCGCCGGGGGAACCGCCGATCACCGGGGAGGGACAGGACCCGGCCGCGTTCGCGGACCCACTGCCCCAGGCCATGGCCCTCACCGCGATCGTCATCACCTTCGGCATCACCGTCCTGTTGCTCGCCATGGTCTACCGGAGCTGGCGGCTGCTGGGGGACGACGAGGTCCGTGACGACGTCGAGGACCGCAGGCTGGGAGAGGAGACCGGGCGGCGATGATCGACTGGCTGCTGACCGCCCCCGTCCTGCTGCCCGTCCTGGTGGCGGGCCTCTCCCTGACCGTGTGGCGCAGTCCCGGAGCGCAACGCCTGTTGGGCGTCGGGGCGCTCACCGCGGTACTGGTGGACGCCGTCGCCCTGCTGTTCCTCACCGACCGGCGTGGCCCGCTGGTCCTCGACGTCGGCGACTGGCCGGCTCCGGCGGGCATCACCGTGGTGGCCGACAGGCTCTCCGCGCTGCTGCTGACCGTGGCGCTGGCGGTGGCGCTCGCCGTCCTGGTCTTCGCCGTGGGGCAGGGCTCGGCGGAGGGGCGGGGCACCGTGCAGGCGCCCTTCCACCCGTCCTACCTGCTGCTGGCGGCGGGCGTCTCCCTGGCGTTCCTCGCCGGGGACCTGTTCAACCTCTTCGTGGCCTTCGAGCTGATGCTCGCCGCCTCCTACGTGTTGATCAACCTGGACGCCGACGAGAACCGCATCCGGGCCGGGATGACCTACACCATCACCAGCCTGCTCTCCTCCCTGCTCTTCCTCACCGCCGTCGGGCTGATCTACGGGGCCACGGGCACGGTCAACCTGGCCGACCTGGGCAACCGGGTGCCCGACCTCCCCGAGGGCCTGCGGACCGTGTTCAGCCTGCTCCTGCTGATCGTGTTCGGGATCAAGGCGGCCATGGTGCCGTTGCACTTCTGGCTGCCCGACAGCTATCCCACCGCCCCGGCGCCCATCACCGCCGTGCTCGCCGCCCTGCTGACCAAGGTCGGCCTGTACGCGATGGTCCGCACTCAGACCCTCCTCTTCCCGCGCACCGAGCCCTGGACCCCGCTCCTGGTGGCCGCCGCCGTCACCCTGTTGGTGGGAGTGCTGGGCGCCGTCGCCCAACAGGACCTCAACCGGCTGCTCTCCTTCGTGCTGGTGGGCCACATCGGCTACATGCTCTTCGGGCTCTCCCTCTACTCCGTCACCGGCCTGGCCGGCACCGTCCTCTACGCCGTGCACCACATCGCCGTCCAGGCCGCGCTGTTCCTGATCGCCGGGCTGGTGGTGGGCTGGAGCGGCAGCGCGAAGCTGCCGAGGCTGGCGCGGGCCGCGCCGCCGCCCGGATGGCTGGCCGGAGTGTTCCTGATCGCCGCGCTCAGCCTCTCCGGCATTCCACCGCTGTCCGGGTTCGTGGCCAAACTCGTCCTGCTCCAGGCCGGGGCGGAGCAGGGCGGGGCGGCCGCTTTCACCCTGTTGGCCGCGGCCCTGCTCACCAGTCTGCTGACGCTGTACGCGATGGCCAGGGTGTGGCGAGCGGTGTTCGCCACCGGCTCCGGACGGCCGCCCGCCGTGCGACCGCGTGGCGCGGGGGTGCGGCTGATGGTCGGCGCCACCGTCGGGTCGGTGTTGATCGGCGTGCTGGTGGCGGTGGGCGCCGGACCGGTGGCCCGGGTCGGCGAGCGCGCCGCGCGGGACCTGATCGAACGTGACGCCTATCAGGAGGCCGTCCTCGGGCCGCGCTCCGAGGACGGGGCCGGGGCCGGGAACGGAACCGCCGACGTCGGAACCGACGCCGACCGCGAGGAACAGGAGAACCGATGACTCCGACGGACACCTCCGCCCACCGTGCCCCGGCCGGCGGCCTGCTGCGGCAGACCGCCCGCCGGTGGCCGGTGCTCCTGTGGCTGTGGCTGCTGTGGATCGTGCTGTGGGGATCGGTCGGACCGGTCGTGCTGCTGGCCGGGGCGGTGGTGGCGGTGTCGGTGACGGTGCTGTTCCCGCTGCCCCCGATCACCCACCGGGTGGCCGCCCACCCGGTGGGGGTGGCCGTGATGGCCGGGCACCTGTTGGCGGACCTGGTCGTCTCGGCCCTCACCGTCGCCCGGGAGGCGCTGCTGCGCGGGCCGAGGGCCAGGGCGGCGGTGCTGGAGCAGCGGCTGGACGTCGACACCGATCTGCTGATCACCGCCACGGCCCACATGACCACGCTGACGCCGGGCACGCTGGTGCTGGAGATCGACCGCGGACGACGGCGGTTCTACGTCCACGCGCTGCCGGTGCGCGACGTGGCGGAGGCCGGGAAGCGGCGCCGTGAGGTCGCGGGTGCCGAGCGCCGGGTGGCGCGGGCCCTCGGCACCGCCGGGGTGCGGCAGCGGCTGCTCGGCCGGGGACCGGGCGGGCCGGAGGGAAGCGGAGAGGGAGAGGGGAGGCGCCGGTGAGCGCGGTCGGTGTCGTCGCCCTGGCCCTGCTGTCGGCCGCCGCGCTGCTGGTCCTGGTCCGCCTGGTGCGCGGCCCGCGCGTCCTGGACCGGATCGTGGCCGTGGAGGTCCTGGTGACGCTGGTCCTCGCCGGTATCTGTGTGGCCATCGCGGTGTGGCGGTACACCATGTTCGTGCCGGTGCTGATCGTGCTGGCGCTGCTCGGCTTCATCGGGGCGATGACGGCGGCGCGGCTCGTCGAGGAGAGGGAGGACCTGCGGTGAGGCCGGCACTGGATGCCGCGCTGGAGGTGGTGTCGGCCGTCCTGCTGCTGACCGGAGCCGCCTTCTGCCTGCTGGGGGCGGTGGGGTTGGTGCGCTTCCCCGACATCCCCACCCGACTCCACGCCTCCTCCAAGGCGCAGACCCTCGGCGTGCTGCTGACCCTGGTCGGCGCGGCCGTGCGGGTGTCGTTCCCCTACGCCGGGCTGCTGCTGCTCATCGCCCTGTTCCAACTGTTCACCGTGCCCGTCGCCGGGCAGGTCATCGGCCGGGTCGCCTACCGCACGGGCGCGGTCGACCCGAACACCCTCACCATCGACGAACTGGCCGATCGGCTGGCCTCCCCGGACGCCGAGGCGTCCGCCGATCCGGACGACACCGGCACCGGCACGGACGAGGGCGGGGACGCGGGCGGCGTGGACGGAGGGCGCGCCGGCTGACCGCCCGCGCCCCGTCCACGCCGCCCGTCCACGCCCGTGCCGGTGGACACCGTGGCTCCCGCCGCTCGGACCCGCGACGGCTCCCCGGGCCCGCCGGAGGCCCGACCGGACCCTCAGCGCCGGGTCGGACGCGACACCATCGCCGAGCCCCCGCCGCGCCGTTCGGGCTCGGCGACGGCCAACAGCCTCCCGTCGGCCAGGACCTCCAGCGCGGCGACCGCCCCGATCTCCGGCGACGGCGTGAAGGTGGCGGGCGGCGGGACGAACCGGTGGCCCAGTCGCTCCAGCGGGGCCCGTTCGGCCGCCGATTCCAGGAACTCCGGCTCCGCCTGCGTGGTGGCGGTGTTGCGCTGCGACAACCGGGGCGCGGCGACCGCCCGGGGCAGCGTCATGCCCAGGTCGAGCCGGTTCACCAGGGTCTGGAGCACGGTGGTGATGATGGTGGAGCCGCCCGGCGACCCCAGCGCCAGCAGCGGCCGGCCGTCCCGGAGCACGATCGTGGGAGCCATGCTGCTGCGCGGTCGCTTGCCCGGACCGGGCAGGTTGGGGCCGTCCACCGCCTCGGACAGGGGGGTGAAGTCGAAGTCCGTCAGCTCGTTGTTGAGCAGGAAGCCCCGGCCGGGCACGGTGATGGCCGAGCCGCCGGTCTGCTCGATGGTGAGCGTGTACGACACCACGGTGCCCCAGCGGTCCGCGGTCACCAGATGGGTGGTGGAGGTGCCTTCGTACGGTTCGTCGCCGCCCTCGCCCGCCACGCACTCCCCGGACCGCGGGTCGCGCGGATCGGCGGGGGCGACCGGGCCGGTCATGGCGCGGTCGGGGTCGATCAGACAGGCCCGTTCCCGCGCGAAGCGCCGCGACAGCAGCTCCTCGGTCGGTACGTCGGAGAAGGCCGGGTCGCCCACCCACCGGTCGCGGTCGGCGTAGGCCAGGCGGCTCGCCTCCAGGTAGTGGTGGAGGGTCTGGACGCGGCCCATGCCGGCCGGGTCGGACTCCTCCAGGATGTTGAGGGCCTCGCCGACGGTGGTGCCGCCGGAGGAGGAGGGGGCCATGGAGTACACCTCCACGCCCCGGTACTCCACCCTCGTCGGCTTCCGGTACGGCGCGCGGTACCGGTCCAGGTCGCCGGTGGCCATCAGGCCCGGCCGGACGGTGCGGTCGGCGCCCGGCACCACGGGCGGACGCCGGACGGTGCGCACCACCTCGCGTCCCAGCCGTCCCCGGTAGAGCGCGTCGGTGCCCTCCCGGGCCAGCAGCCGGTAGGTGCCGGCCAGATCGGGGTTGCGGAACACCGACCCCACCTCGGGGAGTTCGCCGCCGGGCAGGAACAGGTCGGCGGTGGGCGTGAAGTCCCGGAAGCGGTCCTCGTTGAGTTCCGTCTGCGCGCGGAACTCCTCGTCGACGACGAAGCCGCGCTCGGCCAGCCGGACCGCGGGCCGCAGCGCCTTCGCCAGGGAGATCGTGCCCCACTCCGCCAGGGCCTTCTCCCAGGTGGCCGGGGTGCCCGGCACGCCCACCGACAGGCCGGAGGTGACGGCGTCCCGGAAGGGGATCGGGGCGCCGGTGGCGGGGTCGGTGAAGGAGTCCGGGCGCATCGCGGCGGGCGCGGTCTCGCGGCCGTCCAGCGTGTGCGTCCCGCCGGTGCGCGCGTCGTGGACGACGAGGTAACCGCCGCCTCCGACCCCCGCCGAGTAGGGCTCGACGACACCGAGGGCCGCCGCGGTGGCCACGGCCGCGTCCACGGCGTTGCCGCCCGCGCGCAGCACCTCCAGACCGGCGTGCGAGGCGTACGGGTCGACACTGGCGACGGCCCCGCCGTACCCGACGGCGACGGGCGCCTTGGCGGGCGGCTTCCGGCCGGAGTCGACCTCGGCGGCGGACGGCGCCGCCAGGGGAAGCAGTGACGAGGCGACCACCGCGACGGCTCCGGCGCGACGGCGCGCGGGGCGAGGGGCGGTGGGGCGAGGAGCGGCGGGACGGCGGAAGCGGGAGCGGACGAGGTGGCGGGAGGAGGTGCGGGACGATCGGACGGGCATGGAGCCTCCGTGGTCTCCCGGGAACGCTCGGACGCCGAAACCCTGACAGCCGCCCGCGCCCGGGGCAACGGCACCGCGCCGGCCGGCCGGAGCCGGGCGGCCGGCGGTGTGGCGGGCGGCGGCGCGGTGCATGACGGGCACCGCACCGGGGTACCGGACAGGGCCGGCCCAGCGGAGGTGTGACATGCGTATCCCCGGCCGGTCGCGCACCGGCACCGAACCCGTGACGGCCCGCAGCGCCCTCGGCCTGCGGCTGCTGCTGTCCGTCCTGTACACCCCGGTCTTCCTCGCCGCGACGGTGTTCTTCGCCGTCTGGGCGTCCCGGGCCGAGCCGGACGAGGCCCCCGGCCCGGACTCGCTGCGCACCGTCGCCTGGATCTGCGCGGCCCTCGCGGTGCTGGGCCTGATCGACCTGGTCGTCGTCCTTCTCCGGCGCAGGGGCGAGCGCGCCCGGCGACGGGAGGGGCCGTCGGGGCGGGAGGACGACGAGGGGTGGCGCGGGCCCTGAGGGTCCGGTCGGCGCCCGCACCACCCCGTCCCGGACGGGCCCGGGAGGGAAGGGAACGCCCCCGGGCCCGGGGGAGGCGGGCCGGCTCAGGGCCGCAGGACGACCTTCACCGCGCCGTCGGCCTTCTTCTGGAACATCTCGTACGCCTCCGACGCCTGCTCCAGGGGCACCCGGTGGGTGGCGAAGTCGTCCACGCCCAGCACGTCCTCGTCCGTCAGCAGCGGCATGATCTCCGGCACCCAGCGCCGCACGTTGGCCTGGCCCATGCGCAACTGGATCTGCTTGTCGAAGAGGGTGAGCATCGGCAGCGGATCGGTCATCCCGCCGTAGACCCCGATGATCGAGATCGTGCCGCCGCGCCGCACCGCGTCGATGGCCAGGTGCAGGGCCGCCAGCCGGTCCACGCCGGCGGTCGTCATCAGCTTCTCGGCCAGCTTCTTCGGCAGCAGCCCGGTCGACTTCTGCGCCACCTGGGCCACCGCGCTGCCGTGCGCCTCCATGCCCACCGCGTCGATCACCGCGTCGGTGCCGCGTCCGCCGGTCTTCTCCCGGACGACGTCGCCGAGGTCGTCGTGCTCGGTGAGGTCCAGCACGTCCACGCCGCGCGCCCGGGCCCGCTCCAGCCGGTCGGGCACCAGATCGACGCCGATCACCTTCTCCACGCCCAGGTGCAGGGCGATCCGGCAGCACATGTCGCCGATGGGCCCCAGCCCCAGCACGGTCAGCGTGCCGCCCTTGGGGACGTCCGCGTACGCCACCGCCTGCCAGGCCGTGGGCAACACGTCCGACAGGTACAGGAAACGGTCGTCCGGCGGCCCCTCGGGCACCTTGATCGGCCCGTACTGCGCCTGCGGCACCCGCAGGTACTGCGCCTGGCCGCCGGGCACCCGCCCGTAGAGCTTGGTGTAGCCGAAGAGGGAACCACCGGTGCCGAACTCGCGGTTCTGGGTCGTCTCGCACTGGGTCTGGAGGTCCTGCGAGCACATGAAGCAGGTGCCGCAGGCGATCTGGAACGGCATCACCACCCGGTCGCCGGGCGACAGGTTCGTCACCTCGGGGCCGACCTCCTCCACCACCCCCATCGGTTCGTGGCCGAGGATGTCGCCCTCGGTCATGAACGGGGTCAGCACGTCGTACAGGTGCAGGTCCGAACCGCACAGCCCGGACGAGGTGATCCGCACCACCGCGTCGGTGGGCTCGCGCACCGTCGGATCGGGGACCTCGTCCACCCGTACGTCGCGCCGCCCGTGCCAGACCACTGCCTTCATCTGTCCTCACCTCCGGTAGGGGGCCGAACGGGTACCCCGGAGCGGATCCGCTAGTCGGGGACGGTGGATCCGACGCCCCCACGCGGGTCCGCGGGGGAGGGAGGACGTTAGGGAAGCGACGAACGAGGTATCCGGTGTGCATGTTGCTGCTCAGGCCCCCCGGGGTGTACGCACCGCAGGACGACACCTGGTTGCTGCGGCAGGCGCTGGAGGACGCCGCGCTGGCCCGCGGCGCCCGCGTCCTGGACCTGTGCGCGGGCACCGGAGTGCTCGCCATGGCCGCCCTGCGGATGGGCGCCGCCGAAGCGGTGGCGCTGGACGCCTCGCCCAGGGCCGTGCTGGCCGCGCGCTGCAACGCGCGGCTGCACCGGTTGCCGCTGACGGTGCGGCGCGGCGACCTCGCCGACGCCGTCGCCGAGGCGCGGGACGGCCGGGGTTTCGACGTGGTGCTCGCCAACCCCCCGTACGTGCCCTCCCCCGGGGAGGAGCTGCCCCGCCGCGGGGCGGCGATGTGCTGGGACGGCGGCCCGGACGGGCGCGCCGTGCTGGACCGGCTCTGCGCGCGCGCCCCGGCGCTGCTGGAGCCCGGCGGCACCCTGCTGATGGTCCACTCCGAACTGTGCGGAGTCCCGACGACGCTGGAGTCGCTGCGCGCGGAGGGGCTGAAGTCCTCGGTGGTGGCCCGCACCACCATCCCGTTCGGCCCGGTGCTGCGCTCGCGCGCCGCCTGGCTGGAGGAGCGGGGCCTGATAGCTCCCGGACAGCGTACGGAGGAACTGGTGGTGGTCCGTGCCGACCGTCCCTGAACCCGCCGAGGACGGCCGCGTCGCCCGGCGCGTGGTGATCGATCCCGAGGGCCCGGTGTTGGTGGAGGGCCCGGTGGAGGTCGATCTCCCCGACGGTCGCACCGTCCGCTCGGACCGCTTCGTGGTCGCCCTGTGCACCTGCCGCCGGAGCCGGCGCTTCCCGTGGTGCGACACCAGCCACCGCCGCAAGGAGCGCCGAACCCGGACCGCCGGCGCGGACGGGGACTGACGGGCCCGTTCCTCCCGCCACCGCCGGTCGCGGCGGTGGCGGGAGGAACGGGGAGGCGTCGGAAGCGTCCCCGGGGGACGACTTCCGGTCAGGGGTCCAGCGGGCGCCGCAGCGAGGTGGTGCCGGCGCGCCAGGCGCCCAGCAGGTGGTCCGCCAGGCGGCCCTCCAGCAGTTCCGTGGCCCGGATCCCGAACACCACGTCGGCGGCGAGCTCCGGTTCGCGCGCCAACAGGTCCCCGATGACGTCCCGGCGCATCACCTGCTCGTGGACGGCGTCCGCCTCGATGTGCTCGGTGAAGAACAGCACGCACCGCGCCTCGGCGCCCATCCGCTCCAGCGCCCTGGCCATCTTCCGGGCGCTGGGCGCGGTGCTGATCTCGGCCGCCGCGAAGTGACCCACCAGCGCGCCGCGCAGGGCCCGGTGCAGTCCGCACAGCGACATCAGGTTCACCCCGGCGACGATCGGGGCGGGCACGTCGTCGAGGTAGCGCAGGTAGGACGGGTCCAGGCCCGCGCCCGCCATCAGGTCCGCGAACAGGCGCGCGTGCACCCGCTCGCCGCGGCCCCCGCCGAACTCGTCGTACTCCACCGCCACCAGCGACGCCTTGGCCTGACCGTCGAGGCGGGGGATGACCCAGGCGTGCGGGTCGGCCTCCTTGAGGTGGTAGATCGAACGGTGCGCGAGGTACTCGCGCATCTGCCACCACCGGCCCTCGCGCAGCAGGAAGTCCGAGACGCCGCAGCCCTCGGCGGGCTCCACCAGCAGCGGGTCCAGCGCGGCGGTGACGTCCGTGTCGGAGTCGGTTCCGGTGCGGGTGTCGCGGCGCAGCGCGGTCAGGAAGACCCGTTCCAGCCCGGCGCGCAGCCGCAGCAGGTCCGGATCCCACTCCCACTCGGAGGAGACGCCCGCGAAGCCCCGGTAGTGCAGCTCGTAGCAGACGTACAGGGCCAGTTGGAGGTCGTCGCCGTACGGGTCGGCCCCCTCCAGCGCCGCCCCCAGGGACGACGGCAGCCGCGCGGGCGGCGGGGCGGCCAGGGCCTTCAGCACCGCGGCGCTCAACTCTCCTCGGGGGGAGGGGAGTTCGGCGGTCACGGCGCCCGAGGGGGCGCCGGTCGCGGAGTCGGCCGTGCCGGTGGTCGTACCGGTGGTGGTCGTCATGCTCGCTTGTGCTCCCTCGCGTCGGTCTGGGCGGCCAGCAGGTCCACCACCGCCCGGGGGCCGCCCCGCGCCCAGGCGCGCCGCTGCCGATCGGCCCCGGTGCCTTCCTCCCGCACCGTCTCCAGCAGCCGCCGTACGGCCTCGGTGTCGCCGGTCTCCTCCAGCGCGGGCGCGACGTGCCGCAGCAGCGCCGCCAGCAACTCGCCGGCCGGCACGCGGGCGCGGGTGACCGGGTCGATGCCGTCGCCCCGCAGCCCGTACCGCGCCGCGGCCCACACCGCGGCCCTGGCCGCCCGGTCGTCCAGCTCCGGCTCCGGCACTCCCGCCGCCAGATCCGCCAGGGCCCGGCGCACCAGGGCCCGCCCGAGCGCGGCCTGGAGCACCGCGTCGTCGACGGTGGCCGCCGCGTCCGCGACCCGGAACTCGACCGTGGGCAACCACGGCGAGGGACGCATCAGCCAGAAGCTCATCCGGTCGTCGATCAGCGCGCCGTAGGACACCAGCCGCTCCACCTCCGCGTCGTAGAAGGCGGCGTCGGGGAAGCGGGGAGGCATGCCGGCGGCGGGGAAGCGCAGTTGCTCCATCATGCGCCAACTGGCGTAGCCGCGGTCGCGTCCCTGGCAGAAGGGGGAGTTCACCGACAGCGCCAGCAGCGTCGGCAGCCAGCGGCGCACCCGGTTGACCACGGCGACCGCGGTCTCCCGGTCGGGCACGCCGACGTGGACGTGGCAGCCGCACACCTGGTAGTCGTCCACGATGTCGGCGAAGAGCTCCGAGATGCGCCGGAAGCGCTCCCCCGCGGCGACCGGGGGGCGCCCCTCGCTCAGTACGGCGGCTCCGGACGACAGCAGCAGCAGGCCCTCCCCCCGGGCGGCGTCCACCAGCCGGGCACGGTCCTCCGCGAGGTCCCTGCGCACCTCGTCGAGCGTGGTGCACACCCCGGTGGCGGACTCCACCTGGCTGGTGAGGAACTCCGCCTTGTAGCCGGAGCCGTCGGTGGCGGACGCCTCGTGGTGGGCGCGGCGCAGCACCGCCTCCGCGCCGGGCACGGTACGGGCGGTGGTCGGGTCGGCCAGGAGGAATTCCTCCTCGACCCCCATGGTCAGTCCCCCGGCGGTTCCATCCCTGGTCACGGCAGTGTGGGTACCCCCGGCCCGCCCGGTGAAACGAAACGGGGTTTTCTCCGCGAGGCCGCGGGTACAGCGAGCGACCGCACCGAACGACACCGAACGGCACCGAACGGCGACCGAGCGGACACGGTCGGAGCGCCGAGGGGACGCCGGACGGCACCGGTCGGCGCGACGGCGCGCCCGGGCGGCCCTCGGACGGTTCACGCAGTCCACGCGAGGAAAGGATCCCACATGGCGGAAGAGCGGAAGGCGACGGGCGGGATCAGCGGCGACGACAACGTCGTGGCGCTGCTCATGCGGCAACACGGCGAGATCCGCAACCTCTTCGACGAGGTGGAGGCGGCCGAGGGAGACGCGCGGCGCGACGCCTTCCACCGTCTGACGAGGATGTTGGCGGTGCACGAGACCGCCGAGGAGGAGGTCGTCCACCCCTACGCCCGACGCGCCGTCGACGGCGGTGAGGGCGTGGTGGAGGACCGCCTGGCGGAGGAGAAGAAGGCCAAGGAGGTCCTGAAGGAGATGGAGGACATGGACCCGGCCGATCCGGAGTTCATGCCCCGGCTGGAGGCGCTGAGGCACGACGTGGAGTCGCACGCCCGCGCGGAGGAGCGCTACGAGTTCGCCCAGATCGAGCGCGACACCGAACCCGAGCGGCTGCGCGCCATGGCGCGGGCGCTGAAGGCGGCGGAGGCGACCGCGCCCACCCGCCCGCACCCGGGGACGGAGACGGCCGCGGAGAACCTGGCCGTCGGCCCGATGGCCGCCGTGGCCGACCGTGCCCGTGACGCCGTGCGCAAGGCCATGGGCAAGAGCTGAGACCCCCCAGGGGTCGGGTGGACGGGAGGTGCCGCGCCGGGTGGGCGGGAGGTGCCGCCCACCCGGCGCGGAGGAGGACCGGCCGCGCGCCCCGGGCACCGGGCGCGGCCCCCGGACGTGCGACCGGGCCGTCGCCCCACGGGGGGACGGCGGCCCGGCGGCGGGGACGGGAGGGAGGACGGACCGGGCGGAGGTCAGGCCCGCTGGTGCTCGCGCAGCGACGGGTCCGGGTGCTCGCCCTCGGTGTTCAGCCGGTACTCGTGGCCGAACATCTCCCGGTGCTGGTCGATCACCCGCTCGCTCGGCGGGGCCTCTCCGCCGTGGATCTGCTCCTGCATCCGCTCGAAGCGCTCGTGGGCCTCGCGCACGTACCCGGCGCCCAGTGTGGTCAGGTCCAGCTGGGTGGCCAGCAGCTCACGGATGTAGCCCTTGTTGGGCTCGAACGTCAGCACGTTGGGCAGCTCGGGCGCCAGCACCTCCTCCGGCTCGCGGCCGTCGTGCCGCCGCATCAGGTCGCAGGCGATGCGCAGGTGCTCCAGCTCCATGTTCAGGTGCAGCTCCCAGATGGCCTTGACCTTCGGGTCGCTCTCCTGCTGCATGAACGAGTAGTACAGGTAGCACTCGTTGTACTCGTGGTTGACCAGCCGCTCCCACCAGGTCTCGCCCGGGTCGACCAGCGACTCGTAGTGGGTGACGTGCTCCTCCTCGATGAGCCCGATCTCCTGGTAGAGCTGCCGGGCGATCGGCTCCATGTACTGCGGGCCGACGTTCATGTAGAAGTTCATCGTCTGCTGCTCGGCCGCCATGATCGTCAGCGCGTGCAGCTTGGAGAGCGGGTTCGCCCGGTCCTTGTCGTAGGGGTCGCGGACGTTGTCGGCCGGGTGGCGGTGGTGGTACTTGGTGGGCCGGCCCGGGATGACCTCGGTGACCTGGTCGACGATCTTCTCCGCCTTGCGGTGCTCGATCATCTCGTACAGGTTCGAGTACCGGTACAGGTGGTCGAAGTCCTCCAGGACGCCGAACTGGTACGCCTGCTTCAGGTACGGGTCCGGCTCCATCCGGGCGACCCACGCGGTCAGGTCGACGGCCACCTGTTCGTAGGCGATCGTCGTCTCCAGGACGGAGGAGAGCCCCGGGAGCAGCCAGTTGACGGTCTTCTGCTGCTGCTGCTCCGTGTAGCGCACCTCGGCGAGCTTCCGCTTCACCTCCATGTCCGGACAGACCCGGGCGAAGTGGTGGCTGAACATGATCGCCTCGACCTCGATGCCGTTCATCGTGATGATCCGGCAGCGGGTGTAGGGATCGGTGTGGTTCGGATCGACGGGTTCGACGTCCAGCTCGCGCCAGTTGCGGATCTGCCTGTCCAGCGGAATGCCGCGGTGTTCCAGAGGATTGAAGGTCACCTGGGTCCTCCTGCTCGTGCCACTCGGGTACGACGTCCAAAGGGGTGTGCCGTCTGCGCGTCCGGTGCGGGGACGAGGGCGCTGTCCGCCGTCCGCCTCCGTCCGCCGGGCACCGGACGCGGTCCGCCGAAGTACCCCCGCCCCCGCACCCGAAACCGTCTCCTCGCCGCGCGGGCCGGGGCACGGGTCGCGTTTCCGCCGGGTGGCGGCGGGTACCGGCGGGTCGATGGGAAGCGACCGGATCGCCGACGCGTGCGCCCCCTCATCGACACGACCGACACCGGAACCCGGAAGGAGACCGACCATGGCCGACGAGAGGTCCGACCGGAGCCGGACCGCCGGAGCGGACGACAGCAGGCCCGAGCTGGTGGACGAGGGCGCCACCGTCAACGACGACGAGACCCCCGGTCTGCCGCCCGACGACGAGCCCGCCACCGGCCCCAGCCCCGGCGACTCGGCGCTGGACGGCGCGGACGACCCGGGCGGGCGGCCGGAGGACGAGGGCATCCCCGACCTGCAGGACGGCATGCCCGAGCAGGAGTGGATGAACGACCCGCAGCAGATGCCCGTCCCCGGCGAGCGTCCGGTGGCCGCGGAGGAATGGGGCACCACCTACTCCGAGCAGGTCGAGGGCAAGCCCCTGGGCGACCGGCTGGCCGAGGAGGTGCCCGACGTGGGGGAGTCCCCGGGCCCTCCGGAACAGGAGACCGGCCAGCTCAGCGACGACCCCCTCGACGACCGGCCCGCCAACCAGGACGTGTTCTCCCACGAGTCCCGGGCCGAGGGACTGGGCCCGGAGGAGACGGCCGTCCACACCGTCGAGGAGGACCGCGACATCGGCCAACTCAGGGGAGAGGACGACCTGGAACAGACCGGTCCGCCCGAGGGCGTGGGCGAGGTCGGGGAGTCCGGAGAGGGCGAGGGGACGGGCGTGCGCCCGGAGCGCCCGGAGCGCCCGGAGAGGGGTGGCGGCCGGTGAGCGAACTTCCCTCCGACCACGAGTCGTACTGGCTGGCCACCGCCCCCGTCACCCCCTCGGTGACCCACCCGCCGCTGGAGTCCGACAGCGAGACCGACACCGACGTGGTGGTCGTCGGCGGCGGCATCGCAGGCCTGAGCACCGCCTGGGAGATCGCCCGCGCCGGGCACCGGGTCACCGTCGTGGAGGCCGACCGGATCGCCGCCGGGGTGACGGGGCACACCACCGCCAAGGTGACCGCCCAGCACGCCCTGATCTACGACGACCTGCGGCGCGAGCACGGCGCCGACGGCGCCCGGATGTACGCGCTCTCCCAACAGGACGCCATCGGGCACCTGGCGGCCACGGCCGAGGAGTTGGGCGTCGACTGCGAGCTGGAGCGTGTCCCGGCCTACACCTGGGCCGAGTCCGAGGAGCAGGACGCCAAGGTCCGTGCCGAGGCCGAGGCCGCCGCCGAGGCCGGACTGCCCGCCTCCTACGTGACCGAGACCGGACTGCCCTTCCCGGTGCGCGGCGCGGTGCGGGTGGAGGACCAACTCCAGTTCCACCCGCGCAAGTACCTGCTGGCCCTCGCCGAGGACCTGGTGCGGCGCGGCGGGCGGATCGCCGAGCGCACCCGGGTGGTCGGCCTGGAGGAGGGCGAACCGTGCAAGGTGACCGCCGAGAACGGCGCGACCGTCACCGCGCGCGCCGTCGTCGTCGCCACCCACTACCCCGTCTTCGACCGGGCCCTGCTCTTCTCCCGCCTGGAACCGCACCGCGAACTCGTCGTCGCCGCGGCCGTCCCCGCCGACCAGGACCCGGCCGGCATGTACATCACTCCGGAGGACAACACCCGCTCGGTGCGCACCGCGCCCTACGGCGACGGCCGGCGGCTGCTCATCGTCACCGGCGAGAAGTTCCTCCCCGGCACCGCCGACGTCCCCGAGCGCTTCGCCCGACTGGCGGCCTGGGTGGCCGAGCGCTTCCCCGACGCCCACGTCGTGCACCGCTGGGCCACCCAGGACAACAGCACCACCGACCGCGTCCCCTACATCGGCCCCTTCCACCCCGGCGCGCGGCACACCTACGTCGCCACCGGCTTCGGCGGCTGGGGGATGAGCAGCGGTGTGCTCGCGGGCCGGCTGCTGGCCCGGTACGCCACCGGCGGTGAACTCCCGGCCTGGGCGAAGCTGTACGACCCCCGGCGGACGCCCGGCTTCCGCGAGGCGCCCTCACTGTTCGGGCTCCAGGCGACCGTGGCCAGGCACTTCGTCGGCGACCGACTGCGCCCCTCCCACGTCGACTCCACCGACGACATCGACCCCGGCAGCGGCGCGGTCGTACGGGTCGGCGGACGCCGCTGCGCCGTGCACCGCGACGACGAGGGTCGGCTGCACGCCGTCTCCGCCCGCTGCACGCACCTGGGGTGCCTGGTGCACTTCAACCACGCGGAGCGGGCCTGGGAGTGCCCGTGCCACGGTTCGCGCTTCGCGCCCGACGGCACGGTGCTCCAGGGGCCGGCGAACCGCCCGCTGGAGCCGCGCGACCTCGGGTGACCACCGCTCCCACCGCCCGGTGAGGCGGCCGCCGCGGACTCAGATGCGGACGCCCTTGCCCCGCAGGTAGGCCAACGGGTCGATGTCGGAGCCGTAGCCGGGACCGGTGCGGACCTCGAAGTGCAGGTGCGGGCCGGTGCTGTTGCCGGTGGAGCCCGAACGTCCCAGCCGCTGGCCCGCGTTGACCTGCTGTCCCGGCCGCACCGAGATCGCGGACAGGTGGGCGTACTGGCTGTAGCGGCCATCGGTGTGCCGGACGACGACCTGGTACCCGTACGCGCCGCCCCAACCGGCCGAGACCACCTGTCCGCGAGCGACGGCCTGCACCGAGGTGCCGGTGGACACGGGGAAGTCGACGCCCGTGTGGTAACCGCTGGACCAACTGCCGCCCGACTGCCGGTACGCGGTGCTGGGGCCGACGCCGCTGACGGGCGCGGTGTAGACCGGTGAGGCCGCCTTCTCCTGCGACCGGGCCTCGGCCTTCGGTTCGGCCTTTGGTTCGGGCTTGGGCTTGGCCTCGGGCTTGGGCTTGGCGTCGGCCTGGGCGCGGATCTTCTCCCGGGGCTCGGGGGCTCCCTCCGTCTCGGCCTTGGGCTTCGTCTCGGCCTTGGGCTTCGCCTCGACCTTGGGCTCGGCCTCGGCCTTCGGTTCGGCCTTCGGTTCGGCCTTCGGCTCGGCCTTCGGTTCGGCCTTGGGCTGGGGCTTGGTCTCGGCCTCCGTACCGGCGGCGGCCCGTCGGTCCGGTTCCGTCCGCGCCGCTCCGCCGTCCTGCAGCCGGAGCCGCTGACCGGGGAAGATCAGGTCCGGGTCCTCGCCCACGACCGTGCGGTTGCGCTCGTACAGGGACTGCCATCCGCCGCGGAGGTCGTGGTCGTCGGCGATCCCGAAGAGCGTGTCGCCACTGGCCACCACGTGTGTCCGGGCCGAGTCGTCGGGGCGTTCGTCGGGCCCCTCCGATCCGTTCGCGGCCGGGGCGGCGTGCTTCCCGCTCGTCTTCCCCGCGGCCTTCTCGGTACGGGGGGTCCCACGGGGAACGTCGGCCTGTTCGACGGTCGGGGAAGCGGTGTGCGCCCCCGTGCCCTGGTGCTTCCAGGTCAGCCCGGCCCGGGTGGAACACACCGGCCAGGCCGTGGGGCCCTGGCCGTCCAGGACGCGCTCGGCGACGGCCACCTGCTCGTCCTTGGTGGCGAGGTCGGCGCGCGGGGCGTACTCCGTGCCGCCGAATTCCTGCCAGGTGCTCTGTTTGAACTGTAATCCGCCGTAGAAACCGTTTCCGGTGTTGATATTCCAGTTTCCGCTGCTCTCGCAGGCCGCGACCTTGTTCCAGATCTCCTCCGGCGTGGCGTGGGCGGCGCCGGCGCCGATCAACGGGAGGGCGATTCCCGCGCCTCCCGCGGTGACGGACAGCGATGCGCGCGAGACCGCGTTGGGTTTGTAGCGGCGATGACGTCCTCGTCCGGCCACGGCCGGTCCCTCCCCTTACGCCGTAAGCCGGCGCTCCGTCAGTTGAGCATTCAGAGAATTCCGTTGGCGAGCGCGCCAAAGATAGACGCGCCCGTCACATTCCGGCAAGGGTCGGCCTTTGTCGTTCACGGTGGGAAGCCGGGCGGCGGCGCGCCCCGGCGCACGGAGGCGCACGGGACGTGGAAACGGAGAGAACGCCACGGGAAGCGGCGGGAAGCCGGAGAAACGGCCGGAAACGGAAAGGAACTCGGGATTCCGTCGCGGTGGTGCCCCGCCCGGTCCCCGTCGTGCGTCGGTCCGGTCCGTGCCGCCTCACCCCAGCAGCGCCTCCATGGCCTCGGCCGCGGAGACCGCCGCGTCGCCGCAGCAGTTGTTGAACAGCACGTGGACCCGTCCGGTCCGCTCCGCCAGAGCCCGGATCCGCGGAACCCACTCGGTCAGTTCCTCCTTGGTGTAGCGGTGCCGGTAGGCGTCCTCCTTCCCGCCCGTGCCCCAGTGCGGGCTGCGTCCGTGGAACCGGACGACCGACAGTTCCGGTGTGGTCGCGACGGCCACCGGCGGCACGGAGGACGGCAGGTCCCGGGCGGTGTCCACCGCCACCAGCGCGGCCCCGTGCCGCTCGGCGAGCGCGGCCGTGCCGGCGCGCCGTTCGGACGCGTACCACCGTGGGTCCCGGAACTCCACCGCCGTGCGCAGACCGAGCGCGCCCGCGCGTTCCAGACAGTCCGACACGAACTCCTCCGCCGCGGGGCCGGGGCGGAGCGTCGGCGGGAACTGCGTCAGCACCGCGCCCAGCCGTCCCGCCGTCCGCAACGGCTCCAGCGCCTCCGAGAAGCGCCGCCACACCTCGTCCACGGTGGTGGGCGGCAGCGAGTCGGCCCGCACCCGCGCGTTCGGCGGCCCGGCCGGGCGCAGCGGCGCGGGCAGCGATCCGATCCGGGTGGGGTGACCGGTGAGCAGGGAGAACGCCTTGACGTCGAAGACGAAGCCGGGGGGCGTGCGCTCCGCCCACAGTGCGCTGTTGCGTCTGCTGGGCAGTCCGTAGTAGGTGGCGTCGACCTCCACCAGCGGGAACCGTCCGGCGTAGTGCCGGAGCCGGCCCTCGGCCCCCCTGGCGGAAGGGGGGTACCAACCGCCGGCGACCAGCGCGGAGTCCGTCCACGAGCAGGTGCCCACCAGAATGCTTCCCATGTCCGAGGGGTACCCGCGCGACGTCGCCGGATCCGTCCCGGATCGCCGGCGGCGGGGGTCCCGGAGCGCTCGGAGGCTCCCGGGGCCCCGGAAGCACTCAGGAGAGGAGCGCGGCCATGGCCGGAGAGGACATCGGCACCACGGGCGACGGTTCGGACAGGGAACGACGGGCCCGCGAGATCGCGGAGGAGGCGGAGCGGACCCGGAACCCCGGGAACGCCACGTACGGCCCCGGCGACGAACTGCCCGAGAGCGGCGAGGACATGGGGACGGGCGAGGACCACTGGAAACCCGGCAGCGCCGAGGACCCCGCCCCGTCCCCGCTGGGCAAGGGCGACACCCACGCGGTGGCCAGTGACGACGTGGAACAGCCGGAGATCGCCGCGGGACCGACCGCCGGGATGCAGCCGGGCGAGACGGTGGAACGCGGTCCCTGGATCCCGCCGGTGGAGGTGGATCCGCCGAAGGGCGGCGATCTGCCCCGTGACGCGGCGGGGGAGCCGGAAGCGGTGCGCCGGCAGAAGGAGGAGGGCGGCCCCTGACCGTCCTTTGGCAGCCGGTCGGCCCCGCGCACGGTGGGGCGGAGGAACGACCGGGAGCGGCGGGAGGGGGACGGAGCCGGGGCCGGCGGAGAGGAGGCTCCGCCGGCCCCGGGCCGGTTCCCGCCGGACGGCGACGGTCGGGGGAAGGGCTCCGCCGCCGTCCGAGCAGGTCGTGGGTCAGCGGTTGACGCAGATGTTCCCGAAGGCCGGGTTCAGCGCACCGATGACGTTGATGCTGTTGCCGCAGACGTTGACCGGCACGTGGATCGGAACCTGGACCACGTTGCCGCTCAGGACGCCAGGGGAACCGACGGCCGTGCCCCTGGCACCGCTGTCGGCCGACGCGATCCCCGCGCCACCGAGGACCATGGTGCAGCCGACGGCGGCGAGGGCGGTGGCCTTGGCGATACGGCTCATCGCCGTTCTCCTTTCGGGTCGTGAGTGGATCACCCTGTCCCAACGACACCGGCGGACACCGGATACGCATGATCACTCGATAGGCTTATCCGGATCACCGTTCCGGCGTTCTTCCTGGGCCGGACGGCTCCGTGCCGGTGGCGCCCCGCCCCGGTGTCCCCCTTGTCGATCACACACTCGGCGCAACCCCCCGCGCGTCTCCCACGGAGGGGGCTCGCCCGTCTGTCATGGTTTGCTCCGGTTTGGTTGGCTTGGTTGGTGTCGATCGGAGAAGATCCATGCGTGTTTCCCTGGGGCTCACCGGCCGAGGAGTGCTGTGCGCCCTGGCGTCAGCGACCCTGGCGATGACGCTGCCGCCGACCGCGGCCGCGCCGGCTCCCGGCGAGGCGCCGCGCGTCCCGTTCGCGGAGCGCTACCGCGCCACCTTGCACGGTGGCGTCGCGCGCGCCGCCAACTCCGCCGCCACCTGTCTGGAGCCCGCCACCGCCGCCGCGCCGTCCTGCGCCGCGGCCCGCGGCGGCACCGCGACGGGGGACAACGGCGACTACGAGATGACGTACGTCGACGTCGACGACGACCCCAACACCTACAACTCCAGCCGCGCCGAACTGCGTCTGCCCGCCGGGGCACGCGTCACCCACGCCAGGCTGTACTGGGGCGGCAACCTCCGGGTCGGCGAACAGAAGGACCCGCAGGACAACGGACGGGTGCTGCTCGCGGAGGAGGGCGGCCGGTACAAGGAGGTCCTCGCCGACACCGTCGTCGGGCACCGCCGCACCGACGTCATGGACGGCTACTCCGCCTCGGCCGACGTCACCCACATCGTCGCGCACTCCGGCGGCGGCACCTACACCGTCGGCCAGCTCAACGTCGCCAAGGGCCACAGCGCCGCGGGGGCCTGGGGCGGCTGGACGCTGGTGGCCGCCTACGAGCACCCCGACGAGCCCCTGCGGCACGTGGTCCTCGTGGACGGCTACGAGCCGCTCCACTCCGCCCGGCGGTCGGTCGGCCACACCGTACGGAACCTGCCCGTGGCCCCCGGAGCCACCGGATCGGCGGGCGTGGTGGCCTACGACGGCGACCGCGGCCGGAGCGGCGAGGCGATGACGGTGCGGGTCGAAGGCTCCCCGGCGTACCGGGTGCGCGACGCGGCCAACCCCGCCGACGACCCCTTCAACTCCACGATCACCGACCACGGGCGCCCCACCACAGGCCGTCTCCCGTCCTACCCCAACACCCTGGGCTACGACTCCGACGTCCACGGCGTCACGCCCGCGTTCGCGCGCGGCGGCGACTCGGTGACGTTCCGGTTCACCACCACCCGCAGCGAGGGCTACCAGGTGGGCGCCCTGTTCCTCCAGGTCGACGCGCGCCGCTGACCGACCCGCACGGGGCCGCGGCCGGCGCGGTCGCGGCCCCGGCGCGAGACCGAGCCGTTCCGTGTGTTGGCGTACAGGGGAGTTCCGCGTGCCTCGAACCGACGAAGAAGCGTGCCCCACCACGGTGCTGCACCTGGCGCAGCCCGTCGAGGGCGGTGTCGCCAGGGTCGTCACCGACCTGGTGCGGGCCCAGACCGCGGCGGGAGTCCGCGCCGTGGTGGCCTGTCCGTCCGGCGGGACGCTGGGTCGCGCCGCCGCGGCGGCCGGCGCCGAAGTGGTCGACTGGTCCGCGCGGCGCGAGCCGGGAGCGGGCCTGTGCGGCGAGACCGTGCGCGCCGCCCGGCTGGTCCGGCGGGTCGCACCCGACCTGGTGCACACCCACAGCGCCAAGGCCGGGCTGGCCGGCCGGCTCGCCCTGCGCGGCGGGGTGCCCACCGTCCACCAGCCGCACGCCTGGTCCTTCGACGCCGTCGACGGGACCGCCGCCCGCCTCGCCCGGTCCTGGGAACGGCTGGGCGCGCGGTGGGCGGACCGTGTGCTGTGCGTCGCCGAGGACGAGCGCCGCCGCGGCGTACGGGCCGGTGTGCGCGCCCGCTGGGCGGTGGTCCGCAACGGCGTGGACACCGACCGCTTCCGCCCGGCGGACGAGGCGGCCCGCGCCCGTGCCCGCGCCGCCCTCCCCGCGCTCGACGGCGTGCCCCCGCACGCCCCCCTGGTCGTCTGCGTCGGCCGGCTGTGCCGCCAGAAGGGCCAGGACGTACTGCTGCGGGCCTGGCCCTCGGTCGCCGCCCGCGTCCCCGAGGCCTGGCTGGTCCTGGTCGGCGACGGCCCCCGGCGGCGCGAACTGGGCGCCGCGGCCCGCGGCAGGGTGCTGTTCGCGGGGGCGGTCGAGGACACGGCGCCCTGGTACGCGGCGGCCGACGCGGTCGTGCTGCCCTCCCGCTGGGAGGGCATGGCGCTGGTCCCGCTGGAGGCGATGGCCTGTGGCCGCCCCGTGGTGGTCACCGAGGTGACCGGCGCGGCCGAGAGCCTCCCCCCGGGACGCGCCGCCGACTTCGCGGTACCGCCGGAGGACCCCGCCGCGCTGGCCCACGCGCTGACCGCCCTGCTCGTCGACCCGCGGCTGCGGCACGAGCTGGGGCGACGGTCCCGCGACCACGTCGTGGCCGCCCACGACGTGCGGCGGACGGCGGAACGGGTCGCGGAGCTGTACGGCGAGGTGCTGGCCGAGCGGGCGGCGGCGCCCGCGGCGGGCCCCGCCGCCACGCCGTTCCACCTCCCCCTCCACCCCTTCACCCACCAGCCCGTCCTTCCCCACCCCGATTCCAGGGAGCGCACCAGGCGATGACCACGGAGAACGCCGGGACAGCCAACCCGAGTCAGGTCCTTCCCCCGCCGGAGTCCAGACCCCGCGCGGCCGTCCACGTCGTCGGCCCGCCGCGCGGCGCGGCGTCCCGACTCCTGCCACCGCGCCCGAGGAGGAACCCGTACCGCCGCCGCGCCGTGGGCGTGCTGGTGGCCGCCGACGGTCTCGTGGCGCTCACGGTGGCGGTCCCGGCGGCCGCCCCGTCCGGCGGGGGACCGGACCCCCTCGCCCTGGCACTGTTCGCCGTCCTGCTGCCGCTCGTCCTGCTGCCGCTCAACGCCCGAGGCGGCCTGTACCGCACCGCCCTGACCGCCTCGGCACTCGACGAACTGCCCGCCCTGCTCGGCCGCACCGCGACGGCCTGGTGCGCGGCGGCGGCGGTGCTCGCCGCCCTCCACCCGGGCGGCGCGCTGGGATGGACGACCCTGCCGGTCGTCGTGGCGGCCCACACGCTGCTGGCCTGCGCCGCGCGGGGCGCCGTCCACCTCGGCCGGCGGCTGGTGGGACGCCGCCGACCGCGCTCCGCCCTGGTGGTGGGCACCGGACCGGCCGGACGTCGGATCACCACGGCGCTCCAGGAGCGGTCCGAGTACGGGATGCGCCCGGTCGGGATGGTCGAGCCCGGCGAGACCACCGGAACCGGGGCCGGGGCCGGGGACGAGGCCGTCGAGGGGCCTGCCGTTCCCGTCCCCGTCCTCACCCGGCACGAGGAGATCGTCCGCGCCGTCATCCAGAACGCCGTGCGGGACGCGGTGTTCACCCGCGATCCGGCCCTCGACCCGGAGACCGCGGCGCTCGTACCGCTCTTCGAGGACCTGGACTGCACGGTCTGGCTCGTCGGCGAGGCGGCCCGCGGCGCCGCCGCTTCCGCGGCCGGCGCCCCCCGGCCCCGGGAGGGCGACCACCTGTGGGGCTTCGCCTGCCGTCGGCTGGCCACCGCCCCCCGACGCCGCCCCGTCGAACTGCGCTGCAAGCGGGCGTTGGACGTGGCGGTCGCGGCCGTGGCCCTGGTGCTCGCCGCCCCCGTGCTGCTGGCCTGCGCCCTCGCCGTCCGGATCGCCGACGGCCCCGGCGTGATCTTCCGTCAGGAGCGGATCGGTCTGGGCGGGCGCCCCTTCACCGTGCTGAAGTTCCGCACCCTGCGCCCCCGCGACGAACACGAGTCGGCGACGCGCTGGAACGTCGCCGACGACCGGCGGATGAGCACGGTCGGCCACCTGCTGCGGCGCACCTCGCTGGACGAGCTGCCCCAACTGTGGAACGTCCTGCGCGGCGACATGAGCCTGGTCGGTCCGCGTCCCGAACGCCCCTACTTCGTGCAGCGGTTCAGCGGACTCCACCCCGGCTACGCGGCCCGCCACCGGATGCCCGCCGGGATCACCGGGCTGGCCCAGGTGCACGGCCTGCGCGGCGACACCTCCATCGAGGACCGCGCGCGGTTCGACAACCACTACATCGACACCTGGTCCCTGTGGCAGGACGTCCGCATCCTGCTCCACACCGCCGGCTCCCTCTTCCGACTCGGAGGCAGCTGAGGTGACCGAGGCCACCACGGCGACCACCGCTCCCCGTTCCCCCCGCCCCGTGCCCCGTCCCCTCCCGACGGCTCGGGCGGGACGGGACGCGGGGCGGAGGGGCGCCGGCCGGTTCGGCGGGCCGGCGGCCGGACACCCGACGGTGCCGCTGGTGCTCGCCACCGCCCTGCTGGTGTGCGTGCCCGTCCCCGCCCGCACCCCCGGCGACCTGGTCGGGGGCGGGGGCGTCACCGTCGCGGACGTCGCGTCGGCCGTCCTGGTGGGCTGCTGCGCCGTGTCGGTCCTGCGCGCCCGGAGACGTCCGCTGGGCGTCCCGGCCGTCGTCGTGACGGCGGCCCCCGCCGTGGCGCTCGCCCTGGCCACCGTCGCGTCCCGCGACCCGGCCGCCTCGCTCGCCGGGTTCGTCCGGCTGCTCCAGGTCTTCGTCCTGGTTCCGCTCGCCGTGCTGCTCGCGCTGCGCTCGCGACGGCACGCCCGGCTGCTCGCGGCCGCCCTGGTGGGGGTCGCGCTGTTCCAGGGCGCGGTCGGCGTCCACCAGTTCGTCACCGGAACCGGCGCCTCCTACCAGGGGGAGAACATCCGGGCCGTGGGCACCTTCGGCCCGCTGGACGTCATGGGGATGTCCTCGGCGGTCTCCTGCGGTGTCGTGGTCGCCCTGGCGGTGGGCCTGGCGCCGCCTCCCGGTGCGTCCCGCCGGCTGCGGATCGCCGCGTCGGCGACGGCCGTCGTCCTGCTGGTCCCCCTGGTCCTCTCCTTCAGCCGCGGGGCGTGGCTCTCCACCGCCGTGGCCTGCACCGCCGTGCTGTTCCTGGCGGGCGCGCGGACGGCGCTGCGCGTTCTGGCCGTCCTGGCGGCCGCCGCCGTCGTGCTGGTCGGCGGGGTCGGGGTGGGCGGGAAGCTCGTCGCCGAGCGGGCGAGCAGCATCACCGAGGTCACCGAGGCGCCCGACCAGTCGGTCACCGACCGCTACGCCATGTGGGCCGCGGCCCTGGCGATGTGGCGCGAGGACCCGGTCACCGGGGTGGGGCCCAAGGGCTTCCCCGACCACCGCGACACCCACGCCTCCCTCGCCCTCTCCGCGGCGAGCGACACCGCCGGCGCCGGCCACGCCTTCCACCGCCAGCCGCTGCTCTCCCCGCACAACATGTACCTGCTCCTCCTCGCCGAGCAGGGCACGGTGGGTGCCGTCGCGTTCACCGGCGGCTGGGCGGCGCTGCTGGTGCTGGGCGTACGGCGGCTGCGCGCCGCGCGGGCGGCGGCGCGTCGCGCCCGGCGCGACGCGCCCCACGGCACCGACCCCGCGACGGACTGCGGACTGGCCGCCGTGGGCCTTCTCGTCCTCGTCTGCGTCGACTTCCTCTACGCCGACATCGGCGGCCCCTCCACCGTCCTGACCGCCCTGGCCCTCGGACTGGCCGCCTGGTGGGCGCTGTCGCCCGCGGTGCCGGACGAGGGGGCCGCCACGACCCTCCACCGGAAGGACGTGTGTCGACGGTGACCACGGCACCCACGGCATCCACGGCATCCACGGTGACTCCGTCGCCCGGCCGTCCGACGCGTCCCGGGCCCCCCGCCCCCGCCGGGGCACGGGAGCCCGCGCCGGGCGGGCGGTTCGTCGCCCGGGCAGCGGCCGTCACCGCCGTACTGACCGCGGCGGGCTCCTTCTTCGGCCTCGTGCGCGACCAGACCATCGCCCACCTCTTCGGTGCGGGCAGCGACACCGACGCCTTCCTGGTCTCCTGGACGATCCCGGAGTTCGCCGCCACGCTCCTCATCGAGGACGCCATGGCGCTGGTGCTGGTACCGGCGTTCAGCCTCGCCCTGTCCCGCCGCGCCGCGTCGGCCGCCCGCCCCGACGGCACCGAGGGAGGAGGCGACGCGTCCGCGGGCGCCGACGACCCGGTGCGGGCCCTGCTCGCGGCCACCCTCCCCCGGCTGCTGTTGGCACTGGCGGGCACCGCCGGCGTCGCCGCGCTCCTCGCGCCCCACCTGGTGGACGTCCTCGCGCCCGGACTGGCCGACCCCGCCCTGGCGGTGGAGTGCACCCGGCTGACCGCGCTGACGGTGCTGGGCTTCGGCACCGCCGGGTACTTCAGCGCGGCCCTGCGCGCCCACCGCAGCTTCGTGCCGCCGGCGACGATCTACCTCTCCTACAACCTCGTCGTCATCGCCGCCATGCTGACCCTGTACGCCCGGTGGGGCGTGCGCGCCGCCGCGTTCGGGGTGGCGGCGGGGAGCCTGGCGATGGTCCTCGTCCAACTCCCGGCCTTCCGGCGGCACCTGTCCGCCGGTGCGTCCGGCACCGAACGCACCGCCCGCACCGAACGCACCGCCCGCACCGGCCGTCCCCGGTGGCGGCGGGAACGGACGGTGCGGCACGGCGGAGGCCGCCGTACCGGCCCGAGCGCCGCCGCGGCCCTGGTGGGCGGAGCCGTGCTCGCGCCCGTGGCCGTCTTCGCCCTCTCCCGCCAGTCCCAGGTGCTCGTCGAGCGCTTCCTGGCCTCCGAACTGCCGCCCGGAGCCATCTCGCACCTGAACTACGCGCAGAAGATCGCCCAACTGCCCATGACGTTCTCCCTGCTGCTGTGCACGGTCACCTTCCCGCTGGTCGCCCGTGCCATGGCGGACGGCCGACCGGAGCGGGCCAGGCGGCGGGTGGAACGCGATCTGCTGCTGGCCGCCGTGGTGGTGCTGCTCGGTGCCGCGTACGTCATCGCCTACGCCCCCCAGATCGTCGAACTCCTCTTCCAGCGCGGCGCGTTCGGCGCGGGCGACACCGCCGCCACCGCCTCGGTCATGCGCGTCTACGCGGTCGGGCTGCTCGGCCACTGTCTGGCCGGCGCCCTGGTGCGGCCGTTCTTCTCCACCTCCCGGCCCACCTGGTACCCGGCCGGCGCGATGGCCGTCGGGCTGCTGCTCACCGTCGCGGCGGGGGCGCTCGCCGCCCCGCGCTGGGGCGTCCACGGCATCGCGGCCGCCAACGCCGTCGGGATCACCACCACCGCGCTGCTGCTCCTGGGCGGCCTGCGCACCCGCGTCCTGCCCATCCGGGTGGGCGCGGTGACCGCCGGCCTCGGACGTCTGGTCCTGGCCGCCGCCGTCGCCGGCGCGGCCGGTTGGGCCGCCGCGCCGCTGCTGCCCTCCCCGCTGCCCACCGCCCTGGCCGGGGGCGTGATCGTCCCGGCCGCCTTCACGGGCGCGGCGCTCGCCGTCCGCGCCCCGGAGGTACCGCAGTTGCTCACCGCCGTCACACGAAGGTTCCGCCATGTCCGTTGACCCGGCCCATGTCCCCGCGCCCGCCGCTCCCGGCGCCGCGACCGCCTCGCTGCCCCGGCACCGCCCGGTGCGCCCCTGGGTGCTGATGTACCACTCGGTGGCCGAGCACACCGAGGACCCCTACAACGTCACCGTCTCGCCGGGACGACTGGGCCGCCAACTGCGTTGGTTGCGCCGGCGCGGGCTGCGCGGCGTGGGCGTGGGCGAGCTGCTGCGCGAGCGCGCCGCCGGACGGGGCGCCCACCTGGTGGGCCTGACCTTCGACGACGGCTACGCCGACTTCATCGAGGAGGCCGTCCCCCTGCTGCGCCACCACGGCTGCACCGCGACCGTGTTCGCCCTGCCCGGCAGGCTCGGCGGCACCAACGAGTGGGACCCGCTCGGTCCCCGCAAGCCGCTGTTGACCGAGGCCGGGATCCGCGCCGCCCTCGGCGCCGGCATGGAGATCGGCTCCCACGGGATGCTCCACCTGGATCTCACCGGCACCGACGACGACACCCTGCACCGGGAGACCGAGGGCAGCCGCCTGCTCCTGGAGGAGATCACCGGCCGGCCGGTCCGGGGCTTCTGCTACCCCTACGGCACGATCGACCACCGCGTGGTGAAGGCCGTACGCGCGGCGGGATACGCGTACGCCTGCGCCATCGATCCCGGCCCGCTGACGTCGGTGCACGCCCTGCCCCGCGTCCACGTCGGCGAGACCGACACCTCCTGGCGGCTGCACGCCAAGCGGCTGCTGCACCCGCTGCGCCGGCGCGCCCTGCCCAGCGGGCCCACCACCCCGGCCGCCGGCCCCTTCCCGATCGGGGCCGGACGGTGAGGGAGACACCCGCGGGGCGCCCCGCCGCGGCGCCGACGGCGGGGGAGGGCCGATGAGGGTACTGCACGTCATCACCGGTCTCGGCGCCGGCGGGGCCGAACAGCAACTCCGGTTGTTGTTGCGGCACCTGCCGCTCTGCTGCGACGTCGTCACCCTCACCAACCCCGGCGCGGTCGCCGACGGGATCGAGGCCGACGGCACGGCCGTCACCCACCTGGGCATGCACGGCAACCGCGACCTGTCCGCCCTGCCCCGGCTGGTGGACCTCGTCCGGGGCGGGCGCTACGACGTCGTCCACACCCACCTGTACCGGGCCTGCGTCTACGGGCGGATCGCCGCCAGGCTGGCCGGGACGCGGACCGTGGTCGCCACCGAGCACTCCATCGGCGAGCGGATGATCGAGGGCCGCCCGCTCACCCCGGGCAACCGCGCCCTGTACCTGACCACCGAACGCCTGGGCTCCGCGACGGTGGCGGTCTCCACCACCGTCGCCGCCCGACTGCGCCGTTGGGGCGTCCCCGGCTCCCGGATCCGCGTCATCCCCAACGGCATCGACGCCGCCCGGTTCCGCTTCGACCCCGTGGTGCGCGCGTCCGTGCGCACCCGGCTGGGGCTGCCCGCCCACTCCCTGGTGGTCGGTGGGGTGGGACGGCTGGTGCCCGGCAAGCGGTTCGACGTCGCGGTGCGGGCCGTCGCCCAACTGCCCGGCACCCACCTGGTGCTGGCCGGGGACGGCCCGGAACGGGGCCGGCTGCGCGAGCTGGCCGTCGGGCTCGGGGTGGCCGACCGCGTCCGGTTCCTGGGGGAGTGCGGCGGGGCGGCGGGGGACGACCCCGGCGCCGCCCCGGACATTCCCGGGCTGCTCAGCGCCATGGACGTGTTCGTCTCCCCCTCGGTCGAGGAGTCCTTCGGCCTGGCCGTGCTGGAGGCGTTGGCCGCCGGGCTGCCGGTGCTCCACGTGACCTGCCCGGCGATCGACGAGCTGCCCCACGACCACGCTCCCGGCGCGCGCCGGATCGCACCGGACGTGCGGAGCCTGGTCACCGCGCTGCGGGAGCCGTCGTCGGTGCCGGCCGGCAGACGCCGTGCCCCGGTGTGCGAGGCCGTGCGTCGTTACGACGTCGCCCGCAGCGCCGACCGGCTCATGGCCCTCTACGAGGAACTCCACGAGCGCGCCCCCGCACGGGCCTCCGTCCGCGCCGCCACCCGCGCCGCCGCGTGGCGCGTGGTGACGGCGCGCACCGCCGGCGCGCCGCCCACTCCCGCGGCACCCCCGCCGTTCCCGTCCGTTTCGGCAACCGCCACGACGAAGAGGTGAGCAACGCCTTGAGCAAGACGCCCGCGCCCCCGCCCCGCTCCGAGCCCCGCCCCTCCCACCTGGCACGGCTCCGCGCCCTCGGCCGGCGCCGGCCCGTTCCCCTGCCCTCCTGGTGGCCACCGGCCCTGGGCGTCCTGCTGGGACTGACCGGTGGGGCGGCGTACGGCCTGCTCGCCACCCCCCAGTACACCGCGACCAGCTACGTGGCCGTGGTGCCGGGCGCCGCGACGGACTCGGCGACGGCCCTCGGGTTCGCCCAGGCGTACGGACGCGTCGCCGGTGGCGGCGCCGTCCTGGCCGAGGCGGGGAGCGAGGCCGGGACGACGGTGGAGAGGCTGCGCGACACCGTGCGGGCGGCCACCTCCCCGGACGCCCCCATGGTGGAGATCACCGGCTCCGCGCCGAGCCCCGAGCGCGCCGCCGACGTCTCCAACGCGGTGGCCGACGCCCTGACCAGGGCCGGCAACCGGGCCACCACCAGCACCGGAGTGCGACTGACGCTGTTCTCCCCGGCGGTCGCCCCCACCGAGCCCACCTCGCCCTCGCTCCCGCTCGCCGCCGCCGTGGGCGCCTGTGCCGGGGGGCTCACCGGCGGTCTCGTGCTCCTGGCCGCCCCGCGCGGACGGCGTGAGGAGCCGGCCTTCCCCGGGGTGCCCGCACCGGCGGGCAGCGCCGAGGACACCGCGGGCACCGGGAGCACCGGTGACCCCCGGAGCGCCGAGGAGGCCGGCCCCGAACCGGTGCCGGCGGGGCGCACCGCGCCGGAGACGGCGTCGGTCGGCGCGCCCGCCGGCGCGAGCCGGGAGCGGGACGACCAAAGGCGCGGTGGCCGGCGGTCCCCGCGGTGACGGTCGACGGACCGGCGCCCCGCCGGCGGGGGACCGGTCCCCCGCCGGCGCCCGCTTTGGACCACGGAACGGTCCGCGTCCCGGAGCGGCTAGGCCCCGCGGTTCCGGGGGAAACTGACGCAGACCCGGCGGTCGCGGAACCAGCCGCCCAGCCAGTCGCCCAGGTCGAGGCAGAACTCGGGGAAGCGTCCGGGGCGACCGCCGGCCGAGAGCATCGCCCGGAAGACGGCCGAGGACCTCGGATTCTCCGAACACCGCCAGACGCCGTGCGGACAGTAGTCGCTGATGGTGTGGTAGAGCGGCCTCTGCCGTCCGATCCACTCCAGCATCCGCCGCACGTACTCGGCGTTGTCACCCCTGCGGAACAACCCCCACTCGGGGTAGGAAATGGGTTTTCCGCGCTCGGCGGCGAATTCCACCTGGTGTTTCAGTCCGTAGGGCTGGTTCACCTGGTCGTCGAAGGTTTCGCCCGGCGGCTGGTCGTAGGAGTCCATTCCGATGATGTCCACCACGTCGTCGCCCGGGTAGCACTCGGTCCAGGGGATCGCGTCCCTTCCGCGACTGGGGGCGAAATCGAAACGGAACTCCTGTCCGGAGACCGACCGCATGGCGGCGACGATGCGCCTCCAGTACGTCTTCCACGCCTGCGGGTCGGGCGCGCAACGGTGGGTGTAGGTGGTGCCGTTCATCTCCCAGCCCAACACGATCACCGCGTCGTTCAGTCCTTCGGCGACGAGGTGCCCGGCCAGCGTCCGGAAGTGGTGGTCGAAGTGCCCGTCGACGCCCCGGGCGAGCAGTTCGCGCACCTCGCCGTCGGAGATCCCGGCCTCGTTGCGCGCCTGCATCGGCACGTTCAGCACGAACAGGCGGTCGGGGTCGGCGCGCCGCCACTCGGCCCAGGGACGCAGGAAGTACCGGTCGCTCTCGATGCGCTCCCAGGTGTCCCCGGGCAGGTAGGTGTGGCCCACCCGTACCTCCGCGCCCCCGAGCCACTTGCTCAGACCGGCTATCCGCCGCGCCCCGTCGGAGCCCGATCCCAGGAAGGCGCCCATGGCCACGTGGCGCACCGACGCCCTCGGGGGCGCCGCCCCGGTCCGGTCGTCCGTGAAGGTGTCGGTGGCCATGGCGCCCCCCGCGACGAGCGCCCCGGCCGTGACGGCCCCCACGCAGGCGGTCGTCAGCTTGCGGCGGCGGGCGGGCGGTGCCGGTCCGCGGCGCCACCCGCCTCTCCCCGGTCTGCGGTGTCGTCCGGGCATCGTGCCTCCTCGACTTCGTCGCCGGAACGGTCCGTCGCCTCCCCGGCCCTGCCCCAGTTCTTCTCGACACTAATCGGAGAATCTCTCGAATGAGCTGCCCGACTGCTTTCTGATAACCCGTTCGCTGTTTTCCTCGCTCACTCGGACCAGTGGGCGGGGGGAAATGCTCGGATGGCGGGAGAGTCAATGAGTCGATACCTGTCGAGGCCGAAGGCAAGACCTCAGAGAAAACCAACGGAAAAACCGAGGACCGCTGACATGCCGCCACCTTTCGACACCGATGTGCCCGCACTGCTGTTCCGGGTCGACCGGAATCCCTTCCACCACGGCACGTTGGGGGCCGTCAGGTCCCTGGGGCGCGCCGGGATCGAGGTCCACGCCGTGGTGGAGTCCCCGTTGAGCCCCATCGGCCGCTCCCGGTACCTGCACCAGGGGCACCACCTGCCGGCCGACGGCGTGTTCGGCACGCACCGCACGGGCGAGACGGTCGACGCCGACGGAACCTCGGACGAACGCCTGGAGCGGACGCTCCGCCAGATCTCCGACCGCATCGGGCGACCGGCCGTCCTGATCCCCATGGACGACATGGGCGCCATCGCGGCGGCCCGCCTCTCCGGGCGCCTCTCCGGCCGTTTCCTGTTGCCGGCCCAGCCGCCCGGACTGCCGAGCCGGGTGGCCGACAAGGCCGAACTCGCCGAGCTCTGCCGGGAGCTGGACGTCCCGCACCCGCCGACCGTGGTTCCGCGCGGTGTGGCGGAGGTGGAGGAGGCGGTGCGCGAGCTGGGGCTGCCGCTGGTGGCCAAGTGGAGCCGGCCCTGGTTGCTGCCCCAGGGCAGCGGACTGCGCAGTACCACCCTGGTCGGCTCGGCCGAGGAGGCGCGCGCCCTGTACGCGCGCACCGGGGAGGCGGGCAGCCCGCTGCTCCTCCAGCGGTGCGTGCCCGGCGGTCCGGGGACCGACTGGTTCTTCCACGGGTGTTACGCCGACGGGGCCGCCTGTCTGGTCGGCGGCGCGGGACGCAAGGACCGCTCCTGGCCGGTGGGCGCCGGGCTGACGGCCGTCGGCCGCTGGCTGCCCAACCCCGACGTGGAGGAGGCCGCCCACCGGCTGGCCAAACACCTGGACTACCGAGGCATCCTCGACCTGGACTTCCGGTACGACGCCGCCGCCGGCAGCTACCGACTGCTCGACTTCAACCCGCGCCCCGGTGCGCAGTTCAGGCTCTTCACCGACCGCCGCGGCCTGGACGTCGTACGGGCTCTGCACCTGGACCTCACCGGACGCCCCGTCACCCCCTCCGAGCCGGCCCTGGGCAGGGTCTTCCGCGCGGAGAACTACGCCCTGGCGTCCTCGCTGGTCGAACCGTCCTCCCTCCCGCTGCCGTTCACCGCGGCCCGGCGCGCCCGTGCCGTGCCCGAGATCCGGACGGACCCCGAGGAGGGCGGGCGGGTCCGGTGGAGGAGGCGGCGGAACACCGAGACCGCCTGGTTCGCCGCCGACGACCCGGGTCCGTTCCTGGCCATGGCGGCCACCTGGCTCGGGCAGGGCGGGCGGAAGGCGTTGCGGCGTTCGCGGGAGCGGATGCCGCGCCCGTCCCGGCAGTGGCGCTCGGAGGGTGGGACCGGACCCGTCGAGCGGGACCTCCGCGCCGAGCGGCCCGAGCGGCCCGAGCGGCACACCGATCCGATCGACGCCTGCGGACACCCCGACGGCGCGACGACCCCACGACGATGAGAGAGCGGGAACCGACCATGTACGACCTGGTAGTGGTGGGCGCGGGCCCCTACGGACTGTCGATCGCCTCCCACGCGGCCGCCGCCGGGCTCAGGCTGCGCACGTTCGGCAGACCCATGGCCTCCTGGCGCGACCACATGCCCGAGGGGATGTTCCTGAAGTCCGAGCCGTGGGCGTCCAACCTCTCGGACCCCTGTGGCGAGCACACCCTGGCGGCCTACTGCGCCTCCCACGGACTGCGGGCCGAGCACGGCGTGCCGCTGCCGATCGACATCTTCACCGAGTACGGGATGTGGTTCGGGCGGACGGCCGTACCGAAGGTGGAGGAGGAGCGGGTCACCGCCGTACGACCGCGGGCCGAGGGCTTCTTGGTGGAGACCGAGGGCGGCGAGCTGATCGCGGCGAGGACCGTCGCCCTGGCGATCGGGGTGATGCCGTTCGTCCACCGCCCCGAGCCGCTGCGCGCCCTGCCCCGCGGTCTGGTCTCGCACAGCAGCCACCACCGGGACCTGTCGGGCTTCCGGGGGCGGGACGTCACGGTGATCGGCGCCGGGCAGGCCGCCCTGGAGACGGCCGCGCTGCTGGCCGAGTGCGGCGCCCACCCCCGGGTGGTGGCCCGCGCCGGCCGCGTCGCCTGGAACACCCCGCCACAGCCCCTGGAGCGTCCCCTGCTGCGTTCGCTGCGCGACCCGCACTGCGGGCTGGGCACCGGCTGGCCGAGCTGGATGTGGGCCGAGGCCCCCTGGGCGGTGCGTCGACTGCCCGGTTCCGCGCGGGCGCGGATCGCGGCCACGGCGTTGGGGCCGGCCGGTGCCTGGTGGCTGCGCGACCGGGTGGAGAGCAGGGTTCCGGTACTGCTCGGGCACCGGCTGCGGGTGGCCGTCCCCTCGGGCGGCGGCGTACGGCTGACCCTGGAGAACTCCCGGGGGGCCACCACCTTGGACACCGACCACGTGGTGGCCGCCACCGGTTTCGTCCCGGACGTCGCGCGGCTGGACCTGCTGGACCCGTCGGTCCGCAACCACCTGCGTCTGGCGGGGACCAGCCGGGCGCCGGAGGTGGACGGCCGCTTCGAGTCCTCGGTGTCGGGGCTGTTCTTCGCGGGGCTGCTCACCGCCCCCTCGTTCGGCCCGTCGATGCGTTTCGTCTACGGGGCCGCGTTCACGGCGGAGCGCCTGGTGCGCGGTGTGCTGCGGCGTACGGCGGGGCGCCGCTCCGCCGTGGTGCCCCGCAGCCGGCGGGTCTCCCGAGCCCGTGCCACCGCCTCCCTGGGCTGATCCGGTCCGGTGAGGGGCGGGCGGTTTTCGCGGGGAGCCGGCGGGTGAGGGGCGCGCCGCGCGGTGATCGCCGCGCGGTGACCGCCGAAGCCCCGTCGGGGCGTCGCGGGTCGGGCGGGCGGCTTTGGGGAGGCGTGTGGGGCGACCGTTCGTGGTGTCACATGTCTTGACGCCTCCTGTCATGCACCCCACGATGCATGGGAGCGCTCCCAAGTCTCCGTCGGGGCGCTGTCACGTCATGCCGTCGCGTCGTCCACATCCGATACACCCCGCCGGAAGGACCGAACAGTGACACCTCATCCGTCCCACCCGCCCCAGGCGTCGGGCCGCCCCCGTCGTGGAAGACGGCGCGCGCTGGGCGCACTGGCCGCGGCCGGGCTGTTGGCCGGAGCCCTGTCCGCCCCCGTCTTCGCCGCCGAGGCCGCCGACGGCCCCGAGCTGATAACCAACGGCGACTTCTCCGACGACACCACCGGCTGGTGGTGGACGGAGAACAGCCCCGGCTCGGTCGTGGACGGCCGTCTCTGCGCCGAGGTACCCGCGGGCACCGAGAACCCGTGGGACGCCATCGTCGGGCAGAACGGCATCCCGCTCGCCGCGGGCGAGGGCTACGAGCTGAGCTTCACCGCCAGCGCCACGGTGCCGATCACCATCCGCACCAACGTGCAGATGGCCACCGAACCGTGGACCACCGAGCACTCCTCGGCCGACCAGGTCACCGAGGAGGCCACCACCCTCACCCACGTGTTCACCTCCGGCGGCGACCACGAGGCCGCCCAGCTCGCCTTCCAGATCGGCGGCAGCGACGAGGCGTACACCTTCTGCCTGGACGACGTCTCGCTGACCGGCGGCGCCGAGCCGCCCGTGTACGAGCCCGACACCGGCTCGCCCGTGCGCGTCAACCAGGTCGGCTACCTCACCGAGGGTCCCAAGAACGGCACCTTCGTCACCGAGGAGACCTCGGCCCTGACCTGGACGCTCAAGGACGCCGACGGCACCGAGCGGGCGTCCGGCACCACCACCCCCAAGGGCGTGGACCCCACCTCGCGGCAGAACGTCCACACCTTCGACTTCGGCGACTTCACCGAGGCCGGAGAGGGCTACACGATCACCATCGCCGGTGAGACCAGCGAGCCCTTCGCCATCGGCGACGACCTGTACGACTCGCTGCGCTCGGACGCGCTCGCGTACTTCTACCACAACCGCAGCGGCATCGAGATCGACGCCGACCTCGTCGGCGAGGAGTACGCCCGCCCCGCCGGCCACGTGGGCGTCGCGCCCAACCAGGGCGACACCGAGGTCCCCTGCTGGCAGGACACCTGCGACTACACCCTGGACGTCTCCGGCGGCTGGTACGACGCCGGCGACCACGGCAAGTACGTCGTCAACGGCGGCATCTCCGCCGCCCAGGTGATGTCCACCTACGAGCGCACCCTGACCGCCGAGGGCGCCGACGGCGGCGAACTCGGCGACGGCGAGCTGCGGGTGCCCGAGCGCGGCAACGGCGTCCCGGACATCCTGGACGAGGCCCGCTGGCAGATGGACTTCCTGATGAGGATGATGGTGCCCGAGGGCGAGGAGCTCGCCGGCATGGCGCACCACAAGATCCACGACCGTGCGTGGACGGGGCTGCCGATGCTGCCGCACCAGGATCCGCAGCCGCGTGAACTCCACCCGCCGACGACGGCCGCCACCTTGAACGTGGCCGCCGGCGCCGCCCAGTGCGCCCGTCTCTTCGAGGACCACGACGCGGACTTCGCCGCCCGCTGCCTGGACGCCGCCGAGACCGCCTGGGCCGCCGCCAAGGCACACCCGGACATCCTCGCCGACCCGAACGACGGCGTCGGCGGCGGGGCCTACAGCGACAACGACGTGCGCGACGAGTTCTACTGGGCCGCGGCCGAGCTGTTCGTCACCACCGGTGAGGACACCTACCGCCAGGAGGTCCTGAACTCCCCGCTGCACGGCGACACCGACGCCGTCTTCCCGCGCGGCGGACTCTCCTGGGGCGCCACCGCCGGTCTGGGCGCGCTCAGCCTGGCCACCGTGCCCAACGACCTGACCGACGCCCAGCTCCGGGCGGTGCGCGAGATGGTCACCGAGGCCGCCGACGGCTACGCCGCCGACTCCCGCGGCGCCGCCTACGGCGTGCCCTACGCCCCCCAGGACAACCACTACGTGTGGGGCTCCAACAGCCAGGTGCTCAACAACATGGTCGTCCTGGCCACGGCGCACGACCTGACCGGCGAGGCCGCCTACCGCGACGCGGTGCTGCGCGGTCTGGACTACCTGCTGGGCCGCAACCCGCTCAACCAGTCCTACGTCACCGGCTACGGCGAGCGCGACTCCCGCAACCAGCACCACCGGTTCTGGGCGAACCAGCTCGACCCCGACCTGCCCAACCCCGCCCCGGGCTCGGTCGCCGGCGGCCCGAACGTCGACATCCAGGACCCGGTCGCCCAGGACAAGCTCCAGGGCTGCGCCCCGGCGATGTGCTACATCGACGACATCGAGTCCTGGGCCACCAACGAGATCACCATCAACTGGAACGCCCCGCTGGCCTGGATCGCCTCCTACGCCGACGACCTCGGCTCGGGCGGCGAGGGCGGCGAGGACCCGGGCGAGGAGCCGGGCGAGGACGCCTCCTGCGAGGTCACCTACACCTCGCACCGGTGGAACGGTGGCTTCAGCAGCAACGTGACGGTGAAGAACACCGGCACCACCACGCTCAACGGCTGGGAGCTGACCTGGTCCTTCGCGGACGACCAGAGGATCACCCAGGCATGGAACGCCCAGGTGACCCAGACGGGGCGGAACGTCGTCGCCAAGCCCGTCCAGTGGAACGGCACCATCCCGACGAACGGCACCGTGAGCTTCGGCTTCAACGGCACCTCCGGCGGGCAGGCGTCCAACCCGACCGCCGTGTCCCTGAACGGGAGCGCGTGCACGGTCCGGTGACCTGACGCACGGCCGTGACCACGGCTCCCACCCGGGGCCGGGACATCCCGACGGGACGTCCCGGCCCCGGGGCGCGTCACGGGACGGCGCGGGCGGTCTTCGAGCGGCGCGACGGCCGCGGGATCGAGGCGCCGGGAGCCACGCCCCGGCTCACCGCTCGGGAGCCGGGCGGACGCCGACGACGACGGTGGCCTCCAACTCCTCGTGGACGGCCACCTCCGGCACCAACCCGGCGCGGACCACCGCCTCCGCCGTCAGCGGCGCCTGCCGGCGTCCCGTCTCCACCAGCAGCGTCCCGTCCGCCGCCAACCACTCCGGCGCCCCCGCGATCACCCGGCGCTGGACGTCCAGCCCGTCCGACCCGCCGTCGAGCGCCACCGCCGGCTCGTGGTCGCGGGCCTCCGCCGGCAACAGGCCGATCTCCCCGGTGGGCACGTAGGGGGCGTTGACGGCGAGGACGTCGACGCGGCCGCGCAGCGCGACGGGCAGCGGCCCGTACAGGTCCCCTTCGTGCACCAGACCGCCCACGTCGGCGACGTTGCGCCGGGCGCAGCGCACCGCCTCGGGATCGACGTCGGCGGCGTGCAGTTCGACGGGGGAACCCGCCCGGCGCACGGCCGCGGCGAGCGCCGCGCCGACCGCGCCCGAGCCGCAGCACAGATCGACGACCACCGGTGGACGGCCCTCCCGCCGCACCACCCGGAGGGCGGCGGCCACCGCTCGATCGGCGAGGAACTCGGTGCGGCGGCGCGGTACGAACACCCCGGCGCCGACGGAGATCCGCAGCCCGCGGAACTCCGCCCAGCCCAGGACGTGCTCCAACGGCAGGCCGGCCGCACGCCGTTCCACCATGGCGGCGACGTCGTCCGGGGTGCGGGCGGCGGAGAGGACCAGCCGTGCCTCGTCCTCGGCGAAGACGCAACCGGCGGCACGCAGCCCGGCGGCGACGGCCGACAGCGCGGGGAAGGACGGCGAGGGGGCCACGGGGGAGAGGGGGGAGACGGAAGGAAGGGAGGAAGCCGAGGGAACGGGGAGTGACACGGGAGCCTCCGGAGAGCCGAAGGGCGCCCCCACGGTCACCCGCGCGACGACACCGCCGGCTTCACGGGACCGTGGGACGGGAGCGCCCGACCTGACCTGGCGTTGATCGATCCCACCTCCTCACGCACCACATCGGGGAGGACGAACACTACACGGCCCCTCCCGACCGGGCACCGCACCGATCGGGAGGGGCCGCGGATCAGACCAGGCGGACGTCGGGCACGTAGAGGATCCAGCGACCGCCCGCCGCCCGGAAACCCTCCTCCTTGGCCATGATCTCCTCGGCGTGGTTCCACGCGAACAGCAGCGCGTAGTCCGGATAGGGATCACGGAACGCCTCAGGGCCGCGGACGGGGATGTGCGAGCCGGGCGTCAGACGGCCCTGTTTGGCCGGGGTGGTGTCGCAGACGAAGGACACCAGCTCCGGTCCGATGCCGCAGTAGTTGGCGACGGTGGCGCTCTTCGCGGTGGCCCCGTAGGCCACCACGCGGCGCCCCTCGTCGCGCAGCCGGCGCAGCAGGGCGAGCAGGTCGTCCCGGTTGCGGCGCACCGCGGAGGCGAAGCCCCGCAGGGTGTCGAGGTCGGCCAGGCGGGTGCGCTCCTCCTCCGCCAGCAGCTCGGCGACGGCCGGCGAGGGGGTGCGCGCGCCCCGGCGGGCGATGGTGTAGCGGACCTCGCCGCCGTGGACGGGGAGACGCTCGACGTCCACCAGCTCGTAGCCGAAGCCCCGCGCCATGGCACGCACCGAGCGGGCCGTGAACAGGTAGAAGTGCTCGTCGTAGATCTGGTCGTAGGAGGTGCGCCGGACGATGTCGCCCAGGTAGGGGTCCTCGAAGACGAAGACTCCCGTGGGTTTCAGCAGGGCGTCCAGCCCACGGAAGACGGACTCCAGGTAGGGGATGTGGCAGATGGTGTTGGCGGCGTAGACGACGTCGGCCGGGCCCTCGCCGGCGGCGATGTCCAGCGCCGTGGACTCCTCGAAGAAGGCGGTGCGCACCCGCACGCCCTTGTCGCGGGCGACCTCGCCGACCCCACCGGAGGGGTCTACCCCCAGGTGCCGCACCCCCGCCTCGCTCACGGTGGCGAGCATGACGCCGTCGTTGCAGCCGATCTCGACGACGAACGGGTCGTCACCGCTCAGCTCCGTGGCCAACAGCCGGCGCGCGGTCTCCTCGAAGTGCGCGCGCATCACCGACGAACCGGACGAGTGGTAGGGGTAGTCCTCGCGGAACATCCGCTCCCGGGGCACCTCCTCCAGGAGCTGCACCATCGTGCACTCCTCGCACCGGCCCACCGCCAGTTGGAAGAAGAACTCCTCCTCGGTACGGCCGGGCACGGGGAACGCGTCGGACAGGGGCTGGCGCCCCAGGTCCAGGAACTCCCGCACCGGACCCTTGCAGACACGGCAGCTTGTCGTCACGTTCTCCTACCTCCGGAAGGGGTCGTGCCAGGGGTGTACCGGGGGAGGATCCCGGCCGCCCTGGCCTCGGCGAGAGTGGGTGCGGCCCGGTCCCGGGCCGACAGCACCGGTTCCGTGTCCGTGGGGATCGGCAGGCCGAGCTGCGGGTCCCACACGGAGATCGCCCGTTCGTGCTCGGCGACGTACTCGGCGGACAGCAGGTAGGACACGACGGTGTCGTCCCGCAGGGCGACGAACGCGTGTCCCACCCCGGGCGGCAGGTACAGGGCGCGCGACGTGTGCTGGTCCAGGCGCACGGCCTCCCAGTAGCCGAACGTCGGCGAGCCCTCCCGGACGTCCACCACGATGTCCAGCACCTCCCCCTGGGGACAGGAGACGTACTTGGCGACGCTCGCGGGCGGGGAGGTGAAGTGCACACCCCGCACCACACCGCGTCGGGACCTGCTGTGGCTGGCCTGCGCCACGGGGAAGAGCGGCCCCCCCTGCGCCCGGGCGAAGGCCGTCTCCTGGAAGGGCGAGACGAACAGCCCGCGGTCGTCGTGGTGGACGACGGGAGTGAACTCCAGCGCGCCGTCCACCTCCATCCGCCGCACCCTCACAGCTCCGCCAACACCGTGCGGAGGGCCGAGACGACCTCGTCCTGGACGTCGGGCGACAGCGACGGGTACATCGGCAGGGAGAAGATCTCCCGCGCCAGGGCCTCGGTGACCGGCAGGGACCCCTCGGCGTAGCCCAGGTGCGCGAAACCGGACATGGTGTGCACCGGCCAGGGATAGCTGACGTTCAACTCGATGCCGTGGTGCCGCAGGGCGGCCAGGATGTCGTCGCGCCGGGGGTGCCGCACCACGTACACGTAGTGGACGTGCTCGTTGCCGTCCGCCGTCCGCGGCAGCACCAGGGACGTGTCGCCCAGCGCCTCGGCGTAGCGGTCGGCGATCGCCCGGCGGCCTGCGGTGTACCGGTCCAGCCGGGTGAGCTTGCGTCGCAGGATCTCGGCCTGCACCTCGTCCAGGCGGCTGTTGTGGCCCGGCGTCTCGACGACGTAGTAGCGGTCCTCCATGCCGTAGTACCGCAGCCGTCGCAGCCGCCGGTCCACCTCCTCGTCACGGGTGATGACGGCTCCGCCGTCCCCGTAGGCGCCGAGCACCTTGGTGGGGTAGAAGGAGAAGGCGGCCGCGTCGCCCATGGTCCCGGCGAGCCGGCCGTGGTGGCGGGCGCCGTGGGCCTGGGCGCAGTCCTCCAGGACCACCAGCCCGTGCCGCTCGGCGATCTCGCGCAGCGGCGCCATGTCGACGCACTGGCCGTACAGGTGGACCGGCAGCAGGGCCTTGGTGCGGGGGGTGACGGCCGCCTCGACCAGGTCGGTGTCCATCAGGTACGTGTCCTCGCGGACGTCCACGAAGACGGGGACCGCGCCGATCGCGTCGATGGCGACCACCGTGGGCGCCGCGGTGTTGGACACCGTGATCACCTCGTCGCCCGCTTCGACGCCCAGCGCCTGGAGGGCCAGCTTGACCGCGTTGGTGCCGTTGTCGACCCCCACGCAGCACTCGACACCGTGGTAGGCGGCGAACTCCCGCTCGAAGCCGCGCACGCTCTCGCCGAGGATCAGCCGGCCGGACTCGAAGACCGTCTCCACGGCGTCGAGGATGTCCTCGCGTTCCTGGTGGTACTCCGCGCGGTAGTCCCAGACACGGGTGGTCACAGTTGGCTCCTCTCGTCGTACGCGTTCCCGTACGATCCGTCCGCCGCGGCCGGCGCGGCGGTTCCGTCCGCCGCGGCCAACGCGGCAGTTCCGTCCGCCGCGGCCAACGCGGCAGTTCCGTCCGCCGCGGCCAACGCGACGGTTCCGTCCGCCGCGGCCAACGCGGCCACGGTCTCCTCCAACGCGGCCCGCGGCTGTGCCAGGGGCCGCCAGCCGGTGGCGGCGCGGAACGCCGACGGGTCCGCCGTCACACCGCGCAGGTCCGCCCCGACGGCGGAGTCGGGCGGGTCGACGGTGACCACCGGCACCGGGGGGCGGCCGGTGCGGGCACCGACGAGCGCGGCGATCGTGCGGAACAGCTCGCCGACGGGCACACCGTGACCGGTGCCCACCGTCCAGGCCCGGCCGGCGAGTTCGGGGGCGTGGTCCAGCGCGGCCACGAAGGCGCGCGCCGCGTCCCGGACGTACAGCAGGTCCCGCCGCACCGAGCCGTCGTGCCACAGGGGCAGCGGCTCGCCCGCGAGCGCCCGGCGGGCCATGGCCGTGACCACGCCCCGGTCCTCGCGGCCGGGAGCCGTCGGCGGACCGAAGACGGTGGGCAGCCGCAGTGTCGTCCCGCACAGCGCGCCGCGTGCCGACGCGGTGTGCAACAGCTCCTCGGCGGCGAGCTTCTGCCGCTGGTAGGCGTTGGCCGGGGCGGACGCGTCGGAGGCCGCGCCGCCGTCGGTGCCCACGGTGCCGGCGAAGACGACCACCGGAGGCGGCCCGTCGCCCCGCGCGGCCCCCAGGATGTCGACCAGGTCGCGCATGACGGTGACGTTCACCCGCTCGGCGGTCCGGTCGCCCTCCGGCACCCGCCAGCTTCCGCTCGGCGCGCGGTGCGCCAGGAGGTGGATCACCGCGTCGGAGCCGGCCACCGCGTCGGCCAGGGCCGCGCGGTCGGTGACGTCGGCCGGTCGGACCTCCAGCTCGGCCGGTCCCGGGCCGGGCACGGCGACCGGCCGGCGGACGACGGCACGCAGCCGGACGGGGCGCCGGGCCAACAGGGCGGTCACGGCGGAACCGATGAAGCCGGCGGCCCCGAGCACGGTGACCAGCGGACGCGGGGCACGCTCCGCGGGGCGGCTCACGAGGGCACCCCGTCCGGTTCCCGCGCCGCCACGGCCAGGGAACGCAGGCACGCCAGCAGGCTGCGGGCCTCCATGCTGACGTAGTGGCTGTGGCGCAGCAGGTCGGAGAACTGGCGCAGCGTCAACCAGCGGAAGTCGGGGGGCTCGGGCAGGTGCGGGGTCTCCACGACCAGGTGGCGGGTGCGCGCGTGGTAGAAGCGCCCGCCCTCCTCCGACAGCACCGTGTCGAAGCGGACGTCCGCCGGGTCGGCCCCCAGCACGTCGTCCAGGAAGGCGGGACGGGCGGCGGGCGGCAGGACGTCGTAGTTCTCCGGCACGCACTGCACGGTCGGCGCCAGCTCGGCGACGTCCGCGTACCCGGGCTCGGCGCGCACCTGCGCCAGAACGTGCAGCACTCCTGCCACCCGGGTGACGAGGAAGGCCACGATCCCGGTGCCGTGCGGGGCGAGCATCGGCTGGCTCCAGCCGTTCACCTCGCGGCCGGAGGCCTCCACCCGCACCCCGATGACGCTGAAGAACCGCCCGCTGTCGTGGCTGACGCCCTCCTCGTCGTACCGCCACCGCGCCAGTTCGTCGAGCCGTCGGGGCCGCACCTCCAGCTCCGTCCGCACCCGGGCGTCGGTGATCCAGCTCAGCACGGCCTCGGTGGGGTGCAGGGCGGGCGGATCGCCGCGGCCGGAGCGGACCACCGAGGCGGCGAAGTCGTCCGGTCCGGCGGTCGCGGCCGGCCCGGCCGCGACCGCCGGACCGGACGGCAGGCAGGCCAGGACCGACCGGGTGTCCATGTTGACCAGGTCCTCCACGGCCAACAGGCCGTGCAGCTCGGTCAGGGTCAGCCACAGGAAGCCCTCCCGGACCTCGACCTCCTCGGTGACCTCCACGACCATGTTGCGGTTCCTCTTGCGGAGGAACCACGCGCCCTGTTCCGACTGGCGGACGTCGGCCACCACGCGCCGACGCGGGGAGGCGGGGGAGACGGGGGAGGCGCCGGCGAAGTACTCCAGGTACGGCACCGGCGAACCACCGTGCACCCGGCGGTAGTTGCTCGCCGTCGCCTGCACCGTGGGCGAGAGCTGGATGCCGTTGCGGTTGCCCGGCTCGGCCTTGAGCTGGACCAGGCAGTGCGGCACTCCGCCGAAGTCCTTGACCAGCAGCCCCAGGAGACCGATCTCGGGCTGGTTGATGATCGGCTGCTCCCAGTGCGGCACGGGGTGCCCCGGGCGCCGCACCCCCACGCCCTCCACGGAGAAGAACCCGCCGCTGCGGTGCCGGATCGAGCCGGTCGCGGGATCCTCGTGCCAGCCGTCCAGACCGGCGAGGGGAACCCGCTCGGTCCGCGTGTACACGCGGCCCCGCGCCTCCCTCAGCAGACGGTCGAGTTCCGAAGGGAGCCTCACCGCAGCACGCTCCCCTCCGGCAGGACCTCCTCGAAGAACGCCTGCTGGTGGCGCATGGTCCGGCGGAAGTACGCGCTGTAGCGCTCGGCGTGCGCGGCGGACATCGTGCCCAGCACCATGGCCAGCGCGTGGTGACCGTCCCGGGGTTCGATGATCAGGTTGTGCCAGACGGGGCGGACCGCCCGTACGTGCCGGCGCACCGCCCGCTCCAGGGCCGCGCGGCCCCCCTGCCAGCCGCGCGGGTAGACCAGTTCCCCGCGGTCCGCCAGCGACCCGTACCACTCCAGCAGGTCCCGGGTCGCCGCCTCGTACCCGGCCTCGAAGTGGCGCGGGTGGGTCAGGGCGCGGTAGGCGGCGCGGGCGCCGCGCGCGTCGGGGAAGCGCGCGATCTCGTGCTCGTACGCGCACGGCAGCCGGTGCTGCCGGGTGCTCGGGTCCTCCAGCATGCTGACGGAGACGTCCAGGAGGGTGGTGCAGCGGGCGCCCGTGTCCGTCAGCCGCACCCACAGGTCCCAGTCCTCGAGCCCGATGGGGGACTCCGTCCAGCCGCCGACCCGTTCGGCCAGCTCCACCCGGTGCGCCGCGCAACTGTTCTCGAACAGCGGGTTCATCAACTGGAGTTCGGGGTGCCAGCACATGGTCAGCGGGTCCGCGACGGAGACGACCTCGCCCGCCGCGGTCACCTTGCGCGCCCGGGTGGCCGCGAACGAGGCGCCCTCGTCGAACACCTCGGCCAGCAGGGCGAGGTGGTGGGGATCCCACCGGTCGTCGTGGTCGAGGTAGGCGACGACCTCGCCCGACACCTCCTTGAGCGCCAGGTTCGTCGGCCCGGCCTGGAACCCGAAGCGCGGGGTGCGCAGCAGGCGGACCCGGCCGTCCCGCGCCGCGACCTCGGCCACCACCTCGTCCGTGTCGTCGTCACTGCCGTCGGAGGCCACGATCAGCTCCCAGTCCTCCACCGTCTGGGCCCGGACGGATTCCAGGGTGGAGAGAATCGCCGGACCGCGGTTGTAGGTCGGGCAGATGACGGAGAAACGGGGCATCGGCAATTCCTCTCGTGCGGCCGGTGGGTTCGTGAATTCTCCTGGCCGGGACAACCTTTCCGGGCCGAGGGAGTTCGCCCGCGCACAGTCGTGGCAGCGTGATGGAGAGTCGAGCCGATGCGCCCGCCGCGCACCGGACGCGGTGCCGCGGACGCACGGAACCGGGATGCCCCCGTTCGACGCCGCCGTTCGACACCGCCGTCCAACGCCGCCGTACCGGCCCACCGATGAGCCCCCCGGGGCCGAGCCGCCCCACCACGGGGCGCCCGCGAACAGGGTGAACGAAGCGCTGACCAGTGTCAACCGGCTCCGTCCCAGGGCGGGGACAACCGGTCGGGGCGCCGTTTTCCCCGTCTCGGGACGGGGGCGGACAACTGTTCTCGGGACGGGAGCGGAACCTGAGGCACCGTGACTAGATTGACGATCGCGCTCGGCGCCGGGGAGGACTGCCGGGTGAGTGCGGTTCACGGTTCCGTCCGAGAACGGCGACGCTTCGAGCGTCGATGATCCGGCCGTGGAAATGTTGTACGGGTGCGTCCTGGGTATTCCACGGACGCGCACGTTTTCGGGGGAGTTGGCGCGTGAAGTATTCGGTGCTCATACCGTTTCTGCCGAGAAGGCCGGAACAGGTGTTGCCGTACGCCGCTCTGGTCGAGTGGACGCACGCCGAACGACTGTGGCAGGGCCAGGCCATGATGGTCGAGCCCTTCCAGGGGTTCGCCGCCGCCGCCGGAGCGGGATTCCGCGTCCCCACCGGACTGGGCGTCACCCTGATGCCGTTGCGGCACCCCTTCGAGGCCGCCCAACAGGCGCGCTCGCTGGCCATGGCGACGGGCCGGCCGGTACTGGCGGGCTTCGGTCCCGGCGGGAAGTCCTTCCAACGGAGTCTGCTGGGTTTCCCCTACGCCAGTCCGCTGACGGCGTCCCGCGAGTACCTCACGATCGTGCGCGGGCTGCTGACGGGCGGGACCGTGCGGCACGAGGGCGAGTACTTCTCCTGCCACGGAGCCCTCCCGCCGGCGTCGGCGCCACCGGTGCGCGTGGGCCTCGGAGTGCTGCGGGCGGGCATGGCACGGCTCGCCGGCGAGGTCGCCGACGCCGCCGTCACCTGGCTCACCCCCGCGAAGCACCTGCGGGAGACGGTGCTTCCCGCGCTGCGGGAGGGCGCGGCGGCGGCCGGCCGGCCGGTGCCCCACCTGACGGCGATGGTGCCGGTCGCGCTGCGCCGCTCCGGGCACGGGCCCGCCGAGGTGGCCCTCGCGAGCAACGCGGCGCACCTGGCGGCCCCCCACTACGTGGACATGCTCGGCAAGGCGGGCATCGAGGTCGTGGCCGACGATCCCGTGCTGAGCGCCGAGCGGCTGGTGGAGGGCGGCGGCTTCCTCCACGGCGACATGGACGAACTCCTCGGCCGGTTCGCGGAGTTCCGCGCCGCCGGGGTGGACGAACTGGTCCTCAACCTGACCGGTGTGTACAACCTGCACGGCCCGAAGGTGGCGATGTCCAACCTCAAGGCGATCCTGGCGGCCGTCGCCGACGCGGAGGGAGCAGCCGGTGAAGACAGCGGCCGGTGACGGCACGGCACGTGACGGGACAGTCGGTGACGAGGAGGACGGGAAGATGGAACAGGGCCGTATGAGCCGGGCGAAGCGGCATCTGGCGTCCTGGGGGACGGGCCGGACGCGCCCCGGCGGCGGACGGCGCGAGCAGCGGAACGTCCACACCGTCGTGCTGGAGAACGCCGACCACCTCGGCCCCCTGCTCGCCTCCGGGCTCGTCGACGCCGACAGCGCGGTGTTCGTCCCGCAGACGGTGGACGGCGCGGTGGACGGCGCGGTGGACGGCGCAGAGCCGGACGCGCCCGCCGGGGGAGGGGCGACCCCCCTCGTCCTGGAGTACGAGGGCTCCCTGGCCGAACCCGGCGACGAACTCTCCGTCGGCGACTCCTTCTTCCTGCAGGTCCAGGACTACGGCACCAGCGAGTACATGTCGGTGATCGGCCCGACCCTGGTGAGGATCACCGAGGAGACCGACCTCCAGGCGTACCTGGCCGACGCCGACCGGGCCCGGGAGAAGGGCGAGTTCGCGACCTTCGCCACCGACCCGGCCGTACGGCTGGCCGACGTGTCCGCCCTGGGCGCCGGACCCGACGGCGACGGCCCGCGCACCCGGCTGTACGTGGCCGCGGACGGCCGGATCTCCGTCTCCCCCGGCGGGCGCCGGCTGGGCGAGGTCGCCGACGGCCTCGACCTCGACGCGCTGGAGGCCGAGTGGGAGCGGCTCAACGCCGACTCCCCCCACCCGTGCGCCGTCTGCCTGGCCGAGGCCGTGCCCGAGCGGGCCCGCCTGGCCGCCCTCGCCGAACGGCCCTGGTCGGGCCGGTACCTGGCCGCCCTGGACGCCGTGCGCGAACTGCGGTCCCGCGGCGTCGCGGGCCTGAGGGTCTCCGGCTTCGGCGGACGGCTGGCGCCGGCCCTCGCCGAACGGGACGCCGACGGAACCGCCGCCGACGCGGCCGGTGTCCGGGTGCCCCTGCTGCTGTGGACGGAGGAGGCGGCCTATGTGCACGTCCCCGACGGCGGCAGGTTCTTCCAGGTCGGCATCGAGGCGGCCAAGGTGATCGAGGCCCTCCTGGTCTGCGGCTCCGCGCGGGAGGCGGCCGCCTACGCGGACCGCGCGGTGCTCGACAAGGTCGCGACCTCCTTCGGGAGTGCGGGCGTGCGGCTGGTGGAGCCGGCGGGGGCGGAGCGATGACGGCGCGGACCGTCGACGGTGCGCCGCGCGCCGTCCCCGGGGAGGCCGGCAGGACACTGGCCCGGCTCGGCGACCGGGTGGTGCTGTGCGACGTGTACGGCGAGTTCGGCGCGCCCGTCTACGACGACCTGTGCCGCCACGACACCTTCGAGGTGCGCGAGCTGGTCACCCTGGTCCGCCGCACCCGTGGACCGGTCCTGGAACTCGCCGCCGGTTCCGGCCGGCTGACGATGCCGCTGCTCGCCGCGGGCAGGGAGGTCACCGCGCTGGAGCTGTCCGCCCCCATGCTGGAGCTGCTGGCCGCGCGGTTGGCCGAGGCGCCCGCGCGGCTGCGGGAGCGCTGCACACCGGTGCGGGCGGACATGAGCGACTTCTGTCTGGGCCGCACGTTCGGATCGGTCGTCCTGGGCACCACCTCCGTGTCGCTGCTGGACGAGGACGGCCGGGCCGGGCTCTACCGCTCGGTGCGCGCCCACCTGGCGCCCGGCGGGACCTTCCTGCTGTCGACCGTCGACATGGCCTCTGGCGCGGACACCCCCACGGAGACCCGGATCGACGGCGTGGGCGCCGGCGGACGGGCCTACCACCTGCACGAGTTCTGGGACCCGGCGGCCGGCACGCGCACCGTCACCATCCTCCCCGCCGACCCCGGCGGCCCGGACGAGGGGCCGGTGTACGCCGCGGTCTCCACCGTCGCCGTGCTGCCCGCCCGGCGGCTGACGGACGAACTGTCCGAGGCCGGCTTCCGGGTACGGGACCGGCACGTGCTCCCGACCACCGGCGGGCGGCACGAGGACGTACTGCTGGAAGCGGAGGTGGCGCGATGAGCACGCGACAGGCGCTGTGGCCCTCCCTGCTGCCGCCCGAACTCCAGGGCGACGACAGCCTGTGCGCGGTCTCGGCCGAGGGCGTCAGGGTCCGGTTCGCCGACGGGCGCGAACTGCTCTGCGGCACCAGCGGACTGTGGAACTGCAACCTCGGCTACGGCAATCCCGCGATCGCCGACGCCGTCGCCACCGCCCTGCGGGAGGCGTCCTACCTCACGCTCTTCCGCTACGAGAGCGCCTGCGCACGGCAGGCCGCCGACGCCCTGGTCGACCTGTGCGGCGCCGAGCACTACGGACGGGTCCTCTTCTCCACCTCCGGCGGGGCCGCCAACGACCTGGTCATGAAGGTGGCACGGCTGTACCACGCGCTGCGCGGCGAGCCCCGGCGCAAGGTGGTCGTGGGGCTGCGCGGCGGCTACCACGGGCTGACCTTCGGCAGCTTCGCCCTCACCGGCGAGGACCTGGGCCAGCCGGTGTACGGGGTGGACCAGCGACTGGTACGGCACGTCACCCCGAACGACACCGCCGAACTGGCCACGCTGCTGGGGCGGCAGGCCGACCGGATCGCGGCGGTCGTCGTCGAACCCGTCCTCGGCTCCGGCGCGATCCCGCTGGAGGCCGAGTACGTCGCCGAACTGCTGCGCCTGCGGGAGGAACACGGCTTCCTGCTGGTCGCGGACGAGGTGGCCACGGGCTTCGGCCGCACCGGTTCGCTCTTCGCCTCCCAGCGCTGGCCCGAACCCCCCGATCTGCTGGTGGCCTCCAAGGGGCTGACCAACGGCACGATGGCGGCGGCGACGGTCGTCGTCTCCCGAGGGGTGGCGGCGGCGTTCGACGGCCCCGGCACGGTGCTCACCCACGGCGAGACCCAGGCGGGCGCCCCCGCGACCTGCGCGGCGATCCTGGCCACCATCGAGGAGATGCGCAGGCTGGACGCCGTGGCGCTGGGGCGGAACCTGGCCGAGCGGCTCGACCGGGAACTGGAGTCGCTGGTCGCCGAGCGTCCCGAGGTGACGGGGACCACCGGCGTCGGGTGCTTCCGGGCCGTCCGGCTGGCGGGCCCCGACGGGGCGCCACTGCCCCACGCCGAGGTGCCGAAGGTGGTCGCCGCGATCAGGGAGGCGGGCGCCATCGTGCACCCGGGCCCGCACTGCGTCCAGCTCTTCCCCGCCCTGACCTACACCGAGGCCGACCTGGCGGAGCTGATGGAACGGGTGCGCGCCGGCCTCGCCGCCCACGCCGCCGGCCTCGCCGCCCGCGCCGCCGCCCCCGACCGGCCCGTCCCCTCCGGAGCGCGCGGATGAGCCTGGCGTGGCACTGCCCGACCCGGACGCTGTTCGGGTGCGACGGGCTCGACGACTGGCTCGCCACCCGTCCCGAGCGGAACGTGGCGGTACTGGCGGACGCCCGGGTCGCGGACGGCGCGTTGACGGCACGGCTGCGGTCCCGGCTCCGGGAGGGCGGTCGCCGGGTCGAGTCGGTCGTCCGCAGCGGGCCGGGGAACCTGGAGGACGTGCTGGCGCTGGCGGACCGGCTGGCCGAGGCGGAGCTGGTGGTCGGCGTCGGCGGGGGCGCCCTGCTGGACCAGGCCAAACTGGCCGTCGTCCTGCGCGACCCGGCCCAGCGCGCCCGGGTCGCGCTGCCGCAGCGGGGCGGGCTGGTCATGCTCCCCGCCGCGGCCGGGCACGACGTTCCGCTGGTCGCCGTGCCCACCACGGTCGGCACCGGGGCCGAGCTGAGCGGAGCCGCCTGCCTGGCGACCCCCCAGGGCAGACGGCTGGTCCTGGGCGAGGGGCTCCACCCGGACGTCGCCGTCATCGACCCGTTGGCCACGGCCACGCTGCCGGACGAACTCCTGGCCGAGGGCGTGCTGGAGGCGTTGTTCCGACTGGTCAGCCTGTACATCGGCGACCACCACGACCTGCCCACGGAGGACGCCCTGACCGAGGTCCTGGTCCGGCGGCTGGCCGAACTGGGCCACCGGGTGCGCGACGACCGGCTGGCCGGCCGTCCCCCCGGCGACGGGCTCCGCCTGGAGATCGCCAAGCTCAGCGGCCTCAGCCACCTGGGCTGGACCAACGTGGGCCGCAACCGGTTCGGCGCCAAGGGCTGGTACCTGGCCAACGAGCTCTCCTGGGAGCTGGGCGTGCGCAAGATGACCGCCGTGGCCGCCCTGCTGCCCCCGCTGTGGCGGGCCGCGGCGGAGGGGGACGAACGGTGGGGGTCGGCACGCCGGCTCGACCGGATCTGGCGGACCCTGCGGGCGACGGACCCCGACGCCCTGCCCGACGACCCGGTCGCCGGTGTCACCGCGCTGCTCGACACCTGGCTGGTGCGGCGGCGGATCGCCGTCGGCGAGGAGGCGCTGGCCGCCACGGTCCGGCGCACGATGCGCGCCTGGGGCGCGGGGCTGCCGATGCTCGGCGACCTGGGGGCCGCCGACGTGCGCCGGGTCCTGGCCGCGGCCGTCGAACCGGAGCCGGTCGCCTGTTGACCGGCCCACCACAGACTTCCGGCTCCCGACCCCATCGGGCGGCCGGAGGACCACAAGCGGATCACCCCTTGGAAGGAGGGAACGCAATGCAGGGAACCATCGACGCGGGCTTCGGCCCGGAGCTCGAGCTCGACATGCAGGAGCTGGAGGCCATGGAGGCCCCCGGCTGGGCGACCTGGGCCGGGTTCGGTACCGGCACCGTCGTCACCAGCGCGATCGGCTACGCGAGCGTGTACGTCGCCGTCAGCGGTGCCGCCATCACCTGAGCCGGTGCTCCGGCTCGGAGGCGCCCAGGCCGCACGCACCGCGGCCCGGGCGCCGGCCCGGCGGAACCGCCCCTACGACCGCAGCGGAAGGAGGAGAAGAGATGCAGACGATCGTCGAGTCCTCGGCGGCCCTGGCCAAGCAGGATAACTCCGTTCCCGCCCTGGAGCTGGGGATGCAGGAGCTGGAGGCCATGGAGGCCCCCGGTTTCTACACCGGCTTCAAGGACGGCCTGACCTTCAGCCTGGCCGTCAGCACGCTCAGCGTCGGCGCGATCGCCGTCACCTGAGCCCCTCGGGCCCGGGGGTCGGGAGGGCCGCCTCGGCGGTCCTCCCGGCACCCCACCGCCCCGGTGTTCCCGGCGTCCGTCGCGGGAACACCGTGACGACGCCCGGGCCCGGACCGGGAGAATCCCTCCGGGCCCGGGCGGAACCCGGCCGGCGACAGCGGCGAACCGCTCGGACCGGACCCTCCCCCCACGACACGTACCTCGGAAAACGGAGAATCACATGCCGGACTCCACAGCCGGAAAGCCGTCGAACAAGTCGATCGCGATGCTCCTCGCGCTCATCGCGATGGTCCTGATGCCCGTCGGCGCCATGCTCGACGGGGCGGCGCAGTGGATCCTGCTGGGCCTGGGCGTGGGCGTGCTGTTCCTGTGCGCCCACCAGATCCACCTCAACAACCGTGCCGCGGGGCAGCGTTGAGCACCGCAGCGGTAGCCGCCTTCCACGGCGTCACCAAACGCTTCGGCGAGGTCACCGCGGTGGAGGACGTCTCCTTCGAGGTGCGGCCGGGCCGCATCGTGGGGCTCCTCGGCCGCAACGGCGCGGGCAAGACCACCACCTTGCGGATGCTCCTGGGCCTCGCGCGGCCCAGCGTGGGCACGGCCACCGTCTTCGGGGAGCCCTACGACGAACTGCCGGACGCCGCGCACCGGATCGGCGTCAGCATGGACGGCATCGCCCCGATACCCGGCACCACCGGCCGCCGCGACCTGCGGATCTGGGCCAGGATGCTGGGCCTGCCGGCGAAGCGGGTCGACGAGGTGCTGGAACAGGTGGGGATCGCCGACAGCGCGAACCGGAAGATCGGCGGCTACTCGACCGGCATGCGTCAGCGCCACGCGCTGGCCGCCGCCCTGCTGGCCGACCCCGAACTGCTGGTCCTCGACGAGCCGGCCAACGGCCTCGACCCGGAGGGCATCCGCTGGCTGCGCACCTTCCTGCGCTCCCTCGCCGACGAGGGCCGCACCATCCTGCTCTCCAGCCACCTGTTGGCGGAGGTCGAGCAGACCGTGGACGACGTGGTGATCCTGCAGCGCACGCTGCGCTACAGCGGCCCCATCGAGGACCTGGTGTCCGGGGACCGCGGCAGTTTGGAGGACCGCTTCTTCGAACTGGCCGGCTCGTCGACGGGAGGAGGCGACGATGCGTGACCTGTTGGGCGCCGAGTGGCTCAAGGCCTGGAGCGGACGCACCTGGTGGATCATGGCCGCGGTCGCCGTGTTCATGGGCCTGCTGGGCAGCAGCGGCGCCACCGCGACCGCGGACCATCAGCTCGCCGAGGGAATGACCGACAACGCGGCGGCCACCGCCGAGGTGATCCGGTCCTGGTTCTCCGTCCTGCTGGCCTCCCTGCTGTTCGGCGGTGTCTTCGTGAGCCGCGAGTACGGAACCGGCGCCGTCAACCGGTCGGTGCTGCTCAGCGGGGGACGGACCCGGCTGCTGCTGGCCAAGACGATCGTGGGTACGGCCATGGGCGTGCTGTTCGCGCTGCTCGCCGTGCTCCTCGCGCCCCTGTCCCTGTGGGCGTTCTTCGGCATGTTCGGCCTGGAGGCCGAGTGGACCCGGGAGGCGACCCTCACCCTGGTGGGCGTCTTCGCCGTGATCGTGCTGGCCGCGCCCTGGGGCGTGCTGCTCGGCTGGGTCATCCGCCACCAGGCCGCCACGGTGGCCACGCTGCTGGTGGTGACGCTCTTCGTGGACGAGACGCTGTTCGCCCTGCTGCCCGAGGTGGGCAGGTTCACCATGCAGATCTCCATGGGCTCGGTGTACCGGGACGGCAAGGAGGAGGCGCTCTCCATCCCGTGGGCGCTCCTGGTGATCACCGGCTGGCTGGCGCTGGCGGGCTACGCGGCCCGCAGACGGCTCGTCACCCGGGACGTCACATGAGCCCGACCAAGCCCCTCGTACTCCGGGGACGTCGCGGCCGGGACGGTGGCTCCGCGCCGGCCGCGACGCCCGCCGACACCGAGTACGTCCTGCGCCCCCGGCTCGCGCCGCACGTCGTGGTGCACGAGCCCGCCGAGGCCGGCACCCCGTGGATCGTCCAGGCCGGCCAGAAGTACCTCCGGGTCGGGGCGGACATGGGCCGCCTGTTGGAGGCCCTGGACGGCGAGCGGGACCACGAGGGCCTGGCGCGGCGGCTGGGAGCGCCGTGGACGGCCTCCGACGTCGAGAAGGCCGTGGCGCAGCTCCAGCGGACGCGCCTGCTGGACGACGGGAGCGAGCACCGCCCCAAGGGCACCTGGTTCAAGTACGTGCCCCCCATGACGCTGCAGTTCACCGTCCTCAAGCCGCAGTGGCTGCTGGACCGGATGATGCCGCTGATCGGACGGTTGGCCACCCCAGCCGGGGCCGTGGCGGCCGCCGTCCTGGCCCTGGGCGGAGTGATCGCCCTGGCGCTGCAGACCCCCGCGCTGGCGCGGTCGCTGGGCGAGCCGCTGCCCATCGCCATCCTGTTCGCGGTCACGGCCGCGACGTTCGCCACCACCGGACTGCACGAGCTGGGCCACGGGGCGGCCCTGGCCTACTACGGCGGACGTCCCAGCCGCATGGGCTTCATGCTGTTCTACATGACGCCCGCCTTCTTCTGCGACGTGTCGGACGGCTGGCGGCTCCCGCGCAGGGAACAGCGCACCCGCATCGCGTTGGCGGGCATCGTCGTCCAACTCGTCGTCGGCGGGACCGCCGCCGTCTCCGCGCTGGTCGTCGGCCGCGCCGGCGGGGCGTCGACGCTGTACGACGCCATGGTGGTGTTCGCCGTCTCGACCTACGTCTCCGGCGTGCTCAACCTGGTGCCGTTCGTGAAGTTCGACGGCTACCTGGCCCTGATGAGCCACCTGGACATCTCCCACCTGCGGGACCGGGCGATGACCGACGCGCGGCGCGCCGTCGCCAGGGTCCTGTTCGGCGGCACCTACGCCCGCGAGCTCCCCCGGCTGCCCTGGGCCGTCCCGTTCGGGCTGGTCTGCATGGTCTTCCCGCTCTACCTGGTGGGCGTCGCCGCCACCCTGTGGGCGGACATCCTCCAGAGCCTGGGCGTGCTGGGCACGGTGCTGGTGGTCGCGGCCGTCTGCTACCTGCTGTACCGCCTCGGCCTCGGCGCCCGGCGGCTGCTGGAGGAGGCCCGGCGGGCCGGGGCGCGACCCTGGCGCACGGGCGTGGTCTCGGTCCTGATCGCCGCCGCCGTGATCGCCCTGACGGCGTTCGTCAAGGTGCCGTACACCGTCGTCGGCGGTTTCGTGCGGGACGGCGACCGGATCGAGCTGGTGCTGGCCGAGACCAGCGACGTGGACGTGATCGGGAAGGGCACGGAGGTCCGCCTCCAGCGGCGCGGCGTCGTGCTGCGCACCGATGTCGGCACCGGGGTCGTCACCGACGGCACCCCGCGGAGCGGGACCGCGCCGCTGTCGGCGTTCCTGCCGGTCCGGGAGGTCGACGACCTGCCGATGCCGGTGGTGAGTTTCCCGCTGCGCGCGGAGGAGGCCCCGTCCGAGAACTACGGAATGGCCTACGTGGAGGTCGGCAGCCGTCCGGTGGGGGAGTGGTTGTTCCTCACCTACGTGGCGCCCACCTGGCGCTGACCCGGCGTCCCGCACCGGCGGCGGCGCCACCACACGACACACGAGCACCAGCACACCGCACCGGCACGCGGTCGCCGTGACACGGCACACGAACCAGGGGGTTGGGTAGACACCATGGACGTAGGAAAGCACCTGCGGTTCTGTCCGCCGGGCAGCCCGTTCTTCGACATGCCCGCCCGGGTGAACCCCGACGAGGGCGCCTTCCGGCAGGTCCACGAGGACCTGCCGCCGGGCTGGACGCGCGGGCAGGACACCGAGTGGGTGGGGGTCAACCCGCCCGACCTCGTCCTGCCGGAGCAGGGCTGGAAGATCCACGTCTCCGCCACCCCCGAGAACGCGCAGCGCGTCCTCGACATCACCTGGAAGTACTGCGTCGCCGACGGCGTCGCCTTCAAGTTCCTCCGCGGCCTGCCCGTCCTGGAACACCGCAACGGCAAGTACGGGGACCGCAGCGCCAGCGGCAAGTTCATCACCGTCTACCCGCTGGACGAGAAGCACCTGGAGAGGATCCTCGGCGAGCTGGGCGACCTCCTGGACGGCGAGGAGGGCCCCTACATCCTCAGCGACCTGCGGTGGCGCTCCGGCCCGCTGTACGTGCGGTACGGCGGGTTCGTCCTGCGCACCGCGCGGACCCCCTCCGGCGAGACGGTGCACTGCATCACCGACCCGCAGGGCCGCCTGGTCCCCGACCACCGGGGTCCGGGCTTCAGACCGCCGCAGTGGGTGACGATCCCCGCGTGCCTGGAGGAGGCGGTGGCCGCGCGCAACGCGGGCACCCTGGAGGACTTCCCCTACCGGGTCACCGGCGCCCTGCACTTCTCCAACGGCGGCGGCATCTACCGCGGCACGGACACCCGCACGGGCGAGGAGGTCCTGCTGCGGGAGGCCCGCCCGTTCGCCGGCCTGGTGGAGGGTCGAGACGCCCTGTACCGCCAGCGCAGGGAGTACGAGGCGCTGCGGCGGCTGGCCGGACTGGACTGCGTCCCGCGCCTGATCGACTTCCGCAAGGGGCGCGAGCACTACTTCCTGGTGCGGGAGTACGTCCGCGGGGAACCGCTGGCCAAGGAGATGCTGCGCCGCAACCCGCTGGTGCGCGGCAGCCGGTCCGCCGAGGAGTACGCCGAGTACGCCGCGTGGGCCACGACCGTCCTGGACCACGTCGAGCGCGGTGTGGCGGCCATGCACGAGCGGGGCGTCGTCTTCGGCGACCTGCACCCCTCCAACATCCTCGTCCGCCCCGACGGCACCGTCGGCTTCATCGACTTCGAGACGGCCGGACCGCCCCGGGAGGCGACCCACCAGGCCATGGGCGCGGCCGGGTTCACCGCGCCGGAGGGCTGCACCGGAGAGGACATCGACCGCAACGCCCTGGGCTGCCTGCGGCTGGCGGTCTTCATCCCCCTGACCTCCCTGCTGCCCTGGGGGCCGCGGAAGGCCGCCGATCTGATCGACGCCGTCACCGCGCGCTTCCCGGTCCCGGCCGACTACGCCGACCGGGTGCTGGCCGACCTGTGGAGCCCGCCTACCCCGGCCGGGGCCGGCGCGGCACCGTCCGGGTCCGGCGACCGGCGCGCGGGCGACCCGGACGCCTGGCCCGCCCTGCGCGCCGCGATCGGCGAGGGCATCCTCGCCTGCGCCACCCCGGAGCGGGAGGACCGCCTCTTCCCCGGCGATCCGGAACAGTTCTTCATCCCCGAGGGCGGCGTGAGCCTCGCCCACGGGGCGGCCGGGGTGCTGTGGTCCCTGGCGGAGGCCGGTGTGCCGGTGCCCGAGGAACACGCCGACTGGCTCGTCGCGGCCACCGACCGGCTGGACGGGCCCGGTCCGGGCTGCTACGACGGGCTGTGCGGCGTGGCCCTGGCCCTGGACCGACTGGGCCGGACGGAGACGGCCCTGGAGTACCTCTCCCGGATCGACGACGCCGCCCTGGAGGGGGCCGACGACTCGCTGCTGACCGGAGTGCCCGGTATCGGACTCACCCTGCTCCACCTGGCCCGGCGCACCGGCGACCGCGGGCTGCTGGACCGGGCCCTGCGGACCGCGTGCATCGTCACCGACCGGGCCGCCGGGCCGGACTCGCCGCGGGAGGGGGCGCCGTCGCGCTTCGGACTGCTGCGCGGCCCGGCCGGCGGCGCGCTGTTGCTGCTGCGGCTGTACGAGGAGACGGGGGACACCGCGCTCCTGGAGCACGCCGAGACCGCGCTGCGCACCGACCTCGCCCGTCTGGGATGGGTCCCCGACGCCCCGCTGCCCGAGGACGCGCCCGGTCGGACACCGCTGCTCGGCATGGGATGCGCCGGTACCGGGATGGTGCTGCACGACCTGCTCCGCCACCGCCCGGACCCGGAGCTGGCGCGGGCCCGGGACACCGTCCGGGACCTGGCGGGACACCACTTCATCGCCCAGGGCGGGCTGTTCCACGGGCGCGCGGGCACGGTGCTGGCGCTGGGACACCTGGGAGCGGCCGACGGCGAGGGGGAGGAGCACGCCCGACGGCTGCGCCGGCACGCCGAGGACTTCGCGCTCCAGACCGTGCGGTACGAGGACCGGCCGGCCTTCCTCGGCCACGAGTCCCTGCGGATATCGGCCGACCTCGCCGGCGGCGGGGCGGGAGTCCTGCTGGCCCTGCGCGCCGCGCACGGGGAAGAGGGCGTCGGGCTGCCGTTCTTCGGGGGGAACGGAGCCGGCGCGTGATCGACTTCCTGGCCACCCTCCGACCGGACAACGGCCTGGCCGAACTGTTCGAGGTCCGGCCGCCGTCCCCGCCCGTCGACCTGATGTGGCGGGTCGTCGTCCGCATGGCCGCCGGGCGGCATGCCGACCGGCGCCCCGGTGAAGCCCTCACCCCGCGGGTGGTCGGGGCGTACGGGCACTCGCGCACCGACACCCTGGCCCGCGGCGTCGGTGAGGCCGTCGAGCGGTACGCCCTCTTCCCCGAGGGGGGCGCGCCGCCCGGCGCGGTCCGCGGCACCCTGCGCGAACTCGGCTCCCGCGCCCTGCCCTTCCACCGCCCCGACGTGGCACTGGGCGATCCCGACGCGGTCGACGAACCCCTGACCTGGTACCCCGCCCGCCGCTTGAGGGACGACGGCGAGGTGCTGGTCCCGGCCCCGCTGGTGGACTACCCCGACCACTCGGCGGAGGCCGGCGCCTTCGACCCCAGCCCCTCGGGAGCGGCCTCGGGACAGGGGGCGGAGATGGCGCTGCGCTCGGCGCTGCTGGAGACGGTGGAGCGCGACGCGTTCACCGTCGCCTGGGAGCGGCGGCTGCGGCTGCCCCGGGTGAGGGTGGACCTCGACGCCGCCGGTGACGTGCCGGGCGGGAAGGAGAACGCCCGACGGCGGAGCCTGCGGGCGCTGTGGCGCAAGGCCGAACAGGCCGGTCTGGTGCCCCTCGTCGCCGACCTGCCCACCGGGCTGCCCGGCATCACGTGCTCCGTGGGGGTGGTCCTGGACGAGAAACGCCCCGCCCCCCTGGCGACCGTGGGGTGCAATGCCACCGACGACCCGTGGTGGAGCATGTTGGGGGCCCTTCAGGAGGCCCTCCAGATCCGCTCGGTCGTGGTGAACTCCTGGGACGACCGGGAGCGCGGCCGGGCCCCGGCGGTCATCGCCAACGACGACGACAGGCTGCGGTACGTGGCCTCCGAGGACGGCCACCGGTGCGTCTCCGAGTGGGTCGAGGGGTTCACCGGGACCCGCGAGCCCCGTCCCCGTGTCCAGGTCCCGACGGAGGAGATCGTCCGGTACCTCGTCGAGGACGGTGCCGACCCGGTCGCCGTCGACCTCACCCACCGACTGCCCGCCCCGCTGCGGGAGATGGGCTGGGCCGCGATGAAGGTGATCACGGTGGGCTACCAGCCGCTCAGGCTGGTGGAGGACCACCCCTTCACCTGGAACGCCCACCGGCTGCGGACGGCACAGGCCCGCACCGGCTGCCCGGCCGGACCCGCCTCGCGGTGTCCGAGCCGACCCCACCCACTGCCGTGAACACCGACGGCACCCCCCTCGGCACGACCCTCCGCACGGCCGTTCCCCACCCCGGGGGCCGGGAATCCGGAGCGGGAGGAGGCACTGTATGAAGGCCCTGGTCCTGGCGGGCGGCAGCGGCACGCGGTTGCGCCCCATCACCCACACCTCCGCGAAGCAGCTCGTCCCGGTCGCCAACAAACCGGTCCTCTACTACGGACTGGAGTCCATCGCCGCGGCCGGGATCACCGAGGTCGGCGTCATCGTCGGCGCCACCGCGCCCGAGATCCGCGCCGCGGTCGGGGACGGGTCCCGGTTCGGTCTGCGCGTCACCTACATCCCCCAGGAGGCGCCGCTGGGCCTCGCGCACGCCGTACTGATCGCGCGCGACTGGCTCGGTGACGACGACTTCGTGATGTACCTGGGCGACAACTTCATCATCGGCGGCATCACCCCGCTCGTCGAGGAGTTCCGGAGCCGGCGCCCCGACGCCCGCATCCTCCTCACCCGGGTGAGCGACCCGACCGCGTTCGGCGTGGTGGAACTGGACGCCGACGGGCGGGTGGTGGCCCTGGAGGAGAAGCCGCGGTACCCCAAGAGCGATCTGGCGCTGGTCGGCGTCTACCTGTTCACCCCCGCGGTGCACGCCGCGGTCCGCGCCATCACCCCCTCCGCCCGTGGCGAGCTGGAGATCACCGACGCGCTGCAGTGGCTCGTCGACTCCGGGCACGACGTCCGCTGCACCCGGATCACCGGGTACTGGAAGGACACCGGCAACGTCGCCGACATGCTGGAGGTCAACCGCTCGGTGCTGGAGACCGCCGAGACCCGGGTGGAGGGCACCGTGGACGCGGAGTCGGAGCTGGTCGGCCCGGTCGTGGTCGGGCCGGGGGCGCGGATCGTCCGTTCTCGTATCATGGGGCCGGCGGCGATCGGCGCCGGTGCCACCGTCGTCGGTTCCGTCATCGGCCCGTACACCTCCATCGCCGAGGACTGCCGCGTCGTGGACAGCGAGATCGAGTACTCGATCGTCCTCCAGGGCGCCCGCATCGACGGGGTCGGACGGATCGAGGCGTCGCTCATCGGCCGTGAGGCCACCGTCACGCCCGCTCCGGCCACCCCCGCCGCGCACCGGCTCCTCCTCGGCGACCACAGCAAGGTCCAGATCCGCGCATGACCACCCAGTCCGACCGGCCCGACCGGTCCAGCCGCCCCACGAGGATCCTGGTCACGGGTGGGGCCGGCTTCATCGGCTCCACCTACGTCCGCGGCCTGCTCGCCCCGAACCGCGCCGACGTCACCGTCACGGTGCTGGACAAGCTGACCTACGCGGGCACGCTGCGGAACCTCGCCGCCGTGCGGGACGACCCGCGCCTGACCTTCGTCCACGGCGACATCTGCGACGCCGCCGTGGTGGACGGTCTGCTGGCCGGGCACGACCAGGTGGTGCACTTCGCGGCCGAGTCCCACGTGGACCGCTCCATAGCGGGCGGAACCGACTTCGTGCGGACCAACGCGCTCGGTACGCAGGTGCTCCTCGACGCCGCGGTGCGGCACGGCGTCGGCCCCTTCGTGCACGTCTCGACCGACGAGGTGTACGGCTCCATCGCGGAAGGATCCTGGGACGAGGAGCAGCCCCTGGCGCCCAACTCCCCCTACTCCGCCTCCAAGGCCTCCGCGGACCTGCTGGCCCGGGCCTACCACCGCACGTACGGCCTGGACGTGCGCGTCACCCGCTGCTCCAACAACTACGGGCCGCACCAGCACCCCGAGAAGCTCATCCCCCGCTTCGTGACCCGGCTGCTCGACGGGTTGGACGTGCCGCTGTACGGCGACGGGCGCAACGTCCGGGACTGGTTGCACGTGGAGGACCACTGCCGGGCCGTGGAACTGGTCCGCACCCGGGGCCGTCCGGGCCGCACCTACAACATCGGGGGCGGCACCGAACTCACCAACCGGGAACTGACCGGACTCCTCCTGGAGGCCTGTGGGGCCGGGTGGGAACGGGTGAGGCGGGTGGCCGACCGCAAGGGCCACGACCTGCGCTACTCCGTCGACTGGACCCGGGCCCGGGAGGAGCTCGGCTACCGCCCCCGTGAGGACTTCGCCCGCGGGCTGGCCGAGACCGTCGCCTGGTACCGCGACCACCGCGACTGGTGGGAGGAGGCGCGCGGGGCCGCCCGGACGGAGGAGGGGAGCGGCGCGCCCGGTGGGGCCGCGACGCCCTCCTCCTCCGGGTGGAACCGGTGACGGGGACCCGCGCCGTGCGGAGTCAGGCCACGGGACGCAACGGCACGGAACCGCGCTTGTGCAGGACGACCGCCAGGTGCGCCCGGTCCCGGCATTCGAGTTTCCGCAGGGCGTTGGAGACGTGGAACTTCACCGTGCTGACCCCGATGCAGAGTCGCATGGCTATTTCATTGTTGGAATATCCTTCGGCCACCAACAGGACGACGTCCTTTTCCCGCTGGGTCAGTCTGGCCTCGTCGAGTATTGACGCCCCCGGTGAAACCGGAGAAATATCCCGCGGCCCGCACAACACCATCAACGCCAGTTCCGGAGAAACCCACCCCCGTCCACCGAGTACCTCCCGCACGGCGGTGACGAACTCGTGGTCCGGGTCGTCCCGTCCCACCACTCCCGCGACCCGGTGCCGGAACGGTGAGTGCCAGAAAGGGTCGTCGACGCCGTCGACCAGGGCGATCGGTCGCGTTTCCGACACATTTCCCAGCGCCTCGACCTCGGCGACGACCACGTCCGCGGGCGCGGGTCCCTCCGGGACACTCGCCGGTGAATCGACCACTTCCCATTCCGTCGAACTCAGTACCCCCATGATTCTTCGGCGGATCGAAGGCGTGTTGATGACGAGTGCGACCCGTGTCATTTTTCCCCGATGTGCTCTGGTCTAGCAGGTTCCGTCCGCGGTGTGATCGGGGTTATTCGCCCCGACAATCCCCTCACCGCAGCGGATTCTTCAAGACGTTAACCTACACCTATGGGCTTGGGAAGCCGTGCGCAGTTTCGATCGTGACACGACGGCAGGGGGCGGGCGTCGGGCGCACGTCGCCGCCGGGGGAGGGGGCCCGCAGAGGGGAGGTCCGGTCGTGAGGCCCGGAGTCGTTCCGCCGTCGGCCCCGGCGGGGCCGGTCAGCCGCGGGTGATCCGGGCCACCAGGTCCAGCCAGCCCGCCTCCAGGCGCTTTGACGACATCCCGCGCTGCCGGGTGAGGTGGTGCACGAGCGCCACGTCCAGGTAGCCCGTGAGGGTCTGGGCGAGCAGTTCGGCGTCGCCGTCGGTGCCGGCCTCGCGCAACAGGGTGACGACGTGGGCGACCCGGAGGCGGCGGGGCGGAGCCAGGTGCCGTTCGCACGCTTCCGGCTCCGCCTCCAGCAGCAGTCCGCGGTGGGCGGCCAGGTGTTCGAGCGTGGCCAGGCCGAACGCCTTGAGGCGTTCGACGGGAGGCGCCCCGGGGCCCAGGGGCGGGGGGCCGGAGAGGAAGGACTCCTGGTAGAGCCGCTCGGAGTGGTCGAGCAGGGCCATCAGCAGGCCGTTGCGGTCCCCGAAGCGCCGGAAGACGGTGCCCTTGCCGACCGATGCCGCGGTGGCGACCGCCTCCATCGTCAGCTGCTCCGGGCCGTGCTCGGCCACCAGCCGGGCGGCGGCCTCCAGCAGGCGGGTCCGGTTGCGGGCCGCGTCCGCGCGCATGGGGGGTGTCTGCCCGGCCAGGGGGAGCGTCGTCGTGGTCTCCCGGACCGTTGTCTGTTCCTGCCCGTCGTCGAGCGATGCGATGGACGTCACGCCCACCAGGGTACTTGCGGGAGGAAGAAAATGGACCGTGGTCCGGTTGGCGTGTTAGAAAGTTTTCGGACCACGGTCCGTTTGTCTGTTCGGCACCCCCCCGATCCCCCTGGAGACGTCATGTCCGTCCGCATTCTCGGTCTCGTCGGCAGCCTCCGCTCCGGCTCCCACAACCGTCAGCTCGCCGAGGCCGCCGTCAAGCACGCCCCCGAGGGGGTCGATGTGGCCCTGTACGACGGGCTGGCCGACGTCCCCTTCTACAACGAGGACATCGACGTCGAGGGCCTGGTGCCGGAGGCCGCCCGGCGGCTGCGCGAGGCCGCGGCCGCCGCCGACGCGTTCCTGCTGTTCTCGCCCGAGTACAACGGCACCATTCCGGCCGTGCTGAAGAACGCGATCGACTGGCTCTCCCGTCCCTACGGCGCCGGCGCCCTGGTGGGCAAGCCGGTGGCCGTGGTCGGCACCGCCCTGGGCCAGTACGGCGGCGTGTGGGCGCAGGACGAGACCCGTAAGGCCGTGGGCATCGCGGGCGGCACCGTCCTGGAGGACGTCAAGCTGTCCATCCCGAACTCCGCCGGGCGCTTCGCCGAGGTCCACCCGGCCGACGACGCCGAGGTGGGCGACCTGCTCGTCGGGGTCCTGGACAAGGTCGCGGCCGCCGCCGCGCCGTCCGCCGTCTGATCCCCACCCCGCGTGACGGCGGGGCGCCCCCGTGTTCCGGAGGCGCCCCGCCGCGGTGTTCCTACCCGGTCACCTCCTCGACGACGTCGAGGTTCACGAATCGCGGTCCGCTGCTGCACAGACCGCTGATCCGCTCGGAGACGCGCCGCGTCTCCGGCAGGTCGTTGTTCCTCATCGCCTCCTCGTAGGAGGGGAACTCGACGATGTCCACGTAGTGCGTCGGGTTCTCGCGGTCCTGCCCGTGCACCTCGCGGGTGACGGTCCGCTTGCCCTCGGTCAGTCGCAGCCACTCCTCCCAGAGGGCCGACATCTCCGCGTCGTGTGTCGTCTCGTAGTCGATGAGCTGCACGAACGTCATGAAGGTGCTCCTTCCGCCGTGTCCGGCCGGCCTGCGTCCCGTCTCCTCCACCGCGGGACCGTCGTGGCGGGTGCGGCAACCGTCCGTTCCGGCGGGCGGCCCACCGGCTCGGGCCGGCGCCGGCCGGGCCCGAACGTGACCGGGGCGCGGGGTCCGGCCCGGTGAGGTGGAGAGGGCTCCGAGGCGATCGGGAGGGAAGGCGTCGCCCGCCCGACCTGCCCGTGGGCCGACCTCCCCATGGCGCCATCTCCTTTTCACGCCATATGTCCATGATGCGCGCGTGTCGCTCGGCGGAGAAGCCCGCCGGCGAGGGGGAATTCCCGGCGAGGGGGGAGGACGGGGCGCGGCCACCGCCGAACCGTCCGACGCTCCGCCCCGGCGGCCGTGGCGCCGCCCCCTCACCAGGGCAGGAAGGCGTGGATCTCCTTGCCGTCCGGCAGGGGTCGGACCTGGAATCGCTCGGCGACGCGTTCGACGATGGACCAGCCGAAGCCCCCCGTGCCGCTGTTCAGATCGGCCCGGCGCGGCCGGGGCGCGTCGGTGCTGGTGTCGCGGACGGTGACCTGGATCAGGCCGGAGACGAACGTCAGACACAGCGTGAGCGGGCCCGGGGCGTGCCGTACGGCGTTGGTGACCAGTTCGGAGACCACCAGCAGCACATCGTCGCGGGAGCGCTCGCGGGCGGGGGGCGTGGAGCGGGCCAGGGACGTCAGGAAGGCGCCGGCGGCGTCCCGCGCCCGAGCGATGGTGCCGGGGTGTCCGTCGAAGTCGGCCCGTAGGTGAGGGGCGCCCAACCCCTCGCTCAACAATTCCATCGCCGGCCCCCAGTCAACACAGCGGTGCTCGTCATACGTCTTCCCGCCGGTGTGACCACCATACGCCGACGCACCGACACCGCCGTGACGTCCCGGCCGGTCAACGGCGGATGGCGAAGAACCCGGCCAGCCCCACCACGTCCAGCAGTCGGGCGGGCTGTTCGGGGACACCGGTCAGGACGAGGCGGATGCCGCGGTCCCGGCAGTGGCGATCCAGGGAGACGAGGGCGTGCAGTCCGGCGGAGTCCATGAAGGACACCCGTGACAGATCCACGGACAGTCCCCGCAGCGGTCGCCGCTCCAACTCCCTCAGGGCATCGGTCAGGGAGTGTGCGCTGTCGTGGTCGACGTCGCCGTGGGGACGGAGGACGACGGTGTCGTGTCTGCGGACGACGGCTACGGACAGGGAGTGCACGGGGCTCTCGCCCCCCTTCCGGGGTGGATCGGCTCGCGCCGACCGGTGGTGCCCCGTGCCGGCGGGCAGGGGCGACGGGCGGCGCGGGCGAGAAGGGCGCGTCCCGGCCGGTCGGCGGGGCGGCTCCCACCACCGTCACACATCCGGGCCCACGGCGCCACCACTTCGCTCCCGGTTCCCCTTTCGGGGGAGCGTGTGGACGGGTGGTCGGCCGTCAGCGGGGGTCGCCGGCCGGGCCCTCGTCCCGGGCCGGCGCGGGGTGGTCGGTCAGGCAGTCCTCGGCGGTGGTGATGGACAGCACCTGGTCCAGGCCGGTCATCCGGATCAGCCGCATCAGTCGCTCGGGGACGGAGCACAGGACGAGCGACCCACCGATCGCCTGTGCCCGGTTCCAGAGGCCGATCAGGACGCTCAGGCCGGAGGAGTCGCAGAAGGACACCCCCGACAGGTCCAGCACCAGGTGGGGGCGGTCGCCCTCGATCAGGGCCAGGGCGTCCGAGCGCAGCCGGGGGGAGGTGTGGTAGTCGAGTTCACCGGCCACGGCCACCAGGGTGGCGGGGCCGTGGGTCCGTTCGACGGTGATCCGTAGGTCGTCGGTCACGGTGCCGGTACCTCCGGGTGGCGGCGGGTCGGGCGTCGCGGTGGCCGGAGGGGGCGGGGGAGCCCGGCTTCCGGGAGTCGGGCGTCGGATCGACCTCCGGCGGTGCGTCCCCTGGTCGTCGTGAACGCTGTGACCTGCTGTGGCATTCGGGCTCCCACTCTCCCTGCGCGGCGTGCCGTGGCGAACGCCGGTGTCCCGCAGTCAGGACGGCTGCCCGGGAAGGCCGTGGGGGAAACGGGAACGGCTCGTGTGATCGGCCGTGCGGCTCGGCGTCTCCGGGGGAGGGTCGGAACGACCGGTCGATGACGCGGCCCGTCTTGTCATGTCCCCGAGATGCGCCTAGAGTCCGCCGCGCAGTGGAATGGGAGCGCTCCCAGCCCTTCCTCGCCCCGCTTCTGTCGAAAGGGACACCATGACGATCCCCTCACGGGCCCTACCCCGGTTGCGCGCCGTCCTCGCGATCCTGCTCCTGGTCGCGGGCGCGCTGACGGCGCTGGCGACGACGGCTCCGTCGGCCGTCGCCGACGAGCAGATCTGCGACCAGTACGGGACCACCACCATCCAGGGTCGGTACGTGGCGCAGAACAACCGCTGGGGCACCAGCGCCACCCAGTGCATCAACGTGACCGGCACCGGGTTCCGGGTCACCCGGGCCGACGGCTCCGTCCCCACCAACGGGGCGCCCAAGTCGTACCCCTCGGTCTACTACGGCTGCCACTACACCAACTGCTCGCCGGGCACCAACCTGCCGATGCGGATCGACTCGATCGCCGACGCGCCCAGCAGCATCTCCTACGGCTACGTGAACGACGCCGTCTACAACGCCTCGTACGACATCTGGCTGGACCCGCAGCCCAAGCGCGACGGGGTCAACCGCACCGAGATCATGATCTGGCTGAACCGGGTGGGCCCGATCCAGCCCATCGGCTCGCGGGTCGGTACCGCCAACGTCGGCGGCCGCACCTGGGAGGTGTGGACCGGCGGCAACGGCACCAACGACGTCATCTCCTTCATCGCCCCCTCGGCGATCGGGAGCATGAGCTTCGACGTCATGGACTTCGTCGACGAGACGGTCGCCCGCGGCATGGCGCAGCGCTCCTGGTACCTGACCAGCATCCAGGCCGGTTTCGAGCCCTGGCAGAACGGCGCCGGCCTGGCCGTGAACTCCTTCTCCGCCGCCGTCAACACCGGTGGCGGTGACGGCGGCGGTGACGGTGGCGGTGACGACGGCGAGGAGCCGCCCTCCGGCGGGGAGCCCGGGAGCTGCGAGGTCACCTACACCACCAACTCCTGGCCGGGCGGCTTCACCGCCGACGCCACCATCCGCAACACCGGCTCCACCGCGGTCGACGGCTGGGAGCTGACCTTCGCGCTGCCCGCCGGGCAGTCGGTCACCAACGCCTGGAACGCGACGGTCACCTCCTCCGGAGGGACGGTGACGGCCCGTCCGACGGACCACAACGCCCACATCGCCCCGGGCGGCACCCGGTCCTTCGGCTTCCAGGGCACCTACCCGGGCGGCACCTTCGAGGAGCCGACCCGGTTCGCGCTCAACGGCACCGACTGTGCGGTGAGGTGACACGCCCCGGGGCCCGGCGCGAGAGCCCCGGGCCCCGGCCGCTCGGACGCCCCCACGATGCGGCGGAGACGTCGTACGGGGGCGGCGGGGCCCGGACGCTCGACGTGTCCGGGCCCCGCCGCCGTGTGCCGTGTCCGCCGCCCGTCCGCCCGTCCGCCCGTCCGTCCGGGCCGCCGGGCGGGCGGCGGGTCGTCCTATCCCGACTGCGCCGCCACCTCGTCGCGCAGGCGTGGCAGCATGGCGTGGATCGACCCCGGGCACAGGGTGTCGCCGAAGTCCTTGTGGCCGTATATCCGCGAGGGCGGGACGCCGTAGCGCTCGCACACGTACGCGCACAGCACCACCAACACCTCCCACTGGGCCGGTGGCGGTACGGCGCCGGTGTGGTAGGAGCCCTCGCAGGCGATGCCGATCGCCTGGTCGTTCTGTCCGGCGGTGTGGGCGCCGAGCACGAGCCCGTTCCCGCCGAGGAGGGTCCGCAGACTGCCGTGCCGGCCCTCGGTGATCCAGCCGCCCCGGCTGACGAGGAAGTGGTAGCCGGTGTCGATCCAGCCGTTGTCGTCCATGTGCAGGTCCTGGACCCAGTGGGCGTGCGCGTGGGCCCGGGCGCGGGAGAAGTCGGAGGTGTTGCCGCTCACCGTGTGGTGGACGACGAGCCGGCTCGGCCGGCGGTTCAGGACGGTCACGTTCCCGGCGGGCGCCCGCGCGCCCCACACCCCGGTCCCGTCGATGTCGGGTTCGACGGTCCCGGCGGCACCGGACGTGGCGGCCCGCGCGGTGCCGGGCAGGGTGGCGGCGGCCGTGGCGGCGGCGAGACCGGCCGCCCCGGCGAGCAGCAGGCGGCGACGGAGGGGGGTTCGATCGGTCACGATCACTCCTCGGGGCCGTGCGGGGTGGGGGAGGGGGTGGGGCCGGCGCACGGCCGGCCCCACCGGGCGGCGTCCTACGGTGCCGTGCCCGTGCGGGAGGGAGACCCCGCCGGGACGCGGTGTCACGCCGTCACACCGTCACGTGTCACGGTGTGTTGTTGGCCAGGGCGAGCAGCCGGTCCCTGGAGCCGTTGAACTTGTTGCGGTCGACGTTCCCGGAGACACCGCCGACCGAGCCGGTGCTGGTGTACTGCCACACCGTCCAGGTGGGGAAGCCGTTCGGGATGGTCGGGGTCTCGCTGGAGGTCCAGTGCGCCACCCACAGCGGGCTCTTGCTGTACATGCCGGTCCAGTTGCCGGTGCAGGTGTTCCACCAGCTCGCGGTCGTGTAGATGACCACGTCACGTCCGGTGCGCGCCTTGTAGGTGGTGTAGAAGTCGTTGATCCAGCTGCGCATCTGGGTGGTGGACAGGCCGTAGCACATCGCGCCGTAGGGGTTGTGCTCGATGTCCAGGACCCCGGGCAGGGTCAGGTTGTCCCGGGACCAGGCGCCGCCGTTGGAGGCGAAGAAGTTCGCCTGGACGGAGCCGCTGGAGACGTTGGGGAGCGCGAAGTGGTACGCGCCGCGGATGACGCCCGCGTTGTATGCGCCCACGTAGTTGGCGCCGAACCGCGGATCCTCGTAGGAAGTGCCCTCGGTGGCCTTGATCCAGGCGAACTGGATGCCCGAGTTCCGCACCGAGGACCAGTTGATGGAGCCCTGCCAGTGCGATACGTCGATCCCCTGCACGCCGCTGGTGTGCGCCTGCGCGCCCAGCGAAGGGCCGTTCTCCGGCGCCGTGCCCTCGTGGACGCGTTGGCCCACGCCCATGTACGCGGTGCCGGGCGTGAGGCGTTCCTTGGCCGGCGGGGGCGCCGCGGCGGCGGTGCCCGCCGTGGCGGCCGTCAGCGCCAGGACCGCGCCGAGCACTCCGGCCAGGACGGTCTTCGGGCGGCGGGGGGTCGAGGGTCTGTGCGAGAGCATGGCTCCTCCAGGCACTTCGTGAGGGACGGGGGGAGTGCTGGGTGGGTGAACGTCCGAATGATGTTGTTGACGTGCACGCGTCATTAGTGACGCATGCGGTGGGCGGGATGTAAAGACCTGCCGGTCACTCCCCGTGGTCTGGACCTCCGGAGGCGTGGGTGAGCTGCGAGGACGAGGCCCACCCGGAGGGAACTTTCACCGCGGGAAACCGGAACCGTTCCGGCGTCGCCGGAGGGAACGGCCGCGCCCGGTGCTCCGCCCCGTGGATGCTCCGTTCGGGTGACTCTTCTCCTCCGCCCTCGGGCCCGGAAGGGAAGAGTTTTCGGACCCGTCCGGCCTGTGCCCCGCTAAACGAAAATTTTTGCGGTGGTCGCTCGGATACAGCAGGAGTAGCTTTCCAGAGGTACCGGGAAGCGCCGGAAACCCCCACGGCGAGAGGCCGAAAGGAGGCGGAGGCTCCTCCGGACCGGTTCCGGACGGGTTCCGGACGGGGAGCGCCCGCACCGGAGCGCACCCGGGGAGGGGCGCCTCCCGGTACGGCGGGCGACCACCCGTGAGACCGGTGGTTCCCCGAACCGCGCGACCCGCGCCCGTCTCCCGGCCGCCGCCCCGTTCGCTCCCGGACGGCGGGGACCGCGAGGCACCGGGCACGGTGGAGGTGATCCATGGCGACGCAGACGGAACCCCTGTTGGAGCCCCCCGGGATCGAGGACGGTGCCGCCGTGTGGCGGATCGCCCGCGACTCCCGGACGCTCGACCTCAACTCCCCCTACAGCTACCTGCTGTTGTTCCGGGACTTCGCGGCCACCTCCGTGGTGGCGCGCGGCGGCGACGGCACTCCGATCGGCTTCACCACCGGTTACCTGCGGCCCGACCGACCCGACACGGTGGTCGTCTGGCAGATCGCGGTGGAGGGGGACCACCGCGGGCGTGGACTGGCCGCCGCCATGCTGGACCACCTGGTCCGCCGCCTGCGCGCCCGGGGCGTCGGACACCTGGAGGCCACCGTCACCCCCGGGAACACCGCCTCCGACCGGCTGTTCACCCTCTTCGCCCGGCGGCACGGAGCCGCCCTGGAGCGGGAGGTCCTCTTCGACGGCGCGCTGTTCCCGGAGGAGGGCCACGAACCCGAGGTGCTGTACCGCGTCGGACCGCTCCGCTGACCTTCCCCGCCCGGCCCGCCGGCGGCCCGCCCGCCCGGCGTCCCCCACCCATCGAGGAGTGCACCATGGCCACCACCCCGGTCGCCACATCCGTCTTCGAGACCCTGGAATCGGAGGTGCGCAGCTACTGCCGTGGCTGGCCCACCGTCTTCGAGAGCGCGCGGGGGTGCCACCTCCACGACGAGGACGGCCACGCCTACCTCGACTTCTTCGCCGGGGCCGGCTCGTTGAACTACGGCCACAACAACCCGGTCCTCAAACGCGCGCTGCTGGACTACCTGGAGCGCGACGGCGTCACCCACGGCCTGGACACGCACACCGTCGCCAAGCGCGAGTTCCTGGAGACCTTCCAGCGGACGATCCTGGCCCCGCGCGGGCTGGACCACAAGGTGATGTTCCCCGGCCCCACCGGCACCAACGCCGTCGAGGCCGCCCTGAAGCTGGCCCGCAAGGTCAAGGGACGGGAGGCGATCGTCTCCTTCACCAACGCCTTCCACGGCATGTCGCTGGGCTCGCTGGCGGTGACCGGCAACGCCTTCAAGCGCGCCGGCGCCGGCGTGCCGCTGGTGCACGGCACCCCGATGCCGTTCGACAACTACCTCGACGGCAAGGTCGAGGACTTCCTGTGGTTCGAGCGGCTGCTGCGGGACCCGGGCTCCGGCCTGAACCGGCCGGCCGCGGTGATCGTGGAGACCGTGCAGGGCGAGGGCGGCATCAACGTCGCCCGCGCCGAGTGGCTGCGCGCCCTGGCCGAGCTGTGCCGCCGCTGGGACATGCTGCTCATCGTCGACGACGTCCAGATGGGCTGCGGCCGCACGGGGGCCTTCTTCTCCTTCGAGGAGGCCGGCATCGTGCCCGACGTCGTCGTCCTGTCGAAGTCGATCAGCGGCTACGGCCTGCCCATGGCCCTGACGCTGTTCCGTCCCGAGCTGGACGTGTGGGAGCCGGGCGAGCACAACGGCACCTTCCGCGGCAACAACCCCGCCTTCGTCACCGCCACCGCGGCGCTGGAGACCTACTGGGCGGACGGCGGCACCGAGGAGCAGACCCTCGCCCGCGGCCGTCAGGTGGAGGAGGCGTTGCGCGAGATCGTCGCCGAACACCGTCGGCGCGGCGCCGAGTACCGGGGCCGCGGCCTGGCCTGGGGGTTGACCTTCACCGACCGGGGGCACGCCGCCCGGATCTGCTCCCGCGCCTTCGAGCTCGGCCTGCTCGTCGAGACCTCCGGTCCCGAGAGCGAGGTCGTCAAGCTGCTCCCGCCGCTGACCGCGACCCCCGAGGAGCTGGACGAGGGCCTGCGGGTCCTGGCCCGAGCCGTCGACGAGACGGTCTGAGGACGTGTCCCTCCCCGTCCCGAGCGGCGGGGCACGCGGTGCGAGGCCGCGACCGGTCCCCCGATCCGGTCGCGGCCCCGCTGCTGTGGGGGTCGGTCACGCGCCGCAGCAGCCGCCGGCCGGGGTCCGGTCGGCCGGTGCGCTCCGGTCGGTCTGCGCGGCTTCGGCCGTGGCCAGGGCCGTGGCGGTCGCGGTGGCGCCGAGCCGGACGACCTCCGGCGCGGGGGCGCCGCAGCAGCCCGCGCCGGCCCGGTCGCCGTCCTCGGCCGCTTCGGGGGTGTCGAAGAGTCCGGCGCCGCCGCACACCCCGGTCTCGGGCAGGGTCAGCTCCACCCGGTCGGCCGACTCCAGGTCCCCGGCGAGGGCGGTGACGGTGGAGCGGACCTGCTCGTAGCCGGTCATGGCCAGGAAGGTCGGGGCGCGGCCGTAGGACTTCATGCCCACCAGGTACACGCCCCGCTCGGGGTGGGAGAGCTCGCGGTGGCCGTGGGGGTAGACGGTGCCGCAGGAGTGGACGTTGGGGTCGATCAGCGGGGCGAGCGCCACCGGTGCCTGGAGGCGCTCGTCCAGGCCCAGGCGCAGCTCGGACAGGAAGGACAGGTCGGGGCGGAAGCCGGTGAGGACGATGATCTGGTCCACCGGCTCGGTGCGCCGACCGCCCTCGCCGACCGGCACCAGGCGTCCGTCGCCGTCGCGCTCGATCGCCCGGGTGCGGAAGCCGGTGACCGCGTCGGCGTGACCGTCGTCCACGGCGGCCTTGGCGGCCAGCCCCAGCGCGCCGCGGGCGGGGAGCTGGTCGGCGGCGCCGCCGCCGAAGGTGTTCCCGGAGATGCCGCGGCGCAGGATCCAGGTGGCGTGGGTGCCCTTCCCGTCCTCGGAGCGGGCGAGGTCGGCCAGGTAGGCGAGCGCGGTGAAGGCGGAGGCGCCCGACCCGATGACGGCGGTGCGGCGGCCGGCGTAGCGGGCGCGGACGGCCGGGTCGGCGAGGTCGGGGACGCGGTAGGCGATGCGGTCGGCCGCCGCGCGCTCGCCGAGTGCGGGCAGGCCGTCGCCGCCGGCCGGGCCGGGAGTGGTCCAGGTGCCGGAGGCGTCGATGACCGCGCGGGCCGGGAGGCGTTCCTCGCGGCCGTCGACGTACCGGAGGTGGACGGTGAAGGGCCGGCTCTCGCGGTCGGCGTCCACGACGCGGTCGCGCCCGGCGCGGGAGACGCCGGTGACGGTGGCGCCGTAGCGGACCTTCTCGCCGAGGGCGTCGGCCAGCGGCTGGAGATAGCGCTCGGCCCAGTCGCCGCCGGAGGGGTAGGCGGCCGGATCGGGCTTGGTCCAGCCGGTGGGAGCCAGCAGTTTCTCGGCGACCGGGTCGATCACCTCGCCCCAGGTGGAGAACAGCCGCACGTGGCTCCACTCGCGCACCGAGGCGGCCGCGCGGGGACCGGCCTCCAGGACCAGGGGTTCGATGGCGCGGTCGATCAGGTGGGCGGCGGCGGCCAGGCCGACGGGACCGGCTCCGATCACGACGACGGGCGGTTCGGTGGTGGCGGACGCGTGCACGGTCGGCTCCTTCTGCTTCGACATCCGTCGATGGCTTGTGCGGCCAGCATGACACTTGCTTTGACGACCGTCAACATAGACGCATGTCGAATCAATGGGTGGGGTGGGGGCCTGTCGGCGCCCCGGTGGTCGGGGGCGTGCGCCGCGACCACGGGTGAGGAGGGGGTGAGGCGGAAACGTGCGAGCGGGGCCGCCCTGGTGGCGGCCCGGGACCGACCGGCCGCTTCCGCCCCTCGTCGAGCCGGTCGGCGCGTGCCAACATAGACATATGTCGAACACGAAGGTGCTGCCGGTCCTGGAGACCGAGGACGTGGCCCCGTGCTGCCCGCCGCTGACCGAACGCCCGCTGACGGCCGAGGAGGCCGAGCGGACCGCGGCGATGTTCAAGGCGCTGGGCGACCCGGTGCGACTGCGCCTGTTCTCCCTGGTCGCCTCACACGAGGGCGGTGAGGCGTGCGTGTGCGACATCTCCGACGTGGGCGTCTCCCAGCCCACCGTCAGCCACCACCTGAAGAAGCTCAAGGAGGCCGGGCTGTTGACCTCCGAGCGGCGCGGCACCTGGGTGTACTACAGGGTCGCCCCGTCCGTGGTCGCGGCGATGTCCGCCATGCTCGCCCCGCTTTCCTGATCCCCGACCGGGCCCGGGTGCGCGGGCCGCACGGGCGGGCGGGCAGAATTCCCCCCGTCCGCCCGTCGACTCCTCCGTGGGAGAGCCCGTGCCCACCCCGTTCACCCTGGCCCCGATGCGTCCCGAGCACGCGGAGCAGGTCCTGGCGATCTACCAGGCCGGGATCGACGAGGGCAACGCCACCTTCGAGACCGCCGCGCCCTCCTGGGAGGAGTTCGACCGGACGAAGCTGCCCGAGCACCGCCTGGTCGCCCTCGCGCCCGACGACACGGTCGTCGGCTGGGTGGCCGTCTCCCCGGTATCGGCCCGAGCGGCGTACGCCGGGGTGGTCGAGCACTCGATCTACGTCCACCCCGACCACCGCGGCCGGGGCGTCGCCCGCGCCCTGCTGGACGCACTGATCACCGCCACCGAACAGGCGGGCGTCTGGACGATCCAGGCCGGCGTCTTCCCGGAGAACACCGGCAGTCTCGCCCTGCACCGAGGAGCCGGGTTCCGGGTGATCGGCACTCGTGAGCGGGTGGGGCGGCTGCACGGGACGTGGCGGGACGTGTGGTTGATCGAGCGCCGCAGTCCCGTCGTCGGCTGATCCGCGTCACACTCGGGCCCGTCGTCCCTCCCGTCCGGAAGCGGCCGGGGTCGACCGGTCGGTGAAGCGTCGCCGCCAGGCGAGGGCGACGTAGACCAGGGCGATGAGGACGGGGACCTCGATGAGGGGGCCGACGACGCCGGCCAGGGCCTGGCCGGAGGTGACGCCGAAGGTGGCGATGGCCACCGCGATGGCCAGTTCGAAGTTGTTGCCCGCGGCGGTGAAGGCGAGGGTGGTGGTGCGCTCGTAGGCCAGGCCGATGGCCTTGCCCAGGGCGAAGGTGCCGAAGAACATCAGCGCGAAGTACACCAGCAGCGGCAGGGCGATGCGGGCGACGTCGAGTGGCTGGGAGGTGATGGTCCTCCCCTGGAGGGCGAAGAGGATCACGATGGTGAACAGCAGCCCGTACAGGGCCCAGGGGCCGATCCTGGGCAGGAAGCGCTGCTCGTAGTTCCGGCGGCCCATCCTCTGCTCGCCGATGCGGCGGGTGAGGTAGCCGGCGGCCAGGGGGACGCCGAGGAAGACGGCGACGTTGGCGGCGATCTCCCAGGCGGAGACGTCCAGGGCCGTGCCGTCGCCCAGGCCGAGCCAACCGGGCAGCAGGTCGAGGTAGAACCAGCCCAGCAGGCCGAAGGCGAGGACCTGGAAGACGCTGTTGAGAGCGACCAGGACGGCGGCGGCCTCGCGGTCGCCGCAGGCCAGGTCGTTCCAGATGATGACCATGGCGATGCAGCGGGCCAGGCCGACGATGATCAGTCCGGTGCGGTACTCGGGCAGGTCGGGCAGGAAGATCCAGGCCAGGGCGAACATCACGGCCGGGCCGACGATCCAGTTGACCACCAGGGAGGAGATCATGAGCCGCTTGTCGCCGGTGACGGCGTCGAGTTTGTCGTAGCGGACCTTGGCCAGCACCGGGTACATCATGACCAGCAGGCCGAGCGCGATGGGCAGCGAGATGCCGCCGATCTCGACCTTGCTCAGGGCGTCGCCCAGGCCGGGGACCAGCCGGCCCAGTCCGAGGCCGGCGGCCATGGCGGCCAGGATCCACACCGCCAGGAACCGGTCCAGGGTGGAGAGTTTGGCGACGATCGAGGCGTCTTCGGTGGCGGGTCCCGCGGCGGAGGGCCGGGGGGTGGGGTCGGTGGTGGTCACGGGCAGGCCCTCTTCGTCTCGGCGGCGCGGGTGGTGCGGGCGGTGCGGGCCAGCTCGGTGAAGGAGCGGCCCAGGGCTTCGATGACGTCCGGGCGCAGCCGGTAGTAGGTGTACCGGCCGCACGGCTCGGTCTCCACGACCCCGGCTTCCCGCAGGACGCGCAGGTGGTTGGAGAGGTTGGTCTGCCTGGCCCCGGTCTCGGCCACCAGGTGGGTGGTGCACAGGGTCTCGGTGGCCAGCAGGGTCACGATGCGCATCCTGAGCGGATCGGCGAGCACCCGGATCAGGTCAGTGTCGACTGACGTCAGCATGGGCTGATAATTTCACATCAGCCGGGAGTGATGCCATCCCGGTTCCGTCGAGAGGTGAGAGAGAGCCGTGATGTCCGAGAAACCGTCCGTGCTGTTCGTCTGCGTCCACAATGCCGGCCGCTCCCAGATGGCCGCCGCCTGGCTGACCCACCTGGCCGGGGACCGGATCGAGGTCCGCTCCGCCGGCTCCGCTCCGGCCGACGAGGTCAACCCGGCCGCGGTCGAGGCGATGCGGGAGGCCGGCATCGACATCTCCGCCGAGACCCCCAAGGTGCTCACCGTCGAGGCCGTCCAGGCGTCCGACTACGTGATCACCATGGGCTGCGGCGACACCTGCCCGGTCTTCCCCGGCAAGCGCTACCTCGACTGGAAGCTGGACGACCCGGCCGGACAGGGCGTGGCGGCCGTCCGCCCCATCCGCGACGAGATCAAGGCCCGCATCGAGGCACTGATCGCCGAGATCGACGCCGGGGCGGTCCGGACGGAGGCGTGAGGACCTCCGTCCGGACCGGCCGTTCGACCGGGAGCGGGCCGCGTCCGCGGCGGCACCCCCGGGCGAGGTGGGCGTGGCGCGCGGACGGACGCGCCGACCTCTTGTCCTCGGCGGACGCCGCCGGCCGCCCGGGTCGGCGCGGGGCCCGGACGGCCGGTGCGGTCGGGGGCGTTCCCCGTGGGGCGTGGGTCAGTGGCTGTCGGCGAGTTGTCCGGCGAGCCGTTCGTGGATGGCGGCGCTGGGCTTGTTCAGGCCGACGATGGTGACCTTCTTGCCGCGGGCGGCGTACTTGGTCTCGATCGCGTCCAGCGCGGCCACCGAGGAGGCGTCCCAGATGTGGGCGTCGGACAGGTCGATGACGACGTCGTCGGGGTCGCCGGCGTAGTCGAACTGGTAGACCAGATCGTTGGAGGAGGCGAAGAACAGTTCGCCGGTGACGGCGTAGACGGCCTGGGTGCCGTCGGGGTCCACGACGGCGGAGACCTCGGCGAGGTGGGCGACCCGCTTGGCGAAGATCACCATGGCGGTGACGACGCCGACGACGACGCCGATGGCGAGGTTGTGGGTGGCGACCACCACGGCGACGGTGACGGCCATCACGGCGGTCTCGCCGACGGGCATCCGCCTGAGGGTCTTCGGTGCGATGGAGTGCCAGTCGAAGGTGGCGAAGGAGACCAGGATCATCACCGCGACCAGGGCGGCCATCGGGATGGTGGAGACGACGGGGCCGAGGGTGACCACCAGGATGAGCAGGAAGACGCCGGCGAGGAAGGTCGACAGACGGGTGCGGGCGCCGGAGGTCTTGACGTTGATCATGGTCTGGCCGATCATCGCGCAGCCGCCCATGCCGCCGAAGAGGCCGGTGACGACGTTGGCGATGCCCTGGCCGATGGACTCGCGGGTCTTGCCCGAGTGGGTGTCGGTGATGTCGTCGACCAGCTTGGCCGTCATCAGCGACTCCATCAGCCCCACCAGGGCCAGGGCCAGGGCGTAGGGGGCGATGGTGGTCAGGGTCTCCACCGTGAACGGCACGTCGGGCAGGCCGGGGGTGGGCAGGGACGAGGGAAGCTCGCCCTTGTCGCCGACGGTGGGCACCGCGATGCCGGCGGCGATGGTGATGGCGGTGAGGACGACGATGGAGACCAGCGGGGCGGGCACCACCGTGGTGACCTTGGGGAAGAGCACCATCAGCGCCAGCCCGCCGGTCACCAGCGGGTAGACCGCCCAGGGCACGTCGGTGATCTCGGGCACCTGTGCCATGAAGATCAGGATGGCCAGGGCGTTGACGAAGCCGACCATCACGCTGCGCGGCACGAACCGCATGAGTTTGGCCACCCCGAGCGCGCCCAGGGCGATCTGCATCAGGCCGCCGAGGATGACGGCGGCGATCAGATGGCCCAGGCCGTGCTCGTGGTTGAGCGGGGCGATGACCAGGGCGACGGCGCCGGTGGCGGCGGAGATCATCGCCTTGCGACCGCCCACGATCGAGATCACCACGGCCATGGTGAAGGAGGCGAACAGGCCCACGGCCGGATCGACGCCGGCGATGATCGAGAAGGAGATCGCCTCGGGGATCAGCGCCAGGGCGACGACCAGGCCGGCCAGCACCTCGGTGCGGAAGACCTTCGCCGAGGACAGCCACTCGGGGCGGGAGGGGCGCAGTCGGAGGACCGCGGGAGTGTCAGCGGACATGCATCCGTTTCCGTGTCGGGCGCGCAGACGGCGGGGCGTGCGCGCGCAGCGTGCGCGACTTTCGTGCGGGAGCAAGGGGACCCGGTCGTGCCGCGCCGTCGTCGGTGACGGGGGCGCGATCGGGGGCGGAAGTCGGACGTGACTTCCGGTCGGGCGTCATTGCCCAACAAGATCCGGGTGGGCGGTGTTCCGTCCGGGAACAAACTCTACCCTGACGTGAGGGATGGTTGCGGCCGTGGTCCTGTGAATCCCAGGTGAACCGCGCGCGGGAGCTTGTGATTCGCCTCACCCGGTAGGGTTGGGGGTTACGGATCCGAAAACCGTTCGGATGGCAGAGGGGACGCGGCAGTGACGGACGAGCGGCGGATGCGGATCGGTGAGGTGGCCGAGCGGACGGGCCTGTCGCTGCGCACCATCCGGCACTACGAGGAGGTCGGCCTGGTGGTCCCCTCCGCCCGCACCAAGGGCGGCTTCCGGCTCTACACCGCCGCCGACGTGGACCGGCTGATGGTGGTGCGCCGGATGAAGCCGTTGGACTTCTCCCTGGAGGAGATGCGCGACCTGCTGTCCATCACCGACCGGCTCTCGGATGCCGGATCCCTGGCGGAGGCCGAGCGCGAGCGGTTGCGCGAACGCCTGGACGCCTACCGCAGGGTCGCCGACGCCCGCTGCGAGACGCTGCGCGCCCGGCTGATGGCCGCCGAGGACTTCGCCGCCACCCTCCGCGGCAGACTCGCCGCCCACGACTGAACGATCACACCGAGCCCACGCCCCGACCCCCGACACGGAAGACGTCGAGGCCGAAGAGGCCGACGCGCTCCTCGGCACACCACCGGCGGAACTCCGCGGCGACGGACGGCGTGACCGCCGCGGCGGGCGTCCGGCCCGCCGCGTGTTCCGTTTCGCCGGTGCCGCCCCGGGCACCCGCGACCCGTTCGGAGGTACACGAGCGGGCCCATGGACGAGGAGGAGGGTTCATGAAGGCTGTGGTGTGGCACGGCGTGGGCGACATTCGGGTCGAGGACGTCCCCGAGCCGGGGATCCGGGATCCGCACGACGCGGTCGTGCGGATCACCTCCTCGGCGATCTGCGGAACCGACCTGCACTTCGTGCGCGGCACGATGCCGGGGATGAAGGAGGGCAGGATCCTGGGGCACGAGGCCGTCGGCGTGGTGGAGGAGGTCGGGCCGGGCGTGCGCGACTTCCGCCCCGGGGACCGGGTGGTGGTGCCCTCCACGGTCGCCTGCGGCACGTGCAGCTACTGCCGGGCCGGCTACTACGCGCAGTGCGACAACGCCAACCCCGGCGGGAAGCGGGCGGGCACGGTCTTCTTCGGCGGCCCCGAGGCGGCCGGCGGCCTGGACGGACTGCAGGCGGAGTACGCCCGGATCCCCTACGCGCACGTCGGCCTGGTGCCCCTGCCCGACACCGTCGACGACGCCCAGGCGATCCTGCTCTCCGACATCTACCCCACGGCCTGGTTCGGCGCGCGGCTCGCCGAGGTCGGGGACGGCGACACGGTCGCGGTCCTGGGTGCCGGTCCCGTGGGCCAGGCCGCGATCGCCTGCGCCCGGCTGCAGGGGGCCGGGCGGATCATCGTGGTGGACGGTGTTCCCGACCGGCTGGACCTGGCCCGCGACCAGCACGCCGAGACGGTCGACTTCAACGCCGAGGACCCCGTCGAGGCGGTGGTGGACCTGACCGGCGGCATCGGGGTGGACCGGGTGATCGACGCGGTCGGCGTCGACGCGCAGCGCCCCTCCCGCGGCCCGGCCGCCGAGGCCCTGGCCGAGCGGGCGGAGGAGTTCGACCGCGAACGCGACGAGATCGCCCCCGAACAGCGGCCCGACGGCGACACCTGGGTCCCCGGCGACGCCCCGTCCCTGGCGGCCCGTTGGGCGGTGCGGATGGCGGCCAAGGCGGGCACGGTGGGCACCGTCGGCGTCTATCCGCCGCAGGTGGAGCGCTATCCGTTCGGCGAGGCGTTCATGAAGAACCTCACGTTGCGGTCGGGCAACTGCCACCACCGCCGTTACCTGCCCCGTCTGGTGTCCCTGGTCGCCTCCGGCGAGCTGGACCCCACCCCGTTGGTGACCCGTTGGGAGGGGATGACGGACGCGGTCGAGGCGTACCGGACGTTCGACCGTCGGGAGGCGGGCTGGACCAAGGTGGCCCTGGGGGCGGACGGGCGGGGCTCGATCGCCCCCGGGCTGGGCGAGGCCGCCGGCACCGGAGCCGCCACCACCGCGGGAACCAACGGCTGACCCGGGCCCCACGGGCCGTCACACGGCGGCCCCCGCCGTCCCGACGGACACCCCGGAGCCGGGGCCCGGCGCGCCGGGTCGGGCGCGAGGCCCCGGACCGGCGCCGTGGGAGGCGGAGCCGCGCCGGTGGGCGGAGGCCGATGTTTCCCACCGGAGCGACACGGTTACCCGAACGGGGGTCCACCGCCCACGGCGGACGTCCACGGACACGAGCCGGCCGGACGCTTCCTCGACACAGGGAACGGAGAGAGCGAGTGGCGAAGATGAAGGTGGCCGACCACGTCCTGCGGCGGCTGCGCGAGTGGGGCGTGGAGTGCGTCTTCGGCTATGCGGGCGACGGGATCAACGGGCTGTTGGCCGCGTGGGGGCGGGCGGAGAACGAGCCGAGGTTCGTCCAGTCCCGGCACGAGGAGATGTCGGCCTTCCAGGCGGTGGGGTACGCGAAGTTCTCCGGCAGGGTGGGGGTGTGCGCGGCGACCTCCGGCCCCGGCGCGATCCACCTCCTCAACGGGCTGTACGACGCCAAGCTCGACCACGTGCCGGTGGTGGCGATCGTCGGCCAGACCGACCGCAGCGCGATGGGCGGCTCCTATCAGCAGGAGGTGGACCTGGTCAGCCTGTACAAGGACGTGGCCTCGGACTTCTGCGAGATGGCGACGGTGCCCGAGCAGTTGCCCAACCTGATCGACCGGGCGATCCGCACCGCCTACGGCCGGCGCACGGTGACCGCGATCATCCTCCCGGCGGACGTGCAGGAACTGGAGTACACCCCGCCCGGCCACGAGTTCAAGATGGTGCCCTCCAGCCTCGGGCTGGGCAGGGCCGCGCCGGTCCCGGCGGACGAGGACCTGGCGCGGGCGGCGCAGGTGCTCAACGCCGGCGAGAGGCCGGCCGTCCTGATCGGGCAGGGCGCCCGGGGCGCGCGGGCGGAGGTCGAACAGATCGCCGACGTGCTCGGCGCGGGCGTGGCCAAGGCCCTGCTGGGCAAGGACGCCCTCCCCGACGACCTGCCGTACGTCACCGGCGCGATCGGGCTGCTGGGCACGCGCCCCTCCTACGAGTTGATGCGCGACTGCGACACCCTGCTGGTGGTCGGCTCCAGCTTCCCGTACACCCAGTTCCTGCCCGACCTGGACCAGGCACGCGCGGTGCAGATCGACATCGACCCGCACATGGTCGGCCTGCGCTACCCCTTCGAGGTGAACCTCGTCGGCGACGCGAGTGCCACCCTGGCGCGGCTGTTGCCACTGCTGCACCGCAAGGAGGACCGCTCCTGGCGGCAGACCGTCGAGCGGAACGTCTCCCGCTGGTGGGAGGTCATGGGGCGGCGCGCCGCGCTGGACGCCGACCCGGTCAACCCCGAGTACGTGGTGCACGCGTTGGACGACCTGCTGCCCGACGACGCCGTCGTCACCGCCGACTCCGGCTCGGCCGCCAACTGGTACGCCCGTCACCTGCGGTTCAGGGGTTCGGTGCGCGGCTCGCTGTCGGGCACGTTGGCGACCATGGGGCCGGGCGTGCCCTACGCCATCGGGGCGAAGTTCGCTCACCCCGACCGGCCGGCCATCGCCCTGGTCGGGGACGGGGCGATGCAGATGAACGGCCTGATGGAGATGGTCACCGCCGCCAAGTACCGTTCCCTGTGGTCCGACCCGCGGCTGATCGTGTGCGTGCTGAACAACGGGGACCTGAACCAGGTCACCTGGGAGATGCGGTCGATGAGCGGCGCCCCGCAGTTCGAGGAGTCCCAGCACATCCCCGACCTGCCCTACGCCGACATCGCCATCCGGTTCGGCCTGGACGGCGTGCGCGTGGAGAAGCCCGAGGACGTCCGCCCCGCCTGGGAGAGGGCACTGGCGGCCGACCGTCCCTTCGTCCTGGACGTCCGCACCGACCCGGCGGTGCCGCCGATTCCCCCGCACGCCACCTGGGACCAGATGGAGGCCACCGCCTCCGCGATCCTCCGCGGCGACAGCGACCGGGGCTCGGTGGTCCGTCAGGGGGTCAAGGCCAAGGTGCAGGAGTTCCTCCCCGGCGGGAAGGACCCCCGGGAGGAACAGGGTCGATAAGCGCTCCGCCACCGGGCTTTCGGGGACGGAGCGGGAGCCGGCCGCGGCCCACCGCGCCGTCCGGGGACGCGGCCCCCGCCCTCCACGGCGCCGGAAGCCCGGTGTTCGGCGCACCGATCGACGGGCACTGGTGGGCAGCGCACGACAGCGCACGACGAGGCGGGAAGGGGCGTCATGGTGCTGTCGAGCGGACGAGCGCGCCGGGCGGCCGCGCCGGTGGGGGTGAGGGATCCCGCGACGACCGTCAGACCGCCCAACGGGAACAGCCAGTAGGTGAAGGCGTTCATCCGGGGGAACGCCACGTCCGGGGCACCGATCCGCAGGGGCATCACCGCGTTGGCGAACCCGGCGAACATCGGGGTCGCGAAGAGCAGCATCATGATCGTGCCGTGGATGGTGACGAGCTGGTCGTACCGGTGGCGCGTCACCGGTTGCAGTCCGGGCGCGGCCGAGGACGGCACGCTCGGCCTCCGGACTCACGTCCCCTCCCGCGACGGGCACCCACCGCGCGGGCCGCGGACGCGAACGGGCGGCCGGTCCCCGCCCGCTTCGGCGCCCGCCCGGGCACCCGCCCGGACGCTCGGTGTGGTCCCCTCCGGGAGGAAGACGACATGGGGCGCCCCGGTGCGGGGATGGAGGGTCACTTCCCCGGCCACGCCGTACACCTCGGCCAGCAGCCGCGCGGTGAGCACCTGCCGTGGCGGCCCGGCCGCCACCACCTCGCCGTCCTTGAGGACGTAGAGGCGGTCGCAGTGGCAGGCGGCCAGGTTCAGGTCGTGGAGGGCGACCAGGACGGTGGTCGGGACGCGGCGCAGCAGACCCAGCACCGCCAACTGGTGCCGGACGTCCAGGTGGTTGGTCGGTTCGTCCAGGACCAACAGGGCGGGCTGCTGCGTCAGGGCCCGCGCGATGAGCACGCGCTGCCGTTCGCCGCCGGAGAGCCGGTCGAACGGCCGGTCCGCCAGTTCCGCCGCGTCGACCAGGGCCAGCGACTCCTCCACCAGCCGGGTGTCGTCGGGGCCGTCGCCGTCGAGCAGGCGCTTGTGCGGGGTGCGCCCCATGGCCACCACCTCGCGCACCGTCAGATCCAGGTCGCCGCCGGGTTCCTGCACCACCGCCGCCAGGGTGCGCGCCAGTCGACGCACGGGCACGGACCAGGCGTCCGCCCCGTCCACCAGCACCCGCCCGGCCTCGGGACGCAGCACGCGGTAGACGGCGCGCAGCAGGCTGGACTTGCCGCTGCCGTTCGGGCCGATCAGGCCGATCGTCTCGCCGGGAGCGGCGGTCAGCGACACCTCCCGCACCAGCCGGCGGGCCCCGGCCGCGACCGTGAGGTTCTCGACACCGAGTTCGGCCGCGCTCATCGATCCCTCCGGTCGGCGCCCCGCCGGGCGTCCCGGCGCATCAGCCACAGGAAGAACGGGCCGCCGCACAGGGCCGTCAACACTCCGACGGGGATCTCCTGTGGAGCGGCGACGGTGCGGGCCGCGATGTCGGCCCAGACCAGGAACACCGCCCCCGCCAGGGCCGCGGCCGGCAGGACGCGGCGGTGGTCCCCACCGGTGAACAGCCGCACGACGTGCGGCAGCATCAGGCCGACGAAGCCGATGGGCCCGGCCGCCGCGACCAGGACGCCGGTGACCAGGGACAGCAGGACGAACATCCGGGCGCGGAAGCGCGCCACGTCCAACCCCATGGTGGTGGCCGCCTCCTCGCCCGCCAGCAGCAGGTTCAGCGGCCGGGCCCGCGTCAGCAGCAGCGCGACGGCCGCCGGCAGCACGGTCGCGGGCAGCCACAGGGTGCTCCAACGCACCCCGCCGAGGCCGCCGAGCGTCCAGGAGAGGACCTCCCTGGCCTGGTTGCCCCGCTCGGCGGTCAACAGCACCAGGTGGGTGACGGCGGTCAGCACGGCGGCGACGGCGACACCGGAGAGCACCAGCCGCGTCGAGGTGATGCGTCCCCCCGCACGCGCGGTCGCGTACACCAGCAGCAGCGTCACCAGGGCCCCGACGAACGCCGACACCGGCAGCGACAGCGCGCCGAAGACGCCGACGCCGGAGACGATGACCAGCACGGCTCCCAGCGAGGCGCCCGAGGAGACGCCCAGCAGGTACGGGTCCGCCAGCGGGTTGCGCACCAGGGCCTGCATGACCGTGCCGACCACCGCCAACCCGGCACCGGTCACGGCGCCCAACAGGACGCGGGGGGCCCGCACCTCCAGCACGATCGTCTCGCGCGCCCGGGGCCAGTCCGCCTCCACCCAACCGGCGCCCAGGTGGTGCGCGAGGACGCTCCAGACCTGGCCGGGCGGGACGCGCACCGAGCCGATGGCCAGCCCGGCCGTCAGCGAGACCGACAGGAGCACGCCGAGGAGCACCAGGAGCAGCGGGTAGGGCGGGGAGCCGGGGCGCCTCCGCCGGGCCGGTCGGCCACGGGGGTGTCCGGCGCCGCCGGGTGGGCCGTCACCGGAACCGCTCGGGGTGCAGGGCGCGGGCCAGGTCCGCCACGGCGTGCGGGGGACGCACGCCGACCAGGGTGGCGGTCAGCGGCAGCACGACGAACCGCTCGTTCCTGATGGCGGGCACATCGGCGAGGGCGGGCTGGGAGAGCAGGAACTCCTTCTTCCGCTCGACGCTGCCCGCACCGCGGTAGTGGTGGATCACGATGACCTCGGGCCTGCGCTCGACGACCTGTTCCCAGGAGACGTCGCCGAAGACCTCGTCCAGGTCGTCGAACACGTTGCGTCCGCCGGCCAACCGGATGATCTCGGTGCCCAGGCCCCTTCCCCCCGCGGTGTAGGCGGACCCGTCACCGCTGTCGTAGACGAACACCGGCACGGTGGGGGCGCCCTCGACGGCCTCGGTGGTCTCGGCGACCCGCCTTCGGAGGTCGGCCACCAGGTCCCCGGCGCGCTCCCGCACGCCGAAGATCCTCCCGAGGGTGCGGATCTCCTCGTAGGCGTCGTCCATGGTCACCTCGCCCTCGCCGCAGTACTCGCGGTTGAGGTGGGTGTCGATGCCCGCGTCGGCGAACGCCTCGCGGGAACGGCCCTCGTTCTCGGCGAAGGCGGCGCCGTAGCCGCCGTAGACGAAGTCCGGCTCGGCCGCCAGGACCGTCTCGAAGGAGGGTTCCCTCTCGGCCAGTCGCGGGATGCTCTCGAAGTCCTTCCGCAGGGCGGGCAGCACCGCGGAGTCGGGGAAGGCGGTGCCGACCATGACGTACCTCAGCCCGAGGGAGAGCATCAGCTCCGCCGGGTGTTGGTGGATGGTGACGACCCGGGACGGCGGTTCCTCGTACGTCGTACGGACGCCGCAGTTGTCGACGGTGACGGGGAAACCCCCCGCGGACGCGGGCTCGGACGCGGTCCGGTCGTCGGAACCCGCGTCGGCACCGCAGCCGGTCACCAGGACGGCGACCAGTGCGAGGGCCGGACCGCGCGCGGTTCTCCGGCGCGCGCGGCCGCGGGGGAGGGGCGGCAGAGGGAACGTTCCGTCGTACACGTGGTGCCTCCTACGGAGTCCTCGCTCCTCGGACGGGCCCGCGACAGGACAGTGTCCTGACTCCCGGATCGACGCTCCCCCGGCCTTCCCGCTCGCGCGGTGGCTCCTCGAAGGCGTGTGCTCCCCGGTCACAGTGGCGGGACCGTGCCGGACTCACACCGGCTTCCTGGCACCCGTCGCGGCGATGACCCGCTGATGGTACGTACTTGCGAACGATTCGCAAAAGAGCGTGCGGTGGGCGCCGCGCGCCCCCGGCGCCCACCGCTCTCACCCCTTGCGGACGGCCCGCAGCACCAGCCGCTCCGCCTCCTGGTCGTAGGGACGGCCGTCGAAGCCGCCGAAGACCTCCACCTCCCCGAAACCGGCCTCCTCGGCCATCTCGCGCAGCTCGACCGCGCTGTAGACGAACCACACCAGGCCGGCGCGGTCGACGCGGTCCCCGCGCACCAGGACCCAGTCGCTGCGCAACCGGGCCCAGTCGTCCAGCACGGTGTCGGTCTGCACCAGCAGGTCCTCGCCGCGCCGGACGACCTTCGGGGGCGTCACCCTGCGGGCCAGGATCTCCTTGCCGGCCACGTCCAGCACCAGCCTGCCCCCGGGCACCAGACAGTCGTGCATGTTGCGCAGCACCCGGGCGTTGTCGTCCGGATCCTCGAAGTAACCGAAGGAGGTGAACATGTTGAGCACCACGTCGTACGCGCCCGCCTCGACGTGGTGCAGGGCGTCGGCCCGTACGAACCGGGCCTCCACCCCGGCCGCCTCGCAGGATTTTCGCGCCTTCTCCAGCATGGCCGGGCTGCGGTCCACGCCGGTGACCTCCAGGCCGCGGCGGGCGAGGGGGACGGTGAACACGCCGGGCCCGCAACACAGGTCGAGCGTGCGGGACCCGGGCGGGAAGGAGAGCAGGGGAGAGGTGGCGAGGAGTTCCTCGGCCTGGGCGAAACGCTGCTCGGGGAAGAGGAAGTCGTAGAAACCGGTCCAGAAGTCGTCGTCCTCGAACCCGTCCGTCCGTGTCATCGGGACTCGTCCTTTCCGTGGTGCGGTTCGGGGTCCCGCCACCCGGCGGGGCGGGGCGAGCGTGCCGGTACGGCCGGCCTCCTCATCCGTCCCGCGCCTCCTCGGTGAGGACGCGCAGGGCGTTGGCGGCGGCCACGGCGCGGTGGGTGGCCAACTCCGCGGTCTCGGCCTCCGCGTGGACGATGCCCGCGTAGCCGCGGCTGTCCGTCAGGTGCTCGATGCGGTCGCCGACGCGTTTGGTCGGGTACCAGGTGGGGGAGCCGGGCATGTCCGCCAGCCTCTCCAGCCCCTGGACACCGGTGAACACCCCGGGCCGTTCGGGGTAGCCCAGGACGAAGGCGACCGCCGGTCCGCCGGGCGGCTCCGCGTCGATCAGGCGGGGACGGCGGCCGAGCGCGGTCTCCACCATCGCCTCGTAGACGTTGCAGCCCAGGGAGCGGCACATGCCCTCGGCGACCAGGGCCCCACCGATGCGAGGGTTGATCTCGACGATCTCCGGGCCCGCGAGGGTGAGGGCGAACTCCACGTGGGCGAAGCGGTCGGTGTACCCCACGGCCGCGAGGACCTCGTCCAGCCACCGCTCCAGCGAGGCGCGCTGTTCCTCGGGGAAGGCGACGGGGAAGGCGGTGACCTCCTCGCGGAAGTACGGCTCGCGCGACATCAGCCTGCTGGAGACGCCCAGCAGCCGGGTGTGCCCCCGCCAGGTGAGCGTCTCGGCGCTGTAGACCGGCCCGGAGAAGTACGGTTCGGCGAACAGGCGCCCGAACAGGGTGCGTTCGGCGGCCTCGCGCAGCGCCGTCTCCAGCTCCCGCTCGTCGCGGACCAGCCACACGTTCCGGCTGCCGGTGCCCGCGGTGTCCTTGAGGACGGCGGGGAGGCCGATCTCCTTGCGCAGCAGCGCCGGCAGCTCGTCGTCCGCGCGGCCCGGGTCCACCTCCGTCGCCCGGGACCGGGTCAGACCGGCCGCGTACAGCAGGTCGCGGACCTTCGCCTTGTCCCGCGTCAGCCGCAGGACGGCCGGGTCCGGGCCGGGCAGGTCGAAGCGGGCCGTCAACTCGGCGCCGATCAGGGCCCAGGTGTCGGTGGAGCTGATGAGACCGCGCAGTCGGGGGGTGCGGGACAGCTCGGCCGCCACGGCCTCGGTGTCGAAGGTGTCGATCTCGACCACGTCCAGGGCGTCGTCGGACAGCCGGCCCAACTCGTGGGCGTACCAGCCGGGGTCACGGGTCAGCAACCGCAGCCGCTCCCCGAGGGATCCGGCGGCGCGCACCAGGTTCCCCAGGCCGAAGGTGAGGGATTCCAGGCAGACCACCGTCACGGCGTCGGCTCCTTCCGGTCGTTGGGCCGCGCCGGCCAGGGGGCGCGGTTCCAGGCCATCGTGGACCAGGGCATGGACAGTTCCGCCGGCGAGGCGATCTCCACCGGCTTCAGCGCGGCCGGGTCCGGCGCCTCGCGGTGGCGGGCGAAGACCCGCTCGACGTAGCGGTGACCGGTGTCGGCGCCGATCACCAGGTGGAGCCGGTCGGGAAACCGGCGGGCCTCCCAGGAGGCGGCCAGGTGGGCCGCGCCCGTGGACAGTCCGGCGAACACGGCGTGTTCGCGCAGCAGCGCGACGGCCCCCGCCATCGCGTGGGTGAAGTCCATCCAGTGGACGGTGTCGTACAGGTGGTGGCGGACGTTGTCGAAGGGGATGGAGGAGCCGATGCCGGCGATGATCGCCTCGGGGTCGTGATGGCGCTCGCTGCCGAAGGTCACGCTGCCGAAGGGCTGCAGGCCCACCAGCCGGACCGAGGGGTCGTGGTGCCGGAGCCGTTCCACCAACCCCCCGGTGGACGCGCCCGAGCCGACGCCGCCGACCACCGTCAGGGGCCGGCCGGGGAACTCCGCGGCCACCTCGGCGGCGACGAGGTCGGCCACCTCGCGGTAGCCGAGGTAGTGGACGTCGTCGTGGTACTGGCGCATCCAGTGGACGTCGGGCCGTTCGCGCAGGATCCGCCGTACGCGCCGCACCCGTAACTCCTGGTCGAGCTTGAGGTTCTCCGACGGTTCGACCTGTTCGACGGTGGCGCCGAGGATCTCCAGTTGGGCGAGGGTGGTGGCGTCGACGGTGGTGGAGGCCACGATGTGACAGCGCATGCCATGGCGGTGGCAGGCCAGGGCCAGGGCGTGGGCGTAGATGCCGCTGGAACTGTCCAGGAGGGTCTGTCCGGGCCGGATCCTCCCCTCCTGGAGGAGCCGGCGCACGGCGGCGAGCGCGGAGTAGATCTTCATCGACTCGAAACGGGCCAGGACCGTCCCCTCGGAGAGCCGGACCAGCGTCGGCGTCTTGAGGGCATCGGCGATGTGGGCGTGTGTCACCCGTAACCTCCCGGGGCGAAGGAACACTGGTGGCCGAGCGAGTGGAAGAACGCGGAGAGCTCCCCCTTCAGGGCGGGGGCGGGACGGCGCGTGAAGAGGTAGCCGACCAGGCAGCCGGTGTGCGCGACGAAGACGCCGTCGGCGCCGAACTCCTCCCGGCGCGCCAGCACGGGCTCGAAGGTCGCCTTGGGCAGCACCTCCTGGGAGAGGACGGCGCTGGTGGTCGCGGCGCGGGCCACGGCCGCCGGATCGGCCGCCGAGAACCCCTTGAGCAGGTCGTCCAGGCAGCGTTCGTACTCCGGCGCCCGCCGTCGGTAGTGCCGTACCAGCAGCGGTGTGACGGCGGCGGTGTCCACGGCGCCGGCCTCCGTGACGAAGGCGGTGTGGAAGCCGACGGCGGTGCCCAACCGCCGCACCAGGCGGTGCCGGCCGCTGAGGTAGAGCGCGAACTCGTCGAGGAAGACGCTGTCCGCCCGTTCGATCGCGGACAGCACCCCGAGCACCACACGCGGGTCGTACGGCAGGGAGAAGACCCGGCACAGACAGCGCAGCGTCGCCACGACGTCGGCCGTGGAACTGGCCATGCCCACCCCGACCCGCAACTCGGAGCGGACGCTCCACCTGCCCGGTGGCAGCGTCAGACCGTGGTGCGCCAGGAACAGTTCGACGGCCTTCGCGGACTTCTCGCCGGGAGGCAGCGGGTTCCGCGGTCCTTCGGGATCCGGCGTGAAATAGACCCAGGAGTGCCGGTCGACGGGGAAGGAGACCAGGGCGATCTCCGGCTCGCCCGTCCGGGGGAGCGGCCCCTGGAACAGCTCGCCCAGGGTGCCGTGGCACACCCCCGAAAAGACCCGGGGCGGAGGTCTGCCGTCTGACTGGGGCGGCATCGAACACCTTCCGTGCGTGGGGGGGCGTGTGAAGGTGGTGCGGCGGGCGGGGGTGCGGCGGTGCGCGTACGGCAGCGCACGGCGGCGGGCGGAGCGATGACGAGCCACGCGCGCGGGCGCCCGAAGAGCTGATGACATGGTTGTGCACATGCGATGGTTGCGCAATAAGGGGGACGTGAGACGCGCCGGCCCGGCCCTCCGCGCCGTTCGCTGCCCCGGCGGCGGGCGTGCGCCGCCAAGGCGCGGACTCAGCCGGCGGCCCCGGCCTCCGGGGCGGCTTCGGGCACCGGGCCCGGCCGGCGGGAGAAATGGCGGGAGCCGGGCACCAGTGCGGCCGCGGCCGGTGCGGCGAAACAGGCCAACGCGCAGCCGAGGAGGACCTGCCGGGCGCCGAAGGCGTCGATGGCCGGGGCGATCAGGACGAGCCCCAACGGGGCGAGACCGTAGGAGAGCAGGAAGTCCAGGGAGGAGACCCGGGCCAGCTTGTCGGGCGCCACCTCGCGCTGGGTGGCGGTGAACCAGGGCACGTTGAACAGTTCGATCCCCACCCCGGCGACGGCGTAGGCGGCCATCACCACGGCGGGGTGGACGGGGAACACCAGGCTGAGCGGGGCGAAACCGTAGGCGGCCAACCCGGCCAGGGCGGACCAGCCCTGGGAGCGCGGCCGCCGGCGCGCGACGACGAGCGCGCCCGCCAGGGCGCCCGCGGTGTAGGCCGTCATGGCACCGGCCAGCACCACCTCGGTGCCGTACGCGTCACGGCTGACCAGGGGCAGGGCGACGCCGGTGGCGGAGTAACCGGTGGCGATGACGGTCGTCAGAGCGGCGAGGCCGGCGACGAACCAGGGGTGCCCGCGGGCCTCGCGTACCCCGTCGGCGAACTCGGTCGTGAACGGGACCCGCCGAGGCCGCCCGGCGGCGGACGCGCCCCCGGCCCCGCCCCCCGGGGCGAGGGCGGCGACGCACCAGAGCCCTCCGATCCCCAGCAGCAGCGCCCGGGTGTCGAGGAAGGCGGCGAGCAGGGCGGTCAGCGACGGTCCGGCGAGTGTGGTGACGCGCACGGCCAGGGTCATGGCGGCGTTGGCCTGCCGTCTGCGGTCGACGTCGACGACCTCGGCGGTCAGGGCCTGGAAAGCGGGCCGGCAGGCGCCCTGTCCCGCGCCGGCCAGGGCGGCGGCCGTGGCCGCGGCCAGCGGTGAACGTCCCAACCCGGCGGCGAGCAGGGGGGACGAGGCCGCCGCGACCAGCCCCGCCCACAGGATGACGCGGCGGCGGGAGTGCCGGTCGGCCAGGACGCCGCCGACGGGCACGGCCACGAGGAACCCCACGGTGCGGGCGGCGAGGAGGAGGCCGAGGTCGGCGGCGGTGAGCGCCCGGTCGAGGACCGCCAGCCCCAGGACGAAGGGCAGGGCCCAGGTGGCCAGGCCGGACGCCGTGGCGCCCGACCACAGCCGCAGGAAGGCGACGTCGCGCAGGACGGACCGCCGGCGCGTCGGGGTGGGTCCAAAGGCGGCGGCCGGTGCGGGTGGGGTCGGCACGGTGTGGGCTCCTGTCGTTCGTGGCTCCGGTCGGCGGCTCGCACGGCACCGGGGAACCGTCGGGGGAGGCGCGTCCTCGGCGGTCCCGCCCGGCGGGGCGCGGCATCCGACGCCGTCGAGAGCCCACGCCCACGCCTGCTGCGCATCGACCGTTGTTGCGGTCGGCTTGCAGCAGGGGCGAGAGGATGCGTACCCGGCCCGGTCGACGACCACGCCGCCCCCGGGGGCGGCGTCACCGGACGTCAGCCGGGCGGCAACGTGCCCAGGAACCGGACGTGGGGACGGCCGTCGGGTCCCAGGGGCGCGACGGTGGCGCGCACGCGGTAGACGTCCGCGATGAGCTCCTCGGTGAGGACGTCCCCGGGCGTGCCGTGGGCCACCACGCGGCCTTGCCGCAGCACCAGGAGGTCGTCGCAGTACATCGCGGCCAGGTTCAGGTCGTGCAGGGCGACGACGGTGGTGACGGGCAGGGCGGTCACCAGGGTCAGCAGGTCGAGTTGGTGCTGGACGTCCAGATGGTTGGTCGGTTCGTCCAGCAGGAGTTCGCGGGGCTGCTGGGCGAGGGCACGGGCGATCTGAACGCGCTGGCGCTCACCGCCGGAGAGGGTGCGCCAGGCGCGTTCCGCCTGATCGGTCAGCCCGCACCGTTCCAGAGCGGTGCGGACGGCCCGCTCGTCGGCCGGCGAGGCCGGCGCCCAGGGACGTCGGTGCGGAACGCGGCCCAGGCGCACGACGTCGGCGACGGTCAACTCCACCTGGGTGTCGACCTGCTGCTCGACGACGGCCACGCGCCGGGCGATCGCCCGGCGGCTCAGCTCGCCGAGCGGACGTCCGTCGAGCGTGACCACCCCACAGGCGGGGGCGAGGACGCCGGCGAGCAGACGCAGCAGCGTGGACTTGCCCGAACCGTTCGGTCCCAGCACACCGGTCGTCCCCCTGGGGCGCAGGGCGAGGTCGACCCCGTCCAGGATCAGTCGCCCGCCGGCCGAGCGGGAGATCCGCTCGGCGCGGAGCGTCACGACGCCCCCCGCAGACCCCGGGTGCGGTACAGGACGAGGACGAACGCCGGGACGCCGACCAGCGAGGTCACCACCCCCACCGGCACCTCCTGCGGATCCAGGACGGTGCGGGCCAGGGTGTCGGCCCACACCAGGAACACCGCCCCGGCCAGCGCGCAGGCCGGCAGCAGCCGACCGTGGCCGGGGCCGGTCAGCGCTCGGGCGGCGTGCGGCAGCACCAGGCCGACGAAGCCGATGGCTCCGGCGCTGCTGACGAGCGCGCCGGTCAGCAGGGCGGTGGCGCACAGCAGCACCAGCCGGGTGCGGGCGACGGAGACCCCGAGCGAGGCCGCGGCGTCCTGCCCGAAGGCGAACGCGTCCAGGGCGCGGGCGTGCCCCAGGCACACCAGCAGGACCACCGCCAGAACGGACAGGCACAGCCACACGTCCGTCCAGCCCGCGCCGCCCAGCGAGCCGAGCAGCCAGAACAGCACCCCACGGGTGGTCTCCGCGTCGGCCGCCGTCATCACCACGAAGGAGGTGAGCGCCGAGAACAACTGCATCGCCGCGACACCGGAGAGCACCACCCGGTCCGTGCCGCCTCCCAGGGTGTGACTGAGCAGCAGCACCAGCGCGAAGGAGCAGACCGCGCCCGCGAACGCCCCGCCGGAGACCGACAACACGCCGCCCCCGGCGCCGAGCACGACCACCACCACGGCTCCGGTCGAGGCCCCCGAGGAGACGCCCAGGACGAAGGGGTCGGCGAGCGGGTTGCGCAGCAGCGACTGCATCACCGCCCCGCACACGGCCAGTCCGGCCCCGCACCCGGCCGCCAGCAGGGTGCGCGGCAGCCGCAGGTCCCACACGATCCCGTCCCGCAGCGGGGTCAGGTGCGAGGTCCCCCAGCCCAGGCGGGCCGCGATCGCCGACCACACGTCGCCGACGCCGATGGCCGCCGGACCGATGGTGACGGTCACGGCGACGGAGGCGCACAGCGCGGCGAGCCCGACCGCCCACACCAGGACGCCGCGTCCGGTCCGTCCGATCGGAGGTATGCCGCCGGTCACTCGGCGAGCCCGTACGCGCGCAGCGCCGCGGCCACCTTCTCCACGCCCTCGACGGTGCGCACGGTCGGGTTCATGGCCTGGCCGCCGAGCAGGACGTACCGCTTGTTCCGGACGGCGTCCATGGTGCGGGTGACCGGGTGGGACTCCAGGAACTCGATCTTCTTCTCCGCGCTCTCGGCCGTCTGCGACCTGCGGGTGAGGTCGCCGATCACCAGGACGTCGGGGTCGCGGTCGGCGACGGTCTCCCAGTTGACCTGGGGCCACTCCTCGCGGCTGTCGTCGAAGACGTTCTCCGCGCCGAGCGCGCGGGTGATGACACCGGGGGCGCCGCAACAGCCCGCCATGTAGGGGGCTTCGGAGTTGGCGAACCAGTACAGGAGCGTCACGCCGGAGGCGTCGACGCCCGAGGTGGCCTCCTCGACGCGCGCCCTGAGGTCGGAGACGAGCCTCTCGCCGCGCTCCTCGACCCCGAACACCCGGGCCAGGTCGCGGATCTCGCCGTAGACCGTCTCCAGGGTCAGCGGGGCGGTGCGCACGCCGTCGCCGTCGCCGCTGTTGTCCTTGCCGGTGCAGTCGGCGGGGGAGAGGTAGGTGGGCACACCGAGGTCCTCGAACCGCTCGCGGGTGGCCACGCCCCCCTTGCCGAGCGTGGAGGCGAAGGAGGCGGCGACGAAGTCGGGCTCGGCGGCCAGCACTTTCTCGAAGGACGGGGTGTCGTCGGCGAGTCTGGGCACCGCCGCGCCCGCCGTCGCCAGCGCTTCGGGTAGCGGGTCGGTCCAGGTGGCGGTGCCGACCATCCGGTCGGCGAGACCGAGGGAGAGCAGGATCTCGGTGGTGCCCTGGTTCAACGAGACGGCTCGCCGCGGTGCGGCGGCGATCTCCACCGTCCGCCCGCAGTTGTCGAGCGTCACCGGGTGGCCGCTCTCCCCCCGCGGCGACGACGGAGGCGGCGAGGACACGCCCTGAGCGCAGCCGGCCAGGAGCGCGACTCCCGACAGGAGCAGGACGGAACGGCGGACGAGGCGCGCGATCGGCACGGAACTTCCCCAGGTGTCGGGGGCTCGTACGCGAAGCCCCGTCGGACAGTGCCCCTCCACCGCGGGACGTACCGGGCGGAGGCCGCCAGCAGGTCTTCGGACTCGGGATCACCCGGACGAGGCGCCTTCCCGGACCGCGACAGCCGTCCAGTGGCCGATGCCCCACCCGTCACCCTCACCGCTGCGCGTCAGCTCCGGATTCGCACCGGATTCCCTGACCCACGCACGTGGGTTCGACTGGCCTCGGCAAATTACCACAGGGAGCGGAGACGCCCGGACGCGCGCCGACCGCGCCGATCCGTCCGAGCGCGGGCGCACCGACGGCGCGGGCGCCGGAAGCGGTGTGGCGCGGCGGCTCGGGGCCGCCGCGCCACGGGTGCGGTGCTTCAGGGGGCGGGGGTCAGCCCGCGCTACAGGAGACCGTCGGCCAGGTCCAGTTGCCGTTGTGTCTGATGGTGACGCCCCAGTTGTTGCCGTTGCCGTTGGGCCTGGCGGTCAGTACCTGGCTGCTGGGCCAGTTGGCGCTGATGTTCCAGGTGGCGATGATCTCGGCGGGGGACGGGACGTTCATCGTCACGGTCCAGTTGCTGGAGCCGGACACCGAGACGTTGAGGTTGTACCGGTCGTCCCACCTGTCTCCCGCGGACAGGGTCGCGGTGCAGCCGCCACCGCCACCGCCACCACCGCCGCCACCGCCGCCACCACCGCCGGTGCCGCCCACGGTGATGTTGGAGCTGCCGCTGCTCTGGTAGCCCTCGGTCGCCATGATCATGTAGTCGTGGCTGCCCAGGTTCATCCCGTGACGGGCCCACGCGTCGAAGTGGTTGCCGGTGGTGATGGTTCCGCCCGTCCGCTTCGACTGCCGGACGCTCCAGAACTGCTTGAAGGTCTTGGTGCCCTCGATGGAAGGAGCGTTGTACCGCGTCGTCTCGTAGATGTCGTAGGTGCCGCCGTCGCTGGTGACCGTGCCCTTGTACGTCCCCGTGGGCCGGTAGGTGCCCCAGTTGTCGACGATGTAGTACTCCACGAGCGGGTTCCTCGACCACCCGTAGAGGGTCAGGTACGCGTTGCCGGACGGGTTGAAGCTGCCCGAGTAGGTCACGGTCCGGCGTCCGCCGGTGCTCCAGCCCTTGCCGATGACGAAGTTGCCGGTGTTGCGCCAGGAGGTGCTGTAGTTGCCGCCGGATCCCATGGTCGCGGAGACCGTCCCGGGGGCGTCGGTCCAGAACGAGTAGAAGTAGCCGTTGTGGGTGCCGGTCTGGTTCGAGGTGATGGTCTGGGCGTGGGCGGCTCCGGGCGGGAGCGCCGCGGTCGCGATCAACGCGGCGCAGGCACTGCCGATGAGCAGCCTGAGGCGACCGAATCCGCGCCTCTTGGGCAGCAGCCTGGTGAGGCCGAGTCCGCGTCTCTTCCGGCGGGGTGGAGCGTCGTTCACGTGCGTGCCTCCTCTTCCTGAGGGCCGGCGTGATGCCAGGCAGCGCGTACGGCGCGGCGGGGTGCTCGGCGGCCGGTGTGGGGACGGCCACCGCGTGCCGGCGTCGTACGACGACGGTGGGGCTCAACCGGTCGTCGTTCGGTCGACGACCGAAGGAGCGGGTCGCGGGGGCGACCCGGGTCGACAGCGGTGGGGCCTGTCGACGCCGACAGTGTTGAATCGCTCCGTTGGGTTGTCAACGGTTTCCGCAATGATTACGGAAACTCTCTGTTGCCGAGGGGTTTCCAGAGGGAGCGTTCTGCCTGATCAATGGGCCCGCTCTGCCGATCTGCTCCAAGAATGGCCGTGTGTGGACCCGTAGCAGAGATCATCACCGGAGGCGTGGCGCCGAAATTTCCGATGGGCTTCCGGAACTGTTTCGGGGTGTGTCCGGCTCCGAGGCGCGGCGGACCCCGGCCGCCGCGGGACAGGGTCCGCGACGGCCACCCACACCCGAGTCGATCAAGCGTTCGGGGCCTGTCCCGGCTTGCCGTAGCGCTGCTCGAACTTGGCGACCCGGCCCTCCGTGTCGACGGCGCGGGCCTTGCCGGTGTAGAAGGGGTGGCTCTTCGAGGAGATCTCCACGTCGACGACCGGGTAGACCTGCCCGTCGTCCCACTCGATGGTCTGGTCGCTGCGCGCGGTCGACCGTGTCAGGAAGGCGTATCCGGCGGACTTGTCACGGAAGACCACGGGGCCGTATTCAGGGTGCTTGTCCTGCTGCATGGCGATTCCTCCCACTGATGCGTTCATGATCCCAGACATGGCCGCCCTCCGCATGGCGACCGCCGACTCCGCGAACCGGCCGCCGAGGCGGCGGACGGTGCGAGAGGCTCGGCCACGCGATTCCCGCCCCGGGCGTGGACGGCGCCCGCGCGGCCCGGAGCGAGGAGGAGCACCGGACATGGCAGAAGCCGTGCCGGGTACTCCTGGCAGCCGGCGGCACACGCCGTCGAGCCATCCCGAACCGCTCTGGAGGAATCGATGGCCCAGCAGGTCAACGAGATCATGACGGCCGACCCCACCACCGTCACACCGCAGACCCCGATCGTCGAGGTCGCCCGCCTGATGAAGGAGGAGGACATCGGCGAGGTGCTGGTCGCCGAGGAGGACCGGCTGCGCGGCCTGGTCACCGACCGTGACCTGGTGGTGCGGGCCATGGCCGAAGCCCGCGATGTCGAGGCCACCGCGGCGCAGGACGTCTGCAGCGCCGACCTGGTCACCTGCTCACCGAACGACGACGTCTCCGAGGCGGTGCGGCTGATGCGTGAGCACGCGCTGCGCCGGCTTCCGGTGCTGGACGGCGAGGAGCTGGTGGGAGTGGTCAGCATCGGCGACCTCGCCGTCGACCGGGACCCGAGCTCCGCGCTGAGCGACATCAGTGCCACCGAACCCAACCGCTGACACCCACGCCACCACCGACGGGGCTCCGACTCCCGTCGACGAACCCCGGCCGGGTTCCCGCCCCTCACGGCGGGAACCCGGCGCGGAGCCGCCGCCACATCGGGCGGCCGCTCCGCGCCGTGAACCGCGACCGGGCCCGCGGCGGTCGGTGACACGGGGCGTTCACCGGGGGAGGAGGGGCCGTGTTGTGAGGGCGCGATCGACGGGTAGTCGTGGGCGATGTTCTTCGACTCCTGGTACGACCTGCTGCGCGTGGCCGTGATGACCGCGTGCGCCTATGCCGCCCTGATCGTGGCGGTGCGGATGTCGGGCAAACGCACGCTGGCGAAGATGAACGCCTTCGACCTGGCGGTCACCGTGGCCCTGGGCTCGACGCTGGCCACGATCCTGCTCAACCGGACCGTCTCCCTCACCGAGGGAGTCCTCGCACTGGTCCTCCTGGTGACCCTGCAACTCGTCAACGCCCGGACGGCGGTGCGCTCCCGCCGCTTCCGGCGGTTGATCAAATCCGAGCCGACCCTGCTGCTGAGCGACGGCCGCATGCTCACCGAGGCGATGGCCCGACAGCGGGTCACGGCCAGCGAGGTACGCCAGGCGGTCCGCTCCCAGGGCATCGGCGCGGTCGAGGACGTCACCGCGGTGGTGCTGGAGACCGACGGCAGCTTCAGCGTGATCCCCCGGTCCCAGGCCGGCTCCGGCAGCTCCCTGCGCGATGTCGGGGAGGACACCGAGCGGTGACCGTCGGGCCGACGGGCAGCGCCTCGGCGTGCGGCCGGGTGAGGGCACGGTGCGGTCCGGGCACGCGCCACCTTCGGCGTCCGGCGTGGACGCCGTCCCCCGGACCGGTGCGAGGGACACACGGGCTCGTGGTGGCTCCGAGTCCCTCGAACACCGTGTGGTGTCCACTCGGCCTCCGAGGCCGGCCCGCGGCCGGCCGCGCCCGCAGACCCGTACCGACTCGTCAGTCGGAACCCACGCGGAACGGCCCGATGGACATCGGCACCTTGGCCAGGTGGCCGACGAGGAAGAAGCCCAGAACGCCCGCCACCAGCGCCCCGACGCCGGCGTAGACGAGCCACCCTCCCAAGGTCGAGCCGACGGAGACGCCGAGGATCCCGACGTAGGTCAACAGTCCGGGCACCCAGCCGTGGCGGTGGATCGCCAGCCCTCCCAGGAGGCACGCGATCAGCAGCGGAACGAGGAGCGCGAGACCCGCCACCGCCACACCGGCCCACAGAACGCCCCACACCACCGACCACAGGGGATCGTCGTCGGACACACGGCCGTCGAACATCCCGCCCAGCCCCAGGCCGACGAGCACCAGGGCCGCTCCCGCGGCGAACCCGATCCAAATGATCTTTTTGAGCCGGGTCTCCCAGCGGTGGATGAAACCAGGACTGAAGCGATACGGGTTGGGCACGCCCAGAACCTATTGAGTGCTCGTCCCACGCGTCAATGCTCACCGGCCCGGCGACCCGGGAGGTGGGCGTCCGGACCGCCGGGGAGGCGTTGGGCCACGGCACGCTCACCAAGGCGCCGGACGCCTCCACGCACGTGACGGAGACGGCGCTCAAGGCCCGGCGGGCCCCGGTGCGGGGGGCGCTCACTCCACGCACGAGTACTTGTCGACGAGTGTGTCGTTGGGGCGATACTGGTCCACCTCGTTCGAGTGTTCCCTCGTGAAGTCCGGTAGGGAAGCCTCGAAGTCCGCTCTCCACTTGCTGCTTCTCACATAGGTTTTGACGATCTCCTTCAGTTGCTCGCAGTCTTCCTGGTGCCCCTTCGGCAGGCCGATGCCGTAGAGCTGCGGCTGACCGGCGTTCTCCGGAAGGACGCGGAGGTCCTCGGCAGGGTGATTCTGTTGAAATCCGTACAGAATCATCTTGTCCATGAAGAAGGCGTCGGTCTCACCCGCGAGCAGCAGCCGCACGCACTCGGAAGCCGTGGTCACCATGGTGATCTTCTTCAGTCCCCTGTTCACCAGGGACTCCTCGGCGGTCGTGCTGCCCATGGTGCAGATGCGCTTGTCCCTGAGATCTTCCTCCCGGTCGATGTCCGGGTTTCCGGGCCCCACCATGTATCCCTGAGGCGTCACCGCGTACGGACCGACGAACGCGACGTCCTCCGCGCGGGTTTCGGTGATCGAGTAAGTGGCGATCACCAGGTCGGAGATCCCCTCGGTGATCTCGGTCTCGCGCATGTTGGAGGTGAGCAGCCTGGGAGCGTACTTGACCCCCAGCTCGTCCACGACATGCGCTCCTATGAACTGGTCGAAGCCACCGTACTTCTCCCCGTCCCAGTAGGAGGTGCCCGGCTGGTCGGCCTTGTAGGCGACGTTGAGGCGATCCCGGCCGAGGAATGTCGGCGCCTCCTCACCGCACGCCGTGGCCGTCGCGAGGAGCATCAAAGCCCCGAGGGCCGCCGTCACCCGTGTTCTCGTTTCGCGCCACGCGTTCATTCGCAACTCCTCAGCCGTACAGGAAGACATCGGTGACCCCGAGTTCCACATGGCATCCCGAGACGGTGTGGACGGTCAGCCGGACCCGGACCTCGTTTCCGCCGCCGAGTTCCAGCTCGGCGGTCTCCCCGTCCACGAGCGCTTTGTTGGCTCCCCGCAGTGGTTCTCCTTCGAGCGCCACGTCGATTTCGGTGCCACGGGCGCAGGCCCCCGCAGCCGGGTTCTCGTCCTCGACGGAGACGGTGACTCTCAAGTGATCCCGTTCCGGCCTGCCGTCGAGGATCAGCGTCGCCGACTTCCCGTCCCCCACTCCGCTGTGGTTCTCGAGGACGACGCGGCGGGTGACGTCCACCTCACCGTGTTCGCGCAGGTATTCCATCCACAGCAGCCCGGACAGTGCGGCGGCCAGGCACATCACCACCATCGCCACCCGGATCCCGAGCGAAGGGCCTGTTCCTTTCCGGGTGGGGCGCTCCGCCGCTCGTCCCCGGCCACCCCATTCCCCCGCGAGGACCGCGAGCAGCACGGCCGCCAGTACGGTGGCGGCCATGAGCGTGTACGGCAGCACGAACTGACTCGTACGGCCCTCGGGCTTTCTGGCCAGCGCCACAGCGGTGATCGACCCGACGGCCACCGGGAGGACGCTCCAGCCGGCGGCCCATTCCCAGAGCAGCGTGTACTGGTGGCCGATCGCCGTGCTGCTGATGCTGCTGCGGAAGACGGTGCCGCTGACGGCCGTGCCGCCGTCACTCGCCTTCGCGCCACCCGTCCCGGACGCGGACGCCGCGGGCCGCTGCCGCTCCGGCGTTCCGCTCCCCTCGGGGATCTCCCCCCTGCTCATCGCAGGCTCAGGCTTTGGTGATGCCGGAGTTGGCATGGCCGCCGCTCTCGGCGACGGCGTCACCGGTCCGCTCGGCCCGCGCCGACACGGGGTCCGCGTTCCCGTCCAGCCGCACACCGCTGTTCGCGGATCCGCCGCCGCTTGCCCGGGCCTTTCCGGTGCCGACGGCCTCGACCTGCGGTCCCCGCCGGTCCGATCGCCGCAGCATCGGCATGAGCAGCGCCACGATGCCGACTCCGGCCTGGACCGAGGCACCGACCATCTGCCCCGTGTCCGGATCACCCAGCAGCCAGACCACCGGCGTCGAGGCGACGGCTACCGCACCGGCCGCGACCAGCACAGACCTCTGTTCACGAATCATGCCCTGTTCACACTCCCCCCGTGGAAGTCACATGACGAAGTATCAGGTGCTAACGCGAAGAAAGGGAAGAGGAGCGGCGTTGCCGTCTTGTCGGAAAAATGATTGTTTGACGAATCCCTGTGACCGTTCACCGGGGTGGCGGCCGGGAGGTGCCGGCGGCTTCGGCGCTGTCGGCCCGGCGGCCGGTGGTCGGACAGGTGTCGAGCTCCTCCGGCCACCATACGGCGCTCGGTGGAAGCGATGTCCAGTGCTTCGGGGCGAACGGCGCCGCCTGCCCGAGCCCCGCGTCCCGGTCGGGTAGGCGGCGCCTCCGATCGCCCCGGCCGCCGTCTCGGTGACCGCTCCCAACCCGACCCCCGACCGTCACCGACCTCGCCACCCTCGCCGGCAGGACCACCCCGGAATCCCGAAGCCGGTTTCGGCGGCTCCGTGCCCTCAAGCCTCACCCGTGCGGTTGACGTGACGCTCTCCGGTCGGTCCCGTCCGGCTGACACCCGGCACTCCGGCCGGATGCCGGCCGGGATCGTTCACACGGCGGTGGGGTCGGCCGCGTCCGTACCTACTTGAGGTAGACGAGTCCGTCGGTGGTGACGGTGGGCCGACCGCTGGTGCCCACGACGACGATCCTGACGGTGTGCTTGGCGCTGCCGGCCCAGGTCTTGGTCCAGATCGCCTGGCGGTACTTGGTCGTCGAGGACTTCAGGTCCACGGTGGCGGCCTTGGTGCCGTCGACGTAGATGTGGGCCTGGCCGGAGCCGGTGGCGCGGGAGACGATCCAGGCGGCCGAGCGGCCGGTGAAGGTCCAGGTCAGCGAGGCGTTCTTGGTGGAGCTGGAGGAGGACTTGCCGCCCAGGTAGCTGGAGGAGGACTTGGTGGTCCAGGTGCCCTTCTTCGTGGCCGAGGACTCCTGGAGGATCACCGGGGTGCCGGCCACCGAGGCGGTGGCGGTGTTGCCGGCCTGGTCACGGGCGGTCAGTGACCAGGTGGTGGCCTTGCCCGAAGCGGCGGTGTGGGCGGCGCTGGTGGTGGCCGGCCCGTAGGTCCTGGCCACCGGCCGGGTCAGCTTGACCTCCTTCAGGGCGGCGGTGTCGGTGGCCTTCCACTTCAGCGTGACGGGGACGGCACCGGTGTCGACGGTGCCGGTGCGCAGGGCCAGGTTCGGCTTGGTGGTGAAGGTGGGGGCGGTGGTCTCGGCGACCACGGTCGCGGCCGCGGTGGTGGCGGTCTTGCCCGAGATGTGGACGGCGCGGACGGCGACGGTGTGGGTGCCCGGGGCCAGGGTGGCTCTGGCCGAGGTGGCGGTGTTCGCGGCGGTGGCGGCGATCCTGCCGTCGACCAGCAGCTCGTACCGGGAGACCAGCGCGGTGGGGGTGGTCGCCTTCCAGTTCACCGTGACGGCGGCCTTGGTGTAGTAGGCCGTTCCCGACTGCCCGGCGCCGGTGATCGAGGTGACCGCCAGGCCGCTCACCGGGCCGGCGGCGTAGGTGCGGACGGTGGCGAGCCGGTCGTAGAGCCGGTTGCCGGGGCACTGGGTGTTGTGGCCGTCGCGGTGCCCGTGGATGGCGGGGAGGGACAGCCGCGCGCCCTTGGCCCAGGTCTTGCCGAAGTAGTTGCGGCCGGCGTCGCCGGCGGTGAGGGTGGCGGTGCCGTTGGGGGCGACGCCGTACTGGCCCAGCTTCCACGCCGCGATGCGGGCGACCGAGGTCAGCGCGGCGGTGGAGGCGGCGGTGTCGGTGTAGGTGCCCAGGACCGATATGCCGGTGGTCTCGGCGTTGAAGCCGTAGGCGTGCGCGCCCATCACCGGGCGGTCCACGCCGCCCTTGCGGCCCTCGTAGACCCTGCCGCACTTGTCGACCAGGAAGTTGTAGCCGATGTCCCGCCAGCCCAGTGTCCTGACGTGGTACGCGTAGATGCCGCGCACCACCGACGGGGCCTGGTCGCAGGTGTAGGAGTTGGACTCGGCGGTGTGGTGCACCACCACCGCCTTGATCTTCCCCCCGGGCAGGTAGACCGGCTCCTCGGGGCTGGCGGACTCGTCCGCCCCCCAGCCCGCGCGGTCGGTGATCGGCGGGCGCGGCGCGGTGGACGGCGGAGCCGGCGGGCCGCTCACCGAGGGCGACGGGCTCGCCGGCGGCGGCGTGCTGGAGGGCGGCGGGGTGGGCGAAGCGGACGCGGTGGGCGGCGTGCTCGTCGACGGGGCGCTGGTGGCCGGAGCGTCGGTGGCCGGAGCGCTCTGCGTCGCCGGCGGCTCGGGCGCCGGCCCGGTGGCCGGCTGTGACCCGTCCGGCTCCGGGTCGGCCGGTTCCGACCCGTCCGGCTCCGCGGAGGGGGAGGGATCGTTCGCGGGGTCGTCCTCGGAGAACGCGGCCGGTTCCATGCCGGTGGTGGTGACGCCGCCGGGGTCGACCATGTCCAGCCGTAGTCCCCCGGGCAGACCGGCCGAGGACTTCCCTTTGGCCCGCACCCGCACCTCGACCCCGTCCGAGGGGCCGACCCAGGCCGGTTCGGTACCGCCGCGCTCGGCGCCCCGCTCGCCCTGCCCGCTGTCGCCGTCCAGCACCAGCCAGCGCGACCACTGGCCCGTCGCCGTGCTGCGGGTGCGGGCCTCCACGGTGCCGTCCACGCGGGCGGCGGGATCGGTCCAGGTCACTCCCAGCAGGCTGAACGGCTTCACCTCCCGCCGCCCCGACTCCGCGGCCCGGCCGTCGTCGGTCACCTTCAGCGTGGCCGAGTGGAGACCGGTCCGAACCGGCTTCCCCGACACCATGGCCTTCCCGTCGTCATCGGAGCCCCCGACGGGAGAGCCGACCACCCCTTGGAGCACCAGCACCCCCGAAACCCCCGCCGCCACCGCGGCGGCCGTGCCCCATATTCGACGCGATCTCATACCGCACCCTGTTTTCTTGGGTCTTGGTCGGATCAGGGCGACCAATCAGCCCATCGGACCGGAACGGTAACGGATGTGGTGCCGGACCGCCGACAGGCCGGGGAAGCTGCCGAGCCACCGGCCGGCAGAGCGACGGAAACAAGCCACCACCCGGCGAGGTCGTGCTGCACCTCACCGACATCCACGGTGACGTGGCGCTCCGGTTGCCGCTCGGCGCGGGCAAGGCACCGGTGGCCCTGGACAACGATGAGTACGGCAACCCGCGCACTGGCCGGTCCGCCGTGCGGTACGGCCGGCTGGGCCCGCAGCAGCGCTCCGCCGAGACCCTCACCGGACTCACCCTCACGGGGGTGCGCCTCTACGCCCCGACCCGCGGCCGTTTCCTGCGGACCGATCCGGTCCACGGTGGATCGGCCAACGCCTACGACTACTCCAACGCCGATCCGTGCGACGCCTCCGACACCGACGGCCTGCGTCCAAGGGGCGGCAAGCGCCGTATCGGGAACGGCTACGGCATGCGGATCCTCACCGGTCGACGTGGTGGCGGTGTGGCGAAGAACGGCTACCGGTACATGGGCTCCTACATCAACGTGCAGGTGACCGGTTTCGCCAACCGCTACTTCGCGAAGAACGCGACGCAGGCCGAGACCTGGGGCGTCAAGCCGCGGGCCGGAGCGGGAAGATGGTCAAGCCCAAAGCAAGAAGAGCTGGTACACGCCGTGGAAGATCCAGTGGGCGGTCCACCACAACACCCAGGCGAAGCCCGGGACTCGGGTCCGGACCGGCGGCAGGGTCAGGGTGTGGGGACGGAACGGCTACGTGGCCACCATGACCGACTCGTGCATAGCCAAGTGACCCGCGTGGTCCGCGGTTGAGAAGGTGGCGCGCCACGTCGGGGCGCGCCACCCCCGTCCTCCGGCGGCCCCGCGGGCCCGGGAAGCCGCAGCATCAGAGGCAGGGAGCACCTGATCCATGAGACGACCGATGGCCGAAATCGCGCGGCAGGGACTCGGCGCGGGCCCTTCCACCGCGCCTCTCGACATGAGCTTCGACGACGGCCCTGTCGTCGCCGATGTCTGGACCGGGGCGATCTCGGCTTCGTGCTCGTCCTGCACCGCAGGGACGACGGCTGCGTCGCGGAAGAGGTCTTCCACTCCGTGCGCGACCGTGATGGCGGCGGGGGAGGGGGCCGGCTCGACTGCGATCACCTCAGCGGTGGCCTGTTGGGCTTCCAACCCGCTGACCCGTCGGCCCGCGGGAGGATCCTGTCCGGGCAGGCGACGGCCGTCGTCACGGAGTCGGAATCGCTGGTTCACACCGGCCGGTTCCCCAAGGACGAGGGCGACGAACCCGTACGTGTCGTGGAACTCCTCATCACTGAACGCTTCTCATCCTGAGCGCCAGGCGATCTCGATGGTGTGAACGGCGGCGACCGTGCGACCGATGCGGTTGGTGCTGCACCGGGCCTTGCGGAGGATCCGCCATTGCTTGAGGCGGGCGAAGGCGCGTTCGCCCGGGGCACGCAGCCGGGCGTGGTCGCGGTTGTACTGCTGGTAGTGCTCGGGCAGGTCGTGGTGGCGGTAGTAGGGGGTGCGGACGGTCGCGCCGGCGCCCTGGTAGGCACGGTCGGTCAGGACGAGGAGCCGACGGGACAGGCAGGCTTGGATCACACCGTGTGCGCGGGCTGCGGTCAGGTCGTGCATGCGTCCCGGCGTCGCGCGGGAGCACCAGAGCGGGGTGCCGTCCGGGCGGGCGACGACCCGCACGTTCATCCCGTGACGGCGGTGCTTCATCGAGTAGCACGGCTCGTCCGCCGCGATGCGGTTGGTAGTGATCAAAGTGCCGTCGAGGATGACGAACCCCTCCGGCGGCAGCTCGCGCAGGGCCTCGTGCAGGCTCGGGGCACGCTCGGCGAGGAGGTCGACCGTTTCGCTCACGTACCGGCCAGCGGTGGCGGTGGAGATGCCGAACCCCGCCGCGGCCTGGGCCAGGGTCGCGTTCTTGCGCAGATGTACCAGGACCAGCAGGGCCCGGCGGAAGCAGCCCAGCTTCCGCCGGCGGGAGTTCAGCTCACACCTTCGGGCGTAGATGAGCCAGGAAACGTGCTCCACGACCTCGTGAGGGACGTCGAGCATGGCACGATACGGGGCCAACAGGGCTCCTGGGTCGAGACGTTGGCGAGTGAGATCACCAGCCGCAACGACCAGGAGCCCTGCCACGTTACGGTCCCCGACCACCAGCCGCCATCACCCACGGACCACAGGATGAGAAGCGTTCGGTGTGTCTAATTATATTTAATTGATCTGAAGTGCAATATTGGAGGCTGCTTGTGTGTTGTCCGATATGCTCCCTGCGTCTACGGAGACGGTCCCGGGGTCTTCAATCAGTGTGGTAACTGCAGTAGCCGGCGCTCGTCACCATCAGAGGCGCCGTTCGCCGGAACCGCGAAGCCTGATTCGGACTTCACGTCGCCTGGTGACCCTGCGATGTGTGACGATTTCGGTATGGTGTCGCGCATGACTGGCCGGGCGCAGGCATGGTGCGGGGGTGCGGTCGCCGCTCTCTCCACCGGTGGGCTGGTCTGGTATCTCGTTTCGGTCGGGCTGGACGCCGCCAGTAAGTGGGCTGGTGTCCTTGGTCTCTTCGTCGCCTTTGTCGGGGTGGGAGTCTCGGTCGTGGGCCTGCGGCGTCCGACTCCTTCCGGTGGTGATCAGTCGGTGCACGGTTCGAGCGTTGGCGGCGGCGTCACACAGATCTCTGGCGCTGGCAACGTCCGCATCGGCCACGGGAATGCGGGCGCCGAGCCGCCGCTCCTACCAGAGTTCCGGGTTGGTGAACGGCGGTTACACGGACAATCGGTGTCGGACAGCCGGATCCACGGCCCGGTCGACCAGGTTCACGACGCCCGCGGTGACGTCGAGATCCACCGAGATTCATGACCGGTGCGTCCTGGTTCAGCTGGTTCAAGGGGCGACGCGAGACGGCCGCCGCTCCGGAGTCGGCAAGTCAGAGCCTTCCGGCACCGCTCGATTCACGGAGTGCACCGGCGGCGTTCGGTCAACAGATCACCGATTCCACGGTGGGCGGCCCGGCGATCATGGTTGGGGAAGCAGGAGGGAACGTACACGTCACTGTGGGCACTCCTCGGTACCGGGTAGACGCCCTGCCGCCCGCTCCTGCACCGCTGACCGCACAAGGTGCCAGAGCACAGCCGGCCCGACTGCTGCACGCACGCCACCAGCTTGTGCCCTTCACAGGACGTGTCGCCGAACTCCGGGTGCTCACCGCATGGCGGGACGGCGACGCAGCGATCTCGGTCCTTCTCCTCCATGGTGCCGGAGGCCAGGGCAAGACCCGCCTGGCCATGCACTTCGCGGAGCAGAGCCGGTCCGACGGGTGGCAGGTGCGGCAGGCACGGCATATCAGTGACCCCCCATCAGTGGCGGTTGTAAGGGAGGCCGGCGAGCACGCACACCTTGCCGGTGAGCTCATCATCGCCGACTACGCCGAGCGGTGGCCGGTCGACGAGCTTTTGGGGTTCGTTCGAGATGCGGCAAACACCGGTGGGAGGGCCCGGATACTGCTCGTCGCCAGGCCGGCCGGCGTGTGGTGGCAGACACTCGCCAATCGTCTCGACCGAATGGACGTGGCCACCACGTCGCTCGCCCTGCCGCCTCTGATGGAAGACCAGCACACGAGCCCCATCCTGCTCTACACCGAGGCACGAGATCACTTCGCCCACGCGCTGGATGTGTCGGGGACACACCGCCTTCCGGTGCCCACCGCGATACTGTCCGACGATCCCGGAACTCGCCATGTCCTGGCCGTCCACATGGCGGCTCTCGTCGCCGTCGACCGACACCGCCGCGGGGAGACAGGCGAGGGAGTGATGGACGCTCCGGGCACGGTCTCCGGCTACCTGCTCTCGCGGGAACGGGACCATTGGCGAACCCTGCACGCCAACAAGCGCATCACCACCAGCGACAGCGTGATGGCCAAGGTCGTCTTCACCGCCGCGCTCACAGGTACGGTCACCCAACAGGAGGGGCTCGCCGCCCTCGCCGCGATCCAAGCGTGTGCCGCAGCGCAGAGCGACCAGGCGCTCTACGACCACTCCCTGCTGTTCCCGTCCCACGACGCGGGCACGGTGCTGGAACCGCTCTACCCGGATCTTCTGGCCGAGGACTTCATCGCTCTCTGCACGCCCGGGCATCCACTCGATCACCCGTCCGACCCCTGGGCGGAAGGTGCGCTGCACCGGCTATTGGTACCGGGCGCCGGACAGGACGGCGTATATCCTTGGACCAAACCGGCGCTCACGACACTGATCGCCGCTGCGGCTCGTTGGCCGCACCTCGTGAGCGGGCATCTCGTGCCGGTCCTCACGGAGTATCCGGAACTGATGCTGCACACGGGCGGATCTGCGCTGACGGCGCTCACCGAGGTGCCGGGACTGCCCGCGACGGTGTTGGAGCAGGTGGTCGCCCTTCTCCCCGATCATCGGCATGTCGAACTAGATGCGGGCATTGCCGCCATCACCAGTAAGCTCATCAGCAGCCGTCTCCACGCCATTAGCGATCTGGCGGAACGTGCCAGTCTGCACAGCTCGCTCGCCACGCGACAGGCCTACGCAGGGATGTATCAACAGGCTGTGAGCACCGCAGAGGTTGCGGTGGAGATCGGTCGGCGTCTCGTAGGGGAGGATCCGAACCTCCACGAGCCCGTCCTGGCAGCGTCACTATCGAACCTCGGCAATCGGCTGGCGCAGGTCGGCCGCTACGCAGAGGCCCTGGAGTGCGCGAAGGAAGCGGTGTGGATTCGCCGGAAGCTCGTCGACCAGGCTCCGGAGACGCACCGGCCCGACTTCGCTCAGGCGCTGTCCAATCTGGGCGTCAGGTTGGCGGAGGTCGGGCGGCACATCGAAGCACTCGCCACCGAAGAGGTCGCCATTGGTGTCCGGCAGCGCCTTGCCACTGAAGATCCCGTGCGCTTCGAGGCGGACTACGCCACGTCGGCATCGAATTTTGCCAACCATCTGGCGCAGGTGGGGCGGCGTGAGGAGGCGTTGAGGTGGGAGGAGGAGGCGTTGGAGATTCGGCGGCGGTTGGTGGCGGAGAACCCTGCGGCTCATGAGCCGGATCTGGCGCGGTCGTTGTCGAACTTCGGGGTGCGGTTGGCGCAGGTGGGGCGGCGTGAGGAGGCGTTGAGGTGGGAGGAGGAGGCGTTGGAGATTCGGCGGCGGTTGGTGGCGGAGAACCCTGCGGCTCATGAGCCGGATCTGGCGCGGTCGTTGTCGAACTTCGGGGTGCGGTTGGCGCAGGTGGGGCGGCGTGAGGAGGCGTTGAGGTGGGAGGAGGAGGCGTTGGAGATTCGGCGGCGGTTGGTGGCGGAGAACCCTGCGGCTCATGAGCCGGATCTGGCGCGGTCGTTGTCGAACTTCGGGGTGCGGTTGGCGCAGGTGGGGCGGCGTGAGGAGGCGTTGAGGTGGGAGGAGGAGGCGTTGGAGATTCGGCGGCGGTTGGTGGCGGAGAACCCTGCGGCTCATGAGCCGGATCTGGCGCGGTCGTTGTCGAACCTCCGAACCTGGCTGGAGCAGACGGGACGCCATGAGGAGGCCCGGGCCGTCGTCAGTGTCATCCGCGAACTTCCAGAGCAGCGTCCCCCCTCGGCGGCCACGGTGCCGGGGCAGTGAGCTGTTTCCAACCTCAGTCTGAGGGGCCAAGCGCAGGGTGAGAATGGTCCGGACGAAACCGGTGATGCGGGTTGTGGAGCGTCGCAGCCTGCGCAGGATTCGCCAGGTCTTCAGAGTGGCCACAGGTTGCTTGATGAACACGCGAATCCTCGCGTGCGAGTGATCGACGGCCTGCTGTCCTGCGGAGAGCGTCTCCCAGCGGTCCGGGTAGGGCGCCGCCGGCGTCCCGGCAGCCCGGCCCAGTCCAGCCCTCTACGCCGGCTTCCTCCAGGGCATCGACGATGCCGTGAGTCCGCACGGCCTTGATGCCGTGGGCCGCGCAGTGCAGCGCGGGCGAGGCCCACCGCAGCCGCCACGCAGGATCGGTGATCACCTGCGCTCCATACCGTGCTTGATGTGTTCGTCGGAGTGGAAGGACCACTTGCCGCAATCCGGCCGATCGGTAGCAGCGTGCCGTCCAGGATCACGGATGCCTTGGTGGAGGTGATTTTCATCGTTTCGGCGGGAGTCGGCGAAAGGGCGGCCAAGAACTCGGCAGCTTCACGGACGTAGCGGTAGACGGTGGTGGTTCCTGCACCAGCCGCGCGCCTGCGCAGACGGAACATCAAGGCCGTCGTCCCGGAGAGCGACCAGACCGCCAACCGCAAGAAGAAGGCCGCCGGCCAGCTCGCCGATGGCCTGCGGGCACTGACCGCGCATTGGTGACGCGGCCGGCTGGTGTGTGGCCGCCGATGCCGGTGTGGGGCCGGTGGTGGTTGTATCAGTCCAGCCAGTCGGGAAGCGCTGCCCGGCGTTCGGTTTCATCTTTGATGGGCTGCTTTTTCTGGTTTCTGCGGTGCGATGGCGTGGTGTGGGTGAGACTGTCGGTGCAAGTGGGTCTCAAGGGCTGGGCGGGGTGACAGCTGAGGCGGAGTGTGGCTTGCGCCTGTCTCATCCCAAGACGCTGGCAGAGCGTGCTCCCGCCGGTCGCACCGCACGCCTGGGCGTACGCCCCCGAGCGGCGGTATGTCCGGGGCATGGCCGAGCGTCGTGCGTATCCGAGTGATCTGTCCGACGCCCGCTGGGCGTTGATCGAGCCAGTGCTGACCGCCTGGCAGGCCGAGCGACGCCGGCATGCCCTTGCCATCGGCCACCCGCCCACCCACGAGCTGCGCGAGACCCTGAACGCGATCTTGTACGTGGACCGTACCGGGGTGCAGTGGCGCTACCTGCCGCACGACTTCCCGCACTGGAACACGGTCTACGGCTACTTCGCCAAGTGGCGGCAGGACGGCGTATTCGCCCAGCTCAACGGCCTGCTCCGGCAGTTGCTACGGGAGAAGGAAGGACGGGACGGCGAGCCATCGGCCTGCGTGATCGACGCCCAGAGCGTCAAAACCTCCACCAGCGTCCCCGTCTCCAGCCAGGGCACCGATGCCGGAAAGAAGATCATGGGACGCAAACGGAGCATCGTCACCGAAACGCTCGGACTCCTGCTCGCGGTGCTGGTCACCGCGGCGAGTGTGCAGGATTCCGCGGCCGGCACCCGTCTCCTGGACCAGGTTGCCGCCGAGCCCCCCCGGCATCCGCAAGGCCTGGGTCGACGGCGGCTACCGCCAACACCTCGTCGAACATGCCGCCGCCCTCGGCATCGACATGGAGATCAGCGCACGCGCACCGCGGACCAGGGGCTTCATCCCGATCCCGAAGCGGTGGGCCGTCGAGCGCACCTACGGCCGGCTCATGCTCCACCGCCGCCTCGCCCGCGACTACGAAACCCTGCCCATCCGCTCCGAAGCCATGATCCACCTGGCCATGACCGACCTCATGGCCCGCCGCCTCACCGGCGAGAACACCATCTCCTGGCGCGACCCCACAAAGCCGCACCAACTGCATATTCCGGGATGAAACACCAGGAGAAAACGACCTCTAAGCGCCGTGGTCGTCAGGACAAACACTGCCTGATGCGGCACTGGTCGACCGGATACGGAGTGCGATCGGTGAAGTGCTCACCGAGGATGTCCGCGACCTCGGCCCCGACCTGCTCACGATCGCGTGGCTGTTCCGGTCGCGGCCTATGGCGGCGGCGCTCCTCGTCGGGTGCGGCTCGCCGTCACGTGGCAGCGGGGCGCCGGGGGTCAGTTGATGCAGCCGGAGGGTGTGCTCGGACAGCGCGGTCCTGGATCCGGGAAGCTCAATCCCGGGTGTCTTGCTCACCGGCGGACGGAGGACTCGATTCTCTTGATCATGTCCAGGAGACTGCCATCCCCGTGCCCACCGCGACAAGCCTTTTCCGCCGGCATCGTGATGCACCAGCCCTGACCGCCAGACGCGCCCATGGTCAACGGTGTGCGGCCTCGATCCGAGATCCAACGATCCGATCAGAGCTTTCGCAACTCGATGGTGCCAGGCGAGGGCGCGTGTCGATCAATCTGCTGAAAGACAAGGAATCTGGCGCGCGCCGGTAGCAGTGTGCGCGAGGCCCTGCTGTCCGGCCGCTGCACCCGGACACGTTGAGCAGTGGGCAGCAGCGCATCCCCTCACATCCGTCAAGGGGGTGACCCTGGTGGTACTAGTGGGCAGGGCGGGGTGATCGCGTTGCACGCGCCGTGGTCCACTCTCTGTCCCAGGAGGCGGCTGCCCACATGGCGAGAGAGCGTCCTCGACCATGGAGGCGAGTCCGGTGGCGTACCAGGCTGCGGGCGGCCGGTGTACCGGCGCTATGGCTGTCGTGATGCGGACGGCGGACAGCCGGGGACTCGTTGTTGGCGGCTACACGCGGGGGTCAGATACGACTCGTGGGCGTTCGCAGTGTCCCTGCCGCAGCCGGGTGGTCGCCGCCGCGGGCGGTGTCGTAGCGGCTCCGCGACCCGCGCCGGGACCGAGGCCGCCCGCGCGGCGCTGGGGCCGCAGGCTCCGCTGGAGGGGCTGGTGTTCTGCTGGCCCGACGGCTCACCGCTGCGTCCTCAGCAGGTGCTGGTGACCCTGCGGCACACGGCCGCCACAATCATGATCAGCTCCGGTGTACCGCCGGCGGTGGTCTCCAAGACGCTACGGCACTCGACGCTGTCCACCACGGTCAACCTCTACGGCCACCTGCTGCCCCACGCCGCCCGAGACGCGGTGCGGGCCCTGGGCCGCGCACTGGAGCGCGCCGACCGCGACCACGGGCCGACCGGAGCGGTCCAGGCCGCGTGAGCTGCGGCGCCGGACGATGACGGGTGACCGGCCGACCTGGGCGGTGGCATCACCTGAGCATCACCGTCACCCGAACGCGAAACAGCGGGCCCGCCGTATCCGGTGGACCCGCTGGTCACAATGTCGGGACGACAGGATTTGAACCTGCGACCCCTTGACCCCCAGTCAAGTGCGCTACCAAGCTGCGCCACGTCCCGTTGCTCCCTCGGTTCGGGATCTTGCCCCTCGCCGAGCGCGCACAGAAACCATACCGCATTCCGCGGGGTGCTCGTGCACGCCCGGGGCGGGAAGGGGAAGATCGCGGACGTCTTCGGGACCGCCCTGAGCGGCACCTCTCCCGGCCGTGGCGCGGGAGTGCCCGTCGGCCCTCGCGGCCCGGGGCGATCGCGGAGGCGGTCGTTCCTCGGGCACGGGCGCGGGGCGCGCCCGGTGGCGATCACCGGGGGGCGGAGGGGCGCGGCCCCACCGCCCCGGCCGGGCGTGGGAGCGGTTCCCCCGAGTGGTCACGGTGTGTGTCCGGTCGGGACGCCGTTGTCGTCGACGGTGTTTCCGTCTGGTTTGCCCTGGCTCTGGTGGGAAACGCGGTTGCCCTGGCCCGTTGGTCCCGAGGACTGGAGTTCGCACGTGAGCCGTTCCCGGATTGTGATCGTCGGAGCCGGCTTCGCCGGCTACCAGACCGCCAGGACGCTGTCGCGGAAACTCCGCGGGGCGGCCGAGATCGTTCTGGTGAACCCCAACGACTACTTCCTCTATCTGCCGCTGCTGCCGGAGGTCTCGGCCGGGCTTCTGGAGGCTCGCCGGGTCTCGGTGTCCCTGGCCGGGACGCTGCCGAAGGTGCGGCTGGTGCTCGGCGAGGTCCATGGGGTGGACATGGACGGACGCACGATCACCTACACCGACCCCGAGGGGAGCGAGCGGCGGCTGGACTACGACCGTCTCGTCCTGACCGTCGGAAGCGTCAACAAGCTGCTGCCCATCCCCGGTGTGGCGGAGCACGCGGTCGGGTTCCGGGGCATGCCGGAGGCGCTGTACCTGCGCGACCACATCAGCCGGCAGGTCGCCCTCGCCGCCAACGCCGAGGACGCGGAGGAGTGCCGGGCGCGCACCACCTTCGTGGTCGTCGGCGCGGGCTACACCGGCACCGAGGTCGCCGCGCACGGCAAGATGTTCACCGATTCCCTGGCCCGTCAGCACTCCCGCAGCCCCGGTGGCATGCGGGCCGACGCCAGGCCCCGGTGGATGCTGCTCGACATCGCCGACCGCGTGCTGCCCGGACTGGACGAGAAGCTGGCGCGGACGGCGGACCGGGTGCTGCGCCAGCGAGGGGTGGAGGTACGGACGGGGACCTCGGTGAAGGAGGCCACCAAGGACGGGGTCCTGTTGAACACCGGGGAGTTCGTCCCCACCCGCTCGCTGATCTGGTGCGTGGGTGTGCGCCCCGACCCGCTGGTGGAGCAGCTCGGGCTGCCGACCGAGAAGGGCCGGCTGATCGTCGACGAGTACCTGAACGTCCCCGGTCACCCCGAGGTGTTCGCCTGCGGCGACGCGGCCGCCGTGCCGGATCTGACCAAGCCGGGTGAGTACACCGCGATGACCGCCCAGCACGCCCACCGGCAGGGCAAGACGGCCGCGAACAACATCCTGGCCTCCTACGGCGTCGGTGCCCGCCGCCCGTACAAGCACAGCGATCTGGGGTTCGTGGTGGATCTCGGCGGTCTCCAGGCCGCCGCCAACCCGTTGGGCGTGCCGCTGTCGGGGCCGATCGCCAGCCTCGTCACCCGCGGTTACCACCTGGCGGCGATGCCGGGGAACCGGGTACGGGTGGCCACCGACTGGCTGCTGGACGCCGTGCAGCGCCGGCAGGCCGTCCAGTTGGGGGTGCTGGACGCCTGGTCGGTGCCGCTGGACACGGCCTCGCCCGAGACGGCCCGGCTGCCCGGCGGGGGAGGGACCGCCGCACGGAACCGGTAGGGAAGCAGGTGGGGCGGCGGACCCCGCCCGTGCCACGGATGCCCGCCGCGGGCCGGAAACGGCCCGCGGCGGGCATCCGTGTGTCGCGCTGTGGACGGTGAACGGGCGCGGATCGGGCACCCGCGGGCGGGCATGCGGGCACGCCCGGATGTCGCGCGGCGCGCCTCGGCTGCGGATTCGTCGACGAGAGGTCTCCGCGAAACGGGCACAAACGGTCACCATCCCCGTGGGGAGGAGCCTGGCCAGGCCCTCCCACGGACTGTACAAATCTCCCCACGGGCCCGAACGGGCGCCTTCGGGACCGTGTGTTCGGAGGGAAGTCGACGCAGGGAGGTGCGGGGTGAACGCCGAGGAGCGGCAGCGGGAGATCCTCTCCAGGGCCCGCCGCGCGGGCTCGGTGGAGGTCGTCGCGCTCGCCGAGGAGCTGTCCGTCGCCCGGGAGACCATCCGGCGCGACCTGAGGATCCTGGAGGGACACGGTCTGGTACGGCGCACCCACGGGGGCGCCTACCCGGTGGAGAGCGCCGGTTTCGAGACGACCCTGGCCTTCCGCACCACCCTGCACGTACCCGAGAAGCGGCGGATCGCCGCAGCCTCGGCCGACCTGCTGGGCGAGGCCGAGACCGTCTTCGTCGACGAGGGCTTCACCCCGCAGCTCATCGCCGACGCGCTGCCGCGCGACCGCCCGCTGACCGTCGTCACCACCTCCCTGGTCACCGCCGGGACGCTGGCGAAGGAGGAGAACTTCACCGTCCTGCTCCTCGGCGGCCGGGTGCGGGGCGGGACCCTGGCCACCGTCGACCACTGGACGACCCGCATGCTCTCCGGGTTCGTCATCGACCTGGCGTACGTCGGGGCCAACGGCATCTCCCGCGACCACGGGCTCACCACGCCGGACCCGGCGGTCGGCGAGGTGAAGGCCGCGGCCGTCCGGTCCGCGCGCCGCAGGATCTTCGTCGGAACGCACACCAAGTTCGGGGCGGTCGGCTTCTGCCGGTTCGCGGAGGTGACCGACTTCGAGACGATCGTCACCGGCGTCGCGCTGCCCCCCACCGAGGCCCACCGCTACTCGCTCATGGGCCCGAACGTCATCCGGGTCTGACCCCTCTCCGACACCTCCACGCCGCGATCCCCACATCCCGACCCCCGTACCGCACGCGAGCACCCCGCGGGCGGCACGGCACCGCACGCCCGCGACCGGCACTTCCCCACCAGGCAAGGAGCACCGTCATGCGCAGACAGACCCGACACGCGGCACGCGCGCTGACCGCCGCAGCGGCGGCCGGAACCCTCCTCGCGGCCTGTAGCGGAGCCGGTGGGACCGGCTCGTCCGGCGGCGACGCCATCAACGTGCTGATGGTCAACAACCCGCCGATGGTCGAGTTGCAGAAGCTCACCGCCGAGCACTTCACCGAGGAGACCGGCATCGAGGTCAACTTCACGGTCCTGCCCGAGAACGACGTCCGCGACAAGATCGGCCAGGACTTCTCCAACCAGGCCGGCCAGTACGACGTCGCCACCATCAGCAACTACGAGACGCCCATCTACGCCGCGAACGGCTGGCTGCACGCGCTGGACCCGTACGTGGAGAAGGACGAGAAGTTCGACCAGGAGGACATCCTGGCGCCGATGCGGCTCTCGCTCACCGGGGAGGACGGCAGGCTCTACGCCCAGCCGTTCTACGGCGAGTCGTCCTTCCTGATGTACCGCGAGGACGTCTTCGACAAGCACGGCCTGACCATGCCCGACAAGCCCACCTGGCGGCAGGTCGCCGACCTCGCCGCCGAGGTGGACGCCGCGGAGGAGGACATGGAGGGCATCTGCCTGCGCGGCCTGCCCGGGTGGGGCGAGGTGATCGCCCCGCTGACCACCGTCGTCAATACCTTCGGCGGCACCTGGTTCGACGAGGACTGGAACGCGCGGCTGACCTCGCCCGAGACCACCGAGGCCGTGGAGTTCTACGTCGACCTGGTGCGCGAGCACGGCGAGGCGGGCGCCGCCCAGGCCGGGTACGCCGAGTGCCTCAACAACATGACCCAGGGCAAGACCGCCATGTGGTACGACGCCACCGCCGGCGCCGGGTCGCTGGAGGCCGACGGCTCCCCGGTCAAGGGGAAGATCGGCTACGTGCCGGCCCCCGTGGAGAGGACGGACGGCTCCGGATGGCTCTACACCTGGGCGTGGGGCATGCAGAAGGCCTCCGAGAACCCCGACGCCGCCTGGAGGTTCATCTCCTGGGCGTCGAGCAAGGAGTACGAGGAGCTGGTCGGCGAGGAGATCGGCTGGGCCAACGTTCCCGCCGGGAAGCGCGCCTCCACCTACGAGCGTCCCGAGTACCGCCGGGCGGCCGGCGCCTTCGCCGACGTGACCCGCGACGCCATCGCCGGGGCCGACCCGGAGAACCCGGGAGTGCAGGAACGGCCCGCCCCCGGCATCCAGTTCGTGGGCATCCCCGAGTTCACCGATCTGGGCACCAAGGTCTCCCAGGAGATCAGCGCCGCCATCGCGGGGCGTCAGTCCGTCGCCGAGGCGCTCAGGGCCTCGCAGCGGCTGGCCGAGGAGGTCGGTGGGGAGTACCGGAACCGATGACGACCACCACACCCCCGGCGGCGCCCTCCTCGCCCACCGCCGTTCCGCCCCGCGCCCCGGCGCGGCCGTCCCCCGCCCCCGGTGGACGGTTGCGGGCCTGGGCCGGCCGCGCCCCTCTGATGCCCGCGTTGGTCTTCCTGGTCGTGGTCACCCAACTGCCGTTCGCGGCGACGTTGGTGATCTCCTTCTTCGACTGGTACGCCCTCGACCCCGCCGCCCGGGAGTTCACCGGCCTGGCCAACTACGGCTCGGTGCTCTCCGACCCGGCCATGCGGTCCTCGGTGGTCACCACGGCGCTGTTGACCGCCACCGTGGTCCTGGTCTCTCTCGCCCTCGGACTCGCCCTGGCGCTGCTGATGGACCGCGCGTTCCGGGGCCGCGGCGTGGTGCGCACCATGCTCATCGCGCCCTTCCTGATCGTCCCCGTCGCCGCCGCGCTGCTGTGGAAGCACGCCCTGTACAACCCCGAGTACGGGCTGCTCAACGGCTCCCTGTCCTGGGCGGCCTCGCTGGTGGGCGTGGAGCGCCCCGTCCAGCCCGACTGGATCTCGGACCTGCCGCTGGCCGCGGTGGAGGCGGCGCTGGTGTGGCAGTGGACGCCGTTCATGATGCTCGTCCTGCTGGCCGGACTGCAGAGCCGGTCACCGGAGATGGTCGAGGCGGCCCGGCTGGACGGTGCCGGGAGTTGGCAGATCTTCCGCCACCTGACGCTGCCGCACCTGCGGCGCTACCTGGAGCTGGGGGCGCTGCTGGGGTCGATCCACATCGTGCAGCACTTCGACGCGGTGTTCACCATCACCGCCGGGGCGCTGGACACCGCCAACCTGCCGTACACGATCTACCACACCTTCTACCGGGCCCACGAGTACGGACTGGCGTCCGCCGCGGGCGTCCTCGTCGTCATCGGCTCGATCGTCATCGCCACCTTCGCCCTGCGGGTGGTCTCGTCCCTGTTCGGTGAGGAGGCATCCCGGTCATGACGGTCACCGCGCCCTCCCCGGCCCCCGCCCGGGCCACCGCCGTGCCGCCGGCCGTACGCCGTGCCCGGCGCCGGAGCGCCGCGCTCGGGGTGCTGGCCTGGCTGGTGGGAATCGCGTTCTTCCTGCCGGTCGCCTGGATGGTGCTCACCTCGCTGCACTCCGAGGCCGACGCCGCCACCAACCCGCCCTCCGTCGCCGCGTCCCTCACCCTGGACGGCTACCGCGAGTTCTTCGGCGCCACGGGCGGGGCGAGCCCCTGGCCGCCGCTGATCAACTCGGCCATGGCCTCGGTGTTCTCCACCGCGGCGGTGTTGCTGCTGGCGTTCCCGGCGGCGTACGCGCTGTCCGTCCGGCCGGTGCGCAGGTGGCGGGACGTGTTGTTCTTCTTCCTGTCCACCAAGATGCTGCCGGTCGTGGCCGGTCTGCTGCCGGTGTACCTGTTCGCCAGGAACGTCGGCATGCTCGACAACATCTGGCTGCTGGTCGTCCTCTACACCTCGATGAACCTGCCGATCGCGGTGTGGATGATGCAGTCCTTCCTCGCCGAGGTACCCGTCGCCCTCATCGAGGCGGCCCGACTCGACGGGGCGCGGCTGCCCACGGTCCTGGGCCGGGTCATCGCCCCGGTCGTGGGGCCCGGCATCGCCGCCACCGCGCTGATCTGCTTCATCTTCAGCTGGAACGAGATGTTGTTCGCCCGGGTCCTCACCGGGGTGACCGCGCAGACCGCGCCCGTCTTCCTGACCGGGTTCATCACCAGCCAGGGGCTGTTCCTGGCGCAGGTGTGCGCCGCCTCGGTCGCCATCTCCCTGCCCGTGCTCGCCGCGGGGTTCGCCGCCCAGGACAAGCTGGTCCAGGGCCTGTCGCTAGGAGCCGTCAAGTGAAAGCCGCCGTCATCGAGTCCGTCGGCAAGGCCGTCCTGACCACCGTCCCGGACCCCGCCCCGGGGCCGCGCGAGGTGGTGGTGAAGGTCGCCGCCTGCGGACTGTGCGGAACGGACCTGCACATCATGCAGGGGGAGTTCGCGCCCTCGCTGCCGATCGTGCCCGGCCACGAGTTCGCCGGTGAGGTCGTCGGCGTCGGCGGTGAGGTCACCGAGGTGACGGTGGGCGACCGGGTGGCGGTGGACCCCTCGCTGTACTGCCACGAGTGCCGCTACTGCCGCAACGGCCGCAACAACCTGTGCGACCGCTGGGCCGCCATCGGCGTCACCGTGGCGGGCGGCGCCGCCGAGTACGCCGTCGCTCCGGTGGCCAACTGCGTGAGGCTCCCCGACCACGTCGACGTCCAGGACGCGGCGCTCATCGAACCGCTGTCCTGCGCGGTGCGCGGCTACGACGTGCTGTCCGCGCGGATGGGCGCCCACGTGCTGATCTACGGCTCCGGCACGATGGGCCTGATGATGCTGGAGCTGGCCAAGCGCACGGGCGCGGCGGGCGTGGACGTCGTCGACGTCAACCCCGAGCGCCTGGCCACCGCCAGGGCGCTGGGCTGTTCGGGCGCGGCGCTCGGGGCCGACGAGTTCGACCGCCCCCGGGGCTGGGACGTCGTCGTGGACGCCACCGGCAACGCGGCGGCCATCCAGGACGGGCTGGGACGGGTGGCCAAGGCGGGCACGTTCCTCCAGTTCGGGGTCTCCGACTACGCCACGACGGCCACCATCGAGCCGTACCGGATCTACAACCAGGAGATCACCATCACCGGCTCCATGGCGGTGCTCCACAGCTACGAGCGCGCCGCCGAGCTCTTCGCGACGGGGATCATCGACCCGAAGGTCTTCATCAGCGACCGGCTGCCGCTGGAGAGCTACCCGGAGGCGCTGGAGCGGTTCGCGGCGGGAGCGGGACGGAAGATCGTGGTGGTGCCCTGAGGCCCGCTCTCACCCGGGCTCCGAGGCCCGCCGGGAGACCGGCGGGCCGTACGGCCCGACCAACTCGCGGTCCCACCAGGCGCCCGTGGACCGCAGCTCCCGCCAGGTGGTGAAGCGGTAGCGGTACAGCAGGGCGCGCACATGGGCGGGCGGCGCGTCGGGGAAGGGATCGGTCCGCAACAGCCGCAGCACGTCCCGGTCGCTCTCCAGCAGCTTCCGCAGCAGCCGCGTGAACCACGGGGCGGCGTAGGAGGGCGAGAGGGCGGCGAACCACATCATCCAGTCCAGCCTCAGGTGGTACGGCGCCCACTGGCGCGGCAGCCTGCGCACGTCCCCGGGCTTGCCGCGGAACTCGTACTCCCGCCACCGCGTCGTGTCGGTGACCTCCTCCTCGTCGGTGCCCTCGATCACCACCTCGTGGCGCAGCCGCGTCACGCTGCCGAAGGCACCGTAGGTGTTGACCAGGTGGAGCCGGTTGAAGGAGCGGTTCATCTCCTGACGGCGCGAGAGCATGTTCCGCACCGGCCACCAACTGAGCACCGCCACCAGGACCGTCACCGCGATCACGGCGACCTCGAACCACAGGGGCGTCGGGCCGTGCGCGGGGGCGTCGTGGACCGACGAGGTGTCCACGGCGGACAGGGCGAGCACGATCGTGAGCCAGTTGAGCCAGGAGAAGTTGCCGGACGCCACCAGCCACAGCTGGGTGCCCAGCACGGCCAGGGCGGCGCCGGTCGCCACCGGCTGGGGGGCGAACAACAGGAACGGGACCACGAGCTGGGTGACGTGGTTGGCCGCCACCTCGACCCGGTGCAGGGGCCTGGGCAGATGGTGGAAGAACCAGCTCAACGGGCCCGGCATCGGCTGTGTCTCGTGGTGGTAGTCCAGGCAGGTGAGCCTGCGCCAACAGGCGTCGCCCCGCCACTTGATCAGCCCCGCGCCGAACTCCACCCGGAACAGCAGCCAGCGCAGCAGGAGCAGCGTGGGCAGGGGCGGCGCCACCCCCGCGTTGCCCAGGAAGACCGCCAGGAAGCCGGCCTCCAACAGCAGCGACTCCCAACCGAAGGAGTACCAGGTCTGGCCGATGTTGACGATCGACAGGTAGAGCACCCACAGCAGCGCCCACATCGCCATGGAGACCGCGAGCGGCACCCGGTCGGCCGCGCCCAGCGTCACCGCGGCCGACAGCGCGGCGCCGGTCCAGGCCACGGCCGCGAAGAAGCGGTCGGAGTAGTGCCGGTGGAACAGGCTGGGGGAGGCGCGGAAGGGGACCCGACGCAGGAAGGCCGGGGCCGGGGTCAGGCCGCGCTCGCCGATCAGCGCCCGGAACTGCAGGGCGGCCGAGACGAACGCGACGAGGTAGACGGCGGCCAGGGCCCGTTGCAGGACCGTCCGGCTCAGCCAGTACTCGGGTGCCGCGAACCACTCCATGGCGCAGATGGATACCACCCGGTGCCGCCGTCATGCGGCGGCACCGGGCGCGGCGCGGGGCCGTACGGGTGACCGTCGGCCCCGCGCGCTCAGCGTTCCAGGACGAGGGCCTGGCCCTGGCCGACGCCGATGCACAGGGCGGCGAGGCCGGTGCCGCCGCCGGTGGCGGCCAGGTGGTGGGCGACGGCGCCGGCCAGGCGTGCGCCGGAGGCGCCCAGGGGGTGGCCGATGGCGATGGCGCCGCCGTGGGGGTTGACGAGGGCCGGGTCCAGCTCGGGCCACTCGGCCAGGCAGCCCAGGACCTGGGCGGCGAAGGCCTCGTTGAGCTCGACGGTGGCCAGGTCGGTGAAGGCGCGGCCGGCCTTCTCCAGGGCCCGGTGCACCGCGTCGACGGGGCCCAGGCCGAAGAGGTTGGGCTCGACGGCGGTGGTGGCGGAGGCGCGGACGCGGGCCAGGGGCTCGCGTCCGGTGGCCTTCAGACCGGCGGCGTCGGTCAGCAGCAGGGCGGCGGCGCCGTCGTTGAGGGGGGAGGAGTTGCCGGCCGTCACGGTGCCCTCCTCGGGGCGGAAGGCGGGCTTGAGGCGGGCCAGGGCCTGGAGGGAGGTGTTGTCGCGGATGGTCTCGTCGCGGTCCAGGTCCACGCCGTCGACGGGGACGACCTCGCGGGCGTAGTGGCCGTCGGCCCAGGCACGGGCGGCCTTGTGGTGGCTGGCCAGGGCCCAGGCGTCCTGGTCCTCGCGGGTGATGTGGTGCTTGTCGGCGACCTGTTCGGCGCCCTCGCCCAGGGAGACGGTCCACTGGGGCGGCATGTTCGGGTTGGTCATGCGCCAGCCCAGGGTGGTGGAGTACATCTGCGCGTGGCCGGCGGGGTGGCCGCGGTCGGGCTTGGGCATCACCCAGGGGGCGCGGGTCATCGACTCCACGCCCCCGGCGATGGCGACCGACGCGTCGCCGACGGCGATGGCGCGGGCGGCGTGGACGACGGCCTCCAGACCGGAGGCGCACAGGCGGTTGACGGTGACGCCGGGGACGGTGACGGGCAGGCCGGCCAGGAGGACGGCCATGCGGGCGACGTTGCGGTTCTCCTCGCCGGCGCCGTTGGCGTTGCCGAAGACCACGTCGTCGACGCGGGCCGGGTCCAGGTCGGGGGTGCGGTCGACCAGTGCGCGCACCACGTGCGCGGCCAGGTCGTCCGGGCGCACTCCCGCCAACGCCCCGCCGTACCGTCCCACCGGGGTACGCACCGCATCCACCACATACACATCACGGAGGAGATCGTTGGCCATGGCAGTGATCCTGGCAGGGCGGTCCCCGGATGACCAGGACGGGGCGGGACGCGTGGTCGATCCCACAGCCGTCGGTTCGAACGGCTGGGCGGAGGCACCGTGGACCTCAGGGGAGCGCGGGAGCGGCGCGGAGCGCTCGCGGGGGCCGTGCGCGCCGACGCCGGACGTCGGAGACCGGCCTGTCCCGTGGTGCCCCGGGTAGTCGTTGACCTGGGACGCGCCCGGTCGTAGGTTCTCCGGGGAAAGCGCTTTCTGTCGTTTGTCGCTACGAGGGGACGGGACACCCGCATGCCGCTGACCGATCTTCCGCTGGACCAACTGCGCGACTACCGACCCGAGGTGGCCGAACCCGAGGACTTCGACGACTTCTGGTCCAAGACCCTCGCCGCCGCGCGGGCCGCCGCGTCGGGCCCGGCGGAGTACCGGCGGGTCGAGGACGCGCCGCTGACCACCGTCGAGGTGTTCGACGTGCGCTTCCCCGGCTGGGGCGGCCAGCCCGTCGCCGCCTGGCTGATCCTGCCGCGCGGCGCGGACGGGCCGTTGCCCGCGGTGGTCAACTACATCGGTTACGGCGGGGGCCGCGGCCTGTACATCGAGCACCTGTTGTGGAGCGCGGCCGGTTACGCCACCTTCGTGGTCGACAGCCGGGGGCAGGGCCACGACACCCCCGACCCGGAGCCGGCGACCACCCCGCAGTACGTGGGCGGGTTCATGACGCGCGGGTTGGACGACCCGGCCAACCACTACTACCGGCGGTTGGTGACCGACTGCGTGCGCGCGGTGGACGCGGTGCGCGACCACCCCGCGGTGGACCCGGAGCGGGTGGTGGTCGCGGGCGGCAGCCAGGGCGGCGGACTGGCCCTGGCCGTGGCGGGGCTGGCGTCGCGGCAGGTGGCGGCGGCGCTGGTGGACGTGCCCTTCATGTGTCACTACCGGCGCAGCGCCGAAGTGGCCTCGGCCGGCCCCTACCCGGAGATCGCCCACTACCTCGGAGTGCACCAGCGCACCGATCCCGAGTCCGTCTTCGCGACCCTGAACTACTTCGACGGGCTGCACTTCGCGCCCCGCGCCACCGTTCCCGCGCTCTTCAGCGTCGCCCTGATGGACCCGGTCTGCCCGCCTTCGACGGTCTTCGCCGCCTACCACCGCTACGCGGGGACCGACCGCGACATCCGGGTCTGGCACTTCGGCGACCACGGCGGCGGCCGCGCCTCGCAGCCGTACGAGCAACTGCTGTGGCTGCGGGAGCGCGGTCTGACGGCCTGACCTCCGGGAGCCCGGCCGCCGCGGTGGCCGGGCCCGGCCCCGGAGGACGAGGGGTTCTGGGAGGCCGGCTCAGCGGCGGCCGCCCAGGATCCTGGTGATCTCCTCGGACGCCTCGCGCGCCGCGGTGGCCGGGTCGGCGCCCAGCAGCACCTTCGTCTGGTACTCCTTGATCGGGTTGTCGGCCTCCAGCCTGCCCCACCGCGGCGAGTTGGGGGTGGCGTGGCCGTTGCGCGCGCCCTGGGCCATCGCCGCCGCGCCGGGGTCGTCCCGCAGCGCGTCGGTCAGCTCGGTGCTGTTGGGCACCACGCTCATCGTCCGGGCCAACTCCCGCTGCCACCTCTCGCCGGTGGCCAGCTTGACGAAGGAGTACGCCTCCTCCTGGTCGGCGGCCTTCTCGGGGATGATCAGCACCGAGCCGCCGGTGAAGACCGCGCCGGGCTCGTCCTTCGTCTTGCCGGGGATGGGGAAGAAACCGAGCTTGCCGGTCAGCTCGGGGTTGGCCTCGGTGATCAGCTCCGCGGCGCCGGGCACGTCGATCAACTGCGCTATCCCGCCCTCGGCGAAGACACCGCGCTGCTCGGGGTCGGCCTCGTCGGAGTCGACGGGGCCGGCGCCGAGGGCCTGGAGTTGCTTGTAGAACTCCATCCCGCGCAGCGCCTCGGGAGTGTGGAGCGCCCCCGACCACTGCCCGCTGAGCTCGGTGGCCAGCTCGCCGCCCTCGTCCCAGATGAAGCCCGCCAGGACGTACCAGTTCTGTCCGGGCAGGTAGATGCCCTGCTGTCCGGGGCGGTCGAGACGCTCGGTGACCTCGATCCACTCCTCGCGGGTGGTGGGCGGCGAGGTGATGCCGGCGCCTTCGAAGAGGTCCTCGCGGTAGATGACGACGCGGTTGGCGGCGTAGAAGGGGACGCCGTACTGGTATCCGTCGATCTTCCCCGGCTCCTCCAGGCCGGGGATCCAGTGGTCGCCGCCGAGGTCGCCGACCTCGATGGTGAGGTTGCGGACGCCGCCGGCCTCCACGTACTGGGCGACCTGGGTGTTGCCCACCTCGATCACGTCCGGGGCGTCACCGGAGTCGAGGGCCGCGGTGACCTTCTTGTCGATGCCGGGCCACTCCTGGACGGTGACCTTCACCTCCACGCCGGGGTTGCGCCGTTCGTAGTCCCGGACGAGGCCGTCGGTGAGGTCCTCGGAGAGGCTGCCCCGCATCAACCAGACGTCGAGGGTCCTGCTCTCGTCCCCGGCGGTGTCGTCGAGCAGGCCGCAGCCGCCGAGCAGCAGCACGGTGGACGCGAGGACGGAGGCGAGGGGCCGGACGGGCTGGCGAACGGGCATGACAGTCCCCTGGAGGTTGCCGTGGTACATGGGCGTGTGGGGGGCCTGCACAGATTTGGCACACACCAATGAGGGGGTCAAGGTCTAGTCCAAAGCCGGCTCAGATAAACCGGTTCGGAATCCCGTTTGTGACCGTCGGGTGACCGGAGGGTGATCAAAGCGTCGCGATCCCGTCCGCGCGTCGCACGGGCGGGGAGGGGTGGCGGGCGGGGTGGCGCGTTCCTGATGTTTAATTGCAACCTGCTTGCAACAGGAGACCAAGGGCAACAGGGGTGTGGATCATGCGAGTCCGGGCGATACGGACGACCGCCGTCGCCGCGGTGGCCGGGGCGGTGCTGGCGGGCACGGGAGCCTGCTCCGCGCCGTCCGGCGGCGGTGGAGGCGCCGACGGAGCGGGCGCCTCCCTGGTCGTGGGCATGGCCCAGGAACCGGAGACCCTCAGCCCCCTGCTCGGCTACGGCAAGGACGGCAACTCCAAGATCTTCGACGGACTGCTGCGGCACGACGCCGAGATGGAGCTGCGCCCCGCCCTCGCCGAGAAGCTCCCCGAGGTGAGTGACGACGGCCTGACGTACACCTACACCCTGCGCGACGGGGTGACCTTCAGCGACGGCAGCCCCTTCGACGCCGAGGACGTGGTCTTCACCTACGAGACCATCCTCGACGAGAAGACCAACAACCCCTCCAAGGGCGAACTGGACGCCCTGGAGAGCGTCACCGCCCGGGACGAGAACACCGTCGTCTTCCGGCTGAAGTACCCCTACGCGGCCTTCGCCGAGCGCACCGTCCTGCCCATCGTCTCCAAGGAGGCGGTCGAGGGACAGGACGTCAACACCGGCCCGTACAACACGGATCCGATCGGCACCGGGCCCTACGTCCTCACCGGTTGGAGTCAGGGCGAGAAGCTCACCTTCGAGGCCAACCCCGACTACTGGGGCGGTGCGCCGAAGGTCGAGAAGCTCACCATGGCCATCATCAAGGACGACGACGTCCGCGCCACCCGACTGCGCTCCGGCGACCTCGACGCCGCCGTCCTGCCGCCCGCCCTCGCCGACACCTTCGGCGAGGACGGGGGGAAGCGCGTGATACGGGCGAGGACCGCCGACTTCCGCGCCGTCACCCTGCCCACCGCGAACCCGGTCACCGGCGACCGGGCCGTCCGCCGCGCCCTGGACGTCGCCGTGGACCGGAACGCCATCGTCGACAGCGTCCTCAACGGCGCGGGGCGGGCCGCCTACGGGCCCGTGCCCACCGACAGCCCCTGGTTCGCCAAGGGCACCGAGCGCCGCCACGACCCCGAGCGGGCGGAGGAGATCCTCGCCGAGGCCGGCTGGCAGCCGGGCGAGGACGGAGTGCGCCGCAAGGACGGCCGGCGCGCCGCCTTCACCCTCTGGTACCCCTCCGGCGACCGGCTCCGCCAGGAGCACGCCCTCGCCTACGCCTCCGACGCCAAGAGGATCGGCATCGACATCACGGTCGAGTCCGGCACCTGGGAGGTCATCGAGCCGCGCATGGAACACGACGCCGTCCTCTCCGGCGGCGGCAGCCCGGCCGACCCCGACTTCGACCTCTACCCGCTGCTGCACTCCTCCCTCGCCCTGGACGGCTTCAACAACATGGCCGCCTACGACAACCCCACCGTCGACCGCGCGCTGGAGGAGGGCCGCCGCTCCGGCGACCGCGACACCCGCGCCGAGGCCTACGCCACCGTCCAGCGCGAACTGGCCGAGAACCCCGGCTACACCTTCCTCACCCACATCGACCACGTGTACGTGATGGACGACGCCTGGGAAGGCGTCACCACCCAGGTCGAGCCCCACGACCACGGCCTGGGCGCGGGCCCCTGGTGGAACGTCGAGGACTGGCGGCCCAAGCGGTGACATCGCCCGTGAAGGAACCGGCCCCGACGCCGGCGGGAGCGGAACCGGGAGCGCACGGCCGCCGCCCCCGCGCGGGGCTGGCCTGGGTCCCCATGGCCCGGTTGGTCGGACGGCGCGCCCTGGCCGCCGTCCCCGTCCTGGTCGCCGTGACGCTCGGCGTGTTCGCGCTGGCCGCCGCCTCCCCCTTCGACCCGGTGCGCCAGTACGCCGGGAGCGCCGGACTGCGCGCCTCCCAGGACACCCTCGACCAGCTCCGCGAGAACCTCGCCCCGGACGGCCCGTTCACCGAGCACTGGTGGCGCTGGCTCACCTCCGCCCTCGGAGGCGACCTCGGCCAGTCGATCTCCCTGCGCCAGCCCGTCACCCAGGTCGTCGGCGAGCGGCTGGGCTGGTCGATGCTGCTGTGCGCGGTCGCGTTCGCCCTGGCGGTGGCGCTCGGCACCGCCCTCGGCGTCGCCGCCGCACGCCGCCAGGGCGGATGGCTCGACCGTTGCGTCACCGGCGCGGCGTACGTCCTGCAGGCCGCCCCGCCGTTCTGGCTCGGGCTGCTGGCCGTGTGGTTCTTCGCGCTCCACCTCGGCGTGCTGCCCGCCGGAGGACTCACCGACACCGGCGAGGACACCGTCACCGCCGGGTCGCTGATCCGCCACCTGGTGCTGCCCGCCACCGTGCTCGGCCTCTCCCAGTTGCCCTGGTTCGCCCTCTACGTGCGCCAGGGCGTCGCCGACGCCCTGCACGAGGACCCGGCGCGCGGAGCCCGCGCCCGCGGCCTGCGCGAGCGGACCGTCCTGCTGGGCCACGCCCTGCGCTCCGGGCTGCTGCCGGTGCTCACCCTCGTCGGCACCCGGATCCCCGAACTGATCACCGGCGCCCTGCTGGTGGAGACCGTCTTCAGCTGGCCCGGCATCGCCTCGGCCACCGTGAAGGCCGCCACCGCCGGCGACTTCCCGCTGCTGGCGGCGGTCACGGTGCTCGCCACCGCCGCCGTGCTGGCCGGCAACCTGCTGGCCGACCTGCTGTACGCGCTGGCCGACCCCCGGATCGACCTGGAGGCGATGTGACCGCCCCCGCCCCGTCCTCGTCCGCGCCCACTGGGCCCACCGGGCCCGCCCGGCCCCCGGCCGACTGGCACACCCCCGCCGACGGGGGACGTCCGGGCCGCACCCGCGCCCGCACGCTGCGCACCCGCGGCTCGGCCGCGCTTGTCGCCGTCACCGTCCTGGCCGTGGTGCTCGTACCGCCGCTCTTCCCCCTGGACCAACAGGCCGTCGACCTGGCCGCCAAACTTCGGCCCCCCTCCCCGGACCACCCCTTCGGCACCGACGAGATGGGGCGCGATCTGCTGCTGCGCTGCGTCTACGGACTGCGGGTCTCCCTGCTGGTCGGGGTGGTGGCCGCGCTGGTCGCCACGGTCGTCGGCATCGCCGTCGGCGGCCTGGCCGGGGCGCTGGGCGGCCGCGTCGACCGGCTGGTGATGCGGATCGTGGACGTCTTCGCCGCCGTGCCCCACCTGTTGCTGGGCATCTTCATCGTCGCGATGTTCCGGCCCGGCGTCTGGCCCGTCATCGCCTCCGTCGGCCTCACCCACTGGCTGTCCACCGCCCGCATCGTCCGTGCCGAGGTGCACTCGTTGCGCACCCGTCCCTTCGTCGACGCGGCGATCTCCGGCGGTGCGTCGCGCCGGCGGGTGGCCGTACGGCACCTGTTGCCCGGGGTGCTGCCGCAGGCCGGGCTGGCGGCCGTGCTGATGGTCCCGCACGCCATCTGGCACGAGTCCGCGCTCTCCTTCCTGGGCCTGGGCATCCCCGCCCACCAGGCCAGCCTCGGCACCATGGTCGAGTCCGCGCGCGGCACCCTGCTCGCCGGCGCCTGGTGGCCGGCCCTCTGGCCCGGGCTGTTCATCGTCGTCCCCACTCTCGCCGTCGCCGGGCTCGCCGGCGCCTGGCGTGAGCGGATCAACCCGCGTCGCCGATCGGAGCTGATGCTGTGACAGCGCACTCCTGCCACCTCTCCGTACGGGAGCTGTCCGTACGGTTCCGCATGGGCGGCGGGCGCACCGTCGCCGCCGTGACGGACGTGTCCTTCGACCTGGCCGCGGGGGAGTGCCTGGCCCTGGTCGGCGAGAGCGGGTGCGGCAAGTCGGTGCTGGCCTCGGCGTTGCTGGGCCTGCTGCCCGGCAACGCGCAGACGCGGGGCGCCGCCCTGCTGGACGGCCTCGACCTGCTCACCGCCGGTGAGCGCGCCCTGGCCCGCACCGTGCGCGGCCGCCGCATCGCCCTGATCCCGCAGAGCCCCGCCGCCCACCTCACCCCGGTGCGCACCGTCCGCTCCCACCTGGAGGAGACGGTGCGGGAGCTGACCGACGCCCGCGGACCGGAACTGCGCGCCGCCGTCGAGCGGGCGGCCGAACGCGCCGCGTTCCCCGCCGACCACCTCGACCGGCACCCCCACCAGCTCTCCGGCGGTCTCGCCCAGCGCGCCGCCACCGCCCTCGCCCTCGTCGGCGACGCCCCCCTGCTGATCGCCGACGAGCCCACCACCGGGTTGGACCGCGACCTGGTCGACCGCACCGTCGACGAACTGCGCCGCCAGGTGGACGCGGGCCACGGACTGCTCGTCATCACCCACGACCTGGCCGCCGCCGAGCGCGTCGCCGACCGGGTGGCGGTGATGTACGCCGGCCGCGTCGTCGAGATCGCCGCCGCGGAGGACTTCTTCGGCGAGCCGGGGCCGGGACACCCCTACGCCCGCGGTCTGCTGGAGGCCCTGCCCGAGCGTTCCTTCGTCCCCATCCCCGGCATGCCACCGGAACTGGACGCCCTGCCCGACGGCTGCGCCTTCGCCCCCCGCTGTGACCGCGCCACCGATGCCTGCGCCGCCGTACCCGCCCTGAGGGCCGGGTCCGGCGGCCTCGACCGGGCGGTCGCCTGTCACCACGCGCACTCCCGGAAACCGGAGACCGCCGATGCCTGACACAGCGCTCGAACCGGCGTCCGCCCCGGCGCTCGAACTGCGCGACATCACCACCGGGTACGACCGCCGCGTGCCCGTGGTGCGGGAGGTGTCCCTGACCGTCGCCGACGGTGAGGCCGTCGGGCTGCTCGGCCCCAGCGGCTGCGGCAAGTCCACCCTCGCCCGTGTCGCCGCCCTGCTCCACCGCCCCTGGTCGGGCACCGTGCGGCTGGCCGGCCGGACGGCGCGCGGCTTCCGTCACCGCGCCCCCCGCGAGCTGCGCACCGGTGTCGGTGTGGTCTTCCAACAGCCCCGCCTCGCCGCCGACCCCCGCCTCACCCTCGCCGACCTGATCGCCGAACCCCTGCGCGCCACCGGACGCCGGGCCGAGATCCCCGAGCGCCTCCCGGAACTGGCCGCCTCCGTCGGCCTGGGCGACGACCTCCTCACCCGCCGCCCCCACGAGGTCAGCGACGGCCAACTCCAACGCGCCTGCCTGGCCCGCGCGCTGGTGCTGCGTCCGGGACTGCTGGTCTGCGACGAGATGACCGCGATGCTGGACGCCTCCACCACCGCCGCCCTCGTCGCCACCGTGGAGCGGTACCGTCGGGAGCACGGCGCCGCGCTCCTCGCGGTCGGTCACGATCGGGTGCTCCTGGAGCGCTGGTGCGACCGGGTGGTGGACTTCCCGGCCGGCTGACGGGGGCCACCCCGTCCGGCAGGGGCCTTCGCGCGGTCCGTCGACAGCCGTGGACCCTCCGAACACTGTTACGATCCCGGCACACAACGCATGGGGTTCGTACGGGAGTTCGTCCGGGGCTCCGGTCTCCTCGACGGTGACCGTTCCCCTCCCCACGCGGCCGGATTCTTCGGGGAGGGGATCTCTGTGGCCCGCCACACCTTCGCGCGCGGTCGACGGGTCGGACGCGCGGCGGTCGCCGCCGTCGCGGCCGTCGTGTCCGCCGCCACGGTCGCCGCGCTCGGCCCGCCGGCGCTCGCGGCACCGACGGACGTCCCGCGGGAGACGGTGGTGCCGGCCACCGAACGCACCTCCGACGTCTCGGCGGTCCTCTACGGCGCGGAATCCCCGTGGAGCACGGACGGCGCCGGAGCGCGGGGCGTCCTCCACACCCTGGAGGGCCGTTCCGGCCGTCAGTGGACACGCTACTCCGACGGGGAGACCGTCCCCGTCCCCGACCGGGACGACCTGCCCGCGCCGCAGTCCACCGGCGACGACGTGCTCGCCCACCGGGACGGGAACCGGGTCACCCTGCGGGATGTGCCCGAGGGGACGACCCACACGGTGGACATCCCCGGGGAACAGGGGTTCCTGGGCGTCTTCGGGACCACGGTCGTCACCTTCGGAACGGTCACGGCCGAGGACGGGACGGTCGTCAGGGAGGTGCACCTGCTGACCCCGGAAGCCGGCGGCACCACCGAGGACACGGTGGTCGGGGGGCTGCCGGCGGGATCGCAGATCGGCCGGCCCGTGGTGGCCGACGAGGAGAGCATCGCCTTCCTCGTCAGGGTGGACGGACGGCAGCGGATCGCCCTGGTCGCCCGCGGGACGGGACGGGTCCGGGGCTGGACCGCTCCGGTCCCCGTCGATTACCAGTACGCCGTCCTGACCTCCGGCCACCTGGTGCTGTACAGCACCTTCGAGAACGCCCTCCTGGTGGTGCCGCGCGCCGACCCGTCCGCCGCCCCGGTCGAGGTGGAGCTGGAGGGCGGTTCGGTCAATCCGGCCCACCACCTGACGGCGGTGGGGGACTGGCTGCTCTACCGGCGTTCCCACGCGACGGCACCCGTCAGGGCCGTACCGGCCGAGGGCGGCGAGGCGGTCACGCTCTTCACGGACGTCCGCCCGAAGATCTCCGCCGCCCCCGGTCACACCGCCGTCGTCGTCGGCCGCACCGGCACCGAGGACGAGGACGACTGGGGCGTCCACCGCGTGGTCGAGGGCGAGGACGGCAGGCCGACGGTCGTCACGGTCAAGCCGCTCCCGCGTCCGGGCGTCACGATCCGGGGCGTGTCGCTGGCCCACGGGCGGTTGATGGTCGCCGACGACAGCCGTGGGCGGCGGGAGGTCTGGCAACGGACGGTCGCCGAGACCGGCACCCCCGAGTTCGGCGAGCGCACCCTGTTCACCGACTCGGCCACGCGGTTCGCCCCCTGTCCGGAGCAGGACGCCGAGTGCTCGCGCGTCCACGGCCTCGCGGACGGACGGATCGTCTGGCTGGACCGGGGGACGGACGGGCGGGACACGATCCGGGTCGACGGCCCCGGCACGTACGAGGACTTCTCCTACTCCGTGCGGACGGGCGGCCGGATCACGGACGTGTCCGGGGAGTACCTGGTCCACACCGCCCCCGGGGAGCAGACGGTCCACCGGATCGGTCACCACGCCGGCCCGGTCCTCACCCGTGCCCCGGGCGCCGCCGCCGTCTGGGGCGATCTGCTGTGGAGCCCGAGCGGCACGGCGGGCGCGGTCACTGCGTACGACCTGCGCACGGGAGAGACGGTGCGGACGGTGGACACCGGGGCGGGCTGCGTTCCCGAGGAACTCCAGGCCGTGGGAGGCCGGCTGTACGTCGACTGCGCCGGGGACGGGCCGTCGGTGGTCCACGACCCGGCGGCGAAGAGGACCGTGACCGTGCCGTCGGGTGAGGCGCTGCTCGGCGACGGCTACGTCGTCACCCACGACCGGTCCTCGGGGCAGCTGACGCTCACCTCCGTGGCGGGAGGGACGGCCTCCGGCCGGGTCCTGGCGGAGCTGCCCGACACCGGAACCTCGCAGCGGAACGTGCGCTGGACCGTGGACGAGTTCGGCGGGCACGTGGCGTGGGTGGACGACCAAGAGCGCGTGCACCTCGTGCCCTCCGGGGTCCCGACCCGGCCGCTGGCCGCGCTCGGCGCTCCCGACAACGCCCCCGAGGTGTGGGCGGCCACCGCCGACGCCACACCGTCCCGGGTCACCTCCGTGCTGTTGTCCAAGCCGGCCGACCGCTGGACGCTGACGGTGCGCGACGCCGTGACCGGCCGGACGGTGGACACGGTCACGGGCGGTTCGGCGAAGGGGAGGCTCTCCGTCGGCTGGAGAGGGCTCCATCCGGGCCTGACCAGCGACGTGTTCCTCCCGGACGGCGCGTACGACTGGACGCTGTCGGTCACTGCGGCGGACGGCTTCGGCGCCGCCCTGTCGTACGACGGAACGGTCGTGCTGCGCGGCGCGAACAAGGTGCGACACGACCACGCCGGCGCGAAGCAGCCGGACGGTGTGGCGGACATGATCACGGTCAGTACCGGTGGTTGGTTGACGTTCCAGCAGGGGGACGGTGCGGGCGGTTTCTCGGGCAAGACCTCGGCGTTGGGGTGGTCGAACTCGGTGTTGGTGGTCTCGTTCGGGGATCTGGACGGGGATCGCTGCAACGACGTGTTGGTGCGGACGGACGGCGGCGAGTTGCGGGGGTACCGGCCCGAGTGCGGTGATCCGGTGGGGCCGGAGACGCCGTACACGAGCCTGGGCACCGGGTGGAACGCCTATGACGTGTTGACCTCGCCGGGTGACATCACCGGGGACGGGCGCGCCGATCTGTTGGGGCGGCGGTCCGCCACCGGCGACATCCAGCTGTTCGCCGGTCGGAGCGACGGCACGCTGGCGGCGGGTCGGAAGATCCGGTCGGCGTGGACGTCGTACACCAAGATCGTCGGGGTCGGTGATCTGGACGGTGACGGTCACGGTGAGGTGCTCGCCCACCGTGGGGACGGCGCGTTGTTCCGCTACGACGGCACCGGTACCGGTCTGTTGGAGGACCGGGTGCTGTTGGTGGCGAACTGGGGGTTGTCCTACGACACGTTGGTGGGGGTGGGCGACATCACCGGGGACGGGCACGCCGACATCGTGGTGCGTGACCGTGCCGGGGTGTTGTACCGCAACAACGGCAAGGGGAACGGCACCTTCACCGGCCGGTACGAGATCTCCGCCGGCTGGGGAGGCTACAAGGGCCTGTTCTGAGCCGCCGGAGCCGCGAGGCCGGAAGGGCGGGACACGGCGAGGGGCCGGGGAGACGGAAGGACGTCTCCCCGGCCCCTCGCCGTTCGGGCGCGCCACCACGCCTCCGTGGGGAGCCCAACGGGAACGGAGCCGAGGTCGGCTCTCAGGACGTCGTCGTGACCACGGTGGCCGCCATGATCACCACGACCGCCGTCTGCACGTCGCGGATCGCCCCGCGGACGCTCTCACCGGCCCAGTTGCCCTCGGCGATCTCCGCCATCCGGGGTTCGACCCGCTTGCGGGGCAGATCCGGGAACGCCTGCCGGTACAGGCGCGTGGCGTGCAGCAGGGCGACCAGTCCGCAGGTGCGGTCGTCGGGCTCCGCGCCGTCCACGACCACGGAGACCAGACGCTCGCGCACCTCCCGTTCCACCGAACCGTCCGCCTCCGGATAACGCCGCACGGGGAAGAGGCCGAGCACGCGGTGGCGCCGCTCGGCGACGAGACCGCGCTCGCACAGGCTGTCCACCGCGTCCGCCACGGCCTTCGGCTGGTCCTTCGTCAACCAGCCGGACGTCTTCTTCCGACCCCCGTCCCCCAGCCAGTCGGCGATCCGCTCCAGGCGTCCGTCGAGCAGGGGGACACCGGTCGGGGTGCGGTCGACGACCGTCAGCCGTCCGTCGTCCACCGCGACGCGGCCCGCCATGACCAGATCCAGCAGGATGCCGCCCGCGACCCCCCAGCCCGTGGAGGACCAGTCCTGCGTCGCACCGGACTCGTCGTCCAGCGACAACAGCATGATCTCCTCACCCAACGTGACACGCACCGGCGTCTCCCCACTTTCCGCGTTCGTCCTGTCGACCACAGACGCACGAACGCGCTTCCGAGGTTGCCTCCCGCGAGACGCGGAGGAACCGTGGTCCCGGAACAATCCGCTCCGAGCGGAGGCCCGGCCGGGAATCCCGTACGGTCGCGGTTGTTGGAACGGACATGACCGACGACACGCTGCGCACTGTCCGACTGTCGGTCCTCGACCGCTCCCTGATCCGACGCGGGGAGGGCGCGGACGAGGCCCTGCGCGCCACCGTGCGCTTCGCCCGGGAGATCGATGCGCTGGGATACCACCGCTTCTGGGTCTCCGAACACCACGGCGTGCCCGGTGTCGCCGGTTCCGCGCCGACGGTGCTCGCCGCGGCCGTCGCCTCGGCCACCACCCGCGTCCGGGTCGGCACGGGCGGGGTGATGCTGCCCAACCACCGGCCGTTGGTGGTCGCCGAGCAGTTCGGGGTGCTGGAGTCGCTCTTCCCCGGCCGGATCGACATGGGCCTGGGCCGCTCGGTCGGCTTCACCGACGCCGTGCGGCGGGCCCTGGGAGCCGGGAAGGAGGACGCCGAGCGGTTCGGCGACGACCTGGCCGAGCTGCTGGGCTGGTTCTCCGGCGACGGCGCCCGGAGTACGCCGCGGGTGCGCGCCGTGCCCTCCGAGGGGCTGCGGGTGCCGGTGTTCGTGCTGGCCACCGGCTCGGGGGCACGGCTCGCCGCCGAGCGAGGGCTGCCGCTGGTCACCGCACCGGCCCGCGGCGAGGAGCGGATGCTGCGCGCGATCGAGGAGTACCGCGCGGCCTTCCGCCCCTCCGCCGTGGCCCCGGAGCCGTACCGAAGGCCGTACGTGGTCGTCTCGGTGAGCGCGGCGGCCGGCGCCACGGCCGAGGAGGCGGAGACGATGCAGGCATCGGAGGCGTGGGCGACGGTCGTCTCCCGCACCCGGGGCGTCTTCCCGCCGCTGCTTCCGCCCCGGGAGGTGCTCGCGCGGGAGGCGACCGAGCGGGAACGCGCGCTGTTCGCCGAGGCCCGGGCCTCCCAGGTGCACGGAACGGGGGAGGAGGTGGCGGCCGCGCTCGGCGCACTGGCGCGGCGCAGCGGTGCCGACGAGTTGCTGCTCACCCTCAACGCCCACGACCACGGCCTGCGCCTGGACTCCTACCGGAGACTGGCCCGGCTGGCCGGTCTGTCCCCCACCGCCTGACGGCCGCCCGCGCGGCGAGCGGGCCGCGACGGCCGGGCCCACGGCCGGTTCGCCCCCTCCGGTCCCCGTCGGGCGATGTCCTCCCACGCCGTCGGTCCGTGACCTACGCTGAGCATGACGGTCGGTCGTCGAACGAACACACCCCGGGGGATGGATGGAACCCGTCGCCATCGGCGCTCGCCTCGCCTCGGCCGTGGTCGCCCCGTTGGTCAAGAGGCTGTTCAGGCGCGACGGCGTCGGGGCGGACCTGGTCGACAGGCCGGCACACGTCCCCGGACTGGTGTCGTTCAAGGGCGAGAGACGCACGCTGACCGACAAGGACCTGTACGGGATCGCCGAGGAACTGGTCGGACGCGCCACGCAGTCGACGGGGATGGAGGAGCGGCTGCCGTCCTACGAACGGCGCGCCGTGATCCACGCGGTGGCCGACTCGCTGCGCTCCGTCGGCGACCTCGACATGGACGACGTACAGGCGGTGCGACTGGGGCACCTGGCCCTCTCCCAGCACCTGAGGTCCCAGAACCGCGCGGCCACGCTCGGGTTGTCCGGCGACGCGGTGGCGCTCCACGCGAGCGTGGTGGACACCGCCTGCCTGCACATCCTGCACTTCTTCACCCAGCGCTCGTCGTTCGTGCCGCGCACCCTGCTGGAGCAGAGCCGCAGGATCGAGGAGCTGTCGAACAGGATCGACACCCTCATCGCGCGCACCCCGTCACCGGCCGACGCCCCCTTCGAGGAGCGCTACGCCCACTACATCGCGACGAAGCACGGCAGGTTGACCATCTTCGGAGTCGACCTCTCCGGGTCGCCCGAGGAATGGCCACTGGACGCCGCCTACCTGAGCCTGGACGCGACGAGCGGCGGTACGGACGCCGTCCCCGTACTGCTGCCCGCCGACCACCTGCCGGCGGGGCGCGACCGCGTGCTCCTGCGCGGCGTCGCCGGTTCCGGGAAGACGACACTCGTGCAGTGGCTGGCGGTGTCCACGGCACGCAGGCAGCTCGACGAGCGCCTGCTGTACCTCTACGGTCTGGTGCCGTTCGTGCTCCCGCTGCGCACGCTGACCCGGGGCGGCGCCGCCCTCCCCACCCCCGACGGCTTCCTGTCGGCCGTGGGCTGTCCCCTGGCCGACGTCCAGCCCACGGGCTGGCTCGACAGGGTGCTGAGGTCGGGGCGCGGACTGATCCTGATCGACGGGATCGACGAGGTCCCCGAGAGCGAGCGCCAAGAGGCGCGCCGCTGGCTGCAGGACCTGATCGGCTCCTACCCCGACAACAGGTGGCTGGTCACCTCTCGACCGTCGGCGGTGCGGGAGGACTGGCTGGTGGGGGACGGCTTCACCGAACTCGACCTGGCCCCCATGAGCAGGGACAACGTGATCGAGTTCGTCAGGCGGTGGCACCGGGCCGCCGGCATCGGCGACCAGTACGCCACGGAACTGGTGCAGGCCGTCCGCGCCAAACAGGATCTGGGCCGGCTCGCCACCAACCCCCTCATGTGCGCTCTGATCTGCGCGCTCCACCAGGACCGCCGCGGCTACCTCCCCGACAGCCGCAAGGAGGTCTACGACGCGGCCCTCTCCATGCTGCTCTCCCGGCGCGACCGCGAACGCGGGATCCACAAGCCGGGAACGATCCGCATCGGCCAGGCCCATCAGGTCCAACTGCTCCAGAAGCTCGCCTACTGGATGATCCGGAACGGCCGTTCGGAGATGGACCGATCCGACGCCGTCGACCTCCTGGGGAAGACCCTGCCGTCGATGCCGCAGGTCGCCGAGCAGGGGACCGTGGAGGAGATCTACCGCCACCTGCTGGTCCGCAGCGGTCTGCTGCGCGAACCCGGCGTCGGCTCGGTGGACTTCATCCACCGGACCTTCCAGGACTACCTGGGGGCCAAGGCCGCGGTCGAGGACCTCGACTTCGACTTCCTCATCGCACACGCCCACCTCGACCAGTGGGAGGACGTCATCCGGATGTCCGTCGCCCACGCGCGCCCGATGGAGCGCACCCGGCTGCTCGCCGGACTGATCGAACGGGGCGACGCCTCGCGCAGCGACCCCCACCGACTCCACCTGTTGGCGGCCGCCTGCCTGGAGCACGCGACGGAGTTGGCCCCCGAGGTGAGGGCCGAGGTGCAGCGGCGGGCCGCGGACCTGATCCCGCCCCGGTCGGCCGACCAGGCACGCGCGTTGGCCGACGTCGGGCCGGTCGTCCTGGAGTTGCTGCCCGGCCCGGACGAGCTCTCCGACGACGAGGCCTACTACACCGTGCTCTCGGCGACCCGCATCGGCACCGACGCCGCGATCCCCATACTCGCCCGGTACCGAGGGCTCCAGGACCTGCGGGTGCGCTCCGAACTGGCCCGGGTGTGGAGCCGGTTCGACACCGAACGCTTCGCCGAGGACGTCATCGCACACCTCGGTGGGGAGGACCTCCACTTCCCGGTCTCCAACCCGGGGGAGCTGCGTGCCCTCCGCTCCTTCGGGGGGCGGGACCGCATCAAGGTGTCGGGACCGATCACGCCCGAGGACTTCACGAGGGAGTGCGTACCGGCCCGCCTCACCCACCTGTGGGTGGAAGTGGACCTGGGCTGCACGTGGGAGTGGCTGGGCTTCTTCCCCAACCTGCACACGCTGACCCTGGAGATCCCCCTTCCGGAGATCGACGTGAGCACTCTGAGGAACGTGCGGTCGCTGCGGCTCCTCCGGCTCCCGGAGGAACCCCTCGTCATCGGCGCGGAAACGCTCCCCGCCACCACCAGGGTCGTCAAGGAGCGCATCGGGGCGGCCCGGTACTCCGCGAGCGGATGACGGGTTCGGTGCCGGGAACCGAGGCCCCGGTAGTACTCGCCGAAAAACAACGGAGTAGTCCCTGACCTGGCCCGTTGCTGTGGAGCCGGTGGCTCGTTGGGCTGAACGAGTGAATCCGGCGGCGAGAGGGACGAGCAGATGGCAACGCGGGTGTTCTCCGATGAGGCGTTCCTGCGGAAGTTCCTGCGTCCCCAGACGGTTCTCGGCGCCGCGGTGCAGTTGTGCACGCTGCCGTGGCTGGGCTTTGTGCCGTACGAAGTGCCGTCGGCACCGCCTGCGGCGGTGGGGCGGCTGGCCCGGCAGCTCGGCCTGCCGGTGGAGGTGCTGCGCGGCTACGGCGTTGTCCCGGGAGCAGACACGTACGGATCATCTGCGGCAGGTGGCGACGTATCCGGGGTGGCGGCCGGCGAAGTCGCTGGAGTCGAAAGAGTTGGACGAGTTCCTGCCGGCCCGCGCCATGGAGCATGATTCGCCGTCGCTGTTGTTCCGCCTGGGCTGCGAGGTCGAGAAGCCGAAGTTCCTGCGCGGCCTGGACGCCGACACGCTCGACATGTTCGCACTGCCCGCCGAACGGCGCCGTCACCTTGCCCAGATCGGCCGTCGGCTCACCTCGCAAGCCCTGGTGCGGCGGGAGCCGAACCGGCGCCATCCAATCCTGCTCACGCTACCGGCCCAGTCCGCGGTCGACGTCCTCGACTCGGTCGTGCGGCTCTTCGACCAGACCCTGTCGGGTTCGGAATCCCGGACCCGGATCAAGCTGCGCGATGAACCCGCCGAGCGGGCCAAGCTCTCGGAGGACCGGCTCGCCCTGCTGGACGAGATCCTGCCCGTGCTCGCCGACGTTGGCGTCCCGGACGAGGACGTCGGCACGCTGCTGCGCGAGAAGGTCGGGATGGACCGCATCCGTGCGGCATCCCGTACGACGTGCCGGCGTGGACTGCGGAGTGGTGCATCCGTGAGGAGACGCTGCGGGAGGCCCACTACGTGCTGGGCGAGATCCTCGGCAACGCCACCGACCTGCCGATCACCGAGCACTCCACGGACACGCACGGCGTCACCTTGGTCAACTTCGGGCTCTTCGATTCCGTGGGCAAGCAGCTCTCGCCGCGCATCCGCGACCTGGGCAAGATCACCCTGTACCGGATGGGCGCGAAGGCCGACTACGAGGAGCGCTTCCCCACGGCGGGCACGCTGCTGGCGAAGAAGGCCAACCTCGACCTGGTGGCGGCTCACTGGGACGATCTGCTCCGCCTCGCCGGATCCGTGAAATACGGGCACGCCACCGCCTCGCTGATCGTGGGCAAGCTGTCGGCGTCCTCCCGGCAGAACGCGCTGGCCGCCGCACTGAAGGAGTACGGGGCGATCCGACGCACGATCCACGCGGCCAAGTACCTGTCGGACGAGGGCTGCAGGAGGAAGATCGCCCGGCAGTTGAACAAGGGCGAGTCGCTTCACTCCCTGCGCCGCCGGCTCCACTACGCACGCGAGGGCAAGATCACCCGGTGCCAGCCCGAGCAGCAGAACGAGCAGGCGTGGTGCCTGACCGTCGTGACGAACGCGGTGGTCTGCTGGCACACCGAGTACATGGGCCTGGCCGTCGGCGAACTACGCGGCGCCGGTCGTGAGGTGGACGCCGAGGCCCTGGCGCACATCTCCCCGGCCCGCAGCTCGGCCGTGAACTACTACGGCTCCATCACCGTCGACTACGAACATGAACTCGCCCAGCTCGACGAGCAGGGCCACCGGCCCCTGCGAACCGCGGCCATCGACGAGCCCGGAGCCGGGCTGTAGCGGCAATCGGCCCGCAGAGCCCAGGGCCGTACAGTCGAAGGCGGTCCGGAGTCGGCTGCAATGACCCCGGACCGCCTGTCTCAGCTCACTGCTCGGCTACTCGTCGGCATCCGCCTTCTGGGCAGCGAGCACGCCGGTGACGCTGTACCCGTTCACGACTACACGCAGAGCGGCCCCCTCAGCCGGCCGCAGCGCGGTGGCGAGGTCGAAGCGGTGCGCGTCGAGCCACTCCTCACCTCGGTCGTACGGCTTGACGCCGTCAGCCCAGGTACCGGAGGCCACGCGGGCCGGACGACGGTACGGAACGAGGGGCGGGCTGCCGCTTCGAGGTGGTGCTGCCGGCTACTTCGGGTCGCGGTTGAACAGGGCCTTGGACCAGAAGTAGCCGAGAACCGTGAGGCCCACGCACCAGGCGACGGCCAGCCAGCCGTTGTGGCCGATCTCGCTGCCGAGCAGCAGGCCGCGCAGAGTCTCGATGGCCGGGGTGAAGGGCTGGTGTTCGGCGATCGGCTGGATCCAGCCCGGCATTGTCTCGGCGGGGATGAACGCGCTCGAGATCAACGGCAGGAGGATCAGCGGCATGGCGCTGTTGCCGGCCGCCTCGGCGTTCGGACTGGACAGGCCCATGCCGACCGCGATCCACGTCAGGGCCAGGGAGAACAGCGCGACCAGTCCGAAGGCGGCCAGCCACTCCAGGACGCTTGCGTCGGTGGAGCGGAAGCCGATGGCCACGCCGACGGCCCCGACGAGCACCACGCTCATGACCGACTGCAGCACGCTGCCGACGACGTGCCCGACGAGCACCGATCCGCGATGGATCGGCATCGTACGGAAGCGGGCGATGATGCCCTCGGTCATATCCATGGCCATGTACACGGCGGCGCCGATCGTGGTGCTGCCGACGGTCATCAGCAGAATGCCCGGGACGATGTAGGTGACGTAGTCGGAGCGATCCGCGCCGCCGATGCCGGCGCTCATCGCGTCGCCGAAGATGTAGACGAAGAGCAGCAGCAGCATGACCGGCGTCAGCAGCAGGTTCAGGGTTCCGGATGGGTAACGCCGTGCGTGCAGCAGATTGCGGCGCAGCATCGTGGAGGAATCGCGTACGGCGAGGGACAGGGAGCTCATCGGGCGGCCTCCTGGGCCTGCGTTGGGACGTTGCCGTCGGTGAGGGCGAAAAAGACGTCGTCGAGGTCAGGGGTGTGCACGGTCAGCTCGTCGGCCTCGATACCGGCGGAGTCCAGCCGGTCGAGGACAGAGCGCAGCTCGCGCTGGCTGCCGCCGCTGGGGATCTGCAGCGCCAGCGCCTCGTCATCCCGCTGCACCTCACGCAGCGCGGAGGCGGCGCTCTGGTAGGCGGAAGGATCGGTGAAGCGCAGCCGGATGTGCCCGCCGGGGATCATCCGTTTCAGCTCCTCGGCGCTGCCCTCGGCGACGATCTTGCCGTTGTCGAGGACGGCGATACGGTCGGCGAGCTCTTCGGCCTCGTCCAGATATTGGGTGGTGAGGAAGACGGTGACGCCGTTGGCAACCAGCTCGCGGACGATGCCCCACATGTTGTGGCGTGCTCGCGGGTCGAGGCCGGTGGTCGGCTCGTCCAGGAAGATGATGCGCGGGCTGCCCACCAGGGTCATGGCGATGTCCAGGCGCCGCTTCATGCCGCCGGAGTAGCTCTGCACAGGCTTGTCGGCGGCGTCGCCGAGGTCGAAGCGCTCCAGCAACTCGGCGATGACCCGCTTGCCCTCGCGCCTGGAGAGGTGGTTGAGGTCGGCCATGAGCAGCATGTTCTCCGTGCCGGTGATCAGGCCGTCGACGGCGGAGAACTGGCCGGTGACACCGATTGCGGCCCGTACCCGGTCCGGAGCCGAGGCGACGTCGTGGCCCGCGACCTGTGCCTGGCCGCCGTCGGCACCGATGAGCGTGGAGAGGGTCTTTACGGCGGTGGTCTTGCCGGCGCCGTTCGGGCCGAGCAGCGCGAAGACCGACCCGGCCGGGACGCGCAGGTCGATGCCGTCGAGGACGGTCTTGCCCCCGTAGGACTTGCGCAGGCCGACGGCGGAGATGGCGGGCGGACCACCGCCACCATTCCTGGATGTGGGCATGACAGATGAAGGCATGGTGCCCTCCCTTTCGAAGGCTGTGATGGTGAGGGGGAGCGAAGGAGCCGGGACCGGTGGGTAGGGCGCTGATGCGCGGTGATGTCGCTGGTCGGTCCGCACCTGCTCGCGCTGCGCTGAGGCGAACGAACCACGCAGGCGGGCTCTGCCCGCAGGCATGAACCGACGGTGCTACTGCTCGGCCGCGCCGGGATTGCCGTTGAGGGAGTCCTGATAGACGTCCGCGTAGGTGCGTGAGTCCTTGATCAGGTCGTCACAGAACGCGGCGACGTCCGGGCCGATGAGCTCCAGGACTCCCTTGCCTCCGGCCGCGCCCTCCTCGAAGAAGTCGACGATCCCGGGGAGCAGCTGCCCGTCGGACAGGTCGGTCGGTCCGACCTTGAACAGGTACCGCTGCATCTCCTGGTAGACGATCCGGTAGTCCGGCGGGAGCGTCTTGACCCGGGCCATGTGCGCCCGCCACTGCTTCTTGCCCTCGATGATGTCTTGGATGCTCACGTCAGCCCTCCAGCCGCTTCAGTTTCCTTGCGACGTTCTTGTTCAACTGCTCGCGCCACCGATCGCGATGGGTTCGGGCCCCTTCGCCACCGGCCAGCGCCGTGCAGAATCCTCGGATGTCGTCGCCGAGCACGTCACGGACGCTCAGTCCGTCCGCCGCGGTCTCTTCGAGCAGCCCCAGGGCGTTGTCGAAGATCGGCATCAGGTTGCGGCCGGTGAAGTTCCCATGGGGGAAGAGGTGGGCCTTGATCTGTTCCCACGCCGCTCGGTAGTCCTCCGGCAGGGCCTGGGCCCGGACTTCGAACGCCTTCCATTCCCGCGTGAGATCGCTGCCGGTGATGGTCTCCCAGAAGCTCATTTCCCGCCCTCCTTGAGCTTGTCGATGCGTGATGAGACGAACTGCCACTTCGCCCAGAACTTCGCGAGTTCCTCGCGTCCGGCGTCGTTGAGCGTGAAGAACTTGCGCGGTGGACCGGCCTCGGATGGTCGCTTCGTCACTTGAACGAGTCCGTTCCGCTCCAGTCGCAGCAGGATGGTGTACACCGTCCCCTCGACAACATCGGCGAAGCCGAGTTCGTTCAGCTGGCGAGTGATGGCGTACCCGTAGGTTTCCTCGCGTCCGATGATCTGGAGCACGCACCCTTCGAGCGTGCCCTTCAACATCTCCGTCAGATCGTCCATCGCATGCCCCACCCAGCCCTATCGGTACTATGTGCTACTGAGTACTGGTATAGAGTACCACTGAGTAGTGGAGGTGTCTGCGGGCAGCGACCGCGGACCGGACGTTGTGATCCGCGAAGCGGAGGAAGATTTCGCACGCCGCGAGGGGCGCCCATCGGCAGGATTCCCGGTGGGCGCCCCGGCGCGTGGAGCTCGCGCCTGTCGTCAAAGGAACGAATGAGGACAGGCACGGCGGGCGTCCAATGAACCCGGACGTTTCGGGGCCTCGCGGCGCCGCGAATCCAATCGGGTCCGATGACGGACGAAGACAGGGTTTGCCGACAGCCAGGGTCGGATGCGACCACCACAACGGGGAGCGGCATGGCCAACCTGGTCTACAGACGGGTGTCGACCGACCAGCAGTCGATCGACCGTCGGAATCTCGTCCTGGACGAGGCCGGGATCGAGGACCCGGTCGTCTTTGAGGAACAGGCCGGCACATCCAGCCGCCTCCACCCGTTGGAACGGCCGAAGCTCGGCGAGTTGCTCACGTACGCGCGGCCGGGCGACACCATGCGCATCTCCGAGATGTTCCGCCTCGTGCGCGGCACCCAGCACATCCTCGACGTGCTCGAGGTCCTTCACCGCAACCGTCTCGCGCTGCGCATCCACGACGGCGCGTTCTCCGCGATGGACCTCACCGCCCGCCACCCGCGCACTGGAGAACTGCTGTCCACCGTGAAGTTCATGGTGCAGACCCTCGCCGCCGCCGGCGAACTCCAACGCGACATCCAACGCGAGTTGACGTACGACGGGCTGCGGGCCGCGGCGGCGAAGGGCGACAAGGGCGGGCGTCGCCCCGCAGTCCCCGCCGACAAGACCGACACTGTGCGCACCGCGTACCTGGAAGGCCGGTCCATCGCCGCCCTCGCCCGAGACCACAGCGTCAGCCGCGGCGCCAAGCGCAAAGCCCGCCGCGAGTACGAGAACCGCGTCAACGCCCCTGGCAGCGACATCTGAAGGGGAGCGGGGAGTATCCGCAGGTCAGGGGCTACTCCGTTGCTTTTTCGGCGAGTACTACTGGGACCTCGAACCGTTCGGCGTGCTCCCCGGCACCGGCGACCGGCGGCGACGCCTCCGGGAACGGTCCCGTACGGGTGGCCGGCGGGCCCGGGCCCGGCACCGGTCACGGTGGCACGATGCCGCGGGCGATGCCCAACTCCACCAGGTCCTGCGGGCGCAGCCGCAGCTCGTCGGCCGTCTCCCGCACCCGCTCCGGGCCGCGCTTGAGGATGGCGGCGGCCGACTCCGGGGCGATGACGGAGAAGTAGGAGTCCGGCGTGACCCAGGTGTTGCCGGGCGCCGCCAGCGCCAGCGCGCCCCCCGAGCCGCCCTCCCCGACGACCAGTGTCGTCACCGGCACCCGGGCCTCGGCCATCGCCGCGAAGGCGTCCGCGATGGCCGCGCCCGCACCGGACCGTTCCGCCGCCTCGTCGTTGGCCGCGCCCGGGGTGTCCACCAACGTCAGCACCGGTATGCCCAGCCGGTCGGCCATCCGGATCAGCCGGGCGGCGGCGCGGAAGCCCGCGGGCAGCGTCGGCGTCCCGCACTGGGCCGCGTAGGCGACCGTACGACCGTCCCGCCTGCCGAAACCGCAGCGCATCCCCGGATCCGTCCCGCCGCAGCGGTCGCCGGAGAGCTCCTCGCGCACCTCGAAGTACGCGTCCAGGTAGGCATCGGCACGGGGGCGGCGCGGCGAACGGGCCCGCTCCACCGCCTCCCAGCCCGTCCCGGGCGGCCCGGACACCGCACCGAGCGCACGCGGGGGCTCGGGCGGACCGTCGCCATCCGTCGGGGAGGCGAGCAGCGCCAGCCAGCTTCCCAGAACCTCCCGCAGCTCACCCGGGGCCACGATCCGGTCCACCTGTCCGGCCGCCAGCTTCCCCTCGGCCCCGTAGGCGGCCGGATCGGCCCCCGGGGGGCGGACCCGCGAGCCGGCGAAGGCGATCTGCGCGCCCGGCAACGCCAACACCACGTCCGAGCCCGCGCCCAGCGTCGCCCATCCGCCGCCCGTGGTGGGGTCCCGTGCCACGGCGATCTGCGGCAGCCCCGCCGCACGGGTCAGTGCCGACTGGCGGGCGACGCGCTGGAGCTGGGTCAGCGCGCGCATGCCCTCCTGCATACGGCTGCCGCCCGTCGCGATCAGTGACACCACCGGCAACCGCTCGGCGCGGGCGTACCGGTGGGCGGCCTCGATCCGGTCCCCGGTGCGCTGCCCCAGCGAGCCGCCGAGGAAACCGAACTCGAAGACGAGCAGCACCGTACGGACACCGCCGACCGTGCCGGTGCCGCACACCACCGACTCGCGCTCCCCCGTCCGCTCGCGCGCCCCGGCCCTGACGGCCCCGTAACCGGCCCAACCGATCGGACCGTCGCCGGGGCCGCCCGTCGCCCCGTCGTCCCAGGCGGCCTCGCCGTCGGGAAGCTCGGCGAAGCCGTCGGCCACCGCGTCCAGCACCGCGCGGGCCGGGAGCCGCTCACCCACGGAGCAACTCCCGCTTCACGACCTTGCCCATGTCGTTGCGGGGCAGGGCGTCGACGAACCGAACCGCGCGCGGCCGCTTGTGCGGGGCGAGCCGCTGTGCGACGTGGTCGGCCAGTTCCCGCTCGTCGGGCCGCTCCGGGCCCCCGGCCGGTACGACCCAGGCCACGATGCGCTCGCCCAGATCCGGGTCGGGCTCGCCGACGACGGCGGCCTCGGCGACTCCCGGGTGGCCCACCAGGCAGTTCTCGATCTCCCCGGCACCGATCTTGTAACCACCGCTCTTGATCAGGTCGGTCGCCTTGCGCCCCACGATCCGGTAGAAGCCGTCGGCGTCCCGGGTGGCCATGTCGCCCGTGCGGAACCAGCCGCCCGCGAAGGCCTCCGCCGTGGCGTCGGGACGGTGCAGGTACTCGACGAACAGATGGGGCCCGCGCACCTGGACCTCACCGACGGTCTGTCCGTCGCCGCCCTCGATGCGCCTGCCGTCGTCGTCCACCAGCCGTACGTCCACGCTGGGCAGGGGGACACCCACCGTGCCGGCGCGGCGCTCGCCGTCCGCCCGCACGCTGGTGATCATCAGCGTTTCGGTCATCCCGTAGCGCTCGACGACGCGCTGCCCGGTGGCGGCGGTGATCCGTTCGTGGTCGTGGAGGGGGAGGGCCGCCGAACCGGAGACCAACAGCCGGGCGCCGCGCAGGGCCGCGGCCAGCCGTCCGCCGTCCGCTCCCTCCCCGGCGTCGAGGGCGTCGGCCAGCCGGTGGTACATCGTGGGCACCCCGAAGAGCATGGTGCCGCCCTCCTCCAGTGCCCCGGCGACGCCCTCGGGGGAGAAACGGCCCAGGTGGCGGAGGGTCCCGCCGCGCCGCAGCGGGCCCAGTACGCCCAGGATCAGGCCGTGTACGTGGAACAGCGGCAGGGCGTGCACCAGCACGTCGTCCTCCGTCCACCCCCAGGCGTCGGCCAGGTCGTCCAAAGTGCCCGCGATCGCCCGGCGCGGCAGGACCACGCCCTTGGGCGGCCCGGTGGTGCCGGAGGTGTAGACGATCAGTGCCGGTGCGCTCTCGTCGGGCGCGGACGTGGTGCCGTCGGGCCGGTGCGGTTCGCCCTCCGGCTCCAGGTCCACATCGGTGCGGGGAAGCGCGTCCAGTGCCTCGGGAAGCGCGTCACCGGGGGCCGCCAGCACCCGCTCGGGCGTGCTGTCGGAGACGATGTGCGCCAGCTCCTCCGCTCCGATCCGCGGGTTGACGGGGACGGCCGGCACCCCGGCCAGCAGCGCCGCCAGCACTCCGACACAGGTGTGCGGGGAGGGAGTGGCCCACACCGCGACCCGCCCGGTGTCGGCGATCCGCAGGGCGAGGGAGTGCGCGGCAGCGGCCAGCCGGCCGTAGTCGATCACCAGGTCGCCGAAGCGCAGCGCCGGTTTCCCCGGCGACTGGTGGAGGGTCGGAAACAGTGCTGCGGGCACCCGGGGCTCCTCGTCTCGTACGGCTGTGCGGTCGGTCTCCAGGGTGCCTACCCATCCGTCCGCACGCAGCCCGGGCCGCGCGATGTGATCTCAGTCGCCCGTCGCCCGGGGGAAGAGCGTGGTGAACGCCTCGGCCGGGTCCTCCAGCCCGCGCGTGAAGGGAGAGTCGAAGTACCAGACGAGGAAGAGGAGGAAGGCGATCAACGCGGTGAACAGCCCGGCCAGCACCAGTTCCCGGCCCGAACGCTGGATCTGCAGGGCGAACACCATGCCGACGGCGATCACCGCGCCCGCCACCAGGCCGAACCACACCACGCCCGGCAGGGTCGGCTCGGCGCCCTGTTCGCGGGCGGTGCGCGCCTCGTCGGCCGCGGCCACCTGGTCCACCAGCGCCTGGTACGCCTGCGCCTCGCGGACACTGCCCGGTTCGTGACTCGTGACGTCCCGCCTCAGCCGGTCGAAGAGTTCGTCGCCCCGCCCGGTCGACTCACCGTGTTCGGTCATGTGCGGCCACTCCACCGTCACCGTGTGGTGGACGTAGGCGTCGACGTCGGCGCGCACCCGGTTGCGGACCTCCTCGGGGTAGGCGCCGACCCGTTCGCGCACCTCGTGCAGGGCCTGCGCCTCCTGGCGCACCCACTCCTCGGCGGCCGAACGCCCCTCCCACACACCGGCGATGGCCAGGCCGAGCACGATGGCGTAGACCACACCGATCATCATCGTCATGTACTCGATGACGTCGGGAGTCTCCGAGGGGTCGTCGTCCTCGCCGACCCGCCGCTGCCGCAGCAGGGTGGCGACCACGACGATCGCACAGGATCCGGCGATGACGAGCAGCAGGAAGAGCCATTCGGTCATGGGTGTCCCTCGTGTGTGGTGTCGACGGGCCGGAGGCGGCCGGTTTGGAGGGGGCGGAAGGCGCTCCGGGAGGGCGGGGAGTGTCGGGAGGTCAGCGGGAGCGGGAGCCCGAGCCGGAACGGGGGCGCAGCGCCGCGGCGGCCAACACCGCGGGGGCGACGATCAGCAGGGCACGCCCGATGAGGGGCAGTCGCGAATCGGTCCGCTGACGTGGGGCGGCGGCCCGGAAGACGACCGTCGCGGAGGTGCTCGGCGTGGGCGCGGGCGTGGCGCGCTCCGGTGGGGGGAGCTCGTGCGGCGGTGTGATGACGGGGGCGACCGTCGGCGGTGCCGGCGCGGCGGTCGGAGGCCGGGGCGGCACGGGGTCGATGGGTGGGACGGCAGGAGGGGCGGCCGGGAGGGTGGGGGAGGGGGGTGGCGCTGTCGGCTCGGGCGGCGGTGTCGGCTCGGGTGTGGGTGACGGGGAGGGGGGCGGTGTCGGTTCGGGCGTCGGCTCGGGTGTCGGTTCGGGCGTCGGTTCGGGCGTCGGCTCGGGGGTCGGCTCGGGTGTGGGGGAGGGCGACGGGAGCGGCGGAGGAGGCGGTGGGGAGGGCGTGGGGCACGGACGTCCGAGGACCACTTCGAGCAGTGAACCGGGGCCCCCTCCGCTCCCGATCGTCACCGACAGGCTCGGGCACCTCGGACGCGTCACCACCTCCAGCTCCAGCGAGGCGCCGCCGGTCGACCGCACCTCGGTGCCGTCTTCCGTCCGGACCTCGACGCCGGGCAGCGTGACCTTCGCCCCGGGCGCCTCGCCGGCGCGGGCGCCGCCCGGGACGGCGAGTACGAGGGCGGCCCCGGTCAGGGCCACGCCGACGCCCAGCCTGCGGTTCCTTCGGTTCACGGGTGCTTTCTACGCCATTGGGGTGGCATCCGTACGGGAAAAGACCCGGATTCCCCCGATGTGCTGAAGTTCGGTTGAGAGGCCTACGTGGCGGGGGAGTTGATGCCCCGTCACTCCTCGCCCGTCCACCCGCCGACCCCGGTCCGTGGCACCGTCCCGGCCGTTCCGGACGTTCCGGACGTCCCGTCCGATCGACACCCGCACGCTGCCGGTGACCTTCCGGGGGCGAGGGCCGCCGCCGGGGATCGGTGGGCCCGCGACCCGCCGCCCGCGTACGCGGAGCCCGGCAGCCGGCTTCCGACCGCGCGGCCGGTCGATCAGGCCCCCCGGTGGGCCAGCGGATCGTCCAGGACGGCGCGGACGACGGAGTGGGCCGCGCCCAGCAGCGGGCCGTCCGGGCCGAGGCGGGAGACCGCCACCGGCGGGGGGCCGGCCAGTCGACGGCCCAGCTCGCCCTCCAGGGACGGCAGCAGCCAGGGAGCCAACCGGGCGAGGGCGCCGCCCAGCACCACCGTGCGCGGGTCGAGCAGGTTGACCGCGCCGGTCAGCGCGGTGCCCAGCGCCGTGCCGGCCTCCGCCAGGGCCCTGAGCACCGCGCGGTCGCCGCCCTCCGCTCGGACGGCGAGCAGGTCGATGCGGGCACCGGGTCCGGGGTGGCGTTCGGCGGTGACGCGCGGGTCGAAGCCGGCCGCCCGCAGGACGGCCTCCTCACCCGCGTACTGCTCCAGGCAGCCGATGCCCCCACAGGCGCACGGGCGGCCCTCCGGCCGCACCGGGACGTGGCCCAGTTCGCCGGCGAACCCGCGCGTGCCGCGCAGCAGCGCGCCGTCCACCACGATCGCGGCACCGATGCCGATCTCGGCCGAGACGTGCACGAAGCCCTCGGGTTCGGGCGAGTGGCCGCCCAGCCACAGTTCGGCCAGGGCACCGAGGTTGGCCTCGTTGTCGAGGAAGAACCCGGCCCCGGGAGCCAGGCCCGGGGTGTCCGCGTCCAGCAGGGGGGCGAGGTCGAGGCCCGTCCATCCGAGGTTGGGCGCCTGGACGACGGTGGTGGTGCCTCGGGCCACCAGGCCCGGCACGGCCACGGCGAGTCCGGCCGGGCGCAGCCCCGCCCCCTCGACCACCTCCGCGATCTCGCGGACCAGCGAAGACAGCCGCCGCAGCACCGGGCGGGGGTCGCTGTCGCGGTTGGCCGCGTCCACCGCGATCCGGGCGCGGACCTCGCCGCGCAGGTCCACGGCGCACACCGCCAGGTGGTCGACGCCGATCTCGGCGCCGATCCCACAGGGGCCGCGATCGCTGAGCGCCAGCGCGGTGCCGGGTCGTCCCACCGTGCCGGAGCGCCCCGGACCCAGCTCCACCAGCAGTCCGGCGCCCAGGAGCTCGTCCACGAGCGTGGAGACGGAGGTGCGGGTCAGCCCGATCCGCGCCGCGACGGCGGCGCGGGACAGGGGGCCGCCGTCGGACACCGCGTGCAGGACGCGCGCCAGGTTCCGCCGCCGCATCTCCTGCTGGGTGGTGGGCGCGGGTGCTGCCATGGGCCGTGTGCTCCTCGGGTGTCCGGGCGGTCCGCCGGGTGGGGCGCCAGGCGGTGCGCCGGGTGCCCCGCCGGGGGACGGCGGCGGCACCCGGCGCCGGGTCAGTGCCGCCGCAGCAGCGTATCCGCGCCGCTCAGGGTGGCATCGAGGCGGGCCAGGGTCTCCTCGTCGCGCTCCACCGCCTCGTACGCGGGGCCGTCGTCGGTGGACCAGCGGCGGGCCACCGCGGCCGCGTCCTCGCCCAACAGCAGGGCGGCGGCCTGCGCCGCGGCGCCGAGCGCGACCAGCTCCTGGGCCCGGGGCACCTGCACCGGGCGTCCGGACAGCCGCCGGACGGTCTCGCGCCAGGCCGTGCCCTTGGCGCCCCCGCCGATCAGTAGGATCGGGGCGTCCGGCTCGGCGTCGGCGTCCAGGACCAGGTCGAGGGCGGCCAGCAGCGAGTGGACCGCCCCGTCGTAGGTGGCCTGGAGGATCTGTCCGGGGGTGGTGTCGTGGCGCAGGCCGGTCAGGGTCCCGGAGGCGTAGGGGAGGTCGGGGGTGCGCTCGCCGTCCAGGAACGGCAGCACGGTGACGCCTCCGCCCGCCTCGACGGCCTCACGGTCCAGGCCGAACAGGGTCGCGACGCGGTCCACGGCCAGGGTGCAGTTGAGGGTGCAGGCCAGCGGCAGCCAGTCGGTGCGGGCGTCGGCGAAACCGGCGACGGTGCCGGTGGGGTCGGCCGGACGGATGGTGGAGACGGCGTAGACCGTGCCGGAGGTGCCCAGGCTCAGCACCGGCCGGCCCGGACGCAGGCCCAGCCCGAGCGCGGCGGCCATGTTGTCCCCGGTGCCGGCGGCCACCAGCGCCCCCTGGGGCAGTGGCAGTCCCTCCAGGTGCCGCACGGTGCCGGCGGCCTCGCCGTGGCCGAGCACGCGGGGCAGCAGGTCGGGGGAGAGGCCGACCCGCTCCAGGATCCCGGGGTCGTACTCCCCGGTGGCCGTGGACCACCAGCCGGTGCCCGAGGCGTCGCCCCGGTCGGTGGTGCCCTGGCCGGTCAACCGCTCGGTGAGGTAGTCGTGCGGCAGCCGCACCGCGCGGACGGACGCCGCGGCCTCGGGTTCGTTCTCGCGCAGCCACTGCCACTTGGTCACGGTGAAGGAGGTGGCCGGAACGCTGCCGAAGCGCTCGGCCCAGGCCTTCGGCCCGCCCAGCTCCTCCACCAGGCGGTCGCGCTGCGGCGCGGAGCGCACGTCGTTCCACAGCAGGGCCGGGCGGACCGGGCGGCCCTGGGCGTCCAGGGTCACCAGACCGTGCTGCTGCCCTCCGACCGAGATCGCCGCGGCCCGGTGGACGGCCGGACCGCACTGCTCCAGTGCCCGGCACAGCGCCTCCCACCACTGCTCGGGATCGCTCTCGTGGTCGGACGAGACCGTGTGGGGTGCCTGACCGCGGGCCACCACCTGGCCGGTGGCGGCGTCGACGACCAGTGCTTTGGTGGATTGCGTCGAGCTGTCCACACCGACAACGAGCGGACCTTCGGGTGCGGCCATGTCGCCTCTTCCTCTCTGGGGCTTCTGGGCGCATACTAATTTGTCAACGGCCCTGACGAAATACCGAGAGGCACACCATGAGCTACGAGCCGACACCCGAGCACAAGTTCACCTTCGGCCTGTGGACGGTCGGCTGGCAGGGACGCGACCCCTTCGGCGACGCCACCCGCCCCGCACTGGACCCGGTCGAGAGCGTGCGACGCCTGTCCGAGCTGGGCGCCTACGGCGTCACCTTCCACGACGACGACCTGATCCCCTTCGGCTCCTCCGAGAGCGAGCGCGAGGGCATCGTCAAGCGTTTCCGCCAGGCGCTGGACGCCACCGGCATGAAGGTGCCGATGGCCACCACCAACCTCTTCACCCACCCGGTGTTCAAGGACGGCGCCTTCACCGCCAACGACCGCGACGTGCGTCGCTACGCCCTGCGCAAGACCATGCGCAACATCGACCTCGCCGTCGAGCTGGGCGCCACGACCTACGTCGCCTGGGGCGGCCGCGAGGGCGCCGAGTCCGGTGCGGCCAAGGACGTGCGGGTGGCGCTGGACCGCCTCAAGGAGGCCTTCGACCTCCTCGGCGACTACGTCGTCTCCCAGGGCTACGACCTGCGCTTCGCCATCGAGCCCAAGCCCAACGAGCCGCGCGGCGACATCCTGCTGCCCACCGTCGGTCACGCCCTGGCGTTCATCAACTCGCTGGAGCACGCCGACCGGGTGGGCCTCAACCCCGAGGTCGGTCACGAGCAGATGGCCGGACTCAACTTCCCGCACGGCATCGCCCAAGCGCTGTGGCACGGCAAACTGTTCCACATCGACCTCAACGGCCAGTCCGGCATCAAGTACGACCAGGACCTCCGTTTCGGCGCCGGCGACCTGCGTCAGGCGTTCTGGCTGGTGGACCTGCTGGAGTCGGCCGGCTACGAGGGCCCGCGGCACTTCGACTTCAAGCCGCCGCGGACCGAGGACTTCGACGGCGTGTGGGAGTCGGCGGCCGGCTGCATGCGCAACTACCTGATCCTCAAGGAGAAGGCCGCGGCCTTCCGCGCCGACCCGGCCGTGGCGGAGGCGCTGCGCGCCTCCCGCCTGGACGAACTGGCGAAGCCGACCCTGAACGAGGGCGAGACCGCCGCCGACCTGCTGGCCGACCGGAGCGCCTTCGAGGAGTTCGACGCGGAGGCCGCGGCGGAGCGCGGCATGGCCTTCGAGCGGCTGGACCAGCTGGCGATGGACCACCTGCTGGGCGTCCGCGGCTGAACCGACCGGCGGACGGCCGGTGACCGGTGAAGGACTCCGGGCGGGGGCACGACCGGATGACCCGCGCGTGCTCCCGCCCGGCCGTTCCCGCGCCCGTCCCGCCCTCCGGCCGGCGCGGCGGGACGCGGTGCCGCGTCAGTCCCCGCGGCGCCGCCACCGGCGCCTTCGGCGTCGGGCCTTGCTCCAGAACCATCCCGCGGGCGGCTCGTCCGCCCGCCACGGCCGGGGCTCGGGCGGATCGTTCCGCCAGCGGGCCCGCAGCATGCGCGTCCGTGCCGCGGGCTCGCGCACCTCGGCGCCGCGTACGAACGTCTCGTCGAGCACGACGTCGTCCCAGGGATCCTTCCCGGTCCGGTCGTCGTCCCCGTCGCCCTCCCGTCGCGCGTGACCTGTGCCCATGGCACACCTCCCGATCGGAGAACGCACGGCCGGTCCGGTCGGTTCCACGCGGTGCGCGCCACGACGCCGGCAGGGCCTCGACGACGCGCGTCGGAGCCACGAGGTGACGCCCCCACCCGTCGCGGCGGCACCGCCGTACGGCGCCCGCCGTGGCCCGTGGAGTCGGTGTCGCCCGGCCTCCCCCGCCCAGGCCGGGCGACACCACGTCACGAGGCGGACCGCTCGCACCCCAGTTCCGCCCAGACCATGTGGCCCCCGCCGCTCTCCCCGGGACGTATCCCCCACGCTTCGGCCAGGGCACCGACCAGCAGCAGGCCGCGTCCGTTCTCCCCGTCGGCGTCCGCTCCGGCGTCCGCTCCGGCGTCACCGCCGGGGCGTCGGCGGCGCGGCCGGGCGTCTTCGCGGCCCTGGTCGGTGACCTCCAGGCGCAACCGCAGGCCGGTGACCATCAGCCCGCAGTCGACCTTCTCGCTGTCGGTGTGCCTGACGGCATTGGTGAAGAGTTCGGAGACGACCAGTTGGGCGTCGTCGCGGACCAGGGCCCCGACGTCCCACTCCGTCAGGCGGGCGAGCACCCTCCGGCGCGCCTCGGCGACGGAGGCGCCGACGGCCGGGAGGTGGAACGCGTCCCGCAGGTTCCGATCGGCAAGACCCCCGGTGCGCTCTAACGGGCGAACTTCGGAAAAGTGAGCCACGTCCTCAGTGTGGAGGCGCCGACAACATCTGGCAAGGATCAGTTGTTGTTCGCAGAAACGCCCGTGCCACCCTGCCGGAACACCCCGACGGCACGACGACCGCCGCCGCGTTCCGGGCGGTCGGCGGACGGTCGGACAGCCCGGCGAGAGCGGGAGCGGGCCCCGCCCCGGAGACCTCACCCCGGAACGGCCCGCGCCCCGTCCGGGAGCCGCGGCGGCACCCGTGCCGGAATCCGCTCCAGAACGCCGCCGGCGAAGACGTCGTACAGCGGCAGCGACTCCAGGTGCACGTAACCGATGTGGCAGTCGCACACGGCCAGCGGGCAGGGCCGGGGGCGCAGCGCGACGCGCCAGGAACCGTCGTAGAGGTTGCCCAGCGGCTCCCGCACGAAGTGGCAGCGCCGCACTGTCCCCCCGCCGTCCACGGAGACGACGGATTCGCCCGTCCGGCAGGGGAGTCCGGCACTGCGGTGGGGGTGACGGCTGTACGGGAAGAGGGGGTCGACCGCCGTCCAGCGGTCGGCCTCCTCGTCGGTGTAGGCGCGGCCTTCGGCGGCGTTCACCCACAGGTAGACGTGCTCCGGCAGCTCGGCGCGGAGCCGACGGGCGTGGGGCAGGTGCTCGGGCAGGCCGACGATCCCGACGCTGTACCGCACGCCGAGTGCCGTCAGATCGCGGCACTTGGCGGTGAACCGCTCGTAGGGCGTCTGGCCCGGGTGGAAGGTGCACCACAGCGCCAGAGTGGACGGATCGGCCCTCTCCAGCCAGTCGGTGCGGCAGCTCAGATTGGTCTGGATCGCGACCCGGCGCACGTGCGGCAGATGACTCAGCTCGGCCAGGGTGCGCCGGTACCAGGAGCGCACCAGACCCTCGCCCCACGGTGTGAACAGCACCGACAGACGGTCTTCCCCCTCCCGTGAGACGACCCACGCGGCGAAGCGCTCCAACGCCTCGCGGTCGGCGCCCAACGCCTGTCGCGAGTCGCGCCGCTTGGCGAACGGGCAGTACGGGCAGTCGTAGTCGCACGAGGCCAGGGGACCCCGATAGAGCAATGTCAGATCCATGCCGCCCCGTCACCTGAGGTCGTACGCGGCCATGGCGGCGCGCACGGCCGGGGAGAACAACGCGGGACCGACCGCGTCGGAGTGGGCCAGGCCGTCGGCCGACAGCCGCAGCCGCTCGGGTGCCGCGTCCGCGTCCAGCCAACTCCGCGCGGCGAACGCGGCCAGCTCGGCGGGGAAGTGCTCGGCGGGCGGCGCGCCGAACCGGGCCGTGTAACCCTCCACCTCCAACCCCTCGGCCTGGAGCAGCGATTGGAGCAGGTACCTGCGGCGGGCCTCGTCGGTGTCCGTCCACCGGCCGAACTCCGCGTGCGCGAAGGACGCCGCGGGCCGCGAGACGTAGGCGTCGACGAGGGCGCGTATCCGCCGCATGTCCACGGCGTAGTCGAAGGAGTAGTGCAGGGCGGAGGTGTAGGAGCGGGCACCGCAGCCCAGACCCACCATGCCGTCGGTCTGGCAGGCGTGGTCGGCCGTCGCGGCGTCCGGTGCCCCGACACGGCGGAACATCCGCATCGACACCTGTTCGTAGCCGCGGGCGAGCAGATGGTCGCGGCCGTGGCGGTAGAGCGCGAGGCGCTGCTCGTCCCACGCCGGGTCCGGGCCGGTGGACGCGCGGCCCAGGCCGGTCAACGGCCGGACGTAGAGCGGGTAGAGGTACAGTTCCTCCGGCTCCCAGGCCAGGGCGGCCTCCAACGACCGCAGCCAGGTGGCGGTGGTCTGCCCCTCGATGCCGTAGATCAGGTCGATGTTGAGCACCGGGACGCCGCTGTCGCGGATCCGGGCGAGCGCCGCCTCGACGTCCGAGCGCCGCTGGGGACGTACCGCGGCACGCGCCTCGGCCTCGACGAAGCTCTGCACACCGATGCTCAGCCGCGTGGTGCCGCGTCCGGCGAGGACGGCCAGTCGGTCGGCGGTGGCCGTCGAGGGGGAGGTCTCCACCGACAGCGGCACCGTGCGCAGGTCCGCGCCCATGCGCTCCTCCGCGATGTCGAGGAGCCGCTCCAGCTCCGCGGCGGTCAGGAAGGTGGGGGTGCCGCCGCCGAGGGCCGCCGCCGCGAACCGGGCGTCCTCGCCCAGTGCCTCGCGCACCGGACCGGCCTGGCGCTCCAACGCGTCGAGGTAGGCGCCGGTCAGCCCGTCGGGTGCGCCGACGCGGGTGAACAGGTTGCAGAAGCCGCAGCGCACCTCGCAGAACGGGACGTGCAGGTAGAGCGAGAGCGCGTCGACCTTCTCGCCGGCCCACACCTCGCGCAGCGCCGGCCGCTCCGGCAGCGGACGGTAGGCGGTCTTGTGCGGGTAGGCGTAGACGTAGGACTGGTACGGACTCGGGAGCCGACCCGTCGGCGGAGCCGACGCGGTGGCGACGGTCGCTGTGTTCATGGTCCCTCGCAGGGGTCGAGGAGGAAGTGGGCGTACGGCACCGTCCAGACGACCTCGTGGCCGATGCGGTGCCCGATGTGACCGCCCTCGCCGTAGGCCGTGCCGTGGTCGGAGCAGACGACGGCGAAGCACGGGCGGCGGCTGCGCGCGGCGGCGAACAGGCGACCGATGTGCCGGTCGACGTAGCGCAGCGCGGCGGCGTGGGTGGCGCGGGAGTCGCCCGCCTCGGCGGTGGCGCCGGGCAGGTGGAACCAGTTGGGCTGGTGCAGCGCCGAGACGTTGACGAACAGGAACAGGCGCCGCTCGGCGGGGAGCGCGGCCACCACCTCCTCCGCACGGGCCACCTGCGCCTCGAACGAGGTGGGGGAGGCGACACCGAACTCCGGTTCCCAGTGACTCTCGGCGAACAGGCCGGGCAGGACCGAGCCGAGCGCGCCGCGCTTGGCGAAGAACCCCACACCGCCGATGCACACCGTGTGGTACCCGGCCCGCGCCAGGCCCGTCACCAAGTCCGGCGCGTCGAAGACCCAGGTGCCCTCGGCGGTGGTCTCGCTGCCCTCGAAACGCGCCGCGAACAGTCGTGGATGCCGCCCCGGAGCCACGGGAGTGGGCAGGAACCCGGCGAAGAACGCCTGGTGGGCGGCGTAGGTGAAACTCGCCGGGGAATGGCGTTCCTCCCAGCGTCCGTCCGGCAGGTGCCGTGCCAGGTGGGGGATGGAGCCCTCCGCCGCCAACTCGCGGGCCACGTCGTAGCGCAGGGTGTCCAGGGTGACCAGCAGCAGGTCGTGACTGCCCACGATCCGGTTCATGTCCGGTTGCCTCGGGCCCGGCTCCTCTCCGCGCGGCCGGGCGGTGTCGAGGTCAGGCGGCGACACGGTGACGCTCCTCGCGTTCTCCCGGGACGGCTCCGCGCAGGACGGCCGCGACCTGGGCAGCGTAGGTGTCCCGTCCCTCGGCGCGGCCGCCGGGCAGTCCCGTCAGGCCCGGCAGCAGATCCCCGAAGGCGTTCACCTCACCGACGGCGAACCGCCGCCAGCCGGTGGCGGGCAGCAGGTCCACGCCGACGCACAGGGTGCCGGGGAAACAGGCCGCGACCCGCCGGCAGAGCTCCGGTACCTCGTCCCCGGGAACCCCGGCGGCCTCCGCCGCCGCCCGTGCCCGTTCCCAATCGCCGCGGGCGCCGCCCAGGTGCAGATTGGTCAGGGGGGAGCGGCTGGTGCGCACCAGGACGTGGGTCGCCTCTCCGGCCACCACGACCGCCCGCAGGTCGGCCGTCCGGCCGTCCTGGGCGGCCTTGGGCAGCCACTGCTCGACGTGCAGCCCGTCCGGTGCCAGGGCGTCCACCACGGCGGCGATCTCCCGCTCGTCCTCGTGGCACCGCACCCGCAGGGAGTTGAACAGTCGGCCGTCCCCGGACCGTTCCACGGAGGTGATCGCCCGCCACCGGCCGCGTCCCCCCGACTCCACGGCCAGCACCCCGGAGGCGGAGGACGCGTGGGCGAGCTTGACGAAGACCCGACGCATCCCCGTGCCGCGCATCGCCTCGCGCACGTCCGGCCACCCCGTCACCGGCGGGGCGTGGGGGCCGGAGGTCGGGGAGTGCGGCACCGGGATCCCCGCCTCGCGCAGCACCCCGTGACACAGCCGCTTGTCGAAGAGCACCGCCGTGTCCTCCGGGGCGTCCAACAGGGTGGCCCCGACCGAACGGGCCGCGCGGGCCACGTCGCGCACGGCGGCGGTGAAGCGCGCGTACCAGCGGGCCGTGCCCTCCACCCGCGTCGGGTCGCAGACCCCGCGCAGCAGCCGCTCGACCTCCCGATCCTCGCCGGGGGAGTCGATCCGCACCGTCTCGTTCGCCGTGAACCGCGCACCGTGCGCGAGCACCTCGGCCCAGGGCAGGACTCGGGGCGCGGGCAGTCCGGCGGCGGTGACGGCGGCCGCGAACAGCTCCACGCGGCGGTTTCCGGGGTTGCCGACGACGGCGAACCGCGGCACCGGGGCGCCCCGGTCGCCGGGACTACTCGGAGACGGCGACATAACGCCACTCCCGGCCGTCGAACTCGTCCGCCTTCTTCTGGCCCGAGAGGTCCACGTCGACGCCGGAGTCGCCGAACTCCTCCTGCAGTCGGGTCACCATGGCGTCGCTCAGGAAGTGGTGGCTCAGGTCGAGCCGCGTCAGATGGGTGAGCGGCTGGCCGTTCAGCAGTGCCTCGGCGCCGGTGTCGGTGAGGGTGCCCATGGACAGGTCCAGCGTGCGCAGTCGAGCCACCACCGGTGCGCCCGCGACGGCCGCGGCGATCTCGTCCTGGAGCTCGCTGTTCCTCAGCCCCAGCTCGCGCAGGGCGGAGAGGCGCTCCCCGCCGAGGATCGGCGTGAGGTCCTCCACGGTGGCGTCGCCACCGTACGCGTCGACGCCCAGCCACAGTTCGAGCCGGCTCAGCGTCGGCAGATCGCTCTCGGCGACCGCGCGCACGACCTCGGCCGGCAACCCGCCCGCCTCGAACGCCAGGGTGCGCAGCCGCTCGTGGCGGACCGGACGGAACACCAGGCCGGTGCCACCGCGCACCCCGAACTCGCGCAGCTTCGGGTAGGCCTCCAGGAGCGGGGTGACGTCGGACTGCTCGATCCAGGAGATCTCCGCCTCCTCCATCACCAGGTCGCCGACGAAGAGGGCTTCCAGGGCGGGGAAGCGGTCCGTGTTCGAGGTGAGCAGTTCGACGACGAAGGAGGAGTCCCTCTCGTACACCTCGCCCCACTGACCGATGATCAACGCCCGGACGGCCGAGGTGTCCACGGCCTCCAGGAAACGGTCCCAGAGGGGCTCGAAGTCGTCCTCCGAGTCGTCGTCGTAGGGGTCACAGGACAGCCGCCAGGCCACGGATTCGGCCGCGGGCAGGGCGGCACCACCGCTCCGCTCCGGTGGGACGAAGTCGTGGGCGGGCAGGGCGCGCAGCTCCTGCAGGTGCTCGTTGACGGTCACGGTCGCTCCCCCTGAACAGGTGGTGGTGGTGCGGAACGTTCTATCAACCGCCACCGACACCCACACGTGCAGGTCGCGTCCGCCGACGTGTTGTCGGACCCCTGCCCTAACGTTCCGACCGTCGCCGCAGCCGGACGGACCGGCGCGGACACCGAGGGGAGAGCGCCGTGTATCGGCAGGGAGACGTACTGATCGTGCCGGTGGAGGAGGACGCGCTGCCGGAGCACGTCACGGGGCGGCCCGGACTGCCCCGTGACGCCCGCGGGCGGCTGGTGCTCGCCCAGGGCGAGGTCACCGGACACGCCCACGCCGTGGTGGGCCCGGGGAAACTGGTCAGGGAGTCCGGCCCGTTCGGGCCGACACTGCTCCATCTTCCCGACGGCGGACGGGTGGTGCACGAGGAACACGCCGCGATACCGCTCCCCAGGGGCTGGTACCGGGTGGTGCGGCAGCGGGAGTACGTCCCGGGCGCCGTGCGGATCGTCGCGGACTGAGGGGGCGAAGCGGTGACGACGGCGGCTACGGAGGCAGGGACGACGGTGGGGGAGCCGATGGGCGCGGTGGAGGAGCTCGGGCGGTGGCGCCGGGTCGCGGCGCGGACCGGCCCCGCCGACCGGGCCGAGGCGGAGACGGGGGTGCGGTGGGCGTACCGCGCGGCCGGACTCGCCGAGCCCGAGCGGATCGTGTGGGCCGGCTCGCCGCGCGGGGCGGTGACCGCCGTGACGGCGATGAAGGAGGCGGGGGAGGAGGTGGGCCGCAGCGTACGGCGTGAGGTCCGCACCCTGCCCTGGGCGGCGGAGCGGGAGCGGCTGCACCGGCTGCTGGGACCGGCCGGGTGGTCGGAGCACTGGGCGCGGACGGCGGCCCCCCTGTGGGAGACGACCCGTTCCCTCGTCGAACGCGTCCGCACCGGAGTCGTCGAGGAGGTGGTGGCCTCGTCCGGGCAGGGACACGCGGTGCGGTCGATCCTGCTGGACGCGGTGTTCGGCCAGCACGACGCGCCCTGGCTGTTCGCCCTGGGAGCGGGCGGGGGCGACGGCACCGGGCCCCTCGACGGCCTCGCGGCGGTCGCCCGCGCCGCCGGGTGGTGGTGGCCCTACGAGAAGGTGGCGGTCGTCGCCGAACGTCCCCTGGAACTCCACCGGGACGAGGCGGGACGGCTCGACCGGAGCGACGGCCCGGCACTGGCCTTCCCCGACGGCTTCGCCCTCCACGCCTGGAAGGGGATGCCGGTCCCGGCGGACTTCCTCGCCGAGCTGGGCTCCCTCACCCCCGAGCGCATACGCGCCGAGGAGAACGCGGAGTTGCGCCGCGTGATGCTGGAACACCACGGCTACGACCGCTACCTCACCGAGTCCGGCGCGCGGCCGGTCCACCGGGACTCCACCGGCGTGCTGTGGCGGATCGACCTGGAGGACGACGAGCCGGTGGTGGCGGTGGAGGTCGTCAACTCCACGCCGGAGCCGGACGGCACGTACCGCACGTACTGGCTGCGGGTGCCGCCGACCACCCGGACGGCCCGTGAGGGCGTCGCATGGACGTTCGGCCTGCACCCCGACGCGTACGAGCCGATGGTTCAGAGCTGAGGGCCGGGGCGACCCACCGGAGGGAGGGGCACGAGGTTCCGAAACTGTTCGAAAACATGCGCTGCGGTTCTGACCGTGCCGCGTCGCGTTCCCCTTTCGTCTCCCCGGGAGGGGAAACCGAATCGGTTCCGGTTCGACACCCCTGGGCCGTTTGTGTGCTCCGAATGCGAATGCCTGGTGGGTGAAGTTTTCGACGGTCCTCTGGTGGGGAGCGCCTATGTGACCATCCATCAGGAAATGGCACGTCACCCGTGGTACGCGCACCGGTCGGCCAGATGAATATCCGCATCATTTTTGACATGAACGCTTCCTAAAAACCTCCTCCGCTGCTACCACGTAGTAGGCACAGCTCCCCCTTTCCCTTCCTCCACCCCTGGGAGGTCCCATGAAGTTGTCCCGCCTCGCGTCCGTGGCGGCCACCCTCGCCGCCGTTCTCGGACTGGGCATCGGCGGCGCGGGAGTGGCATCGGCCCAAGAGGCCGCCGCCACGTCCTACGTGGCGCTCGGCGACTCGTACTCCTCCGGAGTCGGCGCCGGCAGCTACTACAGTGACAGCGGATCCTGCAGACGCAGCAGCAAGGCGTACCCGGTGCTGTGGAAGAACGCGAACGCACCCGCGTCCTTCCACTTCACCGCCTGCTCCGGCGCCAGGACGACCGACGTCATCAACAACCAGCTCGGTCCCCTGAACTCGGGAACCTCCCTGGTCAGCATCAGCGTCGGCGGCAACGACGCGGGCTTCGCCGACGCCATGACGACCTGTGTGCTGCAGGGTGAGAGCGCGTGCGTGTCCCGCATCAACCAGGCGCGCCAGTACATCGCCAACACTCTCCCCGGGCGGCTCGACGCCGTTTACGACGCCATCCGCGCCAAGGCGCCCAACGCCCGGATCGTGGTGCTGAACTACCCCCGCTTCTACAAGCTCAACGGCAGTTGCTGGGTCGGCCTCAGCGAGACCTCCCGCGCGGCCATCAACGCGGCGGCCGACCACCTCAGCGACGTCATCGCCAAGCGCGTCGCCGACCACGGCTTCACCTTCGGCGACGTGCGGGGCCGCTTCACCGGTCACGAGATCTGCTCCGGTGACTCCTGGCTGCACAGCGTCGACTGGCTCAACATCACCAACTCGTACCACCCCAAGGCGGCCGGTCAGTCCGGGGGCTACTACCCCGTGATGGAGGGACTCGCCTGACCCGACTCGGGTGGAACGGCGGCCGGTGGTGGCCCGCGGATCCCGCGGGCCACCACCGGCCGCGCTCTTTCCGGGGCGGCCACCACCGGTGTGGGTGCCGAAGCCCCGACCGTTCGCCGAGCCGACCGAGGAGGGGGCGGGGACCTCCCCAGGGCACCGGGGGCGCCGGGACACCATGCGCCGGGGCCGGCGCCATGGTCGGCATCCCTCCCGGTCCCTGTGGTCGGTCGGGTCGACGCCGACGTCCGAACCGCCGACCGGAGGCCACACCCCCGGAACGATCCCCGTCCCCGCACCCGCACCCGCGACCGTGTTCGGACCGGCGGACGGAAGGTGGCGAGCCCCCGGGTGCCGTGGTCGGCGGGGCAGGGCCGCCGACGCCGCCACGGGCGCGCGGTCGGCGCGACCACTGCGCGCCTGAGGGGCGGGAAGCGCGCAGGGGGACGGGCGGGCGGTGGGGAGCCGCGGGAAGGCCGTGGAAGGGAACACACCGGACCGCGGAGACGTTCCAGAGGCAAGTGGCGGTCGCACCGCCGCACGAGGAGGCGTTGAGGATGAGCAACCAGGGGAAGGTCGCCGTCGGCGGAGTGGCGCTGGGACTGCTCCTGTGGGCGCTGACCGGCAGTTTCCTGATAGCGCTGGTGGTGGTCGTCGGGATCCCGGCGATCGCCTATCTGGCGCTCGACCCCTCGCAGCGCCGGAAGGTGCGACGGATCGGGCGCAAGGAACTGGGGCGCTGACCGGGGCGAGTCGTGTGAGGGCAGCGGCGCGCGGAAGCCTCAGAGGACCGCGTCCGGCCGCACCGCCAACTCGTCCAGTGCCCTGAGCAGGCCCGGCAGCTCCGGACCGCGGCCCACCGGAAGCACCTCGCCCGGCTCGTCGTCGAGCAGGACGAACGCGATGTCGTCGGTCCGCGCCACCAGGCTCCAGCCGGGGCCGTCCACACGCAGCGTCCGGGCCTCGTCGGAGGCGAACGCCGAGCGGACGCGGCCGGGAGGTGGTGGGGAGCGCACATAGCCGCGTGCCTCCTCCAGGGCGCGACGCGCCTTGCCGCCGGAGGCTTCGCCGGGGTCGACGAAGGTCACGTCCGCGTCGACCTGCGCGCGCCACTCCGCCCACCGGAGCGCGATCTCGTCCGCGCCGAGTCGGCGCTGCGCCGGTCCCCAGGTGGTGGTGTCGGGCGGCGCGAGGGGGGCGCGGCCGCCGCCCGGATCGGGGTCGGGCTCGGGGTCGTGCGGTGCCGGGACACCCGGAGCGGCCACGGCCACGGCCACCGGCCAACCGGGGAGTACCGCGGCGACCGTCCGCTCGTCCGGCGAGAGGTCGTACTCCATGCCGCAGTCCCAGGCGGCGACCGCACACGCCACCAGGGAGACGTCCTCCGTGGCGACGGTCCAGCGGGCGCCCTCGCCGTCCTGGCCGAGGACGAGGCCGTAACCTTCCGCGTACGGCTCCAACCCGAGCGCGGCGCACGCCTCCGGGTAGTCGTCGCCGAGGACGCTCGGGAACCGCGCGGGGGTGAGCAGCACCGCGGTCAGTACGTACAGGGCGTCGTCGTCCTCGCCGCTCCCGCTCCGCGTTTCCACCACACCGGCCTCCTCTCGGGCCAACCGGACATCGTGCGCGCACCCTAGCCAGGGAAGGAGGCGGAGTCGAGAGACGGGGAACACACGCCCGACGGGGGACGAGGCCGGACGCGTACGGACCGCGTCGGGCGACGGCGGCCGCCTCCGTCCCGGCCTCGGCCCTGCCCCTCCTCCCGTCTTCTCGGCCTTCCGTTCCCGGTTTCGTCGGGGAGGCCGAGAACAGTGGTTGCCCCGACGGCCGTCCTGGGTAAGGGTGGCACGGCATGACCACCAGACAGGGGGACCGCGAATGGCTCTGAACAGTGGGCTGGACTGGCTGTTGGACGATTTGACGCAGCGGATGGCGTCGGTTCGGCACGCGTTGGTGCTCTCCAACGACGGACTGGTCACCGGAACCAGCCAGGGACTCGAGCGGAGCGAGGCCGAGCACCTGGCCGCGGTCGCCTCCGGCCTGCACAGCCTGGCCAGAGGCACGGGGGAGCACTTCCGGGTGGGCCGGGTGCGGCAGACCGTGATCGAGTTCGACGAGGGAATCCTCTTCGTGACGGCGGCCGGAGACGGGAGCTGTCTGTGCGTGCTGGCCGCGCCGGAGGCCGACATGGGCCTGCTGGCCTATGAGACGACCCTGCTGGTGAGTCGGGTCGGCGAGCACCTGGGGGTGGCCACGCGCAACGGCCGCTGAACGCCCGCCGCCGTCTGTCGCCATCCGTCGAGCACGGTACGACCAGGGCGTTCTCCGAGTTTTCCACAGCCTCCGCCGGGCGATGTGACGGCGAGCTAACGTCGTCGCACTCAGTGATCGCGACGGTGCGGAGGAGAACGGCATGTCGGTCGGAGTGGTCTGGAAGACGGCTGCGGGAGCGGCGGCACGGAGCGTCCCGGGGAGTCCGCCGGCGGGGGAACCGCCCGCCGGCTCCCCGCGGGAGGCGGTGTCGATGGCGGCGGCCCGTCGGGCGTTGGGGCTGAAACCCAGGGAGTTGGAGCTCGCCGTCGAGTTCGGAGAGATCGAGGCGGTGACGCCGACACCCTCGGTGCGCGGCCGCCGTGGCCGTCTGATTCCGGTGGCGGAACTGGTCCGGCTCCGTACCGAGGAGGGATTTCCGGCCACTCTGCGTGAGCGGACGCGTCTGGTCGGTGCCGGTGAGGGCGCCGACCTGATGGGGATCAGCCGGGCGCGGTTCGCGCGGCTGGCCCGTGCCGGGTGCTTCGGCCCCGCCCGCTTCTCCCTCAACCGGTACCGGGCCGTGATCTGGTTCTACCGCGCCACCGAGCTGCGGGAGGTCGCCGAGCACCAGCCGGCCCTGCTCCGCGGACCCCTGCCGGAGGGGGTGCGGCGGTTGGTGGAGCAGGGGGAGGACTGGCGTCCGCGCCACTGGCGCAACCGGCGGATCGCCCACGTCACGCGTCACACGGCCGACCCGTGGGCCGCTGCCGCCGCCCATGCCGCCGTACTCGCGCCGAAAGTGTTGGCGGAGGCCGTGCCGGATCCGCTCGAACGAGCCCGGCTCGCGGAGCTGCGGCCCGAACTGGTCACCGTCCGGCCCGACTCACCGCAGGCCCGACGGGTCGTCCGCGGCCTGCTCACCGCCGACGGCGAGGAGGAGACGCTGTGGCACCGACTGGGGTTGACGCTGGCGTTGGGGACGGCGCGGTCGGCACGTCCCCTGACCTCGCGGACGGAGGACGGGAGCGGGTCGGCACCTCAATCCACCGCCCGGAACAACCCCTCCTGCACCACCGAGGCGATCAACCGTCCCCACCGGTCGTAGAGCAGCCCTCGGGCGAGCCCGCGGGCACCGGTCGCCACAGGTGACTCCTGTTGGTAGAGGAACCACTCGTCGGCCCGGAACGGTCGGTGGAACCACATCGCGTGGTCCAGAGAGGCCATGTCGAAGCCGCGCGGCCCCCACAGCGGTTCGACCGGCAGGCGCACCGCGTCGAGCAACGTCATGTCGCTGGCGTAGGTGACGGCACAGGTGTGGACGAGGGGATCGTCGCCCAGCGGCCCCACCGCCCTCATCCACACCGCGCTGCGCGGATCCACTCCCCGCAGCTCCTCCCGGGACCAGCGCAGCCGCTCCACGTACCGGATGTCGAACGGTTGCCGACGCGCCATGCGCTCCAGCGGTTCGGGCAGCGACCCCAGATGCTCGCGGAGCTCGTCGGCCAGCTTCGGCAGCGACTCGGGGTCCGGCACCCCGGGCATCGGCAACTGGTGCTCGAAACCCGGCTCACCACGATGGAAGGAAGCGGTCAGGTTGAAGATCGTACGGCCCTGCTGCACGGCCACCACACGGCGGGTGGTGAAGGAACGCCCGTCCCGCACCCGCTCGACCTGGTACACGATCGGCACCCCGGGAACCCCCGGGCGCAGGAAGTACGCGTGCAGCGAGTGCACCGGGCGTTTCCCGTCGGTGGTGCGCCCGGCCGCCACCAGCGCCTGCCCGGCGACCTGGCCGCCGAAGACGCGCTGCAGCGACTCGTCGGGGCTGTGCCCGCGGAAGATGTTCTCCTCGATCCGCTCCAGGTCGAGGAGGTCGACCAGCCGCTCGGCCGCGTCGGCCGGAGCCGTCGGGCCGGACCGGTCCGGCCCCGGGGTCTCGCTCATCGTCCGTGCTCCTTCACGTTCTCCCGGGCCGCCGTCACAACCGGCCGACATCGACGACCTTGACCACCGCGCGACCCTCCGCGTCGGAGGCCGTGAGGTCCACCTCGGCGGAGATCCCCCAGTCGTGGTCGCCGTTCGGGTCGTCGAAGGTCTGCCGGACCCGCCACAGGCCGTCCTCGGGGCGCTCCTCGATCCGCAGCAACTTCGGACCGCGGGCGTTCGGCCCGGTGCCCAGGTCGTCGTACTCCTCCCAGTAGCCGTCCATGGCCTCGGCCCAGGCGTCGGCGTCCCAGCCGGCCTCGCCGTCCAGTTCGCCCAGCTCCTCGACCTTGTCCAACGCCGCCAGCTCCACCCGCCGGAACATCGCGTTGCGCACCAGCACGCGGAAGGCCCGGGCGTTGGCGGTGACGGGCTTGACCTGGTCGGCGCGGTCCTGGGCCTCCTCGGCCGTCTCGTCCTCGGGATGGGCCAGCTGCTCCCACTCGTCCAGCAGGCTGGAGTCCACCTGGCGGACCATCTCGCCGAGCCACTCGACGATGTCCTGGAAGTCCTCGGACTTCAGGTCGTCCGGCACGGTGTGCTCCAACGCCTTGTAGGCGCCGGCCAGGTACCGCAGCACGATGCCCTCGGTGCGGGCCAGCTCGTAGTGGGAGACGAACTCCCCGAAGGTCATCGCTCGCTCGTACATGTCGCGGACGACCGACTTCGGGGACAGCGGATGGTCGCCGACCCACGGGTGGCTCTTGCGGTAGAGGCCGTAGGCGTGGAAGAGCAGTTCCTCCAGTGGTTTGGGGTGGCCGATGTCCGCCAACCGCTCCATGCGCTCCTCGTACTCGACACCGTCCGCCTTCATCTGCGCGACGGCCTCGCCCCTGGCCTTGTTCTGCTGGGCCGCGAGGATCTGCCGCGGATCGTCCAGGGTCGACTCGACGACGGAGACCATGTCCAGGGCGTAGGAGGGCGATTCGGGGTCCAACAGCTCGAAGGCCGCCAGCGCGAAGGTGGACAGCGGCTGGTTGAGGGCGAAGTCCTGCTGGAGGTCGACGGTCAGCCGGATGGTGCGCCCCTCGGCGTCCGGGGCGTCGAGTCGCTCGACGATTCCGCCGTCCAGCAGCGAACGGTAGATGGCGATCGCCCGCCGGATGTGACGCAGCTGGCTGCGCCGGTCCTCGTGGTTGTCCTCCAGCAGCTTGCGCATCGCCCGGAAGGCGTCGCCGGGTCGGGCGATGACGGACAGCAGCATCGCGTGGGTCACCCTGAATCGGGAGGTGAGCGGTTCCGGCTCGGAGGCGATCAGTTTCTCGAAGGTCTTCTCGCTCCAGTTGACGAAGCCCTCCGGAGCCTTCTTCCGCACCACCTTGCGGCGCTTCTTCGGATCGTCACCGGCCTTGGCCAGGGCCTTCTCGTTCTCGATCACGTGCTCGGGGGCCTGCGCGACGACCAGGCCGGCCGTGTCGAAACCGGCCCGCCCGGCCCGCCCGGCGATCTGGTGGAACTCCCGCGCCCGCAGCACCCGCACCCGGTTGCCGTCGTACTTGGCCAACGCGGTGAACAGCACCGTACGGATGGGGACGTTGACGCCCACCCCCAGGGTGTCGGTGCCGCAGATCACCTTCAGCAGACCGGCCTGGGCCAGCCTCTCCACCAACCGTCGGTACTTCGGCAGCATCCCGGCGTGGTGCACCCCGATGCCGTGCCGGACGTAGCGGGAGAGGTTCCGACCGAACCGGGTGGTGAAACGGAAGTCGCCGATGAGCTTGGCGATCTCGTCCTTCTCGGCGCGCGAGCACATGTTGATGCTCATCAGCGCCTGGGCCCTCTCCACCGCCTGCGCCTGGGTGAAGTGCACGATGTACACCGGAGCCTGGTGGGTCTGGAGCAGCTCCGTCAGCGTCTCGGTCAGTGGCGTGGTGCGGTACTCGTAGCTCAGCGGAACCGGCCGGGTGGCCGAGCGCACCACGGTGGTCGGGCGCCCGGTGCGCCGGGTCAGGTCCTCCTCGAACCGGCTCACATCACCGAGCGTGGCCGACATCAGGACGAACTGTGCCTGCGGCAGTTCCAACAGCGGGATCTGCCACGCCCAGCCCCGGTCCGGCTCGGCGTAGAAGTGGAACTCGTCCATCACGACCTGGCCGATGTCGGCGTCCGCCCCGTCGCGCAGGGCGATGGAAGCGAGCACCTCGGCGGTGCAGCAGATGATGGGCGCGTCGGCGTTGACCGAGGCGTCACCGGTGAGCATGCCGACGTTCTCGGTACCGAAGAGCTTGCACAGATCGAAGAACTTCTCCGACACCAGGGCCTTGATCGGGGCGGTGTAGAAGGTGACCTTGTCCTGGGCGAGCGCGGCGAAGTGGGCCCCGGCCGCCACCAGGCTCTTGCCGGAGCCGGTCGGAGTGGACAGGATGACGTTCGCCCCGGAGACCACTTCGATCAGGGCCTCCTCCTGGGCGGGGTAGAGCGTGATGCCCCTGCCCTCGGCCCAGCCGGAGAAGGCGTCGTAGAGAGTGTCGGGATCGGCGGTGCTCGGCATCTGATCGATAAGGGTCACGTCCTCCATACTGCCTGCCGACCCCTCCCCGGTGTGAACCGGCCGACGCCCCGAAGATCATCGACGCTACGCTGTGTCGCCGGCAGGACGGCGGGACGAGCACGATGGGGTGGGGACACACATGATGGGACCGGCACACTCGCTGTCGGGAGCGGCAGCGTGGCTGGGGGTGGGAGCGGTGGCGCACGCCCTGGACCGGCCGATGCCGTGGCCGGTCCTGGTGACCGGAGCGCTGATCTGCGCGGGTGCGGCCCTCGCCCCCGACCTCGACCACAAGTCGGCGACGATCTCCCGCGCCTTCGGACCGCTGTCCAAGTGGCTCTGCATGGTGATCGAGGAACTGTCGAGCGCGGTCTACAAGGCCACCCGCAAGCCCGGCGACCCCCGGCGCGCCGGGGGGCACCGGACCCTGACCCACACCTGGCTGTGGGCGGTGCTGATGGGAGCGGGCTTCTCGGCCCTGGCGGCGTCGGGTGGCCGCTGGGCGGTGCTGGGCATCCTCTTCGTCCACATGGTGCTGGCGGTCGAGGGGCTGCTGTGGCGGGCCGCGCGGGTCTCCAGCGACATCCTGGTGTGGCTGCTCGGCGCCACCAGCGCGTGGATACTGGCGGACGTCCTGAACAAGCCCGGCAACGGGGCGGACTGGCTGTTCACCGGGGCCGGCCAGGAGTATCTGTGGCTGGGCCTGCCGATCGTGCTCGGTTCCCTGGTCCACGACCTCGGCGACGCCATCACGGTCTCCGGTTGCCCGATCCTGTGGCCGATCCCCGTGGCCGGCAAGCGCTGGTACCCGGTGGGCCCGCCCAAGGCCATGCGTTTCAAGGCCGGCAGTTGGCTGGAGGTACAGGTCCTGATGCCCGGCTTCATGCTGACCGGCGGCGTGAGCGGATTGTGGGCCCTGGGGTACCTCGGCTGACGACCCCCGCCCTCCCGGCCGGGCGGTACGCCGGCCGGGAGGAGACGGGGACGGGCGGGACGGTCACGCGGTCAGCCGTGCCAGGAGCGCCACAGCGCGGCGTAGGCGCCGTCCGCGGCGACCAGCTCGTCGTGGCCGCCCAGCTCGCTGATCCGGCCGCCCTCCACGACCGCGATCAGGTCCGCGTCGTGCGCGGTGTGCAACCGGTGCGCGATCGCCACCACCGTGCGTCCCTCCAGCACCCGGGCGAGCGAGCGTTCCAGGTGGCGGGCGGCACGCGGATCCAGCAGCGAGGTCGCCTCGTCCAGCACCAGGGTGTGGGGGTCGGCCAGCACCAGCCGGGCCAACGCGATCTGCTGGGCCTGGGCGGGGGTGACGGAGGTTCCTCCGGAACCGACCTCGCTGTCCAGCCCCTCGGGCAGAGAACGCGCCCAGTCGGCGGCGTCCACCGCCGCGAGGGCGCCCCACAACTCGTCGTCACCGACACCGGCGTTCGCCAACAGCAGGTTGTCGCGGAGCGTGCCGACGAAGACGTGGTGCTCCTGGTTGACCAGCGCCACGTGCTCGCGCACCCGCTCCGCGGACATCCGGGCCAGTTCGGCCCCGCCGAGCGTGACCTCGCCCGCCCGGGGCGCGTAGATGCCCGCCAGCAGGCGCCCCAGCGTGGACTTGCCCGCGCCCGACGGGCCCACCAGCGCCACCCGTGTGCCGGGCGGCACGTTCAACGACACCCCGTGCAGCACGTCGTCGCCCGCCCGGTAACCGAACCGCACCGCGTCCGCGCGCACCTCCCGGCCGTTCGGCACCGTCGTGGCATCACCGGAGTCCGGCTCGATCTCCCGTACCCCCACCAGCCGGGCCAGGGACACCTGGGCCACCTGGAGTTCGTCGTACCAGCGCAGGATCAGTCCGATCGGGTCGACCAGCATCTGGGCGAGCAGCGCGCCCGTGGTCAACTCGCCCACCGAGACCCAGCCCCGCTCCACGAAGAGACCCCCGAGAACCAGCACCGATCCCAGGACCAGCACGTGCGTGCCGTTGACGGTGGGGAAGAACACCGTCCGCAGCCACAGCGTGTACCGCTCCCACCGCGTCCACTCCGCGATACGGCGCTCGGAGAGGGATACGCGGCGGGCACCCAGCCGGTGGGCCTCCACCGTCCGTCCGGCGTCCACGGTCTCGGCCAGCGCCGCGGCGACGGCGGCGTATCCGGCGGCTTCCGAGCGGTAGGCGGCGGGTGCGCGCCGGTAGTACCAGCGGGCGCCCGCCAGCAGCAGCGGCGCGGCGATCACGACGGCCAGGGCCAGCGGGGGAGCGGTGGCGGTGAGCGCGCCCAGCAGCAGTCCCGCCCAGACGACGCCGACGGCCAGTTGGGGCACCGCCTCGCGCATCGCGCCCGCCAGTCGGTCGATGTCGGTGGTGATCCGGGAGAGCAGGTCCCCGGTGCCGGCCCGCTCCAACACGCCCGGCGGCAGTCGCACCGAACGGACCAGGAAGTCCTCGCGCAGGTCGGCCAGCATCCGCTCGCCCAGCACGGCCCCTCGAAGCCGCACCTGCCGGGTGAAGACGGCCTGGACGACCAGGGCGAGGGCGAACAGTGCCGCGGTGCGTTCCAGGTGGAGGTCGCGCACTCCCGCGGCGAGGTCCTCCACCAGACGTCCGAGCAGGTAGGGGCCCGCCATGGAGGCCGTCACCGCGGTGGCGTTCACCGCCACCAGGGTCGCGAACGCGCCGCGGTGTCGCCGGCCCAGCTCGCCGACGTAGGCGCGCACGGTCCGTGGCGCCCCCACCGGCAGGGTGGTGGCCGACTCCGACGCGGCCGGATCATGGGAAGGCGGTGCGACGCCGATCACGCGGTTTCCTCCATCTGCTCGTGCCGGTGCGGCCCGCACGTTCCCGCGTTCCGGGCCACGTCCTCGGCCGTGCCGTCGGCACCGGTGGTGTCCGTGGTGTCCGTGGTGTCGCGGGTGACCACCGCGCGGTACTCCGGTTCTCGTGCGAGGAGGCCGCGGTGCGTGCCGGTCGCCACCACCGTGCCGTCCCGCACGAACGCCACCCGGTCGGCCCGGTCCAGCAGCAACGGACTGGAGGAGAACACCACGGTGGTGCGGCCCGCGCGGACACGGCGCAGTGCCTCGGCGATGCGGGCCTCGGTGTGCGAGTCCACCGCGCTGGTGGGCTCGTCCAGCACCAACACCCGTGGGTCGGCCACCAGCGAGCGCGCCAGCGCCAGCCGCTGGCGTTGGCCCCCCGACAACGATCGACCGCGCTCGGTGATCCGGGCCTCCATCGGTTCGCCTCCGGGGTCGGCGGTGGACCGGGCCAGGGCGTCCAGCACGTCACCGCACTGGGCGGCGTCCAGCGCCTGCCGGGCCGTGACGGCGCCGGACGACGGCACGTCGAGCAGTTCGCCCAGCGTGCCCGAGAGCAGCACCGGGTCCTTGTCCTGCACCAGTACGGCCGCACGGGCGGTCTCCAGCGGCAACTCGTCCAGGGCGACACCACCCAGCAGCGCCGAGGGCACCTCGGGGTCGGAGTCGACGGCATGCCCGCCCAGCCGCTCGGCGAGCCGCCCGGCGGTGTCGGGATCGCCGCACACCACCGCGGTCAGGGCGCCGGTCGGTGCGATGAGCCCACTCGCGGGGTCGTACAGGTCACCGTGCGGCTCCCGGGGCTCCTCGGTGTCCCCGCCGCCCCCGGCGTGGCGTCCGGCGCCCTCCCGGCGCAGCGCCAGGACACGGGCCGCCCGCCTCGCCGACGGCTTGGAGAAGGAGTACGCCATGGCGACCTCCTGGAAGAGCCGCAGTGGGAAGAGCAGGAAGGTCACGGCCCCGTACACCGTGACCAGCTCGCCCACCGCGACCCGGCCCTCCAGGGCCAGCCGTGTGCCGAACCAGAGCACGGAGAGCAGCAGCAACCCCTGCAGCACCACCTGCACGGCGTCGATCAGGGACCACATCCGGGCGGTGCGCACCGCCGCCCGGCGCGTCTCCTGCGAAGCCTTCCGGTACCGGTCGAGGAACAACTCCTCGCCACCGATGCCACGCAGCACCCGCAGACCGGCCACCGTGTCCGCGGCCAGTTCGGTGGCGCGTCCGGCCTTCGCGCGCTGCGCGTCCGCCCTCCGGGTGGCCGGTGGGAGCAGCGGCAGCACGGCCAGGACCAGCACCACCACGCCCAGCGTCACCACACCCCCCAGCAGGGGCTCGTACACCGTCAGCGCCGCGCACACCCCGACCGTGCTCAGCAGTGCCGCCCCGAAGCGGGAGACGCTCTCCACGAACCAGCCGATCTTCTCGATGTCACCGGTGGAGACGGCGACGACCTCACCGGCCGCCACCCGCCGGGTCAGCGTGGCGCCCAGCTCCGCGGTCCGGCGCGCCAGCAGTTGCTGTACCCGGGCCGCGGCGGTGATCCAGTTGGTGACGGCGGTGCGGTGCAGCATGGTGTCACCGACCATGACCACCAGACCGAGCGCCGCCGTCAAAGCCCCCACCGGGACGAGCCGTTCCCCGAAACCCGTGGTGGCGGCCTCCACCGCCATGCCCACCACCACGGGGAAGGAGGCGATGGCCGCCATATGGAGCGTGCCCCAGGCCAACGACTTCGCCTGCCCGCCGAGCTGGGCGCGCCACAGCCAGACGAGGAGACGGAATCCGGACCGTACGTCGGGAACACCGGGGTCGGGATACGGGAGGTCGCGGATCTGCATGGGCGTCCCAGGGCGGTCTCGTGGGCGGGTGCGACCGTGTAAGACTCCCCTCCGCCACCGACGGGGGCAAAGGGTTTTCCAACCGGCCGTGTGCGACCGGCCACGGTCGGCGGGCACGGACGACGTGCGGCGGGAGCGGGACGACGCGGACAGGCGGTCGAGCCGTGTCGGGGAACCGGGAGAGCCTGGCCTCCCGAGCCCGCCGGCGGACGACCGTAGGCTGGTGACCGGCGCCGCGGACACCGGCCGTGCCGGGCACGCGGCCGAGAACGGAACCCGACCGCCGACGAGGAGCGCGTTGCACCACGACGAACCCGCCTGGACCCCGCCGCCCCGCGAGCAGGGGCCCGCACAGCCGCCCGCCGAGATCCGCCGCATCCTGCGCCTCTTCCGTCCCTACCGCGGACGGCTGGCCGTCGTCGGGCTGCTGGTGGGCGCCTCCTCGCTGGTCTCGGTCGCCTCGCCGTTCCTGCTCCGCGAGATACTCGACGTGGCCCTGCCCCAGCAGCGCACCGGCCTGCTGTCCCTGCTGGCTCTCGGCATGATCGCCACGGCGGTGCTCACCAGTGTCTTCAACGTCCTCCAGACACTGATCAGCACCACGGTCGGGCAGCGCGTCATGCACGACCTGCGCACCGAGGTCTACGCCAAGCTCCAGCGGATGTCCCTGGCGTTCTTCACCCGCACGCGCACCGGCGAGGTCCAGTCCCGCATCGCCAACGACATCGGCGGCATGCAGGCCACCGTCACCTCCACCGCGACCTCCCTGGTCTCCAACCTCACCAGCGTGGTGGCGACGGTGGTGGCCATGCTGGTGCTGGACTGGCGGCTCACGATCGTCTCCCTGGTCCTGTTGCCGCTGTTCGTATGGATCAGTCGACGGGTCGGCAACGAGCGCAAGAAGATCGCCACGCGGCGTCAGAAACAGATGGCCGTGATGTCGGCGATGGTGACCGAGTCGCTGTCGGTCAGCGGCATCCTGCTGGGCCGCACCATGGGTCGTGCCGACTCCCTCACCCGCTCCTTCACCGAGGAGTCCGAACGCCTGGTGGACCTGGAGGTCCGCTCCAACATGGCCGGCCGCTGGCGGATGTCGGTCATCGGCATCGTCATGGCGGCCATTCCGGCCCTGCTCTACTGGACCGCCGGTCTGCTCCTGCACATGGGCGGGCCGGCCTTCTCACTCGGCACCCTGGTCGCCTTCGTCACCCTCCAGCAGGGCCTGTTGCGCCCCACCGTCTCCCTGTTGAGCACCGGCGTGCAGATGCAGACCTCCCTCGCCCTCTTCCAGCGCATCTTCGAATACCTGGACCTGCCGGTGGACATCACCGAACCGGCCCGTCCGGTGCGGCTGGAGCGTGCCCGAGGCGAGGTCCGCTTCGAGGGTGTCGCCTTCTCCTACGACCCGGACAGCACCACCCCCACCCTCGACGGCATCGACCTGACCGTTCCCGCGGGCAGCAGCCTCGCCATCGTCGGCGCGACCGGATCGGGCAAGAGCACACTCGGCTACCTGGTGCCCCGGCTGTACGACGTCACCGCGGGACGGGTCACCATCGACGGGATCGACGTGCGCGACCTGGACTTCGACTCCCTGGCCCGAACGGTGGGCGTGGTGTCCCAGGAGACCTACCTCTTCCACGCGTCCGTCGCCGACAACCTCCGCTTCGCGCGGCCCGACGCCACGGACGCCGAGATCAGGGAGGCGGCCCGCGCCGCTCAGATCCACGACCACATCGTCTCCCTGCCGCAGGGGTACGACACCCTCGTGGGCGAGCGCGGCTACCGCTTCTCCGGTGGTGAGAAGCAACGACTGGCCCTGGCCCGCACGATCCTGCGCGACCCGCCCGTCCTCGTGCTGGACGAGGCCACCAGCGCCCTGGACACCCGTACCGAGCAGGCCGTCCAGCGGGCCATCGACACCCTGGCCGAAGGACGCACCACCCTGACGATCGCCCACCGGCTCTCCACCGTCCGCGACGCCGACCAGATCGTCGTCCTCGACGGCGGCCGGATCGCCGAGCGAGGTACCCACGAGGAACTGCTGGCCCACGGCGGGCGCTACGCGGCCCTGCTGCGGCGCGACACCGTCCTGCCACCCGGAGCCGGGACCGGGACGGCGGACCCCGGAGCGGTGGAGACGGCCTCCACCTGAACGGTCGAGGACGAGGGCCGTCCCGGGGACGCGGGGCCGGTCGGGGCGGCGCTCACACGAGTCGCCCGTCGGCGTGCAGCTCGTCGAAGACCAACCGGTCCACCGGCGGCACTCGGCCGAGGTCGGCGTACGACAGCCAGGCGATCTCCTCGATCTCGCCGGCGGCGGCGAGTGCGCCCCGGTAGTCGCCGGTGTAGCACGCCATCCGGACCACCGGGGCCGACGCGTGCGCTTCGACCGGCGCCTCGTAGGTGCCGACGTGGGCGATGCTGTCGGGCAGGATCGCCACCGTCAGCTCCTCCTCGACCTCCCGCAACAGCGTCTGCTCGTCGCTCTCGCCCTCGTGGCGCTTGCCGCCGGGGATGTAGAACAGGTCCCTGCCGCGCGTCCGGGCCCCCAGGATCAGCCCGTCGCGCAGGTACACCCACGCCACCGTGTCGATGAGGTCCGGCCCACCGCCGGCCGTGTCCCTCGCGGAGGTCGTCACCGAGCCCCGTCCCCTCCGAAGGCCGGCACCGATCTGCGCGGGGTGAACACGCCGAACTCGTTGCCCTCCGGGTCGGCCAGGACGTCCCACTCCTTGTCCCGGTCGCGCCGCCGCACCAGGGTGGCGCCCAGCGCGAGGAGTTCGTCGGTGTCGCCCCAGACCTCGAAACGCACCCGGTTCCGTCCGCCCTCCACCTCGGGCACGGGGGTGAACCAGATCACCGGGCCGGCGTCGTGCGGGTGGTGGATGGCCACGGGCCACTCGGGCGGTGGAGGAGGGTAGCCCAGGGGCCTCCGACGCTCGTATCCCAGCGCGGTGCACCACCAGTCGGCCAGCGTCTGGTGGTCGACCGCGTCCACGACCAGGTCCTTGATGCGTGCGGGCATGTGTCGAGCGTAGCCCGGGGCCGCCCGTCGCGGTCCCGGGCACGCCGACCGTACGCAGCGGTGGGCGCGGTGGGGGACCATGGGGCCATGGACCCAGCCAGGATCACCGTCTTCACTCGGACCACCGGTTACCGACACGACTCCATCCCGCACGGTGTCGACGCCTTCCGGGATCTCGCCGCGACCGTCGGACTCGACGTCACCGCCACCGAGGACCCCGAGGAACTCGTCGCCGCCCTCCGCGGGGAGGACTGCCGGGCGGTGGTCTTCCTCTCCACCAGCGGCGTGGTGCTCACGGCCGAAGGTCGCCGGGCCCTGCGGTCGTACGTCGAGGGGGGCGGGGCCTTCGTCGGTGTCCACGCCGCGACCACCACCGAGGAGGACTGGCCGTGGTACGGCGAGCTGCTCGGCGCCCGCTTCGACCGGCACCCCGCGCTCCAGCCGGGCGTCGTCCTCGTCGAGGACCGCGATCACCCGGCCACCGCGCACCTGGACGCTTCCTGGCCGTTCACCGACGAGTGGTACGACTTCCGCTCCAACCCGCGTGGTCGGGTCCGGGTGCTGCTCTCCGCCGACGAGAGCACGTACGAGGGCGGCGGCATGGGGGAGGACCATCCGCTGGCGTGGTGTCACCGGAACGCCGGAGGCCGCGTCTTCTACACCGCTCTGGGGCACACCGAGGAGTCCTACGCCGACCCCGTCTTCCGCCGTCACCTGCTGGGCGGGCTGACCTGGGCGGCCCGGCTCCCCCTGCCGTCCCCGTCCTCCCCGTCGTCCGTGGGGCCGCGGTCGTCCTGAGGCGGCCCGCCGGCCGGGACGCCGCGCACCGGAGGGGGCCCGCGCCGGCACGGTGGCAGGATGGCTGTATGGTCACAATCCATCTCATCCCGGGCGACATCACCGAGCAGTCCGTCGACGCGGTGGTGAACGCCGCCAACTCCTCGCTGCTGGGCGGCGGCGGAGTCGACGGGGCGATCCACCGCAGGGGCGGCCCGGAGATCCTCGCCGAGTGTCGTGCCCTGCGGGCCTCCCGGTACGGCAAGGTGCTGCCCACCGGAGAGGCGGTCGCCACCACCGCCGGGCGGCTGCCCGCACGGTGGGTGATCCACACGGTCGGGCCGGTCTGGTCCGCCTCGGAGGACCGCTCCCCCCAACTGGCCTCCTGCTACCGCGAGTCGTTGCGGGTGGCACGTGAACTGGGCGCCCGCACCGTCGCGTTCCCCGCCATCTCCACCGGTGTTTACGGCTGGCCGCTGGAGGACGGGGCCCGCGTCGCGCTCGCCGCGGTACGGGAGGAGACCGAACGGGACGACGCGTTCGAGGAGATCCGTTTCGTGCTCTTCGGGGAGGGGGCCTACGACGCCTTCACCCGGGCGCTGTGAGGGCACGGTGGAGCCGCCGGTGAACGCGCCGGCGCCGACGTGAGCGGCCGAAGCGTTCCCGGGGAGGGGTGTCGGGGACACCGCCGAGGGGGAATCGTCGATTCACCTCCGGCCGCCCACCGTTGTTGCTAGAACGGAAGGGAGCGCGGCGAGACGAGGGGGCGGCGTGAGCGACGGAAGCACGGTGCCGAAGGGCACTGAGGGATTCGTGGAACTGGTCCGTCGGCTCGTGGTCCGCGAGCGCCGCAGGGACCGCCCCCTCCCTCTGCTGCGGATCACCGGGGACGGGGCGGAAGCGGTTCTCGACGTCCTGGGAGGCCGGTTGCGCGGCGCCCGGAACCCGGTGCCCTACGCACGGGTGCCGGTCCGGGACGCGGCGGGTCGGCGGACCGGTCCCGACCTCCCCGATCTTCTCGACCTGCTCACCGGGCTCTGTGACGCGTTACCGGGGCAGCGCTTTGGTGCCGACCGGCTGCGGTTCCGCCACTACGGACTGCTGAGGTGGCTGCTCCACCAGGACATCGCGGGCAGGCACGTCGACGACGTCCCCACCGAACTCGTCCGTCGGCTGCGGGAACACCGCCGTCCCCGAGGGGAGGCCGCCGCCGAGCCCAGCCCCTTCGCCACCCTGGGCACGGTGCACCACGTCCTGTGGTTCCTGGCCCAGCGGGTGATCCCCGCGATGCTGTTCCGTGCCGCGCTCTCCGAGCGGATCCCCGGCATCGGCCGCACCTACCGCTAGCGCTACCCCGGGCCGCACCCGCCGCGCGCCTTCCTGACCGTGGCCGAGCGGACCGTCGCCGCGGGGCGGAACGGCGGGCGTTCGGAGGAGATCGACAAACTCCTCGTCCACGCCTTCCTGGAGGATCTGCGCCAGGCGTATGCCCGGCCGTTCTGGAGCGTCCGGGGCAGACGGCGCACGGCGTACCCCGTGGCGCTGATCGACGGTGCGGCGCCCGGCGATGGCGAGGACGCGGGGGAGCGGCTGCTCGAACTGGTCAACGACGTGCGCGTCGAGACCGGGGAGTGGGACCCGCTGCTGGTCGTGTACGCCGGTGCCCGGCCGTCCGCGCGGATCGCCGAGGCCGGCCCCGAGGCCCCTTTGGTCCTCCCCTTGGAGGACCTGGACACCACCGGGCCGGGCCGGGCGGCAGGGAAGGACGAGCCGGACTGGAGACCCTCCCCGCATCCGCCCACGGCCTGGTACCGGCCGGTGGAGCTGTCGGAGCCGGGCGACACCGGCGGCACCGGGGAGGCCGGCCGGTACCGGCCGGTCGAGGCGCCCCCGCCCCCGTGGTACGCCCACCGGGCGTTCGCCGTCGTGTCGTGCCTCGCGCTTCTCGTGCCCCTCCTCGGCTGGGTGGGGTACCGGTTGGGAGGACCGGACTGCCTGTACCGTCCGTTCTCCGGGCAGGTCTCCGTCCGCAGTATGGCCGACGAATGCGTCGGCTACAGCGACAGCGACGCCTTCAGGTTCAACGACCAGGCCGGGCAGGAGAAGCTGCAGCAGGTCCAGAAGAAGATCTTCGCCCAGAACCGGGAGGTACGTGACGCCTGGGAGCGCAGCGAGAGGCGCCGCCCCTACGTCACGCTCGTCTACCTGGGCACCCTGACGGGCCGCGAGACCTCCCGGAAGGAGGAGGCGTACGCCGCCGAGCGGCAGGAGTTGGAGGGGTTGGCGATCGCCCAGTACCACGGCCTGCAGGAGTCGGGCACCGCCTACGACGTACCGCTGTTGCACATCGTCGTCGCCAATGCCGGATTCCAGATGGAACACGCCGATCCGGTGGTCGACATGATCGCGGACCTGGCGCGCGAGGAGCGGGACGCTCCCGTCGTGGGTGTCGTGGGACTGGTGGAGAGCCGGACGAGCACGGTCGAGGCGCTGGAGCGACTGGGCCGGGTGGGAATCCCCGCGGTCGCCCCGACGCTCTCCGGCGAGGGCATGTACAAGAGTTCCCCCCTCTACCTCCAGATCGCCTCTCCCAACCGGGAACAGGCCAGGATGGTCGACGAGTACGGGAAGGCGCTGTCCCTCCCGGGCACACGGGTCTACTACACCGTCGGCGAGCGGTCCAAGCTCCCCGACGACCTCTACGTGTCGACCCTCGTCGCGGAACTGAGGAAGCAGGTCGACAACCTCGAGTACACCGAGGAGTTCACGGGCAGGGGGCTGACCAGGGAGTGCGGCTACCGCGGCATGCTGTTCTTCGCCGGGCGGTGGTCGGAGTTCCCCGACTTCCTCAGGAAGTTGGACAGGTCCTGTGGCGACGACCAGCCGCACCACCTGGTGGCCGACGACTCGGTCAACCGCTACATGGCCAACCCCCTGCTGCGCGGAAGCGCACCGGCCGGTCTGCCGCTGGTCTTCGCCTCGAAGGCGCCCCTGGCCACCTGCGAGGAACTGCGTTCCCGGGCGCGGGAGGGGCGGGACCGGGCGGCGGGCACGTTCCTCCGTCTGATCGGTGAGGACAGGGACGGCGGGACCCTCGATCCACCACGCTGCGCGGGCGGGGGGAGCGACGCCCCGGACGAACCGGTGGGCGAGCGCGTCGGGCTCGCCTACGACTCGGCCAAACTGCTGCTGCGGGCCGTCGAGACGCTGACCGCGCGGATTCGGCTCTCCGACGACTCCTGGAACCCGCGTCTGATCACCCCGACGGCGGTCCACACCGAGGTGCTGCACCAGAACGGCCACAACCCCTTCTGGGGGGCCACGGGCAGGATCGAGTTCCACCGGGACGGGGGAGAGCCGATCGGCCGGGCGATCTCCTTCATGAGGGTCGAGAACATCACCGATGTCGACGAACGCCCCCGGGAGGTGTTCCGCTGCCAGGGCGCCAAAGAGGACGGTCGAACCGACTGTGAGCGACCGCGCCGCTGAACGGACGGCGGACTCGGCCGGCCGGATCCGGCCGGCGGCGCGGCGTGGTCCTCAGCGGTAGAGCAGGTACGCCCGCCGCGTCCGTTCGAAGGCGCGGACCTCGTCCCGCCAGGCGGCCACGACCTCGTCCGCGTCCCTGCCCGCGTCGATCATCTCCCGCAGCCGCGGCGACCCGGAGAGCTTGTCGATCCAGAACGGGCGCCTGGTGTCCCAGGAGTCCCGGCGCCAGGCGAAGTCGGGGTGGCGGCGCGCCTCCACCAGCATCGCCACCGCCGTGGGGATCGGCTCGTAGCGGCGCGGGTCGGTGACGTGGATCTGGACGCCCGCGCAGGTGACGCCGGTGTGCTTGCCGAAGGTGGGGACGAAGTACCCCTCGCGGAACCGCACGCCCGGCAGCTTCCGGGCGTTGAGCCGGTCGACGTAGCGGTGGTCCAGGTACGGCGCGCCGACGAACTCGAACGGGCGGGTGGTACCGCGTCCCTCCGAGAGGTTGGTGCCCTCGAAGTAACCGGTTCCGGCGTAGACGACGGCCGTGTCGGGGGTCGGCATGTTCGGGGAGGGCGGCACCCACGGCAGGCCGCTCTCGTGCGCGGTGGAGTACGGGTCCCAGCCGCGCACCGGCACGACCTCCAGCTCCGCTACCTTCCCGCCCGCGCCCTCCTTCGGCAGCAGCTCGCCGTTGAAGTAGCGGGCCAGTTCGCCCACCGTCATCCCGTGCTGCTGCACGATCACCTCGGCGCCGACGCCGGAGGTGAACTCCTCGGTCATCAGCGGGCCGTCGGCCCGGCGCCCGATCGGGTTCGGGCGGTCCAGCACCACGAAGCGGGCGCCGATCGAGCGGGCGGCGACCATCGCGTTGTACATGGTCCAGATGTAGGTGTAGAAGCGGACGCCGACGTCCTGGATGTCGAAGACGATCGTGTCCGCCCCCGCCTTGGTGAACAGCTCGGCCATCGTCGCCGCGCCCGCGCCGTAGGCGTCGTACACCGTCAGGCCGGTGCGCGGGTCGGTGAACTCCGGCTCGGACTCGCCGGCCTGCGCGCTGCCCCGGAAGCCGTGTTCGGGGCCGAACACCCCGACGATGTCCAGCCCGTCGTGCGCGGCCATGGAGTCCACGATGTGGGTGGCGTCGCGCAGGACTCCGGTGGGGTTGCTGATCACTCCCACCCTGCGGCCGCGCAACACGGACCAGCCTCGGGCGGCCGCGACGTCCGCGCCGGGAACGACGTCACGGCCGCGGTTCCGTTCTTCGGGTCGGCCGTCGGGCCGGTCGTCGGCGGTGGCGGTGGTGGGAACGAGCGGGCCGGCCAGCGCGGCGGCCGTGCCGGCTGCGAGAAGCGATCGGCGGGAAGGCATGGCGGGAAGCTATCCGTGCGCGCCGCGGGCGACAAGGGGCCACGCACGGTGACACAGGTGTAGAGCAATGACCGGGCCCCGACAGAGCAACGTTCCGCCCCGTCGGGCGGAACGTTCACTCCGTCAGGAGGACGACCTCCAGGGTGCGGGGGCCGTGGACGCCCTCGACGCGGCTCAGCTCGATGTCGCTGGTGGCCGACGGGCCGGAGATCCACGTCAGCGGGCGGGAGGGGTCCAGCCGCTCCAGCGCCTCGGGGACGGACGCCACCACCTGCCCGGGAACGCGGACCACGCAGACGTGGTGGTCCGGGATCAGGGTGATGCGGCGACGCCCCTGGTCGGGAGAGCCGTCCAGCACGATCGTGCCGGTCTCCGCGATCGCCACCGCGCAGCCGGTCACCACGCTGTCCACCGTGTCCAGCTCGTCCGGTGTGGAGGCCGCCCGGTCGTGGATCCGCACCGGGTCGGCGGCCGCCAACCACCACGGCGGCAGGCCGGGCGGCACCAACACCTCGGTGCTGCCGCGTTCGGCCAGCAGCCGGCACAGCAGCGTCGGCAGGCCGTCGGCGTCGGCGCGGTGCACCACGGCGCGGTAGTCGATCAGGTTCTCGGCCAGCAGGTCGACCGGTGCTCCGGTCGCCCCGGGCCCCTCGGTCGGCATGTGGGTGTGCTCGTACCGGCGGGGTACGGGAACGTCGTCCGGCCCCTCCGTGCGCGGTACGTCGGCCAGGGCGCGGCGGACCCGGCCCAGCACCGTCTCGCGGCTGCTCATCGTCGGTCTCCTTCCGCCCGGTCGTCCCGGGTGCGTCGCCACCAGTCGCGGAAGGACTCGGCCGGGACGGCGGGCAGGTCACGGCTCGCCGTCCAGGCGCGGCCCGGACCCGGCAGGCGGCGCGGGTGCAGCCGCCGGGTGCGGGCGGCCAGTCGCTGCCCGGCCCGCAGCGCACCGGGGTGGTCCAGGGCCCAGCGGGCGGCGCGCATCGCGGCCCGTTCGGCCGCGTGCCCCCGCGCGGGGCGGATGGTCGTCCGTTGTCCGCGCACCGTCACCTCACCGCCCTCGGCGACGCGTTCCCGCAGGTACACCAGGACCTGCGGGATGTCGATGGCGACCGGGCAGACCTCGTAGCAGGCGCCGCAGAGCGAGGAGGCGTACGGCAGCGAGGCGTCCAGCTCCGTCGTGGTGCCGCGCAGTTGGGGGGTGAGGATCGCGCCGATCGGACCCGGGTAGGCCGAGCCGTACGCGTGGCCGCCCGCCCGCTCGTAGACCGGACAGACGTTCAGACAGGCCGAGCACCGGATGCAGCGCAGCGCCTGGCGGCCGACGGTGTCGGCGAGGGCGTCGGTGCGGCCGTTGTCCAGCAGCACCAGGTGGAAGTCGCGCGGCCCGTCGGCCGTCTCGGAGTCCGTGGTGCCGGTCCACATCGAGGTGTAGGGGTTCATCCGCTCGGCGGTGGAGGACCGGGGCAGCAGCTGGAGGAAGACCTCCAGATCCCGCCAGGTGGGCACCACCTTCTCGATGCCGACCACCGAGATCAGCGTCTCGGGCAGGGTCAGGCACATCCTCCCGTTGCCCTCGGACTCGACCACCACCAGGGTGCCGGTCTCGGCCACCATGAAGTTGGCGCCGGAGACGCCCACCTTCGCCCGGAGGAACTTCTCCCGCAGGTGGAGCCGGGCCGCCTCGGCCAGCTCGGCCGGATCGTCGGTCAGGCCCTCGGGCGCCGGGCGCCCCCAACGGCTCATCCGGCCCCGGAAGACGTCGCGGATCTCCTCGCGGTTGCGGTGGATGGCGGGAACCAGGATGTGTGAGGGGAGGTCGTCGCCGAGTTGGACGATCAGCTCGGCCAGGTCGGTCTCGTAGGCGCGGATCCCGGCCTTCTCCAACGCCGCGTTGAGGCCGATCTCCTGGGTCGCCATCGACTTGACCTTCACCACCTCGGTCTCGCCGGTGGCGCGCACCAGTTCGGTGACGATCCGGTTGGCCTCGGCGGCGTCGGCCGCCCAGTGGACGGTGCCGCCCGCGGCGGTGACGGCCTCCTCCAACTGCTCCAGGTAGTGGTCGAGGTGGCGCAGGGTGCGGTCCTTGATCGCCGCGCCGGCGGCCCGCAGCTCCGCCCAGTCGGGCAGTTCGGCGACGGCCTCGGCGCGCTTGGCGCGGATGGTGCCGGTGGCGTGGCGCAGGTTGCGGCGCAACCGGGCGTCGCGCGTGGCCGAGGTCGCGGCCTCGGGGAAGGCGGGCATGCCCAGGTGGGTACGGCCGCTCATCGCGTCCTCCTCCCGTCGTGGCCGGGGCCGTCGGCGTTGTGGGTGCTGTCGGTGGCTGCCAGGATCTCGGCGAGGTGGACGGGGCGGACGGTCGAGCCCCGCCGGGCGAGGATGCCGCCGATGTGCATCAGACAGGAGTTGTCGACCGCGCACACCGCCTCGGCGCCGGTGCCCTCGATGTCGCGCGCCTTGTCCGCGCCCATCGCCGCCGAGACGGCCGCGTTCTTCACCGCGAACGTGCCGCCGAAACCACAGCACTCCGCCGCGCCCGGCAGCTCCACCAGTTCCAGTCCCCGCACGCGCTCCAGCAGCCGTCGGGGCCGGTCGCCCAACCCCAGTGTCCGCAGCCCGTGGCAGGTGGGGTGGTAGGTGACGGTGTGCGGGTAGTGGGCGCCGACGTCCGTCACGCCCAGCACGTCCACCAGGAACTCGCTCAGCTCGTACGTCCGGGGCGCCACCTCGGCCACCGCCCGCTCCAACGCGGCGTCCTCGGAGCGGGCGGCGATCCGCGGATGGTTCTCCCGCACCATCGCGGCGCACGAACCGGACGGAGTGACGACGTGGTCATAGCCGCGGAAGGCCTCCGCGTGGCGGCGCACCAGCGGCTCGGCCTCACGCCGGTAACCGGTGTTGAACTGCGGCTGCCCGCAGCAGCTCTGCTCCGCCGGGAAGTCCACCTCCACCCCCAACCGCTCCAGCAGGGCGACCGTGGCCCGCCCGGTGCCGGGGTAGAGCGTGTCGGTCACGCACGTCACGAACAGCGCTACCCGCATATCGCGGCCTCCGCCCGGTCCCAGGCTCCCCGATCGCCCACGGGCTCATGGTGCCGCAGCGGCCGGGTGGCGCGCAGCAACGACCGCAGTGCGGTCAGGTCGCCGCGGACGGCCCCGGCGGCGCGCGCCTGGACCAGGACGTTGCCGAAGGCCGCCGCCTCCGCCGGTCCGGCGACCACCGGCAGCCCGCAGGCGTCGGCCGTCAGCCGGCAGAGCAGCTCGTTGCGGGCTCCGCCACCGACGATGTGCACCACCTCCACCTCGTGTCCCGACAACCGCTGGGCGTCGGCGACCGCCCTGCGGTGGGCCAGGGCCAGGGAGTCCAGCACACAGCGGACCGTCTCGGCCATGTCGCGCGGGACCGGTTGCCCGGTGCGGCGGCACTCCTCGGCGATCCGCTCCGGCATCCGCCCCGGCGGCAGGAAGACCGGATCGGAGGCGTCCACCACCGACCGCAGCCCGGGGGCCTTCGCCGCCTCGCGCAGCAGCGTCTCCAGTTCCGGCCGCAGCCCGTCCGCCTCCCAGTCGCGCAGGCACTCCTGGAGGAGCCACAGACCCATGATGTTGCGCAGGTAGCGGACCGTGCCGTCCACGCCCAGCTCGTTGGTGAAGTTGGCGGCCCGGGACTCCTCGGTGAGCACCGGGGCCTCCAACTCCACCCCGGCCAGCGACCAGGTGCCGGTGGCCACGTAGGCGAACGCCCGGCCGCCCTCGGCCGGCACTCCGGCCACGGCGGAGGCGGTGTCGTGCGAGCCGACGGCCGTGACCGGCACCGGCCCGGCGAGTCCGCACTCCTCCAGCACCTCCGGAAGCAGCTCGCCGGCCCCGTCCCCGGGGCGGCGCAGCGGTGGGAACAGCGACAGGTCGATTCCGAAGGCGTCCGCCACCGGTCGGGCCCAGTCACCGGTGCGCGGATCGAGCAACTGGGTGGTGGAGGCGTTGGTCAGTTCGGTGCCCATCCGGCCCGTCAGCCAGTACGTCACCAGGTCGGGGATCAGCAGCAGGCGCCGGGCGGCGGTCAGTGCGGAGGAGCCGCGGGCGGCCACCAGCTGATGAAGGGTGTTGAACGGCTGGTACTGCAGGCCGGTGGCGGCGTACAGCTCCTTCGGCGACATGACGGCCGCGGCCCGCTCGGCGGCGCCGTCGGTGCGGCCGTCGCGGTAGTGCACCGGGTTGCCCAGCAGCGTGCCCGAGGCGTCCAGCAACCCGTGGTCCACCGCCCAGGAGTCGATGCCGACGGACGCGAGCCGCCCGTCGGGCGCGGCGCGTCCGGCTGCCCGCAGCCCGTCCAGCACGCCCCGGTACAGGTCCAGGACGTCCCAGTACAGGGTGCCCGCGGCGCGGACCGGGCGGTTGGGGAAGCGGTGTGCCTCGCGCAGCTCCAGGGTGTCGGGGCCGACCGTGCCCACCATGACGCGTCCGCTGGAGGCGCCCAGGTCGACGGCGGCGAAGGAGAGCGGACCGGTCGGGGGGCCGGCGGACGAACGGGCGGTCGGGGGAGGGGACACGGGGACCTCGCGGGACGCGGACGGAACGGGCAGGAGGACGGGAGAACGGGGGAAGGGGGGCGGTGCCCGCCGCCGGCCGTGAGGGCGCGTCGCGCCCTCACGGCCGGCCGGGACGTCAGCGGAGGAAGGCCGCGGCGACGCCCGCGTCCACCGGGATGTGCAGTCCGGTGGTGTGGCTCAGGTCGCCGCCGGTCAGGGCGAAGACCGCGTTCGCGACGTGCTCGGGCAGCACTTCGCGCTTGAGCAGGGTGCGCTGGGCGTAGAACTCGCCGAGCTTCTCCTCCGGCACGCCGTAGACGGCCGCGCGCTGGGCACCCCAGCCGCCGGCGAAGATGCCCGAGCCGCGCACCACCCCGTCGGGGTTGACGCCGTTGACACGGATGCCGTGCTCGCCCAGCTCCGCGGCCAGCAGCCGCACCTGGTGGGCCTGGTCGGCCTTGGTGGCGCCGTAGGCGATGTTGTTGGGGCCGGCGAAGACACCGTTCTTGGAGGAGATGTAGACGATGTCGCCGCCCAGCTTCTGCTCGATCATGACGCGGGCGGCCTCGCGGGAGACCAGGAAGGAGCCGCGGGCCATGATGGCGTGTTGGCGGTCCCAGTCCTCGGTGGTGGTCTCCAGCAGCGGCTTGGAGACGGAGATGCCGGCGTTGTTGACCACCAGGTCCACACCGCCGAAGGCGAGGACGGCCTCGGCGAGGGCCGCCTTGATCCCTTCCTCGTCGGTGACGTCCACCGTCACGGCCACGGCCCTGTCCGGCCCGCCGATCTCCTCGGCGACCTTCTCGGCGTTCCCGCCGTCGAGGTCCGCGACGACCACGCAGGCGCCCTCGGCGGCCAGTCGGTGCGCGATGGCCCTCCCGATGCCGGAACCCGCCCCGGTGACCAGCGCGATCCGGGTGGCCAGCGCCTTCGGCGCCGGCATCCGGCGCAGCTTGGCCTCCTCCAGCTCCCAGTACTCGATGCGGAACTTCTCCGACTCCTCGATGGGGGCGTAGGTGGAGACGGCCTCCGCGCCGCGCATCACGTTGATCGCGTTGACGTAGAACTCGCCCGCCACGCGCGCGGTCTGCTTGTCCCTGCCGAAGGAGAACATCCCCACGCCGGGGACGAGGACGATCGCCGGGTCCGCGCCGCGCATCGCCGGGGAGTCCGCGGTGGCGTGCCGCTCGTAGTAGGCCCGGTACTCCGCGCGGTACTCCTCGTGCAACTCCTTCAGACGCGCGACGGCCTCCTCCAGGGGCGCGGTCGGCGGCAGGTCCAGAACCAGGGGGCGGACCTTGGTGCGCAGGAAGTGGTCCGGGCAGGAGGTGCCCAGGGCGGCCAGCCGCGGGTGTTCGGCGCGGGAGAGGAAGTCCAGCACCACCTCGGTGTCGGTGAAGTGGCCGACCTGCGGCCGGTCGGTCGAGGCGACGGCGCGGACATGGGGGGCGAGCGCGGCGGCGCGGGCGCGCCGCTCGGCGTCCGGCAGCGGCTCGTGGCCGTCCAGCACCGGGCCGAACGGCTCGGCCCTGCCGCGCTCGGTCAGGAACGCCTCGGCGGTGCGGATGATCTCCAGCGAGTTGCGCTCGCACTCCTCGGAGGTGGCGCCCCAGGCGGTGATGCCGTGTCCGCCCAGGACGCAGCCGATCGCCTGCGGATTGGTCTCCTTGACGGCGGCGATGTCCAGCCCGAGCTGGAAGCCGGGCCGGCGCCAGGGCACCCACACCACGCGGTCGCCGAAGCACTCGGCGGTCAGCTTTTCCCCGTCGGCCGCGCAGGCCAGCGCGATGCCGGAGTCGGGGTGGAGGTGGTCCACGTGGTCGGCGTCCACCAGGCCGTGCATCGCGGTGTCGATGGACGGGGCCGCGCCGCCCCTGCCGTGCAGGCAGTGGTCGAAGGCGGCGACCATCTCGTCCTCGCGCTCCACGCCCGGATAGACGTCCTTGAGGGCGCGCAGCCGGTCCAGGCGCAGCACCGCCAGTCCCCGCTCGGTGAGCGTGCCCAGGTCGCCTCCGGAGCCCTTGACCCACAGCAGCTCCGTCTCACCGCCGGTGACGGGGTCGACGGCGGTGCCCTTGGCGGAGGTGTTGCCGCCGGCGTAGTTGGTGTTGCGGGGGTCGGCGCCCAACCGGTGGGAGCGCGCCAGCAGCGCCTCGACCGTTTCGTTCCGATCCGTCATGGTGTCCCTCACGCCCCCCAGCCGGCCTGCCGGCCGTCCTTGCGGTCCTCGGTGATCCGCTCGGCCCAGCCCGAGCGGTGGTAGGCCGCGATCGGATCCGGGTCCAACCCCATCTCCTCGCGGACCTCGGCCAGCAGCGGTCGTACGTCGGTGTTGTAGGCGTCCATCAACACGGCGTTGGCGGCGAGCACGTCACCCTCGGCCTGGGCGGCGGAGAGGGCCTCCCGGTCGACCAGCAGCGCCTTGGCGGTGGCCTCCTGGACGTTCATCACCGAGCGGATGATCGCCGGGATCTTGGGCTCGATGTTGTGGCACTGGTCGAGCATGAAGGCGGTCCGTGACTCGTGGCCCCCGCCGCGCACCACCTCGTACATGATCCGGAAGAGCTGGAAGGGGTCGGCGGCGCCGACCATCAGGTCGTCGTCGGCGTAGAAACGGGAGTTGAAGTCGAACCCGCCCAGCTTCCCCTCGCGCAGCAGCACGGCCACGATGAACTCGATGTTGGTGCCCGGCGCGTGGTGGCCGGTGTCCACCACCACCTGTGCCTTCTCGCCCAGTTTGAGGCAGTGGGCGTAGGCGGTTCCCCAGTCGGGGACGTCGGTGGTGTAGAAGGCGGGCTCGAAGAGCTTGTACTCCAGCAGCATCCGCTGCCCCTCGCCGAGGCGCTCGTACACCGCCGCCAGGGCCTCCGCCAGCCGGTCCTGGCGGGCGCGGACGTCGTCCTGGCCGGGGTAGTTGGTGCCGTCGGCGAACCACAGCTTCAGATCGCCCGAGCCGGTGGCGTCCATGATGTCGACGCACTCCAGCAGGTGGTCCAGCGCCTTGCGCCGCACGGCCGCGTCGGGGTGGCAGACGCTGCCGAGCCGGTACTCGTCGTCTTGGAAGACGTTGGCGTTGATCGCGCCGATGCGCAGTCCGCGCTCCTCGGCGTGCCGGGCCAGGGCGGCGTAGTCGTCGACCCTGTCCCAGGGGATGTGCAGTGCCACGGACGGTGCGACACCGGTGTGCGCGTGCACCCGGGCCGCGTCGTCGAGTTTCTCCCGCGGGGTGCGCGGGACGCCGGGCTGCGCGAAGACCTTGAAGCGCGTTCCGGAGTTGCCGTAGGCCCACGAGGGGGTCTCGATGGCCTGGTTCCTGAGGGCCGCCTTCACGGCGGATACGGCGGCGGTCATGCGTCAGAGCTCCTGGTGCCGAACGGCTTCATGAATCGTTTCATCGCGGGAAAGCTATGGGGGACCGGACGGGGTGTCAAGGGGGCGGACGGGGTGCCACCGCGGCGCCGTCGCCGTTTCCGGTCGGGTTCGGTTTTTCTCGCTCCGGGCATTGACGGGTGTCGTCCGAGGGCCCTAGCGTCCCTGCGATCTGCTTGAAACCTTTCACGCCCCTGCGGTCCGTGTTTCGACGAGGAGGAGCCAGTGCAGCGCGTCTGCTTCCTGCTGAAGATCCGCGCCGACCGGATCGAGGAGTACCGCGCACGCCACGCGGCCGTCTGGCCGGAGATGCTGCGGGCCCTGAGCGAGAGCGGTTGGCACAACTACTCCCTCTTCCTGCGCGAGGACGGCCTGCTCGTCGGCTACCTGGAGACCGAGGACTTCGAGGCCGCCAGGGCGGCGATGGAGGCGACGGAGGTCAACGCCCGCTGGCAGGCGGAGATGGCGGGCCTGTTCGAGTCCTTGGACGGCGAGCGGCCGGACGAGGCCATGCGCCCCCTGACCGAGGTCTTCCACCTCGACTAGGGAGCGCTCGGCAACCGCCTCCACCGGGGAGGGGCGTGACCGGACGGAACGCGCGGTGCTCCGGGCGGCGGCCGGCGGAGGGCCCACCGGGGCGGACGGCCGCCGGATCGGGATCGGATGCGTAGCATGGGCGCGCGGCCCCGGGCCAGGCGCCGCGCAGACAAGAGGTCAGGGGGACGGGCGGACTCGTGGCGCGCATGGTTGGCATCAAGGACGTGGCACGTCAGGCGGGGGTGTCGGTCGGCACCGTCTCCAACGTCATCAACCGCCCCGAGATGGTCGCGGAGGAGACCAGGACCCGGGTGCAGGCCGTCATCAGCCGCCTCGGCTACGTGCGCAGCGAGTCGGCGCGGCATCTGAGGGCCGGACGGAGCCGGATCATCGCGCTGCTGGTGCTCGACATGGCCAACCCCTTCTTCGCCGACGTGGCCTCCGGAGCGGAACGCGCGGCGCGCGAGGAGGGGCTGGGCGTGATGCTGTGCAACAGCGCGCAGAGCCCGGCGGAGGAGGCCGACTACCTCTCCCTCTTCGCCGAGCAACGGGTGCGCGGCGTCCTGGTCACCCCGGCCGACACCACCGGCCGCAACCTGGCCGACTTCCGGCGGCACGGCATCCCCTACGTCGTGGTGGACCGGGTGCTCCCCAGCGAGGAGGGCTGCTCGGTCTCCGTCGACGACATCACCGGCGGGATGCTGGCCGCCCGGCACCTGTTGGCCCAGGGGCACCGCGAACTGGTCTACGTCAGCGGCCCGATGCACCTGTCGCAGTGCCGGGACCGGCACACCGGCGCGCTGTCGGCGCTGCGCGAGGCGGGGCTGCCCGAGGGCGCGCTGCGGCGGGTCGAGGGCGAACGGCTGGACGTGACGGCCGGCCGGGACGCGGGGGCCCGACTGCTGGGGATGACGCCGCGGCCGACCGCCGTGTTCTGCGCCAACGACCTGCTGGCGCTGGGCGTGCTCCAGGCGCTGTTCGCCGCCGGGGTCTCGGTTCCCGGGGACATCGCACTGGTCGGCTACGACGACATCGAGTTCGCCGCGGCCGCCGCCGTGCCGCTGACCTCGGTGCGGCAGCCCGCCTTCCGGATGGGCCGCACGGCCGCCGATCTCCTCATCGAGGAGACGGGTGAGGACGACACCGGGCACCACCACCAGCGGATCGTCCTCCAACCCGAACTGGTCGTGCGCGACTCCAGCATTTCCACGCCCCGCTGAGCCCCGCGCCTCGCGGTCACCGCGCGGCCGTCTTCCGCGTGGCCACGCGTTCGGGCCGGCGGCCGGCCTCCGGTCTGCCGGGGCGGCTCCGGCCGAGGAGGTCCCGCACCGCGCGGACCGCGGTCCGCCCCGCGCGGTTGGCGCCGATCGTGCTCGCCGAGGGACCGTAACCGACCAGGTGGACGCGCGGGTCCCGGGCCGCTTCGGTGCCCGTCATCCGGATCCCGCCGCCGGGCTCGCGCAGTCGCAGGGGTGCCAGGTGGTCGATCACCGGGCGGAACCCGGTGGCCCACACGATCGAGTCGGCCGCCACCGCGTTCCCGTCGTCCCACTCCACGCCCTCGGGCGTGATCCGGGCGAACATCGGCAGCCGTCGCAGCACCCCGGCCTCCCGGGCGCGGCGCATCTCCTCGGTCATGGGCAGCCCCGTCACCGACACCACGCTCCGCGGTGGCAGTCCGTCCCGTACGCGCTCCTCCACCAGGGCGACCGCGGCGCGTCCGCGGTCCTCGTCGAACGGGCCCTCGGTGAAGACGGGCTCGCGGCGGGTCACCCAGGTGGTGGCGGCCGCCACCCGGGAGATCTCCAACAGGTGCTGGACGGCGGAGGTGCCGCCGCCCACGACGACCACCCGCTCGCCCGCGAAGGCGTCCGGACCGGGGTAGCGGACGGTGTGCGTCTGACGCCCGGCGAAGGTCTCCCGGCCGGGGACCCGGGGAACGAACGGCCGGTCCCAGGTGCCGGTCGCGTTGATCAGCGCGCGGGTGGTCCACGTACCGGTGTCGCTCTCCACCCGCAGCCGCCCGTCCCCGGCCTCGCGCACCGCGCGCACCCGGACCGGGCGCAGCACCCGCAGATCGAAGGCGCGCTCGTACGCGGCGAAGTACTCCCCGATCACCTCCGAGGAGGGCCGTGCGGGGTCGGCGTCGGTCAACTCCATGCCGGGCAGGGAGTGCATGCCGTGCACCCGACCGTAGGTGAGGGTGGGCCAGCGGAACTGCCAGGCCCCGCCGGGGCGCGGGGAGCGGTCCAGGACGACGAAGTCCCGGCCCGGCCGGAACCCGGAGCGCCGCAGGTGGTGGGCGCTCGACAGACCGGCCTGGCCGGCGCCGACGACCACGACCTCCACATCGTTCATGTACGGATCAACCACGCGGAGGCCCCGTCGCTTCCCGACCCCGCCCCCGGTCCCACCCCCGGTTCCGACGCCCGGCACCCGACGTACGGGCGCGCGGGACGCTGCGGGGGACCGGAAGGCGCCAAGATGGAGGTATGAGCGATCGATTCACCACCCGTGTGCTCCGTGTCACCACCGGCTCGGGCGAGACCGTCGCCGACCTCACCCGCGAGTGCGAGGGGTTCCTCGCCGAGGTGGCGGGCGGCCGCGACGGACTGCTCAACGTCTTCGTACCGCACGCGACCGCCGGCATCGCGATCATCGAGACCGGTGCCGGCAGCGACGACGACCTCCTCGCCGCGCTGCGCGACCTGCTCCCCGCCGACGACCGGTGGCGCCACCGGCACGGCAGTCCCGGCCACGGCCGGGACCACGTCCTCCCGGCCGTCGTCCCGCCGCACGCCACGCTGCCGGTGGTGGAGGGACGACTGGAGCTGGGCACCTGGCAGTCGGTCTGTCTGGTGGACACCAACGGCGACAACCCCGAGCGCAAGGTCCGGCTGAGCTTCCTCGCCTAGCCGTTCCGGTCGCCGTCCCCGCCCGCGCCCACCAGCCAGTCGTACGCGACCTCCGCGTCGAACTCCCGGTGACCGCCCGGGAAGCACAACCCCGCAGCGGCGAAGGCGGGGGCGTCGGCCGTCCCGGGCAGGGACGGGACGACCAGGCACCGCATCCCGGCGCGGCGGGCCGCCTCCGCGCCGGGGTGCGCGTCCTCCACCACCGCGCACCGCGCGGGCTCCGCGCCGAGTCGTCGGGCCGCCTCCAGCAGCACGTCGGGCTCCGGCTTGCCCCGGGCGACCTCCTCGGACGAGACCCGCACCGGAAGCAGCGCGCCCAGGGGAGTGCCGTCCAGCACGGCGTCGATGGCGGTCCGCGAGGAGCCGGAGGCGACGGCCAACGGGACCCCGGCCGCGTGCAGCCGCTCCACCAGGCGCCGCATCCGGGGGAAGAGAACCGCCCGGGTGCGGGCCAACTCCAGGTAGAGACGGTTCTTGGCGGCCAGGAGTTCCTCCACCGGGGCCTCGATCGCGTGTTCCTCCCGCAGGACCGTCAGGGTCTCCCGGGCGCCGATCCCGATGAAGCGGGTGTGGTCCTCCCAGCCGAAGTCGGTGACGCCGTACGAGGCGAGCAGCCGTCTGCCCGCCTCGTAGTAGGCGGGCTCGCTGTCCACGAGCGTTCCGTCGAGATCGAAGATCACTGCGAGATCGGCAGGGGAAGGCATGCCACCAGCATCGCAGTGGTGCCGCGGGCCGCCGACACGGGGTGGGTCCGGTGGACGGGAGGACGGAGGGTGGTAGCGCTCCCAATCTGGTCCAGGCCAATGCTACGGTCGGCCCGGACGCCGGCGACGCACGGCGCTCTCCGGGTGGGGACCCGGAGGCAAGGACACGGAAGAGGGGCGGCGCAGTGGACGGAACGGGCGGCGGACGGCGGGCCTACATCGGGTCCTTCACCTCGGCGGGCGGACGCGGTGTCACCACGGCCGCCGTCGACCCCGACACCGGCGCGCTGACCGTGCTGCGCCACACGGACGCGGTGCCCGACCCCTCCTACCTGGTACCGGGGCCGGGAGCGGAGATGCTCTACGCGGTCAGCGAGACCGAGGAGGGGCACGCCGCCGCGTTCTCCCTGGCCGACCCCGACCGACCGACCCCGGTCGGCGAGCCGGTGCCCGTCGACGGCTCCGGCCCCACCCACCTGACCTGCGCGGCCGGACAGCTGATCACCGCCAACTACACCTCGGGCAGCGTCAGCGCCCTGCGGTTGCGGCCCGACGGCGGCCTGGCCGGACCACCGACCGTGCTGCCGCACCACGGCAGCGGCCCGGTGCGCGACCGACAGGAGGGCCCGCACGCCCATGCCGTGGTGGCCGACCCCTCCTGGCGTTGGCTGCTCTCGGCGGATCTGGGCGCCGACTCGGTGTGGATCTACCGCCTCGACCACGCCGGCGCCGCTCCGCGCCCCCACGGACGGACTCCGCTGCGCCCCGGCAGCGGGCCGCGTCACCTGGTCTTCCACCCGCGCGGTGAGCGGGTCTACGTCATCAACGAACTGGACTCCACCGTCACCTGCTGCCGCTGGGACCGCGGGGGCGGCGCCCTGGAGCCGACCACGACCGTCCGGACGCTGCCGGACGCCACCGCCGGCCTAACGGGGGAGAACCATCCGTCGGAGCTGGTGGTCTCCGCCGACGGCCGCTGGGCCTGGGCGGCCAACCGGGGGCACGACAGCGTCGCCGTGTTGGCCCTGGACCCGCACGGCGACGGCATGGAACTGGTCACCACGGTCCCCTGTGGCGGACACTGGCCGCGCGATCTGGCCCTCGATCCGGCCGGACGCAGGCTCTACGTCGCCAACGAGCGCTCGGGCGACGTGACCTGGTTCGACCTGGACTCCGAAACCGGTGTGCCGCGCCGGGCGGGGAGCATCGAGGTGCCCGCCGCCACGTGCGTCGTCTTCGGCTGACGCCGCCCGGCGCGCGGGGGCGCCGGGGGCGGGTCCGCGTCAGTGGGCCGGTGCCCCCTGCGGTGCGCGCTGGGCGATGCCGATCTTGGCGGCGTAGGCGGAGGCGACCAGCTTGCCCACCGCGGTGTAGGAGCCCAGCGGCTCCGCGGCCGGGCAGTCCGCCTCCTTCGACGCGGACTCCAACAGGCCCTCGGGCGCCTCGGGGCCGATCAGGCCGGGGGCCAGGGCCAGTTGCCGGGACCCGGCCTCGCGCAGCTGCTCCGCCGCGCGGACGACGGCGCCCTCCTCGTCGAGCCCGGCCGCCAGTACCGGCACCGCCAGCCGGGCGGCCAGCAGCATGCCGGTGATGCCGGCCGCCTGTACGGCTTCCTCGCCGCCCATGGTGGCCAGGATGATGCCGTCCGCGGCGGTGGCCACGGTGAACAGTCGGGCGCGGTCGGCGCGGGCCAGTCCCGCCTCCGAGAGCCTCACGTGGACGCCCTCGGCCAGCAGCGGGTGCGGGCCGAGCACATCGGTCAGCTCGGCGCCGGAGCCGCTGTTCAACACGGCCTGACGTATCCGGCGCAACTGCGCGCTGTCCGGGCCTGCCAGCAGCGGGACGACCACCGCGGCCGGGGACTCCGCCGTCCGACGTCGGACCTCCTCGGCCTCGGGGTCCGGCTGCGCGTCCTCGGGCGTGGCCGAGGCGGAACGGACGGAGCGCTCCGAGGCGATCCGGGCCAGTACGGTCCGGAGCGCCGGGAACTCCTCGTCGTCACCGTCCACGTGGCCGATCCGGGCGTCGAGACCGGGCAGCTCGGAACGGGCGATGCTCAAGGTCTCCTCGGCCAGGCTCCGGGAGCTGCCGGAGGGCACCCCGGGGACGGCCAGCACCAAGGTGGGCGCACCCTCGGGCGCGACGACGGGCTCCGGCCGGCGGTGCCGTCCGGGCTGGCGGGGACGCGGCATTCGTACGGGCAGGCCATTCGCGGGCCCAGTGGGGGTGCTCATGGCGCCGCATGCTAATGCCTGGGCGGGGGCGGCTGTTCGGGCGGGGCGGGGGAGTACCGGTCTGTCCGCTTTCCTCCCGCGCGTCGCGGTGACGGGCTCCTTCCCCTCCGTCACCGGATCCGGTGCCGTGGTGTCGACGGCGTCCGTGGCGTTCGCCCGCTCGGCATCCGTCACACGGGGCGTTCACCGACGATGTGCAGGAGCGCCGGGTCGGCCGGCAGTCGGAGCGTGCCCCGGGCCAGCCGGCCGGCCACGAGCAACGCCCCGGCCAGGGGGTCGCCGGCGGCGGGGACGGTCCGGGCGTGCGGCAGCCGGACGGCCAGCTCCCGGCGCAGCCGGGCCAGCAGCGGCTCGCCGATCCGGAACAGCCCACCGGTCAGGGCGATCCGGCTCTCCCCGCCCTCCGGGCAGACGGCGGCGGCGCTCATGGCGATCTGGGCGGCGGCCTCCGTCATGACGCGGGCCGCGACCGGATCGTCCTCGGCGCACCGGGCGACCTCGGGGGCGAACGACGCCAGTACCGCGGGCCGGTCCGTCCGTGGGTACAGCGCCCCCGGCAGGGCGGCGGCCGGACCGAAGGCCGCCTCGGCTCGGGCGAGCAGCGCCGCCGATCCCCCCGGCCTGCCGTCGTGGGCGCGCAGGGCGGCCTCCAGACCGGCCCGGCCGATCCAGGCGCCGCCGCCGCAGTCGCCCAGCAGGTGGCCCCAGCCGTCGGCGCGCCGCCAGGCGCGCAGGTCCGTGCCGGTCGCGATCATCCCGGTGCCCGCGGCGACCACCGCGCCCGGACGTTCGCCCAGTGCCCCGGCGTACGCGGTCACCGCGTCCGCGGCCAGGGCCACGCGCCGTGCCCCCAGCGCCCGGGCGAACGCCCCGGGCAGCGCCGCGCGCAGTCCTCCGCCGAGGGTCGCCATGCCGGCGGCGCCCACGCACACGGCGTCGACCCGGTGGTCGTGGAGGTCCCCGTGCTCCCCGGTAGCGTCCGCCAACAGGGCGTGGGCCCGGGGCAGCGTCAGCTCCAGCAGGTGGTCCGGGTCGATGCCCGAGGGGCCGGTGCGCACCGGCTCGCCGACCTCGGTGATGCCCGCCGGGGCCGGCGAGCCGTCAAAGGCGCCCACCGCCTCGGCGCCGGCCGTGTCGTCCGGCTCGTTTGCCCGGGCCAGCGCGACGCGCAGTCCGGAGCCACCGGAATCGACGCCCAGCACCCAGCGCGTCACGGCAGGCGCCAGTCGACCGGCTCGGCCCCCTGCCGGACCAGCAGTTCGTTGGTCCGGCTGAACGGGCGCGATCCGAAGAACCCGCGGTCCGCCGACATGGGGGAGGGGTGTGCGGACTCCACCGAGGGGACCGGGCCCAACAGCGGACGCAGGTTCCGCGCGTCCCGCCCCCACAGGATGGCCACCAGCGGTTTTCCGCGCTCCACCAGGGCCCGGATCGCCTGCTCGGTGACCTCCTCCCAGCCCTTGCCGCGGTGCGCGGCGGGACGGCGCGGCGCGGTGGTCAGCGCCCTGTTGAGCAACAGGACCCCCTGCCTCGTCCACGGTGTGAGGTCGCCGTTGGACGGCCGGGGAACGCCGAGGTCGGTGTGGAGCTCCCGGAAGATGTTCTCCAGGCTGCCGGGCAGTGGACGGACGTCGGGGGCGACGGAGAAGCTGAGCCCGACGGCGTGGCCCGGCGTGGGATAGGGGTCCTGGCCGACGACGAGGACCCGGACGTCGTCGAAGGGCTGTTGGAAGGCGCGCAGCACGTTCGGTCCGGCCGGGAGGTAGGTGCGTCCCGCGGCGATCTCCGCGCGCAGGAAGTCGCCCATCGCGGCGATCCGTCCGGCCACCGGCTCCAGCGCCTTGGCCCAGCCCGGTTCGATGATCTCGTTCAACGGTCGTGCTGCCACGGGCGGTCACTCTACTGGCTCCGCCCGTGTCCGCTCAGCCGAACGGCGATCACCGCCCGCACCGCTGCGGGCCGCTCCGGCGTGGCGGTCCGCCGGTCGTGTCCCGCCCGCGCGGGCGGGACACGACCGGGGTCACAGGGCCCAGGCGTACTGTTCGGGGACCCGAGCGGGCCTCCCGTCCAGCTCCCGCGCGGCGCGGTGCGCCCAGTGCGGGTCGCGCAGCAGTTCGCGGCCCAGCAGCACCGCGTCCGCCTCGCCGTTCGTGACGATCTTCTCCGCCTGCCCCGGCTCGGTGACCAACCCGACCGCGGCCGTCGGCAGCCCGGTCTCCGCCTTCACGCGGGCGGCGAAGGGGACCTGGTAACCGGGGCCGACCGGGATGCGCACGCCCGGCGCGTTGCCCCCGCTGGAGACGTCCAGCAGGTCCACGCCGCGCTCGCGCAGCACGGCGGCGAACCGCACGGTGTCGTCGGCGGTCCAGCCGTCCTCCGGCAGCCAGTCGGTGGCCGAGATCCGGAAGAAGAGCGGCAGGTCGTCGGGCCACACCTCCCGGACGGCGTCCACGACCTCCAGCGCGAAGCGGGTGCGGTTCTCGAAGCTCCCGCCGTAGGCGTCGGTGCGCCGGTTGCTGTGCGGCGAGAGGAACTGGCCGATCAGGTAGCCGTGGGCGCCGTGGACCTCGACGACCTCGAAGCCGGCCGTCAGGGCCCGCCGCGCGGCGTCGGCGAACTGCCGGACGATCCCGGCGATCTGCTCCGCCGTCAGTTCGTGCGGCACCGGGTGGTCCGTGTCGAAGGGGACCGCGCTCGGGGCGAGGGGGCGCCAGCCGCCGCGGTCCTCGGCCAACGGCGCGCCGCCGCGCCAGGGCGCGTCGGTGGAGGCCTTGCGCCCGGCGTGGGCGAGTTGGAGGCCCGGGACGGCGCCGAGGTCCTTCAGGAAGCCGGTCAGGCGCTTCAGGGTCTCGGTCTGGTGATCGTTCCACAGGCCCAGGTCCCCGGGGCTGATCCGGCCCTCGGGGGAGACGGCGGTGGCCTCCAGCAGGACCAGCCCGATCCCGCCGGCCGCCCGCGCGGCGTAGTGGGCGAAGTGCCACGCGTTCGCCACGCCCGCCTCCGGCCCGTCAGGCTCGGCCGAGTACTGGCACATCGGGGACATCCAGACGCGGTTGGGCACGGTCAGGGACCGCAGGGTGTACGGCTCGAACAGAGCGCTCACGGCGGGCTCCTCGTCGGTTCGGATCTCTGCCGGTCGGGCTTTTACGATAGGCGTCGTAGTACGGGAAGTGTCAAACTATGATACTTCTCGTACCATGGAGGTGTGACGCCCCGCTCCCAGAGCCCGCCCGCCGTCCGAGAGCTGGACCACCCGGCCGCCGACGAGATCCGGCTGGAGGAGGTCCTGCACGCCCTCTCCGACCCCGTCCGTCTGCGGATCGTGCGCACTTTGGCGACGGCCGAGGAGGAACTGCCCTGCTCGGGGTTCGAGCTGCCGGTCAGCAAGTCCACGACCACCCACCACTTCAGGGTGCTGCGCGAGAGCGGTGTGATCAGCCAGAGCTACCGGGGCACCGCGAAGATGAGCGAACTGCGCCGCGGCGAGTTGGAGGCGCTCTTCCCCGGTCTGCTGGACGCGGTCCTCGCCGCGGCCGCCCGACAGGCCGGTCGGGGCTGCGGCCCGCCGGAACCCGACCGGCGCCGCCCCCGCTCGGGCGGCGCCGTGCCGGGCGGCCCGGAACACCGCGCCCGGAGCACCTAGATGATCGATTCCAAGGGGTTCAGTGGTCGTATGCGGTGAGTGCCCGCATGACCGGCCGGCCGGTGTGATCGTTGTGCCAGATGGCGGCGGTGAGTGCGAGGATGCGCTGCAGGACGCGGACGGCTACGCCGCCTGGGGTGCGGCCACGATGGCGTTCGAGGTCGAGCCGGCCCTTGAAGGTTTCGTTGACTGACCCGATGACCTGCCGTAGCGGCTTGAACAGCTGGGATCCGGCCCGCTCGGCCTCGCCTTTGCGGGCCGGCCGTAGCAGTCGGATGTCCGGTTCGGCGAGCTGCTGCTCGAACTCGCGGCCGAAGTGGTTCTTGTCGCCGATCAGCGTCTGACCGGGGCGGTCGGCGACGAGCTGGGGCTCGATGGCGAACAGGTCCAGCAGGGTCTCGCGCTCGTCGGCTTTGGCGCCGGTCGGAGCGAAGGCGACGGGAAGGCCGTGCAGGGTGCGGACCCGGTGCAGCCACAGTCCCCAGAAGTAGCGCGTGTGGCTGGCGCAGTAGCCGTACCGGGCCCATCCGGCCAGGTCGGAGCGTTTGACGGTCTCACGGGAGCGGGGCCGCACTCCACCGGGGTGTTGAGTCCGCGCCCCACACGTCGTCGCTCCACAGCGTGGTGTCGACCGCCAGCGTGCGGGTGACGCACCGGATGAGCTCGGCGGCCTTGCGCAGCCGTTTGTTGTAGCCGGGCTGCTGAGGCGGGTAGGGGAACAGGAGCCGCAGGTGAGCATGGGCGTGTCGCAGCCACCGGGCCTCGGATGTGAAGCCGAGCGTTGCCTGCATCATCGCCAAGGTGACCAGCTCGGCATCGCCGAGCTGCGGCGCGATGCCCACGGCCGGCCGCCAGGGGGCGAGTTGCGGTGAATCCTTCAGCGGATCGTCGGTCTTGACGTGAAGTGCGGTCGCGAGGGAGTCCGACTCCGGCTTCACACACTGACGTTGGACTCCCCCGTCGCATGCGCGCAGACGATGTCCTGAAATCGACCATCTATGTGGTCGTGCGTCTGCGGACCAGTTCCTTACCCTCCTCGATCAGCGCGTCAGCGACCAGCAGTCGCGGCAATAGGCCCGGTTCGAGTGTCATCGCGCGGAAGACGAGCGCGACGGTCACGTCGTGGTCGGGCCGGTGCGCGATCTCGACGGGGTCGGAAGCCCGGATGTCTCCCGGCTCGATCACGCGCAGATAGGCGCCCGGCACCGCGGCCCGGGTGAACCGCTTGATCCAGCCCTCTCGCTTCAGCCGGCCCTGGAACGTCGCGCATGGGATCCGCGCGCACGACACCTCAAGGACCACATCCGGCCCGATGCGCCAACGTTCACCGATCAGGGCGCCGTTGACGTCGAGGCCGAGGGTCGTGAGGTTCTCCCCGAAGACGCCGTTGGCAAGCGGCCTGCCCAGCTCGGCCTCCCATCCGTCGAGATCCTCGCGGGCATAGGCGTAGACGGCCTGGTCGGAACCGCCGTGGTGCTTCACGTCGTAGACGCGGTCGCCTACGAGACCGACCTCGCCGGTGCCCTTGGGGCCGGGCGCGATGACGGCAACCGGGCCGTCAACAGGCCGCTTGTCGATGCCTGTCGCGCTGAGACCCTTCCACGGGTTGGGTCGGGGCTTGCCGACATTGACGGAGAGCAGCTTCATGCGTGCGACGGTACGGGTCCTCTGCACGCCGGGGCGACTCATTTCCCTGCCAACCCCTTGGAATCGATCACCTAGAGCACCTGGAGCATCGAGCGCATCCGTGCGATCTCGGCGGTCTGCTGGACGGCCACGTCGCTCGCCATCTCCTGGACCTGGATGTCCCGGCCGTCCCTGACCGCGTCCTTGGCCATCGTCACGGCGCCCTGGTGATGGGTGACCATCAACTTCAGGAAGAGCCGGTCGAACTCCTCGTCGCGGGCCGCCCGCAGCGCGTCGAGCTGCGCCTCGGTCGCCATGCCGGGCATCGACTCCCCGCCGTGGCCGCCGTGTGCCTCCCCGTCGCCTTCCGCGCCACCGTTGCGCCCGAGCCAGGAACGCATCGCGGCGATCTCCGGCTTCTGGGCGGCGGAGATCCGCTCCGCCAGTCTCCGCACCGCGTCGGACGACGCGTGTTCCTCGGCCAGCTCGGTCATCACCAGCGCCTGCCGATGGTGTTCGATCATGCCGGAGACGTACGAGAAGTCCGCCTCGTTGGGCTCGGCCCGTCGCTGCTCACCCGCCTTCCGGGCCTCCTCCGCGGAGAGCGTCTCGGCGGCCTCCCCGGGCTTCCCGGGCGCGATCACCGAGGGACCGTCGGAGGGGGCCGCCTCCCGCGACCCCCCGTCACAGCCGGTCAGCACGGCCAGCGCGGTCAGCACGGCCGGCGCGGCCACCGCGCCGAGCGCGGTCCGCGCCCTCGACGCGACGGTGGCCGGCGTACGGGCGGGGGCGAGGGCGTTGGACGGGATGCCGTGACGGTCTGCCACTTCTCCTCCTGGGCTGGGCGGTCCGGTACGCCGATCCTGACACGGGGGCACCGTCGCCGCGTCCGTATATCCCTGTTGCCCGAGGTGTGTAAGGAGTCATACTGCCCACGTCCGTGAACCGCCCGCCCCGGCGCGGTACCCAGCGGATCGACAGGGAGGAAAAGTGACGTCGTTGCCCAGACCCCGCGCACGACGCAGACGCCTCGGCGCGACGGCGGCCGTGGTCGGCCTGCTGGCCGCGCTCACGGCCGCCGCCGGACCGGCGGCCGCCGTCCCCGGCCCCGACGAACAGTCGGCCGGCTCCGGGAAGGTGTCGCAGCGGGACCGCTCGGCGGCCGAGGAGGCCATCCGGAGCGGCGACATCCCGGGTTCGGACGAGATAGTCCACAGCAGGAACGTCTCCCACCTGGCCAACCTGCCCAAGGGGGCGCTGAAGGGTCTCAACACGGACCTGGCCTTCCAGGGCCGCTACGCCTTCGCGGGCAACTACGACGGCTTCACCGTCTACGACATCGGCCGCCCGAAGTCCCCGAAGGTCGTCAGCCAGGTCCTCTGCCCGGGCGGACAGAACGACATCTCCGTCTCCGGCGACCTGCTCTTCCTGTCCACCGACTCCTCGCGCAGCGACGACTCCTGCGCCAGCACCGCGCAGTCGCCGACGGAGAAGAACTCCTGGGAGGGCATCAAGGTCTTCGACATCAGCGACAAGCGCAACCCGCGCTACGTCGCCTCCGTCGAGACCGCCTGCGGCTCCCACACCCACACACTGGTGCCCGAGCGCGGGAACGTCTACGTCTACGTGTCGTCCTACTTCCCCGACGAGAGCTACCCCGACTGCCGGCCGCCGCACGACGGCATCTCCATCGTGAAGGTGCCCCGCGGGGCACCCGAGAGGGCGGCTCTGATCGACTTCCCCGTCCTCTTCCCCGACGGCGGCAACCCGGGCGCGCCGGAGAATCCGGGCGTCACGGAGACCACGGGCTGCCACGACATCACCGTCTTCCCCGAGAAGGGGATCGCGGCGGGCGCGTGCATGGGCGACGGCATCCTGATGGACGTCTCCGACCCCGCCGAGCCCCGCGTCGTCGACCGGGTCCAGGACAACGAGAACTTCGCGTTCTGGCACTCGGCGACCTTCAGCGAGGACGGCCGCAAGGTCGTCTTCACCGACGAGTTGGGCGGTGGCGTCGGCGCCACCTGCAACGCCGAGGTCGGCGCCGAGCGCGGTGCCAACGGCATCTACCACATCACCGGCCGGGGCGACGACCGCGAGCTGGTGTTCAAGAGCTACTTCAAGATCCCCCGGCACCAGGCCGACACCGAGAACTGCGTGGCCCACAACGGCTCGCTGATCCCGGTCAAGGGCCGCGACATCATGGTCCAGGCCTGGTACCAGGGCGGCGTCTCCGTCTGGGAGTTCACCGACTCCTCCAAGCCGCGGGAGATCGGCTACTTCGAGCGCGGCCCGTACGCCGACCCCGACGCCATCGGCGGTTCCTGGTCGGCGTACTACTACAACGGCCACATCTACTCGAACGACATCCAGATGGGCTTCGACGTCCTGAGGATCCGGGACCGGCGCACCGCCGGCGCCGAGCGCGTCAAGCTGGGGGAGTTCAACGCCCAGACACAGCCCGATTACCGCTGAGCCCCGGAGCTGCCGCCCCCGTGTGCCCGCCGGCCGTCAGGGCCGGCGGGCCGGCGGCGGCAGCAGCGGGCCGTCACCGGACGTCCTCGGCTCGGGGACGTCCGGTGGGAACCCCATCCCCCACTCCAGCCCGTAGCGCCCGAACAACTCGGCACGCAGTCGCGCCGGCGGCATCGGGGCCCCGGGCAGCAGCACGGCGACGACCGCGCCCATGAGCAGGGCGCGCAACAACGGGTAGTCGGTGTCCGGGTCCCGGGAGCCGTAGCGGACGACGGTGTCCCGCAGGAGGGCGGCCAGCCGCTGTTGCTCGTCGCACTGGACGAAGCCCTCGTGCTGCAGGATCCCCGCCATGTGCGTGCGCATCAGGGTCGGCCGCTCCCCGGCCAGTCCCAGGATGGCGTCGATCGCGCGGGCCAGCGACTCGCGTCCGGCGTCCGGGCCCGAGGGGCGGGGGGCGCGCTCCAGGGCCTCGGCCAGGGTGAGGTGCATCAGCCGGTGGACGGCCGACTGCAACAGCTGTCGTTTTCCCGGGAAGTAGTACGACACCAACCCCCGTGCCGAGCCCGCGCGGTCCGCGATGTCCCCCAGTGTGGTCGCCTCGTAGCCGCGCTCGTCGACCAGCTCCACCGTCGCCTGCAGCAACCGTTCGCGGGATCGTCGGCGCAACTCCTCATTGACCGATGCGCTGCGAGGGGACATCCTGTAACTCCTGCGTTGACTGGCTCCGAGCCAATGTACTCGGTAGTCTTCGGGTGCCGACCGTCGAGGTCGGTGCCCGACCGGCCGCCGATCTCGGGCGACGCGGGGGATCGTCCGAGATCGGCCACCGGCTTGCGGCGCCCGGCGCCGCCCGCTCCCCGTCCGCCACGCGGCGGACGGGGAGCGAGGGGACGGTCTTCCGCCCCGCCGTGGGCCGATCATTCCGGTCGACGTCCCCCCGGCCAAGGGGGGCAGGCGGTGCGCCTGTGCCACAGGGCGGCCGTGGCCGCCGCCACGGCGATCCCCAGCAGCCAACCGGTGAGGACGTCCGTCGGCCAGTGGACACCGAGGTAGACCCGGGTGAACCCCACCCCGGCGACGCTCACCACCCCCACCCACAGCACGGCCAGGCGCACGGCGCGCCGGGCCGCGCGCAGCCGTACCAGCCACAGCAGCAGCCCGAAGGTGAGGGCCGCCGTCATGGCGTGTCCGGAGGGCAACGCCGCGAAGTCCGCCGAGTCGACCGGACGGGGCCACCGGGGGCGGTCGCGGTCCAGGAGCGCCTTGAGCCCCTGCTGGAGGACGGTGCCGGCGACCGCGGCGCACGCGACCCAGAGCGCGAGCCGCGACGCCCCCCGCACCAGCAGCCACACGACGGTCACCAGCAACAGGGCCCGCATGGTCCACGGGTCCCAGACCCAGTCGGTCAGCACCCGGTTGAACCGGGTCCACCCCGGCTCGGCGTGGGCGGTGCGGTGCAGCGCGGAGGTGACGCGGGCGTCGAGCCCCAGCAGCGGGTCCCACCCGGCCGTGACGAGCACCACCAGCACGGCCGAGACCGCGGTGCACGCCAGCGCGGTCAGACGGGGGGAAGGGGAGCGGGAGGACAAGGGGGAGGCCATGGTGGACATGGTGGCCACCGCGCGACGTTTCAACCGTCCGACGGGCCGCTGGGAGCGCCCGCGACGACTCCGAAGGGGGGAAGGAGCGCACCGGCGGCGCGTGGCTCAGCCCAGTGCCCTGAGACCGGGCCCGAAGGCCACCAGCAGCGGTACCAGCGGCACCAGCGCCGCCAGTGCCGTCACCCGCAGCCGGCGGACGACCGGCAGCCTGGGCCGGGCCGTCAGCAGCCGGTCGATCCGCTGGGGGACCTGGGCGGCGGGACGCGGCGCGTAGGGGTCGAAGACCCCCCGCTCCTCGTTGAGTTCGACCAGCGCCAGGGCCACCGCCAGCCGCCCGCAGCGCCGCGAGGCCATGTCGTCGGCCGACAGTTCCACCAGCCGATGCACCTGGTCGCGGAACGCCCGGAAGACCGGCACCTGCGGGAAGCCCGAGGCGAGAGCGGAGGAGGAGTGCAACAGCCAGTCGTGCCGGGCCCGACGGTGACCCTGTTCGTGGGCGAGGACCGCGTCCAGCCCCCGGCCCTCCAGGCGGCGCAGCGCGGCGGTGGTGACCACCAGTCGCGGGGGGCTGCCCGGCAGCCACCAGGCGTCCGGACGGTCGCCCTCCAACACCACCAACCGCTCGCCGGGGGCGGGCTTCTCGCCCGGCAGCATGGGAGCGCGGGCGCGGAGTTCGGCGCGCCGCGCCCGCCGTCGGGCGCGCGCGAGCCGGATCTCCCGGGTGAGCATCGCCGCGGTCCACACACCCCCACAGGCGAGCGAGACCGCGACCACCGCGGGCCAGGACTCGCCGAAGGCGCTCAACCCGTACGCCTCGACGACCCGGCTGGGGGCGGGGGCGAAGACGTGGCCCCGTACGGCGTGCCAGGCGGCGGCACCGGAGAGGGCCATGGCGAGCACGCAGCACAACAGCACGGCGACCACCACGCACTGCCACACCAACAGTGCCAGTACGGGCTCGCGGTCCGGCCAGGAGCCGCGGGCCAGCACGCGCGGCGCCACCGCCGCGATCAGCGCGCCCAGGACGAGCAGTGCGAGCGCCACCATCATGGTCGACAGCCTATGAGCAGGCGACCGCGGCGCGTCCGGCCCACGGCGGGAAGTGACGTACGCCTCACATCACGAGCAACATGGTGAACATCCCCAGGCCCATCGCCGACCGGCAGGCGGCCGCCATCTCCGGTGGCCACGGTGTCCCACCGCCGGCGGTTCCGCCGACGGTTCCGCCGACGGGCGACCCGGCGGGGACCGGACGGACGCCGGTGCGCAGCACGTACACCGCGAAGTACGCCAACAGGACGGCCGTCACCGCGCCGGTCGGGCCCGTGGCGTCGAGGGACGCGGCCGTGTGGTGCCCGTGTGCGCCCGTGGGGGAGGGAGCCGCCATGCCGAGCGCCATGTGGACCATCGCCAGGGCGCCGACGGCGTGGTGCAGATGGTGGGACCGGTGGCCGGAGCCGGACGCGGCCAGCGCCAGCTCGTACCCGGCGACGACGCCGAACAGCGCGGCGAAGAGTTGGGGCGGGGGCGGCTCCAGCGCCGAGGTCGGCACCGCCATCACCGCCATGCCGAGCCCCATCGGCGCCTCGCCCGCCGCGGCCCGGCGCCGCTCGGGCGGACCGTCGCGCAACCGCCACAGGCAGGCCGCGCCCACGCCGCCGCACAGGGCCACCAGCATCCAGCCCACCAGATCCGGTCCGTGCACAGCGCCTCCCCGGCCGACTCCCGGCCGACTCCCGGCCGACTCCCGGCCGACTCCGCGGGGACGTCCACGGGAACGTCCGCGGAGATGCTGCCCGGCCGGAACCACGCGTACGGGAGCGCGCGGAGGCAGCCGGGGAGCGCGGCCGGGAGTCGGCCGGGCGCCGGAGCGGGCCGGAGGCGACCGGAGGGGCGGCCAGGGGGCGTGCCCCGGCGTTCGGTGTCAGATGCCGGGCCGGTACCGCAGCGGATGGTCCTCGGGGATCTCCACGAGGACGATCCGCACCCCGTCCGGATCGCTGATCCACATCTCCACCAGGCCCCACGGTTCGCGCCTGGGCTCGCGCAGCACCTCCACGCCGCGGGCGACCAGTTCCTCGTGCGCCGCGGCGACGTCGGCGACCTGGAGCCACAGCCGCAGATCCGGCGAGAGCGGCCCCTCCGAGCGACCGGAGACCTCCAGGAAGCCGCCGCCGAGGAAGTAGACGGTCCCGCGCTCCGGGCCGGTTCCGAACTCCCGGTGGACGGCCAGGCCCAGCGTCTCGCCGTAGAAGGTCCGTGAGCGTTCCGGGTCGGTGGGGCGCAGCAGCACCCGACTGCTCAGTACGTGCACCATGCCCCGGAGCCTAGGCCCGGCTGCCGCCGTCCGGTGGGCGGAACACGGGAATCGGTCCCCGGGAGCCCGGTTAGGCTCGGCCTCATGAACGCCCCGAACACCGCGGGAGCCCGGACTTCCGCCCGCCGCGCCCCCGCTCCCGCCCCCACCCCCGCCGCCCCCGGCGAGCCGGAGACGCGCTTCCGCGTCGCGCGCGAGGAGGACGTGCCCGCTCTGGTGGCCCTGGTGGAGTCGGCGTACCGCGGGGAGTCCAGCAGGGCCGGTTGGACCACCGAGGCCGATCTGCTGGACGGGCAGCGCACGGACCCCGAGGGCGTCGCCGACGTCATCCGGGCCCCCGACAGCGTGCTGATGGTGGCCGAGCGGGACGGCGAGCCCGTGGCCTGCTGCCAACTGGAGCGCCGCACGGGCGACGCGGGGGAGCCGGTGGCGTACTTCGGGATGTTCGCCGTCCGGCCGGTGCTCCAGGGCGGTGGGTTGGGCAGGACCGTCCTGGCGGAGGCCGAGCGCCGGGCACGGGCCGAGTGGGGCGCGCGCGAGATGCACATGACGGTGATAACGGCCCGGGAGGACCTGATCGCCTGGTACGAGCGGCGCGGCTACGTCCGCACCGGCGAGCGGAGCCCCTTCCCGTACGGCGACGAGCGCTTCGGCGTCCCGCGCCGCCCCGATCTGGAGTTCGAGCTGCTGGTCAAGCCGCTGGATCGATGATCGCCCGCCGTACGGCGGGCAGGTCGGTGACGACTCCGTCCAGGTCCAGCTCGCGGACGCGGGCCAGGTCGCGGTCGGTGTTGACCGTCCAGGAGATCACCTCGACGCCCGCCGCGTGACAGCGCTCGACGACGTCCGCCGTCAGCCGTCGCAGCTCGCAGGAGACCATCCCCGCCCCCAGGTCCACGGCGCGCTCGGGGGCGGTGGGCGTCGACGAGCCGGTGACCAGCGCGATGGGGATCTCCGGCAGCAGCCCGCGGGTCTCGCGCAGGGCGTCGTCGTGGAACGAGATCACCCTGACCCGCTCGTGCAGGTCGAGCCGCTCGACGGCCCGCGCGAGCACCCGGGCCGCGGCGCGGTCCTTGATCTCGGCCTGGAGCGGGGCCGAGACCGCCGCCACGACCTCCTCGAACACCGGGACCCGTTCGCCCTGCCCGGCGTCCAGTTCGCGCAGCTCGGCGAGGGTCTTCTCCGCGATCGGGCCCGAGCCGTCGGTGGTGCGGTCCACGTCGGCGTCGTGCATCACCACCAGCGCGCCGTCACGGCTGAGGTGGAGGTCCAGTTCGATGACGTCGAAGCCCTCGCGCTCGGCCCGGACGAAGGACCGCAGGGTGTTCTCCGGCTCGACACCCATCACTCCGCGGTGCCCGACGGTGAGCAGTGGCACGGCACGTTCTCGCTTTCCTCCCGGCGCCGGCGGCGCTGACGGTACGTACGCGCCGCAAGGGTAGCCACGGGCGACCGGGGCGGGAGCGGCCGGGGCCGCTCCCGCCCCGGCCGTGACCGGGTCCCCTTCCGGGCCCGGACGACTCCGGCCCCCACTTTGCGGCAAAGTTGCCGCTTCGGTGTCTCTCAACAGGAAAAACAAGCGATGTTCATGTGGTGGGGAGAAGGATTTTCATCCCCTCGGGTTGATCAGGGAAGTCTCCGCAGCTACGGTGCTGCTACGAGAATTTCTCTTGTGGAGGGGTAGTTATGACGGAAATCCTTTCGCCCGCAGTGATGGCGGGTGGTGTTCCCGCTACCGACGGAGCGACCGCCGACCGCGTTGTGGACCACCCGGCCTGGGCGGTGCTCAAGGAGGCCGTCGAAGCCATCCGTCCGGCTCAGTCCAAGGACGGTTCCATCGACTTCGACGCCGAGGGCGCCCCCCGGCGGACCGATGTCGAGCGGCACCTGGATCGGGTCGTGGCCGCCGTGGAGGAGCTCGCTCCGCTGCTCCCGCACAACGACGCGTACCACCGCGCGCTGGTCGCCGACCTGCGCCGCTGGGCCGAGGAGGGCTTCGGCGTCCCGGACTTCCTGGACTCCCTGACGGCCTTCCAGCCCGCCTCCCACCGCGTCGACGGCCTCCAGCACCTGGTCGTCTTCCCCATGTACACGCAGAACGGCAACCCCGACCGCAACCTGGAGGCCGTCGTCCTGCGCATGGTCTGGCCGGACTGGCTGGCGGAGCTGGAGCGCACCCGCTACGACAACCCGCTCTTCCTCGGCATCACCTTCGAGGACTTCACCAGCGGCTACGACACCCACTCCGCCGTCCTGTTCCCCGAGACCATCGCCGTGCGCGAGGTGCCCGAGCGGTTCACCTGGGGCGGCATCTTCTGCGACCGCGAGGCCGCCCGCTTCCGCCGCGTCGTCGAGGCCGCCTGCGAGGTCACCAAACTGGAACTGCCCGAGGACGCCCGCGGCCTGCTGGCCGACCAGAAGCGCGCCGAGCAGACCTTCGTGCTGTGGGACATGGTCCACGACCGCACCCACAGCCACGGCGACCTGCCCTTCGACCCCTTCATGATCAAGCAGCGCCAGCCGTTCTGGATGTACGGCATCGAGGAGCTGCGCTGCGACCTCACCGCCTTCCACGAGGCCGCGAAGCTGGAGGCCGACGGCTACCCGCAGGGACGCGACGTGCAGTACGCGGTCCTGCTGGAGCGTCTGTTCCGCTTCCCCGTCACCGGCGAGCGCAACCGCAACTACGACGGTCTGGGCGGCCAGTTGCTCTTCGCCTACCTCCACCGGCACGACGCCCTGCGGTGGAGGGACAACAAGCTCTCCATCGACTGGCAGCGGGCCCGCGAGGTGACCGTCCGCCTGCGCGAGGAGATCGAGACCCTCTACCGCGAGGGCATCGACCGCCCCAAGCTGGTCCACTGGTTCAAGGCGTACGAGTTGGTCTCCACCTACCTCGCCCCGCACCCCGGCTCCACCTGGGCCAAGGGCCCCGAGGCCCTCGACCTCGACCTCCCGCCCCGCAAGCTGGTGGACGAGGTGCACCCGGACGAGTTCCCGCTGAGCATGTTCTACGAGGCCCTCGCCAAGAAGCTGCGCAATGTGATCGCCTCGACGAAGGGCATCACCGCCGACTCCGTCACCCCCCTCGCGGCGTGAGAGCCCGCAGCGGGGGGAACCCCACCACCGGAACGCCGAGACGAACAGCAGAGGGGCGAGCGCGATGACCAGCACGCACGGCAACGGAAACGGCAACGGCGGACCACTGGAGGGAGCCGTCGTCGCCGTGGCCGGCGCGGCCGGACCGGCCGGACAGGCCACGCTGCTGCGCCTGGCCGAGCGAGGCGCCACGGTGGTGGCGGCCGACCACGACGCCGAGAAGCTGGCCGCCGCCGTGGACCGGGCCCGCTTCGCGCACGGCGGCGCCACCGTCACCGGCGACACCATCGACCTGCTCGACCTGGAAGCCACCCGGGAGTGGGCCACCCGGATCGAGAAGGAGTACGGACGGGTCGACGGGGTGGTCCACCTGGTCGGCGGTTGGCGTGGTTCGGCCGCCTTCGCCGAGACCGACCTCGGCCACTGGGACCTGCTGGAGAAGCTGCTGGTGCGCACCGTCCAGCACACCTCCCTGGCCTTCGAGGGCGCCCTGCGGCGCAGCGGCAGGGGCCGCTACGTGCTCATCAGCGCCTCCGGCGCCACCAGGCCCACCGCGGGCAACGCCGCCTACGCCGCCGCCAAGGCCGCCGCCGAGGCGTGGACCCTGGCGCTGGCGGACTCCTTCCGCAAGGCGGGCAAGGGGTCGGAGGCGGGGCCGCCGGCAGCGGCTGCCATCCTGGTGGTCAAGGCGCTGGTCAACGACGCGATGCGTGCCGAGCGCCCGAATGCCAAGTTCGAGGGCTTCACCGACGTCGGGGACCTGGCCCAGGCCATCACCGGCGTCTGGGACGAGCCCACCGAGGAAGTGAACGGACACCGCCTGTGGCTGACCCCGAAACCGTAGAGGCCCACCCGACCGAGGCACCGGCAGCGCCCTCGATGTCCTCGGCGCTCCCGTCGACGGACGCCCGACGCCGCCACGACCCCGCGGTGCGCGGCTTCGCCAGCGACAACTACGCCGGCGTGCACCCCGAGATCCTGGCGGCGCTCGCCCTCGCCAACGGCGGTCACCAGAGCGCCTACGGCGGCGACGAGTACACCGCGCACCTCCAGGAGGTCTTCCGGGCCCATCTCGGGGCCGGTGCGGAGGCGTTCCCGGTCTTCAACGGAACCGGCGCCAACGTCGTCGCCCTCCAGGCGCTCACCGACCGCTGGGGAGCGGTCATCACCGCCGACAGCGCCCACATCAACGTGGACGAGTGCGGGGCTCCCGAGCGCGTCGGCGGCCTGAAGCTGCTCACCGTGCCCACCGAGCACGGCAAGCTCACGCCCGAGCTGATCGAGCGGGAGGCGTACGGCTTCGACGACGAGCACAGGGCGATGCCCCAGGTCGTCTCCATCACCCAGAACACCGAACTGGGCACCGTCTACACGCCCGAGGAGATCCGGGCGGTCTGCGAGACGGCCCACGAGCACGGCATGCGGGTGCACCTCGACGGCGCCCGCATCGCCAACGCGGCGGCCGCGCTGGATGTGCCGCTGCGGGCGTTCACCACCGACGTCGGCGTGGACGTGCTCTCCTTCGGCGGCACCAAGAACGGCATGCTCTTCGGCGAGGCCGTGGTCGTGCTCGACCCCGCCTCGGTGCGGGCCATGAAGCACCTGCGCAAGCTGTCGATGCAGCTCGCCTCCAAGATGCGGTTCCTCTCGGTGCAGTTCGAGGCACTGCTCGCCGGCGACCTGTGGCTGCGCAGCGCCTCCCACGCCAACGCCATGGCGCGGCGGCTCGCGGAGGGCGTGCGCACCGTCGAGGGGGTGGAGATCCTCCACCCCGTGCAGGCCAACGCCGTCTTCGCCCGGCTTCCGCACGACGTCGGCGAGCGGCTGCGCAAGCGCCACCGCTTCTACTTCTGGGACGAGGCCGCCGGAGACGTGCGCTGGATGTGCTCCTTCGACACCACCGAGGAGGACGTCGACGACTTCGTCGCCGCGCTGCGGGAGGAGATGGGGAGGTAACCCCGGGCCTGGGGACCGTGGTCCCGTGCGGCCGTCCCGGTGTCCGCCGTCGACCGGGGAGGCCGCACGGCGCGCGGGCCCGACGCCCGCGCCGTTACCGGGATCCCGCCTCGGCGGGGGTCGGCGCGGTGCCGCCCAGGTGGGCGGGGATCCACCAGGTGTCGTCCGGGCCCTTGGGGCGCACCGGGTAGGCGCGCTGCGCCGACTCCAACAGCTCCTGGACACGCTCGCGCAGCCGTTCGGTCAGCCCGGTGGCCGACTCGCCCTCGGTCGGGGAGAGCGGCTCGCCCACCCGAATGGTGATCGGGAAGTGGTTGCGGCCGAAGTCCCGCTTGTGCCCCTTGGTCCACAGCCGCTGCGTGCCCCACAGGGCCACGGGCAGCAACGGAACATCGGCCTCCAGGGCCATCCGGGCCGCGCCCGTCTTGAACTTCTTCAACGTGAACGACTGCGAGATCGTCGCCTCGGGGAAGACGCCGATGATCTCGCCGGAGCGCAGCGCCCGCAGCGCGTGTCGGTAGGCGTGCTCGCCCTGGGAGCGGTCCACGGGAATGTGCTTCATGGCGCGCATCAACGGCCCCGACACCTTGTGCCGGAAGACCGCCTCCTTCGCCATGAAGCGCACCAACCGCTTCGCGGGGCGAGCGGCCAGCCCGGCGAAGACGAAGTCCAGATAGCCGATGTGGTTGCTGACCAGCACCGCGCCGCCGCGCCGCGGTACGTGCTCGGTGCCGTCGATGTCGAAGCGCAGGTCGAGCGCCCTGAACAGGGCACGCGCGGCGCCGATGACGGGTGGGTACACGAGTTCCGCCATGAGGAGGACCCTTCTGGAGAGCTGCCTGGGGAGGGTTCTCCCGGCCGACGTACCCGAACCTACGTCGCCGTAACTTCCCTGGCCAGTCCCGGGCGCGGGAGATTCTCGTCACGTCGACGCCCCGACGGCTTGACAGCCCCTCAGCCGGCGATCCGACGCATCGCCAGATAGACCTCGCAGCCCAGGCAGTACCCGAACGCGGCGTTGAGGAAGGCCGCCGCGAGGGCGCAGGCGGTCGCCGCCATGCCCAGCCACAGCGGACCGACGCCGTACCCGACCAGGCCCACCAGGGCGAAGGCCAGTCCGACGCCCTGTGCGAACCGGGGCGGCCTCGCGTCCTCGAACTCCGTCGGGGGGCCCAGCCGCGGCCCGACCAGGGTGCGGAAGGCCAATCCGTACGGGGAGCGTCCCACCCCGAGGAGCGTCCCGACGGCGAACACCGACGCCTGCGCGGCCAGCAGCCAGAAGCTCCCGGTGGCCAGCACCACGGCCAACACCACGGTGGTGACGACCGCGGCGAACCTCGTTCCTCGTATGTCGACCCTCATGGCGCCAGCATTCCCCATCGGCGGGGCCCCGGTGGCCGGGTTCGGGAATCGGCGGCCCCTCCGCGACGCTGTGGGGGAGGATGCGGACGGACGTGTCCGGGGTGAGGGCGGGAAGGCGGCATGGCGGGACTGATCGTGTGCCTGGCGGCGCTGGCGCTGGCCGGCGCCTTCGGGCTGTGGCACGGACGGCGTGACGGAAGGATGACGGTGCGCGTGCGGGACGCGGAGGAGAGGCTGACGGCCGAGGCGATCGGAGCCGAAGGGCTGGGACAAAGGGCCACACTGGTGCAGTTCTCCAGCGCCTTCTGCCAACCCTGTCGGGCCACGCGGCGGATCCTGGCGGAGGTCGCCGGCATGGTCGAGGGCGTCGTCCACGTGGAGATCGACGCCGAGGCCCGACTGGATCTGGTGCGATCGCTGGGGATCGTACGCACCCCCACCGTCCTGGTGCTGGACGCGCGGGGGCGGATCGTGCGGCGGGCCTCCGGGCAGCCGCGCAAGGCCGACGTGATCGCCGCGCTCGGCGAGGCGGTCGAGGAGGCGGTGTGACGGACGGTGTGACGGACGGCACCGGACGCGGCCCGCGCGACGGTGTCGCCGGCCGTGACCGCGTGACCCCGGTCCCATCTCGTCGGCCGGGGTTGACGGAGATCGTCCGTGGTCGTCAGCCTGTCACGATGTGGTCAGGGGATCTCACATGAGCGCGTCGAGCGGTACCCGGTGGACGGCGGAAGCGGCGACGGCGGACTCCAACCCCGCGCTGCTGCGGGCCGTCTTCCGGCGGCACGCCGCCGGGGTCGCCGTGATCACCGCCCACGGGCACGGGCGTCCCGCCGGGTTCACCGCCACCTCCCTCGCCTCCGTCGCCGCCGAGCCGCCGTTGATCTCCTTCAACATCGCCACCGCCTCCTCCGTCTGGCCGACGGTGGCCGAGGCGGAGCACGTGGGAGTGCACATCCTGGGCGAACACCAGCGGGACCTGGCCGCCACCTTCGCCCGTCCGGGTGCCGACCGCTTCGCCCCGCCCACCCGCTGGCGCCGGGGACCGCGCGGGGTGCCGGTGTTGGACGGCGTGCTCGCCTGGCTGGTCTGCGAGGTGGTCGCCCGCGTCCCCACCGGCGACCACCGGGTGGTCCTGGCCGAGGTGGTGGACGGGGACCCCTCGGGAGAGGGGCGCCCGCTGCTCTACCACGCGGGCGACTACGGGGCCCTGCGCGGACCGGTCGCCCCCTTCTGAGCCCGCGGGCCCTTCGACGGCCCCCGAACCGCTCTCGGGACTTTCCCGGAGCCGTTGGCAACGTCACAGTTCACCGAGCTTGCCCAGGGGGAAGGAGCTGGGTGTACTGACGAGTAATATCCTGGATGGAGAGCCGGCCCCACCGGACCGGAATCCGCCTCGATCAGGCGCCTATGCTGCCTGTGAGACAAGGCAGCCAGTAATGACGACGCAAGTAGGAGAGCCGGCGTGAGCTTGAGGATCGTTGTCTGTGTGAAGTACGTGCCCGACGCCACCGGCGACCGGCACTTCGCCGACGACCTGACCGTCGACCGCGACGACGTGGACGGTCTGCTGTCGGAGCTGGACGAGTACGCCGTCGAGCAGGCGCTCCAGATCGCCGAGGATGCCGAAGACGCCGAGGTCACCGTACTGACCGTCGGCCCCGAGGACGCTCGTGACGCCCTGCGCAAGGCACTGTCCATGGGCGCCGACAAGGCCGTGCACGTCGAGGACGACGACCTGCACGGCACCGACGCGATCGGCACCTCGCTGGTGCTGGCCAAGGCGATCGAGAAGACCGGCTACGACCTGGTCGTCTGTGGCATGGCCTCCACGGACGGAACCATGGGCGTGCTGCCCGCGATGCTGGCCGAGCGCCTGGGCGTGCCGCAGGTGACGCTGCTGTCCGAGGTCTCCGTGGCCGACGGCAAGGTCACCGGCCGGCGCGACGGCGACACCGCCACCGAGCAGCTCGAGGCGGCCCTCCCGGCCGTGGTCTCCGTGACCGACCAGTCCGGTGAGGCGCGCTACCCCTCCTTCAAGGGCATCATGGCCGCCAAGAAGAAGCCGGTTCAGTCCCTGGACCTGGACGACCTGGACATCGACGCCGACGAGGTCGGCCTGGAGGGCTCCTGGACCGCGGTCGACGAGGCCGCGGAACGTCCGGCGCGCACCGCCGGCACGATCGTCACGGACGAGGGCGAGGGCGCCAAGCAGCTCGCCGAGTTCCTCGCGGGCCAGAAGTTCATCTGAGCCCACGGGGCGCCTGCGCCCCGCACTCCTCACCCGCCCTCGCAATCCTCGCAGGAGAGCAGATCCCATGGCTGAAGTCCTTGTCTACGTCGACCACGTGGACGGTGCCGTCCGCAAGCCCACCCTCGAACTGCTGACCCTGGCCCGCCGCATCGGCGACCCGGTCGCCGTGCACCTGGGCGCCGGTGCCGACGCCGCCGCCGCCACGCTGGCCGAGTACGGCGCGGTGAAGGTCCTCACCGCCGACGCGCCCGAGTTCGCCGACTACCTCGTCGCGCCGAAGGTGGACGCGCTCCAGGCCGCCCACGAGGCCGTCTCCCCGGCCGCCGTCCTCCTCCCCTCCTCCACGGAGGGCAAGGAGATCGCGGCCCGTCTGGCGCTGCGCATCGGATCCGGCATCATCACCGACGCCGTCGACCTGGAGGCCGGCGACTCCGGTCCGGTGGCGACCCAGTCGGTCTTCGCCGCCTCCTTCACCACCAAGTCCCGCGTCACCAAGGGCACCCCGGTCATCACCGTCAAGCCCAACTCCGCCGCTCCGGAGACCGCCCAGGCGGCCGGCACGGTCGAGCAGCTGTCGGTGACCTTCGGGGAGAAGTCCACCGGCACCAAGGTCGTCTCCCGCACCCCGCGCGAGTCGACCGGCCGTCCGGAGCTGACCGAGGCCGCGATCGTGGTCTCCGGCGGCCGCGGCGTCAACGGGGCCGAGAACTTCTCGATCATCGAGGAGCTGGCCGACGCCCTCGGCGCGGCCGTCGGCGCCTCGCGCGCCGCGGTGGACGCGGGCTGGTACCCGCACACCCACCAGGTCGGCCAGACCGGCAAGTCCGTCTCGCCCCAGCTGTACATCGCGGCGGGCATCTCCGGCGCCATCCAGCACCGTGCCGGCATGCAGACCTCGAAGACCATCGTGGCCATCAACAAGGACTCCGAGGCCCCGATCTTCGACCTGGTCGACTACGGCGTCGTCGGCGACCTGTTCGACGTCGTCCCGAAGCTGACCGAGGAGGTCAAGACCCGCAAGGGCTGAGCCTTCCGGCGCATGTCCACGCGCGCGGCCGGGGCCGCGCGACCGGTTCGGTCGCGCGGCCCCGCCGCGCGCAGGGCGGTGCCCGCGGGCGCGGCGCCGCTCAGGCCACCGGGCGCACCCGACCTCCGGTCGCCTCCCGCAGCGCCGCCGCCAGCCGGTCCCGCACCGCGCTCTGGGCGGCGATGCGCTCCTCGAGCACGGCCAGCCGCTCCAGCACCACCTCCAGGCCCCGCCCGGAGGGTGGGGCCGCGGCCATGTCCCCGTCCAGGCAGGGCGCGAAGACCCGCACGTCCTCCAGGGTGAGCCCGACGTCCAGCAGGCGGCGGATGTTGCGCACCCGCACCACCGCCTGCCCGTCGTAGACCCGGTAGCCGTTGTGGGCCCGTTCCGGGGAGAGCAGCCCCGCCCGCTCGTAGTGCCGCAGCGCCCGGGGGGTCGTCCCCGCCGCCCGTGCCAACTCGCCGATGCGCATTCCCCTCACCTCCAGCGGCACCACTTTCATGCCACGACCGCCCCACCGTCCACCGGAACCACCACCCCGGTGACGAAGGAGGCCTCCGGCGCCGCGAGCCGGAGGATCACCCAGGCGACCTCCTCCGGCCGCCCGATCCGCCCCAGCGGGGTGTGCGCCAGTTGCCACGCCCGCACCTCGGCCCGTTGCCGCGGTGTCAGCCCCCGGTGTTCGCCGATCGGGGTGTCGATCGCCCCGGGTGCGACCGCGACGACCCGGATTCCGCGGGGTGCCAGTTCGACCGCCCAACTGCGGGTCAACGAGTCCAGCGCCGCCTTGGCCGCCGCATAGAGGGAGTTGTCCGGCCAGGCCCGCTGTCCCACGGCCGTGCCGACGTTGACGACCACCCCGCCGCCCGTTGCCTCCAGAGCCGGCAGCGCGGCCCGCGCCAACAGGACCGGCGCCACCAGATCGGTGGCCAGGAGGGGGCCGATCACGTCCTCGCGGAGAGTCTCCAGGGAGCCACCGAGGACGATCCCGGCGTTGTTGACCAGGACGTCCAGCCGTCCGTGCTCCTCCAGCGCGGCCCCCACGACGCGCTCGGGCGCGCCCCGGGCGGTGATGTCGGCCGGCAACGGGGTGATGCCGGGGTGTCCCTGGGCCGTCTCCTCCAGCGGCCCCGGGCGCCGTCCCACCGCGATCACGTTCGCCCCCTCGGCGGCGAACACGCGGGCCGTGGCCCGTCCGATGCCGGTGCCGGCCCCGGTGACCAGGACGGTCCTGCCGGCGATCCCGCCGCCGCGCGGTGCGGCGTCGGTGTGGACATCGGTGCCGGTGTCGGTTTGGGTGCCGATTTGGGTGTCGGTTTGGGTGTCGGTGTTCACGCCGCACATCGTCCGACCCTGACACCGGCGTCAGGGTCAAGCGGACGGGCAGGGGCGGCGGAGCGACGAAACGGCCGGGACGCGGTCAGGAGGAGGGCGGGACCTCGCCCGAGCCGCGCGGGACGAGCCGAGTGGGCAGCTCGACGCGGCGCGGCGCGTCACCGGCGCCCTCCAGGCGGCGGAAGAGCAGCTCGGCGGCCCTGCGTCCCAGCAGGGCGGGCTCCTGGGCGATGACGGTGACCGGCGGGGTCAACAGGTCGGCGAGCTCGAAGTCGTCGAAGCCCACCAGCGCCGCGCGCCGCTCCCGGACGGCCGGCACCCGCACCACGGTGACGGTCACCCGGTTGTTGCCGGTCAACAGGGCGGTGACCGGGCCCGACGGCGAGTTCCGGTCCGCCAGCATGCGTTCGGCGTCGGCCCGTACGCGTTCGGGGTCGGTCGGGCCGAGCGCGACCCAGGAGGCGTCCACCTCCAGCCCGGCCTCGGCCATCGCGGCGCGGTAGCCGCGCAGCCGCTCGGCGGCGGTGTGGATGCGTGGCAGGTCGCCGATGAAGCCGATGCGGCGGTGGCCGTGGGCGATGAGGTGGGCGACGCCCGCGCGGGCGCCGCCGAAGTTGTCCGAGAGCACCGCGTCGGCCTCCAGGCGGGCGGCCGGACGGTCCACGAAGACGGTGGCGACACCGGCCTCGATCTCCGGCTCCAGGTAACGGTGGTCGTCACCGGCCGGGATGATGACCAGGCCGTCCACGCGCCGGGCACACAGGGCGAGCACCAGCTCCTGCTCGCGCTCGCGGTCCTCGGCGCTGGACCCGTTGATCAGCAGTGCCCCGTGGGCCCGCGCGACCTCCTCGACGGCACGGCTGAGCGGCGCGTAGAAGGGGTCGGCCAGGTCCTCCAGGACCAGTCCGACGCTCGCGGTCCGTCCCTTGCGCAGGATGCGGGCGCTGTCGTTGCGGCGGAATCCCAGGGCGGCGATGGCGTCCCGTACCCGACGCTCGGTGTCCGGCGTGACGCCCGGCTCGCCGTTGACGACCCGGGAGACGGTCTTCAGGCCGACCCCGGCGCGGGCGGCCACGTCCTTCATCGTCGGTCGCAGCCCGTAGCGGCGCCCGGTGGTGCGGGAGGTGCGGGGGGTGTCGGCCACTGCGGTCCTGTCCTGTCGTCGGCGGGCTTGTGACACGTTCTCGGTGGTACGTCGCCGGGGCAAGAGCATAGGGCGGGCAGCGGAGGTGGACAACGTTGTCAACAATGGGTGAGACTTGCCGCTCATGGACCAGGATCTTCTCGCCGCCCTCGACATCGGCGGCACCAAAATCGCGGGCGCTCTGGTGGACGACGACGGTGGACTGCTGGTGAGCACGCGGCGCCCCACCCCCGCCCGGGAGTCGGGCGACGACGTGATGCGCGCGGTGACGGAGGTGCTCGACGAGCTGCGGGCCTCCGACCAGTGGCCGCGTGTCGCGGCGGTGGGCATCGGCAGCGCCGGACCGGTGGACGGCCGGCGCGGCACGGTGAGTCCGGTCAACATCCCCGGCTGGCGGGACCACCCGCTGGTCGACGGGGTGCGCGCCACCGTCGGGAACATGCCCGTGTCCCTGGTCGGGGACGGGGTGGCGATCACCGCCGCCGAGCACTGGCAGGGCGCGGCGCGGGGCCGGGACAACGCCCTGTGCATGGTGGTCTCCACCGGTGTGGGCGGCGGACTGGTCCTGGACGGACGGCTGCACACCGGACCGACCGGGAACGCCGGGCACATCGGCCACATCAGCGTGGACCTCGACGGCGCGCCCTGCCCGTGCGGCGCGCGCGGTTGCGTGGAGGGACTGGCCAGCGGTCCCAACATCGCCCGGCGAGCCCTGGAGGACGGCTGGCGGCCCGGACCGGACGGCGACACCAGCGCCCGAGCGGTGGCGGCCGCCGCGCGGGCGGGGGACCCCGTGGCGGCGGCCTCCTTCGAGAGGGCCGCGCGGGCGCTGGCGGCCGGGATCGCGGCCACCGCGACCCTGGTGGAGATCGAGATCGCGGTGATCGGCGGGGGAGTGGCACAGGCCGGCGAAGTGCTGTTCGGACCGCTGCGGCGCACGTTGGCCGAGTACGCCACGCTCTCCTTCGTCCGGGACCTGGAGGTCGTCCCGGCCGGAACGGGAACGGACGCCGGTCTGGTGGGAGCCGCGGCGGCCTGCCGGGAGGCGCTGGGCCGGCCGGTGTGAGGCCGGGGCGCACGGAACGCGCACGGAACGCGCACGGGTCGTGGGCGGGTTCGGGCGAGCGGGGGTGGTGCGAGGGCGCGTTTCCGGTGCCGGGTGGAGCGGGCAGGGAACCGGGGACGACGGAATAGGGGGACCCGTGATCGTCTGGCTGAACGGCGCCTCCGGCGCCGGCAAGACCGCTGCGGCCCACGAGCTGGTCGAGCTGCTGCCCGAGAGCACCCTCTTCGACCCCGAGCTGGTCGGCGCCGGCCTGCGCGCGCTGTTGCCCCGCAAGCGCCTGGACGAGGTGGCCGACCCCCAGGACCTGCCCGCCTGGCGGCGGCTCGTGGTGGACACGGCCGCCGCCCTCCACGGGGAGGTGGGAGGGACGCTGGTGGCGCCGATGACGCTGCTGCGGCAGGAGTACCGCGACGAGATATTCGGCGGGTTGGCGGCCCGCCGCATCCCCGTGCGGCACGTGTTGCTGGAGGTCGCGGAGACGACCCTCCGAGAGCGCGTGGCCCGGCGCGAGGAGGAGGCCGAGGACGAGGAGGCCCGCGCGGCGGTGCGCTCCCGGGGCCTGGAGCACCTCCCGGCGTACCGGCGTGCCCTGGACTGGCTCCGGGCCGACGCGTACACCCTGGACGCGTCCTCCCTCACCCCCAGGCAGGTGGCCGAGAAGGTGGCGGCGGCGCTGCGCGCCGGGAACGGCACCTGCGAGATCGTGCAGACACCGGAGCCCACCACCGAGACCGTGGCGGCCGGGATCCTCCTGTTCGACGAGGAGGACCGGGTGCTGCTGGTCGACCCGACCTACAAGCCGGGCTGGGAGTTCCCCGGCGGCGTCGTCGAGCCCGGCGAACCGCCCGCCCGCGCCGGAGTGCGCGAGGTGGCGGAGGAACTGGGCCTGCGGCTGGACGCCGTCCCCCGGCTGCTCGTCGTCGACTGGGAGCCGCCCCGACCGCCCGGTTACGGCGGTCTGCGCCTGCTGTTCGACGGCGGCCGGTTGACCGCCGCCGCGGCGAACGGCCTGCTGCTGCCCGACGCGGAGCTGCGCGGGTGGCGGTTCGTCACCGAGGACGAGGCGGCCGGACTGCTGCCCCCGGTGCGGATGGAGCGGCTGCGCTGGGCCCTGCGCGCCCGGGAGCGGGGCACCACCCTCAACCTGGAGGCGGGCACGCCGGTCGGCGCGTGACGGAGCGGCGGAACGCCCACACCGCCACGAGGCGCGGGTGGCCGGCCGGCGGCGCCTCCGCCCGCAGACCGGCCACCCGCGCCTCGCCGAACCCGGCCGTCCGCGCCCCGCGGGTCCGGCGGGGCGGACGGTCAGCCGCGCCGTGCCTCGGCGTACCCGCGCAGGAACAGCGCCTCGGCGACCGACAGCCGACGCAGCTCCTCGGGCGAGACGCTCTCGTTGACGGCGTGGATCTGTGCCTCCGGCTCGCTCAGACCGATCAGCAGGATCTCCGCCTCGGGGTAGAGCGAGGCCAGGGTGTTGCACAACGGGATCGAGCCGCCCATGCCGGCCGTCTTCATCTCGGTGCCGTCGTACGCCTCGCGCAGCGCCTCGGCCATCGCGGCGTACGCCGGGCTGGTGGTGTCCGCACGGAACGGCTGGCCCTCGCCCACCTGCTCGATCCGCACCCGCGCGCCCCAGGGGGCGCGGGACTCCAGGTGGGCGGTGAGCAGCTTGGTGGCCTCGGCGGCGTCGACACCCGGCGGGATCCGCAGGCTGATCAGGGCCTGGGCGCTCGCCTGCACCGAGGGGGTGGCGCCGACGACCGGCGGGCAGTCGATGCCGAGCACGGTGACGGCCGGGCGGGCCCAGATCCGGTCGGCGACCGTACCCGAGCCGATCAGCTCCACCCCGTCCAGGACCTTGGCGTCCGCGCGGAAGTCCTCCTCCGAGTACCGCAGCCCTTCCCAGGAGGCGTCCGCGGCCAGCCCGTCGACGGTGGTGGAACCGTCCTCGGCGCGCAGCGAGTCCAGCATCCGGATCAGTGCGGCGAGCGCGTCCGGAGCCGCTCCGCCGAACTGGCCGGAGTGCAGGTTGCCCTCCAGGGTGTCGACCCTCACCGTCACCATGGTCATTCCACGCAGGGTGGCGGTGACGGTGGGCAGGCCGACACGGAAGTTGCCGGAGTCCCCTATGACGATGCTGTCGGCGGCCAGCAGCTCCGGATGCTGTTCGGCGTAGCGCTCCAACCCGCCGGTGCCCATCTCCTCGGAGCCCTCGGCGATCACCTTGACGTTCACCGGCACTCCGCCGTTCGCCTTCAGGGCGCGCAGCGCGAGCAGGTGCATGATGAGGCCGCCCTTGCAGTCGGCGGCGCCGCGCCCGTACCACCGTCCGTCGCGCTCGGTCAGGGTGAACGGCGGGGAGAGCCAGGCGGCCTCGTCCAGCGGCGGCTGCACGTCGTAGTGGGCGTAGAGCAGGACGGTCGGCGCGCCGGCCGGGCCGGGCAGGAAGCCGTACACCGACCGGCTGCCGTCCGGGGTGTCCAGCAACGCCACGTCCGTGAAGCCCTCGGCGCGCAGCGCGTCGGCCACCCACTCCGCCGCCGCCGCGCACTCCTCGGGCGGGAACTGCGCCGGGTCGGCCACCGACTTGAAGGCCACCAACTCGGCGAGTTCGGCGCGGGCCCTGGGCATCAGCGAGGTGACGGTGGCCTCCAGCCCTGATCGGACGGACGAGGGGCGGCTGCCCTGGGTCATGGGGAACGCTCCTTCGAAGTGCTGCGTTGTGTGCCTGTGGACGGGATCACCGGACGTACAGGCGGATACGTGGTGCCGATACTCTCCCACAGGGGGTGCGCGCGGCCGCAGGTCCTAGGATGCGGCGGTGACCGGTAGCGGCCAAGCGGGAGCGGTAACACACGTGAGCAGCGAGAACGCCGAGGGTACGGACCGACAGGACCCGGTATGGGACGTCGTGGTGGTCGGAGCGGGACCGGCCGGGGCCTCGGCGGCGTACGCCGCGGCCGTCACCGGGCGCCGGGTCCTTTTGGTGGAGAAGGCCGAACTCCCGCGGTACAAGACCTGCGGCGGGGGCATCATCGGCCCCTCCAGGGACGCCCTGCCGCCCGGCTTCGAACTGCCCCTGCGCGACCGGGTGTACGCGGTCACCTTCTCGCTGAACGGCAGGTTCGCCCGTACCCGCCGCTCCCGGAACATGCTGTTCGGCCTGGTCAACCGGCCCGAGTTCGACCAGGCGCTGGTGGAGTCGGCGCAGAAGGCCGGCGCGGAGCTGTGGACGGGAGTCACCGTCTCCCGCGTCGAGCAGCACGGCCCGGCCGTTCCCGACCGGCGCACCGTCGCCGTGGTCCTCGCCGACGGGCGGACCGTGCTGGCCCGTGCCGTGGTCGGAGCGGACGGCAGCGCCAGCCGGATAGGAGCCCACGTCGGGGTGAAGGTCGATCAGGTGGACCTGGGACTGGAGGCGGAGATCCCGGTGCCACCGTCGGTGGCGGAGGACTGGGCGGGACGCGTCCTCATCGACTGGGGACCGCTGCCCGGCAGCTACGGCTGGGTGTTCCCCAAGGGGAACACGCTCACGGTCGGGGTGATCTCCGCCCGTGGGGAGGGTGCCGCCACCAAGCGCTACCTGGAGGACTTCATCGCGCGTCTGGGGCTGGCCGGCTTCGAGCCCGAGATCTCCTCGGGGCACCTCACGCGCTGCCGTTCGACGGACTCGCCGCTCTCCCGCGGCCGGGTCCTGGTCTGTGGCGACGCCGCCGGGCTGCTGGAGCCGTGGACGCGCGAGGGCATCTCCTTCGCCCTGCGCTCCGGCCGGTTGGCGGGGGAGTGGGCGATGCGCGTCGCCGAGGCGCACGACGCGGTCGACGCACGCCGCCAGGCCCTCAACTACGCCTTCGCCGTCAAGTCGGGGTTGGGCGTGGAGATGGGGGTGGGAAGCCGCATGCACACCGTCTTCTCCCGCCGTCCGGGAACGCTCCACGCCCTGCTCACCGGATTCCGCCCGGCCTGGAACGCCTTCGCCAGGATCACCCGGGGGACGACCACGCTCGGGGAGCTGGTCCGCACCCACCCGCTCGCCCAGCGCGCCCTGGAGAGGATGGACCGCTGACCCGCCGGCCTCGGCGGCCCGGACGACGGCCGGTGCGGCACCGCCTTCGGCCCGGCCTTCCGTTCACTCCTCCAGGGTGATCCGGAAGGCCGGGTGCTGGTGGGCCGCCGCCGACAGCTCCTCGTCGTCGGACGTCGGTCCGACACCCTCGAAGAAGGCCCCCACCTCCCACTTCCACTTCGCCAGATAGGCCCGCAGCACCGCCGGCTTCTCGTCGTCCGACAGTTCCACGGCCGTGAACCGCTCCACGCGCCGACCGAGCCGCAGCTCCCCGCCACCCGCCGCCCGCAGGTTGCGCACCCACTGGGTGTGGCCGCGTGGTGCGACGAGGTACCTCTCGCCCCGGAACTCCAGCGGATTCACGGGAGTCGTCCGCCACTCGCCGCTCTTGCGCCCCCGCACCGCCAGGATCCGCGAGCCGGCCACTTCGACGCCCCGCCGGTTCAGCCATCCGACCGCCCTGTTGAGGACGTGCCGGGTGAGCACGCCGGGCTTCCTGTGGTGCGCCCGCCGATCCACTGTCGCGCTCATCTCCGCCTCCTGGAATCGATGCCCCGATCCGTACGAGAAAGGGGATCCGAAAAGAGAGCAGTGCTCTCTGCGTACAGCCAGTGTCGCACGCGGTCCAGGGCGATGCAAGAGCAGTGCTCTCGTTTTCGTGCGCCGTTCCGGCGAGCCGGCAGAATGCCCTTCATGAACGCGATCAGAGGAGCCAGGGAACGGGCCCGCGCCGAGATCACCGCCGCCATCAAGGACGAGGCGCGCCGACAGCTCGCGCGGGAGGGCGCCGCCCGCCTCTCCCTGCGCGCGGTCGCCCGTGAGCTGGGCATGGTCTCCTCCGCGCTCTACCGCTACTTCCCCAGCCGCGACGACCTGCTGACAGCGCTGATCATCGACGCCTACGACGCGGTCGGCTCCGCGGCCGAACGGGCCCTGGCCGCGGCGGACCGGGACGCCCCCGTCACCCGCTGGCGTGAGGTCTGCGGAGCGGTGCGTCGGTGGGCCCTGGCCCATCCGCACGAGTACGCGCTGATCTACGGCTCACCCGTCCCCGGCTACTTCGCGCCCCAGGCCACCGTCGCCCCCGCCTCCCGTGTCGCCCTGGCCCTGGTGGTCGTCGCACGCGACGCCCGCGCGGCGGGGGTGCTGCGCGAACCGGCCGTCGACGAGGCGGTCCCCGTGCCGCCCGAAGCGGTCGCCGAGGACGCCGTCCGGCTCGTGGAGCGCCTCGGCATCGACCTCCCCGCCCCGGTGACGGCGGCGCTCGTCGCGGCCTGGGCCGAGCTGTTCGGGCTGATCGGTTTCGAGCTGTTCGGACACTTCAACCGGCTGATCGACGCCCGCGAGGAGTTCTTCGACCACGCCGTCACACGGCTCGCCGCCACCGTGGGGCTGACCGACCCCCCGAAGGAGCCCTGACCCCTCGGACGCGCCGACCCTCGCGTCGAACGTCGGTGCGCCCGTCCCCGGGGGCGGGCCGCGCGGGTCGGCGCCACCCCCGAATCCGTCGGCCCGACGTCACGAGGCCAGCGCGGACTCCGGCAACAGCGTGGGGTCCTGACGCAGGATCCGGGCGTGCAGTTCCCGCAGGGCCGGTCCCGGGTCGCCCCCCGTTCCCTCCGCGATCCGTCGCCGTGCCTCCTCGTAGGCCACCAGCGCCTCCGCGGGCCTCCCACCGCGGTACAGGGCCAACATCAGCAGCTCCACCAGGCGTTCGCGCAAGGGGTGCTCGTCCACCCGCCGCGTCAACTCGCGGACGCACTCGCGGTAGTGGCCCAGCTCCAGATCGCCCTCCAGGCGCGTCTCCAGCACCATCAGGCGCTTCTCCGCCCAGCGGCGCCGCTCGCCGGCCAGATACGGGCCGGTGAGCCCCTCGGCGAACTCGCCGCGCCACAGCTCCTCGGCCTGTCTCGCCAGCGCGCCGGCCCGACGGAGGTCGCCGGACTCCCGCGCGGTCAGGGCCTCGCGCAGCAGCGTCCTCCGCTCCGCCAGGTCGTCGATCCCGGCGTTCTCCAATCGGTAGCCGCTGCCGGTCCACACCAGTTCCGGGGACGAGCCCCCGCCACCCGCCGCCGCGAAGGCCCGACGCAGACCGGAGACGTACTTCTGTGCCAGGTTCCGCACGTGTGAGGGCGGTTCGCCGCCCCAGACCGCGCTCACCAGCGCGTCGTACGACATCGGCCGCCCTTCCTGGAGCAGCAGGACGGCGAGCACCGCCCGCTGTCTGGGCGGTCCCAGTGGTACCTCGGCCCCGTCGCGCAAGGCTCGCAGCGGACCGAGCAGTTCGAATCGCAGACCCTCAGCCATGTGCGCCCTCCCTCGCTGCCCTATGAGCCTACGTCCTCGGCAGCGTTCCAGTGGATCTTCCGACGAACGGACCGGTCGGGACGCGCCTGGGTCCGGCCGCGTGGAACCGCACACGGTACGGGCGCCCACCGGCGCGTCCTCGACGCGTGGCCGACCCGACGCCGCGGGCCTCGCGCGCCCCGGTCGGCCTCGGTCGCTCCACCGGACGGTGGAGGGGCGCGCCAGGGTCCGGCGTCGACGCGGCGGAGCGTCGTCTCGTGGGCCTGCCGCCGTGCCCGGAAGGTGCGCGCGGACGACGCGCCGGGCGGCAACCCGCCCTCGCCCCGGAGACGTTCGGCGAAGCGCTCGGTGTCCACGGGGGACGGTGTGCCGGAGGCCGGCGCGGTTCCACTGGGACATCCGGAGGCCACCCGCTTTGTTCGGGAGCGACACAAAGCCAGAATGGAACGGTGACCCCGACGCGTACAACAAGGCTGGAGAGAGGCCGCGGCGCCCTCGGCCCGGCGCTGGAACTCGTGCACACCGGGCGCGCGCCCACCCGTGCGGTGCTCACCGCGGAGCTCGGCGTGACCCGGGCGACCGCGGGGGCCGTGGCCGCCGAGTTGGAGGCGCTCGGGCTGATCACCGTCGACTCCCGGCCCGGGGTCGCGGCGGGAACCCAGGGGCGCCCCTCGCACCGGCTGTCGATCGACCCCGACGGTCCGGTCGTGCTCGCCGCGCAGGTGCACGCCGACGGGTTCCGCGCCGCCCTCGTCGGACTGGGCGGCCGCATCGTCGCCACCGAGCCCGGCGCCCTGACCGTGGAGGCCGATCCGGCGCAGGTCCTCACCGAGGTCGTCAACGCCGGGGTCCGGTTGCTGCGCGAGACCGGGCGGCGCTGCCTGGGGGCGGGGCTGGCGGTCCCCTCCGCCGTCGCCGAACCCGAGGGCACGGCCCTCAACCCGCTGCACCTGGCCTGGCCTCCGGGCGCGCCGGTGCGGGACATCTTCACCCGTTGCCTGGCCGGGGCCGGTGTCGTCGGGCCGTCCGGGGACGAGCCCGTGACCGGCCACGCCGCCAACGACATCAACCTCGTGGCGCTCGCCGAGCACCGCCACGGCGCCGGCCGCGGCGCCCGCGACCTGTTGTGCGTGGCCACCGGGCACCGCGGCGTCGGCGGCGCGCTGGTCCTCGACGGCCGGTTGCACACCGGCAGTTCGGGGCTGGCGATGGAGGTCGGACACCTGACCGTGGATCCGGGCGGCCGGCCCTGTCACTGTGGAGGGCGGGGCTGCCTCGACGTGGAGACCGACCCCCTGGCCTTCCTGGAGGCCGCCGGGCGCGAACCCGGACCGGAGACCGGCATGCTCCGGCGCGCCCTGGAACTGCTCCGCACCGGATACGCCACCGACCCGGCGGTGCGCGACGCCGCCCACCTCCTCGTCGACCGGCTCGGCCTCGGGCTGGCCGGGCTGGTGAACATCCTCAACCCCGACCGGATCCTCCTGGGCGGTCTGCACAGCGCGTTGTTGGAGGTCGATGCCGAGCGACTGCACGCGGTGATGGGGGAGCGCAGCCTGTGGGGACGCGGCGGCAGCGTGCCGGTGCTGGCCTGCGCCCTGGAACACAGCAGCCTGGTCGGCGCCGCCGAACTGGCCTGGCAGCCCGTTCTGGACGACCCCATGGCGGCGCTGTCGGGCTGAGCGCGCACGGCGCCGGGGGCGCGGTCAGGGAGCGGTCAGGGAGCGGTCCGGGCGCCGGCTCCCGCTCGGGCGGGAGCCGGCCTCCGGGAGCGGGCCGAGGAGCCCGGTCGCGACAGGGACCCCGGCTCGGGCTCCGGCTCGGGGGACGACGGCGGGGGCGGGACCTGACGCGGTTCGCCGCCCACCGACCGTGCCGCGGATCCCGCGGGGGGCACGGACCCCGCGGGGGGCACGGGCGCGTCGCCCGAGGCGGTCCGGGGCGGGACCGGCAGGGTGAGCCACAGGGCCCCGTCCTCGGTGTCGTCGCGCGCCACCCGACCGGTGCCGACGGGGAGGAACCCCGGGAAGCGGGCGGTGGGCGGCCCCGGGGTGTCGTCGCGCACGGAGATCCTCAACTCGTCCAGGCGCAACGCGATCTCCACGGTGCACCGCCGGTCGGTGCCCGTCCGGCGGTGGACGTCGGAGAGCAACTCGGCGACACCGGTCGAGGCCGGGGCGACGAGCGCGTCCAGTTTCCAGTAGCGCAGATGAGCGGAAACGATTCGGCGAACCTGTCCGGCCCGCGAGGGCAAGGCCTGGAACTCCACCGTCCGTTGCCGGCCGGACGTACTGGGGTGGCTGATCACGACTGCGGCTCCCTGAATGACGGGTGAGGATCCGGACGACGGAGAGCGCGTCAAGCGTGCTGACGGCCGCTACGACACAAGCATCAGCGTGATTCAGGTGACAAAAGGGTGCAAGTCGGGAGTGTCAAAGGTGCTGCGCCACTCAGCGGGGGGCCGTCCGCCCCTCCGCCGCGACCGTGGGGACCCTCCGACTCCGGGCACCGCGCAGCGCGGCCACCAGGGCGTCGCGCACCTGTCCCTTCAGACGCAACGCGTACCGGTTGCCGTTGATGGTCGCCAGTGCCCGGTCCGACGCGGCGTACCACGGCCCGCTGACGCGGACCTGCTCCACCGGGGCGCCGTCGATCTCCCGTCCGTAGCTGGTCAGCAGCACCAGTCGGCCGTCACGGACGACGACCTGTCCGGACCGGGTGAGCGAACGCAGCCACCGTGCTATCCGTACTCCGGTGGCACTGAACTCGGGCTCCGCCACAGCGCACCGCCTCCCACCTCGTCACCGTCGGCTCGCCGTCGCGGCCGGGTCCTCGTCGGCGTCACCCACCGGGTGCCCCGCCAAGAAGTCTGCACCCGTCCCCGCCGGTGCGCCAGAGGGTGGGAACGGCAGTACGCGCACCACGGCACGGAACGACTCCCCCCGCGCTACCGCGCGCCCTCCGCGTCACCGGTTCCCCCACCCGCCACCACCAGCTCCAGGCCCGGAAGGAGGTCGCCGATCTCGGTGCGCGTCGCCTCCGGCATCCCGCTGTCGGTCACCAGTGTGTCCACCTCCTCCAGCGAGGCGAACGAGCTGAGCCCCACCGTTCCCCACTTGGTGTGGTCCGCGACGACGACCACCCGGCGGGCCGAACGGACCAGACGGCGGTTGGTCTCCGCCTCGGCCAGATTGGGCGTGGAGAGCCCCGCCTCGACGGATATGCCGTGCACGCCCAGGAACAGCACGTCGAAGTGGAGGGAGCGGATCGCCGCGTCCGCCACCGGACCCACCAGCGAATCCGAGGGGGTGCGCACCCCACCGGTGAGCACCACCGTCGCCGCGCCCGCCCGGCCGCCGCCCCCCGCGTCGTTCCCCGTGCCGCCGTCCGCGCCCCGCGCGGCGTGGAGGACGTCCGCCACCCGCACGGAGTTGGTCACCACCGTCAACTCCGGCACCTCCGACAGGTGCCGGGCCAACGCGTACGTCGTCGTCCCTCCCGAGAGCGCGATCGCGCTCCCCGGCGCCACCATCGCGGCGGCCGCCCGCGCTATCTCCTCCTTGGCCCCCAGTTCCAGGGACGACTTCGCCTCGAACCCCGGCTCGTGGGTGCTCGCCCCCGACACCGGCACCGCGCCGCCGTGCACCTTCTCCAGGACGCCCTGCCGGGCCAGCGCGTCCAGATCGCGGCGCACCGTCATGTCCGAGACCTTCAGCCGGCGGGTCAGCTCGTTGACGCGCACCCCGCCGCGGCGCCTGACCTCGTCCAGGATGAGCGTGCGCCGCTGCTCCGCCAGGAGGTTCTGGTTCTCGCTCACCTGTCGGTCCGTCCCTTCTCCACACCGGTGGCCGTACGCGCGGTCATACGGGCATCTGTTCGGCCCACATCCTTCCACGGAGCTCCGACAGCGCCCGCGGCACGATTGTGACGTGCCGGTGGGCCGTTCGGGGTGCGCCCAAGGGTGTACACCCCCCATCCTGGAGGCTCCACGAGGGAGTCGGGCGGGCGGGAGGCCCGCGGATCGGGGGCCGTGACATTGTCCGACAACCGGCCGGGAGCACCGGCGGGCGCACACCACGAACCGGCGTTGGAACTCCTGGTGCACGGTGTGGGCGGCACCACGCCGCAGGAGATGCTGGGAGATCCGCGCACCGTCCGCGTCACCGGGGACGGCACCGCCGGCATCCACCGCCGCACCGACGACGCGACTGCCGAGGACCGCCCGGGGGAGCGTCCGGCGCACCCGCCGTCGGCCGGTCGCGCCCCCCGCCCCATCCCCGAGGCGTACTGCTGGTCCAACCTCACCTCCGGCAACAGCGCCCGCGCCCTGTGGCTGCTCCTGCTGCCGTTCATGGTCGCCAACCTCGCCCACTGGATGCGTCCGGCCGCGCCGGCCCGGCACCCCGCCCAGCGGGTCTACGACGTGCTGGTGAGGCTGGTGGCGCTCTCCCTGACCGTCCTGCTGACCGCCGCCGCCTGCGAGGTCGCCCTCGACCTGGTCGCCTGGCAGTGCGCCGCCTCCGAGCGCTGCGCGGCCGGCAAACCCTGGCTGCGCCCGCTCACCGGGGGGTGGTGGTCGCAGCCCGGCCGCCGGCTCGTCCTGGCCGCGCTGCCGCCCGTCGCGCTCACCGCACTGCTGTGGTGGCTGTCACACCGCACCTGGAGCGCCTACGAGTCCGCCTCGCCGCCCCCGCGGCCGCCCGGGCCGGCCCACCCCCAACCCGGCGGGGAGCGGCCCGCGCTGTCCCTGCCCGGTTTCTGGTACGGCCGCCGCCTGGTCTCCCGGCTGCGCGCCGCGCACACCGCCGCCGGACTGCTGACGGTGGCGACCGCGCTGCTGACCGCGGTCCTCGACCACGACCGGCGACCCGGCGGCCCGGTGCCCACCGGCTGGGGCTGGACGGCGGCCGTCGCCGTCGCGGCGGGCTGGGCGGCCACCGTGCTGGTCGCGGTCCGCAAGGGGCGCACCGAGTCCGAGCCGGACGAGAGGATCGACCGGCTCGCCTCGACGGTGCTGCCGGGGGCCGCGGTGGGGGTACTGGCGCTGGTCGCCGGGTACGCCGCCTGGCCCCGTCCGGGCTGGTCGTCCTCCGCGCAACTCCCGGGCACCGGCGTGTTCGCCTGGCTCATGCTCCTCCAGGGCGCCCTGGCGGCCGCCACCGCCGTCACCGCGTACGTGCTGCACCGGGCGACGCCGCCCGGCTCGTGCGCCGGGCGGTGCGCCATGGGCGGTCTGGGCGGCGCCGCGGTGGCCCTGCTGGCGTGCGCGCTCGGCGGGGTGCTGACCGGAGGCACGGCCCAGCGCGTGGCGGACTGGCTGGACAAGGACGGCACCCCGGGCATGGCCGGCGGCGCCATCACCGGCCCTCCGGTGCTGTTGAGTTGGCAGGCCGCCGCCATACCGCTGTTGCTCCTGGTCGTCCTCGTCTTCGCGTCGGGCGCCGTGGTCCACGTGGTCCGGGAACGCGGGAGGCTCACCCCGGGGATCGTCGACTCCTACGAGGGCGAACCCCGCGAACAGGCCTCCCGCAGCCGTCGGATCGCCGGCGCCGTCGCCCGGGCGCGGCTCACCGACGCGGCACCGACCCTGATCGCCTCCGTCACCGCCGCCACACTGCTGCTGGGCGGCGGCGCGCTGGCGGGTGCGGTCCGCACCGAACTGCCGCCCGGAGCGGCGGCACGGGCCTGGCCCGGTCCGCTGCCCGCGGCCGCCGAGGCGGCCCAGGCGCTCGGCTCCTGGCTGATGGGGGCGGTGGTGCTGCTGCTGGTGGCGATGGGACGCCGCGCCTACCGCGACGCCGCCGCCCGCCGCACGATCGGCATCCTGTGGGACGTGGGCACCTTCTGGCCGCGCGCCGCCCACCCCTTCGCGCCGCCCTGCTACGCCGAGCGCGCGGTGCCGGACCTCACCTGGCGGATGTCCACCTGGACCGCGCGGACCGGCGGGCGACTGGTGATCTCCGGGCACTCCCAGGGCAGTGTGCTGGCCGCCGCGGCCGTCTGGCAGCTCGATCCCGCCACCCGCGGACGCGTGGCGCTGCTCACCTACGGATCGCCGCTGGAACGGCTCTACGGCCGCTGGTTCCCGTCCTGTTTCGGCCCCGGGCCGCTGCGCGCGCTGGCGGAGGAGGTGGACTGCTGGCGGAACCTGTGGCGGCGCACCGATCCGATCGGCGGTCCGGTGCTGGTCGATGGGGAGGACGGGGGGCCGGAGGTGGACCGCGATCCGCTGCGGGACCCCCTGCGGTACGGCAGGACCCCCGAGTACCCGCTGCCCGAGCCGATCCGCGGCCACGGCGACTACCGGGCCGACCCCGCCTTCGACGCCGAGCGCGCCGCCCTGCTGGACCGGCTGGCGGCGCGCGGAGGACCCTCGGTACCGGCCCAGCCCGACCGCGGCGCGGTCGGGTAGGCCGCGGGGCGGTCAGTTTCGCGTGGGGCCCGGCAGGTCCTCGGGGTGGAGCAGCGTCAGGTCGTCGGTGTCCGGGTCGTCCAACTGGGCGACCCGGCCCGCGTGCCGCTCGACCATGGCCTCGAAGGTCTGCCGCGCGGTGCGGCCGTTGCCGAAGGACGGCCCCTTGGGAAGCCCGGCGAAGTACCCCACCAACGCTTCGGCCGTTCCCTCGGCCAACTGGTACTCGTGCTCCTCCGCCTGCTGCCCGACGATCCGCAGCAGTTCCTCGGGGGTGTAGTCGTCGAAGGTGATGGTGCGTGAGAAGCGGGACGCCACACCGGGATTGACGTCCAGGAAGCGCTTCATCTCCGCGGTGTAGCCGGCGACGATGACGACCACCTCGTCACGGTGGTCCTCCATCAGCTTCACCAGGGTGTCGATCGCCTCCCGGCCGAAGTCCCGGCCGGAGTCCTCGGGGGAGAGGGCGTACGCCTCGTCGATGAACAACACGCCGCCGCGCGCCCGGTCGAACGCCTCCTGGGTGCGGATCGCGGTCGAGCCGATGTGCTCGCCGACCAGGTCGACCCGGGAGACCTCCACCAGGTGACCGCGCTCCAGCACCCCCAGCGAGTGCAGGATCTCCCCGTAGAGCCGGGCGACCGTGGTCTTGCCGGTGCCGGGCGGACCGGTGAAGACCAGATGCCTGCGGGCGGAGGCCGCCTTCAGCCCGGCCTCCCGTCGCCTGCGGCCGACCTCGATCATGTCGATGAGCGCCCGGACCTCCTTCTTGACGCTCTCCAGGCCCACCAGCGCGTCGAGTTCGCCCAACACCTCCTTCGCCGGGCGCGCGGCCTCGACCGCGCCGCCGGCGTCGCGGGCGGCTCCGGCCCCGCCCGGACCGTCCCGGTCGGTCGGGGCGGTCCCGGTCGGCTGCTGCTGGGGTATGCCACCGAGCAGCCCGGCGGTGCGGACGGCCGGGTCCGCCGGCGGCGCGGGATCCACCGGCGGCGCGGGAGCGGGCGCCGCCGGCACCGGCGCGGCGCTCTGGTCGCTGGTGCAGTCCTCCACGACGGGGCCCTCGTCGGCGAACTCGTAGCCCCCGCGCGCGCAGCGCTCGGTGCGGCAGCGGCGCAGCACGGCGCGGCAGCCGTCGATCACGTGGAAGCCGTAGCCGTGCGAACCGGTCACCCGGCACTCGGTGAAGGTGCCCCGCCCGTCGGCGGAGACGTAGAAGCCCGCCTCGACGGGGCCGGTGACGACGCAGCGCTCGACGGTCGGATCCGCGCCCTTGGTGACGATCACGCCCGTGCCGGCGCCGTCGATCGTGCAGTTCGCCAGGGTGCCGCCGCTGCCGTGGTCACGGAACCAGGCGCCGGTCGTGGCCTCCCGGATGCGGCAGTCGTCCAACTGCACCGTGCCGCCGTCGCTCACCGACACCGCCGTGTTGCGCACCTGTGCCAGATCGCTGTCCAGGACGTCCGCCCGAGAGCCCCGGTCCAGGACGAACAGGGCGTCGGGCACGTCGTGCACCCGGCAGGAGTCCAGCAGCGCCGAGGCCCCGTCGCTGACCCACACCGCCGGGTAGTCGCCGGTGCTCTCCCGGATCTGGCAGCCGTTGGCGTCCACCCGGGTGCCCGGATCCCACACCGACAGGCCGTTGCGGCCGAAGCGGCGCACCGTGGAGCGGGTCAGGGTCAGCACCGAGCGGGAGCGCAGGTCGACCGCGTTCTCCGGGACGTCGTGGATCTCGCAGTCGGCGAGGGTGAGCACCGCGTCGGTGTCGAGGGTGACGCCGTCGGCGGAGGTGCGGTGCACCCGGCAGTCGGACAGGTGTCCGGACGCCCGCGAGGCGACCCGCACCCCGGCGCCCCTGATCTCGTAGACCTCGCAGCCCACGGCGTCCACCGCGCTGCCCTCCCCGATCAGCGAGAGGCCGGCGCCCGAGGCGTGGTGGACCCGGCAACGTTCCAGCCGGGGGTGGGCGCCGTCGTGCACCACGATGCCGGACTGCCCGGCCGCCACCACCTCGCACTCCTCGAACAGCCCGCCCGCGCCGCCGCCGATGCCGATGCCGAGCCCGGCGGGGTTGTCGATCGTGCAGCGGCGCAGGGTCGGCCGTGCCCCGGACCGCACCTCCACGCCGGCCGCCGACCGCGTCACCACCCGCAGGCCGGACAGTTCCGCGGTGCACTCCTCGATCAGCAGCGCCGGTGCCGTGACGTCCTGCCCCTCGATCTGGAGGTCCCGTACGACGGCCGCCGCGCGCACGGTCAGCGCGACTCCGTCGGGCGGCGCGATCCGCACCGAGCCGGCCTCCCCGCGCTCGGGGCCGCGCAGGGTGACGGCACGCTCGACCACCAGGTTCTCGCGGTAGGTGCCGGGGGCCACGGTCAACACGTCCCCGTCGCCGGCGGCCTGCAGGGCCGCGGAGAGGGTGGCGTAGTCGCCGGTTCGGCGCCGCCACCGCGACGTGCTGGTGTGCGTCACCTGGACCGAGCCCTGTGCCATGGACCGCCTTGCCCCAAACCTCGTGCGAACGTCGACCGCGCTGCCGCGCACATCCGGAGCACCACCGTAGCGTGTGCCGGGCCGATGGGATGACCGGTCCGCCCGTCATCGGCCGGCCGGACGCAACTGCGGTGGGCGAGTGGTCAGTTCGACCGCCCGGCCCACCCCCAGTCGGGGCCGACCCGGGCCCACTCCTCCTCCCAGCGGGCGTAGCGCCAGGACACCAACCGCCGTACGACCAGCCGCCGCACCACCTCCACCAGGAGCGCCGTGAGCACGCCCGTCCCGACCCCGGCCAGGGCGGCGTGCGAGGCGGCGGTGTCGGCGTCCATGGGACGGGTGGTGACCTCGCCACGGGCGTCGATCCACACCCGCAGCCGGTCCCCGGGCTCGGTCGCGCGGTCGGTGACGACCGTGCCCGAGTGGGTGCTGCCGTCGACGGCCGTCCAGGTGGCGGCCACCCGGCGGTCGGAGTCCGTCTCGGGAGCGTCGGAGCCGCCGGGGGAGGTCTCGGCCACCGTCGCCCACACCTGGTGCCGTTCCCGGTGCTGTTCCCGCACGATCCCCGAGAGCGTCTCGTGCGCGGTGTGGCCGCCCCACAGCGCGGCGACGGGCGCGGCCAGGAGCACCGTCAGGACGGCGCACAGGGTGATCCAGCCCTCCGCGCGGTCGGTGCCCCGACACAGCGGGTTCCTCCGCCAGCGCCACAGTCCGGCGATCGATCGCACGATCGCTCACCCCCTCGCCCCGGCCCCCGTCGCCCCGGTCCCGCACGGGGCCGGGCGGCCGGAGGCACCGGTTTCTCCGTCACGTCGAGAGTAGTGGCCCCGCCGGCAACCGCACAGGCGTCAACCCGTCGGCGCCCGAGGCGGAAAGGAGCGTGGGGCAACGGTCCGGAGGCACGGGAGGACGGACGGGGAGGGCGGGCGGAGAGGGCGGACGGGAGAGGGGAGACGGGAGAAGAGGTCGCCGCACTCGGGCGTACTTCCGCCGGACACCGGTGTTCGACGGCCTTCCGGCGGGAACCGACTGACGTGCGTCCGTACCCGCCACGGCCCGCGGCGACGGGTCCCGACGCGCCCGGCCGTGTCGTGTCCGAAGAGGTGAGGACCGTGAACAGCCCTTCCCAGCCCCCCGTCGTGGTCGGCGTCGACGGCTCGGACCACTCCCTGCGCGCCCTGGACCGGGCGGTGGAGGAGGCGGTCCTGCGCGGGGCGCCGCTGGAGGTCCTGTGCGGCATGCCCCCGTACCGCTTCGCTCCCGGCGCGGGGCGCGTCGACACGGGGAGCACGGAGGCCCCGGGGGGCGCGGGGGGCACGGAGGCGACCGCGGGCGGCGCGGACGAGGAGGGGACGGGGAAGGAGCCGGCCGGAGGAGACGGCGACGAGCACCGCCGGGCGCTGCGCCGGCACTTCCGGCACGTCGCGGAGGCGGCCGCCGAACGCGCCCGCGAGAGCGCCCCGGGGCTGCGGGTGGAACCGGTCGTCACCGACGAGACCGCCGTCGCCGCCCTGGTGCACGCCGGTCGACGGGCCGCGCTGACCGTCGTCGGCACCCGGGGCCACGGCGGGTTCACCGGGCTGCTGCTGGGCTCGGTGGGCCTGCGGGTGGCCTCGCACATCGAGGGACCGCTGATGGTCGTGCGCGGGGACAACGACCGCCTCCACCACGCCGTCGTCGTCGGCGTGGAGTACGGGACGGACACCGACGCGGTCCGCTACGGCTTCGAGGAGGCCCGGCGCCGCGCGGCGGCGCTGCGGGTGCTGCACGCCTGGGAGTTGCCGGTGCACGCCGTCGGGGCCCTGGCCCCTCCGCCCACCCGTTACCTGGAGGAGATCGCCGAACAGCAGGCGCGCTACGAGGAGGGCGTCGCGCTGGAGGCCGTCGCGGAGCTCCGCGAGGCGTACCCGGACGTCGACGCCCGCACCGAGACGGTGTACGCCGGTCCCGGCCACGCGCTGGTGGAGGCCGGGGCGGGGGCCGACCTGGTGGTCCTGGCCACCCACCGCCGGCACCGCCGCTTCGGCATGCACCTGGGGCCGGTCACCCACGCGGTGCTGCACCACGCCCACTGCCCGGTGGTGCTCGTCCCCACCGGGTGACCCGGCCGTACGGACGGTGGGGACGTCCCGCCGCCCGGTCACCCGGGCCAGCGCCAGCCGTCCACCTCGGGCAGGTCGGTGCCGTGCTCGCGGACCCAGTGGTGGTGCCGCTCGCGCGTCCTCTCCATCGTCCGGCGCAGCTCCGCGGCCCGGTCGGCCAGGCCCGGAACCCGGTCGACGACGTCCATGACCAGCCGGTAACGGTCGGCGTCGTTGCGCACCACCATGTCGAACGGGGTGGTGGTCGATCCGCTCTCCCGGTAGCCGCGCACGTGCAGCCGGTCGTGGAGGCCGGCCCGGTGGGCGATCCGGTGGATCAGCCACGGGTAGCCGTGGTAGGCGAAGACCACCGGCCGGTCACGGGTGAAGAGCGCCTCGAAGTCCCCGTCCGACAGTCCGTGCGGATGGCTCCCGCTCGGGAGGAGTCGGGCCAGGTCGACGACGTTGACCACCCGCACCGCCAGGTCCGGCAGGTGCTCGCGCAGCAGGGCGGCGGCGGCCAACACCTCCTGGGTGGGCACGTCGCCGGCGCAGGCCAGCACCACGTCCGGCTCCCGGCCCGGCTCCTCGCTGCCGGCCCACTCCCACACGCCGGCGCCGCGCGCGCAGTGCTCGCGGGCCTGCTCGGGGGCGAGCCAGTCGAAGCAGGGTTGCTTGCCCGCGACGACGACGTTCACCTCGTCGGTGGTCCGCAGCACGTGGTCGGCCACGTACAGCAGGGTGTTGGCGTCCGGCGGGAGGTAGACCCGCACCACGTCCGGGCTCTTGTTGAGGATGTGGTCGACGAATCCGGGGTCCTGGTGCGAGAAGCCGTTGTGATCCTGGCGCCACACGTGCGAACTCAACAGGTAGTTGAGGCTGGGGACCGGGGCCCGCCAGGGCACCTCCCGGGCGTTCTGCAGCCATTTGGCGTGCTGGGTGGCCATGGAGGCGACGATGGTGGAGAACCCCTCGTAGGAGGCGAACAGACCGTGCCGCCCGGTGAGCGTGTAGCCCTCCAGCCAGCCCTGGCACAGGTGCTCGGAGAGCACCTCCATCACCCTGCCGCCCCGGTCCAGGTTCCGGTCGGTGTCCAGGACGGCGCCCTGCCAGGCGCGGGGCGTGGCGGCGAGCACGTCCTGGAGGTGGTTGGACTCGGCCTCGTCGGGGGAGACCAGCCGGAAGTCGCGTCGGTCGGCGGTGTCCTCCACGAGTCGGCGCAGCAGGGTGCCCAGCACCCGGGTCGGCTCGTGGACGGACGCGCCGGGCGCCTCCACCGGCACCGCGAACTCCGACGGGTCCGGTAGGGGCAGCGGACGCCGCAGCCGTCCGCCGTCGGCGTGCGGCGAGGCACCCGGCCTCCGCCCCCCGCGCGGCACGCACTCCAGCACCTCGGGGCGTGGGCGGCCGGAGGAGTCGAACAGTTCCTCGGGCCGGTACGAGCGCAGCCACCGCTCCAGCGCGCGCAGCCGCTCCGGGTTCTCGCGCACGTCCTTCAGCGGGATCTGGTGGGAACGCCAGGTGTCCTCCACCGGCTCGCCGTCCAGCTCGCGGGGACCGGTCCAGCCCTTGGGGGTGCGCAGCACGATCATCGGCCGGTGAGGACGCTCGGCCACCCCCTCCTCCCGAGCCGTCCGGCGCAGCGCGGCGATCCGGTCCAGCGCCTGGTCCAGGGCGGCCGCCATGGCGCGGTGCACCGTCTCGGGCGGGGTGTCGGGAGCGGCCGTCACGTACAGCGGATCGTGCCCGTAGCCGCGCAGCAGGGCGTCCAGGTCCCCCTCGGGGATGCGGGAGAGCACGGTCGGGTTGGCGATCTTGTAGCCGTTGAGGTGCAGCACGGGGAGCACGGTCCCGTCGCGCACCGGGTCCAGGAACGCGGTCGAGTGCCAGGAGGCGGCCAACGGGCCCGTCTCGGCCTCGCCGTCGCCGACGACGCAGACCGCCAGCAGGTCCGGGTTGTCCAGGACGGCGCCGTAGGCGTGGGCCAGGGAGTACCCCAGCTCGCCGCCCTCCTGGATCGAGCCGGGCACCACCGGAGCGGTGTGGCTGGGCAGGCCGCCGGGGGAGGAGAACCGTTCGAACAGACGGGCCATGCCGGCCCTGTCGCGGCCCGTGTCCGGCCACCGTTCCCCGAAGGTGCCGTCCAGCCAACTGCCGGCCAGCACCGCGGGCGCCCCGTGGCCCGGCCCCCACACGCACAGCACGTCCAGGTCGCGGGCGGAGATCACCCGGTTGAGGTGGGTGTGGACCAGCCCCAGGCCCGGGCAGGTTCCCCAGTGACCCAGCAGGCGCGGCTTGACGTGTTCGGGCCGCAACTCCTCGCTCAGCAGCGGGTTGTCCCGCAGGTAGAGCTGGCCCGCCGCCAGGTAGTTCAGGGCGCGCCAGTGCGCGTCCAGCAGTGCGCACTCGCGGTCGGTGAGAGGGGACACGAGCGGGGGGTGCGTCGCCGAGTCCTGCATCGGTCGTCCTCCAGGGGGTCGGTCGGGTCGGTGGGCCCTCGGACAGGCGCCCCAGGCCCGTGTCCCCACAGCGTGGCGCGCCACACCCGGAAGGCGTCCCTCCGGAGCAGCGCCGCCGGCCGCGCGACACTCCGCGCCGTCCCCGTTGCGGTCACACCGTCCGTGGCAGCACGATGACCGTGTGCTCAAGCAATGGCTGGCGCTGGAGACGGGCGCCGATCCGGCCGAACGGACGGTGGCGCTCCGCCGGGCCCACGAGGCGTTCCTCACCGGGGGCGAGATCGGCGCCCCCGTCCGGAGCCTGATAGCCGACTCCTGGCGCCGGTCGGCCAGGGCGGCGGTCGGTCCGGATCACGTGGCCGGCGTCGACCTCGCCGAGGAGGACCTCCGGGCCCACCGCGAGGCGCACCCCCTGGCCCGGGTCATGCCGCTCTTCCGTGAACTGCTGGGCACCATCGCCGAGGACGGGGCCCACCTGCTGTCGGTGTGCGACGAACACGGGCGGATGCTGTGGGTCGAGGGGCCCCCGCAGGTCAGGCGGCGTGCCGAGCGGATGAACTTCGTCCCCGGAGCCCGCTGGGACGAGGCCCACGCCGGCACCAACGCCCCGGGCACCGTCCTGGCGGTCGGCCACCCGGTACAGATCTTCGCCGCCGAGCACTACTGCCGTCCCGTGCAGCCCTGGAGCTGCGCCGCCGCGCCCGTCAGGGATCCGCGCACCCGTCGCCTGCTGGGGGCCGTGGACATCACCGGCGGCGACCACCTCGCCTCCCCGCACAGCCTGGCCCTCGTCCAGGCCACCGCCCGCGCCGCCGAGGCCCAGTTGGCCTCGCTCGACCCGACCGCCGTCCCCGTGCTGGAGGCGCTGGGCCGGGACGAGGCGCTGTTCCACGGCGGGCTCCCCGCCGGCGGGCCCGGGCCGGTGCGGTTGGGGCGCCGGCACAGCGAGATCCTGCTGCTGCTCGCGGCCCATCCCGACGGACTCTCCGGCGACCGGCTCGCCCTGGAGCTGTACGGCGAGCGTGACGTCAACCCCGTCACCCTGCGCGCCGAACTCTCCCGGCTGCGGCGGCTGCTGGGCCCCCTGTTGGCCTCCCGCCCCTACCGGCTGACCACTCGCGTGGCCACCGATCTCGACACCGTCGCCGATGCCCTGACCGCGGGGGAGCCGGGTACCGCGCTGGCCGCCTACCGAGGCCCGCTGCTGCCGCTGTCCGACGCGCCCGGCGTGGTCCGGCTGCGGCGGGCGTTGGAGGACCGGCTGCGGCGGGCCCTGGTGGCCCACCGGGATCCGGAACTGCTGGACACCTGGGTGCGCAGCCCATGGGGCGAGGACGACCTGGAGGTGTGGGAGGCCCTGGTCGACGCGTTGCCTCCGGGGGCCAGGACGGTGCCCGCCGCCCGACTGCGCGCCCTGCGGGACTCCTACGGGCTCGGCTCCCGCGCCGTCGGCGCCCCCCGCTGACACCCCGCCGGCCGAGGCCGGGCAACCTTCCCGCAACCTTCCGTTGCCTAACGTGGCGACGCGCATCCACCGCCGGGCCGGCCCGCGGCACCGCCGCGGGCCGGCCGACGCGGTGGGCCCGACCGCTTCGCGGAACGACGTCACAAGGTTCCCGGCCGTACGGCGGTGCCTGGCTCCGGCCAGGCGAACGGCCCCGTGACCGCCGGCGCCGGGAGGGCTGCCCCCAGGGGCAGTGCGCGACCCGGGAGCGGGGCATGGAGCGGCGTCCCCCTCCCGGAGGGTCCGTGGTGGCGCGGCGGAACCGCACGGCCTGCTTGACGGCGAGCAGGGCGGGCGGTGCCGGCGGGGCCCGACGTGTGCGGAGCCCCCTCCCGCCGCGCCACCTCCCGCACCTCCTCCGTCCGCCTCCCCGTGTGGCGGGGAGCGTGCGGGGCGGGGCGTGCGGGAGGAGGGGACCCGTCCCCTCCCGGAAGGACGTCCGCAGGGGAGCTACTCCAGGACCTCGAAGACGTCGCCCGTGCGCAGGACACCGGTGTTCTCCGGGACCAGGTTCTGCCCGAACACCAACCGGTCGCCGAAGCGCCGGTGTCGGGCCAGGGTGCGCAGCGGCTCCTTGCCCCGCTCACCCGTGGACTGGTCGGTGGTGGTCACCACGCAGCGCCCGCAGGGCTTGGCGACCCGGAAGGAGACCTCACCGATCCGTACCCGGCGCCAGGCGTCCTCCGACCACGGCGGCGTGCCCTCGACCACCACGTTGGGTCGGAAGCGGTTCATGGGCAAGGGGCCCTCGTCCGGGTGATCCCCCTGCTCTATCAGCAGGTTGAGGGCGTCGAGGGAGGAGGCGGTGGTGAGCAGCACCGGGAACCCGTCGGCGAGACTCACCGTCTCACCGGGCAGGCCGTAGGGCGTGGCGATCGGTCGTCCGCGGTCGGGCTCGTCGAGATGGACCAGGCGCGCCTCGGTGCCCAGGTACTCCGTCAGCCAGGCGTGCGCCTCCTCGGCCGCCGGCACCACCTCGACCTTGGTGCGCCACACCTCGACCACCGTCGGCGGCTCCGAGGAGGGATCCGGCACCTCGACGGTCAACGGACGCATCCCCGGCGCGGAGAGCCGCAGGCCGCCGCCGGGCGTCCACCCGGCGGCGGCCAGTGCCATACGAGGGTGCTCGCGCTGGGTGAGCTGTACGCCGCCCGGACCGGCCACCATCCAACGCCGGTCCCCCGACAGTCCCCATGGCTCCACGACGGCACGTGTGGTACCGACACCCGCGAGCGACTTCACCGGGTAGAGGTTGAGCGAGGCCAGCGTGGACGTGGTCATGTGCCCATCCTGTCACCCGGATGCGACAGCGGTGGTCGGTCAGTAACCACGCCCCTGATACGGGTGGCCGTACGGCTCCTCGTGGGAGGGGTACGGAGCCGGGGCGGGAGCGGGAGCCGGCATCTGCCGCGGCGGCACCGGACGGGGCGCTGCGACCGGACGCATCTGCGGCTGGTTCGGGTGCTGGTGGCCGTAGCCGCCCCGCGGTGCCCCGGCCTGCTGCGGGATGTACGGGGCGGGGGTCTGCTGCAGCGGTGCGGGCTGCTGCGCGGGCGCCGGCTGGTGACCCGGGGGCGGATAGCCCCGTGCCGGGGCCGGCTGCTGTGTCTGGTAACCGGCCCCGGACGGCAGCGCGGGAAGCGCGGACGGGAGGGACGGCAGGTGGTCGGCGGTCTCGTAGGGGGCCGCCGGGACGCGGATGGGAGCGATCTGAGGCTTGCCCCGCTCGGCGACCAGGCTGTCGTAGATCGGGGTGTCAGCGAAGGACGGCGCGCTGTAGTAGCCACCGCCGCCATAGGTGCTGCGGGGGGACGTCATGCTCATAAGTTAAGCCCACGATGTGCTGGTTGGGGAGAGTGGCAGGAAGGTCATTTGACGGGGTCTCCTCGGTCATCGAGCCCCACTGAGGTCAAAGACGGGGAAAACGGTCGATCCGTTCCCGCGGGCCGGGAAAAGATCCGGCGGAGAAATCGACTTCTCCCGCGCCCCTCCGCGGGAAGCCGCCGGGTGCGAGTAGGTTGGTCCAAGGCCGCGCCACGGGCGCGGGACGGTCCGGACGGCGGAGGGGGAAGCGATGAGCATGCCCAAGGGCACCAACGTCCCGATCCCCGCGGACTCGGTCCGCGTGGAGATCGGGTGGCGGACCGGACCGGGGGTGCCGGACGTGGACGCCTCGGCCCTGCTGCTGGCCTCGGGACGGGTGCGCTCCGACGGGGACTTCGTCTTCTACAACCAGGCGCGGCACGCCTCCGGCGCCGTCCGCCACGAGGGCAAGCGTCCCACGGGCGCCACCGTGACCGATACCCTCGCCGTCGACCTGGCGCGGGTCGAGCCCGACGTCGAGACGGTCGTCATCGCCGGATCCGCCGACGGCGGCGCCTTCGGCCGGGTGCCCGGGCTGTACGCGCGGGTGCTCGACGCCGGCAGCGGCGCCGAACTCGCCCGGTTCGACAGCCGGGACGCCACCGTGGAGACGGCCTTCGTGCTGGGCGAGCTGTACCGCAGGCAGGGCGCCTGGAAGTTCCGCGCCGTCGGCCAGGGCTACGACAGCGGACTGGCCGGACTGGCCGGCGACTTCGGGATCACGGTCGACGAGCCGGCCCCCGCGGCCGCCCCGCCCCCACCGCCCGCCCCCGAACCCCCGCCCGCCCCCGTCCCCCCGGCGGCTCCGCCGCGACCCGCACGGCCGACCAGGATCACCCTCACCAAGGAGGCGCCACGAGTCTCCCTGACCAAGCAGGGCGGCACCTCCGGCGCGCTGCGGGTCAACCTCAACTGGCGGGTGCACAAGCGGTCCGAGGGCTGGGGCGCCAAACTGGGCCGCGCCATGGCCGGGCACTCCGGCCTCGATCTGGACCTGTGCGCCCTGTACGAGCTCGCCGACGGCCGCAAGGGGGTCGTCCAGGCGCTCGGCGACGCCTTCGGCTCGCTGCACCGGCCACCGTACGTCCACCTCGACGGCGACGACCGCACCGGTGCCGTCGAAACCGGTGAGAACCTGACCGTCAACCTCGACCACAAGGACGAGCTCCGGCGTGTCCTCGTCTTCGTCACGATCTACGAGGGCGCCCGCAGCTTCTCCGGCCTCCACGCCACGGTGACGCTCACCCCGCAGCACGGCGCGCCCGTCGACTTCTCCCTAGACGAGTGCACCGTCCCCTCGTCCGTCTGCGCCCTGGCGCTGATCACCAACGACGGCGGCGACCTCGTCGTCCAACGCGAGTCGCGCTACCTGGTCCCCGAGCGGGGCGTGAGTCCGCAGCGGACGGTGGACCAGGCCTACGGATGGGGAATGCGGTGGACGCCGGGCCGCAAGTGACCTCCCGGCCCCCCGCCCCGGGCCGCGCCGGCCGACGCTCCGCCCCCGTCCGGGCCGGCCGTCGGACACCCGGGAAGCCCTCCGGCGGGCGACACCCCCGGCCCGTACCCGTACGCTGTAGTCCGTGAAGATCGCGCTTCTGGACTCCGGGATCGGGCTGCTGGCCGCCGCCGCCGCGGTGCGGCGCGCGAGGCCCGACGCCGACCTCGTCCTCTCCTCCGACCCCGCCGGCATGCCCTGGGGGCCGAGGACCACCGACGACATCACCGACCGCGCCCTGGCCTGTGCGCGGGCGGCCGTCGCGCACGGCCCCGACGCGCTGATCGTCGCCTGCAACACCGCCTCCGTGCACGCTCTGCCGGTGCTGCGCGCCGAGCTGGAGCCCGAGGTGCCGGTCGTCGGCACCGTGCCCGCCGTCAAACCGGCCGCGGCCGGCGGCGGTTCCGTGGCGGTCTGGGCCACCCCCGCCACCACCGGCAGCCCCTACCAGCGCCGCCTCATCGCGGACTTCGGCAACGGCGCGGCGATCACCGAGGTGCCCTGCCACGGGCTGGCCGACGCCGTGGAGAGCGGCGACACGGACGCCGTCGACGCCGCCGTCGCGGCGGCGGCCGAGCTCACCCCCGACGGAGTGCGGGCCGTGGTGCTCGGCTGCACCCACTACGAGCTGGTCTCCGACCGCATCCGTGCCGCCGTCACCGCCGAGGGGGCGCCCGAACCCGCCCTGTACGGATCGGCCGCCGCGGTCGCCGCGCAGGCGCTGCGCCGCGCCGGACGGGCCCCCGACCCCGGGGCGAACCCCACCGGAGGCCTCACCGTCCTCCTCGGCGGACGTCCGGGCGAGCTCCCCGGGGCCGCCGTGAGCTACGCCGAGGGTCGGCTGCTGGCCGCGGTCGGGGCCGTCCGGGCCGCCGGCTGAGCGCGGGGACGCGTAGGCTCGCCGCATGGCGACTCCCGAATTCATCCGTCGGTTGCGTGCCGGTGTGGGCCGGCAACTCCTCTTCCTGCCCGGGGTCACCGCGGTCGTCCTCGACGACGCGGATCGGGTCCTCCTCGGCCGGCGGGCCGACAACGGTCTCTGGTCGGTCATCGGCGGCATCCCGGAGCCCGGGGAGCAGCCCGCCGACGCGGTGGTCCGCGAGGTACACGAGGAGACCGCCGTCCACGCCGTCCCCGAACGGCTGGTCCTGGTGCAGACGCTGGCCCCGGTGCGGTACCCCAACGGCGACGTCTGCCAGTTCGTGGACATGACCTTCCGGTGCCGGGCGGTCGGCGGCGAGGCACGGGTCAACGACGAGGAGTCCCTGGAGGTGGGGTGGTTCGCCCCGGACGCCCTGCCGCCAATGGAGGAGTTCGCGCTGACCCGCATCGAACGGGCACGGGAGGACGACGGAACCACGTGGTTCGAGACCACCACCGACGTCCGAAGTATGGGTGTGTGACACATCGGTGGGGGAGCGGACCCTTGTCTAGGGTGCCGGCCATGACCGCGCCGCGAACCCCGCGTGACGAGCCCGCCTCCCCGGCCGTCCCCGCCGCCCCCACCGCCCCCACCGCCCCCCTCGACCTCGGCGGACGCACCGCCCTGGTCACCGGCGCCGCCGGGGGCATCGGCCGGGCCTGTGTCCTGCGCCTGGCGGCCGCGGGCGCCAGGGTGCGCGCCGTGGACCGGGACGCCGACGGGTTGAGGGGACTGGCCGACCTGGCGGACGGACTGCCCGGCGCGGTGGAGCCCGTCCACCTCGACCTCACCGACCTCGACGCCGCCGAACGGGCCGCCGACGGAACCGACGTGCTGGTCAACAACGCCGGACTGCAACTGGTGCGTCCCCTGGAGGAGTTCCCGCCGGACGTCTTCCACACCGTACTGACGGTGATGTTGGAAGCCCCCTTCCGGCTGGTGCGCGGTGCCCTGCCCCACATGTACGCCCGGGGCTGGGGGCGGATCGTCAACATCTCCTCCGTCCACGGGGTGCGCGCCTCCGCCTACAAGTCCGCCTACGTCAGTGCCAAGCACGGACTGGAGGGCCTGTCGAAGGTGGTCGCCCTGGAGGGAGCCGCGCACGGCGTCACCTCCAACTGCGTCAACCCCGCCTACGTGCGCACCCCCCTGGTGGAGAGGCAGATCGCCGACCAGTCGAAGGCGCACGGCATCCCCGCCGACCGCGTGGTCTCCGAGATCATGCTCGCCGACGCCGCCGTCAAGCGGTTGATCGAGCCCGAGGAGGTCGCCGAGGCCGTCGCCTACCTGTGCGGCCCCCGGGCGTCCTTCGTCACCGGTGCCTCGTTGATGATGGACGGCGGCTGGACGGCACACTGACCCGCGCGCCCCCGATGCACCGGGGACCGGGGCACGGCGGACGCGCGGGCGGCGCACCACCGCCGGCGCCCCGACTCTGGCGCACCCGCGGACCGGCGGGTATCCCTGTGCCCATGTCCGAGCACCCCGCCCCCGGTCCCACCGAGCCCGCCCCCGCCGAGACGGCGCCCCTGGAGTTCCTCGAACTTCTGGCCCGCGGCGCGCCGGTCGAGGAGTACGAGCGCCCCGGACTGCGCGGCCACGACCGGGCCCGCCTGCTCGCCCTGCGGGTACGGGCCGAACTGGAGGGGCGCCGCAGACGCGAGGCGGAACTGACCGCCCTGTTCGAGACGGCGCACGACCTGGCCGGTGTGCGGGGCCTGGACGACGTGCTGCGGGCCATCGTGCAGCGCGCCCGCTCGCTGCTGGGCGCCGAGGTCGCCTACCTGACCCTCAACGACACCGAGCGCGGCGACACCTACATGCGCGTCACCGAGGGCTCCGTCTCCGCCCGCTTCCAACAGCTCCGCCTGGGCCTGGGGGAGGGGCTGGGCGGCCTGGTCGCGCAGACGGCCCGCCCCTACGTCACCGACGACTACATGCGCGACGAGCGCTTCCTGCACACCCGCACCATCGACTCCGGCGTCCGCGACGAGGGGCTGGTGGCGATCCTGGGCGTACCGCTGATGCTGGGGCGCGAGGTGATCGGCGTGCTGTACGCCGCCGACCGCCGGATCCGCGTCTTCGAACGCGAGCAGGTCGCCCTCCTGGCCTCCTTCGCGGCCCACGCCGCCGTCGCCATCGACACCGCGCGGCTGTTGGCCGAGACCCGTGAGGCGATGGCCGGACTGGAAGCGGCCAACGCCATCATCCGCGACCGCAGCGCCGCCATCGAGCGCTCCTCGGAGGTGCACGACCGCCTCACCGAACTGGTGCTGCGCGGCGGGGGCGTCGAGGACGTGGCCGCCGCGGTCTCGGAAGTCCTGGACGGGGACGTGGAGTTCGCCGATGGCGAGGGGGCGCCCACCCGGGCCGTCGAGCGCTCCCGGCGCGACGGCCACGCGGTACGCGACGGCGACGCCTGGATCGCCGCCGTCGCCGCCGGCGGCGAACTGCTGGGCGCCCTGGTGCTGCGCGGGCACCGGAGGCTCGACCCGGTGGACCAGCGCACCCTGGAGCGTGCCGCCATGGTCACCTCCCTGCTGCTGCTCGCCCGCCGCTCGGCCGACGAGGCCGAACAGCGGGTGCGCGGCGAACTCCTGGACGACCTGCTGGACGCGGCCGGTCGTGATCCCCGACTGCTGCGCGAACGCGCCACCCGGCTCGGCGCCGATCTCGACGTCCCCCACGTCGTCCTCGTCGCCCGCCCGGCCGGCGAGAGCACCGGCCGACGAAAGAGCGCCGATCGGCAGCGGCTGTGGTCGGCCGCCTCCCACCTGGCCGTCACCCGGCACGGCCTGGCCGTCGCCCGCGACGGGGGCACCGTGCTGCTACTGCCGCTGCGTTCGGGCGAGAGCGCCGGGAACACCGCGCGGCAGGTCGCGACCCAGCTCGGCTCGGCCGTCCGCGCCCCGGTCACCGTCGGGGCGTCCCCACCGGTGGCCGCGCCCGCCGCCGACCCCGGCGCGGTCGCCGCCGCCTGTGACGAGGCCCGCCGCTGCCTGGACACCCTGCGGCTGCTGGGCCGCCACGGCGACGGCGCGGCCGCCGACGACCTGGGCTTCCTGGGACTGCTGCTGGCCGACGGCCGAGACGTCGACGGCTTCGTCCACCGCACGCTGGGACCGGTCCTGGAGTACGACGAGCGCCGCGGCACGGACCTGGTGGGAACCTTGGAGGCGTACTTCGCGTCCGGCTCCAGTCCGGTCCGCACCAAGGACGTCCTCCACGTCCACGTCAACACCGTGGCCCAGCGGCTGGAGAGGGTCGGGCGGCTGCTGGGGAGCGACTGGCAGAGCCCGGAGCGGGTGCTGGAGGTGCAGTTGGCGCTGCGGCTGTACCGCGTCTCCGCCGCCGTCGCCCCCTGACCACCGGCACCGCCCCGAGCCGCCGGCCCACCGCGGCTCAGCGGGGTCCCGCCGCCGACACCGAACCGGAGGACGGGCCCGTGTCCGCGCCCCCGTTCCCGTCGGCCGCGCCGTCCACGCCGTCCACGCCGTCCTCGCCGATCCGCTCCAGGTCCCGCATGCGGGTCTCCTTCGCGACGCCGACCGCCAGCAGCGTCAACAGCGCGGCGGCGATCAGGTACAGCGCGACCGGGGTGGCGCTGCCGAAGTCCGCCAGCAGCGCGGTGGCGATCAACGGGGCCGGGGCGCCGGCCGCCACCGACGAGAACTGCGAGCCGATCGAGGCGCCCGAGTAGCGCACCCGGGTCGCGAACAGCTCCGAGAAGAACGCCGCCTGCGGCGCGTACATCGCACCGTGCAGCACCAGACCGACGGTGACGGCCAGCAACACCGGGCCGAAGCTCTCGGTGTCCAGCAGCCGGAAGAAGGGGAACGCCCACAGGCCGATGCCGGCCGCGCCCAGCAGGTAGACCGGACGACGCCCCCACCGGTCCGAGAGCGCGCCCCAGACGGGGATGACCGCGAAGTGGACCGCGGAGGCGATCAGCACCGCGTTGAGCACCGTCTGTCTCCCCATCTCCAGGTGCTTGGTGCCGTAGGTCAGGACGAAGGCGGTGATGACGTAGTAGCCGATGTTCTCGGCCATCCGCGCGCCCATCGCGATCAGCACGTCGCGCCAGTGCTCCCGCAGCACGGTCGGCAGCGGCGCGGCCTCCGCCGCCTCCCCCTCGGCCTTCCGGGCCTCCGCCTTCCGGGCCTCGGCCCTGGCCAGCGCCGCCTTGAAAACGGGCGACTCGTCCACCGACAGCCGGATCCACAGGCCGAGCAGCACCAGCACCCCGGAGAGCAGGAACGGCACCCGCCACCCCCAGGACTCGAAGGCCGGGTCGGGCAGCACCGCGGTGAGCACCGCCAGCACGGCGGTGGCCAGCAACTGCCCCGCGGGCGCGCCGGTCTGCGGCCACGACGCCCAGTAGCCGCGCCTGCGCGCGTCGCCGTGCTCCGAGACCAGCAGCACCGCGCCGCCCCACTCGCCGCCGAGCGCGAAGCCCTGTACCAACCGCAGCATGGTCAGCAGGACCGCCGCCAGGGAGCCGATCTGGGCGTGGGTGGGCAGCAACCCGATGGCGAAGGTGGCGCCGCCCATCATCAGCAGACTGACCACCAGCAGCCGCTTGCGACCGAGCCGGTCGCCGTAGTGGCCGAACACCAGCGCGCCCACCGGGCGGGCGACGAAGCCGACGGCGTACGTCAGGAAGGCCAACAGAGTGCCCACCAGCGGATCGGAACCGGGGAAGAACAGTTTGTCGAAGACGAGCGCGGCGGCCGACCCGTAGAGGAAGAAGTCGTACCACTCGATGGTGGTCCCGATCAGGGACGCGGTGACGACACGCTTGAGACTGGAGGGGGCCGGCGGAGCGGCCGCGGGGGAGGACATCGGCACCACTTCCTGGCGTTCGCGGGGACGTTCGTGTGCCGCCACACCGTAGGAACGCGCAGGTCACGGGCGTATGTGGTGGGACACCACAGTTTCGTGGGCCGGAGTGCGCGCTCCCGCCATGCCGCAGGGAGGCACGCGGCCGACGTTCCCGCGAGGGGTCCGACCGGGCCGGACGGGAGGGTGTCCGGGTCGCCCTGCTCGGATGTGGTTCGAAGGCGCGGCGCCGACTCCCGTGCTGGTTCGATGCCGGCTACGTCGCGTAGAACTCCGGCATGAGCCACAGACCGGACACCGTCGCACCCCGGCGACTCGCGAGCCACGGCCGACGGGCTGCATCGGTGCCCGGCGTGCGGACCGGGCACCATCTCGGTGGTCGTCCGCCGCTGCGCCCGACGCAGCTTCGATCCGAGCCCCCAAGGGCGTATGGCCGAGTGCCCGTTCGTGCTGCTGTGCCGTTCCCGCCGACTGCGGACCCGCCAGGGAACGCCGCGGCCTCTGGGGAAGTGCAGCGCATAGGATGCTTCCCGGAGCGAGAACAAGGTGACGAGCCGTGGGTGATATGCGCCGTATGGCGGCTATGCCGGACTCTTTGAGTCTGCTCGGAAATCGCGGTTCCGGCGGATGGAACCGCAGGCCGCTCGGTGTGCTCCCCGCACCCGCGGGGATGGCCCCTGATCGGCCGCCGCGATGCGACTCCTGCTCGCGTGCTCCCCGCGTACGCGGCACCCGCGGGGAAGATCCTTTTCGGTGATGAAACGGGCCGTGCTGGCGGCGTTTCTCGGGGGACGTGGCGCACCGGGGCACGGCTTTGGCCGGCTTGCCGCGAGGCCGGGGCCGATCGACCGCCGGGCCGGTGCTGACTTCGTAGGGCCAGCAGCGGGAGGACCGCGGGTCCGAACTTCGATCGGGTGGGTTGCCGTACCACTCGATGGCGGTGCCGATCAGGAACGGGGTGACGGCGCGCTTGAGGTCGGGGCGGGCCGGCCCCGCCGACGAGCACGGCGCCGGAGCAACCGAGGCCGTCCGGGCGTGCGTGGCCACGCGCCTCGCTCGGAACCTCGTCGGAGGCTTCGGACCCGCCCCTGGTGTACGCACGGGCCGCGCGAAACGCGCCGATCGGTCCGGTGCGCCGGTGTGGGGACTGGTGCCGAGGCAGTCGGGGCGGTGTTCCGTCCGGGAACAAACTCTACCCTGACGTGAGGGATGGTTGCGGCCGTGGTCCTGTGAATCCCAGGTGAACCGCGCGCGGGAGCTTGTGATTCGCCTCACCCGGTAGGGTTGGGGGTTACGGATCCGAAAACCGTTCGGATGGCAGAGGGGACGCGGCAGTGACGGACGAGCGGCGGATGCGGATCGGTGAGGTGGCCGAGCGGACGGGCCTGTCGCTGCGCACCATCCGGCACTACGAGGAGGTCGGCCTGGTGGTCCCCTCCGCCCGCACCAAGGGCGGCTTCCGGCTCTACACCGCCGCCGACGTGGACCGGCTGATGGTGGTGCGCCGGATGAAGCCGTTGGACTTCTCCCTGGAGGAGATGCGCGACCTGCTGTCCATCACCGACCGGCTCTCGGATGCCGGATCCCTGGCGGAGGCCGAGCGCGAGCGGCTGCGCGAACGCCTGGACGCCTACCGCAGGGTCGCCGACGCCCGCTGCGAGACGCTGCGCGCCCGGCTGATGGCCGCCGAGGACTTCGCCGCCACCCTCCGCGGCAGACTCGCCGCCCACGACTGAACGATCACGACGCGACACCAACGGCGCCGCGTTCGCCGTGCCCTGCCGTGGCGGGACCCGCGCGGCCCGCGGCCGGTCTCGGGCAGGTGACGCGAACCCGCTGGTCGATGGGTCGATGGAGCGATCCCGTGGCTCTCCGGTAGCGTCCGGGTATGAGCCATCCGCACCCTGATTTGAAGTCTCCCCCCGCCCTGCCCGAAGGAGGGCTGCGGGTCGTCGCCCTGGGCGGTCTGGGAGAGATCGGCCGCAACATGACCGTCTTCGAGTACGGTGGCAAGCTGCTGATCGTCGACTGTGGCGTGTTGTTCCCCGAGGAGAACCAGCCCGGTGTGGACGTGATCCTGCCGGACTTCACCTCCATCCGCGATCGCCTGGACGACGTGGTGGCCGTGGTGCTCACCCACGGCCACGAGGACCACATCGGAGGCGTGCCCTACCTGCTGCGCGAGCGGGCGGACATCCCCGTGGTCGGGTCCAGGCTGACGCTGGCGTTCCTGGAGGCCAAGCTCAAGGAACACGGCATCAAGCCGCGCACGGTACGGGTGCGCGAGGGCGACCGTCGGGGCTTCGGCCCCTTCGACTGCGAGTTCGTCGCGGTCAACCACTCCATCCCCGACGGGCTCGCCGTCGCCCTCCGCACCGGCGCCGGCCTCGTGCTGCACACCGGCGACTTCAAGATGGACCAGTTCCCGCTGGACGGCCGCATCACCGACCTGCGGGCCTTCGCCCGGCTCGGCGAGGAGGGCGTCGACCTGTTCCTCACCGACTCCACCAACGCCGAGGTGCCCGGCTTCACCACCTCCGAGGTCGATCTGAGCCCCGCGATCGAGCAGGTGATGCGCACCGCGCCCCGGCGGGTCATCGTCTCCAGCTTCGCCAGCCACGTGCACCGCATCCAGCAGGTGCTGGACGCGGCCCACGCCTACGGCCGCAAGGTCGCCTTCGTGGGGCGCTCGATGGTCCGCAACATGGGCATCGCCCGTGAGCTGGGGTACCTGAAGGTCCCGTCCGGTCTGGTGGTCGGGATGAAGGAGCTGGAGAAGCTGCCCGACGACCGGGTCGCGCTGGTGTGCACCGGGTCGCAGGGGGAGCCGATGGCGGCGCTGTCGCGCATGGCCAACCGCGACCACATGATCCGCGTCGGCAAGGGCGACACGGTGCTGATGGCCAGCTCCCTCATTCCCGGCAACGAGAGCGCCATCTACCGGGTGATCAACGGGTTGACCCGGTGGGGCGCGAACGTCGTCCACAAGGGCAACGCCAAGGTGCACGTCTCGGGGCACGCCAGCGCCGGCGAGCTGGTCTACTGCTACAACATCGTCAAGCCCCGCAACGTCATGCCGGTGCACGGCGAGTTCAAGCACCTCAAGGCCAACGCCGACCTGGCCGTGCGCACCGGCGTCGACCCCGACCGGGTCGTCATCGCCGAGGACGGCGTCGTCGTCGACCTCGTCGACGGGCGTGCCGCCGTCACCGGCAAGGTGCCCGCGGGCAACGTCTACGTCGACGGCACGGAGGTCGGGGGTGCCACCGAGGCGTCCCTGAAGGACCGGCTCACCCTCGCGGCCGAGGGGGTGGTGACGGTCGTCGCCATCGTCGACGCCGACACCGGGGCGCTGGCCGAGCCCCCCGACTTCCTGGCCCGGGGCTTCGTCCACGACGAGGCGACCTTCGAACCGGTCGTCCCGGTGATCGAGAAGGTTCTGGCCCGCGCGGCCGAGGAGGGAGTCGGCGAGGCGCACCAGCTCGAACAGCTCATCGCCCGTGCCGTGGCCTCCTGGGCCTTCCGCACCTACCGCCGCAAGCCGATGATCATCCCCGTGGTCATCGACGCCTGACCGGCTCCCTTCTCCGACTTCTCCGACGCCCGCCGCCGACATCGGGAGCGAACACATGAGCCTGCGTTTCGAGGAGATCGACTGGCGCCCCACCCCGATGGGCGACATCAGTCTGCGACGCCGACGGGACCCGGTGACCGGCGAGGACGTGTACGAGGTCAAGCTCGGCGACGAGTTCCTCATGTCCAGCCTCTTCACGGCCGGTGAGACGGAACTGGCCCGGCTCGGTCTGGCGGCGCTCCCGGACGACGGCACCGGCCTGGACGTCGCGGTGGGCGGACTCGGCCTCGGGTACACCGCCCGGGCCGCGCTGGAGGACGCGCGGGTGCGCTCGCTGATCGTCGTCGACGCCCTCCCCGACGTCATCCGGTGGCACGAGGAGAAACGGGTGCCGCTGGGCGCGCGGCTGGTGTCGGACCGGCGCTGCCGACTCGTCCACGGCGACTTCTTCGCGATGGCCGGCGGCGCCGGCGGGCTGGACCCCGGGCGGCCGGGGCGTCGGTTCCACGCGGTCCTGCTGGACGTCGACCACTCGCCGCGCCACGTGCTGCACCCGAGTCACGCACCGTTCTACGAGGAGGCCGGGATGCGCTCGCTGGCCGAACACCTCCACCCCGGCGGCGTCTTCGCCCTGTGGTCCGACGACCCGCCGGACGAGCCGTTCACCGCCGTGCTCACGGAGGTCTTCGCCACGGCGGAAGCCCACGTCGTGGGCTTCGACAGTCCCTTTCGACGGGAAGCGGCGACCAACACCGTCTATGTGGCGAGGAAGGCGCCCGGGCCGGGAGCGTAGGGACCCTCGGGGAAGGCCCCGCGCGCCGATCGGCGGGGAGCGGCGTTCCCGTGCCGCTCCCCGGCGTTCCCTTCCGTGCCCGAGTCGAGGAGGAGGTCGAGGGTCCCACGCCGGAGCGGGCGGGCCGGGTGCTCGATCCGCGGGGCGGCGTGTCGGCCGAGGGCCTCGGGACCCCGGGGGGCAGGGCTCCTCGTGTGCGGCGCGGGGCCTCCCGGTCGTGTGGCGCGGGCCCGCCGGAATTCGGGGAATCGGTCCGCTTGCTCTTTCCTGGGCGGTAAAGCTGTTAAGCCTGGAATGGGGCGATGTAAAGGCGGGTCTTTCTCGATGGTGTGCCCGGAGTCACATCCGTGCCGCCCCGGTGCGCGCGCCCTGGGAGATCGAAATCCTCCGCGTCTCGGACTCCCCGCCCCGCACGGAGATCTGACCGTCCCTCGGTCCTTTCGAGGGGTCGGGAAACGGTGAAGATCCTGTGCGTACGGTGGTCGAAATCCGCGTCTCGGTGACAAGGGGAGGGAATCCGGTCGCTCGGCGCCTTGTCTCTGTGAATTGCCTGTGTTTATGTGTCCTCGCCTCCGCGGCATCGCGGAGGCTCCACCACCGGGACGCCGAGTCCTGCCGCCCGGCCGGTGGAGAGAGCGCAGCCGACCGCGGCAGGAGCGGGGAAACCGAGTAAGTGCCGCGACCGCACGTCTTTTTGGCGGTCCGGCTTGGGGTGAAGCCTTGTCTCCGGGTGCCCTGGCGCACCGGGGAAAGGCCGGGCTGCTCCGGCCCGAATCCGACAGCTAACTCCGCAGGCGTGGGAGAGGACTCACACCCATGTCTCGTGGTCGCCACCGTCGTCCGAGCAAGACCCTGATTTCCCGTCAATTCTCCCGCATTTCCCTGGTCGCCGCGGCCGGCGGCGCGGGAATCGCGGCCCCGATGGTCGCCGCGGGAAGCGCCAACGCGGCCTCCGTCTCCGTGTGGGAGAAGGTCGCCGAGTGCGAGAGCGGCGGCAACTGGTCCATCAACACCGGAAACGGCTACCACGGCGGACTGCAGTTCTCGCAGTCCAGCTGGGAGGCCGCCGGCGGCACCGAGTACGCTCCGCGCGCCGACCTCGCCGGCAAGGACGAGCAGATCGCCGTCGCCGAGAACCTGCTCGACCTCCAGGGTCCGGGAGCCTGGCCCACCTGCGGGCCCGCGGCCGGCCTCGGTCAGGACACCGGAACGCCCGACAACGCCACCGCCCCGCAGACGGGGTCCGCCACCGTGATCGGGAAGGACGGCCGGGACGGGAAGTCCGCGGCCGCGGACTCCCACACCGTCGTCAGCGGCGACACCCTGCACCGGATCGCCACCGACCACGGCGTCGAGGGCGGCTGGGAGGCCGTCTACGAGGCCAACCGGGAGACCGTGGGCGGCAACCCGCACCTGATCTTCCCCGGCCAGGAGCTCACCCTGGACGCCCGGCGGGCCGACACTGACCGCGCCGACCGCTCGGAGCGCACCCGGGCCCGCACCGCCACACAGGACGAGCGGACCGCGCAGCAGTCCGAGCAGGACTACCCGGACACCCTGGACGGCTGGATCCGCGAGGCCCTGGACATCATGCGGGCCAACGGCATCCCCGGCAGCTACGAGGGGATCCACCGCAACATCATGCGCGAGTCGGGCGGTGACCCGAACGCGGTCAACAACTGGGACATCAACGCCCAGCGCGGCACCCCCTCCATCGGCCTGCTCCAGGTCATCAAGCCGACCTTCGACGCCTACCACGTCCCGGGCACGGCCAACAGCCAGTACGACCCGGTGGCCAACATCGTGGCGGCCTGCAACTACGCGGCCGACCGCTACGGCTCGATCGACAACGTCAACGGTCCGTACTGATCCGGGCCCCTCGCCGTCGCTTCGGGACCGCCCCGCGCCGGGCGGTTCCGGAGCGACGGCCGGGTGAGGGGAGAGCCCCCGTTCCCCGGGCGACTCCCCTCGCGGCGCCCTCCTCGTGCCGCTCGGGACGGCCAAGCGGCCTCCGGAGGAACCGGCGGACGCACGGGAGGATCCGGAGGGGCAGGGTCCTTTAGGGGAAGGGCCGGCAACGGGATATCTTGATGTCGAGCAATGTTGCAGACGTGGAGCGGAGCACACGGTGACTGACTCGACCATCATCTACACACACACCGACGAGGCCCCGGCCCTGGCGACCCATTCGTTCCTGCCGGTGATCAAGGCCTACGCCTCCAAGGCCGGTGTCGCCGTGGAGAGCCGTGACATCTCCCTGGCGGGCCGGATCATCGCGGTCTTCCCCGAGTACCTCAAGGAGGAGCAGCGGATCGACGACGCGCTCTCCGAACTCGGCGAGCTGGCCAAGACCCCCGGCGCCAACATCATCAAGCTGCCCAACATCTCGGCCTCGATCCCCCAGCTGAAGGCCGCCATCGCCGAGCTGCAGGAGCAGGGCTACGCCCTGCCGAACTACCCGGACGACCCCAGGACCGACGAGGAGCGCGAGATCCGCGCCCGTTACGACAAGGTCAAGGGCAGCGCCGTCAACCCGGTGCTGCGCGAGGGCAACTCCGACCGCCGCGCCCCCGCCTCGGTGAAGAACTACGCCAAGGCCCACCCGCACCGCATGGGCGCCTGGACCCCCGAGTCCAAGACGAACGTCGCGACCATGGGCGTCGACGACTTCCGCTCCACCGAGAAGTCCGCGGTGATCGACAAGGCCGGCTCGCTGCGCATCGAGCTGGTCGGGGACGACGGCAGCACCACCGTTCTGCGCGAGTCCGTGCCCGTCCTGGCCGGTGAGGTCGTCGACGCGGCCGTCATGCGGGTCGCCGCGCTGCGCGAGTTCCTGAAGCGGCAGGTCGAGCGTGCCAAGACCGAGGGCGTGCTGTTCTCCGTGCACCTGAAGGCCACCATGATGAAGGTCTCCGACCCGATCATCTTCGGCCACGCGGTGCGCGCCTTCTTCCCGAAGACGTTCGCCGAGTACGGCGAGACCCTCGCCGCGGCCGGGCTGAGCCCCAACGACGGTCTGGGCGCCATCCTCACGGGCCTGGAGTCGCTGCCCGAGGGCGCGAAGATCAAGGAGTCCTTCGAGGCCGAGCTGAACGAGGGCCCGGACCTGGCCATGGTCGACTCCGACCGCGGCATCACCAACCTGCACGTCCCCAGCGACGTCATCGTCGACGCCTCCATGCCGGCGATGATCCGCACCTCCGGCCACATGTGGGGCCCCGACGGCCAGGAGCACGACACCCTCGCCGTCCTCCCCGACAGCTCCTACGCCGGCATCTACCAGGCCGTCATCGACGACTGCCGCGCCAACGGCGCCTTCGACCCCGCCACCATGGGGTCGGTGCCCAACGTCGGTCTGATGGCCCAGAAGGCCGAGGAGTACGGAAGCCACGACAAGACCTTCGAGGTCCCCGCCACCGGCACGGTGCGGGTCACCGACGGTGACGGCAACGTGGTCCTGGAGCAGACGGTCGGCGCCGGCGACATCTTCCGCATGTGCCAGACCAAGGACGACCCGATCCGCGACTGGGTCAAGCTCGCCGTCACCCGCGCCCGCGCCACCGGCGACCCGGCGGTGTTCTGGCTGGACGAGACCCGCGCCCACGACGCCAGGCTGATCGAGAAGGTCCGGGCCTACCTGCCCGAGCACGACACCGAGGGCCTGCGGATCGAGATCATGGCGCCGGTCGACGCCATCAGGTTCTCCCTGGAGCGGATCCGCCGCGGCGAGAACACCATCTCGGTCACCGGCAACGTGCTGCGCGACTACCTGACCGACCTCTTCCCGATCCTGGAGCTGGGCACCAGCGCCAAGATGCTCTCCGTCGTCCCGCTGATGAACGGCGGCGGCCTGTTCGAGACCGGTGCCGGCGGCTCGGCCCCCAAGCACGTCCAGCAGCTGGTCAAGGAGAACTACCTGCGCTGGGACAGCCTGGGCGAGTTCCTGGCCCTGGCCGTCAGCTTCGAGCACCTCGCGCAGACCACGGGCAACGCGCGCGCCCAGGTGCTCGCCGACACCCTCGACCGCGCCACGGCCACCTTCCTCAACGAGGACAAGTCCCCCAGCCGCCGCCTGGGCGGCATCGACAACCGCGGCAGCCACTTCTACCTGGCGCTGTACTGGGCCCGGGAACTGGCCGAGCAGACCGACGACGCCGAGCTGGCCCAGGCGTTCGCCCCGCTCGCCCGGCGACTGTCCGAGAACGAGCAGACGATCGTGGACGAGCTGGCCGCGGTCCAGGGCTCCCCGGCCGACATCGGCGGCTACTACCGCCCCGACCCGGCCAAGGCCTCGGCGGTCATGCGTCCGTCGAAGACCTTCAACCAGGCCCTCGCCTCGCTCGGCTGACACGCCGACCCCAGGGCACTCCCGCCCCGGCCGGGCCTCGTCCCCGGCCGGGGCGGTTCCCGTCTCCGGGGGGCGTCCTTCCGGCCGTCAGCGGTAGGTGAGCAGCGGGCGCCGGTCCCCGACGAAGTGGGCGTGGTCGTTGAAGGACAGCAGGCTCACGCCGGCCGAGCCCGCGACGACGGTGGTGATCGCCGCGTTGACGACCACCCGGTTCAGCGCCACGATCCCGGCCGGGGGAGCGGACAGCAGCCTCCCGCACAGGGCCGCCAGCACCCCGCCCGAGGTGACCACGACGGCGTCGCGTCCCGGCCCGAGCTCGGCGACCAGTCCCCGCAGCGCGTCGAAGGCGCCCGTGGCGAACCGCTCCCAGCCGCCCTCGTCCGTGTCGGCCATCCACGCCGCGAGCGCGCGGTCGAGCACCCGCTGGGCACCGCGGTTGTCGGCGGGGGCACCGGAGGCGTCCTGGGAGGCAGCGCCGTAGCGGCGGACGAGGTCGATGTGGTCGTACTCGTTCCAGCGCGGGTCGGTGCGCGGTGTCCCGGTCAGGCCGGCGGCCTTCACCAGGAGTTCGGCCGTGTCCCGCTGTCGGTTCAGGGTGCCGCAGACCACGAGCGGGTCGCGGGGGGCGCGTCGCGCCAGCTCGGCGCCGGCGACCTCCGCCTGTCTGCGGCCGAGGTCCGACAGCACGTCGTACCCGTGCGCCGTCTCGGCACCGAACGACGCCTGGCCGTGGCGGACCAGGTGGACGACCGGCATCGCTGCCTCCCGCTGTCGGTGTCGGGGGTTCCCGTGGTTCGTTCGGCGCGCCACGGCGCCTTGCCGCGCGTGACCGTCGGGCACCACTCTGCCCCCGGCCACGGCCGGCTCCTCGGCTGGGCGGCGACGCAACGGCGAGGGTAGCCAACCCGCCGAGCAACGCTCAACAGCGCGGCCGCGGTCCGGTGCCGGTCGACCGTCCGCGACGGTCGCCGGCGCTCGGGCGCCCCTGGGCACCCACGGGTGAGTGAGGCGCCGGTCGGGTCGGGGGGAGGCCCGACCGACGCCGGTCCGATGCGGACGCCGGTGGTGGCGGTCGCCTCTCGGCGAGTGGCACTGCGAGGCTTCAGCCGAACGATCGTCCTCGCAGGCGATGGGTGAGGCCCGGGGACACTGTCCCACCACCGGCGTTCGCGACGGGTACAACCACCACCCCCGACGGGACATTCCTCGCCAATGCCAATCAACGGTGTGATGTGTGCAACAAGCTCTCATCACGGGATCACGGTGCATTCGTCACCATGCGGAAGTCGACTCCGGGGTACCCGGCGCCCCATGGACGCATCCCTGGACGACGTGCTGCCGGAAGCCTCCCTACGGGAGGCGGTGGACCTCCTGGTGAGGCTGGTGGAGGCCGCCGGCGCACTGATCATCTTCGCGGGCGCGGTCTGGGCCTTCGGCCGCCTCCTGGTGGCGGCGGTGCGCGGCCTCCCGGACCGCCGGTTCAACCGGATCCGGCTCGGCCTGGGGCGGTTCCTGGCCCTGGGGCTGGAGTTCCAACTCGCCGGTGACGTGCTGCGCACGGCCGTCGCGCCCAGCTTCACCGAGATCGGGCAACTCGCCGCCATCGCGGCCATCCGCACCGCGCTCAACTTCTTCCTCGGCCGTGAGATCGCCGCCGAGCGTGCCGAGATCGAACGCGAACGTCGGAAGGAAGAGGTCGAGCCGCACGGCCCGACCACACCGTGACGGCCGCCATGGACACCGTCCTGCACCTGGCGGCCCTCACGGTCACCGCCCTCGGACTCACGGCGGCTCTGGTGGCGTTCGCCGCGGCCGGGCGTCTCAGGACCGCGATGGCCGTCCTGCTGGACTTCCTGACCGCGGCGGGCCTCCTCCGGCTGGCCGGGGATCCGAACTGGGACACCATCGCGGCCGCGGCCGCCGTGATCGCCATCCGCAAGCTGGTCGCCGCGGGCCTGTACGCCGGGCGGCCGGGCCGATCGGCACGTACCCCGTCGTGATGTCGGCGGCCCGGTCGAGGAACCCCGCCGTGTGACGCGTCTCCCCCCGGGGGGCGGGGCGCCGGGACGGGCCGTACCCCCCGGGGGCCGGGCGATGTGCGGGCGATTCCACGGGACGGGCGGCGAACGGCGGTGGGTGAGGGGGAACTCCGAACGCCGATAAACCGGAACTCTCTTGTTTGGAGGACGTGTTCATGGCAATGCGGTCCCCTGAAGACAACAAGGGAGGTACCCAGACATGGGCATCATCGCATGGATTTTCATCGGTCTGTTCGCCGGTCTGATCGCCAAGGCGCTCATGCCGGGCAAGGACCCGGGCGGCATTCTCATCACCATGCTCATCGGTGTTCTGGGAGGTCTCCTCGGCGGATTCCTGGGCAAGGTGATATTCGGCGTCGACTCGATCGACGGGTTCTTCGACCTGTCCACCTGGATATCCGCCGTCATCGGTTCGGTCATCGTCCTCGTCGTCTACCGGATGGTCACCGGCCGCAGCCGCGCCCACGCCTGATTCCGGCACCGACGGGCGGTGTGTGGGGCGGCTCGCCACCCCGGTGATCCGGCCCGCAGGTCCCCGCACGTCCGCCGGCCCCGGCGCCCCCCGAACGAGGGGGAGCGCCGGGGCCGGCGGACGTGCGGGACCGGCCACGCGCGTCGGAGCGGGACTCCGCGGCGAACGGTTCGGGCGCCCGTGGCCGCCCGTGGATCGATACACGACTTCCTGAATTCAGGAAGTCGTGTACTGTCTCCGGCGTGCTGATGACCATCGCCTCCGACATCGAGGTACTGGCCCGGTTCGGCCGGGCCCTCGCCGATCCGATCCGCTGCCGTGTCCTGCTCGCCCTGCGCGGGGGCCCGGCCTACCCGGCCGACCTGGCCGACGCCCTCGGCGTCTCCCGCCCCCGGTTGTCGAACCACCTGGCGTGTCTGCGCGACTGCGGCCTGGTGGTCGCCGTGCCCGACGGGCGCCGCACCCGCTACGAGCTGGCCGACGAACGCCTCGGTCACGCGCTGGACGACCTGCGCACCGCCGTGGTGGCCGTCGAGGCCGGCCGCACGTGCGGGGAAGCCGAGGGGAAGGACTGCTGCGCATGACCACGGTGTCCCTCGGCCTCGCCCCGGCCCGGCGCGAAGTGCTCATCCGCCGAATACGGCTGTTGGTCGCGGCGACCATCACCTACAACGTCATCGAGGCCGTCGTCGCCCTCACCGCCGGGACGTTGGCCTCCTCCATCGCGCTGATCGGCTTCGGACTGGACTCGGTCATCGAGGTGTCCTCCGCCGCGGCGGTCGCCTGGCAGTTCTCCGCCGCCGACCACACGGTGCGCGAGGCACGCGAGAAGACCACCCTGCGGATCATCGCGGTCTCCTTCTTCGTGCTCGCCGCCTATGTCGCCGTCGACGCCGTCCGGGCACTGGCCGGCACCGGTGAGGCCGGTCGCTCCCTCCCCGGCGTCGTGCTCGCCGCGCTGTCGCTGGCGGTCATGCCGTTCCTCTCCCTCGCCCAGCGCAGGGCCGGGCGCGAGCTGGGCTCGGCCAGCGCGGTCGCCGACTCCAAGCAGACCCTGATGTGCACCTACCTCTCCGCCGTGCTGCTCGTGGGCCTGCTCCTCAACGCCGCCCTGGGCTGGTCCTGGGCCGACCCGGTCGCCGCGCTCGGCATCGCCGTCATCGCGCTCAGGGAAGGCCGCGACGCCTGGCGGGGCGAGGGGTGCTGCGCGCCCTCCGCCCCCGCCGCGGCGGAGGGCGGACCGGACGCGTGCGGCTGCCGACCGGGCTGCGCGTGCTGCGCGCCGGACACGGGGCAGGCGCGGTGAACGGCCGGGGCGCCGTTCCCGGATGGATTCCGCCCCGGCCGTTCGGAGGTCCGCTCGCCGTCCCGACGCGCGGCCCGGCGCCGCGCGTCGCCCGCACCGTTCGAGCCTCGGCCGGTCGTCCCGGTCTCAGCTCGCGGCCGTGCGGGCGGCGCCGGTCACAGGGTGGCCAGCAGTTCGTTGCACGCCTGCTCACAGCGGCGGCAGGCCTCGGCACAGATGCGGCAGTGCTCGTGCATGTCGGCGTGGCGCTCGCACTCCTCGGCGCAGGACTTGCACACCATGGCGCAGGCCTGGAGCTGGGCGCGGGTGATGTTGGCGTCGTAGCCGGTGTGTCGGGACAGGATCTTGCCGGTCGCCTCGCAGATGTCCGCGCAGTCCATGTTGGTGCGGATGCACTTGCGCAGCTCGGCCACCATGTCCTCCGACAGACAGGCGTCCGCGCACGCCGTGCAGGTCTGCGAGCAGTCGAAGCACTCGGCGATGCAGCGCTCCATGGCGGAGCGGTCGACGCCGCCGAGGTCGGCCGGGTAGGTCCGCAGCATGTCCTTGACCATCGTGGTCATGGTCGTCACCCTTTCCGTTCCTTGTCCGGGGCGGGCGGGCCGAGCCCGGTGGGCGGGCCCGCGGCGTCCTCCATGCGGGTAACACCCGGAACGGGACACGAAACACGGAAAGCGGCGATTCGGACCGGAAGTCGACGGCGGGCGCCCGGCGTGCGGGGAACGCGAACGCAGGAGGCGCCGACCGGGTCGGGGGAGGCCCGGCCGGCGCCGGTCCGGCGCGGGTGGCGGTGGTGGCGGTCGCCTCTCGGCGAGTGGCACCGCGAGGCTTCAGCCGAACGATCGTCCTCGCAGGCGATGGGTGAGGCCCGGGGACACCGTCCCACCACCGGCACCCGTGACGAGTGCAACGGGCCACCCTGCTCGGGCATTCCACCCCGATCAGGATATTCGCGTGTGCATCACATCACCGGAGCGGAAGGGGCCCTGCTCTCGGGGACGTGGTCTCGGGCGCCGCCGCGACACGTCCGCAAGGCGGTGGTGCCCGGGAGGGGCCGATCCCCTCCGAGGAACGGACCGGGAACGGGCCGCACCCCGCGCTCGCCCACCGAACCGTTCGGCCCGCCGCCCCTCAACCGGGCGCGGGAACGGCCCCCGCGGGCGTGATGTTGTGGTTGAGGTGGAAGACGTTGCCGGGGTCGTACCGGGCCTTCACCTCGGCCAGGCGGCGGTGGTTGTCCGCGCCGAATCCGGCGGCGACCCGCTCCCTGCCCTCGTGCCCGATGAAGTTGAGGTAGACCGCTCCGGTCGACCACGGGGCGACGTCCGCACGGACGTCCCGCGCCCACCGCCTGGCGCGTTCGTCGTCGGCCGGGTCCTCCCACAGTCCGAAGGGGTGGACCACCCACGGTGCCCGGCGCCACGGGACCGGGAACTCGCCGGGCCCCCGCGCCACCGCGCCGCCCTGCGGGAACAGCACGTGCTGGGAGGGAGAGGGCACGATCATGTCGTCGGCGCGACGGCAGAAGAGGTCCACGGCCGCGTCGGGGAAGGAGGCCAGGTACTCGGCGGACCAGTGGTTCCGGTAGCCGGGCGGGTCGTCGAGCATGCACTGCAGGTCGGCGTAGGAGAGTTCGGCGAACATCTCGGCGTCGTGGTCGAGGTCGAGGACGGGCTCGGCCACGTCCCGCAACTCCTGCATCACGCCCGCGTAGGTGACCAGGACCGCGCAGGCGAGCTTCCCCACCATCTCCTCGGGCACGAACTCCTCGGGCGGCGCGGTGAGATGGATCAGCCCGCCGCCGACCTCGTCCGGGGCCGACTCCAGGAAGTCCCGGTAGACGCGCGCCACCTCCGGTCCCGCCTCGGGCGGCCACATCAGCAGCGCGACGCTCACCACCGGCAGCGGATGGAGCCCGAGTTCGAGCGAGGTGGCCACACCGAAGTTGCCCCCGCCGCCGTGGAGGGCCCAGAACAGGTCGGGGTGTTCGTCCTCGCTCGCGCGGACGGTGCGGCCGTCGGCGGTCACCAGGTCGACCGAGAGCAGGTTGTCGCAGGCCAGGCCGAACACGCGGTCCAGCCAGCCCGTTCCGCCGCCGAGCACGAAACCGCCCACGCCGGTGGTGGAGACCCGGCCGCCGGTGGTGGCCAGGCCGTACGGCTCGGTGGCCCGGTCCAGTCCGCTCATCGTCGCGCCGCCGCCGACCCGCACCCTGCGGCCTTCGGGGTCGACCGTGACCGTGCGCATCGGCCGCAGGTCGACGACGAGGCCGCCCTCGGACAGGGCCATGCCCGCCACGCTGTGCCCGCCGCCGCGTACCGCGATCTCCAGGCCGTGCTCCCGTCCGAAGCGGACCGCCTCGGCGACGTCGTCGGCCGTCCCGCACCGGGCGATGACGGCGGGACGTCGGTCCACCATCGCGTTGAAGACGGTGCGCGCCTCGTCGTAGGACGCGTCGCCCGGTGTGACGACGCCGCCGCCGAAGCCGGCGCGGAAACCGGCCAGGGCCGCCGGGGACACGGTGCCGGACGGCCCGTGGGACGCGCCGCGGGGTGAGCTGTGGTGTGCACTGTGGTGTGCCATGCCGCCCCCTTCCCCCGGGGCATCGTTCAAGCCTCCTTTCGACCGTAACGCCGGACGGATCCCGCCGCACCCGGGCGGCGGGCGCGGGGCCGTGCCGTGCCCGGCGGTGCCGTGCGACGGGCGGGAAGGTCGTCGAGGGGGAGCCGGGGCCTCCTCGTCCGAGCCGGTGGGCCGTCGGCTCAGGCGGTGACGTCGAGATCCTCCGGGACCGACGCGGAGCGGGCGCCGGCGAGGGGCGGGTGCCCGGCCCGTTCCGCCGCGACCCGCCAGGCGTCGACGACCGCCCGGCGGGCCCGCGCGGTGGCCGTGACGACGTCGCCGGAGAGACGGAGCGGCGCGCCGACGTGGACGTGGACGCCGGGGCGGCGCAGCGGTGCCGTGACGAACCCGGCGACCTGTTTGACGGTGGATCCGGAGCTGATCCGCCGTGAACCGGCCTGGCCCAGCGGCACGACCGGGGCGCCGGTGGTCAGCGCCAGCCGCGCCAGGCCGCTGCGGAACGGGCCGGGCGCCGCCTCGCCGGCGTCCGCGCGGCGCGGCAGCCCTCCCTCGCCGTAGATCAGGACGATCCGCCCCGAGGCGAGCGCCGCGGCGGCGCCCTCCAGGGACGTGGCGGCCCGGCAGGTACCGCGGTGCACCGGTATGTGTCCCTCCCGGACGAGCGCGTGGCGCAGTCCGGGGACGCGCCACAGCCCGGCGGTGGCCAGGACGGCCGGCTCCTCGGCGCCCAGCCGGTGGAGGGCGGCCAGGACCACGCCGGGGTCCACGAGCGAGGTGTGGTTGGCGGCGACGATGCTGCCGGGCGCGAGTTCGGCACCGGGGTCGGAGGTGACCCGTAGGCGGCCGAGCACGGGGACGACGGTACGGGCGACGGTGCTGAGCACGGCGGTCTCCTTGTGCGTTCTCCGGGCGTCGCGGCGAGGCGAGGGGCCCCATCGTCCCCCGGGGGCGCCCACGGGCGCCTGAGTAGCCGTACTCACTTCCGCGCCCGTGTTCCGCGCGGGAAGGCGGAGGGCTGTAATAAAAGTGTGCCAAGCGCCACACATCCGGAACGGGCACACGGGCCGCACGAGCACCAGACCGGAAACCGCACCGGAGGCGCCCTTCGGAAGGGCCGTCCGAGAAGGACCGGTCGGGGAAGGGAGCGCGGGCCCCACCGCCGTGTGTGGGGGGAGAGGGGCGGTGGGGCCCGCGCGGCGCGCCCGTACGTCTCGGTGCTCCGTACGGACGCGGGTCTCGAAGGAGGGCTACTTCCGCGGCTTGCGCCCCAGGCCGCCCGCCACCAGCAGGCCGGCGATGTCCAGGGGCGCCGTCACCGGCTCGTCGGGCTGCCAGTACGGCAGGTACACCACGCCCGGCTCCACCAGTTCCAGGCCCTCGAAGAAGGCGGCGATCCGCGCCATGCTGCGCAACTGTCCCCGGCCCAGCGCCTGCCGCAGCACCGACTCCAGGCCGCGGGCCTGTGGGGAGGAGGAGCAGAAGTGGGTGAGCAACAGGTAGCCGCCCGGCCCCAGCCACTTCTTGTAGACCTCCACCAACCCGTCGGGGTCCTCCTCGTCGAGGAGGTGGTGGACCACGGCGTTGAGGATCAGCCCCACCGGACGGTCGGGGTCCAGCATCCCGGTCACGTCCGGGTGGCTCAGCAGCGTGTCGGGTTCACGGATGTCGGCGGTGACCACGACGGTGCGCTCGTCGTCCTCCAGCAGCGCCCGGCCGTGCGCGAGGACGATCGGATCGTTGTCGACGTAGACCACCCGCGCCCCGGGAGCGACCTCCTGGGCGATCTGGTGGGTGTTCCGCGCGGTCGGCAGGCCGGAGCCGATGTCCAGGAACTGGTCGATGCCCTGGCGTGCCATGTGGCGCACCGCGCGGACCAGTAAGCGGCGGTTGGTGCGCGCCCCCTCGCCGCCGTCGGGGAAGGCCTCGGCGACCCGGCGGGCGATCTCCTGGTCGACCGGGTAGTTGTCCTTGCCGCCCAGGATGGCGTCGTAGACGCGGGCGATGCTGGGGACGGAGGTGTCGATCTCGACCGGCTCGGGATCCGGTCGACTCCGCGTCCACTCCATGTCGTCGGCCATGCGACGGGTTCCTCCGTCTGTCGTCTGTGTCGGTGGTGGTCTGCCCCGGGCCCGCGCTGGGTGCGGTGGTGCGGGCCGCGGTGCGGGAAGCCCGGCCGGCGGGCGGGCCTGGAGCCCACCGGCCGGGGCCGCGGGCGTCAGGAGAGGAGGAAGTCGGCCTTCCCCTCCTTGGCGCCCCGGACGAACGCGCCGATCTCGCTCGGGGTGCGGATCGGCGCGGGACCGTCGGGGTCGGCGGACCGACGGATGACGATCCGTCCGCCGGGCGGCTTCACGGCCTCCGGACGGTTGCCGCCGTTGGCTCCGCTCCACGGGCTGTGCCACCCCTCGGCGCCGAGGACGCCGGCGGGCGTGCCGTTGTGGACGTGACCCATTCACAGCTCCCCGCGGACGTCCCGGAGGATCCGCTTCGTGCGTCGCGCGGTCGCGGCCTGGGCCGACATGCGGTCCAGGAGTTCCAGGTGGGCGGCCACCTCGGTGCGCTCGTCCAGGTAGACGGCGCCGGTCAGGTACTCCACGTAGACCATGTCCGGAAGTTCGGGGAGCCCGAAGCGGAAGAGGACGAAGGGGCCGTAGGTGCCGGGGTGGAAGCCGGAGGAGAACTCGGCGATCTGCAGGGTGACGTTCGGCCGCTCGGCGTCCTCCAACAGCCGGTCCACCTGGGCCCGCATCACCTCGCGAGTGCCGACGGGGCGGCGCAGCGCGGTCTCGTCCACCAGAATCCACAGGCGGGGGGCGTCCGGGCGGTCCAGCAGGCGCTGGCGTTCCATGCGCAGCGCCACGTGCCGTTCGACCTCGCCCTTGATCGACTGCCCGACCGCGCCCTTGCGCAGGACGCACCGGGCGTACTCCTCGGTCTGCAGCAGGCCGGGGACGACGTGCGGTTCGTAGGCCCGGATCACCTTGGCGGAGTTCTCCAGGCTGACGTGGACACTGAACCAATCCGGCAGGACGTCGCGGAACCGGTGCCACCAGCCGGGTCTGTTGGCCTCCTCGGTCAGCGCCACGAAGGCCTCGGCCTCGGCGCCGGCGACGCCGTACTCCTCCAGCAGCAGCCGCACGTACGGGATCTTCAGCGCGACGTCGGCCGTCTCCATCCTGCGGATCGTGGCGGGGGCGACGTGGAGGACCCGCGCGGCGTCCTCGCGCCGCATGCCCGCCTTCTCACGCAGGTCCTGGAGTCGCCTGCCCAACACGAGCTGACCCACGGTCGGGGCGGGCCGGGGCTCGCTCATCCCACATCCCTCTCGGCCATGTCCCGTAGTGTGTCACGGAGTTGACGCTCTGCACACAGTGAATCGGCAACTCTGGATTTTTCACAGTGATCCGTGACAGTGAGGTCGGCACGGTGACGGGACGGCGAGGGGACGCGGGACGCGGAACGGGGCGGCGGGCCCGGCCGGTGGGCTCGGCCGCCCCGGGAGGCGGATCAGAGCTTGCGGTAGCCGTACGCCTCCGTCGCCGCGGCCGCCACCGCGTCCAGGTCCGCCCCGGTCGAGGCGGTGACCACGGCCGCGACCGCACCCTCCACGAACGGGGCGTCCACCAGACGGGAGCCCTCGGGAAGTTCGTCGCCCTCGGCGAGCAGGGTGCGCACCGTCAGCACCGCGCTGCCCAGGTCCGCCAGCAGCGCCACACCCGCCCCCCGGTCGACCCGGTGGGCCGCTTCGACGATCAGCTCCGAGCTGGTGCCCAGTCCACCGTCCCCGGTGCCTCCGGCCGCCGCCACCGGAACGGCACCGCCGCCGCCCGACAACCCCAGGGCGAGCCGGGCGACGGACTCGGCCACCTGCCGGCTGTGCGACACCAGCACCAGACCGACCGGTCCCCCTTCGGACCTCCGCTCCCCGCTCATGCCGACCTCCCCGACGCCTCGGCGGTCTCGGCGAGCGCGGCGAAGAACAACGCGGAGGAGGCCGCGCCCGGATCCATGTGGCCGACGCTGCGCTCACCCAGGTAGCTCGCCCGACCCTTGCGGGCCCGCATCGGCACCGTCGCGGCGGCCCCCTCCTCGGCGGCCGCGCGCGCCGCCGCGAAGTCGGTACCCGACTCGCCCAGCGCCTCGACGGCCGGGAAGAGCGCGTCCAGCATCGTCTTGTCGCCCGGAGCCGACGACCCCAGCTGCGCCACCGCTTCCGCCCCCGCGCGCAGGGCGTCCCGCAACCGGGCCGCGTCCACGGTCTCCTCCGTGCCCAACTCCTTGCCCGCGCGCCGCAGCAACGTCCCGTACAGCGGCCCCGAAGCGCCGCCGACCGTGGAGATCAGTCGGCGCCCGACGAGGGCGAGCACCGCGCCCGGCGACCCGGGTCCCTCCCGCTCCAGGGAGACGAGGGCGGCGGTGAGGCCACGCCGCATGTTGGCGCCGTGGTCGGCGTCGCCGACGGCGGAGTCCAGCTCGGTCAGCCGTTGCTCCTCCCGGTCCACGGCGGCCCCGACCGCCGACATCCAGCGGCGGAAGAAGTCGGCGTCCAGTGCGACGGTCACCAGGTCTCCTCTGTCGGTTCGGCGGCGTCCCGCTCCGGCGTGTGTCCGGAGCGCCTCCCGCGGTCCCGCGGCTGCCGGACACCTGCCCGGGACCTTCCCCTCACATGCCCCTCACACGCCCCAGCGCAGTGCGGGGGTGCGCACCGGCGCGTCCCACAACCGCAGCAGCTCCTCGTCCACCCGGCAGAGCGTGACCGAGCAGCCCGCCATGTCCAGCGAGGTGACGTAGCCGCCGACGAGCGTGCGGGCCACGGCCACCCCGCGCTCGCCCAGGACCCGGTGCACCTCGGAGGCGAACCCGTACAGCTCCAGCAGCGGGGTGCCGCCCATGCCGTTGACCAGGGCCAGCACGGGGCGGTCCGGGCGGAGGTCCTCCAGCACCGCGTCCACCGCGGCGTCGGCGATCTCCCCGGAGGTCATCATGCCGCGCCGCTCGCGACCGGGCTCGCCGTGGATGCCGACGCCCAACTCCAGCTCGCCGGGCGGCAGGTCGAAGGTCGGGCCGCCCTTGGCGGGGGTCGTGCAGGCGCTCAGCGCGACGCCGAAGCTGCGGGAGGACTCCACCACCTGCCGGGCGACCGCCTCGACCCGCTCCAGCGGCGCGCCCTCCTCGGCGGCCGCGCCCGCCAGCTTCTCCACGAACAGCGTCGCGCCGGTGCCGCGCCGACCGGCGGTGTGGGTGCTGTCCACCACCGCCACGTCGTCGTCGACGAGGACCTTGGCGACCCGCACGCCCTCGTCCTCCGCCAGCTCGGCGGCCATGTCGAAGTTCAGCACGTCGCCGGTGTAGTTCTTCACGACGAACAACACGCCCTCGCCGCTGTCCACGGCCGCGGCCGCCCGCGCCATCTGGTCCGGCACGGGCGAGGTGAACACCTCACCCGGACAGGCGGCGTCCAACATCCCGGGCCCGACGAATCCGGCGTGCATCGGTTCGTGCCCCGAGCCGCCGCCGGACACCAGCCCCACCTTGTTCGCCACCGGCGCGTCCCGGCGCAGCACGACCCGGTTCTCGACGTCGATCGTCAACTCGGGATGTGCGGCGGCCATGCCGCGCAGGGCGTCGGCCACGACCGTCTCCGGCACGTTGATCAGCATCTTCACGGCTACCTCCGGACGGGCCCGGCGCGAGCTTTGTCGAATCGGACGTCGGGACGACGGAAACGACGACGGAAATCCAGTATCGGGGCGGAAGCCGCGCGGGGGCACCCCACGGCGCGCGGATGGACCAGAGAAGGGCGGAGGTGGAGGAATGTGATAGAAAAAGTGTGCCAAGCGAAAAAGCGCAGAGGACGGATGCACCCCGCACGAAAGCCCCCTGCCCGCCGCAGGCCACGGGGGCCGGGGCGGGCAGGGGGCCGTCGGATGCGTCCGCTGTCAGTCGCCGGTGTTCTCGGCGGCGATGGAGGCGCGCACCTCGTCCATGTCGAGTCCGCGGACGGCGTCGATCACCTGGTCCAGCGCCTGGGCGGGCAGGGCTCCGGGCTGGGCGAAGACCAGGACGCCCTCGCGGAAGGCCATCAGCGTCGGGATCGAGGTGATGTCGGCGGCGGCCGCCAGAGCCTGCTCGGCCTCGGTGTCGACCTTGCCGAAGACGATGTCGGAGTTGGCCTCGGACGCCTTCTCGTAGACAGGGGCGAACATCCGGCACGGCCCGCACCAGGACGCCCAGAAGTCGACCAGGACGATGTCGTTGTCGGTCACCGTCTTCTCGAAGTCGGCGGCGGTCAGATCGACGGTGCTCACACGGATTCCTTCCGGTCGTCTCGTTGGTCACCCCCCTGACGCCGCAACGTCCGGGGCGGCGGGAACATTCCCCGACGCGTCCGAGGATCGGTGTGGTCCCGGCACGGGCCGTGACGGTGGCGACGACCGCTGTGGAGAGGAGCGCGCCCCGAGGGGAGGAGGCGGGGCGCGCGTCGGTGTCGGCGCGGGCCCCGGTCGCGGTCCGGTGGGCCTACCCGTGGTTCATGTGCAGTCGCACGGTCAGGCCCTCGGGAGCGGCACGGGTCTCGACCAGGTCGCAGAGCTGGTGCATCATCCACAGTCCGCGACCGCCGACGGCGGAGTCCAGGGTCGGACGGCGGCGGCCGGCCAGCGGGTCGGCGAGGCGTCCGCGGTCGCGGATCTCGGCGAGGCAGGAGGCCCCCTCGTCCCACAGCGTCAGGGTGCCGCGTCCGCCGCCGTGGGCCAGGGAGTTCGCCGCGGCCTCGGCGACGGCGAGGACGAAGTCGCCCCGGCGCGCGGTGTCGAGTCCGGCCTCGTGGGCCCAGGTGTCCGCGCGGTGGCGGACTTCGCCCAGATCGCCGTCGACGAAGGTCAGGGCGTGGGCGTCCGGCGGTGGGGGAACGAGGGGGAGGGCGTCGCACTCGGCGTTGACGGCGGCGCCGGCGTAGTGCGGGCTGGACCACCGTCGGTCGTCCTCCCACAGCACCGGGTGGGTGCGGCGGGCGTCGGCGCACACCGCCGGGGGCAGTTCCGAGACGTCGTAGGGGCACAGGATCGTCGCGTCACGGCCGGCGAAGGCGGCGTTGATGAGGGCCTCGTGCCGGGTGGCCTCCACCACTTCGGCGGGGGAGCGGCGGGCCCAGAGGGGTTCTCCGACGATGCGCGCGGGGCGGTCGGGGCTCCGGTCGGCGAAGTCGCGCAGGCCCGCCAGGATGCGGCCGGGGTTGCGGCCGAACTCGGTCATGTCGGCGAGGCTGAGCCGGTCGGCGTCGAGGGGGCCTAGGTGGTCGCGCAACAGGTCCAGGCGGGGGCCGGGGACGGCGATGAGCACGGGGTCACCGGCCGCCAGGGCGGTGTCGACGAATCCGCCCACGCCTCGGAGGTACTCCTCGGAGGTCCGGTAGAAGAGCGCGGGGTGGACGAAGAGGCCGGGGGGTTCCCACCTGGTGACGGATTGTTCCGCGTCGGTCACGGGGAGACCACCTCTGGTGTGGCGGGGGCGTGCGGGGGAGGGCCGGCGAACGCCGGTGTCGCCGGACGCCTTCGGACCGTGGACCGGTGGGGTCGGGCGTCGCCGGGGAGGGTGCCGCAGCCGCATCGGCGCGGTGCCGGCATCGGCACGTCGGCGAACACCTCCGCTCGGTCCTCGGCTCCGTTCCGGGAGGGCGTCTGCCCTCGGAGCGCCGTGCGCACACCGGTCTTTGCCGTCCGGTGACGTACGGGGAGGGTACAGCGGGCCGGGAGGCGCGGCGGACCCGGCGGGAGTCCGCCGTCACGAGGGAGGCTCCGCGACCGTTTCGTGGTGCGAATTCCGACAAGGGCCCACGGGCCGCCCGAGGTCCGGGCGGACGCGGGGCGACGGTGGGCGGTCGCGCGACCGAACCGGCCGGGAAGGGAGGCATCAACGTCGACATACGGGGAAGGCCGGAGGGGGGACCGGCGAGCTTCGCCGGCCTTCGGCATGATGGGGATCTTCGGGGATTCGGCCCGTACGAGGGGCCCTTGGGCCGCTGCTAGCATGTGCCGAACAGCAACAAAAGGGGCGGGGATTCGTGTCTCGTTGCCCTGTACATCCAGCCGTGCGCCGACGTCACGGACGTGGGCCGGCGACGAAGGACTGTGAGAAGGGCCTGTGGTGAACGCCAGCGACGCAGCCGTGCGGGACCGGTTGACTACCGCGATCAGGGAACGTGGTGACGAGATCGCCGACCGGTGGGTGCAACTCCAGCAGCAGCGGGCGGCGATCAACATCGACGAGAGCGAGCTGCGCGAGGAGGCCGACGCGCTCCTGGTCCTGCTCGGCGGCGCGCTCAACGACAGTGACCACGCCATGGAGAGCCTGGTCGACGCCCACCGCGACCTGCGCGACGCGGTGATGGAGCTGTCCCTGCGCCGGGAGCGCAGCGGCGCGACGCCCACCGCCACCTCCCTGGCCGTCCTGGCGCTCAAGGACGCCCTGCTGGAGGCAGTGGAGCGGGACAACGACGATCCGCGCCAGCTCTTCCCCGCCGCACTGATGATCAACCGGCTGTTGGACGAGGCCGCCGCGCTCTCCTTCAACGCCTACGTCGAGCGTCGGGAGGAGATCATCCAGCGGCAGAGCCGCCAGCTGATGGAGATGTCCACTCCCGTGGTGCACCTGTGGAGCCAGATCCTGGCCGTGCCGCTGATCGGCACCCTGGACACCGCCCGCACCCAGGTGGTGATGGAGAACCTGTTGCAGTCCATCCAGTCCCACGAGGCCCGGGTGGCGATCATCGACATCACCGGCGTGCCGACGGTGGACACGGCCGTGGCCCAGCACCTGATGCAGACCGTCAACGCGGTCCGTCTGATGGGCGCGGACTGCTTCATCAGCGGTGTGCGGCCCTCCATCGCGCAGACCATCGCGCAACTGGGCATCGACCTGTCCACCATCCTCACCCGTGCCACCCTCTCCGACGCGCTGGCCGCGGCGGTGGAGATGACCGGGCAGGACTCGCCCGCCACCGGGACGCGGAAGATCCGATGACCGACCGGCGTTCCCTGGACATTCCCATCCTCAGACTCGGCGACGTGCTGGTCACCGGGCTCATCAACGAGCTCGACGACAAGACGGCGACCGCGTTCGCCGAGGAGTTGACCGAGCGCATCGCGGCCGAGCGTGCCAGGGGCGTTCTCATCGACGTCTCCCGACTGGAGATCATCGACTCCTTCGTGGCGCGTGCCCTGACCGAGCTGAGCACCATGGCCCGGCTGCTGGGCGCCCGGGTGATCGTGGCCGGCATGCGGCCTCCCGTGGCGATCACCCTCGTGGAGCTCGGTCTCCAGCTGCGAGGGGTGGAGACCGCCCTCAACGCGGAACAGGGGATGGCCGCGCTCGGCTGGCACCACACCTCGCAGCCCCCGGAAAGGGGGGCCCGACGTGAAACTCTCGGATGAGCGAAGGGCGGGTACCCCGGTGGCCCATGTGCCCGGAGGCGACGGAACGGGTCCCGGCCCGCGCGCCGGCTCCTCGGTGGGCGGCCGGGAGACCGCTCCCGCGACGTACCCCGTCCGCACCGACGAGGACCTGATCACCGTCCGGCACGCCGTACGGGCCGCCACCGTCGAGGTCGGTTTCGGCCTGGTCGATCAGACCCGGGTCGTCACCGCCGCCAGCGAGCTGGCGCGCAACGCCTACATCCACGGTGGTGGCGGCACGGTGACCATCGAGTTCCCGCGCTCGGCGGGGCGTCGCGGCATTCGCCTGACCGTCCGGGACGAGGGCCCCGGCATCCCCGACCTGGAGGCAGCGCTGGCCGACGGGTTCACCACCGGCGCCGGTCTCGGGCACGGGCTGGGGGGAGCCCGGCGGCTCATGCACGATTTCGAGGTGCACACCGAGGCGGGCAAGGGAACCACGATCAGCGTGACCCGGTGGACCACACAGTGAGGGATCGGCCGTCCCCCTCCCTCGAAGGGCTGACCGACGAGATCGACGTCGACCACGAGAGCGCGATCCCGCTGGCGGCCGCGGCCGCGCGCGACCGCGCGCGGCGGGTCGGCCTGCCCGGCGCCATGCCCGACCAGGCCGCCGTCCTCGCCAGCGAGCTGGCCGGCAACCTGGTCAAGCACGCCGCCGGGGGCACGGTGTACATCCAGCCCCTTCCGCACGGCGAGGGGGTGGAGATCACCGCGGTCGACCGCGGTCCGGGCATCCTCGATCTGGACCGTTCGCTGACCGACGGCTACACCACCGCCGCCGGTTCCCTCGGGGCGGGCCTGGGCGCGGTCCGCCGGATCGCCTCCGAGTTCGCCATCCGTACCCGACCCGGTTCCGGCACGTTGGTCAGTGCTCGGCTGGTGGCGCCCGACGCGGTCCGGCCGACGCGGTGGAGGGTCGGCTCGGTCTGCCTGCCCGCCCGGGAGGAACGGTACTGCGGTGACGCCTGCGCCGTGGCCGAGACCGACGACTCCCTCACCTGCCTGGTCGTCGACGGTCTCGGGCACGGTGTCTCGGCCGCGGAGGCGGCCCGTTCCGCCCTGCGCTCCTTCCACACCGCCCCCGACCGTCCCCTGGGCGAGATCCTGACCACGCTGCACCGGGCGTTGCGCCACACTCGCGGCGCCGCCGCCGGCGTGCTGCGGCTGCACTCCGACCGCGCCGAGTACTGCGGCATCGGCAACGTCCGGGCGGTGGTGCTCTCCGGCGGCGAGATCGCCCACCGCATGGCCGGCCAGCCCGGTATCGTCGGTTGGAACGTCCCCACCCCCCGGGCGCGCACCGTCACGCTGGAGCCGGGCGCGGGGGTCGTCCTCCACAGCGACGGCATCGAGTCCCGCTGGTCGCACAACCCGTCCACGTTCCTGCTGCGGCTCCCGCCGCCGCTGTTGGCCGCGGCGCTGGCCCACGACCACCGGCGCACCCGTGACGACGCCACCGTACTCGCCGTTCGGGCGGCGTAGAGGTTCCATGACCGACACCGACTTCTCCCATCACACGCTGCCGAGCCTGCGCCGGGCCGTACGTCGTCTGGCGCGTGCCCATCGGCTGCCGACCGAGCTCAGGGCCCGGCTGGTGCTCTCCGCGGTGGACCTGGCGCGCACGGAGCTCACGGCGGGACGTCCCGTCCGGCTGGAGGCCTCCGTGGAGCCGTCCTCGGGCGGTTCGCCGGGGCACCTCGTGGTCACCCTCGAAACTCTCGGCGACCTCACGGTGGGGTACGACGAGGGCACCGTGGACCTGGCCCTGCCGGCCCAGATCACCACGGGCGGCACCGCGATCTGGCGTCTGCCGCTGCCCGCTCCCCGGGAGGAGGGGAAGGCGGGTGCCACGGGCGACGGGGACGCGTCGGGCTCCGGGAGCGGCACGGGGGTCGTCGTGCCCTCCCAGTCGCACACCGGCCGGGCGGAGTCCGGCGACGGATCCCGTCCGGCGCCGGAGGCTCCGGACGCGCCGGACGCCTCGAAGGTGCCGGAGACGCCGGAGACGCCGGAGACGTCGGAGACCGAGGCGGTCGAGCAGGAGCTGAGGGCGGCCCTGGCCCGCATCGACGCCCTGACCGCCGAGCACCGGCGGCTCAAGCACGAACTGGCCGAGACCAATCGGGGCACCCTCGCGCTCTACGTCCAGTTGGAGGAGCGCGACGAGCAGCTGCGCAAGGCCCACGGCCAGACCCTGCGCGAGTTGGAGGACGCCCTGCGGCCCTCGCCGATCGAGGTCAAGGGTCTGGAGATGGCCGTGCACTACGCGCCCGCCGGTACCGACGCGCCCACCGGCGGCGACCTCTACGACTGGCTGCAACTGCCCGACGGCACCGTTCACATCACCGTCGTCGACGCCCTGGGACACGGCGTGACCAGTACCCGCGGCGCCCTCAACGTCACCCACGCGGTGCGGACCCTGGCGCTGGAGGGGCATCCGCTGGAGTCGATCGTCGCCCGTACCGCCGAGATCCTGATGCCCTTCGACAGCGAGCTGATGTCCACCGTGCTGCTCGCCCGGATCGACCCGAAGACCGGCGACCTGTACCTGGCCAACGGCAGCCACCCGCCCGCGCTGCTGCTGCCCGCCGAGGGCGAGCCCAGGTACCTGGAGGTGCGCGGGCGGGGCATCGGCTACCCGCTGGCGGGCAGCGAGCGGCTGCTGCACACGAAGATGGCGCCCGGGGACCTGCTCGTCCTCTACACGGACGGCCTCACCGAGAGCCGCCGTGACCCGCGGGAGGGCGAGACCCGGCTGGTCGAGGCGGCCCGTCGCCACGCGGAACGGCCCATCGAGCACATCCCCGGCGCCATCGCCGAGGACATGCACACGATCATCCTGCACCCCGACGACACCCTGGCCCTGGCCGTGCGCGTCCCGCGCGACTGAGCCGGGCGGGACGCGCGGGGAGACGGGCGGGCACCGGGGTCAGGCGCCCATGCCGTCCACCACGGCCTGGAGTCGGGCCGCCAGGGTGTCCGGGTCCCGCTCCGCGGGATCGCCGTCGTCGAGCCGGGCGGTCAGGGCGTCCCGGGAGATCACCTCGACGGCGCCCCGGTAACGGTCCGTCCCCATCTGCGCGGCGGGCACCACGCGGGCCCGGCCCTCCAGCAGGATCAGTCGGGGGTCGGGGTCGGGGGAGTCGAGCAGCTCCCGCACGTGTCGGGCCGTGATCTCGCTCGGCACCTCGTGGGCCTCCTTGTCGAACTCGTCGAACTTGCGAACCTGTCGGACCTGTCGACCCCGACGAACTCGTCGGGACCGTCGGAGTCGGTGGAGTTTGGTGGAGCATCCGAACCTCCGGGGCCTCCCGGGGTCCCGGGGGGTGCTGTCGCACGGTCGGCTCCGGTGTCCTCGCTCCCCGTTCGGGTGCCCGCCGATCGGCCGGTCAAGGGGCGGAACCGGAACGTCCGTCCGGGACCGCGGGGTGGGCGGACGGGGCGTCGCGCCGTCAGGACGTCCCGCGGTCGTGGCCGTCCTCGGCCGGGACGGGGCCGACCGGCCCGTCGGCGTTCACGGTCACCCGCTCCCCCCGACGGCAGCGCACCACCCCGGCGGGGAAGTCGGGCCGTGTGGCCTCCCGCAGGAAGTCCGACAGCGGGGACTTCATGACGGTGTAGTCGTCGTAGTGGACGGGCAGCACCCGGCGGGGCCGCAGCAAGGAGACCAGATCCGCGCCCTGGAGGGCGTCCATCGTCACCAGCAGCCCCCCGGGGAGGGTGGTGCCGCCCAGGTGGACCACGGCCAGGTGGATGTCGGGGCACAGGCGGGCGATCTCGTGGATCCCGGGGAAGACCAGGGTGTCGCCCGAGATGTACATCCGCAGCCGCACCGGGCCGCCCGGGTCGCCGAACTCCAGCAGGCTCCCCATGACCGGCGGCAGCAGGAACCGCGCCGGCCCCGGTCCGTGCCGGCCGGGCAACGCGGTGATCCGCACCTGACTGCCACCGCGTACCAGGACGTGGTCGTGCCAGGTGGGCAGACCCGTGGCGCGGCTGAAGCCGTGCAGCCCCTGGAGCCTCCGGGACGCGTGCGGGGTGGTGACGATCGGCAGGTGACGGGGCAGGCCCCGACGGGCCACCCGGTCCCAGTGGTCGCCGTGCAGATGGGACAGGACCACCGCGTCCGGCTCCGGCACCTCCTCGATCCGCAGGGCGGGCTCCGTGCGACGCCGCGACAGCAGTCCCTTGCCCAGGTAGGCGTACTGGCCGCGGTGGAGGAAGTTGGGGTCGGTCAGCAGGGTGAGGTCGCCGTAGCGGATCAGGAGGGTGGCGTTGCCGATGAAGAGGATCTCGGCGGCGCCCGGCGGGGGAGGGGTCGGCATGACGGGGCCCTTCTGGTCGTCTCCTGTTCGTCGCCGCTCCCGGCCTCCTCCCGGGAAGGGCGGGCGGCGTCCCACCCGTTCGGGGGATCGCGGCCCGTGCGCGCGGGGGCGTGGTCCGACGCCCGGTCGGGGAGGGGCGTCGGACCACGCCGTGGGGCCGGGGCCGTGTGGTCGGATCAGCCCCTCGCGTCGCGTCCGCGACCGCCCAGGAGAACACCGAGGGCGATCATGCCCACGCCCAGGAAGAAGTGCAGCCAGTCGTCGGCCGTGTTCAGCGGGACGAAGTTCGCGCCGCTGTCCTTGTCGATGATCAGACCGTAGAGCCACAGCAGCAGGTAGATCACACCGCCGCCGATCAGGTACGCCTTGGCCCCGGACACGCTGCGGGCCATCGCCAGACCGACGACGCCGAAGGCGAGGTGTACCAGGTTGTGCAGGACCGACACCCGGAACAGGCCGAGCAACTCGGCGCCCGAGTGGTGTCCGGCGAACTCCATGTCGCCGAAGTCCGTGGTGATGCCGGGGATGAATCCCAGGACACCCACCAGGAGGAACACCACCGACACCGCCTTGGCCGCGGCGATCACCGGGGCTCGGTGGGCCGTTCCCGCCGCGCCCGGACCCGTACTGGACATCGTCATCATCTCCCTGTGCTCGGTTACCGGCCGGTCCGAAGTACCCGTTGTTCCGGGGCGAAAACGATCCGGATGACGGAACCTCAGGTGTGGCTCCCCCGAACGGAGGACTCAGGGGCGGCCCTCCCGGGACCCCTCGTACGCCGCGGGCCGCACCGTCGCCAGGCCCGGCCCCGGCTCCAGGCCGGGCAGGCTGTTGCGGTAGACGTCGAACCCCGGGGTGGAGCGGGACGGCGCGGGCAGCGGCGAGCGCACGGTGAGCACCGCGAAGGTCCGCCACCGGCCCAACGGCTCCGCCGCCCGCAAATCGAACACCAGTGGCCCCGACTCCAGGGCCCGCCGCAAGGTCTCCGGGCGACCGTGGACCGGACGCAGCCGGCGACGTGGGAAGGCGGCCAGCACCATGCCCCGCCCCCCGACCCGGTAGGTCAGCAGAGTGCTGTACGGGCCGCCCAGCGCGTCACCGCGCGGCAGGGGCAGGTGGCGGAGCACCGGAAGGCGGGAGCTGCCGGTCAGCAGCAGGTCCAGGGAGTGCCCCGGCCCACCCGCGTCCAGCACCCGGACGGCGAGCCCCAGCCAGTCGGGCAGCGGCCGAGGCAGACCGGCGCCCCGGGACAGCCGTACCGCGCACTCGTACCGACCGAGTCCGTCCAGCCAGGGGACGCCCCAGGGCCTCCCGGAGAAGCCCGGCATCGTCACCTCGCCGGTGCAACCGAGGCCCTCGGGGTGGAAGGCGGGGGCGCGGCGCAGGCGGGCCAACTGCCGGAAGCCCGCCCGGGTGCCGAGTTCGCGCAGGGATCCCGACATCGTCCCTCCTGTTCAGGCGGCGCGGGGCCGCGTTCCGGCCCGCCCGTCCGGCCTGGCCGTCCCGCTCCCAGTTGCCGGTACGGGGAGGACGAAACCAGCGCGCTCCCCCGGGGCGGGGCGCGTCGGCGCGCTCCGGCATGGTCCCACCCGATGTGGGCCCTCACCCGACCGGTCGGGTGAGGGCCCATACTGGGTGGGGCCGGGGACGGCAGCGGGCGGAAGGGCGACAGCGCGATGAGGGAGAGCACCCTGCTCCAGGGCCGGTACCGGCTGGTGGAAGTCGTCGGACGCGGCGGCATGGGGCAGGTGTGGCGGTCGCACGACGAGTCGCTGGACCGGGCCGTCGCCGTCAAGTGCCTCAAACCGCTGGGACGGCAGACCGAGCCGTCCACCATGCGCGGGTTGCGCGAACGCTTCCGCCGCGAGGCCCGGGTCGCGGCCTCCCTCCAGCACCGCGGTGTGACCGTCGTCCACGACTTCGGGGAGCACGACGAGGTGCTCTACCTGGTGATGGAGCTGCTGGAGGGACACGACCTGGGGCGGCTGCTGGAGGCGAACGACGGCCGACCGCTGCCGGTGCCCGAGGTCCTCGACATCGCCGAGCAGATCGCCGCCGCCCTGGCCTACACCCACGGCCGTGGCATCGTGCACCGTGACCTCAAGCCCGCCAACGTGATGCGCGCCGCCGACGGCACCGTGAAGATCTGCGACTTCGGCGTCGCCCGGATCGGCCACGACATCGGCTTCACCGTCCGGCTCGACGGCGGTGACGCGGTCGTGGGAACGCCCCACTACATGTCGCCCGAGCAGATAGCCGGAACCCACCTCGACCACCGCAGCGACCTGTACTCCCTGGGCTGTGTGTTGTACGAGATCATCACCGGTGCGCCGCCCTTCGACCTGGAGGACACCTGGAGCGTCCTCGTCGGCCACCGTGAGACCGATCCCCGACCACCGCGCGACCTCCGTCCCGACCTGCCCGGGGCCCTGGACGGGCTCGTCCTCGACCTGCTGGCCAAGGACCCGGACGGGCGGCCCGACGACGCCGGTGAGCTCCTCCACCGGGTCGCCGAGATCCGCCGGGCCGCCGAGATCCGCCGGGCCGTCGGGGTCGCCGGCGCGGCGGCCCCGGCGGGGCCGGTCCGGCGGTTGCCGGTGTGGGCCCGGGGCATGAGCACCGGGGCCCGAGCCGTCACCGGGAGGGGCGCGCGTCCCGGCCTTCCGGCCTCTCCCGGGCGTCCGGGGGGCCTCGACGAGCCCTGGACCGGCACCCGGACCGCCGGCTGAACCGGCCCACCGCCCCCGGACCGCTGCCGATTGGGCCGGTGCGGGAACGGCGGAGGAGGAGACCGCGGTGTTCGGCCGCGCGACCCGGCACATGTCCGGCCGCGCGCCACCCGGGGCCGTGCCCGCCCGGCGCGGCGCGCTCGGGCGGGCGGGGAGCCCGGGCCGGTCGGGTGGGGACTCAGTCGGCCGAGGCGGTCCAGCCGTCCGCCGTGACGCGGCCCGCGTCCTTCCGGCGGGAGTCGTCGAACAGCACGCGCCCGTCGTCCTCGATCCGGATCCCGTCGACGTACGCGCCGCGTCCCACGTAGCGGCCGTCCGTGGCGTACCGCCAGCGCAGCCGCACCGCCCGGCCGCGCCAGGCGCCCAGGTCGGCGGAGGCCCGGTACCAGACGCGGCCGGAGTAGCCGTACACGGTGCCGTCGGCGCGTCCCACCGGTTCCCCGCCGGGACGGGTGGTGGTGAAGGGCACCGGCTGCCAGGTCGTCCCGTCGTCGGAGGCCTCCAGGCGCAGCACGTCCCAGGCGCGCTCGGTGTCCCACCACAGCGAGAAGCGCAGTCGCGCGTCCGCGCCGCGCGGCGTCACCTCGGGCAGGGCGAGGGTGGCGGAGGCGCCGCTCGCCATCCCGGAGAACCACGCCCGGCGCCCGTGGGCGGGACGCACCGGTACGGCGCGGGCCAGACGGTCGGCGGCGGCCACGCGCGGGGCGCTGCCCGACCGCCAGGTGCGCACCGGGTGGACGGAGTTGCCCAACACCACCAGGAAGGTGTCGGTGGTCGGGTCCAACACCAGGCAGGTTCCGGTGAAGCCGGTGTGCCCGGCCGTGCGCGGAGTGGCCATGGCCCCCATGAACCAGTGCTGGTACAGCTCGAAGCCCAACCCGTGCTCGTCGCCGGGGAAGTCGGTGTTGAAGTCGTGGAAGAGCAGCTCCACCGACTCCTCGGTCAGGATCCGGGCACGGCCGTACGCGCCGCCGTTGAGCAGCGTCCGGCACAGCACGGCCAGGTCCCAGGCGCAGGAGAAGACCCCGGCGTGCCCGGCCACCCCGCCGAGGGAGTACGCGTTCTCGTCGTGAACCTCGCCGTGCACCATGCCGCGGTCCAGGCCCGACCAGGGGCGGCGGGCGTCCTCGGTGGCGGCGATCCGCGGTTTCCAGGAGGCGGGCGGGTTGTAGCGGGTCCACCGCATGCCCAGCGGGCCGGTGATCCCCTCGCGCAGGAGCACGTCCAGGGACTTCCCGGTGACCCTCTCCAGCACCAACTGGAGGGTGATCAGGTTCAGATCGGAGTAGCGGTAGACGGTACCGGGCGGGTCCAGGGGCTTCTCGCGCCACAGGCGGAGCAGCCGATCCCGGTGGGTGGGCTCGGCGTACAGGGGGATCCAGGCGGCCAGACCGGAGGTGTGGGTGAGCAGGTGCCGCAGGGTGATGCCGTCCTTTCCCTCGGCCCCGAACTCCGGCAGGTGGGAGGCGACGGCCGCGTCCAGCTCCAGGGTGCCGCGCTCGATCTCCCGGACGGCCAGGATCGCGGTGAACAGCTTGGAGACGGAGGCGAGGTCGTACACCGTGTCGGGGGTCGCCGGCACCTGCCGGTCGGCGGGGAGCTCGACACCGGTGTCGCCGACCTCGTCGTAGGCGGAGTAGCGCACCGCGTGGCCGATCGCCTCGTGGAGGGCGACCGTGCCGCCACGCCCGGCCAGCAGGACCGCGCCCGCGTACCAGGGGTGCTCGGGAGAGGGACCGAGGAAGGTCTTCGCGTCCTCGACCAGCCGCTCCAGGTGCTCCCCCAGCAGCCCGGCCCGGCGGGCCGAACCGCGGCGCAGCACCGGGGCGCCGCCGGGAGAGGGCGCGTGCGACGTCCGGGCGCGGGCCGCCGCGACGGGCGACGAGGCCAGCACCAGGCCGCCGCCGAGCGCCAGCGTCCGCAGGCCGAGCTGCCGCCGCCCGATGCCCCGGCTCCCGGCGGGCGGTGCCGCCGGCTCCGGGACCGGGTCGGAACCCCGTGCGGAACCCGTCATGCCACGACCCCCTTGGGAAGTATCTTTCAGTCGATCGGGAAAATGCCGAAACTCTCTTCCAGAGCGTGCCGGCTGTCAACCCCTCCGGCGCGACCGGCGCGGACGGGGGCCACCACGGGCCACCGGTCAGCGCAGCACCACGCAGCCCCGCCGCTCCAGGTCCCCCACCAACTCCGGATCCGGCCGGACACCGGTCCAGCGCAGATCCAGCCGCTCCAGGGCGGGCAACTCCCGGGCCACCCAGGGCGGCACCGAACGCAGCGGGTTGGCGCGCAGGTCCAGACGGCGCAGCAGGGGCAGTCCGCGCACCGCTCCGGGCACCTCCTCCAGGGCGTTGTCGCGCAGCTCCAGCTCGCGCAGCTCCCGCAGCCGGCGGACCGAGCGGGGCAGTGCGGTCAGGGCGTTGCCGCGCAGCCACAGCTCCCGCAGCGCGGAGAGCCGTCCGAGCGAGGCGGGCAGCTCCCGCAGCCGACACCGCTGGGCCCGCAACTCGACCAGGCGGACCAGCCCGCCGATCTCCTCCGGCAGCGCCTCCAGCGGGTTGTCACCGATGTTGAGATAGGTCAGCCGGCGCAGTCGACCCAGCGAACGCGGCAGTGCGGTGATCCGGTTGTCGTGCAGGTACAGGCAACGGTCCAGGGCGGTCAGCTCGCCGATCTCCTCCGGCACGCCGGTGAGTTCGTTGTGGCCCAGGTCGAGGGTGTGCAGATGCCGCAGTCGGCCGATGTCCGGCGGAAGCGAGACGAGCCCGTTCTCGGCGAGGATCAGCACACGCAGATCCTCACGTCGCCACACCTCGTCGGGTACGCGTTTCCGCATCGCCCGCCACAGGTTCACCACGGTCTGTGTCGATTCGGTGTCCATGGCGGCGTACCGTACCGTCGGGCGTGGCCGCCGCCCGGGACCGTACCGCTCCCCTCCTGTCCCCTCCTGCGCTCCCGCCCCTCCGGCCGTGTTCCCGGGGCGCGGGCGTTCCACCCACGCGTCGGGACGGGCCCCGTACCATGGCCGCATGTCCTTTCTCCGTCGCCGTAGCGCTCCCACACCCGCCGGACCCGACTTCGACGTGTTGGCCATGGACCCGGGTGACTGGCCGGGCAATCTCGGCGCCGGACTGCTGCCCGCGCCGGACGGGAGCTGCCAGGGCGTCTTCCTGCGCTACGACCTGTTCGGCGGCCGGGGGCCGGCCATGATCATCGGGAACCTGCCGGAGGGCTCCCCGGCCCGCGAGACCGTCGAGGACCAGGTGCCCTTCGAGGTGGCGCAGCTCCTGGCGGCCCTGGAGAACGACGAGGAGGTCACCGTCACCGGGGTGGAGGAGAGCCCGGTGATGCTGGACGACAACCTCCTCGTCGTTCGGCGGATCATCTGCTCCGAGAGCCGGATCTCCTGCGTCCAGTTCGACCGCAGCGACGGTGTGCTGGTCACCATCGCCAGCTGGGACCGGCCGATCACCGAGGACCTGTACCAGCTGTTGAAGCCGCTGCCCGCGGAGATGTTCCGGCGTTAGCCCCGCACCGTCCCGTCCGCGACGCGAACGGGACGGTACGGGCGGCGGGTCACCGGCGCGACGACGACCCTCAGCGCGCCCGGCGCACCGTGACGTCGGACGCCTTGACGAAGGCCACCCGGTGGCCGAGCTGGATCTGGAGGTACTCCTCCTCGCCCCGCACCACCACGTGGTGTGCGGGATCGAAGGTCTTGGCGTGGTAGTACTCGCCCTCCGTCCGCAGCCCCACCGCGTACGCCTGCCCCGCCTCCACCGTGTACGGCAGGGGCGAGAGCGCCTGTGCGGGGACCCCCTCGGGATAGGCGGACGCCTCCGGGTAGGCGCGGCCGTAGACGGGCACCGATGCGACGCCCTCCCTCGGGGTGACCACCCAGCCACGGGAGTTCACCGCGGTCGGTGCCTCGGCGGGGTTGTGGAACCACGCCTTCTGACCGAGGTACCAGATCGCCGTCCACGCACCGCGCCGCTCGGCCACCGCGTACCGCTGGCCGGTCGTGGCGCGGGCGCCGATGTCGTTGACACCGGTGGTGGAGTCGCCACCGCCCGGCCGCAGTCCGACGTCCCTCACCAGCGGGGCGTCGGCGCTCGGCCCGGTGTGCAGCCGCACCGCGCTCGAACCGTGCGGCGGGCACGGCTCGCCGGAGCCGTCGCAGCGGGTGTAGACCGGCCTGTGCTCGTCGTACTCCGGTCGGATGGTCACCAGTTCCGAACGCGGGCCGGCCGTGGGGTGGAAGGGCGCGCCCAACAGTGTGAAGTAGTGCCCCCAGTCCCAGTAGGGGCCGGGATCGGTGTGCATTCCAGGGATGTTGGCGCCGGTCACGCCCGGCACGTTGTCGTGCCCGAGGACGTGCTGCCGGTCCAGGGGGATGTCGTACCTGCGGGCCAGGTACTTCACCAGCCGCGCCGAGGTGCGGTACATCGCCTCCGTGTACCAGGCGTCGGGCGAGGTCAGGAAGCCCTCGTGCTCCAGGCCGATCGACTTGGCGTTGACGTACCAGTTGCCCGCGTGCCAGCCCACGTCCCTCAGGGGGAGGTGCTGGGCGATGTGTCCGTCGGAGGCGCGCAGGGAGTAGTGCCAGGAGACGTACGTGGGGTCCTGCACCAGCTTCAGCGTGGTGTCCCAGGTCGCCTCGGTGTCGTGGACCACGATGTAGTCGATCTCCTGCGACTCGGGGCGGTTCGCCCGGTCGTGGTTGCCGTAGTTCGGCGAGCCGTCGGCGTCGGTGTACTCCTGGTACGGCGCCGGGATCCACTCGCACGAGACGGATCTCGGGCACTCCACCAGCTCGTCGCGCCCGGCGGCCCCCGGGGACGCCGTCCGCGGGTCCGACTCGGCGAGCAGCGAGGCGTCCGGGGTCAGGTCCGGGTCGGCGGCGAGCGTCACGACCTGGCCGGAGTCGGTGGTGCGCCGTCCGCCCTCGCGGATCACGGCGAAGACCTCGTCGGCGAAGACCTTCGCGGCCCCGGTGTCGGAGGAGCCCGGATAGCGGGCCACGGCCCCGTACCACCGCGCCGGGTCGTCGCTGGGCGGCAGACCCAGTTCCTCCTGCGCGGCGGCCAGTAGCGCCGCGCCGCCCTCGACGTTGGCCGCCGGATCGGTGCGCAGCTCCTCCTCGTCCAGTCCGGTCAGCTCCGCGGCACGCTCCAGGGTGCGCAGCCGCTCGGGCGGCTCCGCCACCTCGGGGAGCGTGCCGCGGACCTCCCTGGTGCCGCGGGCGGTGTCGCCGCGCGGGTCCTCCGTGCCGTGGCCGTGGTGCGGCTCGCGCTCCAGGGCGGCGCGGACGTCGGTCAGGTGCATCGGGCCGTAGCCGCCCGAGACACTGGGCGCGCCGCTGTGGTCGTCCCAGCGGGACTGGAGGTACGACACGCCCAGCAGAACGCTCTCGGGCACCCCGTACCGCTCCGCGGCGTGGGCGAACGCCCCCTGAAGCGAACCGGGCTCCGGCTCGCCGGCGCCGGCCGGGGGAGCCGCCGGGAGGAGGGCCAACAGCGCGGCGGCCGATCCGGCGGCGGTGAGTGCCCGCAGCGACCGGCCGAGCCCTCCCCCTCGTCGGTACGGCCGCCGGGACCGGGACGACGGTGACGGTGACGGTGGATCGTGCGGCGAGGGTGGACGGGACGGTGGGCCGGTGGGGACGGGACTCGGCAAAGCGGCCTCCTGGGGGATCTCCCGCGGTGGCGCGGGAGGGGACTGTCCACAGGGGTACCGGCCGCCCGACGATCCGTCAACGACGCGTGGAGGGGAAGTACTCGCACGTCAGAGCCTGTTTCGCGGATTTTCCCCCGGACGGGCCCCGGGCCTGGGAGGCGTCACAGGTCCAGCCCGATGACGCTCCCGCGACCCGTCGGGAGGCGGCCGTGGCGGAACGGCGAGTGGGGTCGCGGGAGCGTCGGGGAGCGTTGCGGGAGGGGAGTCAGCGGGTGCCGACCGCCGCCCGCACCGCGCGTCGGGCCATCGCGCAGTCGTCGTGCAGTCGGCGCAGCAGCAGCCGTTGTTCCTCGCCGGTGCTCATCCGGCCGGGGCGGTCGGTTCCGGTGGCCGGATCCGGGTCCCGCATCGTGTGCTGTACGGCCGTCTCGCAGGCCCGGATCTCACGAGTGAGCACGAGCATCAGGTTCACCAGGAAGGCGTCCCGCGCGTCGCGTCCGGAGGACTGGGCCAGTTGGCTGATCCGACGACGGGCCGACGGGCTGTCGCCGAGCACCGACCACAGGGTGGCGAGGTCGTAGCCGGGCAGGTACCAGCCGGCGTGCTCCCAGTCGACCAGCACCGGACCGACGGGCGAGAGCAGCATGTTGGTCGGCAGGGCGTCACCGTGGCAGAACTGTCCCCGCCCGCCGGTGCGCGCCAGACCGTGCAGCAGCTTCCCCAGGTCGTCCGCGTCACGGTCCGTCAGCAGTCCCAGCGCGTGGTGGCGCGCGATCCGCCGGCCGTAGTCGATCGGCGCCTCGAACCGGCCCGCCGAAGGCCGCCAGGCGTTCAACCTCCGGACCGCGTCCAGCACGGCGTTCAGGTCGGCGGGCGCGGGGGGATCCGACGGATGACGCCGATCGGCGGCGGGTCTGCCGGGCACCCGTTCGGTGACCAGGACGCAGCGGTCCGGGTCCGCTGCGACGAGTCGGGGCACCCGCACCGGCGGCCGGTCGCGCACGAAGGCGCGGTGAACCGCTATCTCGTACCGGAATCGCTCGACCTGCGCGGGGGAGTGGTCCAGCAGACACTTGGCCACCGCGGGGCTGCGACCGATGGCGCCGAGCAGGAGCACCGAACGCCCGCTCCTGCGCATCACCTGCACCGCTCGGAACTCCGGGCAGATCCGGTGGACCGCGGCGACGACGGCGCGCAGCCGAGAACCCTGTGGACCGGACAGATCCAGCCTCCCGCCGATCGGTGGGGACACGGGGCCGCCGTACGGCCTGCGCGGCCGGGGCAGGCCGCCGACCACGGGGGAAGCGCGCATCGGACCGGGGTGGACGGGGGCGTACTGCTGTCGCGGACGCGGCAGGGCCGGGGCCGACACGGGGGACGGTGTTGGATTCATGGACGAGCCGGATCCCTTCGTGTGCCGACAGGTTGCCGCGCCACCCGACCGACCGGAGCCGCGCCGCACCCTGGGGAATGCGGCGGACCCACGACCGGACGGGGTGGCGCGGTTCTACAGGACACCGGCGGGTGGGTGGCCCGCCATCTGGCGAACCCTGGCGAACCCTGGCGAATGTCCTCGCCCCCCTCGCGCGGGGCCCGGCGGGGGCTACTGTCAACTCAGCCGAGATCCTGGGGGCTTGACGTGACCAAGGGACCCAACACCCGCCTCGCGGACCTGTTCGGCCTCACCGGCTGGTCCAAGGGCGAACTCGCCCGGCGCGTGAACCGGCAGGCGGCGGCCATGGGCCACCCGCAGCTGGCGACCGACACCTCCCGGGTGCGGCGCTGGATCGACAGGGGGGAGACCCCGCGCGATCCGGTGCCCAAGGTGTTGGCGACCCTGTTCACCGAGCGACTCGGCCGTGTCGTGACCATCGAGGACCTCGGGTTCGGCCGATCGGGGCCGGTAGGGAGACGGCAACCCGACCACGGGCTGTCATGGGCCTCCGAACGGACCGCCGCGGTCCTCACCGAATTCACGGGAATGGACCTCATGCTCAACCGACGCGGCTTGGTGGGCGCGGGTGCCGCGCTCACCGCGGGACCGGTGCTCGACGGCGCCCTGCGCGACTGGCTCCGGAACGACTCCCCCACCCCCCCGGGACCCTCCCGGACCGACGGCCCCACCATCACCGATCCCGTCTCCTCCGACCGCTACGAGGCGGCGCCCGTCGGCTCCCAGGAGATCGATGCCCTGGAGCGCTCCGTGGAGGTCTTCCGCGCCTGGGACGCGGCCCGTGGCGGCGGCCTCCAGCGCAAGGCCGTGGTGGGCCAGCTCAACGAGGTGGGCGGCATGCTCGCCTACCGGCATCCGCCGCACATCCAGCGGAGGCTGTGGGGGGTGGCGGCCAACCTGGCGGTGCTCGCCGGCTGGATGTCCCACGACGTCGGCCTGGAACCCACCGCGCAGAAGTACTTCGTCATCGCGGCGCACGCCGCCCGTGAGGGTGGCGACCGGCCGCGGGCGGGAGAGGCACTGTCCCGGGCCGCGCGCCAGATGGTGCACCTCGGGCGGCCCGACGACGCCCTGGACCTGATGAAACTGGCACGGTCGGGCTGTGGCGACGAGGCCCTGCCCCGCACCCGTGCGATGCTGCACACCATCGAGGCGTGGGCCCAGGCGTCCATGGGCCGCGCCCAGGCGATGCGTCGCACCCTCGGCGAGGCCGAGGAGCTGTTCGTCTCCGACCGGGACGACGTTCCGCCGCCCAGTTGGATGCAGATGTTCGACGAGGCGGACCTGCACGGGATGCAGGCACTGGCGTACCGCACGCTCGCCGAGCACGACCCGTCGGCGGCGAGGATCGCGGAGAGGCACGCCAAGAAGGCGCTGAAGCTGCGGGAGGACGGTCGCGAGCGGTCGAAAATCTTCGACTACATCTCGCTCGCCTCGGCCTGTTTCATCGCGGACGACCCCGAGCAGGCCGATCGCTACGCGCGGCTGGCACTGGTCTCCATCGGCAGTACCTCCTCGCACCGCACCTGGGACCGGCTGCGGGAGATGTACCGGCTCACCGGCCGGTACGCCGGGTACTCCCGGGTCGAGGACCTGCGCGAGGAGATCGAGTTCGCCCTGCCCACGGCTCCGCGGTCGTCCCGGGACGGCGCGTCGCTGCCCATGCCCCGGTGGGGCGGGAACGCGATGGTCTGAGGACGGGACTCGGGGCCCTCGGGCGGCCGCGGCCGGAACGGACGGGCCCGTGGTCCCGAGCCGCGTGGAGGCCGCGGGCGCCGGAGGGAGCCGCTCCCTTCCCGGCGCCCGCCGGTGTCCGCGCGGCTCGGGGGCGGCGCGGAGCCGAACTCCTCGGTATCCTTCGGCGGCCGGGAGCCGCTTCCCATCGGAACGCCGACCGTCGGGGTTCCGGCGGGAAACCGTGGGCGAACCACGGGAAAACCCACGGTGACCGGCGACAATGCCGGAGAGCGGAAATCCCGTTGCCAGCCCCACACCCCGCACCGGATGCTGACCCTATGTTCGCCGATTCCGTCGATTCCGACATAGCGCCCAGCGGTACGCTGCTCGGCCTCCTCCAGAGGGGCCGCGGCGACGGCACGCTGCACGCTCTCGCGGCCCCGCGTGCCGAGGCGCTCGCCGCGCTGAGCCACTGCCTGCGCTGTGACCCCCGGCGCGACTGGCAGCTCGAACACCGTTCCCTGTACTACGCGCGCCTCCACCGGGACCTGGACGCCGGGCTCGGCGAGATCGAGGAGCACCTGTTCGACCCCGCCGACCTCGTCGACACCGAGGAGGAGCGCACCGGGCTCGCCCTCTCCGTGCTCGGCCACCTCGCCTCCTACGGCGACCGCGGCGCGCTGCTGCTGCTGCGCCGCTACGCGGAACGGGGCGCCAACTGGCGCTGGGCCCTGGACGAACTGGCCGTCCGCGACGACGACGCCGGGCTGCGTTCCCTCGGCCCCGCCGTACTGGCGCGCTTCCCGCACACCCCCGAAGGCGAGGCGGAGCTGGCCGAGGCCGTCCGCGACGCCTACGAACCGCGCCCCTGGCGGCTGTGGGCCGAGGACCCGGACCGTCCCGCGCAGGCGGAACGCATCGAGCGCGCCCGCGAGGCGGGGGCCTTCGGCCGCTGGGGCCGTCAACTGCGCCCGGCCGGGCCGCGCCCCGGCTGGAGCGTGCGCGCGGTCCTCCGCTGGGCCCAGGACGGCGACTCGTCCTCCCCCGACGGAGCCGACCCCGCCGTCCCGACCGGTTTCCCGGCTCGCGATCCGCTGCGCCGCGAGGCCGCCGCCGCCCGCTGTCTGGCCGCCGTGGCCGGCCCCGACGACCGCACCGAACTGCTCGCGGCGGCCCGGAGCGGCCCCGATGCCGCCCGTGCCGTCGCCCTGCGCCACCTGGCCGAGCGCGGCGACCCGGCCGCCCTGGACCTGATCGAGATCGCCGCGGTCGAGGCCGCCGATCCCGTGGGCGGCTCGCCCGGCACCGTCGCCCGGTCCGCGCTGGCGGCCTTCTCCCGGATGCGCGGCGCCGCCGCCCTGGAGCGGGCCCGCCGATGGGCGCGGCGCGAGGACGCCCTCGGCGACGCGGCCGCCGCCCTGCTCGCCTGTCACGGGGGGCCGGAGGACGCCGGCGCGGTGCTGGCCGCGCTGCGTCGCACCGTCCGTGCCGGAGGCCTCGACGCCGAGGCCCTGCGCCCGCTGGTGGACGGCGTCGCCAGACTGGCCGTGCACCGTGCCGCGCCCGTGCTGCGGCACGTCTACCGGGAGACGGCCTCCTCCCAGCTCCGTGGCCGCACGGCCCGCGCCCTGGCCGCCACCGATCCCTCCTTCGGGGCCGGCTTCGCCGTCGAGTGCCTGTGGGACTGCGAGGAATCCACCCGGGAACTCGCCGCCCGCCACGCCGCGACGGGCGACACCCGCGTCGTCGAGCGCCTGCGACGGCTCGCCGCCGACCCGGCCGAGGAGGAGGGCGTGCAGAGTGCCGTGCGCGGCCGGCTCGGCCCCGGCGACTCCGCCGTGCGCCGCGTCCGTTGAGGCGTCGGCCGCCCCACCGACCCGCCCCACCGACCCGACCCGTCGACCCGCCCCGCCGCCCGGGGGCCGCGTCCCCCGACCGCCTGCCCACGACCGCCCTGCGCGAGTCCGACGACGCCACCGGGGGACGGCTCCCCCGAACGGGGAGCCGGAGGTGTACGGCGCCGAGACCGGCACGGCGACGGACTCGTCGAGACCCGCCCGTCCCACCACCGGTACGGGCAGCGGACGCTCCTGTCGGCGAAGGTCGCCGGGCTCACCGCCTGGGCGCGTGCGGTGCGCACCCTGTGGGGCGGCCGTCCGGGCATCGCCGCCACGGGCGTCCACGGCGTGCGCGATCCGCTGGGCGATCCGCTTCCGACCGCCTCCCGCGCGGGAGGCGGTCGGAAGCGGGCCCGTCACCCGGTGGCGGACCCGCCGTTTCGATCTTTGTCGGTGGCAGCGCCTAATCTGTGCCACGTGACCACAGCCGTATCCGTCTCCTCCTCCGGCGCCGCCCGGCCCGCCCCCGGTCCGGCGGCCGACGAGGGCCTGGCCCGCCGCCTGCGGGCGCTGGCCTGCACCGCGCCCCTGCACGACCTGGACGCGCGCAAGGCCAACCTGGCCGGGGAGTACGGCACGTACTCGATGGCGGAGGTGGCGCTCGCCGCCATCGACCTGGTCACCCTGCACATGGACTTCGACACCGGGGCCGACCACGAGGAGATAGTGGCCAGGCTCCTGCCGCGCGTCGCGGCCCAGGCCCCGCAGCGACCGGCCGCCGAACACGAGCGGGTCGCCCGCTGGGTCCTGGAGAACCTGATCAACGTCGGCAGCGTCGACCGCGGCTTCCGCGCCGTCTACGGCACCTTCGGGCCGGACGGCGAGTACGTGCGGCGCGACTACGACTTCAAGCTGATCGAGGAGGTCCCCGGCCCGGGCGGCGGCGTGTACCTGCGCACCACCGACGAGGCGGTCAACGTCCTGGTCGGCGCCCTGGACACCGACGTCACCAGCGCGCAGATAGCAGCCGAGGTGAAGCTGGAGGTGCTGGTCAGTCGCGGCCGGCTCGCCGACGCCCAGCTCGCCGCCGAGCAGGCCCGCTACCGCACGGTGCAGTACGCCGAGACGCTGCGCCGCACCCTGGAGGCCACTCGGCGCAACGTCCGCGCCGTCGACTGGCTCAACGCCGTGCCCGACATGATCGCCGAGGCGCTCGACCACGTCGCCGACCGCTACCGCCACGAGAACGCCATCCTCACCAACATCCGCAGGGCGCGCGACGAGGCCCCCTCCGACCGGAGCCCCGACCACAAGCTGCGCGCCGCCGAACTGGTCGACATCGTCAAGGACTGCATCCGACGCCACACCCAGCTCCAGTCACGGCTGCTGGAGGCCGGCCCGCTCTTCCGGGCCGAGCAGGACCGGCAGGCCTTCGCCCCGCCGGCCGCCCGTGCCGGACTGGACCTGTACGGGCAGCTTCTCGCTCCGGTGCTGCCCCTGCCCCTGGAGCGGGCCACCAGGGTCACCGACGCCTTCTTCGCCCGCGGCACCGGGCTGCGCGCCCCCGCCGCCGTCCGGCTGGGCGATCTGACCGAACTGCTGCTCACCCCGCCCGCTCCCCGCGAGCACCTGGGCATCGAGATGCCCGAGCCGGACCTGGTCGCCACTCCCGACGACAGCCGGTTCAGCGAGGACCAGATGGAGGCCGCCAAGGAGTTGCTGGATCTCCCCGCCGACGCACCGCGCCGGCTCTCCGGTCTGCTGGCCGAGGCCCGCCGCCGCGACCCGGATCTCCCCTACCTGGTGGCCCTGCTGGCGGTGCACGCCGCCAGCCCCCCGGTCGGCACCGCCTACCGGCAGGGGGAGCGGCGGTTGCTGTTCGCCGTGGACGACGGCACCGAACTGGACGACCCGGAGTTCGGCGGCGCCGATCTCATCGTGGGCACCGCCCTGCTGGACGCGGCGGGCATGGCGGCGGACCGCTCGGAGGTGACACCGTGAACGACAACGACCGGTACGACCCGACCACGGGGACGTACGGCGGGCCCGACGGCCACACCGCGCCCGACGGGTACGGCGGGTACGGCGAGTACGGCCGCCCGGACGGGACGGACGCGCCGGAGCCCGGCGAGCGCCCCGGGGCCTCGGCGCCCGTCACCCCCGCCGACGCCGCCGACGCCGCCCGGCTGGTCTCCTTCGGGCTCCACCCCAAGTTGCCGCCCGCCCGCGACGCCGAGTACTCCGAACTCCTGCGGCGCTACCGGGAGGAGCCGGCCTTCGCCCGGCTCGCCGACGCCGTCGCCACCGGCCTGGGGCTGGTGGTGCTGGAGGTGTCCCCGCGCGCCGGCATGGCCGTCACCGCCGCCGAGGACTCCGTCTTCGCCGTGCGCATGGGCGACTACGCCCGCCGGGCCGGTGCCGACTCGGCCGACCGCTTCCTGCACGGTCTGGCCCACCTGGCCATCGCCGCGCTGGCCTTCCCCCGCCCCGAGGACCTGGCCGACGACGGCTACGTCGGCAGGATCTCCGTCAACGGCGTGGACGCCTTCGTGCGCCAGGCGTGCCGACGTCTGGAGGAGCGCGCCGAGCGGGAGGGCGAGAACACCGACCCGGCCAGCGACGCTCCCGGCCTGGAGGCCGCCTGGCGGGTGTACGCCCGGCGCAGCGCCACCGGCGCCACCAAGGACGCCCGGCGGCTGGCCGGCTCCACCACCGGCATCGTCGCCAAGGCCGCGTCCTTCCTCGCCGACTCCGGCTTCCTCCAGCGCACCGGCGACGACGCCGGAGGCACCTACCGCACCACCGCCCGCTACCAGCTCCAGGTCCGCGACATGGCGGGCAGCGCCGCCATGGCCGAACTGCTGGAGCTCGGCGTGGTGCCCGTCAGCGACGGCAGCGCCACCCTGCTGCCGCCCCCCGACGACCCCGACGGCGGAGTCGGAGCCGTCGACGCCGGACTGCCCTTCCACAGCTGAACCCCACGGCCGAACCACCTCGACGACGAGAGCACCGCCATGTACGAGCTGTCCCGGATCCGCCTCTACTCCATCGGGCCCGCCGGTGCGCGCTACGCCGACACCGTGCTGGACCTGCGGGGGGTCGGTGAGCCGGTGCCCAGCCCCGCCCCCGCCCAGGCGGACTTCTTCGAGGACGAACCCGTCGGCCCCCCGCGCCGCCCGGCACCCGCCGGGGTGCTCTTCCTGGAGAACGGCGGCGGCAAGTCCGTCCTGCTCAAACTGATCTTCTCGGTGATGCTGCCCGGTCACCGCAACACCCTCGGCGGCGCCAGCTCCGGTGTGCTGCGCAAGTTCCTGCTGGCCGACGACTGCGGGCACGTCGCCCTGGAGTGGCAGCACACCCTCACCGGCGAGACCGTCGTCGTCGGCAAGGTCAGCGAGTGGCGCGGCCGCCAGGTCTCCAACGATCCGCGGAAGTTCGCCGAGGCCTGGTACAGCTTCCGGCCCGGCCCCGGCCTGAGCCTGGACTCCCTGCCGGTCGCGGAGTCCAACGCGGTGCGGCCCGTCGCCGAGGGGGCCTCCGCGGCCCGGGGGCGGCGCCGCACCATGAAGGGCTTCCGCGACGCCCTGGTCGAGACGGGCAGGGCGTACCCGGGCCTCGACGTGGTCTGGGAGGAGGTCCACGAGCGCTGGATCGAGCACCTGGGCCACCTCGGGCTGGATCCGGAGCTCTTCCGCTACCAGCGCGAGATGAACGCCGACGAGGGCGAGGCCGCCGGCCTGTTCTCCGTCAAGAACGACTCCGACTTCACCGACCTGCTGCTGCGCGCCGTCACCGACACCCGCGACACCGACGGCCTGGCCGACCTGGTGCACGGCTTCGCCCACAAGCTGGGGCGCCGCGCCGAACTCACCGCCGAGCGCGACTTCACCGCCGGCTCGCTGGACCTGCTGCGCCGCATCGACGAGGCCGCCCGCCGCCGTGAGCAGGCCCGTGCCGTCCACACCGGCGCCGAGCAGCGCACCCGCACCCTCGCCCGGCGGCTGTCGGCCCGGGCCACCGAGGAACGCGGACGCGCCGCCGAACTCGCCGAGCGCGCCGACCGCGCGGCCGAGGCCACCGCCACCGCCGAGCGCGACCGCGAACGAGCCGCGCTCATCGCCTCCGAGCTCGCCTACCGCCACGCCTCCCTGGCGCTGGCCGCCGCCGAGAAGAGCGCCGCCGCGCAGCGCCGGGAGCTCGGTGACGCCCGCACCCTGCACGCCGCCTGGCAGGCCACCGAGACGGTGTTGGCGCACCGGGCCGCCGCCGATCGTGCCGCCAGGGTGGCCGCGGCCATCCGCGAGGCCGAGCGCGACGCCGCCCCCGCCCTGGCCGCCCGCGCCCGCGCCGCCGGCGACCTGGTGCGTGCCCTGCACGGGGCGGCGGAGCGGGCCGAGCGGCTCGCCGCCGAGGAGGAGGAGCGCTCCGCCGCCCTCCAGAGCGCGGGCGAGGCCGCCCACCGTGACGCCACCGCGGCCGCCACCGAGGCCCAGCGCGCCCGCAGTGAGAGCGAGCACCTGCGCCAGCGGCTGGCCGAGGTCGAGCAGGAGACGGCCGAGGCCGTGCGGGCGGGCTGGCTGGACGGCTCCGCCTCCGACGCCGATCCGGCCCGCGCCGCCCTGGTCGCCGGTGACGCCGAGAAGGCCGCCGTCGCCGCCTGGGAGACGGCCAAGGAGACCGCCCGCCGTACCGCCGAACGCGCACAGGAGACGGCCGCCGAACTCGGTCGTGCCGAACTGGCCGCCGCCCGAGCCGCCGACGCCGCCGAGGCGGCCGGGGCCGCCCACGCCGCCGAGCGCCGCACCGCCGAGGCGCTGGGCGCCGAGGAGCGACTGGTCGAACTCCTCGGCCTGCCCGGAGCCGGCAGCGGCTCGGCGGGCGGCTCCCCGCTCCCCGCTCCCCGCTCCGGCGGAGGCACCCCCGCCGGCTCGGGAGCCCCGGGGCGGCTCGACGCGGAGGAACTCGACCGCAACGCCGAGGCCCTGCGCGACCTGTTGGAGGAGAACGTCGCCGCCGCCGAGGGCCGGCTCTTCGAGCTGCGCACCGCCGCCGCCGACGACTCCCGCATCCTCGGCTCCCTCGGCGACGGCGGACTGCTGCCGCCCGGCCCCGACGTCCTGGCCACCGTCGAGTACCTGGGCGAGCACGGCATCCCCGCCCTGCCCGGCTGGCGCTACCTGGCCCAGGCCGTGGACCCGGCCGACCACGCCGCCGTCCTGGCCGCCCGGCCCGAGCTGGTCGACGGCGTCGTCATCACCGACCCCGACAGCCACGCCCGCGCCCGCGAGGTTCTGCGGGACGCCGCCCTGCTGCCCCGCTCGGCGGTCGCCGTCGGCACCGCAGCGGCCCTGCTCGCCCCCGTTCCCGGACCCGGCACCGGAGAGGACGGCGACCCCCACGGTGCCTCCGGGGTCTTCCTGGTGCCGCCCAACCCGGCCATGCACGACGAGCGCGCCGCCGACACCGAGCGCCGCCGGCTGCGCGAGCGCGCCGCCGCCCGCGAGGAGGAGATCCGTGCCCTGGCGGCGCGGCTGTCCACCGACCGCGCCCTGGCCGCCCGGATCGCCTCCTGGCGCACCGGTTGCCCGCCCGGCCGCCTCGCCGAGCTGGCCGCCGGGGCCCGCGCCGCCGCCGAGGCGGCCGAGACGGCCCGGCAGCGGCTGGAGGAGGCCCGCGGCATCGCCGCGGAGGCCGCGGAGGCCGCGGCCGAGGCGGACCGTGTCCGAGAGGAGCGGCAGGAGCGCGCCCAGCAGGCCCGCCGTTCGGCCGACGCCCTGGCGGGACTCGCCTTCCGGCTGCGCGAGCGTGCCACCTGGCAGGCCCGGCTACGGGAGCTGGCCGACGAGGTGGCCGAGGCCGAGGCCCGCGCCGGCGCCTGTCTGGAGCGGGCCCGCGCCGCGGACGAGGACCGGCGCGCCGCCCAGCGCGCCGCCGACGACGCCCGCCGCACCGCTCGCGCGCTACGGGCCGAGCGGGCCGAGATCGCGGGCGCCCCCGACGCGCCCGACGGCCTCGACGGCGCCGAGGACACCGGCCCGGGGGGCGCCGGTCCCGCCGCCGAGCCGCCCGCCTCCCTGCCCGCCCTGCGAGAGGCCTACCGCGCGGCCTCCCAGCTCTACGAGAAGGTCGGTGTCGGAGCCGACCTCCGCGCCGAGCAGGCCCGCGCCGAAGGCGACGAGAGCGCCGCCCGCGCCGCCCTGGACCGGCTCACCAACAAGGTCCGCACCCGCGCCGCCCAGCTCCTGGAAGGCCCCGACGGGGCGGACGGTCCCTCCCGGCAGGCCGCCGCCGCCCGCGCGGAGGCCCTGGTCCACCTGTTGGAGTCGCGCGCCTCGGCGGCCAGCGAGCAACTGGGCCGGCTGCGTGGCGAGGCCGAGCGTCTGGCACCGGGCGAGGACCGGGAGGCGTACATCGAGTTGCCCGAGGAGATGGTGCCCGCCGACGCCGAACAGGCCCAGTCCCTGTTGCGCGGCGCCAACGCCGAGCTCGCCGCCCGCACCGACGCCCTGGAGACGGCTGGTGCCGCCCACGCGGAGCTGGTGCGCGCCCAGCGCACCGCCGAGGACGCCGCCGGCGCCTTCGACGAGTTGGCCGCCATGCTCCGCGACCTGCTGCGCGACCCTCACGGGGCCGGTGGCGGAGAGGAGGGGGAGGAGCGGACCGAGCCGTACGCCGACACCCTGGAACAAGCGCGTCGCGCGGCCGCGGAGGCCCGCCGTTCCCTGCGCGGCTGCGCCGCCGACCTCACCGCGGCCGAGGCGGCGGTGCGCGAGGCGAGCGACGTCCTCGTGCGGCACGCCAACTCCACCCGCTACGAGCAGGTCCGCACCCCGGCCCGACAACAGATCCGCGAACTGCCCGCCGCCGCCCTGCCCGACCACGCGGCCGCCTGGGCCGCCGCCTTCGAGCCCCGGCTGCGCGTGCTCACCGACGAACTGGAGCAACTGGAGCGCAACCGCGACAGCATCGTGGCCCGGCTGCGCGGCCTGGTGGAGTCCTCCCTGGCCACCCTCCGCTCCGCACAGCGGCTCTCCCGGCTGCCGGAGGGCCTGGGCGAGTGGTCGGGCCAGGAGTTCCTGCGCATCCGCTTCGACGACCCGGACCACGCCGTCCTCGCCGAGCGGCTGGGAGAGGTGATCGACGAGGCCACCCGGTCGGCCGTCCGCCGCAACTCCGACCTGCGTCGGGACGGCATGAGCCTGCTGTTGCGCGGCGTCCACGCCGCCCTCCAGCCGCGCGGGGTGTCGGTGGAGATCCTCAAGCCCGACGCCGTGCTGCGTGCCGAGCGGGTGCCGGTCGGCCAGATGGGCGACGTCTTCTCCGGCGGCCAGCTGCTGACCGCGGCCATCGCCCTGTACTGCACGATGGCCGCGCTGCGCAGCAACGACCGGGGCCGTGACCGGCACCGGCACGCCGGCACCCTCTTCCTCGACAACCCCATCGGCCGGGCCAACGCCACCTACCTGCTGGAACTCCAGCGGGCCGTCGCCGACGCGCTGGGCGTCCAGCTCATCTACACCACCGGTCTGTTCGACACCACGGCGCTGGCGGAGTTCCCACTGGTCATCCGGTTGCGCAACGACGCCGATCTGCGGGCGGGGCTGAAGTACATCAGCGTCGAGGAACACCTGCGGCCCGGCCTGCCCAGGCGGGACCCGGAGTCGGAGCCGGTGCACGGCGAGATCACCGCCACCCGGATGTTCCGCCGTCCGGACCGGGCCGACCGTCCGGAGGAGGACCGCGTCACCGCCGTGGCCGACTGACGTCCCCGCCGGTCTACCCGTGCCCACGGCGGAAGAGGGCGCGTTCGCGCGCCACGCTGCCGGGCGTCGAGACCACCCCGTTCCGCTGGATCCACATCTGCCGCGTCACCCACACGTCCAGCACGCCCCACGTGGTGATCACCGTGCCCGCCACCGCGACCAACACCATCGGGAGGGCGAGCCACACCCGGGCGAGCGAGCAGAGCACGGCGATCATCACCAGCACCAGCGTCACCGCCACGAGGAGCACCGCGCGCACCGCCGCGGCCCGCACCGGATCGGGCGTTTCCGGCTCGGTCCCCACGGAATCCAGGATGTCCATCCAATCTTCACCTTCCTCGTACACCACTTCCTCGGGTCGCTCCGGTCCGAATCGATCGGCCCCGCCGTTCCCCCGGTCTTCGCTGCTCAGCCCCATCCGCACTCCCCGTGCCCGCGGTGCGCGTGCGCGTCGCGCGCACCGTCAGGAAACCGGCGTACCACAACACGGCGCCGCAACCGAGCAGGAACGGCCGCGGAACGGCGTCCGATGGCTCGCGGAAACCCACGAGTCGCCCCCTCCCGGTAGTAGGCTCGCGCCGTTTACCGAGGGGATCCGTTCCCCTGTGGGACGGGGCGGACGTGGGGGAGGCCATGCGCTTTCGCGGCAAGTCGATCCGTCGGAAGATCGTGGCGCTGCTGCTGGTCCCCCTGGTGGCGCTCACCTCCGTCTGGGCGTTCGCCACGGTGATCACCGGCCGTGAGGCGGACCGACTGCTCGACGCCTCGGCCGTGATGGACGAACTCGGCGATCCGGTCCGCGAGACCGTCCTCGCCCTGCAGGAGGAACGCCGCCAGGCCCTGGTCTACCTCGCCGACCCGCGCCGCTCCGACTCCCTGGTCGCCCTGCGCTCCGGACGGCGGGTCACCGACCGTGCGGTGGCCGCCCTGCGCTCCGGTGCCGACGGGGAACGGGTCCGGGACGGAATCGACGGCGACGCCCGCGAGCGGCTGGACGAGCTGCTCCGCGAACTCGACGGGTTGGAGAAGGTGCGCGCCGGGGTCGTCGACAACACCGTCGAGAGGCGGGACGCCTACGACGCCTACAACGCCTTGGTCGATCCCTGCCACGACTTCCTCACCGCCGTGCGAGTCCTGGACGACGTCCGTCCGGACCGGGAGGGGCGTGCCCTCGTCGGCCTCTCCCGCGCCCGCGAGTACCTCTCCCGCGAGGACGCCCTGATGGCCGCGGCCTTCACCGCCGGTCGGATGACCGGGGCCGAGCTGCGCGCCTTCTCCGACCGGGTGGCCGAACGCGAACTCGCCTACCGCGTCCACCTGGCGATGCTCCCCGCGGGGGACCGCGAGCGCTACGAGGAGTTCTGGGCGGGCACCGACGGACGGACCCTGCGGGCGGCCGAGGACGCGATCATCGCCGCCGGGGCCGAGGGCGCCGTCGCCGCTTCCCACCCCGAGCGGTGGCGCGGGGTCTCCCGGACGGCCCTGGACGAGCTGCGCCGCATGGACGCCGAGGCGGGCGACCGTCACCGCCGGCGCGTCGAGCCCGAGGCCACCTCCGTACTGGTGCGCGCGGGAGTCGTCGGAATCCTCGGCTTCGTCGCCGTCCTCGCCTCCGTGGTCGTCTCCCTCCGGGTCGGCCGTGGCCTGGTCCGGGACCTGGACGCCCTGCGTCGCGAGGCGGGCGAGGCGGCGGGGGTGCGGTTGCCGAACGTCATGCGCCGGCTCGCGGCGGGGGAGCGGATCGACGTCGAGGCCGAGGTCCCGCGATCGAAGCACGGAGGCGACGAGATCGGGCAGGTCGGACAGGCGCTCGACACCCTCCGTCGGGCGGCCGTCGAGGCCGCCGTCAGACAGGCGGAGATGCGCCGCGGCGTCTCCGAGGTATTCGTCAACCTCGCCCGCCGCAGCCAGGTGCTGCTGCACCGCCAGCTCACCCTGTTGGACGCCATGGAGCGTCGCACCGAGGATCCCGAGGAACTGGCCGACCTCTTCCGACTCGACCACCTCACCACCCGCATGCGCCGCCACGCCGAGGGGCTGGTCATCCTCTCGGGCGCGGCCCCGTCGCGGCAGTGGCGCAGACCCGTCGCGCTGATGGACGTCGTGCGCGCCGCGGTCTCCGAGGTCGAGGACTACGAGCGGATCGAGGTGCGCGGGATGCCGCCGCTGGCGGTCGACGGCGCCGCCGTCGCCGATCTCACCCACCTGGTCGCCGAACTCCTGGAGAACGCCACGGTCTTCTCGCCGCCGCACACCGGGGTGCAGGTGCTCGGGGAGCGGGTTCCCAACGGCTTCGCCCTGGAGATCCACGACCGGGGCCTGGGCATGTCCCCCGAGGCGCTGCTGGAGGCCAATCTGCGGCTCGCCGAGACGCCCGACTTCCAGCTCTCCGACACCGACCGGCTCGGCCTGTTCGTCGTCTCCCGGCTCGCGCGGCGCCAGGGCGTCCGCGTCTCCCTCCAGGCCTCCCCGTACGGCGGCACCACCGCCGTGGTGCTCCTCCCCGGGGCCCTGCTGACCGACACCGCCGACACCGCCGGTGCCGCCGGGACCACCGCGGGAGCGCGGGACGCGGTGGAGGCGGGGAAGAACGCGGACGGCGGCGGGGGAGCGGGGGGCCTCGCCCGGACCTCCGCCGGGCTTCCGCTGCGCGGCGGCGCGCGCCCCGCCATCGGGAGGCGTTCCGGCGGTTCCGTGGAACCGGAGGCGCCCGGGGGCGATCCGGAGGGGGCCGGTGCCGAGGCGCCGTCGGGCGGACACACCGGCTCTCGCGCGCCGGCCGGTCCGGGAGCGGAACCGGCGGCCGACCGCGCCGCGGAGCGGGACCGGGTCAGGGGTGCCGTCGAGGCGCGCGATCGGATGGCCTCGCTCCAGCTCGGCCTGCGGCGCGGCCGGCGGCGGAGCGCCGATTCCCCGAACGGCACGGGTGTGGGCGGGCCGAACGGTGGGAACGGCTCGAACGACGCGGCACCGCGATCGACGTACTCGAGGGGGACGAGCGATGACCGCATCACGGGACACGGAAGACCGCGCCGACCGGGGGACGGGTGACCTCGACGGGGTCTCGCCCGCCCCGGCGGGCCCGCCGGGGCGGGACGGAACCCGCCCGGACGGCGCCGGTCGGCACGACGTTCCCGGAGTGGGGTGAGGCCCGCCATGACGGACAGGTGGTTCGACGACGCGGCCGGACCGGTGGTGCGGCCGTACGCCGTGACGCGCGGCCGCACCGCCGGCGCCGGGGGCGGTCTGGACCCGGTCGCCGTGGTGATCGCCGAGCCGGGCGAGGGGAAGCGCGCCGCGGAGGCGTCCGCTCCCGGCGCGTTCGAGGAACGGGGGGCCCACCCTCCGTCGCACGCGCCCGGGGCGCTCGGCCCGGAACACATGGACATCGTCGCCCGGTGTCGCCGGTCGCCGCAGCCGGTCGCCGCGCTGGCGGCCGGGATGGACCTGCCGGTGGGGGTGGTCCGGGTGCTCGTGGGTGATCTCGTGGCCGCCGGACTGGTCCGCGTCACCCGTCCCGTACCCCCGGCGGAGCTGCCGGACGAGCGGGTCCTGCGCGACGTGATCGACGGACTGCGGGCGCTCTGAGCGGTGCCGCGGAAGGGGGCCGCCCGCCGGGAGAAGCGTCGGGCGGCCCGGCCCTCAGACCGTCCGGGAGGCCGGGCGGTGGGCCCGTACCGGATCCTGGACCAACCGGGCCTCCACCCGGCCGTCCACCACCCGGGTCTCGAAGACCGGCTGGGGCGCCGTCGCGGGGCCGCGCACGTTCCAGCCGTCGGACAGTCGGAAGACGCTGCCGTGCCACGGACACCGCACGCACCCGTCGGCGACCGTGCCCTGCGACAACGGCCCGGCCATGTGGCTGCACCGGTCGGCCAGGGCGTGCACCGTCCCACCGGCCTCGCGGACGACCAGCACCGGCGTCTCGCCGATCTGTCGCCGCACCGGCTCGCCGACGGGCAGGTCCGCCACGTCGCCGATCGGGTGCCAGCCGGGTTCGACCACGGCGGGGATCTGTTCGGCGTGGTTGACGGCGGAGGCCTGGCGGTAGGCCAGGTGGCCGCCCAGGGCACCTCCGAGGCTCACCGCGGTCAGCCCCGCGAACCCCAGCAGGCGGCCCCGCGCGCGCCGCCCGCGCAGCCGGGCGCCCAGCGAAGCCGTGTACAGGCCGACGGCGGTGATGTTGGTCGCGGCGTGCACCAGACCGACCCGCATCTGCGGCTTGCGCAGCTCGGCCCAGTCCACCCAGCCCGTCAGGGCGGCCGGGGCGGCCGCGGCCAGGCCGAGCCCCACCAGGGTGTCGGCGCCGCGGCGCTGCCCGGGCAGCAGGTCCAGCACGGCGGCGGACATCCAGGTTCCGATGGGAACCTGCACCATCAGGGGGTGTACCGCGTGGCCCAGCCAGCGGCCGTGCAGGACGTCGCGTGCCCCGCCCAGCGGGAGCGCGTGGACGGCGCGGCGGAGCGGTCCGAGCGCGGAGTCGAGGCGAGGGGAGTTCTCCAGCCTCTCCACGGCGATCATCACCCGGCCCGGGCGTTCGGGGTCCGGGAGCACCGAGCGCACGGCCGAGAGAACGGCACGAACATTCCGATTAACAGGCATACCGCCCAGTTCCCGAACGACACGTCATGTAAACGACCCCTTCGGGCGCGGTGACCGGACGGTCGGCCGCCTCCGGCCGTCCGGTCCGCTCGGACCCGAACCCCCGCGGCCCGACACGCCCTCCCGGAGGACGGCGAGACCGCGGGCGGCGCGGCGCCCGGGGGACGGAGGCCTCAGTCGGCGTCCTCCTCCCAACCGAAGCTGCGCTCGACGGCCTTGCGCCAGTTGTGGTGCTCCCGCTCCCGCGTCCCGGCGTCCATCCGCGGGGTCCACTCGGCGTCCTTCCTCCAGTGCGCCCTCAGCTCGTCCAGGTCGGACCAGACGCCGGTCGCCAGCCCGGCCGCGTACGCCGCGCCCAGGCAGGTGGTCTCGGAGACCACCGGCCGGATCACCGGTACGTCGAGCACGTCCGCCTGGTGCTGCATCAGCAGCCCGTTGGCGGTCATGCCGCCGTCCACCTTCAGGCTGGTGATCTCCACCCCGGAGTCCCGGTACATCGCGTCGACGACCTCGCGCGTCTGCCAACTGGTGGCCTCCAGCACGGCCCGCGCCAGATGGGCCTTGGTGACGTAGCGGGTGAGGCCGGTGACGACGCCGCGGGCGTCCGAGCGCCAGTAGGGGGCGAACAGACCGGAGAACGCCGGGACGATGTACGCGCCGCCGTTGTCCTCCACGCTCGCCGCCAGGGGCTCGATCTCGGCCGCCTCCCGGATGATTCCGAGCTGGTCCCGGAACCACTGCACCAACGCCCCGGTGATGGCGATGGAGCCCTCCAGGCAGTAGACGGGCCGCTCGCCGCCGAGCCGGTAGCCCACCGTGGTCACCAGTCCGCTCTTGGAGGGCACGGGGCGGTGGCCGGTGTTCAACAGCAGGAACGATCCGGTGCCGTAGGTGTTCTTGGCGTCGCCGACGTCGTAGCAGGTCTGTCCGAAGACGGCCGCCTGCTGGTCCCCCAGGGCCGACGCCACCGGCACCCCGGTGGACGTCCCGACCGCGGTGTCGCCGTACACCTCGGCCGAGGAGCGGATCTCGGGCAGCATCGCCTCGGGGATGCCCATGGCGTCCAGGATCGAGGAGTCCCACTGGAGGGTTTCCAGGTTCATCAGCATCGTCCGGCTGGCGTTGGTGACGTCCGTGACGTGCACGCCGCCTTCCGTGCCGCCGGTCAGGTTCCAGATCAGCCAGGAGTCCATCGTGCCGAAGGCGATCTCGCCCGCCTCGGCGCGCTTGCGCAGCCCCGGCACGTTCTCCAGCAGCCAGGCCGCCTTCGGGCCGGAGAAGTAGCTGGCCAGCGGCAGACCCGTTTGATCACGGAAACGGTTCTGCCCCACCTCGCCGCCCAACTCCCGGCAGAGCGTCGAGGTGCGGGTGTCCTGCCAGACGATGGCGTTGTGGACGGGCCGGCCGGTGGACCGGTCCCACAGCACGGTGGTCTCGCGCTGGTTGGTGATGCCCAGCGCCGCCAGGTCACGGCCGCGCAGCCCCGCTTTGGCGAGCGCGCCGGCGACCACGGCCTGGACCTTGGACCAGATCTCGGTCGCGTCGTGCTCCACCCAGCCGGGCTTGGGGAAGATCTGTTGGTGTTCGCGCTGGTCGATGGCGACGATCGAGCCGCCGTGGTCGAAGATGATGCAGCGACTCGACGTGGTGCCCTGGTCGATCGCGGCGACGTAGGTGGGTGCGGTGTCCGTCATGGCGGTTACCTCGGTGCCCTTCTGCCGGTTGCCCGTTCTTCGGCTGTTCCCGCTTCTGCCCGTCCCTTGCCGGTCCCGTGCCGGTTTTCCCCGTCCCCCGCGTCTCCGACCCGGCCCGTCCCGTCCCGGCCCGACCCGCCCCGTCCCGGTCCGCCGGTGTGCGGGATCAGAAGGCGAGGTCGTAGACGAGCGCCGCGAGGACGCCGCCGATCAGCGGCCCCGCCACCGGAACCCAGGCGTAGCCCCAGTCGGAGGCGCCCTTGTTGGGGATGGGCAACAGCGCGTGGACGATGCGGGGACCCAGGTCGCGGGCCGGGTTGATGGCGTAACCGGTCGGCCCGCCCAGGGACAGGCCGATTCCGACCACCAGCAGGGCGACGATCAGGATCAGCGTGCCGGACTCGCCCAGTCCCGTGGTCAGGCCGAAGGCCAGGATCGGCAGCACCAGCGCGATGGTCGCGATGACCTCGGTGATCAGGTTGGCGACGGGACTGCGGATCTCGGGGATGGTCGAGAAGATGCCGAGGGTCGGCGTCGAGGTGTCCCTGTCGCGGTTCGCCGAGAACTGCGAGTGGTAGGCGAGCCAGGCCAGCACGGCACCGAGCATCGCGCCCAGGAGCTGACCGGCGAAGTAGACCGGGACCTTGTCCCAGTTCTCGCCGCTCTGCACGGCGATGCCGATGGTCACGGCCGGATTGATGTGGCCACCGGACAGGGGCGCCGCGGTGTACGCCCCCGCGAGGACGCCGAAGCCCCATCCGAAGGCGATGACGACCCACCCCGCGTTCTGCGCCTTGGAGTGGTTGAGCGTGATGGCGGCGCACACTCCCGCACCGAAGAGGATCAGGATCGCCGTTCCGATGATCTCGCCGAGGAAGATGTCGCCGTTGGGGAAGTTCATTGCCGCTCCTCGTGCCCTCGCCCCGAGCGGTGGCCCGGGGCGTCCTGCGGGGTGCGTCGTATCGTGCCGGCGGATCCGGCGGCACGGCGGAGCCCGCGCCCGCCCGGCATCCGCGACGGGCGTGCGTGTCCGGCGGGATCGCCCTCGGGAGGGTGCGGCCATGGGGACCGACATATGGCGATACCGTCTGATAATCGGAAGTGTTCACCCGGGTGGGAGGACCGTCAAGGTCACCGGAGGGGGAGACGGAGGCCACCGCGGCGCCGTGCGGAGCCGTGGGGGACACGCGCACCGTGCCGCGTCCGTACGGGCCGTCGGGCCGCCCGGTACGGACGAGGCGCGGCGATCAGCGCGTGGTGGAACGCGGCACCCGGGTGAGCGGATTCAGCCCCGGCGCGTCCTCCGGTCGGCTGTCGGCCAACGCCCTGATGACCTCGGCCAGCCGCACCACGCCCACACACCGCCCCACCTCGTCCACGACCGCCACGTCGTCCGCCGCCCGGCTGCCGTCATCGGCGGCCACCACGTCTAGGACCTCCCAGGCGGTGGCTCCCGCCCGGACGGTGCGCGGCCGGTCGGCGAGCCGGACCGCGGGGCGGTGGGCGTACAGCGCGTGTCCGTACCGGCCCGACATCGCCAGCAGGAAGCGGTCCCGGTCCACCGCGCGCACCGGCACCCCGTCGGGGTCCACCAGTAGTACTCCGGTGGTCTCGGGGGAACCGATGAGCAGCGCCCGCACCTGGAAGGCGGAGGCGGACAGCGGAAGCATCACCGCCGGATGCAGGAACTCCGACACCGAGGGGCCCCCCGTACCGGAGGCGCCCTCCGGCGTGGCGGCGGGCGGGCACACGGGACGGTGGACGTCGGCACCGGGACGCCGGGCCGGCGGGGCGAAGAGGTGCCCCTGCCCCCACTGGGCGCCTGCCGCCCGTGCCGCCGCGTACTGCAGGTCGGTCTCCACGCCCTCGGCCACCAGCAGCGCGCCGACACCGTCGCAGAACCTCCGCAGCCCGGTGACCATCGCCCGGTACGCGTGCCGGTGCGGCAGCCGGGCGACGATCGCGGCGTCCACCTTGAGCAGGTCGGGGGAGAGGTCGGCGAGCAACAGCATCGGCAGGTTCCCGTCGCCCACCCCGTCCGCACAGATCCGGAAGCCGTCCCCGCGCAGTGCGTCCACCGCCGAGACCAGCGCCTCGTGCGGCACCCGCGCGGGAGCGGGGGCCGGGGTGACGTCCAGCGTCACCTCCCGGGGCCGGCGGCCGGCGTCCCGTACGGCCCGACGCAGCGCGGTCAGATCGCCCAGTTCCGCGAGGGTGGCGGCGAAGACGTTCACGTGCAGGGGCAACAGGCCCTCCTGGCGGGTGGCGGTCCGCACCGCCAGCGCGGCCAGTTCGGCGTCCAGTTCCGGGTCGTGGCGCGCCTCGGCCACCACGTCGCCCTCCTGTGGACGTGCCAACACCTCCAGGGCCGTCACGGAACCGGTCGCGAGGTCCACGACCGGTTGGTAGGCGAATCGGAGTCGGTCCGTCCAGGCACGCACACCACCCAGCATGCTGCCTGGATGCCCCTCCGGAGGCGCTGTTCGCGCAGAGTTAACGAGCATTTCCCGGTGCCCGCGCCGGACACCGCGCCGGACACCGTGCCGGGACCGGGCGGTGGCCGAACCGGCGCGTGACGCCGCCGACGGGCGGAACGTCCGCGAGGGGTCACCGGAATGTCGCGAGCGCGTGACAGGACGCCAGGAGGCGAACCCGCCGCGCGGGGAGCCGCGTCCCCGCCGTCGGACGGCGGTACGGGACCGACGGGGGTGGATCCGTGCCGCCGTCCGACCCTCGTGGACGCACCGCCCACCGGCCCGTCCGGGCGCCCGGGACCGGACCGACCGGTCGGCGGCCGGTCAGCGGCCGGTCAGCGACCTGCGGTGCACGGGGAAGTCGAAGTAGGTGTCCGGAAACGGCTCCGATCCCAGACTGTAGTGCCACCACTCCGAGGCGTAGTTGACGAACCCCACGTCCCGCAGGGTCTCCTTCAGCAGCAGCCGGTTGGCCCGCTGCGCGTCGGTGATCCGCGGATCCAGGGTGTGCGACAGGGTGTCGAAGCAGTCGTAACCCGTTCCCATGTCCACCGAGTTGTCGGGGAAGCGCTCCTCCCGCGGCGCGTGGCACGGCGTCAGCGGCTCGCCCGGCACGTACGGCCGGGTCGGCCAGGCCGGCAGCCGCACCAGCGTCAGGTCGACGGTGCTGCCCCGGCTGTGCCCGGACCGCGAGGCGATGTACCCGTCCTCGAAGAGCCGGGACTTGTCCACCCGGGGATAGAACTCCTCCTTCATCCGCTGGTCGTCCACGTCCTCCGCCCAGGCCACGAAGTGGTCCACGGCCCGTTGCGGCCGGTAGCAGTCGTAGACCTTGAGCGAGTAGCCCCGCCACAGCAGCCTCCACTGGGCCCGGCGCAGGGCCTCGGCCGCCTCACGGGTCAGGACGCACATCGGCTCGCGGTAGCCGTCGATCGGCTCGCCGACGAAGTTGTGCGCGGTGGTGTAGCGGATCTCCTGGAGGATCGTCGGGTCCACGTCGGCCAACGACACGAACCCCGGCGGGGCCTTCGGCTCCGACTCGGCCCGTGCGGCCGGGGCCGCGGCGAGGAGGGTGACGAGGACCGCGAGGACGAGCGGCACGGCGGCGAGGCGGGAGGACGCCGCGGTCGCCGTCCCACCCGGCCTCCTGGGCGAACCGATCAGGGAACCGATCAACATGAGGCCTCCGTTTACCAGGGAACCCGCACGGTGCGGAAGACCGTCTCGCACGCCCCGGGTCCCCGCTTCGCGCCCTCCGACGCTCCTCCGACGCTCCTCCGACGCTCCTCCGGCGCTCCTCCGGCGTCCTCCGGCGTCCTCCGGGGCCGTCCCCGCCCCGCCCGGTCACCCCCGGCCGCCCCCGGCCGCCCCCGGCCGCCCCCGGTCACCCCCGATCGCCTCCCGGGGTCCCCGAGCCGCCCCCCACGCCGCGCACCCGCACCGGGTACCCCACGTCCTCGGCGCCCTCCCGCGTCACCACCACCTCACGGCCGTGCGACCGGACGGAGAACCGCTCCAGCTCCGCCCGCTCCCAACCGTCCCCGGTCTCCACCGCGAGCACCCCGCCGCCCGTTCGCCCGCGCGGCGGTGCCCAGACGTCCAGCTCCACTGCGCCGTCGGCCCCGGCCACCGGCACCACCGCGCCCGCCCGCGCCAGCACCGGTATCCGCGACAGCGGTGCCTCCACCACCACCCGCCCCGGCCCGTCGTACACACCGCCACCGGCCGTGTCGTACCACCGGCCGCGCGGCAGCCGCACGGTGCGGCGCGTCACCCCCGGCTCCAGCACCGGCGCCACCAACAGCGCGTCCCCGAGCAGGAACGCGTCCTCGCACTCCCGCAGCCCCCGGTCCCGGGGCGCCCCCCACCACAGCGGACGCACATACGGAGCACCCGAGCGGTGCGCCAGCCGGGCCAACGTCGCGAAGTACGGCACCAGCCGCTCCCGCTCCCGCAGCGCCGCCCCCGCGTGCTCCAGCACGTCCGAACCGAACTCCCACGGCTCGCGCCGCCCGCCCCCCGGCGCGCCGTACACCCGGAACAGCGGCAGGTAGGCCGCCATCTGGAACCAGCGCAGATACAGCTCCGGCGACGGAGGCGGCGATCCCGCCGGGCCCCCGACGTCCGCGCCGCAGTACGGCACCCCGCACAGCCCCAGGCCGATCACCTGGGCGAGCGCGTCCCGCAGTCCCTCCCAGCCGCCCGTCCCCTGATCCGTCCAGGTGCCGCCGTACCGCTGCGACCCCGCCCAGCCCGACCCCGACAGCAGGAACGGCCGTTCCCGCGGCCGCAGCCCGCGCAGCCCCTCGAACCCGGCCCGGGCCATCGCCAGGGCGTAGACGTTGTGCGCCTCGCGGTGATCGCCCCCGCGCGCCTCCAGGGCGTGCCGCGCCGACCGCGGCAGCGTCGCCTCCCCGAGGACGGACAGGGAGAACGGCTCGTCCAGTTCGTGGCAGAACCCGGCGAAGCCCCGCCCCAACCGCTCCTCGTACAACCCGCCCCACCACTTGCGCACCCGAGGGTCGGTGAAGTCCGGGAAGACCGCGCCGCCCGCCCGGCCCACCCCGCGCACCGGCACACCGCGCGGGTCCCGGACGAAGGCGTCCTCGTCCCGTCCGCCGTCGTACACCGGGTCGCCCGGCTCCGCCCGCACCGCGGGCTCGACCACCGACACCAGACGTATCCCCCGCCCGCGCAGCGAGGCGGCGAGACCGGGCAGATCGGGAAAGCGCCCGGAGTCCACCGTGAAACCCCGGCCTCGACGGTGGTGCCCCGCCCCCAGGTGCACGGCGCTCAGCGGCAGTCCCCGCTCGGCGTACCCCGCCACGATCCGCCGCACCTCGCGCTCGCCCCCCGCGCCCGACAGACCCAACTGGTGGCCCAACGCCCACCGCGGCGGTACGGCCGGCGCCCCCGTAAGCGCCCGCCAGCCGGACAGGATCCGCGACGGCGCCCCCGTCAGCACCCAGTAGCGCGGTGGTCCGCCCGAGAACCGCACCTCGCACCGGCCCGGCCGGTCGTGCCCCGACCCGGCCCCCTCCAGGCCCTCGTACAGCGTCACCAGGCCGTCCCAGGAGTTGTCGTGGAAGACCAGGTGGTTGCCCGCGTCCGCCACCACCCACAGCACGGGCATCGTCAGCGCCCGCTCGCCGCGCCCCGCGCCCGACGGGCCCGGACCCGCGTTCCACAGCCGGTACGTGCCGTTCCGCAACCGCGGCCCCGGCGTCCGTCCGCCCAGTCCGAAGAACCGCGCGTCCGCCGGTACCTCGCTGCGCTGCGTCCACCGGCTCCCCGCGTCCCCCTCCACCGGTTCCCACCAGCGCGGCGGCAGGTCACGGCGGAGCACCACCCCGCCCGGGGTGCGCACCTCCACGGCGCCCGACCGGGTCACGGTCACCAGCACCCGCTCCGAGACCACCCGCCAGCCACCGTCCTTGTCCGGCTCCAGGGCGGCCCGCGCGTCGGCCTGCGGACACGCGCCGGACAGCGCGTACGACGGCTCCGGTGACGCGTCGTCCCAGCCGCAGAAGACCACCCCGCCCGCCGTCACCCGCACCCGCAGCGACGACCGCTCGAAGCGCACCACTCCACCCCCCGGCCGGGGCTCCGCCCCCTCGGCCGTACCCGGCACCCGAGCCCGTTCCCGAACCCCCCGCGGCAGCGCACGGGCGTCCGTCCGCCACCCCCGCCACGACGACCGCGCCGCACCCAGCCCGCGCGCCGCACCGAACACCCTCACCGACCGCACCAGGCCACGTGCATCCATGCTGCTCAGAGTGCCACCACCGGCCCATGGGAAGTACCGCGTTCAACTGTCGTTCACCCAACATCCCCCCGTGGTTGGACCACACCGCCCGGCCCACCGATATGGGCGCCCCGCCCTGGTGCGGAAACCGATCACGTGGCACAGTCCTGACACAGTCCTCGTACAGCCGTCACGCACACGCACGCCCCCGGCCACCATCCCAGGGGCCGGCCGTGCGGGAGGCGAACGCACACGAAGCGTGGAAGACAGCCCGGGAGCCGCCATGACCGCCGCGCACAGCGCCGCACCGACGACCGCCGACCAGCCCGAACCCCTGTGGCGGCCCGGCCCGGAACGGATCGAGGGCGCCCGGCTCACCCGTTTCCAGAGCTGGGCGGCCGAACGCTTCGGAGCACCGGCCGCCGTTCCCGGCGACCCGGCCGCGAGCTACGCCGTGCTGCACCGCTGGTCCGTCGAGGAGTCGTCCACCTTCTGGCAGGCGGTCACCGAGTGGTTCGACGTCCGCTTCGCCACCCCGTACGAGACCGTCCTGGCCGACGCGACCATGCCCGGCGCCGACTGGTTCCCCGGCGCCACCCTCAACTACGCCGAACACGCCCTGCGCGCCGCCGAGGATCCCGCACGCGCCGACACCCCCGCCCTGCTCCACGTCGACGAGAGCCACCGTCCCAGGCCCGTCACCTGGGCCGAACTGCGCCGCCAGGTCGGCTCGCTCGCCGCCGAACTGCGCCGCCTCGGGGTGCGCCCCGGCGACCGCGTCAGCGGCTATCTGCCCAACGTCCCCCAAGCGGTCGTCGCCCTGTTGGCCACCGCCGCCGTCGGCGGCGTGTGGACCTCCTGCGCCCCCGACTTCGGCGCCCGCAGCGTCCTGGACCGCTTCCGGCAGGTCGACCCCGTCGTCCTGTTCACCGTCGACGGCTACCGCTACGGGGGCAGGGAACACGACCGCGCGGACGTCGTCGCCGAACTGCGCCGCGAGCTGACCGGCCTGCGCGCCGTCGTCCACATCCCACTGCTCGGCACCCCCGCCCCGGAAGGCGCCCTGGAGTGGGACTCCCTCACCGCCGCCGACACCGAGCCGGTCTACGAGCACGTCCCCTTCGACCACCCGCTGTGGGTGCTCTACTCCTCCGGCACCACCGGTCTGCCCAAGGCCATCGTCCAGTCCCAGGGCGGCATCCTCGTCGAGCACCTCAAACAGCTCGGCCTCCACTGCGACCTCGGGCCCGACGACCGCTTCTTCTGGTACACCTCCACCGGCTGGATGATGTGGAACTTCCTCGTCTCCGGCCTGCTCACCGGCACCACCGTCGTCCTCTACGACGGCAGCCCCGGGCACCCCACCATCGACGCCCAGTGGCGCGTGGCCGAACGCACCGGCGCCACCCTGTTCGGCACCTCCGCGGCCTACGTCATGGCCTGCCGCAAGGCCGACGTCCACCCCGGCCGCGACCTCGACCTCTCCCGCGTCGGGTGCGTCGCCACCACCGGCTCCCCGCTCCCGCCCGACGGCTTCCGCTGGATCCACGACGAGGTCGCCGAGGACATGTGGATCGCCTCCGTCAGCGGCGGCACCGACGTGTGCAGCTGCTTCGCCGGCGCCGTCCCCACCCTCCCCGTCCACGTCGGCGAACTCCAGGCCCCCTGTCTGGGCACCGACCTGCAGTCCTGGGACCCGCAGGGCGAACCCCTCGTCGACGAGGTCGGCGAACTGGTCGTCACCAACCCCATGCCGTCCATGCCGATCCGCTTCTGGAACGATCCCGACGGCTCCCGCTACCGCGAGAGCTACTTCGAGATGTTCCCCGGCGTGTGGCGGCACGGCGACTGGACCACCCTCACCTCGCGCGGCACCGTCGTCATCCACGGCCGTTCCGACTCCACCCTCAACCGGCAGGGCGTACGCATGGGCTCGGCCGACATCTACGAGGTCGTCGAGCGGCTCCCCGAAATCCGCGAGTCCCTCGTCATCGGCGTCGAACAGCCCGACGGCGGCTACTGGATGCCGCTGTTCGTCCACCTCACCGAGGGGGCCACCCTCGACGACTCCCTGCGCGACCGCGTCAAGCGGACCATCCGCGAACACCTCTCCCCGCGGCACGTCCCCGACGAGATCATCGAGGTGAAAGGCGTCCCCCACACCCTCACCGGCAAGCGCCTGGAGGTCCCGGTCAAGCGCCTTCTCCAGGGCGCCGACTTCGACAAGGCCGTCAACCCCGGCTCGGTCGACGACGTCGAACTCCTCCGCTTCTACGAGCGACTGGCCCGGCAGCGCCTCACCTCCTGACCGCGCCCCGGCCGGGCGGGCCCGTTGTCAGACCCCTCGGTTACGTTGAGTCACCAGTCGGACGCGACGCAACCGAGGGGGAGACATGACGACCGCCAGGAACCGAGAGCACCGACACGAGCGCGCCGGCGGCCGCTCCGGCCGACACCGCGAACGCCGCCGCGGCCGCCGAAGGGCGACCACGCGCCGAGCGCTGCGTCGCGAGGCGCCCAGCACGGTCGCCGTCGTGGCCGATCCGGCCGGCTTCGCCGCCATGCGCGGCCACACCACCTTCCCCTTCGAGGACCACCACACCTACCTGCGGCGGACGGAAGGGCTGCTGCGCTCGCTCACCGCCCAGGGCGTCCACACCCGTGTCGGCCTGTTCGACCCGGCCGCCTACGCACGCTTCTGCACCCGGGAACGCATCGAGCCCGACACCCCCGACAGCCGCGCCCGCTACGTCGCGGAACTCGTCGCCACCGGAGCCACCGTGCACTACCGGGGGCAACCGCTCGGCCGGATCCTGCCGCTGCTGCTCGACGCCAGGGAGCACCGAGACACCCGGGAGCGCGCCACCGAACCGCCCACCGCCCCGGGCCCCCGTCCCGACTGCGGCGGGGACGCGGCACGCGGGGCCCTCGACGAGGCCACCGGGATCACCGCGGGGCTCCTCGACGGGGCGGGCCCCGGCACCCACCACCTGGTGTGCAGCGTCACAAGCCCCACAGGGGGCACGGGGCCCCTCGTCGCGGTCCTCCGGGTCCACGACACGCCCCGCGTCCCGTTCCGGACGGACACCACCCAGGCCCTGGTCTTCCACACGGTGCTCGCCGCGGGCCTCACCGCGGGGAGGCCCGCGGCAGTGGTGATGCGCACCACCCGAGACGGGCACGAGGAGGTCCGGGGGTGGAGCCTGGCCGACGGCCGGATCCACCCGCTCACCGAGGCGGAGGTCTTCTCCGCCTACTGCACCGACGCGGAGACGGGGGAGCCGATCCCGCCCGAACCGGGCCTCACCTACCGCGCGGGCTTCCCACTGCCCCGCCTCCCGGGCCCCTCCGACACCGCGGGGACACAGGAACCGGGCAGCGGGGGAGAGTGAGGGGGCCGACCACCGCGCCCCCCGGCCGCGTCCACGGGCGCACTCGCGTCCCGAGGGCGCGGAGTCCCCCCGTCCTCGGGTCTCACTCCCCGGAGAGCACCGACCGCGCGGCCGCCCGCGCCCGGTCGCCGCTCTCCGAGGCCCGGGCGGCCGCCGCGGCGCGCTCGCACTGGGCCAACGTGTGTTTGGCCAGCGTCGCGCGGACGTACGGGATGGCCGTCGCGCCCATCGACAGGCTGGTGACCCCCAGGCCGGTCAGCACGCACGCGAGCAACGGATCGGAGGCCGCCTCACCGCAGACGCCGCAACTCTTGCCCTCCGCCCCGGCCGCCTCCGCCGCCATCGCCACCAGGTCGAGCAGCGCGGGCTGCCAGGGATCCTGGTAGCGGGAGAGGGCACCGACCTGCCGGTCCGCCGCGAAGGCGTACTGCGCCAGGTCGTTGGTGCCCAGCGACAGGAACTCCACCTCCTGGAGGAGCGACCGGGCCCGCAACGCGGCCGAGGGCACCTCCACCATCACACCGACCTCGGCCCGCAGCCCGGCCTCCCGACAGGCGTCGGCGAACGCTCTCGCGTCGGCGCGGTCGGCCACCATGGGGGCCATGACCTCCAGGTACACCGGAAGCCCCTCGGCCGCCCGGGCCAGCGCACGCAACTGCGTCCGCAGCACGTCCGGGTGATCGAGCAGGGCCCGCAGCCCCCGTACTCCGAGTGCCGGGTTCGGCTCCTCGGAGGGGGAGAGGAACTCCAGCGGCTTGTCCGCGCCCGCGTCGAGCACCCGCACCACGACGCGTCCCTCCGGGAACGCCTCCAGAACCTGTCGGTACGTCTCGACCTGCTTCTTCTCCGAAGGCGCCTTCCGCCCGTCGAGGAACAGGAACTCCGTCCGGAACAGACCGACGCCCTCGGCACCCGCGTCGAGCGCCGCCGCCACGTCCGCGGGCCCACCGATGTTCGCCAGCAGCGGCATCCTGTGCCCGTCGGAGGTCGCGCCGGGACCGGTGGCGGTGGCGAGCATGGCCTTCCGCTCCCGGGCGATCCCGGCCAGCCTCTCCCGCTGCTCCGGGCTCGGCGCCACCACGACCTCTCCGGTGCTGCCGTCCACCGCGACGACCGTGCCCTCGGCCAGGTCGACGGCACCCTCCAACGCCACCACGGCCGGTACTCCCAGGGCGCGGGCCAGGATGGCGCTGTGGCTGGTCGGGCCGCCCTCCTCCGTCACGAACCCGAGCACGAGGGAGGTGTCCAGCAGCGCGGTGTCGGCGGGGGCGAGATCACGCGCCACCAGCACGAACGGCTTGTCGCTGTTCGGCACCCCCGGCATCGGCATCCCCAACAACCTGGCGACGATCCGGTTCCGCACGTCGTCCAGGTCGGCCACCCGCCCGGCGAGGTACTCGCCCGCACCGGCCAGCAGGGCACGGTAGGCGTGGAGGGAGTCGTACACGGCGCGCTCGGCGGTGCTGCCCACGGCGATGCGCCGCTCGACGTCGGCGCTCAGCTCCGGATCCCGGGCCATCATGGCCTGGGCCTCCAACACGGCCTGGGCCTCCCCGCCCGCCAGGTTTCCCCGCGCGACGAGGTCGGCGGCCACCGCCTCCATCGCCCGGCGGGCCCTCTTCCGCTCGCGCGGCACGTCCTGCGGAGCGATTCGCGCGGTCGACGGCTCCAGCTCGGCAGTGCTCATGTGCCGGACCTCGCCGATCGCCACCCCGTGGCTCACGCCGACACCTCGAAGCGTTGTCTCCATCTCACCGTCTCCGGTCATTCCGTCTCATGGGTGGATACGCGCCCGCCGGGTGTCCACCACGCGTGAACACCTCGCCGCCGACGCGGGAGCGATGGGCTCACCGCCAGGTGAACAGGGTGCCCCCGGCGGGAACGTCGACGCCCTCGGCGACATCGGTCAGCGAGTCGGGGCCGGCCTCCAGGGCGATGACCGGACAGACAGGAGACTTTCCCGCGGCCTCGACTTCCACGGGGTTCCAGCGGACGATCGGAGTCCCACGGCGCACCGTGTCCCCCTTGGCCGCCACCAGGTCGAATCCCCGTCCGTTCAACTGCACGGTGTCGATGCCGAGGTGCGTCAGCACACCGTGTCCCTCGTCGTCCACGACGACGAAGGCGTGAGCGTGCAGGGAGACGACGATCCCGTCGACCGGAGCGACGGCGGTGGACTGGCCACGGACCGGGTCCACGGCGGTACCGGGGCCCACCATCAGACCGGAGAAGACCGGGTCGGGCACGGCCGCGAGGCCGATGGCACGCCCGGCCAGCGGGGACGTCACGATGGTCATGGGAGCCTCCCGGAACGGAGATCGGTTGGTCGCAGTCGTCACTGTTTGTCCTGACATGCGCACTGATCAGAAGCGTAGGACATGGGAACCGTCGGGCCTGGACGAGCGCGCGCGTGGCGCCCCGTCGGGGGCCGGTCGGGCGGATTTGCCTCTGTTCCGACCCGCCTGTACTCTCGTATCTCCGTCCGGCCCCCTCGGGTGCCGACGGCATCCGAGCAATCGACTCCCATCGACAATCCGGTTCGGTTCCGTGTGTTCGCGGAGAGACCGAATTTCGGAACCCGGTGAGAGTGCTGATAGAGTCGGAGACACCGAAGGGAAGCGCCCGGAGGGGCCCCGGGAAGGGGTGCCGATGGAAGCGTCCGTTCCTTGAGAACTCAACAGCGTGCCAAAAGTCAACGCCAGATATGTTGATACCCCGTCGTCGGAACCGGTCGGTTCCGGTGATGTGGTTCCTTTGAAACACACAGCGAGGACGCTGTGCGCCCCGGGATCATTCCTCCCGGTGGCGCCGCTCCCCGCGGATGTGACCCCCGGAGTACCGGGAAGCATTCACGGAGAGTTTGATCCTGGCTCAGGACGAACGCTGGCGGCGTGCTTAACACATGCAAGTCGAACGATGAACCTCCTTCGGGAGGGGATTAGTGGCGAACGGGTGAGTAACACGTGGGCAATCTGCCCTGCACTCTGGGATAACTCCGGGAAACCGGAGCTAATACCGGATACGACCATCGCGGGCATCCGTGGTGGTGGAAAGCTCCGGCGGTGCAGGATGAGCCCGCGGCCTATCAGCTGGTTGGTGGGGTGACGGCCCACCAAGGCGACGACGGGTAGCCGGCCTGAGAGGGCGACCGGCCACACTGGGACTGAGACACGGCCCAGACTCCTACGGGAGGCAGCAGTGGGGAATATTGCACAATGGGCGCAAGCCTGATGCAGCGACGCCGCGTGAGGGATGACGGCCTTCGGGTTGTAAACCTCTTTCAGCAGGGAAGAAGCGCGAGTGACGGTACCTGCAGAAGAAGCACCGGCTAACTACGTGCCAGCAGCCGCGGTAATACGTAGGGTGCGAGCGTTGTCCGGAATTATTGGGCGTAAAGAGCTCGTAGGCGGCCTGTCGCGTCGGATGTGAAAGCCCGGGGCTTAACTCCGGGTCTGCATTCGATACGGGCAGGCTAGAGTTCGGTAGGGGAGATCGGAATTCCTGGTGTAGCGGTGAAATGCGCAGATATCAGGAGGAACACCGGTGGCGAAGGCGGATCTCTGGGCCGATACTGACGCTGAGGAGCGAAAGCGTGGGGAGCGAACAGGATTAGATACCCTGGTAGTCCACGCCGTAAACGTTGGGCACTAGGTGTGGGCGGCATTCCACGTCGTCCGTGCCGCAGCTAACGCATTAAGTGCCCCGCCTGGGGAGTACGGCCGCAAGGCTAAAACTCAAAGGAATTGACGGGGGCCCGCACAAGCGGCGGAGCATGTGGCTTAATTCGACGCAACGCGAAGAACCTTACCAAGGCTTGACATACATCGGAAAGCTCTGGAGACAGAGCCCCCCTTGTGGTCGGTGTACAGGTGGTGCATGGCTGTCGTCAGCTCGTGTCGTGAGATGTTGGGTTAAGTCCCGCAACGAGCGCAACCCTTGTTCTGTGTTGCCAGCATGCCTTTCGGGGTGATGGGGACTCACAGGAGACTGCCGGGGTCAACTCGGAGGAAGGTGGGGACGACGTCAAGTCATCATGCCCCTTATGTCTTGGGCTGCACACGTGCTACAATGGCCGGTACAATGAGCTGCGATGCCGTGAGGTGGAGCGAATCTCAAAAAGCCGGTCTCAGTTCGGATTGGGGTCTGCAACTCGACCCCATGAAGTCGGAGTCGCTAGTAATCGCAGATCAGCATTGCTGCGGTGAATACGTTCCCGGGCCTTGTACACACCGCCCGTCACGTCACGAAAGTCGGTAACACCCGAAGCCGGTGGCCCAACCCCTTGTGGGAGGGAATCGTCGAAGGTGGGACTGGCGATTGGGACGAAGTCGTAACAAGGTAGCCGTACCGGAAGGTGCGGCTGGATCACCTCCTTTCTAAGGAGCATTCTCGGCCGGTCGTCTTCGGGCGCCGGTCCAGAGGCCACTGCGCAGACGCGTGTTCTGCGGTGGTTGCTCGTGGGTGGAACGTTGACTATTCGGTGGGTTCTCGACCGTTGTTCTCTCAGTACTGCCGGCCTTCGGGTGGGTGTGGAACGGAGTGGGGGTCGAGGGTTCGTCGGGCGCGCTGTTGGGTGTCTGAGGGTGCGGCCGTGAGGTCGTGGTTCCCTTGGGTTCCGGACCCGGTGTACTCGCCTGTGGGGTGGGGTGACGGTGGGCCGGTCGTTGTTTGAGAACTGCACAGTGGACGCGAGCATCTGTGGCCAAGTTTTTAAGGGCGCACGGTGGATGCCTTGGCACCAGGAACCGATGAAGGACGTGGGAGGCCGCGATAGGCCCCGGGGAGCTGTCAACCGAGCTGTGATCCGGGGGTGTCCGAATGGGGAAACCCGGCAGTCGTCATGGGCTGTCACCCGCTGCTGAACACATAGGCAGTGTGGAGGGAACGCGGGGAAGTGAAACATCTCAGTACCCGCAGGAAGAGAAGACAACCGTGATTCCGGGAGTAGTGGCGAGCGAAACCGGATGAGGCCAAACCGTTCACGTGTGAGACCCGGCAGGGGTTGCGTGTGCGGGGTTGTGGGAGTTCTCTTCGGTCGTCTGCCGGCGGCCGGACGAGTCAGAAACCGTATGGATAGGCGAAGGGCATGCGAAAGGCCCGGCGTAGAGGGTAAGACCCCCGTAGTCGAAATCTGTGCGGCTCGTTTGAGGACCACCCAAGTAGCACGGGGCCCGAGAAATCCCGTGTGAATCCGGCGGGACCACCCGTCAAGCCTAAATATTCCCTGGTGACCGATAGCGGATAGTACCGTGAGGGAATGGTGAAAAGTACCGCGGGAGCGGAGTGAAATAGTACCTGAAACCGTGTGCCTACAAGCCGTGGGAGCGTCGCCGTGAGTGCTTGCGCTTGCGGTCGTGACTGCGTGCCTTTTGAAGAATGAGCCTGCGAGTTTGCGGTATGTTGCGAGGTTAACCCGTGTGGGGGAGCCGTAGCGAAAGCGAGTCCGAACAGGGCGTTTGAGTAGCGTGCCCAAGACCCGAAGCGGAGTGATCTAGCCATGGGCAGGGTGAAGCGGCTGTAAGAGGTCGTGGAGGCCCGAACCCACCAGGGTTGAAAACCTGGGGGATGACCTGTGGTTAGGGGTGAAAGGCCAATCAAACTCCGTGATAGCTGGTTCTCCCCGAAATGCATTTAGGTGCAGCGTCGTGTGTTGCTTGCCGGAGGTAGAGCACTGGATAGGCGATGGGCCCTACCGGGTTACTGACCTTAGCCAAACTCCGAATGCCGGTAAGTGGTAAGCGCGGCAGTGAGACTGTGGGGGATAAGCTCCATGGTCGAGAGGGAAACAGCCCAGAGCATCGACTAAGGCCCCCAAGCGTGTGCTAAGTGGGAAAGGATGTGGAGTCGCAGAGACAACCAGGAGGTTGGCTTAGAAGCAGCCATCCTTGAAAGAGTGCGTAATAGCTCACTGGTCAAGTGATTCCGCGCCGACAATGTAGCGGGGCTCAAGCACACCGCCGACGTCGTGTCACTCACACATCAGGTCCAACGGCCGTGTGGGTGGGTAGGGGAGCGTCGTGTGCCGGGTGAAGCAGCCGTGGAAGCGAGTTGTGGACGGTACACGAGTGAGAATGCAGGCATGAGTAGCGATACAGGAGTGGGAAACTCCTGCGCCGATTGACCAAGGGTTCCTGGGTCAAGCTGATCTGCCCAGGGTAAGTCGGGACCTAAGGCGAGGCCGACAGGCGTAGTCGATGGACAACCGGTTGATATTCCGGTACCCGCTGTGGAGCGCAAGGGCCGAGCCCGGTGATGCTAAGTCCGTGAAGCCCTCTCGTGCCTTCGGGTGCGGGGTGTGGTGGAGCCGACGGTCCGATCCGGTAGTAGGTGAGTGATGGGGTGACGCAGGAAGGTAGTCCAGCCCGGGCGGTGGTTGTCCCGGGGTAAGGGTGTAGCCCGAGGGGTAGGTAAATCCGTCCCTCGTGTAGGGGTGAGACCCGATGCCGAGCCGATGGTGGCGAAGTGGATGATCCTATGCTGTCGAGAAAAGCCTCTAGCGAGTTGCACGGCGGCCCGTACCCCAAACCGACTCAGGTGGTCTGGTAGAGAATACCGAGGCGTTCGGGTGAACTATGGTTAAGGAACTCGGCAAAATGCCCCCGTAACTTCGGGAGAAGGGGGGCCATGTCTGGTGACGAGTCTTGCACTCCGAGCCGGGTGTGGCCGCAGAGACCAGCGAGAAGCGACTGTTTACTAAAAACACAGGTCCGTGCGAAGCCGTAAGGCGAGGTATACGGACTGACGCCTGCCCGGTGCTGGAACGTTAAGGGGACCGGTTAGTGGTGCTTCGGTACCGCGAAGCTGAGAACTTAAGCGCCAGTAAACGGCGGTGGTAACTATAACCATCCTAAGGTAGCGAAATTCCTTGTCGGGTAAGTTCCGACCTGCACGAATGGCGTAACGACTTCTCGACTGTCTCAACCATAGGCCCGGTGAAATTGCACTACGAGTAAAGATGCTCGTTTCGCGCAGCAGGACGGAAAGACCCCGGGACCTTTACTACAGCTTGATATTGGTGTTCGGTTCGGCTTGTGTAGGATAGGTGGGAGCCGGTGAAGCATGCACGCCAGTGTGTGTGGAGGCGTTGTTGAAATACCACTCTGGTCGTGCTGGATGTCTAACCCGGGTCCGTGATCCGGATCGGGGACAGTGTCTGGTGGGTAGTTTAACTGGGGCGGTTGCCTCCCAAAGGGTAACGGAGGCGCCCAAAGGTTCCCTCAGCCTGGTTGGTCATCAGGTGGTGAGTGTAAGTGCACAAGGGAGCTTGACTGTGAGACTGACGGGTCGAGCAGGTGCGAAAGCAGGGACTAGTGATCCGGCGGTGGCTTGTGGAAGCGCCGTCGCTCAACGGATAAAAGGTACCCCGGGGATAACAGGCTGATCTTCCCCAAGAGTCCATATCGACGGGATGGTTTGGCACCTCGATGTCGGCTCGTCGCATCCTGGGGCTGGAGTCGGTCCCAAGGGTTGGGCTGTTCGCCCATTAAAGCGGTACGCGAGCTGGGTTTAGAACGTCGTGAGACAGTTCGGTCCCTATCCGCTGTGCGCGTAGGAGTCTTGAGAAGGGCTGTCCCTAGTACGAGAGGACCGGGACGGACGAACCTCTGGTGTGCCAGTTGTTCTGCCAAGGGCATGGCTGGTTGGCTACGTTCGGGAGGGATAACCGCTGAAAGCATCTAAGCGGGAAGCCTGCTTCGAGATGAGGACTCCCACCCCGTTTCAGGGGGTAAGGCTCCCGGGAGACGACCGGGTTGATAGGCCGGAGATGGAAGCTTCGTGAGGGGTGGAGTCGACCGGTACTAATAGGCCGAGGGCTTGACCGTAGATGCTCGCGTCCACTGTGTGGGTTCTGAGACCACGACCGGTTTCTCCGGATTTTCGAGGTTTCCAATTGAACAGTGTGCTTGTTCGCTAGGAACACTCGGATGGTGTTTCGGTGGTCATGGCGAGAGGGAAACGCCCGGTTACATTCCGAACCCGGAAGCTAAGCCTTTCAGCGCCGATGGTACTGCATGGGGGACCGTGTGGGAGAGTAGGACGCCGCCGAACGATATGTTGAAGAGCCGTGGTTTCCGGACTGGTTGGTCCGGAAACCACGGCTCTTTTTGTGTTCCGGAGCTCTGTCCGGGACCCCCTTCCGTCTCGTGTTCCGGGCTGCGGGTAAGGTCAGGAGGCATCGTTGGTACGGACTCACGGGAGGTCCCGGGTGGAGGTCCAGGAGACACGAGTCCAGACGGACCGTGTCCTCACCATCCCCAACATCCTCAGCATGGCACGGCTCATCGGAGTGCCGGTCTTCCTGTGGTTGATCCTCTGGCCGGAGTTCGGAGGGCCGAACGCGGACGGCTGGGCGCTGCTGGTGTTGGGGCTCAGTGGGGTCAGCGATTACCTGGACGGCAAGCTCGCCCGGCGGTGGAACCAGATCAGCGGCCTCGGCCGCATCCTCGACCCCGCCGCCGACAGGCTGTACATCCTCTCCACCCTTGTGGGACTCACCTGGCGGGGCATCCTCCCGCTCTGGCTCACCGGACTGCTGCTGGCACGCGAACTGATGCTCCTGGTCGCGGTCTGGGTGCTCGACCGGCACGGATATGCGCCGCCGCAGGTCAACTTCCTCGGGAAAGCCGCCACCTTCTGCCTGATGTACGCCTTCCCGTTGCTGTTGCTCAGTGACGGAAGTGGCTGGGTGTCGTCACTCGCTGCGATTTTCGGATGGGCGTTCGCAGGCTGGGGTACAACCCTCTACTGGTGGGCAGGAATCCTCTACGTGGTTCAAGTCCGCCGACTTGTCAGGGCGGACGCCGCAGCCGACTAGCCCAGTCTCGTGTCGGGGGCTGCGAGACCCGAGTAGCCCTTTTCGAGCTTCACAGGCTTCCTCGGTCGGGCACAGTCGGCGTGTATGTCGTCTCTTCAAGGAGGACGCTTCCGACATGAAGGCCGTCGTAATGGCCGGTGGCGAAGGCACCCGCCTTCGCCCGATGACCGCGAGCATGCCCAAGCCGCTGTTGCCGGTGGTCAACAAGCCCATCATGGAGCACGTGCTCAGGTTGCTCAAGCGGCACGGTCTCACCGAGACCGTGGTGACCGTTCAGTTCCTGGCCTCGTTGGTCAAGAACTACTTCGGGGACGGCGAGGAGCTCGGGATGGAGCTCACCTATGCCCATGAGGAAAAGCCGCTCGGTACTGCCGGCAGCGTCAAGAACGCCGAGGAAGCCCTCAAGGACGACTCGTTTCTCGTCATCTCCGGCGACGCCCTCACCGACTTCGACCTGACCGAGCTCATCAATTTCCACCGCGAACGTGGCGCGATGGTCACCGTGTGTCTCACGAGGGTGCCGAATCCCCTGGAGTTCGGCATCACGATCGTCGATGACGACGGGAAGGTCGAGCGGTTCCTGGAGAAGCCCACCTGGGGCCAGGTGTTCTCCGACACCGTCAACACCGGCATCTACATCATGGAACCCGAGGTCTTCGACTACGTCGATCCCGACGTTCCCGTGGACTGGTCGGGGGATGTCTTCCCGCAACTGCTGAAGGAAGGCAAGCCGATCTACGGGTACGTGGCGGAGGGCTACTGGGAGGACGTCGGCACCCACGAGAGCTATGTGAAGGCGCAGGCCGACGTCCTCGAGGGCAAGGTGGACGTCGAACTCGACGGCTTCGAGATCTCCCCGGGCGTCTGGATCGCCGAGGGCGCCGAGGTGCACCCGGACGCCACACTGCGGGGCCCGCTGTACATCGGCGACTACGCCAAGGTCGAAGCCGGCGCGGAGATCCGCGAGCACACGGTCGTCGGCTCCAACGTGGTGGTCAAGAGCGGTGCCTTCCTGCACAGGGCCGTGGTCCACGACAACGTCTACATCGGCCCCCAGACCAACCTCCGCGGCTGTGTCGTCGGCAAGAACACCGACGTGATGCGCGCTGCCCGGATCGAGGACGGGGCGGTCATCGGCGACGAGTGTCTGGTGGGCGAAGAGTCCATCGTCCAGGGCAACGTCCGCGTCTACCCCTTCAAAACGGTCGAGGCGGGCGCGTTCGTCAACACCTCCGTCATCTGGGAGTCGCGCGGCCAGGCACATCTCTTCGGCGCGCGCGGCGTCTCCGGCATCCTCAACGTCGAGATCACGCCGGAGTTGGCGGTGCGATTGGCGGGCGCGTACGCGACGACCCTGAAGAAGGGATCGACCGTCACCACGGCCCGTGACCACTCCCGAGGCGCGCGTGCCCTCAAGCGCGCGATGATCTCGGCCCTCCAGGCGAGCGCCATCGACGTGCGCGACCTGGAGAACGTGCCGCTCCCCGTGGCCCGGCAGCAGACCGCGCGGGGCAGCGCCGGCGGCCTGATGATCCGCACCACCCCGGGGGTCCCCGACTCCGTCGACATCATGTTCTTCGACGAGCGCGGGGCGGATCTCTCCCAGGCGGGCCAGCGCAAGCTCGACCGCGTCTACGCTCGGCAGGAGTACCGCAGGGCGTTCCCCGGCGAGATCGGCGACCTGAGTTTCCCGGCGAGCGTCTTCGACTCCTACACGGGAACCCTGCTGAGGGCGGTGGACACCACGGGCGTCGCCGAGTCCGGCCTGAAGGTCGTCGTGGACGCCTCCAACGGCAGCGCCGGCCTCGTCCTGCCCAGTCTGCTGGGCCGGCTCGGCGTCGACTCGCTGACGATCAACCCCGGCCTCGACGAGTCGCGTCCCACCGAGACGGCGGAGACCCGCCGTGCGGGGCTGGTGCGGTTGGGGGAGATCGTCTCCTCGGCGCGGGCCGCCTTCGGCGTCCGCTTCGACCCCGTGGGCGAGAAGATCTCCCTGGTCGACGAGCGGGGCACGATCATCGAGGACCAGCGGGCGCTGCTGGTGATGCTCGACCTGATCGCCGCCGAGCGGCGCAGCGGAAAGGTCGCCCTGCCGGTGACCACGACCCGCATCGCCGAGCAGGTCGCCGCCTACCACGGCACCCAGGTGGAGTGGACGACCACCTCGCCCGACGACCTCACCCGGGTCGGTCGCGACGACGCCACCATCTTCGGTGGAGACGGTCGGGGCGGCTTCATCGTGCCGGAGTTCAGCAGCGTCTTCGACGGTACGGCCGCCTTCGTGCGTCTGCTCGGGCTCGTGGCGCGCACCCAACTGACCCTGAGCCAGATCGATGCCCGCATCCCGCAGGCTCACGTGCTGCGCCGGGACCTGGCCACCCCCTGGGCGGTCAAGGGGCTGGTCATGCGGCGGGTCGTCGAGGCGGCGGGGGAACGCTTCGTCGACACCACCGACGGTGTGCGCGTGGTGGAGTCCGACGGTCGGTGGGTGATGGTCCTGCCGGACCCCGCCGAGGCCGTCACGCACCTGTGGGCCGAGGGGCCCGACGACGCCTCCGCCCAGGCGCTGCTCGACGAGTGGTCGGCCGTGGTCGACAGCGCCGGACGCTGACTCTCCGGCCGACGCTCCGGACCTGACGGGTCCGGTGGGTCTCCGGGCGGGGTCTTCGGGACGGCCGCCGGGCCGCGGCGTGATGCCGCGTCCCGGGCGTCCCGGAGGCCCCGTTCGGCACAAGGGCACCTGGCGTGCGACGATGTGCGGCATGTCGCAGCACCCCGTACGGAGTAGTCCCTCCCGGCCCGTGCGGCCCGACGCCTCCATGTCGCTGCTGACCAACGTGATGGAGCACAGTCTCGACGACGGTTACGCGGAGGCGGCGGCCCGCCGGGGGACCGAGGGCCGTTCCGGAATGCCGCGCACGCTGCGGGCGAAGCTCGTACTGGCGTCGGGGCTCGTCCTCGCGGCGCTGGTGGTGACGCTCGGTGCGGCCCAGGCGCGCTTCGAGGCGCCCACGGAGGCCAGGGAGCGACAGGAGTTGGTCGACCGGATCCGGAACGACAGCCGGGACGCCGACGAGCTGCAGAAGAGCGTGGACGGTCTCCGCGAGGAGGTCGGAGCCATGCAGCGCGAGGCGCTCCAGGAGCACGGCGGTGACAGCGGCGAGGTGGTCGCCCTGCTGGCCGGTGCGGTGCCGGTCGAGGGCCCCGGAGTCGAGCTGGTCGTCGACGACGCGGAGGAGTCCGGACCTGGTGAGGGGGGCGGCCCGCGTCGGAGCACCAGCTTCTCCGACACCGGCCGGGTCAGGGACAGGGATCTGCAACGCGTGGTCAACGGGCTGTGGGAGTCGGGGGCCGAGGCGATCTCGATCAACGGCCAGCGGCTGACGGCCCTGTCCGCGATCCGTGCCGCGGGGGACGCCATACTCGTCGACAACAAGCCGTTGGCGCCGCCGTACACCCTGCTGGCGGTGGGGGACGGGGAGCGGCTGAGTTCCCGGTTCCGGAGCAGCGGCGACGGCCGGTACCTGGAAGTGCTGCGGGAGAACTACGACATCCGTACCAGCATCTCGGTGGAGGACAGGGTGCGGCTGCCCGCCGCGCCCAGTCTGACCGTTCGCACAGCCGAGCCGGTGAAGACAGGAGAGGGCAGCACATCGTGATCGCCGTTTTGGGCCTCATCGTGGGAGTCGTGGCCGGACTCGTGGTCCGTCCCGTGGTGCCGACGGTCGTCGAGCCCTACCTGCCGATCGCCGTCGTGGCCGCGCTGGACGCGGTGTTCGGCGGGCTGCGCGCGATGCTGGACGGCATCTTCGACGACAAGGTGTTCGTGGTGTCGTTCCTGTCCAACGTCGTGGTGGCGGCCCTGATCGTCTTCCTCGGCGACAAGTTGGGTGTCGGTGCGCAGCTGTCGACGGGGGTCGTGGTGGTGCTGGGCATCCGCATCTTCTCCAATGCAGCCGCCATCCGGCGGCACGTGTTCCGGGCGTGAGTGGGCGATGAGCGAGGACAGGACGACACCGGGCGAGGGCCCGGAAGAGGAGCGGAACACAGCGGGCGGGACCGGGAGCGGCGACGCTTCCCCGGCCCCCGGTGACGGCGTCACCGGGGGAGCCGACGGAACGGGGCGTGATGACGCGCGCCCCGGGGACGGTGCCCCCGCGGACACCGACGGGACTTTCGAGCCGCCCGCCGGGCCGCCGTCGCCGACCGGACGCGAGCGGCTGGTCCGCGGCCTGTGGCCACCGAGGGTGAACCGCAACCAACTCACCGTCGCGCTGTTGCTGTTCGTCCTCGGGCTGGGACTGGCCATCCAGGTCCGTTCCACCAGCGAGAGCGATCCGCTGCGTGGCGCGCGGCAGGAGGACCTGGTGCGGATCCTCGACGAGCTCGACAGCCGCACCGAGCGGCTGGAGGACGAGAAGCGGAGGCTGGAGGACCTCAAGTCGGAGCTGGAGAACAGTTCCGACCAGGCCGAGGAGGCCCGTCGGCAGACGCGGGAGAGGGCACGGCAACTCGGTGTGTTGGCGGGTACGGTCGCCGCCGAGGGGCCGGGTATCCACATGGTGGTGAACGACACGGTGGGCACGGTGGAGGCGCACATGCTCCTGGACGCCATCCAGGAACTGCGCGCCGCGGGCGCCGAGGCGATCGAGGTCAACGACGTCCGAGTGGTGACGAGCACGTACTTCACCGACAGCGACGGCGCCGTCAGGATCGACGGCCGTAGAGTGACCTCGCCGTACCGGTTCGAGGTCATCGGCAACCCCCAGGATCTCGAGCCGGCGCTCAACATCCCGGGCGGTGTCGTCCAGACCATGGAGAAAGAGCAGGCCACCGTGTCGATAACCCGATCAGAGAAGATCGTCGTGGATGCCTTGCGATCGGCGAAGCGACCTGACTACGCTCAGTCGCCGTCGCAGTGAGCCGGCACACGGAAGAAATCGGGGGGTCGGCGGGCTTGCCGGCCGGTGGATGAGGGAAACTGTCCGAAGGCCAGGGACGTTGTGAGGACGTCCGGTTCGGCCACTGTGAGCATCGAGGGTCTGTCCTGCCCCACGGGCGGGTCTGTTTCGTGCGAGGGGAATCGCCCGTGAGTTTTCTTGGGAAGTTGTTCGGCAAGCGTCAGAACGCCGGTGACGGTGCCAAGCACCGTGCGCCGCGCGGTGGCGAGGCTGCCGAGGACGCCGGGCGTCCGCTCTTCCGCGACGAAGTCGCTTCCGGCGGCAATTCGGGTGGTCACGGCCCTGTCGCTGTTGACCAGGGGACGCCCGGCCGCATAGGTTCCGAGGCACCATCAACCTCGGGTGCGGGCGGAGGAACTGACGTGCCGGTCTGTGCGAGGTGCGGGAGCCGAGCCGCCGAGGCGAGCCGGTTCTGCTCCAACTGCGGCGCGCCGCTGCGAGGCGGTGCACCGGCTTCGGAACGCGCCTCGGAGACGACCTCCACCATCTCGATCTCCGGCCTGGAGGCCTACGACTCCGAGATGACGGGGCAGACGGCGCTGCCGGCGCTCCCCCCGGAGGCCCAGGCGGCCGTGGAGGCGCTGCCGATGGGCTCGGCTCTGTTGGTGGTGCGCAGGGGGCCGAACTCCGGAAGTCGGTTCCTGCTCGACAGCGAGCTGACGACGGCCGGACGCCACCCCCAGAGCGACATCTTCCTCGACGACGTGACCGTCTCCCGGCGCCACGTGGAGTTCCGCCGCGGCCCGGACGGCCGGTTCACCGTCTCCGATGTCGGCAGCCTCAACGGCACGTACGTCAACCGTGAGCGGATCGACTCGGTCGTGCTCAACAACGGTGACGAGGTGCAGATCGGCAAGTACCGGCTGGTGTTCTTCGCGAGCCAGCGAACCGTCTGAACCGACCGCCCCGGGGGCGTCGCATGGTGCAATCCCGGTCCGGTGGTGCCCGCAGGGGCACCACCGCCGCCGAATCCGGTCCGATGAGCATCGGAGCGGTGCTCAATCTCCTGCGGGACGAGTTCCCCGAGGTGACGATCTCCAAGATTCGTTTCCTGGAGTCCGAGGGACTCGTGGAGCCGCAGCGGACCCCGTCGGGATACCGGAAGTTCGGCCCGGCCGATGTGGAGCGGCTCAGTCGGGTCCTGCGTCTCCAACGCGACCACTACCTGCCCCTGAAGGTGATCCGGGAGCAGCTCGACGCGCTCGACCGCGGTGAGGAGATCAGACTGCCCGGACCGGCGAAGCCGTCCGACGCCCTGGACCCGTTCGACCCGGTGGACGGGGACCGGGGCGCCGACGCGGACGGCGGGGGCGGGGCGAACGGCTCTGGCCGTCCCCGCACGACCCGGGTGGGCCGGGAGGAACTGCTCGCCGCCGCCGAGGCGGACGAGGAGCAACTGGCGGAGTGGGAGTCGTACGGCCTGATCGGGCCGGCTCGGGACGGGGGGTACGACGCCGAGGCGGTCACCATCGCCCGGATCGTCGCGGACCTGGGACGGTACGGCCTGGAACCACGCCATCTGAGGGTGGTGAAGGCTTCGGCCGAGCGCGAGGCCGGGCTGGTCGAACAGGTGGTCGCGCCGCTGAGGCGGCACCGGAATCCGCAGACCAGGGCCCATGCCGAGAGCACCGCGAGGGAGCTGGCGACGCTGGCGGTACGGCTCCACGCGGCCCTGGTGCAGTCGGCGCTGGGGGCCCGGCTCCACTGACGATCCGCCGTCCTTCGGGTCCGGTTCGAACAGGCCGGAGGGTGTCCGACTACCCAAAGGGGGCGGGCACGTCCTAGGGTTGCTGTGTGAACGAGCTCGACGTTGTGGGTGTCCGGGTCGAAATGCCCTCCAACCAACCGATCGTTCTCCTGCGAGAAGTGGGGGGCGACCGTTATCTCCCCATCTGGATCGGTCCGGGTGAGGCGACTGCCATCGCCTTCGCCCAGCAGGGCATGACGCCCGCCCGCCCGCTGACCCATGACCTGTTCAAGGACGTCCTGGAGGCGGTCGGCCAGGAACTCACCGCCGTGCGGATCACGGACCTGAGAGAGGGTGTCTTCTACGCCGAACTGGTCTTCGCCAGCGGCGTCGAGGTCAGCGCACGGCCGTCCGACGCCATAGCGCTGGCCCTGCGCACCGGGACGCCGATCTACGGCAGCGACGGTGTGCTGGACGACGCGGGGATCGCGATCCCGGACGAGCAGGAGGACGAGGTGGAGAAGTTCCGCGAGTTCCTCGACCAGATCTCACCGGAGGACTTCGGGACCAGTAACCAGTGAGCCTGTCCGGCGCCGGGCCATTCGGGCACCCATTCCCGAGGGCGGGACACGCTAAACCACTCTTTGGGTGATTATCACTCGGCGTGCCGAGTGTGGCGATCGTTGACGCACCCCGAGTGACTGCCTACCGTCGATTGGGCAGGTCCCGGGCACATCCGCGGGACGCGAAGGACGGAGGGTCGGCGTGAGAAGCACCGGCGACAGTAGCGCGGCGGGCGATCCGTATCCGTTGCACGGGTCCTCCATACGGCCCACCGCCCAGTCCGCCACCGCGGTCCGGGACACCGCCTCCGAGCGGATCGGATACCGCGGCCCCACGGCGTGCGCCGCCGCGGGCATCACCTACCGGCAGCTGGACTACTGGGCCCGTACGGGGCTGGTCGAGCCCAGCATCCGTCCGGCGTACGGCTCCGGCACGCAGCGGCTCTACAGCTTCCGCGACGTGGTCGTCCTCAAGATCGTCAAGCGGCTCCTGGACGCCGGGGTGTCCTTGCAGAACATCCGCGCGGCGGTGCGGCACCTGCGCTCGCGGGGGCTCGACGACCTGGCGCGGATGACGTTGATGAGCGACGGTGCGACGGTCTACGAGTGCACCTCGCCGGACGAGGTCGTCGACCTCCTCCAGGGCGGCCAGGGCGTCTTCGGGATCGCCGTCGGTGTGGTGCGGAGGGACGTCGAGGCGGCCCTGTCGCGTCTCCACGCCGAGCGGATCGACACCGGGGAGACCCTGCTGGGGGAGAATCCCGCCGACGAACTGGCGCGGCGTCGCAACCGGGCGGGTTGACCGAGCGGCCGGCCCGCCGGGCCCCTTCGACCGCCGGAGTGAGGGAGGGGCGTCGCGGCCGTTGTCAGTGGCGTGGGGCAGCATCACGGGTGTGAGAAGGGCACCGACGGTCCTGCACCTGGACATGGACGCGTTCTACGCCGCGGTGGAGCAGGCGACCAAACCCAGCCTGCGCGGTAAGCCGGTCGTCGTCGGCGGCCTCGGCCCACGTGGAGTGGTCGCCACCGCCTCCTACGAGGCCCGGGTCTTCGGTGTCCACTCGGCGATGCCGACGGCCCAGGCGCGGCGGCTCTGCCCGAACGCGGCCTACCTCAACCCCCGCTTCGGCCTCTACCGCCGGGTGAGCGAGGTGGTGATGGGGCTGCTGCGCGAACTGTCGCCCCTGGTGGAGCCGCTTAGCCTGGACGAGGCATTCGTCGATCTGGAGGCGGGGGACACCGGTCCGCCGGCGGGGGAGTGGTCGGCCGCGGACGCCCGCGCGGTCGGCGAGCGGCTGCGCCGGGACATCCGGACCGCCACCGGGCTGTCCGGCTCGGTCGGGCTGGCCGGATCGAAGATGCTCGCCAAGGTCGCCTCCGAGCAGGCCAAACCCGACGGGCTGGTGATGGTCCCGCCCGGCACCGAGCGCGCCCTGCTGGCACCGATGCCGGTGCGTACGCTGCCGGGCGTGGGCCCCGCCACCGGCCAGACGCTGCGCCGGGCCGGGATAACCACCGTGGGGGAGGCCGCCGAGGCCGGGGAGGCCGAGCTGGTGCGGCTGCTGGGCCGGGCACACGGCGCGGCGCTGCACCTGATGGCCCTGGGAGTCGACGAGCGGCCGGTGGTCGCCGAGCGCGACGCCAAGTCGGTCTCGGTCGAGGACACCTTCGACGTCGACCTCACCGACCGCACGCGGATCCACGCGGAGATCGCGCGACTCGCCGACCGGTGCGTCGAGCGACTGCGGGGGGCGGGGCGCTCCGGGCGCACGGTGGTGGTCAAGGTGCGCAACTACGACTTCACCACCCTCACCCGTTCCGAGACGCTGCGCGGTCCGACGGACGATCCGGCCGTCGTCCGGGAAGCCGCGGCCCGGCTCATCGAAGGAGTGGACACCACCGCCGGCGTACGGCTGCTGGGGGTGGGCGTGAGCGGTCTGGTCGGCTTCGCGCAGGAGGACCTGTTCGCGCAGACCGCGGCCCTGGCCCCGAACGGGGAGGGGACGGCCGCTCCCGACGCGGCACGGCCGCCGGGCCCCACCTCCCCGTCGGAGGCGGCCCCGGCGGCCGGGGAGACGGTGGGGCACCGGCTGCCGCCCGGTCGGGACGTGCGGCACGCACGGTACGGACCGGGCTGGGTGCAGGGCAGTGGTCTGGGACGGGTCACGGTGCGCTTCGAGGGGCCCGGCACACCGCCGGGCCGGGTGCGCACCTTCGCGCTGGACGACCCGGAACTGGAACTCTCCGAGCCGCTTTTGCCCTGGGAGGGGACGTCGGGCGGACGGTCGGACGGTCAGCGCTCCGAGCCCGCGATCCGTCCGAAGGACATGTTCTCGTCGGACACGGGAGCACCGGTGTCCGACGTGTCCAGGCCGTAGTGGTGGTAGAGCCGGAGCTCCTGTTCGGGGGAGAGGTGGCGGCCCACGCCGAAGTCCGGTGCCTCCTTGACCAGGGCACGTTCAAAGGGCACTCGGAGCACCCCGTCCACCACCTCGCTGGGCTCCAGGGGCACGAAGGCGTCACGGCTGAAGAACCCGGTGCGCACCGCCGCCCACTCCGGAACGCCGGTGGCGTCGTCGAGGTACACCTCGTCCACGGTGCCTATCTTCCGCCCGTCACGGTCGAGCGTCCTGAGGCCTATCAGGTTGCGGGGGTCGATGTCGGTCTGCACGGCGGTCCCTCCAACTCCTCGTCCGGGAAACACCTGCTCGAAAACGGTTGCCACAAACAACCAAACGGCACATTCGGCCCATCGGCCACTCGGAGGGGCCCCCGCGACCGCCGTCGGGTTCATCCCCGTAACGCGCTGGTAGGCTCTGAAGTGGCTGTTGACCCCGAGCGGGAGAGTCCTTCGGCGAGACGCCGGAGGCGCCGAAGGAGCAAATCCTCCCCGGAATCTCTCAGGCTCACGTACCGCGCGGGCGAGGTCACTCTGGAAAGCAGGGCGGGTCACGGGCGACGAGCCGCGGCCCCTCCTCACCGACGGTGAAAGCCGGGCCGCGGGCGCGGGCCGGTGAAGCTCTCAGGTCGAGATGACAGAGGGGGAGGCCGTCAGGGCACCCGCGCCGTGGTGCCCCTCGCAGGTCGCACAGACCAGGAGGCCTCCGCAGATGACAGCAGACCGCACCTCCCGTACCGCTTCCCTCGCCGAGTTGGAGCGGGGCAGGCCCTTCGAGGAGCGCCACATCGGCCCCGACGCCGGCGAGCAGGCCAAGATGCTCGCCCAGGTCGGCTACGGGTCGCTCGACGAACTGACCGCCGCCGCGGTGCCCGAGGTGATCAGGAGCACCGAGGCGCTGCGGCTGCCCGAGGCCCGCGGCGAGGCGGAGGTCCTCGACGAACTGCGCTCCCTGGCCCGGCGCAACCGGGTGCTGGACTCGATGATCGGCCTGGGGTACTACGGCACCTTCACCCCGCCGGTCATCCTGCGCAACGTCCTGGAGAACCCGGCCTGGTACACCGCCTACACCCCCTACCAGCCGGAGATCTCCCAGGGGCGCCTGGAGGCGCTGCTGAACTTCCAGACCGTGGTCGCCGACCTGACCGGCCTGCCCACCGCCGGCGCCTCGCTGCTGGACGAGGGCACCGCCGCGGCCGAGGCCATGGCCCTGTCCCGGCGCGTCGGCAAGGTCAAGGAAGGCGTCTTCCTGATCGACGCCGACTGCCTGCCCCAGACGATCGCCGTCATCGAGACCCGCGCCGAGCCCACCGGGGTCGAGGTCGTCGTCGCCGACCTGTCGGACGGCATCCCCGCCGACGCCGCCGAGCGCGGCGTCTTCGGTGTGCTCCTGCAGTACCCGGGCGCCTCGGGCGCCGTGCGGGACCTGCGGCCGGTGATCGGGCAGGCGCACGAGCTGGGCGCGGTCGTCACCGTCGCCGCCGACCTGCTCGCCCTCACCCTGCTGACCTCCCCCGGCGAGCTGGGCGCCGATATCGCGGTGGGTTCCAGTCAGCGCTTCGGCGTGCCGATGGGCTTCGGCGGACCGCACGCCGGCTTCATGGCGGTGCGCGAGAAGTTCGCGCGGAACCTGCCCGGCCGGCTGGTCGGCGTCTCGGTGGACGCCGACGGCACCACCGCCTACCGCCTGGCCCTCCAGACGCGCGAGCAGCACATCCGTCGCGAGAAGGCCACCAGCAACATCTGCACCGCCCAGGTGCTGCTCGCCGTGATGGCCTCCATGTACGCCGTGTACCACGGCCCCGACGGACTGGCCGCCATCGCCCGCCGGACCCACCGCCACGCCGCCGTCCTGGCCCAGGGGTTGCGCGCCGGCGGGGTGGAGGTCGTGCACGACACGTTCTTCGACACCGTCACCGCGCGGGTGCCGGGGCGGGCCGCCGAGGTCGTCGCCGCGGCCCGCGAGGCCGGGGTCAACCTGCGGCAGACCGACGCCGACCACGTCGGCGTCGCCTGTGACGAGACCACCGGACGCGACCGGCTCGCCGCGGTGTGGGGAGCCTTCGGGGTCTCCGCCACGGCCGCGGACGTCGAGGCGTTGGACGAGGCCGCCGGGGAGGTCCTGCCCGCCGGGCTGCTGCGCACCGACGACTACCTGACCCACCCCGTCTTCCACCGGTACCGCTCCGAGACGGCGATGCTGCGCTACCTGCGCCGCCTGGCCGACCGTGACTACGCGCTGGACCGCGGCATGATCCCGCTGGGCTCGTGCACGATGAAGCTCAACGCCACCACCGAGATGGAGCCGATCACCTGGCCCGAGTTCGGCGGTCTGCACCCCTTCGCCCCCATCGACCAGGCCGAGGGCTACCTGACGCTGATCCGTGAGCTGGAGGAGCGACTGGCGGAGGTCACCGGCTACGACAAGGTCTCCCTCCAGCCCAATGCCGGATCGCAGGGCGAGCTGGCGGGCCTGCTGGCAGTGCGGGCGTACCACCGCGCGAACGGCGACGAGCGGCGCACCGTCTGCCTGATCCCGTCCTCCGCGCACGGCACCAACGCCGCCAGCGCCGTGATGGCCGGGATGAGGGTCGTGGTGGTGAAGACGGGCGAGAACGGCGACGTGGACGTCGACGACCTGCGGGCCAAGATCGACAAGCACCGCGAGGAGCTCGCGGTGCTGATGGTCACCTATCCCTCCACCCACGGCGTGTTCGAGGAGCACATCACCGACATCTGCGCCGCCGTGCACGAGGCGGGCGGCCAGGTCTACGTCGACGGCGCCAACCTCAACGCGCTGGTCGGTCTGGCCCGGCCGGGGACGTTCGGAGCGGACGTCTCCCACCTGAACCTGCACAAGACCTTCTGCATCCCGCACGGCGGCGGCGGCCCGGGCGTCGGCCCGGTGGCGGTGCGCGCCCACCTCGCGCCGTACCTGCCCAACCACCCGCTCCAGCCCGACGCCGGCCCCGAGACGGGCGTGGGGCCGATCTCGGCGGCCCCGTGGGGTTCGGCGGGCATCCTGCCGATCTCCTGGGCGTACCTGCGGCTGATGGGCGCCGAGGGGCTGCGCCGCGCCACCCAGGTGGCCGTGCTCGGCGCCAACTACGTCGCCAGGCGTCTGGAGCCGCACTACCCGGTGCTCTACACCGGTCCGGGCGGACTGGTGGCGCACGAGTGCATCATCGACGTCCGTCCGCTGACCAAGGCCACCGGGGTCAGCATCGACGACGTGGCCAAGCGGCTGATCGACTACGGCTTCCACGCTCCGACGATGTCCTTCCCCGTGGCCGGGACGCTGATGATCGAGCCCACCGAGAGCGAGGACCTGGCGGAGCTGGACCGCTTCTGCGACGCCATGATCGCGATTCGGGCCGAGATCGAGAAGGTCGCCTCGGGCGAGTGGAGCGCGGAGGACAACCCGCTGCGCAACGCACCGCACACGTCGGCACAGCTCGCCGGCGAGTGGCCGCACCCCTACGGACGCGAGGAAGCCGCCTTCCCCGAGGGCGTCTCGGCGGCCGACAAGTACTGGCCCCCGGTCCGGCGCATCGACGGTGCCTACGGCGACCGCAACCTCGTGTGCTCCTGCCCCTCGCCGGAGGCGTACGAGAGCTGACCCGACCGTCCGGTTCCACCCGGTCCGCCGCGCCGGTGCCCGGAAGAACCGGAAGAACCGGAAGAACCAGAAGAAGGGGAAACGGTGGGCGCCCCGGCCGAACCGGCCGGGGCGCCCACCGCTCGTGGAAGCGCGGGCCCGTCGCCGGGCTCCGCCTGCGCGTCAGGCGGGAGTGCCCAACAGGGGAGGGGCGGGGGGCACCAGGCGTCGGGCCAGCACGGGCAGCAGACCGTCGACGCGGTGCGGCCGGTGCGCGGCGATTCCCGGCGGTGCCGGAGCCAGCGGCACCAGCAGGTCGGAGGAGGCGGGAGAGCCGCCGGCGGCGTCGGCCTCCGTGTCACCGTGCAGCCACAGCGCCATCATGTACAGCTCGGGCATGGAGAGCAGCCGCGGCTGGTACGTCACCGGCAGCGTGTCGGCCCGCGCCAGCGCGGTCTCGGTGGAGGTGACGAAGGGGCCTTCGCAGAAGTGCGAGAACGTCCAACCGTCCGCGGTGAGCATGGCCTCGGCGGCGCCCACCGTGCCCTGCGCGTCCCGCAGCAGGAAGCGCCAGCCGGTCAGTCGAACGCGAGGCGGGCCGGCCGCGGCCGTGATCCCGTCCAGCACGTGGAGGGGCAGGGGGAGGGCCGGCTGTACGGACCCCTTCCGGGCCTGGGGGCCCGGAGGGGTGAACGTGCCGCGGAGGCCGGTGGGAGAACCGAGGGCCGCGTGCACGCTGCGCAGTGCGGGTGCCGGGGCCGGTTGGACACGCAGGGGCATGGTGGGTCGCCTCTCGCTCGGAGACACGGTGGTGCTCGGCTGGCGCGGACGGCGCTGTCGGCGTACGGGGAGGCCGCGAAGAGGGCCGGAGTGAGGGACGCGGCGGATCCGCGCCCACCGAGGGACGCCTCTCCCGCCGCTTTGGGAAGTTTATACGACGGGTGTTCGGCCGAGGTTTCGGCTAGCTGTCCCGCATGTTACCGGCAAGAGGTCATCAGGGCGTTTTGCAACGGTGTTTCGCCTGCGATTTCCCGGGCAATAGGCTGCTGACCTGGAAGGTGACCGGCCATGCGGTCGGCCGTATCTTTTCGGTTTTTTCCACGAGTCACCGTCGTGATGCCGACGGTGACGCCGTATGCCTGCGGAATGTGCCCGGCGAAAGCCTGACTCCAGGATACCGGTCCTCACTGTCGCACGAGGCGTTATCTCCCGCATCCGCGGGGCATCATCCGGGCACGGTCCATTAGAGGAGGGACGCACCGATGGGCGAGAAGGTCGAGGCCAGTGGGTTCGCCCTGTCCGATCGCCGGCGGTATCGGGAGAAGCACCGCCGATGTCTCCAGGGGCTGCGGCGGATGCTGGACGAACAGCGCTTCGACCGGCCCCGCGACCTCATGGGGTTGGAGATCGAACTGAACCTCGCGGATGCCGAGGGCATGCCCCGAATGATGAACCTGGAGGTTCTGGAACGCATCGCGAGCCGCGATTTCCAGACGGAACTGGGGCAGTTCAATCTGGAGGTCAACGTCCTTCCGCACCGGATGTCCGGACGGGTGCTGGACCAACTCGCCGAGGAACTGCGCACCGGCCTGGCATACGCCGATCGCAAAGCCGGCGAGGTCGATGCGCGCATCGTGATGATCGGCATTCTGCCGACGCTCACCGGGGACGACCTGGTGTCCGCGAACCTCACCGCCGTCGATCGCTACACCCTGCTGAACGACCAGATCATGACCGGCCGTGGCGAGGAGGTCGTCCTCGACATCGAGGGCGTGGAACACCTGCGGTACGCCTCGGCGTCCATCGCCCCGGAGGCGGCCTGCACCTCCGTGCAGCTCCACCTCCAGGTGACGCCCGGCCGTTTCGCCGACGTGTGGAACGCGGCCCAGGTCGTCTCGGCCGTCCAGGTCGCGGTGGGCGCCAACTCGCCCTTCCTCTTCGGCCGCGAACTGTGGCGCGAGTCCCGGCCCCCGCTCTTCCTGCAGGCCACCGACACCAGGTCGCCGGAGCTGGTCGCCCAGGGGGTGCGGCCGCGCACCTGGTTCGGGGAACGGTGGATCACCTCGGCGTACGAGTTGTTCGAGGAGAACGCCCGGTACTTCCCGCCCCTGCTGCCCGTCTGCGACGACGAGGACCCGCTGGAGGTGCTGGACGCCGGCGGCATCCCCTCGCTGGGGGAGATGAACCTGCTCAACGGCACCGTCTACCGCTGGAACCGGCCGGTGTACGGCGTGGCGGACGGGGTGCCGCACCTGAGGGTGGAGAACAGGGTGCTGCCCGCCGGGCCCACCGTCACCGACGTCCTGGCCAACACCGCCCTGTACTACGGCCTGGTGCGCTCGCTGGCGGACGAGTCGCGGCCGGTGTGGAACCGCATGCCGTTCTCCGCGGCGGCCGAGAACTTCGACACCGCCTGTCGCCACGGCATCGACGCCCGGTTGTGGTGGCCGCGCGGGCGGGGCGGTTCGCTCTCGGCCGTGCCCGTGGACCGGCTGGTGCTGGAGGAGCTGCTGCCGCTGGCCGCCGAGGGCCTGGACACCTGGGGGGTCGAGCCCGGGGACCGGGACCGCTGCCTGTCGGTCATCGAGGAGCGCTGCCGGCACCGCGTCAACGGCGCCTCCTGGCAGGCCGACACCTACCACCGGGCCCTGGAGAGCGGCCTGGATCGGGAGAAGGCACTGGCGGCGACGGTCCGCCGCTACTGCGAGCTGGCGCGCACCGGGGAGCCGGTGCACGGTTGGCCGGTGGGCGTGTAGGTCCCCTCCGCCCGGGGCGGGGCCCGACCGGCTCCGGGGCCCGTCCCCCGCCCCGCCCCGCCCCGCCCCCGCCGTCCGTCTCCGGTACCGGTCGGGCAAGCTGTCCCCGTACCGCGTGGGCGGGCGAGGGCCCGCGCGGTTCGGAAGGCCGACCGGGAGACGGAGTGCGGGTACGGATGTGGGACGACGACGGACGCGGTCGGGAGCGCGGCGCACGGGGAAGGGAGGCCGACGACGAGACCCTCGCGTCGCGCCGGATCCTGGGACGCGAGACGCTGATCGTCCTGGCGCTGTCGCTGGGAGCGAGCGGTCTGTCGGCGCTCATCGGCTTCGTCGGGGCGTTGACCCGGCCGGGCGGACTGAAGGACCAGGCCGCCCGGCTCAACGGCTCCCACGCCCCCGACCGCCCCTGGCTGGACCTGGCCTGGCAGGTGTTCGGCATCGCCACCGCCCTGGTGCCGGTGCTGCTCGTCGCCCACCTCCTCACCCGCGAGCCCCCGAACGGCGGAGGCAGCGGACCGGGACTGCGGGGGATCGGCCTCGACCTGCGCCGTCCCGGTTCCGACCTGGCCCGCGGCGCGGTGGTCGCCGCGGGCATCGGAGGCAGCGGACTGCTGTTCTACCTGGCCGCGCGGGCGAGCGGCTTCAACCTCACCGTGGTGCCCGAGTCGCTGCCGGACGTGTGGTGGAAGATCCCGGTCCTGATCGCCTCGGCGATCCAGAACTCCGTGGTGGAGGAGGTCATCGTCGTCGGCTACCTGCTGCGCAGGCTCGACCGACTGGGCTGGACGCCGACGGCCGCGCTGGCCGCCAGTTCGCTGCTGCGCGGTTCGTACCACCTCTACCAGGGGATCGGTGGCTTCGTCGGGAACGTGGTGATGGGCGTGGTGTTCGTTCTGCTGTACCGGCGGTGGGGGCGGGTCGGCCCGCTGGTCGCGGCGCACGCCCTGATCGACATCGTGGCGTTCGTCGGGTACGCGCTGCTGGCCGGCCGGGTGGGCTGGCTCCCCACGGCCTGACGTCCGCCCGGCCACCGGGCGGACGTACCGGCGGCCTCCTCGGCACGGCCCGGCGTCGGCGGGTCACGGCCCGATGAGCAGGTCACCGTCGATGACGGTGACGGCGTCGCCGGTCAGCAGCGTCCGGTCGCCGCGCAGTGCGGTGCGGACCAGGCCGGTGCGGGGCGACGCCTGGAGGCCGGTCAGCTCCTCGCGGCCCAGACGCGCCGACCACAGGGGGGCGAGCGCGGTGTGGGCGCTTCCGGTCACCGGGTCCTCGTCGATGCCGACGGCCGGACCGAAGAAGCGGGACACGTAGTCGTAGGGGACGCCCTCCTCGGCCGCGGGAGCGGTGACGATGACGCCCCGGTGGTCCAGCCGCGCCACGGCGGACAGGTCGGGGGACAGGGCGCGCACGGTCTTCTCGTCGGCCAGCTCCACCAGCAGGTCGCCCACGTTGGGGCCGGTGTCGTGGGCGGAGAGCACGTCGGCGCCCAGGGCCGCGCGGACGTCGTCGTCCACCTCGACCTCGGTGAGCGGGGCGGTGGGGAAGTCCAGGGTGACCGAGCCGTCGGCCGCCGTGGTCGCGGTGAGGATGCCGCTGCGGGTGGCGAACCGGACGGTGCCGCTCGCAGCGCCGGTGGAGTGCAGGACGTGGGCGGTGGCGAGCGTGGCGTGGCCGCAGAGGTTGACCTCGGTGGTGGGGGTGAACCAGCGCAGTGCCCAGTCGGCCTCCGAGTCCTCCGGCAGCGGGCGGGCGTACGCGGTCTCGGAGAGGTTGACCTCGGCCGCGAGTCTCTGGAGCCGGTCGTCACCGGGGAACGGCCCCGAGTCCAGGAGTACGACGGCGGCCGGGTTGCCGGTGAAGGGACGGTCGGTGAACGCGTCGACGATGCGAATCCTCATGATCGTCAGCCTAGGAGCGTCCCACGGGGAGGACCACGGCCAAAGGCGGTCGAGTGGCCTCCGAATGGCCCCGCCGACGTCCCGCCGCCCCGGGCGTTTCCCCACCGTTCCTCGGTCGTTCCCCTGCCCGTCGTCGTCCGTCCCCCTCCACCTCCGCGCACCCGAGCGGGAAGGCGAAGGCGAGACACGGACACCCCGCCGGAGACGGCGCGGTGCGCCGCCACCGGCACCGCTGCCCGCGCGCCTATCCTGGCCGACGCCCGACGTCGCGCCGGGGCGGCTGTCACCCGTACGGCGGACGGACGGGCCCGCACCCGTACCGCGTCCGACTGGAGGTCATCGGATGGACCGCGACACCACGACGACGGCGGGGAGGAGAGGGCCGGACCCGCGGCGCCGTCTCCCCCGCACGGACACGGTGCTCGCCGACCCCCGTCTGACCGATGCCGCCGACCGGCTGGGCCGCCCCCTGGTGAAGACGGTCGTCGTCCGCGCCCTGGAACGGGCCCGCAGGGGCGAGATTCCGCCGGAGGCCGTCACCGACGCCGCGGCCGCGGCCCTCCCGGAGACGGTCGGGGGCCTGCGCCCGGTGGTCAACGCCACCGGCGTCCTGCTCCACACCAACCTCGGGCGCGCTCCGTTGTCGAGAGCCGCGCGGGAGGCGATCGACGCCGCCTGCGGCCCCACCGACGTGGAACTCGACCTGGCCACCGGCGCCCGCTCCCGGCGCGGCGCCTCGACCGTGGCGGCCCTGACCGAGGCCGTACCGGCCGCCGAGGCCGCCCACGTGGTGGGCAACGGGGCCGCCGCGCTCGTCCTGGCGGCCACCGCGCTCGCGGCGGGCAAGGAGATCGTCGTCAGTCGGGGCGAGATGGTCGAGATCGGCGACGGGTTCCGCCTGCCGGACCTGTTGGTCTCCACCGGCGCCCGGCTGCGCGAGGTCGGCACCACCAACCGCACCACCGCCGACGACTACGCGGCGGCGATCGGTCCCGACACGGGCTTCGTGTTGAAGGTGCACCCCTCCAACTTCCGCATCACCGGCTTCACCCGGTCGGCCTCCGTCGCCGAACTGTCCCGCCTCGGCGTTCCGGTGGTCGCCGACATCGGCTCCGGACTGCTGCGCCGCGATCCCGCGCTGCCCGACGAGCCGGACGCCACCGGTTGGCTGCGCGCGGGCGCGTCCCTGGTCACGGCCAGCGGCGACAAGCTGCTGGGCGGCCCCCAGTGCGGCCTGATCCTCGGCCGGGCCGACCTCGTGCGCCGCCTGTCGCGCCATCCCCTCGCCCGGGCACTGCGCGTCGACAAGCTCACCCTGGCGGCCCTGGAGGCCACCGTGCGCGGCCCGGCCGGCCCCGTCCACACCATGCTGCACGCCGATCCCCGACGCCTGCGGGAACGCGCCGAACGCCTGGCCGCCGAGCTGCGCGGCTCGGACGTCGACGCCCGGGCCGTGGAGAGCGAGGCCGCAGTCGGCGGCGGCGGTGCCCCCGGTGTCACGCTGCCCAGCGCGGCCGTCTCCCTGCCCGAGGAGTACGCCGCGCCCCTGCGGCGGGGCACTCCCGCCGTACTGGGCAGGGTCGAGGGCGGACGCTGCCTGCTGGACCTGCGCACCGTTCCCGAGGAACGGGACGCCGACCTGGCCGACACGGTGCGGCGGGCGGGCACGTCCGCCGCTGCTCGTGAGAAGGAGTGAACGCACCGGTGCACGTCGTCGCCACCGCCGGACACGTCGACCACGGCAAGTCCGCCCTCGTCCGCGCCCTCACCGGCATGGAACCCGACCGGTGGGAGGAGGAGCGCCGCCGCGGCCTCACCCTCGACCTGGGCTTCGTGTGGACCGAGCTGCCCGGCGGCGGGACGGTCGCCTTCGTCGACGTACCGGGCCACGAGAAGCTGGTCGGGAACATGCTCGCCGGTGTCGGCCCCGTACCCGCCGTGCTGTTGGTGGTCGCCGCCGACCAGGGGTGGCAGCCGCAGTCCGAGGAGCACCTGGCCGTCCTGGACGCCCTGCGGGTGCGGCACGGCGTGCTCGCCGTCACCCGCGCCGACCTCGCCGAACCGGAACCGGTGCGCCGCGACGCGCTCGCCAGGATCGCGAGGACCTCGCTGGGCGAGGTCGAGTCGGTGGCCGTCAGCTCCGTCACCAGCGAGGGCCTGGACGAACTGCGCGCCGCCCTGACCCGGCTGACCGCCGCCCTGCCCGAACCGGACCGGGCCGCCGACGTACGGCTGTGGGTGGACCGTTCCTTCACCGTGCGCGGCCGCGGCACCGTGGTCACCGGCACGCTCGCCGCGGGCACGATCCGCGCCGGCGACCGCCTCGTCCTGGCCTCCGACGGCACGGCCGTGCGCGTCCGCGGCCTGCAGTCCCTCAAGAAGGACCGCGAGGAGGTGGGCGCGGTCGCCCGTGTCGCGGTCAACGTCCACGGCGCCGCGGCCGACGCCCTCCACCGGGGCGACGCCCTGCTGACCCCGGAACGCCGGCTCACCACCGCCCTGGTGGACGCGCGGCTGCGCGGCGACCCGGCGGCCGACCTGCCCCGGCACCTCGTCCTGCACGCCGGGTCGGCCGCGGTCCCCGTCACCGTCCGGCCGTTGGGGACCGACACCGCCCGGCTGACGCTCGCCCGCCCCCTGCCGCTGTGGGTGGGGGACACCGCGCTGCTGCGCGATCCCGGACGGCACCGGATCCCCGCCGGGCTCACCGTGCTCGACGTCCGGCCGCCCCGGCTGGAACGGCGCGGCGCGGGGAAGGCCCGGGCCCGCGAGCTGGAGACCGTCACCGGCGTCCCGGACGGCGCGGCCGAACTGAGCCGCCGCAAACTGGTGCGCCGCGCCGACCTGCGGGCCATGGGGGTACCGGTCCCGGCGGAACCCGTCGCCGGGGAGTGGCTCGCCGACCCCGAGCACTGGGCCGAACTGCGGCGGCGCCTGGTCCGGACGGTCGAGGAGCACGCCGCCCGCCACCCGATGGACCCCGGGCTGCCCGTCGAGGCCGCCCGCCGCGCCCTCGACCTGCCCGAGCGCTCCCTCGTCCAGGCGCTGGTGGACACCGCCCCCCGGAACGGAGCGCGGGTGCGGCAGCGCGACGGACGGCTCTACGGCGGCGACGCCCGACCGCACCTGCCGCCCGGAGTGCGGCGGGCGGTCGACACCGTCCGCGCCGAGCTGCGTCGCGCGCCCTTCCGGGCCCCGGAGGCCCACCGGTTGGCCGAACTCGGCCTGACCCCCAACGTGATCGCCGCGGCCGTCGCCGCGGGCGCCCTGCTGAAGGTCGGCGACGGCGTCGTGCTGCTGCCCGGCGCCGACACGAGGGCCGCCGCCCTGTTGGCGCGTCTGGAGCAACCGTTCACCACCAGCGAGGCCCGCCGCGCCCTGGACACCACGCGCAGGGTGGCGATCCCCCTGTTGGAGCACCTGGACGAGCGCGGGCTGACGGTCCGTCTGGACGGCACCCTGCGCCGCTGCGAGCCGCCGCCCGCCGGAGCGGAAACGCGCTGAGAGCCGCCGCTGCCGACGCCGCTTCCGACACCGCCCCGGCATCGACGCCGATCGACCCGAACGGACCACGTGGATGGTGGATCCGGGGGAGACCCTGGAACCTGGACGGGAGATCCGGCCGTCGAGAGGTGATCCCCATGCCGAAGTCGAACCGCACCGACCTGGGACTGCTCGCCCTGCGGGCGGGTACCGGCGGCGTCCTGTTCGCGCACGGCGCCCAGAAGCTCTTCGGCTGGTTCGGCGGACACGGGCTGGAGGGCACCCGGAACGCGATGGAGCAGATGGGCTTCCGGCCCGGCAGGGCGAGCGCGCTCGCCTCCGGACTGGCCGAGGCGGGCGGCGGCGCGCTGTTGGCCCTGGGGCTGGCCACCCCGGCCGCCGGAGCCGCGGTCGCGGGGACCATGGCGGGCGCGGTGTCGGTCCACGCCCCGGCGGGCTTCTTCGTCACCGAGGGGGGCTACGAGTACCCGGCGTTCCTCGGCTTCGCCGCCGCCTGCCTCGGCGTCACCGGCCCGGGGAGCCACTCCCTCGACCACGCGCTGGGCCACCGCCTCAACCGCCCCTGGATGACGGCCGCCGCCTTCGCCGCGGCCGCCGCGGCCGCCTCCGTGGTCCTGCGTCGCCGCGCCGGCACGCTCGGCAACGGACCCGAGCAGGCCGCTCCCCCCGGCGCGGGGACCGTCTCGGGCTGACGCCCGCGACACCCCCGGCACCTCGGTTCGCCCGGACCCTCGTGGCGCCTCCGGCGCCTCCGACGCCGGTCCGGGGGAATTCCGTCGAGCCGGTGTCGGAGGCATCGGAGGCGCTGGGCGGCGATGCCGCCGAGAGGGGAACCCCTCCGATGGCGATCCATGTGGCCGGACGCCGCCGGACTCCCGCCTCGCTCGCCAGGGCGTCTCCCGGAGACGCCGACGTCGACCTGTCGAAGCTCGACGTCACCACGGGGTACGGGGCCGGTGTCGGGGCACCGCAGGGGGCCGGACGGTGGCCGGTTGCTGTCCTACGAGGCGGCTCGTCGCCTCGTCCACCTGCCGACCTGCCGATGGGGCCTGGAGAACCGCGTCGCGGAGTCGGTCGAACGGCTCCGGGAGAGGGCCGCGACGACGGATGTGGTGTTCCTCGATCACACCACCAACGGGGACGTGGACGACCGGAGCGTTCCGCTCTCCCATGCCGCGCTTCTCCGGCTGTACATCCGGGGAGAGCGGCCGTGTGAGGGTGAGGGGGTCGGTCCGGCGGTCGGACCAGCGTGAGTCAGCGTGGACCGCTCGCGCTGTTCCCGAGGGGGAACGGGACGCGGGAACGACCGCCCAGGGTTCCCGGCGAGTGAGTGCGAACGGGGTCATCGGACCGTCCAACACAGAACTGCCGACTTGAATATGCAGACACCCGACCATGATCACGTCAGTGTACGGATGCCGCCACGGATCGGCCCCCACCCGAGTGGGTGCTACAGCGCCGCCGGGGCATCGGGGACCGCATCCGGACCATGCGCCGCGAGCGCCGCATGTCGCAGGAACGCCTCGCCGACCTCGTACGCAACGAGTAGCCTTGCTCGCCCACGAGGGGGACGCAGGCGGACAGGGCACGAAGGGGAACCCGGTGGGGGACGACAGCTCGACCGCCGAGCGCCCCAGCATCAGACGCCGTGTCCGGTCACTGGTTGAGCAGCTCGACCTCGATCGCGAAAGCGCCGAGCCGCTCCTTCTCGGGCGGGTAGATGCTGCGGATGTTCGCGAGCTGCTGCTCACGCGAGCTCGTCGGGTTCACGTTCGCCGGTCCCTCACCGTCGAGCAGCGACTCGAAGTCGGGGTACTCGGTGACTCGCTTCACGAGGACGTCGCACGTCTCGTCGGTGCCCTTGATCCGGCCGGACACTCCGAAACTCGCCCCGACTTGGGCCGGCGTCTCCTCCTTGTACGCCTCCGTCGGCAGACACACTTGCGCCGAGCGCTCTCCGGTTGCAAAACCTCCGTTCATACCGCTCATGTCCACGCCACCGCCGTCATCGACCTCCTGTCGAACGGGCACCCGGACTACTGCCTTTCCTGTGAGAAGCCGACCCCGAACACGTCCCGCTCAACGGCACGCTCGCCGAGTGTGACCGCGTCGGTGACAGCCGGGCCGACTTCTCCCAGCCCCCTCACCGCCACGGCGTGAACGTGCGGGTTCCGACCGATTTGAGTGGGACGGCTGCTGTGGATCTCACCCGCGTTCCCGACCAGAGCCGCGACTCCACCACAGCCCGCATCCACCGGATCCGCGAACGCCGGGCATCCCGTCCTCGCCGGCGCGCGGATGTCGGGGCCGGCACGGCACCTGGGTGATCGTGCCGGTCAAACGCCTGACCCGCCGGAAACCCACCCCGACCCAGCGCACGGTGAACCGGACCCTTTCGGTGGCGCGAGTACCGGTCGAACGGAGCGTCGCGAATCTGAAGCCCTGACGGGCCCTCGCCGGGACCGGTGCAGCCCGAGCCGTCTGTCGTTAATCCCGGCTGCCGTCCTCGTCCTGGAGCGGCAACTCTGGAAAGGAGCACAGGACGGTCCCGGCGTCGGGCGGGCGGAACCGCGCAGGGGCGCAACTCGGCCATGAGCGTCGGTGTCGTAGTTCGGTGCGTGGCTTGTGGGAGGAGAACAGGCATCACTTTCGGTCAAGCCCGTCCCTGGATGAACTCGAAGTGAATGCGCATGCCGAGGGGGCAGACCTGGTGGTGGTCTTCTCCGTCCCTTTCCGGCTTCCGGGAGGAGGAAACCGGAAGGGCCGATTCCTTCTATGGCTCGAAAATAGCGTGTGCGCTCGGCGCCGCCGGAGACACGCCTCCTGTGGAAAAAACCACGCAAGGCTTTGACTCCCGACCGGCAGGGGTGGGCCCAAATTGACTGGAACAACGGGAAAAGTCTATGTCGCGGCCCGAGATCACTATTCATCGGCGTCGCGTAGGGACCCGGTGAAGGTCTTATGGGAGGAACCCGTCACGGCGGGGATCATCTCGGAATCCTTCAGGTACACCGGCGGGCGCTCGGATCTCAGAGTGGTGGACATCGGCTGTGGTGCGGCCGAGGGGCTCCGCCTGATGCTCCCGCTCGTGCAGGCATCGTCGCGCACGCTCCACTACACCGGGATCGACCTTGACGTGGGTCTGCTCGGACTCGCCAGGGAACAGTTCGCCGACCGTCCCGGCACGTCGTTCGTCGAGGGCGACATGCGATACGATCTGCCGGAGGAACCCGCTGACGTGTATTTCTCCTGCGGTGTCCCGTACTCGCACTTGGCGCCCGACGAACTGACGCGCACCCTCGCGAACATTTTCCGTACCATCAGGCGCAATCGGAGTCGCTCGTCCGTGGTCGTCGATGTCCTGGGCAGGTACTCCCTGGAGTGGGAACCTCACTGGGAGAGCGCGCACCGCGACTACCACATGAGCTTCTTCAACAGCAAGAAGCCGAGTTCGGCTACGCCTATGTCCTTCTGGGATTCTCAAGCTCTCCTGGCGTGTATCGGAGAGGCTGTACAACAGGCTGGAAGCACCTTTGAGAGGGTGACATTCCACGACCGGTCGATCATGGTCGGCCGCCACACCAGCACACGCCAGTACAACCCCACTCTCTCTCCCTACCGCGACCTGATCAACCGCCTCGAGGCGGGTGACGGGGCCATCGCGGCCCGCGACCTCATGTTCCCTTCCCCCGTGCGTCAGGCACCCTGGCCGATCTCTTCCTTTCACCACCGATTCGCCGCCCAGTGGGATGGCGAGATCGCTCGGAGGTACTCCGGGCGACAGTACCTTTCGGCTGCCGGAGCCCGCTCGCTGGCCCGCGGATTGCGTGCCATCGAGCACAGGATCTCGCCCGGGCTGGGCGTCGGCCACTCGCTGACCGCTGTCATCGGCCTGGACCACTCCGTCTGACCCCCTCATCGAAGGAGCACAATGCGCACTGAATTCTCCATCGACCGGTCAACGCTGCTGGGCAAGGACGAACACTGGAAGATCAGCGACCTGGGCGTCATGCAACTGCAGCATGACTACCCCTCCGACCTCCTGAAGACGATCAGGGACAAGGCACTCGCGATCAAGGAGGAACAGAGCGCCAACGTGCACCTCAACCTGCGTTTCATTCGGAACGCTCAGAAATTCATCCCCGAAATCAAGGAGCTTGTGCACTGGCCTGGGCGCATCGAGAGCCTCAGCGAGTTGGCCGGCACCGAGTTGGAGCCGTACCCCCACAGTGTGATCAGCACCGCACTCACCTTCATGGGCCCCGAAGACGGAACCGTCGACTGGCACGGGGACGGTCCTCCGGTAACCGAGCTGGTGGCGCTTGAGGTGGACGATGCGGTAGGCGGACGACTGGAAATCTTCCAAGGCGACTTCGACGCCGCGATGGCTGCCGTCCAGAAAGGTCACGTCCTTCCGTCCGATCGGATGATCCATCTGCAACACAAGGTCGGCAGCAGCATGTTCGGCCAGCTCATGCGCGTCGCGCATCGTACGGAGCCGATGACCCGGGGGACGCGAATCACCCTGACCATGAACCTCCGCTCGGTCGCCCACCCCTACATCGAAAACAATCCCATGTACTACCTGGCGGCGGACAATCCCGATTTCGAGTGGGTAGACGAGTACGTCGCCGACGTCCGCGAACGTCAACTGCCGGCCTACCTCGCCGCGCGGAAGGCCGCGTGAACCAGTCCGCCCACGGGGTCCGGCCGGGCACTCCAGCCAGGCCGGGCCCCGGCGCATCACGACCCGATCCCCGCCGTGCGGGCGCCGCCTTCGCACTCGGCGGGATCGCCTTCTGGTCCACCAACGCGCTCGCCGGCTCCTCCGCCCTCGCCACCCTGGACCTGGGCATCGTGCTTTTCCTTCAGTTCGCCTCCGGCACCCTTGCCCTCGGGGTGGTGGAGACAGTCGTCCGGACGCGCTCCCGGCGGCGGCCGCCCTCCGCGGGCAGCACCCCCCTGCGACAGACACCTACGCGCGGGGACTGGCGAACTGCCATCTGGGTCGGAACTCTTGGCTTCGGCGGCACCATGACGTTCCAATACGTCGGCTTCGCCTACGCGCCTGTCGTGGAATCGAACATCATCGCCTACGGATGGCCCATGTTCGCCGCTGTCTGGCTCGCGGTGACCGTTCGAAACAAGAGCACCGCCGCGAGCCTGGTGTTCGCCTTCGTCGGCTTCACCGGCGTGGCCATGATGACTCTGGTGCAAGGTGGCCACTCCGCCTCCGGCAGCCCCCTGGGATACGTCAGCGCCTTGCTGTCCGCCCTCTTCATGGCGTTCTACACGCTGGGGGTCGGCCGCACTCGTGTACCGGCCCGGCGCGTCATGATCATCGGCGGGACCGTTGCCTGCTGCTCCTCTCTCGTCATCGCGCTGGCCACCGGCGCGGACTGGACTCCCACCACGGCCTGGTGGGCCATGATCTACGTCGGTGTCGGGCCCTGTGCCGCCGGATACCTGCTGTGGAGCGTGGGGATGACCCGCAGTCACGGCCGCCTCGCCCCTTTGGGCTACGCCACCCCCCTTCTGTCCACCTGCGTCCTGCTTCTGGACGGACGCACCTTCGGCGGCACCATCGCCGCCGCCGGGGCGGCATGCGTGCTGCTGTGCACCGTCGGGGTGCTGGTCGTCGACGGCAGATCGGCGAGCAGCCGGCTCTGACCACGAACGCCGTGTCTCCGCCGGAACCGGCCCGCAGGCCCGACCCGGCGGAGACGGCTACCATGCCGGAGAGGTGTCGGTGATCCAGGCATGGACCTCACTCACCCGGAAATCCGCGTGCTCCACTGCCAGGATCCGGCCCGCACGCCGCTCCGCTTCCCACGGCCGGGCGGCGGCGGCCGTCACCGCCACACATCGCATGCCCGCGCGCAGTCCCGCCTCGACCCCCACCGCCGAGTCCTCCACCACGACACACCGTTCGGTCCGGGCCCCCAACCTCCGACACGCTTCCAGGAACACAGCCGGATCGGGCTTTCCACGCCCGACCTCCTCCGCGGATACGAACACCGCGCACACCTCGTCCAGTCCGCTCGCAGCCAGGACCGTCCGGACAACCTCGCGTGAGGACCCGGAGGCGACAGCCACGGCAACGCCCGCCCTGTGCAGCCGGCGCGCCAGGTCTGCCGTGGCGGGGAACACCTTCACCGCCTGCCGCACGTACTCCAGGTACAACCGGTTGCTGTGCCGCAGCAGGTGATCGGCCGAAACGTTCAGACTGTACGCAACCCGCACACGCTCCCACATCTCCCGACTGCCGACCCCGATGAACGCGGCGTGCTCCTCCCACGTGAACGACATCCCCCCGAAATGCGCCAGGGTGTCGCGCTCGGCCTCGAAGTACGCCGGACCGCTGTCCACCAGAGTGCCGTCCAGGTCGAACAGGACCGCAGAGCCGGTCACGGCGCTCCCACCACGACCGCGGCGATCTCCCGAGACGTCTCGTGGCTCCGCCGCCCGGGGCCGGTGTCAGGTACCACCGCATAGCGTTGCCCACAGACGGCGTGGACCCGTTCGACGATGTCCGTCGGTGCCCCGTCCCCCTCGTTCGGATCGTGCCCGGCGAAGCGCTGCTCCTCAGCCGGCCGGTCAGTGACCACGCGGTGTTCGCGGTGATCCAGGCGGGCGGGGAACGACCGGGGAAACGCCCGTGCCGGCCCGCTGTCGCCCACCACGGCGACAGCGGCGTCCACCGCTGTGGAGACGGACAGGTCGCGGGTGTTCTGCCGCAACACCCCGCTGAGTGGGCCTTCCTCCACCGCCTTCTCGCCCGACTTCCCCCGCCACCGCAATGGCTTCTCCCTGTCGTGCTGCTCTGCGCTCATGCCGTTCCCCCTCTTCGTCTTACGACATTCCGCGGGCGGCCCTTCCGACGCCCCGTTCCGGGAACGAATGGGGACCCCGGCTCTACGCCCGGGGCCGGACACGGCAACACAGGGGACCGGCGCGAAGCCTCTGGTGTGGCAGCGGACGGTCTCGTGGGAGAGGGACGCCTCGAAGCGTGTTGCGGAAGGCTGCGAGCAAGCAGGTTGAGCCGCGGTTCGGCGCTGTGCTGATCACGCGGCGAGAGCGAGGTCGTGCGTGCGGGTGACGGCCGTGACCGCGTGACGAAGACCATCGCCACGCTGCCGGCCGCCCCGGGCCCTCGTCCCGACACACGGGACGGGGACCGTCATCACGGCATTCCGCAGGAAGCCCCCTGACCGAGCTCCGTGACCGCATGACGCCCGAGCAGCGGGAGGCCGCGCCACCGACTGCCGGGCGAACCGCGGGGGCTGGTTCCCGTCGTGGACACCGGTGCCGAAGAAACCCGGGGCCCGGACGCAAGAGCGGGCGTTCGGCCCGTGGGCGGCGCGGTCGGCTGCCGCCACCCGGTGGTCGCCGAACTGCTCGCAGCGCTTTTCGCGGGCGTGGCTTCGCGTCATGCCATGTGGAAGCGTCCTTCCGGGGCGGTCTCCGTTCCACGCACGCCATACGGGTGAGGGTAGGGCAGCGCGGCCATGGCCGGATCCTTTCGGGGCTCCCCGGGAGTAGGTCGGGCGCGCGTTTCCGCAGGTCGGCTGGCGGAGGCGGACGGGAATCGAACCCGCCTGCCCGAGATCCTCGGGCACCTCGGTTTTGAAGACCGGGGGGGCCACCAGGCACCCATACGCCTCCACGCCGAGCACGCTCGTGCCCGGACGCCGAACATCCAAACCCGCCCCTGAGGGCGAGTCAAACTCCCGTCCGGCGTTTCGATCCGCGTTCCCGGGGCAGTCGGTGCCGCGACACCCGACCGGGCCCGGTGAGGGACGCCCCGCTCCGGTCGGGCGAGAGGGGAGCACGATGTACACCCGAGGCGGGACGTCCGACCGGGAGGCGCGGGAGGCACGGGACGCGGCGGGAGAGGAGCCCGTACGGCTGACGCGGTACGCGCACGGTGGCGGTTGCGCCTGCAAGATCCCGCCCGGCGAGCTGGAGGAGGCCGTGGCGGGACTGTTGGGGAGCGCCCCCGGCGCTCCGACGGGCGAACTGCTGGTGGGCCTGGACACCGGCGACGACGCGGCCGCCGTCCGTCTCCCCGGTCCGCGGGGCGGCCCCGCCGTCGTCGCCACCGCCGACTTCTTCACCCCCGTGGTGGACGACCCCTACCACTGGGGACGCATCGCCGCGGCCAACGCCCTCTCGGACGTCTACGCCATGGGCGGACGGCCTCTGGTGGCGGTGAACCTGCTGGGCTGGCCGCGCGGGAAGCTTCCGTTCGAGCTGGCCCGTGAGGTGCTGCGCGGCGGGCTGGAGGTGGCCGGGCAGGCGGGCTGCCACGTCGGCGGCGGCCACAGCGTCGACGACGTCGAGCCCAAGTACGGCATGGCGGTCACCGGGATCGCCGACCCCGAGCGGCTGCTGCGCAACGACGCGGGACGGCCGGGGCTGCCGCTGTCGCTGACCAAGCCGCTCGGCGTGGGCGTGCTCAACAACCGGCACAAGTCCACCGGCGAGGTGTTCGAGCACGCCGTGGAGACCATGGCCGCCCTCAACCGCGAGGCATCCGAGGCGGCCGTCGCGGCGGGCGTCCGGTGCGCCACCGACGTCACCGGCTTCGGACTGCTGGGCCACCTGTACAAACTGGCCCGTGCCTCCGGGGTGACCGCCGTGGTGGACTCCGCCGCCGTCCCCTACCTGGCGGGGGCCCGGGAGGCGGTCCGTGACGGCTACGTCAGCGGAGGCACCCGCCGCAACCTCGACTGGGTCGCCCCGCACACCGACTTCGGCTCCGCGGACGAGCACACCCGGCTGTTGCTGGCCGACGCCCAGACCTCCGGCGGTCTGCTGGTGGCCGGAGAGGTTCCCGGCGCGCCCGTGGTCGGCGAGTTGGTCGAGGCCGGGGAACACACCCTGGTGGTCCGCTGACGCCCGTCGCCGTTCCCGGAGGTCCCGACGGGCCTCGGTGAGCGCGCCGGGGCGCGGACCCCACCGCACGGCGCGCACCGTGCCACGTCCCCCGCCGTTCCGCGTCACGCTCCCCGCGGTGGAGCGTGACGTCCCCTCCGTCCCGGGGTTGACCCGGTGTGACGTCCGGTTCGACGGAAGGAGTGGCCATGGGAGCGACAGGCGGCGGAGACGGGGACGCCCTCACCATCGGCGTGGTGGTGGCGCGCACGGGGCGGCTGGCGAAGCTGGGCGACCCGCTGGCGTTCGTGATGTCCCGGCTGGAGCCGGAACTGCGCCGGATCCGCAACGGCGGGCGGCACCACGCGGTGCGCATGGCGAGCAGGGACAGCCGGTCGAGCGCCGACGGCGCGCGGGAGGCGGTGCGGCGGCTGGTGCGGGACGAGGGAGCGCGGATCGTGCTGACCCTGGCCGGTACGGAGGTCCTCCCGGCCGTCGCGGACACCTGCGAGGAGGAGGGCGTCCCCTGTGTGTCCAGCACCTTCCCCTGGCAGGTCTACTACTACGGCCGTGGCGCGACGGCGCGGCGGCCGTTCCGCTGGACCTACCACTTCTGCTGGGGCCTGGACGACATCGCCGAGACCTTCGCCGACCTGTGGGAGGCCGCCGGCGGTCCGGCGCGGACGGTCGGCTGCCTGTGGAACGACGGCCCGCAGGGGAACTGGTCGCGCCACGCCGAGCAGGGTTTCGCGCCGGTGGCCCGCGCCCGCGGGCACCGTCTCGTCGACCCGGTCGGCTACCGCGAGCCCGCCGTCGGGTTCGACGAGCACCTGGCGGCGTTCCGCGCCGAGGGCGTGGACGTCGTCACCAGCGCGGCCACCGGGAAGGACCTGGCGTTGTTCCGGGAACGGGCGGACGAACTGGGCGTGCGACCGAAAATGATCACCTGTTCACGGTGGCTCGCCTATCCTCCCTCCACCACCGGATCGGGCCGCCGGCCGGCCCAGGCGAACGTGGCGACGCTGATCTACTGGACCCCGAACCACCCCTACCGCTCCTCGCTCGACGGGACGAGCGCGGCGGAACTGGCCGAGGCGTACGAGCAGGGCACGGGCCGCCAGTGGCTCCAACCGCTCGGTCTGGCCCACGCCCTGTTCGAGGTGGCCGCCCACGCCCTGACCACCGCGGACGACCCCACGCAGGCGGCCTCGGTGGCCGAGGCGCTCGGTCGGGCCCGACTGGAGACCATCGCCGGGCCGCTGGACTGGACCGCCGGGCCCGTACCCAACGTCGCCACCGTGAGGCTGTCCGGGGGACAGTGGCAGCCGGGCCGCGCGCACGACTGGGAGCTCCGCGCCGTGACCAATCGACGGGTCGAGGGACTGCCCCTCGACGGCGACCTGGTACCGCTCGGCTGACGACCCCGGCGCCGGCCGGGGACGGCCGAGCCGGCGAACCGTCGCGCGCCCCGGCCGTCACATCTCCGTGCCCGTCTCCTCGGTGATGCCCGCCCGCGTCCGGTACTCGCGCACCAGATCCAGGAGCGCCGGCCCGCGCGGCCGGCGCCCCGGCCGGATGTCGCACGTCAGCGTCTTGGTCTCCTGGATGCGGACGTTGGGGTCCACGGCCAGGTGGATCAGCTCGTTGGCGGCGTCCCCCCGCGTGTATCCGTTGGGCCCCCAGTGGTAGGGGAGGCCGATCTGGTGCAGGGTACGGCCCTGCACCCGGATCGGCGCCATCCGGTCGGTCACCATCACCCGCGCCTCGATCGCGGTCCGGGCGCTGACCAGCGTCGCCCAGCCCATGTGCGTCAGCCCCCGCTCGGCCGCCAGCTCCGGCGAGACCTCGCAGAAGAACTCCGGTTGGAGCTCCGACAGGTAGGGCTGCCACCGGGACATGCCGCCCGCGGTGTGGTGCTCGGTGAGCCGGTAGGTGGTCGCCACGTACGGGAACACCTCCGATCCCGGTTCCGGGCCGCTGGGGTGGTACCGGTTGTACGGGTGCCGCACCAGGAACTCCCGCGCCGGGTTGCGCCGCTGCCGGTGGAGCGGGTTGGAGAACGGCGACTCCTGCGGCTCGTAGTGCGTCGGCAGCGGCCCGTCGAGCAGACCCGTGGGCACGTACAGCCAGGCCTTGCCGTCCGCCTGCATGATGAAGGCGTCCGTGCCCGACAGCGCGTCGGACCCCTTGGCGCCCTCGGGGGGCACGTGGTCCGGGGGCCTGGTGGCGGGGAAGTCCGGGACGTCGTGGCCGGTCCACTCGCCCCGTTCCGCGTCCCACCACACCAGTGCCTTGCGCTCGCTCCACGGCCTGCCCTCGGGATCGGCCGACGCGCGGTTGTACAGGATCCGGCGGTTGGCGGGCCACGCCCAGGCCCACTCGGGGGCGACCCAGTTCTGTTCCTTGCCCGGTTTGCGGCGCGCCGCCTGGTTGACGCCGTCGGCGTAGACGCCGCAGTAGATCCAACAGCCGCACGCCGTCGAGCCGTCGTCCTTGAGCTGCGTGTAGGAGGACAGCGGCCGCCCCTCGGCGTCGAAGCCGTTGATCTCGGCGAGCACGGCCTCGGCCTCCGGCTCGGCGATGTCGCCCTTGACCGGGTAGTCCCAGGTGAGGTCCAGCACGGGGCGGTCCGCCTCGTCGGTGGACCCGGCCAGCTTCTCCCGGATGACCCGTCCCAGGTGGTACATGAACCACAGGTCGCTGCGGGCGTCGCCCTCCGGTTCCACCGCCTGGTAGTGCCACTGGACCATGCGCTGGGTGTTGGTGAAGCTGCCGTCCTTCTCACTGTGCGACGCCGCGGGCAGGAAGAAGACCTCGGTGGCGATGTCCTCGGTGCGCAGCTCGCCCGTCTCGATCTCCGGACCGTCCTTCCACCAGGTGGCGCTCTCGATCAGCGAGAAGTCGCGCACCACCAGCCAGTCCAGGTTGGCCATGGCCAGGCGTTGCAGCCGGGCGTTGGCCGAACCGACCGCGGGGTTCTCGCCCATCAGGAAGTACCCCTTGCACACACCGTCCAACTGGAGCTGGACGGTGTCGTAGGTGCTGTGCGAGCCGGTCAGACGCGGCAGGTAGTCGAAGCAGAAGTCGTTGTCCTCGGTCGCGGCCGGGCCCCAGTACGCCTTGAGCAGGCTCACCAGGTAGTCCCGCATGTGTCCCCAGTAGCCCTTCTCCGCCGCCTCGGCCTCGACGAAGGTGTCGAGGTCCTCACCGGTGTGGGAATGCGGCATCGGGATGTACCCGGGCAGCAGGTTGAACAGGGTCGGGATGTCGCTCGACCCCTGGATCGAGGCGTGACCGCGCAGGGCGAGGATGCCGCCGCCCGGACGCCCCATGTTGCCCAGCAGGGTCTGCAGGATCGCCGCGGCGCGGATGTTCTGCACCCCGGTGGTGTGCTGGGTCCAGCCGACGGCGTAGGCGATCGCCGTGGTGCGGTCCCGCCCCGAGTTCTCGGTGACCAGCTCGCAGACCTTCTCGAACAGGTCGCGCGGCACGCCGCAGGTCCTCTCGACCATCTCCGGCGTGTAGCGGGAGAAGTGCCGCTTGAGCACCTGGAAGACGCACCGGGGGTGGGAGAGCGTCTCGTCGCGGTGCGGCACCCCCTCGCCGAGCGCGGCGCCGCCGGAACCGTGGGACTCGCCGCGTGCCTCGTGGGAGATCTCGCTCCGGCCCTCGGTGACCTTCGGGTAGTGCTCCTCGCGGTGCCCGGAGGCCGCCTGGGTCGCCATCCCCTCGTACTGCCAGGTGGTCGCGTCGTAGACGCGCTCGTCCGGGTCGAGCCCGGAGAACAGTCCGTCGAGGTCCTCGGTGTCCTGGAAGTCCTCCCGCAGGATCATCGGGGCGTTGGTGTACGCCAGGAGGTAATCGCGGAAGTACTTCTCCTTGCTCAGGACGTGGTTGACGATCCCGCCCAGGAAGGCGATGTCGCTTCCCGCGCGCAGCGGGACGTGCACGTCGGACATCGCGCTGGTGCGGGTGAAGCGCGGATCGACGTGGATCACCTTCGCGCCGCGGGCCTTGGCCTCCATCACCCACTGGAAGCCCACCGGGTGACACTCGGCCATGTTCGAACCCTGGATGACGATGCAGTCCGAGTTCTGCAGGTCCTGCTGGAAGGTGCTGGCGCCGCCGCGCCCGAACGAGGTCCCCAGACTGGGGACCGTGGAGGAGTGTCAAATACGGGCCTGATTCTCGATCTGCACGGCCCCCAGGGCCGTGAACAGCTTCTTGATCAGGTAGTTCTCCTCGTTGTCGAGCGCCGCGCCGCCCAGGTGCGCGAAGCCCATGGTGCGCCGCACCCGCTTGCCCTCGTGGTCCCACTGCCAGCCGGAGCGGCGCGCCTCGATCACCCGGTCGGCGATCATGTCCATCGCCGTGTCCAGGTCCAGCCGCTCCCACTCGGTGCCGTGCGGGCGCCGGTAGAGCACGTGCTTGGCGCGCGCGGAGCCGGTGGTCAGTTGGAGGCTGGCCGCTCCCTTGGGACACAGCCGCCCGCGCGAGACCGGGGAGTCCGGGTCGCCCTCGATCTGGGTGACCTTCCCGTTCTCGACGTAGATGTTCTGGCCGCAGCCCACGGCGCAGTACGGGCAGATGGACTTCACCACCTTGTCGGCGGTGCGCACCCGGGGCGTCAGCCGCTCGGTGTACCCGCTCTCGGCGGCGGCGCCACGACCCAGCGGGTCGTCACCGGTGAGTTGCCGGTAGACCGGCCAGGATTCGATCCAGGTTCGGATGCCCACGATCGCCGTCCTTCGCTCTTCCTCGCCTCGTGCCACGCCCTTGTCCTGCGTCCTGCGTCCTCGACTTCCGTGCCCCCCCGCCGTGTCCCGCTCTACGACGGCCCGTCCCGCGCCTCGTTCCGGGCGGCACGGCGCATCTGCTCGTCCGACCGGGCCCGTTGCCGCAGCCAGCGGTGGACCGACTCCCGAGCGTCGGGAGCGCCGGAGGGGGCGTGGGACAGCTCCTGCGTGTCGCCGGACAGCACCCCGGGACGCCGCGCCTGCTCCGCGGTCACCGCGTCGCCGCCGTCGGCGGGGATCCCGGTCGCGGTCAGATACGCCTGCCCCGGGGAGACGCCCAGCCGCTCGCCCACGGCCTCGTAGTCCAAGCCGGCGGCCAGGAGCCGCAACACCTGCTCACGTGTGGGCACCGCGCCAACCTCCCCGTCGGCTTCGCCGGGACTCCCTGTTACCGGCCCTCCGAGGTACCCCGGTCTTCCCCGGCCAAACGCCCGGTCTCCTCGTGTTCCTCCGCCGACCGCTCCCGGCGGCGCCGCTCCTCCCGCTGCCGCAGCCTCTCGCGCTGCGGCACGACCGTGTACCGGGGATCCTCGGCGGAGGCCACGCCCGCCCGGAAGACGCCGAACCGCAGAGCCGTCGAACCGGCCAGCAGAGCCGCTCCCGAGAGCGCCGCGGCGGCGCGGCTGCGGCGTCCGGCCAGCAGGCCCACGGCGGCGCCGGTGGCGGTGAGGATCTTCGAGGCGCGCACCAGGGCCCCGGCCCGGCCCTGTCTCAAGGGTTCCGCGGCCAATCCCATGCGACGGGTCATCACCTCGCCGGCGCCCAGCTCCAGCGCGGCACCGAGGGCCGCGGCGCGGCGCGCCGGACCGGCCTGGGCCACGGAGACGGTGAGCATGCCCAGCCCTCCGGCGGCGGCCGTCCCCGAACCGGTGAAGACGAACGGCAGCTCGCGGTAGCCCTCGTGCCAGGAGGGCACCGCCGTGTCGGCGATCAGCACGGCCGTGTAGGAGGCGACGGCCGGGCCGAGCAGCGCCGCGCCCGCGGTGGCAGCGGCGCCGGTGCGCCGGAACCGACCGGTCGCCTCGGTCACGGCGGCCACTCCGGTCAGCGGACCGTAGCCGGCCAGGATCCAAGAGCCCACGCTCATGGGGGAGGTGGGCTTGGCCACGCGCAGCATGTTGTAGAAGCGCTCCGGGCGCCCCAGATCGTGGATCAACGCCACCGTGGAGGCGGAGATGGCACCCAGCGCCCCGATCTTCGCCGACCGCGCCAGGGCGCGTCGCCCGGTGGCGTGCGCCCCCGCCGCCAGGAGCGAGGAGCCGCCCGCCAGGCCGCCCAGGAAGAGGTAGCCCGCGATGTCCAGGGCCTTCCAGGTGGGCCGGTTGAGGATCGGCATGCCGTAGTACGAGGTGAACTCGGCCTCGGGCACGACGGGGCGTTCCCCGCGCCGGCGTCCGCGTCGGCGCCTGCCGCCGCCCTGGCCGGTCGGAGCCGTCCTGCCGGAGGACGCCCGGCCCGCGTCCCCCGGTCCGACGTGTTCGTGGTCGTCGCGGTTCACCGACGCCTCCCCAGGAAGCAGGCGGCCACACCGGCGACCATCGTGGCCGCCGCCACCGCCGCGTGCCGCCACATCGAGGGCAGGTCACGGGTGGTCACCACCGGGTCGGGCGGCAACCCGTAGGTCTCGGGTTCGTCCAGCAACAGGAAGAAGGCGCCGTCGCCACCGACACCGTCGCCGGGGTCCTCGCCGTACAGCCGGGCATCGGGCACCCCGGCGGCGTGCAGTTGCGCCACCCGGGCCGCCGCGCGCTCGCGCAGCTCGTCCAGGGGGCCGAACTGGATGGAGTCGGTGGGGCACGCCTTGGCGCAGGCCGGTTCCATGCCCTCGCCCAACCGGTCGTAGCACAGGGTGCACTTCCAGGCCCGGCCGTCCTCCTTGCGCTGGTCGATCACCCCGTAGGGGCACGCGGGGACGCAGTAGCCGCAACCGTTGCAGATGTCCTCCTGGACGACGACGGTGCCGAACTCGGTGCGGAACAGCGAGCCGGTGGGGCACACGTCCAGGCAGGCCGCGTGGGTGCAGTGCTTGCACACGTCGGAGGCCATCAGCCAGCGCAGTTCGGTGCGTCCGTCGGGCGCGACCGGGGAGATCTCCCCGGTGGGCGCGCCCGCCCCGGCGCCCTCCGGCGCGGCTTCGCCCGACGCGGTCTCCTCCGGCGCGGGGACGGTGGTGCCCAGCCGTCCGGCGGCGGCGAAGACGTCACCGGGGTCCTCGGAAGGGGAGCCCGGGGCACCCGTCCCGCCGTGTCGCACGCCCGGGTCCTGGCCCCCCAGGGGCTTGCGCTGTTCGATGAACGCCACGTGCCGCCAGGTGGAGGCGCTCAGGCCCTGGGAGTTGTCGTAGGACATGCCCGTCAGTTCCAGACCGTCCTCGGGAATGGCGTTCCACTCCTTGCACGCCACCTCGCAGGCCTTGCAGCCGATGCACACCGAGGTGTCGGTGAAGAACCCCATGCGCGGGGGGTGGTCGTGGTGGCCCGCGGCCCCCGCCACGTCCGGCTGCACGCCGTACAGCAGGCCGCCCTCGGCGGGCGGCCCGGTCTCCCCGTTCCGCGCGGTGGCGTCGGTCATGCCACTTCTCCCTTCCGGCACGCACCATGACGGACCGCTTCGGACGGCCCGTGGTGCCACGGGTCCCCCACGTGACGCCGGACGAAACGGGGTGTTCGTCCCCTGGCGTGCCCGAGGGCCGAGCCGTTCGGGTGTCCGCCCGGAGAAGGAGACGACGCGCCGTGCCCCCCGACTCGCGGGGGACGCGTGAATGGCTCCCGGCGCGGATGCCGGAACGCGCGGGAGGTGATGGAGTGGGAGGCGTGCACCGTCGTACGCAGCCGTCCCGGGGTCCCGCCGGTTCGGGACCGGACGCCGACGGCCCGTTCGCTCCGGAACTGGCCGCGGCGCTGTCGAGCGCGCGCCGCAGGGCGGGCCGGGACGGGGAGCGGCACGTCGACACCGCCCACCTGCTGCACGGCCTGGTCGAGTCGGACCCGGTGGTGCGCTCCTCGCTCGGCGGTCCCGCACGGCCGGTGCGGGTGCTGGGGTACCTGGCACAGCGCAGCATCGGCTACGGGCTGCGCTGGCGGGGGGTGGTGGAGACGACGCCGTGTGGCGTCGGGGGTGTCGGGAGGCTGCCGGAGGTCGTGGGGCCGGCGCGGCTCGCCGGCCGGGCGCCCCGCTCGAACTGGTCCCCGGCGGCGGTGGTGGCGCTGGGGGGAGCGCTGGACCGGGCTCGCGCGCGGGGCGCGGCGCGGGCCGAGGGGGTGGACCTGCTGGAGGCGCTGCTCGCCGATCCGCGCTGCCGGGCCGTGGAGGTGTTGTGCCGTGCGGGCGTGCTCCCGGTGGAGCCGGGAGCGGAGGACGCCCTCGCGGTGGCGGCGGACGGCGCGTTCGGTGGTCAGGGCCCGCCGCGAGGCCACTGATCGCCGTCGGGTTCGATCCGCTGCACGTCACCCGGCGCGGGGCGCCGGCGGGGTGTTGGGCGCCCGTGCCGGTACCGGGGCGGGTGTGCTTCGGCGGTGAGCGGGGGAGGGGCGGGGAAGCGACCGAGGGGAACGGTTGTCCGCGAAGGCCCCGGCCCCGTAGGGTTGCGGACATGCATTCGACCGTGCTGCCCCCGCCCGCCGCGTAGGGCGGGCCGCCGAGGAGGAACGCGCCGTGGCGTCATCGCCGCCGCGCGAGTCCTCGCTGCCCGCGTACGGGACCTCACCACCACTTCCCGGAACACGCGGAGAAACCACACGTGTCGAAATCCCCTTCTGTCCTCCCCTCCGCCGCGCCCACGAGCGGAACCATTGATTCCGCCCCTGGTGCGGCCCCTGCGGCCGGCCTGTCCACCGGACGCGGCCTGCTCTATCTGGTCGTCGCCGGGATCGCCTGGGGCACCGCCGGTGCCGCGGCGGCCCTGCTCTACCGGGCCAGTGACCTGGGGCCGATCGCCCTGTCCTTCTGGCGCTACGTCGGAGGCATCGCCCTGCTGCTGGCGTTCCTCCCGCTGCGCGCCCGCTCCCGGGCCCGTCGTACCGTCCCCGCCCCCGTTCCCGAGCCGCGCCGGCGCCGGGCGGCCCGGATCGTCGCCACCGGACTGGGGCTGACGCTCTTCCAGACCGCCTACTTCGGGGCGGTGCAGGCCACGGGACTCGCGGTCGGCACGGTCGTCACCCTCGGCGCCGGTCCCGTACTGATCGCCGTCGGCGCCCGGCTGACCATGGGGGAACGGCTGGGGCGCGGCGGCGCGGCGGCCGTGGCCGGAGCGCTGGCCGGTCTGGCGGTGCTGTGCCTGGGCGACGACAGCGCGACGGTGCGCCCCCTGGGCGTCCTGCTGGCCATGCTGTCCGCCTCCGGGTACGCCGCCATCACCCTGCTGACCCGGTGGATGGGGCGCAGCGGCTCGGGGGGCGACCCGTACGCCACGACCACCTGGGCGTTCGGGGTCGGGGCGATCTGCCTGCTGCCGCTCGGGCTGGTCGAGGGACTGCTGCCGCGGACCGCCACCGACCCGCTGGAGGTGGTGGCCCTGCTGGCGTACACGGCCGCGGTGCCCACGGCCCTGGCGTACGCGCTGTACTTCGCCGGGGCCGCGGTCGTCCGGGCCGCCACGGCGTCGGTGATCATGCTCATCGAGCCGGTGAGCGCGGCCGTCATCGCCGTGGCGCTGCTGGGCGAGCGGCTCACCGCGGCGACCGTGCTGGGCACCGCTCTGCTGCTCGCCGCCGTGACGGGATTGGCGGTGGCCGAGGCCCGTACGGCGGCCGGCGCCCGGCGGGCGACCGGCCTCGCCCCCGCCCCCGCCCCCGTCTCCGGGAGCGGGGGCGGCGGAGGCGGGGCCGGGGTGTGACCGACCGGATCCGGACGCGCGGGGCCGGGGCGGGACACACCCCGGCCCCGCCCCGGCGCGGAAGGCGTCAGAGCGCGGCGAGGTAGTCGGGCACGGGGACGCCCGGTGCGAGGTCGTCGGCCGGCACGGGGACGCCGTAGGTCCGCCGCACCGGCACCACGCCGCTCCAGTGGGGCAGTTCCAGGTCCTCCGGCTCGTCGTTGGGGCCGCCGGTGCGGATCTTCGCCGAGACCTCCTCCAGGTCCAGGGCGATGACGGCGGTGGCGGCCGACTCCCTGTCGTCGGCCGGACGCGCGTCCGCCGAACGTCCGGGGACCGCCTGGTCGACGATGGCGTCGAGCGCGGTGGCCCGCTCGGCCGGGTCGGTCACCCGGTGGGCGGTGCCGTGCACCACCACCGAGCGGTAGTTGACCGAGTGGTGGAAGGCGGAACGGGCCAGCACCAGACCGTCCAGGTGGGTCACCGTCAGGCAGACCGGCAGGCCCTCGTCCCCGCCCGCCGCCCGCAGCGGCCGGGAACCGGCCGAGCCGTGGACGTAGAGGCGCTCGCCGACCCGGGCGTAGAGCGTCGGCAGCACGACCGGCGCGCCGTCGCGGACGAAGCCGAGGTGGCAGACGCAGCCGTCGTCGAGGATCGCGTGCACCAGCTCGCGGTCGTACGCGGCGCGCTTGCGGTGCCGGGTCGGAACGGTGCGCTCGGTCGGGGTGTACGCGCTCCCGGGGGCGGTGGTGGACATGGCGCCGAACTCCATTCTCTCGTGCGGGCGGACACGAGGTCCGCCGACTTGCTTCCTCTTTTGTTCTAGTGCATAGTTTGTTTTGTGCTAGAAGAGTATCGGATCGAGGGGCGGCGCGCAGCCGAGATCGCCGCCAGCGTGGAACGCGGCGTGGGGTCGGGTGAGTTGGAGCCGGGCCGGCTCCTGCCGCCCCTGCGCGAGTTGGCCGCCGAGCTGGGGGTGAATCCCAACACGGTCGCCGCCGCCTACCGCGTCCTGCGTGAGCGCGGAGTGATCGAGACGGCCGGGCGGCGCGGCAGCCGGGTGCGCCCACGTCCGGCGACCACCGCCCGCGAGGCGATCAGGGTCGAGGCGCCCGAAGGCGTGAGCGACATCTCCCAGGGCAATCCCGACCCGGCGCTGCTGCCCCCGCTGGACGCGGCCCTCGCGGCCGCCGCGCGGCGCCACGAACGGCAGCCGACCCTCTACGGCGCCCCCGACGTCACGGACGACCTGGCCCGGCCGGCCCGCGCCGCGTTCGACGCCGACGGCGTCCCCGAGGGGCCCATCGCCGTCACCTCCGGCGCGCTGGACGCCATCGAGCGGGTGCTGGCCGCCCACCTCAGGCCGGGGGACGCGGTCGCCGTGGAGGATCCGGGCTGGGGGAGCCTGTTGGACCTGATTCCGGGGCTGGGGCTGCGGACGCTGCCGGTCGCCCTCGACGACGACGGCCCGTTGCCGGACGCGGTCGAGCGGGCGTTGCGGCGGGGCGCGCGCGCCCTGGTCGTCACCGACCGGGCGCAGAATCCCACCGGGGCCGTCGTCTCCGCCGAACGCGCCCGGGAGCTGCGGCGCGTGCTGGCCGCCCACCCCCACGTCCTGCTGGTCGAGGACGACCACGGGCACGGCATCGTCGACCTGCCGCTGCACCCCCTGGCCGTCGGCGGGCCCACCCGGCACTGGGCCCTGGTGCGGTCCACCGCCAAGGCGTACGGCCCCGACCTGCGGCTGGCGGTGTCGACCGGGGACGACGTCACCATCGACCGGGTGCGCGGACGGCAGCGACTGGGGCCGGGCTGGGTCAGCCACCTGCTCCAGCACACCGTCGCCGCCCTCTGGGAGAGCCGTGCGGTGGACCCCGCGCGGATCGCCGACTCCTACGGGCGGCGCCGCGACGCGCTGATCGACGCGCTCGCCCGACGGGGAGTGCCGGCGTACGGACGCAGCGGGATGAACGTGTGGGTGCCGGTGCCCGACGAGACGGGCGCGGTGGCCCGACTGCTGCGCGCCGGGTGGGCCGTGGCGCCGGGCGCCCGCTTCCGCATCGCCACCCCGCCCGGTGTCCGCCTGACCGTCTCCCCCCTCTCCGAGGACGGGATCGAGCCGGTCGCCGACGCGGTGGCGGAGGCGATCCGCCCCGGTGAGGCACGGCGGTACGGCTGAACCGTGCCGCCGCGCCTACGGTCGCGCGCGCCGCGGGCCGCTCCGGGTCAGCGCGGCACCGACGAGCACGATCAGCGCGCCGACCGGGGTGTTCCAGGAGAGGTGCTCGCCCAGCAGCAGCACACCGGCCGCGGTGGCGATCACCGGGATGAAGTACGTCACCAGGGTGGCCGTGGTCGGCCCCACCTCGGCCACCAGCCCGTACTGGAGGAGGAAGGCGACCCCGGTGCCCAGCGCGCCCAACGCCGCCACCGCCAGCAGCGGCCCGACGGGGAGAGAGGTCGGAAGGGAGGTGAACAACGGTGTGACCAGAGCCAGTTGGAGAGTGCCGAGCAGGAGCTGGGAGCCGGCCATCGCCACGTTCGAGCTCCCGGTGTCCGACAGCGTGCGGCGCACGTACACCCAACCGACCGCGTAGCAGAGCGAGGCGACCAGCGCCATGACCGTACCGGCGGGGTCCTGCCCCCTGAAGCCCTGCCAGGCGCCGAGCACGACCAGGACCCCGGCGAATCCGATGCCGAGGCCGGCGACCCGGCGCCGCGTCGGCCGGTCCTCAAGGAGGGCGACCAGCGAGAGCGCCATGCCCCACAGCGGGGTGGTGGCGTTGCAGATGCCCGCCAGGGTGGAGGAGATGGTCAGCTCGGCGTAGGAGAAGAGGGTGAACGGCAGCGCGTTGAGCAGGAACGCGGCGACCGCCAGGTGGGCCCAGGTGCGCGGCCCCCGCGGCAGTCGTTCGCGCCGCACCAGCAGGACCGCGCCCAGGACGGCCGTGCCGAACACCAGGCGCCCCAGGGTGACCTGGAGCGGGGCGAAGCCGTGGGTGCCGACCTTGATCAGCAGGAAGCTGAAGCCCCAGATCAGACAGAGGACGGCGAAGCGGACGCGCCAGTCGACGGCGGGAAGGCGGCGGGCTGTCGGCGGACGGACCGACGGAGGGACCGGAGGGACCGGAGGACCGGCCGACGGGGAGGTGTCGGCAGCGGGTCCGGGGCGCAGCGGAGCGGCAGCGGACATGCGTCAACGATCGCCCGTCCCACGGTTAAGAACAAGCGAGATTTTCTGGAGGGAACCACTTAGCATCTCTTACATGTTGAACCTGGACCGGCTTCGCATCCTGCACGCCGTCGCCCGCCACGGCTCGGTGAGCGGCGCGGCCGAAGGGCTGCACGTCACGACGTCGGCCGTCTCCCAGCAGATGGCCAAACTGGAGCGCGAGGCCGGTCAGCAACTGTTGGCCAAGAACGGACGGGGGGTCCGACTCACCGACGCCGGACGCCTGCTCGCCGGGCACGCCCAGCGCATCCTCTCCCAACTCGAACTCGCCGAGGCCGACCTGGAGGCGCACCGCGGCCGGGCCGTCGGCGAACTGCTGCTCGCCGCCTTCCCCACCGCCGCACGCGGACTGTTCCCCGACGCGCTGGCCGCGCTGCGCACCGACCACCCCCACCTGCGCGTCCGGATGCGAGAGGTGGAACCCGACGCCTCGGTGCGGATGCTGGTGCGCGGGGACGTCGACCTCGCGGTCGTCCTGGACTGGTACAACCGGCCGCTCTCACTGCCCGGCGGACTGGCCAAACAGCCCCTGCTGGACGATCCGGCCGACGTGGCGATGCCCGCGGACCACCCCCGCGCCGGAGCCGAGACGGTCGAGTTGGCCGACTTCGCGGACGACGAGTGGATCTCCTGGCCGGACGGGGAGTTCTGTCACGAATGGCTGCTGTTCACCCTGCGCGGTCAGGGCATCGAGCCCAAGCTGTGCCACACCGCCGGGGAGCACCACACCCAGCTCGCCCTGGTCGGCGCCGGCCTCGGGGTCGCCGTCGCACCCCGCCTGGGCCGCGGACCGCTCCCGGAGGGGGTGGCCGTCGCTCCCGTGCGGCATCCGATGAAGCGTCACGTCTACGCGGTCTGGCGCGAGGACGCCGACCGCAGGCCGTCCATCCGGGCCGCGGTGGAGGCGCTGCGCGCGGCGGCGGACGGCATGGGGGACTGACGCGCTCCGATCCCTCGGGTCAGGGACCCGCCTCCGCCCCGCCCCGTCCCCCACTCGCTCCGTCCGGGATGCCCAGCGCACCGCGCAGGAAGCGGAGTTGGAACTCCAGCAGCCGCGCGGCGATCGTCCCGTGCGCGACGGTGTGGCCCGCGCCCGGCAGCGGCAGCACCGTGTGCTCGCGGCCGGCGGCCAACAGCGCCGACGACAGCCGCAGCACGTGCGCGAAGGCCACGTTGTCGTCGGCGGTGCCGTGGATCAGCAACAGCGGCCGGCGCAGTCGGTGCGCGTCGCGCAGCAGCGAGGACCGCTCGTAGTTCTCCGGCTCCTCCTCCGGATGCCCCAGGTAGCGTTCCTTCCAATGGGTGTCGTACAGCCGCTGGTCGCTGGGGGCGGCTCCGGCGACGGCCGCGTGGAAGACGTCGGGGTGGCGCAGGACGGCCGCCGCGGCGAGCGTTCCGCCGAAGGACCAGCCGCGGATCGCCACTCGGTCCAGGTCCAGGTACGGACGGTTCCGGGCCGTGGCGTGCAACGCGTCGACCTGGTCCTCCAGGACGGGCGTGAGCTGGTCGCCGCGGATCTCCTTCTCCCACCCCGGGCCCCGCCCCGGGGTGCCGCGTCCGTCGGTGACCAGCACGGCGAAACCCTGCTCGGCGAACCACTGGGACACGCACGCCGGCCACGTCCGCGCCCGCACCACCAGCCGCATGCCCGGCCCGCCGTACGGATCGAGCAGCACCGGCAGCGGACGGGCGTCCGGCGCGTCGGGGTCGTGGCCGGAGGGCAGGTACAGCGCACTGCGCAGTCGCCGGGCGCCCTGGACCAGCATCACGGGGCGGGGTGTGACGCGCGGCTCCCGGGCCAGGGAGTCGATCCGACCCACCACCTCCCCACCACGCCGGACGGTGACCGCGTGGCCTTCGGGGGTGAGGCTGTCGAGGACCACGGTGCCGCCGCCCACGGCCGCCGAGTGCAGCCCCGGTCCCCGGCTGAGGCGGCGACAGCCCGTCTCCGGGCCGAGGATCCACACATGCTCCTCCACCGGGTCCGCACAGCCGGTGAAGAGCACCCCGTCACCGTCCGTGCTCAGCACCCGCGTCACCTGCAGCCCCTCCGGAGTCAGGGTGTCGCCGACCCTCAGCCGCCGGGTGCCGGCCGACTCCTCCGCCCGCACCAGCGCCCCGGACGCGGTGCGGCACGGCGCGCCGGGCAGCAGCTCCACCCAGTGCGGGTCGACCTGCTCGTGCAGGACGCGGGTGGCGCCGGTGTCCGGATCGACCTCCAGCACGCGCAGGGTGCGTTGGTCGCGGCTCTGCACGGTGACCAGCGGACCGTGGGCGTCCCAGGAGGCGGCCACGACGTACTCGAAGGCGCGACGGTCCCAGTCCGCCTCCACCCGACGGCCGTCGAGGTGGAACAGGTGGAGGGAGACGTCGGCGTTGGGCGTGCCGGCCTCCGGGTACGCCACCGCGCGCGGACGGCGTTCGGGGTGCGCCGGATCGGTGATCCACCGGCGCCGCACCGCCGAGGTGTCCACCCGCGTCGCCAGCAGGGCCCGCCCGTCCGGCGCCCACCAGTGACCGCGCAGCCGCCCCATCGACTCGGCCGAGACGTGGTCGGTCGACCCGTACGTCACCTCCGCCCCCTCCGGGGTGGCCAACGGACGGTCGCCGCGACCGTCGAACCCGACCACGTGCAGCGCGCCGCCGGTGACGTAGGCGACCGACCGCCCGTCCGGCGAGAGCCTCGGATCGACCACGGGACCGGCCGCCGACACCGGAAACGGCTCCCCGGCCCGCTCGCCGACGGTCTCCACCGCCCACAGCGCCCCGCCGAGCGGGTACACCACCCGGCGCAGCTCCCGGTCGGCGGCGTACGACACCACGCCCGCCGACTGCTCGCGCGCCCGCTCCCGGCGTACCCGTTCCTCCTCCGGAACCGGACCCGTCCGCCCCGCCGCACCGTGTGGGGCCGCCAGCAACCGCTCCCGGCCGTCCTCCCACGACCACAGTCGTCCCACGGGATCGGCCCCGCCACCGGTCCGGACGAACAGCACCCGCCCCCCGTCCGGGGAGACCGCGAGGTGCCGGGGGACGCCGAGCGAGAAACGACGGGTACGGGCGAACTGCTCCGGGAAGGCGTCGGGCTCCACAGGTGCTCCTTGGCGTACGGATCGGCGGCCGTGTGGGGCGAGTGTGCCGCGCCCCGTCCGGCATCCTGCCGGACGGGGCCGCGCGGAGGCAGGGCCGGGCGGGACGGACGGGACGACCAGGGTGGGCGGAGCGGGCCCAGGGACTCGTTCGTCCCACCCGGGGAAAGACTCCCCGACCCGGCGGGAAGCCCTCCGAAGCCACCGCCACGCGCTGGGTGGCGCCCTCGTACGAGGACGGTTCGCCGCCCGGCCCCGTCGCGGCCGGCGCCCCCTGCCCGGGGGCACCCCCGGGCGTACACGACACGGTGCGGTGCGGGCCGACGGGTGGAGTGAGCGTCGAGGAAGGCCGGGTGGGCAAGCGGTCCGGGGCCGTGTGGGGGAGGGCGCTGCGGCGGGGGACGCACGGTTGTTCCCGGCGTCGGGGAGGGGGAGAGGGCTCGGGGAGTTCCCCGACCGCCGGTCCTCGGGCCGCAGGCCGGCGTCAGGAGTCCTTGAGCGGGTCGTGGCCCCAGTTCATCAGGGAGTGGCGCCAGGCGGTGTCGGTGACGTCGCCGGAGGGGCGCTGGGCCAGGTGCCGCTTGATGTAGCCGGTCACCTTGCGCATGTGGGCCACGTCGTCGTCGCCGAGGTCCGACCCGGAGGTCCGCAGCAGTTCGACGATGCGGCGGCCGGAGGCGTGGCCGGTGCTCTCGCCGCCGTCCTTGTGCTGCCCGGCGGCCTTCGACTCCTCGCTCTCCAACCAGTCCTGGAGCTGCTTGGGGGTGAGGTTGACCAGCTTCCCGAACTCGGCGATGGTCTCCTCGCGGTCGCCCGGGTGCTCAGTCATCCTCGGCGTCCTTCTGGTGGAGGGCTTCGGGTCGGTGGACCGCTTCGCCGCCGGACTTCTCGCTGCGCACCCGGTACTGCGGGTCGTCGGGGGAGGCGTTCACCGTGCGGCCGGCGGCCTCGGTGCGGGAGGTGATCTCCTCCTCCACCCGGCCGACGGCCTCGCCGCCGTGACTCTTCCAGGAGACTTCGTCGCCCTTGCGCACCTTGTTCTCGTCCTGTGTCATTTTCTCTCCTTAAGGGCGAAAAGAGAGGATCGTGTATCTCTGTCAGTGTAAGCCCGTCAAGGCTCCCCGCCCTTTGTCCGCCGTGGCGCTCCGTGGCCCTCGCCGAGCGGGAACCGAGCAGGAACCGAGCAAGAACCGAGGAAGAAGCGTCGATCCGGGAGCGGCAGGGCTGCGGTGTCCGCTTCCGGAAGGCCGTGGTCCCGTCCTCGCTCCGTGCGGTGGCCGGCAGGGCCCACACCCGCCCTCCGTATCGTGCGGTGGACGCACGCTTCCGTGCCCCGAGCGATCGCGGCCGGTGGGCGGTGCCCGGTCCGGTGAGGGCGGGCTCCTGCTGCCGGGGTCGGCGGTCCGTGCTCTCCGGAGGTGTCCGTCACCCGCCGGCGGCGAACGCGCGGCCGAAGTGGTCGGCGGCCTGCCGTTGGGCCTGTTCGGCCTTGTCCAGGACGGCCGAGGCGCCGAAGAACTCGTGCATGACCCCGTCGTAGCGGGTGAGGGTGGTGGGCACCCCGGCGTCCTGCAGGCGGCGTGCGAACTCCTCGCCCTGGCTGCGCAGGACGTCGCGCTCGGCGGTGATCACCAGGGTCGGGGGCATGGCCGCCAACCGGTCGGCCGGCAGCCCGAGGAGATCGACCCTGGGATCCTTGGCCGCGCCGGGCCTGCCCTCGAAGGCGTGCGTCGCCATCCAGCTCAGCAGTGCGCGGTTGAGGGGGCGGCCGTCCGCGGCGTCCTCCATCGACTCCCCGTACTGCTCGGCGGTCGTCAGCGGGTAGACGCAGACCTGCGCCCTGGGGACCGGCTCTCCGGCGGCGGCGAGTTGCAGGCTCGTCGCCGCCGCCATGTTCCCGCCGACGGACTCCCCGCCGATGCCGACGCGGGTCGGGTCGCCGCCGATGCGTGCGGCGCCTGTGACGGTCCAGCGGTAGGCGGCCAGCACGTCGTCGTGGGAGGCGGGGAAGACCGCCTCCGGGGCGCGCCGGTAGTTCGGCGACACCACGATGGCCCCCGCCTTGTTCGCCAGCCCCCGGCAGGAGGCGTCGTAGGTGTCGGTGTCGAACAGCACCCAGCCGCCGCCGTGGATCCACATGATCACGGGCAGCGGACCGGAAGCCGGGGCGGCGGGGGTGTAGACGCGCAGGGTCTGCTCGCCGCCGGCCGCGTCGGGGATCCGCAGGTCCTCCACCGACCCGACCGGCTCGGGGCCGTCGATGCCCCGCTCCTCCATCACCTTCTTCACGGCGGCGTCGGGGCCCGGCTGCCTGCGCGCCTGGTCCGGTGTGAGGGTCTCGAAGGGGAGGGGCTCCAGGGCCGAGTGGGCGTCGACGACGGCCTGCGCCTGGGGGTCGAGCAGCCCGGACGCGTCGGTGGCCAGCCGCTTCTTCTTGCCCGTCGCGGCGGCCCTGCCCTCGTCGATGGGCTTGGCGAGCCTGCCGGCGGCCTTCTCGGCGGTGCCGCCGCCGTCGGGCGCGTGCGGGTGGGGGGCGGGCGGCGCCTGCCGCTTGGCGGCGATGAACCGCCTGCCGAGCTCGGCCATCTTCTCCGGGCCCACCTTGGCGCGGAAGGCCGGGAGTTCCTGGCCCTCCTCGTCGGCGACGTGGTGGCGCACCAGGGCGACGAGATCGGTCAGCGCCCGCTCGAACTCGGCCTCGCCCGGTTCCGAGCCCTCGAGGGCGACCAGTAGTTCCTTGATGCCGTGGTGCTCGCCGCGGGCGTCGTGGTTGGCTTCCTCCATGCCCAGTTCGGGCCACAGGGGGTAGAGGACGACCTCCTCGGCGAAGGCGTGCAGCGAGAGTTCGAAGCAGATCTGGTCGACGAGGGTCCGGCGGTCGCCCCGGCCGGCCTCCAGGTGCTGGAACTGCCTCTCCACGATCGCGTGGTCGTCGGCGATCAGATGGTCGATGTCGCCGGGCTGGGTGGGGTAGGACAGGGCCACGTCGTTGTCTCCTCGGCAGAGGTGGGCGTTCGGACGCCGGACAGCCTCGGAGGGGTACCCCCTCGGCCGAGGAGTGCACGTTCCGCCGCTCCTCCTCCTCCGTTTGCCGAAGGAGCGCACCCGAACGTTCGACGCCGTGCGTCGGGTGTGTGCCCGGGAGCGCAGGGCCCGGGGCGAGGCGTGCGCGGACCGCACCGGCGGTCCGGGGGCGTTCGCGGCACGACCGGACGGCGCCCCCGTCCGGCACCGGACGTCAGCCCCGGCCGGTTGCCGACCGCGCGGCCGTTCCCGGAGGCGCCGCGCGGCCTCCCTGCGGTGGCGCTGCCCGATGACGTCCGCCACGGGAGCGGAGAGCATCAGGGCCCGGGTGTAGGCGTGTCGCGGTTCGGTGGTGACGGTGCGGGCGTCGTCCGCCTCGACGAGGCTCCCGTGGCGGATCACCGCCACCCGGTGGCTCACGAAGCGAACGACCGACAGGTCGTGCGTGACGAAGAGGTAGGCCACACCGGTCTCCTCCTGGATCTCCAGGAGGAGGTCCAGGACGGTCCGTCGAGTGGTGAGGTCGAGGGCGGACACCGGTTCGTCGCAGATGACGAGCCGGGGCGCAGGACATCGCGCCGGCGATGAGGACGCGCTGGGCCATGCCTGCCGAGATCTCGTGGGGGTACAGGCGCACCACGCGCTCGGGGCGCGGGATCTCCACCATGCGCAGCAGGTCGACGGTGCGGCGGGCCGCTTCCGCGCGGGACACTCCCAGGACGTGGCGCACGGGCTCGGCGAGTTGGCTGCCGATGGTAAAGGAGGGGTCGAGGTTGCTCATGGGTTCCTGCGGAACGTAGGCCACGGTGCCGCCCCGGAGCGCGCGGTGGGCACGTTCGGGAAGGGCGACGGTCTCCTGCCCCCGATGGTGATGCTGCCGCCGCTGACCCGTCCGCCGTCGGGCAGGATGCCGAGCACGGAGAAGGCGGTCTGCGTCTTCCCGGAGCCGGATTCGCCGACCAGGCCCACGATCTCACCGGCGCGCACATCGAGGTCGACGCCGCGCACCGAGGGCAGCCCGGAGCGATCGGTGGGAGCGGCGGAGCCAGGGGAGGCACCGGAAGCGGTGGAGACGGTGGAGGCGGTCTCCGGTGCCGTGTCGGTGCGGTGGCGCCGGGTCCGGCGGGGGCCGGCCGTTTTCGCGGCGCGCTCCTCCAGGCTGTCGCGCAGGGCTCCGGCGGGCAGGACGAGAGCGCCGTTGGTCAGTCCGAGGGCGAGGCCCGGCCACAACATCACAACGGCGCGCGCTGGATGTTCTGGAACGCCTCGTTGAGCATCGCGCCCCAGGTCGGAGCCGAGCCGCTGCCGATGCCGAGGAACTCCAGGCCGGCTTGGAGACCGATGGCGACACCGGCGACGAGGGCCACCTGGATGATGACGGGACCGCGCACCACGATCAGGACGTGCCGGGCGGCGATGCGGGTGTCCGACAGCCCCGACACCTTCGCCGCGTCGATGTAGAGCTCCGCGCGGACGCCCGTGACGATGCCGCGGACCAGACGGAAGAGGCTCGGTGCCGCGAGCACGTCGAGCACGACCATGGCGGGCAGGGCCATGACGAGGTTGACGGCCCAGTTGGCGGCGGAGTCGAACCAGCCGCCGCGGTAGCCCACGTATCGCCGTCTCGTTGTCGAAGAAGTTGATCGTGAGGGTGTCGTACGGAAGCCGCTCGCCCCAGTAGTCCTCGTTGCGCTCGTAGACCCACTTGGTGCCGATCGTCGTCCTCGCCGTGTCGAGGTGGTAGGGACCGGTGTCGTCGGGGGTGGTCCTGAGGCTGTCGGCCTGCCCGAATTTCGCCGGGTTCGCCATCAGGTCGGCCGCGCGGCGTCCGGCACACCGCGAGTGGGACCCGGCCTCCCACGGCGCCCCCGAGGAGCGGATCGCCGGAATCGAGGCGACGCTCTTCGGCGAGTCGGTCGGAGGGATCGACGACCTGACCACCCTGCTGCCGCCACGCCTCGCGTCCGTCGCGGAGACCGCGTGGAACGGCCGGGCACCGCGGTGGGAGGACCACCGGGCCCGCCTCGCCCGCCATGGGCGGCTCTGGAGGGAGCGGGGGCTCGCCTACCTGGCCTCCACGGAGATCCCCTGGACGTGACCGAGGCCCGTCCCCGCCCCTGCCCCCGCGCCGCGGCCGTTCCCGCCGGTGAGACGTCACCGCAGCCGGCGCGTGTCCCGTCCCACCACGCATCGGGTGGACGACCGACACGCCCGTCCTGTGCCACCGGGGCCACTGGGCCCGCGCCACCCGAGCCGTGGGCTCCGGCGCCACCGCACCGGATCGGGGACGAACGGACACCGATCACCTCGGGAGCGCGGGACCACGCGCCGGACCGCCCCGTCCCGAGAACCTCGGGATTTCCGGCAGAGTCGCTCAGCGGGGGGTGCCTCTATGTCTTCGTCAAGTGAGGCGCGGGGTTCTGGACTGGTGGAAGGCGCCGTCACGGAGCATCGCGAAGAGCACGCTGATGCGGTGACGGGCGAGACGCGGAAGGGCCTGGGTGTGGGTCTTGCCGCAGGCTCGGCAGCGGTCGTAGTGGGCGCGGGAGGTGGGGTCGTGCAGGGCGGCGAAGGCGGACAGGAACACGGCCCGTTTGGGCTGCCGGTTGCCGCCTCGGGGCGCGTACTCGCCGTGGAGGGAGGTCCCGGATGACTTCGTGGCCGGGGCGAGACCGGCGTAGGAAGCGAGGTGGGCGGCGGTGGGGAAGCTGGTGCCGTCGCCGACGGTGACCAGCAAGGTGGCGGCGGTTCTGACCGCGCCCCCGGCATCGAGGTCAGGACCTTGGAAAGAGGGTGCTCCTCCGGCAGGGTGTTGATCCGGGCCTCCAGGGCCCGGCGCTGGGTGTGGACGGTGGCCGGTGTGGGCGGCCTTGCCGACGTCCAGGCCGAGGAAGACGCCCACGTCGCCGGTGTCGAACATCGTGCTCCCAGCCGCTTCGGCGCGGTGCCGGCCCGGGTGTCGGCGCCGTATACGCGCATCCACGTTATGCAGACCTGCCGCCCGGATACGGCCGGGCGGCACACCCGGCCGAGCGGTGGTCGGACCTCTCATCAGTGTCTCCCACGGCACCCCTCGGGCCCGGTGACACCCCCCAGGTCATCCGTTCGACAGGGGGGAACAGTCATGCCGGGCCCGGAGGCCGGCGGCCCTCTTGCCGGACCGCGAAGAACATAACGGGGCGGCACCGAGGGACGGTGTCCGGGCACTGCGGCACACCCACGCCTCGACCACGCCGGAGGCGGCGGAACAGCAGAGCCGCCCGCCACGTCACCTACGGCCTCACCGCCCGAGGCCGACAACTCCTGCCGGTGCTCCCGATGCCGGCCTCCTGGGCCGAGCAGAACCCGCAGAAGCCGGAACAACCGCTCTCTGCGATCGAGCAGGTCGAGGACAGCCTCGCCCTTCTCACCCGCCGCCAGGCCCCCGCGATCCTGTGGGCCCTCAAGGCGCGGCAGAAGGTGACGGCCCACGCCCTGGCCCGCATCGTCCTCCCCGACGGCTACTGGACCAACATCCAGCGGTTCATGTGGGCTTCCTTCCGAGCGGTTTGGGTGAGACCCACAGACCAGTCGGGTGGGCGGACCGAGGAAGGGGTTTACGGGAGGAGGAGCTGCGGCAGGGATCGCGCGGCTGTCTCAGCCGCGCGGTCTTTTCCGCGAGCCCATCCACCCCTCAGACCGGTGACCTACCGTCCCGGTACGTCGAGCAAGGGATCCGATGAAGTCCTCGATCGCCCGCCGGAGCGCTGTGACCGCTCTGGCCGCCCTGACCTTCGCGACCGTTCCCGCGGCTGCCGCCTGGAGCGCCCCGGCCGGCGCCCCGGCCGCGCAGCAGCAGAAAACCGCCCACATCCAGCCGCTGCCCACATCTCCAGTGGCGTACCGGTTCGGAGAGACCCTGGCCAGGCTGAACGGGAGGGAACTGGAGGTCACCTTCTTCGCGGCGATCATCCCCCACCACCGGGCGGCGATCGAGATGGCGCAGCTCGAGCGCGAGCGCGGCACCGACGCGCGCATCCGCACCCACGCGGACAACATCATCGCCAACCAGCGCCACCAGATCGACCAGTTCACCCGCTGGCTGAAGCAGTGGTACGGCCTCACCCCCGAGCAGGCCCGGCAGAAGGCGCCCCAGGAGGCGCGCCAGGAGATCGCGGCCATGGTGCAGGAGGTGCGGCGCATGGTCGCCGAGCTGCGTCAGGTTCCCGCAGGGAAGCGGTTCGACGTCGAGTTCGTGCGGCGGATGATCCCCCACCACACCTCCGGCATCATCGAGTTCCTCGAGCCGCAGTCCCGGGCCGACCACCCCCAGCTGAAGGTGGCGGCGGCTTCGGGCATCAACACCCAGGAGATGCAGATCGTGGACTTCCGCACCTGGCTTTCCGAACAGGGGCGGTAGCCCGCGCGGTGGGCGAGGTGACGGTGCCTCGCCCCCGATCGCTCCCGGCCGCGCGGACTCCCCCGGCCGCCGGGAGCTCCGGATGCTCACCTGCGCATGACAGTGACTTGGGAAGGGCAGCCGCACGGGCCTGCTGGACGGACCTCCGACCGTCACCGCCGCTCCCACGCCGGCGGCCACCGGGCCCCTGGGGTCCGTCCTGGGCCAGGTACTGGACACCCTGCGGGACCAGTTCTTCAGCCGGGTCGAGCGGGAACGTCCCGCGCCCCCGACTGTCGGTGCCGCGGGAGGCGGGCGTCCCCGTGGTCGACGACGAGGAGTACGCGGCCCGCGTCCGCGAGCACATTGGGCGGCGGCGCACCTCCGGGGGTTCCCGCACAGCGACGGCTGGAACGGGGACAAGGCCTGACGCTCCGCGCCGCTGCCCAGGGCCGGGGAGCGGCGGGGATCGTTCCGGTCCCTAGTGGCCGCCCGCCGACGTCTCCAGGCGTTCGGTGAAGGTCCTGCCGCCGTCGGTGGACTCGTAGACGCCGCCTGCGGTGGCGGCCAGGACGCGGTCGGCGGTGACCGCGGTCAGGGCCTGGGGCTGTCCGCCGGGCACGGTGCCGGTCTCGGTCCAGCTCTCGCCGCCGTCGGTGCTGCGGTGCAGTGCCCCGTCGGGACCGATCCCGTACAGCACGTCCTTCCCGTCCTCACCGGCCCAGGAGAGATGGGCCAGCACTGGTTCGGCACCGCCCGCGAAGGTCTCGCCGCCGTCGGTGCTGCGGGCGATGCCGCCCTGGGTGGTGGCCAGGACGGTGTCGGGGTTCTCGGGGCTGACGGCGATGTCCAGGGCGGCCAGTTCGGCGCGCTCGTCCCACTTCTTGCCGTCCCGACTGACGCGCAGCAGGCCGTGGGTGCTGTCGTAGCCGTAGATGGTGTCGTGGACCTGCTCCAGGGCGTGGAAGTCGACCTCGCCACCGAGGGAGAGGGTCTTCCAGGTCTTCCCGGCGTCGGTGCTCTTGATCAGACCGCGGTTGGCGGGCTCGTCGCTACCCTCGGGCGGATGGCCGCTGCCGAGGAAGGTGTCGGGCCCGACGACGGTGAAGCCCATGTAGTCGGCGGTGTCGCTCACGCGCCGGGAGGAACCCTTGTCGTCGACGGCGATGACGCCGTGGTGGGTGGCGACGTAGAGCTTTCCGTCGCCTGGGTTGACGCCGAGGCCGTGGATGTGGCTGACCCCTGGCTCCGAGGCGTGGGAGTGCCCGTCGGAGGACGGGCCTGCGGGTTCGTCCGAGCCGCCGGAGCAGCCGGTCAGAACGGCCGCCAGCGTGATCGCCGTGGCTGCGACCAGGGAACGGAGACGGACGGGCATCGAAGATCCTCGCCTCGGTACGGACACCACGGGCGGGTCCCCCCCATGGGAGCGGTGTGCGGAATGGACTGTTCCCCGCAGGGTACCGGCGGATGGACGCTCACCACTCGGACCGTGACGAACGACTCCGAACCGACGCGAGGAGACCATGAGGGAGTTCCTGGACCTGGGCGTCATGCTGGTGCTCGCGGTCGGCGCGGTCGCCGGGCTGCGCCTGCTGCACCGGCTGACGGCCGTCCGGGCGGCTCCGCTGCTCGCCGGGCCCTTCCTCTCCGGTGATATCCCCGACGAGCACGCGCTGTCGCGCTTCCACGCCCGCTGGTACGCGCTGACGCTGCTGTTCCTCGCCTTCGACGTCGAGATGCTGTTCATGTATCCCTGGGCGGTCGTCGTCGCCGGAATGGGCGCGGCGGCGGTGGTGGAGATGTTCGTCTTCCTCGGTCTGCTGATGTGCGGAGTGCTGTACGCCTGGCGTGAGGGGGCCCTGCGGTGGGCCTGAGCACCGCCCTGCGGAACCTGTCGGGGCGCCTGGCCGCACCGGCCGCCCGCGTCCCGCACGTCCTGCTGGTGGTGTGCCCCGGGGCCACGGCCGTACGGCTGGCGGCGGAGGTGGCCGTCGCCGGACTCGGTGGGCGACTGGCGGACTCGCCGACGGAGGCGGACGTCCTGCTCGTGGCAGGAGAACCGTCACAGGAGATGCGGGCCGCCACCGACGTGCTGTGGGGGCAGATGCCGGGGCCGCGCGTGAGGGCAGAGGCGACGCGGCCACAGGACGCGGAGCCGGTACTGCGCGCTCTCCTGCCCGTGCTCACCGGTCGGGGGCAGGAGGCGGAGGCGACGCAGCGGGACGACGAGTGGGGGCGGGACGAGGAAGAAGACGGGCACGGTGGCGTCCATGAGGACAACCACGGCGGGCACGGTGGCGAACAGCGGTCCCACGGCGGCCACGAAGGTCACGGCGGGCACGGTGACGAGCAGCGATCCCACGACAGACATGGGGATCACGGCGGCCAGGAGGACCACGACGGCGGCCACGAAGGCCACGGTGGGATGCAGATGCCCGGTGGGCTGATGATGGCCGACCGCGCCGAGGACCGCGACGGGCTGAAGCTGGACGTGCTGCACGTGCCGCTGGGGCCGGTGCTGCCCGACTGGCCCGCCGGTCTGGTCGTCGACACCGTCCTGCAGGGAGACGTCGTACAACGGGCCGAGGGGCGGGTGCTCCCCTCCGCGGGGCCGTGTCCTCCACCCTTCTGGCAAAACGACGACGATCACCTCGTGGCTCCCGAGGCCCGTACGGCCGCCTGCCATCTGGACTCGCTGGGACGACTGCTCGCCTTGGCCGGCTGGGAGGACGCCGCGGCCGGGGCCCGCCGGCTGCGCGACCGGCTGCTCGCAGGCGAGCCGGTGGACGCGGTCCGCGCGGACTTCGGGCCGTGGCGGCGGCGGGTGGAGCGCTCGCGCACACTGCGGTGGGCGACGGACGGCATCGGCGTGCTTACTCCGGTCGACGCGGCGCGGCTGGGCGTGAGCGGTCCCGCCGTACGGGCCCGGCCACCCCATGACGCGACCGCGCGCTGGCTGAGGTGGCTGACCGAGACAGAGGAGGCGCTGGCGGGCGGGAAGGTGCCCGACGGCGGTCCGCGCGGACACACGGCCCCGGACGGCTCCCCGCCCTCGCGCGGTCTGTTGGACGTGGCCGTCGAGTTGGCACCGGGTCTGGAGCTGTCCGCCGTTCGGCTGTTGGTGGCGAGCCTCGACCCCGATCCGGATGAACTGGCGGCAGCACCGGAGCCGGGCAGGGCATGGGAAGAGGCGGAGAAGGAACCGCGTCAGAGCCGTCACGATCATGGAGAGCACCGGGGTCACGAGGAGCACCGGGGTCACGGTGAGGGGCACGGGCAGGGTCACGGTGAGGGCGGCCACGGCGGCGGAGGTGGTGAGCGGTGACCGTCACCGGAGCGCCGATGTGGGCGGTGGTGCCCGCGGCCGCCGTCCTGCTGGTCATGGCGTTGGCCGCCGCCGTACTCGACGCCGTGTTCGACACGGCCGCGGCCGGCGGAGGGGGTACGGCGGTGCACGGCCGCCGTTGGTCCCGTCCGCTGGTGGAGGTGGCGCGGCTGATGCGGCAGCGCGGCCGGACCACGGTGGAACCGGACCGGCTGCTGTGGCGGATCGGCACGGCGGGACCGCTGGTGGCCGCCCTGCTGATGGCGGCGGTGGTGCCCGTGGGCGGGACGGTGGTGGCCGACCTGCCGGTGGGCATCGTCTGGTTCAACGCGGTGGACGTCACCCTCTGGGCGGCCGTCTGGCTGGCGGGCTGGGGGCCGAACAGCGTCTACCCGCTGATCGGCGGCTACCGGTTCGTCGCCCAGGCCCTCGGCTATGAACTGCCGCTGATGTTCGCGCTGACCGCGCCCGCGGTGGCCGCCGGGAGTCTGAGCGTGGGCGAGGTGGTCCGGGCCCAGCAGGGGCTGTGGTTCGCGGTGTGGATGCCGGTGGCCTTCGTGGTGTTCCTGGGGGCGGTGGCCGCCCTCGGCGTGTGGGGGCCGTTCTCCTCCCCGGTGGGGCGCGACGCGGCCGGGGGCGTGCTCGCGGAGGCCGCCGGAGTGGACCGGCTGCTGCTGCTGACCGGGCGGTACGCGCTGCTGGCGGCCGGGTCGGGTATGGCGGTCGCGCTGTTCCTGGGCGGGGGCGCCGGTCCCTGGCTGCCCGGCTGGGCGTGGTCGCTGCTCAAGACACTGGCCGTTCTCGCGGCGCTGGTGGCGCTGCGCCGCCGGCTGCCGGTGCTGCGCCCGGAGCGGATCGTCCGTCTCGGCTGGCTGGTGGCGCTTCCGGCGGTGCTACTGCAACTGCTGGTGGTGTCCGCCGTCGTGGTGGCGAAGGGGTGAGGTAGGTGCAGATCGCGCTGTTCTGCGTGCTGGCGGTGGTGGCCGTCGTCTCGGGTGCCGCGGTGTTCGTGGTGGACTCCATGGCCCGGGCCACCTACGCCCTGGCCCTGTCGTTCGTCGCCGTCGGCGCCTCGCTCCTGCTGCTGGACCTGGCCTACCTCGGCGTGGTGACGATCCTGATGATGGTGATGGAGATGGCGATCATGGCCGTCTTCATGATCATGTTCATGATGAACCCGGCCGGGCTCATGCCGATGTCGATGCTGCACAACAGGCGGGGGGCGCCGGCCATCTCCGGCGGGATCTTCCTGGCCCTGGGCGCGCTGGTGCTGCTCGTCCCGTGGCCGGAGCGGCGCGGCACCGTACCCGCCGATCCGACCCGTGCGGTGGGCGAGGCGATCATGGGCTCGAAGATGCTGGTGATGATCGGCGTCAGCGCGGTGCTGTTCACCACCATCGTGGCGGCCCTCGTCCTGGCCACTTCCCGTGGCCGGTACGGCGACGACGAGCCCGCGGGGTACGGGCACGGCGAAAGCCACGGCCCGCACAACGGACACGGCGGCGGCCATGACGCGCACGCCGGCCACGGAGGTCACGGCGGCCACGGCACGCACGCCGCGCCCCCCGCAGCGGAAGGGAGCGGCACATGATGCTGGAGCTGTTCCTGCTGCTGGCCTCGGCCCTGTTCGCCATCGGGGTGTACGGGGCGCTGAGCCAGCAGACCGTGGTGATGGTGATGATGGGCCTGGAGCTGATGGTCAACGGCGTCATCGTGGCGGCGGCCGCCTTCTGGTACTTCCTGGCCCCGGCGGCCCCGGACGGACAGGTTCTGGTGCTGGTGGTCATCGCGGCCATGACCGTGGACATGGCCATGGGCTTCGCCGTGGTGACACTGCTGTTCCGCGCGAGGGACGCCGACATGACCGACATGGCCGCGGAGCTGAAACGGTGAGCGGGACGAGCGCGCTGCTGTGGTCCCTGGTGCTGCTGCCCGCTGCGGCCGGGGGGCTCCTCGCCCTGTCCGGCGGCGGGCGCCGCACGGCCGGGACGTACGACCGGCCCGGCGGCACGGGCCGGGCCGCGCCCGCCGTCGCGGTGGCCGTCGCGGCGGTCACCCTCGTCCTGGCGGTCGCCGCCGCCCTCGTGCGGCCCACCGCGCGGGCCGGCTTCGTGGCGGGCGGTCCGCTGGAACTGGCGGTGGACGGGCTGTCGGCCGTGGTGGTCGTGACGGTGGCGGCGGTCGGCCTGCTCGTGCTGGTCCTCGCCGCGGCCGGCATCCGGGCGGAGCGGCCGCGGTTCTTCGGGCTGATGCTGCTGTTCGTCGCCGCCGTCCTGATCACCGCCACCGCCACCACTCTGCCCGCGCTGCTGCTGGCCTGGGAGGTCATGGGGGCCACCTCGTACGCGCTGATCGCCTTCCGCTGGCGCGAGGACGCCCCCGTGGCGGCCGGGACGACCGCCTTCCTCACCACCCGCGCCGGCGACCTCGGGCTGTACCTGGCGGCCGGCGCCGCCCTCGCCGCGGGAACCGGCACCGCCGACCGGCTCTCCCTGGACGTCCTGCCGGCCCTGGACGGCCCGTGGCTGCACCTGGCCGCCGCCGGGGTGCTGCTGGCCGCCTTCGGCAAGGCCGCCCAACTGCCGTTCTCCTTCTGGCTGTCGAAGGCGATGCTCGGCCCGAGCCCGGTCAGCGCCCTGCTGCACTCGGCCGCCATGGTGGCCATGGGCGGCTATCTGCTGTTGCGGCTGCGCCCGTTGCTGGAGTCCGCCGGCTGGGCGGCGGCGGCCGCCGCCTGGGGCGGTGCGCTCACCGCGCTCGCCCTGGGCGCGGTCGCCCTGGCCCAGCGGGACCTCAAACAACTGCTGGCCGCGTCCACCGCCGCCCAGCTCGGCTTCGTCGTCCTGGCGGCCGGAGCCGGGAGCGTGGCGGGCGGTGCCGCCCACTTCGCCGCCCACGCGGCTGTCAAGTCGCTGCTCTTCCTGACCGCCGGGGCGTGGCTGGCGGCGCTGGGCACCGAAGACCTGGGCGCCCTGCGCGGAGCCGCGCGCCAGGACCGGGCGATCGGCCTGCCGTTCGCGGTGGGTGCGCTCGCCCTGGCCGGGGTGCCGCCGCTGTCGCTGTGGGCCACCAAGGACGAGATCCTGGCCGCCGTCGACTCCCCGGCGCTGTACGGGGTGGTGCTGGCCGCCGCCGTCCTGTCGGCCCTGTACGCGGGCAAGGCGATCGGCTTCCTGCTGGGACCGGGCCCCGAACCGTCCGCCGAGGCCGGAGGGGAGTGGCGGGAGCGGTCCGCCGGACCGCTCCGGACCGTGACCCTGGCGGTTCTCGCCGCAGGAGCCGCCGTTCTCGGCGCCCTGGCCCTGCCGCCGCTGGCCGGAGAGCTGAAGCGGGCGGTCGGGACGCCCGGTGAGCCGTCGGCCGGCGCGGCCACCATGGTCGCCACCGCCGTACTCGCCCTGGCCGCGACCGCGACCGCCGCTGCCTTCGCGCCCCGGCTGCCCGAGCCGTCCTGGGCGCGCGCCTGGCTGCACCTGGAGACGGCCGCGCACACCGTCGCCGTACGCCCTACTCTGGCCGCCGCCCGTGCCCTGGCCCGGTTCGACGACAGCGTGCTGGACCGCGCCGCCACGGGGACCGCCACAGGGGTGCGGCGCCTGGCCTCGTGGGCGTCGGCCGCCGACCGCTCGGGGGTGGACCGGGCCGTCCGGGGCGTCGCCGACGGCACCCGGTACCTGGGCGAGCTGGCGCGCCGCCCGCAGACCGGGCAGCTCCACCAGTACTACGCCCAAGCCCTGGTCCTGCTGACCGCGGCCGCCGTCCTGCTCCTGCTGCTGAGGTGAGCATGCTCTCGCTGACCGTCTTCCTGCCGCTGGCCGCCGCCCTGGTCCTGTCGGCCTGGCGCGGCCTGTCCGAGCCGGCCGTACGGTGGCTGTGGGCGGGGATCTCGGGAGTGGAGCCGGCCCTGGTGGCCGCGTTGTGGATCACCTACGACGGTCCGGGCATCGGCCACGAGACCGACCGGCCGTGGCTCCCCGGAGCAGGCGCGGGCTACCACATCGGCGTCGACGGGCTCTCCCTGCCGCTGCTTGCCCTGACCGCCGTCGTCTTCCTCGCCTGCGCGGTGTACTCGCTGCGGGGCCGCCCCGCACAACGCGACCTCCGCCGCTTCGCCGCCCTCTTCCTGGCTCTTGAGACCACTTGCCTGGGCCTGTTCGCCGCCCTGGACCTGATCCTGTTCTTCGTCTTCTTCGACCTGTCCATCGTCGGCATGTACCTCGTCATCGCCGGCTGGGGGCACGGGGAGCAGGCCGCCCGTTCGGCGTTGAAGTTCTTCCTCTACACCTTCGTCGGCTCCCTCGCGCTGCTGCTGGGCTTCATCGGCCTGTACGCGGCCTCGGACCCGCACACTTTCGACATCACCGAACTGACCGCCGACCCGCCGCTCCAGGGCAGCGGAGCGGCGGGCCCACTGGTGCTGCTGGCCATCGCGGTCGGCCTGGCGGTCAAGACACCCACTTTCCCCTTCCACACCTGGCTGCCCCCGGCCCACACCGACGCGCCCGCCGCCGGATCGGCCGTCCTGGCGGCGATCCTGCTGAAGATGGGCACCTACGGCTTCGTGCGCATCGCCATGCCGATTCTGCCGGAGGCCTGGCGCACCTACGCGATGGTCTTCGTCGTCGTCGGCGTCGTCTCCGCCCTCTACGGAGTCCTGGTCGCCCTGGCGCAGAGCAGCTTCAAACGGATGATCGCCTACACCAGTGTCAACCACATGGGCTACGTCCTGCTGGCCCTGGGCGCGGCCGGACTCGCCGCGGGCACCGACGAGGCCGCCCGCGTCACCGCCGTCACCGGAGCGGTCGTCCAGATGGTCAGCCACGGGCTGATCACCGGGGCCCTGTTCCTGCTGGCCGGAATTCTGATGGACCGCGGCGGCACCTATGAGATGGACGCCTGGGGTGGGCTGGCCGGACCCATGCCGCGGTTCGCCGCGCTGACCGCCGTAGCGGCCTTCGCCGGTCTGGGCCTGCCCGGCTTCAGCGGTTTCATCGCCGAGTTCCAGATCTTCGCCGGGAGTCTGGGGGCCGTACCGGTGGCCACCGCCCTGGCCCTGCTGGGCATCCTGGTTACCGCCGGACTGTTCCTGTGGGCGCTGCACCGGCTCTTCCTCGGGGTCCGGCGCGAACCGAAGCCGGTCGGTGCGGACCTGCGCCCGGCCGAACTGCTGTCCGTGGCGCCGCTGCTGGCGCTGTCGCTGCTCATCGGCGTCCTGCCGCGATGGCTGCTGGACGTGATCGAGCCCGCCGCCCGTACGGTCGTCGACCTGGTCGCGCGGTGAGTGGGGATGCACAAGGAACCGCTCGCCCTCGTCCCCGAGATCCTGCTGCTGATCGGCGCCGTCGCCACCCTGCTGACCGGCTCCTTCCTGCCGCGCGGACGGCAGTGGATCGCCCGCGCGGCGGCCGGGACCATGCTGGCCGCCTCTCTGGTCGCCGCCGCGCTCGCCGCCCCCGGCGCGGACCGCACCGTCTACGCCGGCACCTACGCGCTGGATGGCGCCACCGACGCGGCCCGCGTCATCGTCCCCGCCGCGGCCCTCTCCGTCCTGACACTGGCCTCGGGGCGGGTGCGCGGCGACCGGCGGGAGACCGAGTTCTGCGTGCTGGTGCTGCTCGGCTCGCTCGGCGCCGTGCTCCTGGCGGGCGCGTCCGACCTGCTGCTGCTGGCCGTCGCCTACCTGCTGGCCTCCATCCCCCTGTACGCGCTGGCCGGCTGGGGCCGCGACGCGCGCGGCGCCGAGGCCGCCCTCAAGCTCTACCTGCTCGGCGTCCTGTTGGGCATCACCATGCTGCTGGGCACCGCCGTCCTGTACGGGCTGGGGGGCGCCACCGACTACGCGGCCCTGGCCGAAGGGCTCTCCGGCGCCCCCAGGGCGGCCCTCGCGGTGGGGACGGTGGCGCTGCTGGCCGGCCCGCTGTTCAAGGCCGGCGCGGTTCCCGCCCACTTCTGGGTGCCCGACGCGGTGTCGGGAGCGACGGTGCCGGCCGCCGCTTTCCTCACCACGGTCCCCAAGATCGGCGCGCTGGTCGCCCTGTACCGGGTGCTGACCGTCCTGCCCGAACAGGTCCTCGAATGGCGGGTGCTGCTTGCCGCCGTGGCGGTGTCGACCATGACGCTGGGCAACCTCGCCGCCTTCGCCCAGACCGATCCGCTGCGGCTGCTGGGTTACTCCACCATCAGCCAGGCCGGCTACCTGCTGATGGCCCTCGCCGTCGCGGGGCGCGCCGACGCCCTGCGCTCCCTGCTGCTCTACCTCGCGGCCTACGCCGTCACCAACCTCGGAGCGTTCGCCGTCGCCGCCGCCCTGCCGAACCTGCGCACCCTCGCCGCGTACCGGGGACTGGGACGGCACCGCCCCTGGCTCGCCGCCGCCCTCACCGTCTGCCTCCTGGGTCTGGTGGGCACTCCGCCGACGGCGGTGTTCATGGGCAAGCTGACGGTCTTCTCCGCCACCTGGGACGGCGGCATGGCCTGGCTCGTGGCGATCGCCGCGCTCAACACCCTCGTCAGCCTCTTCTACTACCTGCGCTGGATCGCGCCGGCCCTGTCGATCCACCGTCCCGGTCCGCCCCCGCAGGGCGCCGGGCCGCCCGGTGGGAACGGGGAACAGCGGGAGGTGACGGCGGCGGCCGAGCCCGAGAGCTGGGCGGCGGGTACGGCGGTGGCCGCCGCGTCGGCCACCCTGGTGCTCGGTGCCGGCACGGGATGGGTGCTCGGCCTTCTCTCCGACACCCTCGTACGGTGACCGGGGCATCCCCGGTGCGGGGGTGGTCCAGGACATGCTTCGCAGCTCCTTCCCCGCAGAGCAACGCGGGCCCGTCAGCCCGAGGTGGCCGGGGGCTCGTCACCGGCGTGCCCGCAGTGGCGGTGGGCCTCGGTTGAAGTACTCACCGTGAGGTGCTGCCCACGGCCCAGCAGCTGCGCCACGCCGTATGTCCATGCCGTGGGTCAGGACCGGACGAGCCGCGCGATGGCTGGGACTCCTCGCCCACCTCTTCCCGTGCCGTGTCTCCGCCACGTCCGATGGCCTCGGTGACGCAGCGATTGAGGTGTTCGCCGAGGAGGGCGAGGGCACACGACTGGGGGCCGCGTCGGTCGCGGACACCCGGGTGAGGACATCGACGCGGTAGGTCTCCTGCTCGACCATCAGCTGCGGTCCGCAGTCCTGGTCCTCGATCCTGCGCAGGTGCCTGAGGATGTCGTCCTTGCGCTTCTCGTAACCGGTCAGCGGTGCCTCATCTCGTGAGTGTCCTGCGAGGAAGGGCGTGGATACGGGGATGGGGCCGGGGCTGGGAACCCCGGCCCCTCGATGTGGTGTGGTGCGGAAGGGCGGTGCCGGCGGGCCGCTTCAGGACTGGGCTCGGAAGCGGCGCAGCCGGAGGCTGTTGCCGACGACGAAGATCGAGGAGAAGGCCATCGCTGCTCCCGCGATCATCGGGTTGAGCAGTCCGGCGGCGGCCAGCGGCAGGGCGGCGACGTTGTAGGCGAAGGCCCAGAAGAGGTTGGACCTGATGGTGGACAGGGTCTTGCGGGCGAGCCGGATGGCGTCGGCGGCGGCGCGCAGGTCGCCGCGGACCAGGGTGAGGTCGCCGGCTTCGATGGCGGCGTCGGTGCCGGTGCCCATGGCCAGGCCGAGGTCCGCCTGGGCGAGGGCGGCGGCGTCGTTGACGCCGTCGCCGACCATGGCGACGCTGCGGCCCTCGGCCTGGAGGCGCCTGACGACATCGACCTTGTCCTGGGGCATGACCTCCGCGATCACCTCGTCGATGCCGACCTCCCGGGCGACGGACTCGGCCACGGCCCGGTTGTCGCCGGTGAGCAGGATCGGGGTGAGCCCAAGGGCGCGCAGCCGGGTGATGGCCTCGGTGCTGGTGGGCTTGACGGCGTCGGCGACCTCCAGGACGGCGCGGGCGGCTCCGTCCCAGGCGACGGCGATGGCGGTGCGGCCGACGGCCTCGGCGTCGTTCCGGGCACGGGCGAGGTCGGCGGGCAGCTCGATGGCCCACTGGTCCAGGAGCCGGGTGCGGCCGACGAGGACGGCGTGACCGTTGACGATGCCCTGGACGCCGAGGCCGGGGATGTTCGCGAAGTCCTCCGGAGCGGGCAGGGGGCCGACGCGCTCGGCGGCGCCGTTGGCGACAGCGCGGGCGATGGGGTGCTCGGAGGCGTGCTCCAGGGCGCCGGCCAGGCGCAGCACCTCGCTGTCGTCCTCGCCCTCGGCGGTGTGGACGGCGAGGAGGGTCATCTTTCCGGTGGTGACGGTTCCGGTCTTGTCCAGGACGACGGTGTCCACGGCGCGGGTGGTCTCCAGCACCTCCGGTCCCTTGATGAGGATGCCGAGCTGGGCGCCGCGTCCGGTGCCGACCATCAGGGCGGTGGGGGTGGCCAGGCCCAGGGCGCACGGGCAGGCGATGATCAGGACGGCGACGGCCGCGGTGAAGGCCGCGGTCCAGCCTGCCCCGTTGCCGAGCCAGAAGCCCAGGGTGCCCAGAGCCAGGGTGATAACGACGGGGACGAAGACGGCGGAGATGCGGTCGGCCAGGCGCTGGGCGGCGGCCTTGCCGTTCTGCGCGTCCTCGACCAGCTTGGCCATCCGGGCGAGCTGGGTGTCGGAGCCGACACGGGTGGCCTGCACGACCAGCCGGCCACCGGCGTTGAGGGTGGCGCCGGTGACCGCGTCGCCCACGCCGACCTCGACGGGGACGGACTCACCGGTCAGCATCGAGGCGTCCACGGCCGAGGAGCCCTCGACGACGGTGCCGTCGGTGGCGATCTTCTCGCCGGGGCGGACCAGGAAGCGGTCCCCGACGGCCAGGTCGGCGACGGGGATGAGCTCCTCGCGCCCTCCGCGCAGGACGGTGACCTCCTTGGCGCCCAGCTCCAGCAGGGCGCGCAGGGCGGCGCCGGCCTTGCGCTTGGAGCGGGCCTCGAAGTAGCGGCCGGCCAGGATGAAGGCGGTCACTCCCGCGGCGGCCTCCAGATAGATGTTGGCGGCGCCGTCGGTGCGGGCGATGGTCGGCTCGAAGGGGTGGGTCATGCCGGGTGTTCCGGCGGTGCCGAGGAACAGCGCCCACAGGGACCAGAGGAAGGCGGCCGAGGTGCCCACCGAGATCAGGGTGTCCATGGTGGCCGCGCCGTGCCGGGCGTTGGTAAAGGCCGCCTTGTGGAAGGGCCAGGCGGCGTAGGTGACCACGGGCGCGGCCAGGGCCAGCGACAGCCACTGCCAGTAGGTGAACTGCCAGACCGGGACCATGGCCAGCGCGATGACGGGCACGGCCAGGACCACGGCGGTGAGCAGACGCTGCCGCAGCGGCCGCAGCTCGTCATCCCCGTCTCTTCCGTCCGCGACGGGGGCCGTCTCGCCGGAGCTGCCGGCCGTCTCGCGTTCGGGGGCGGGGGGCGTGGCGGTGTAGCCGGTGGCCTCGATGGTGGCGATCAGATTCTCCACACCGACGCCCTCGCCGAAGGTGACCTTGGCCTTCTCCGTGGCGTAGTTGACGGTGGCGCTCACACCGTCCATGCGGTTGAGCTTCTTCTCGACGCGGGCGGCGCAGGAAGCGCAGGTCATGCCGCCGATGGCGAGTTCGACCTCGGCTGCTTCGCTGGCGGTGGTGGTCATCACTGCTCCTCGGACAGAAGTGACAGGTGCTGAGTGCGGTGTGGGGGACGGAGGGGAGGCCGGGAGTCCGCAGCCGGTGACCGCGCCGGCCGCGGTCGCGCTCCTTGCCCTCGCCGTACGGGAGGGGCGGGTGCCGGGCCCGCCGGACGGGGCCCGGCACTGGGGAGGCGCGGGGTGGAGGCGGGGTCAGGCGGCCCGGCCGGTGAGTTCGTATCCGGCCTCGTCGACGGCCTCGGCGGCCAGTACGCCGTCGAGGTCGCCGATGACCTTGGTGAGGGTGGCCTTGCAGTGGCCGCAGGTCATGCCGGCGACCGCGTAGACCGTGGTGGTGCCCTCGGCGGTGGCGGTCTGGTTGGCGGTGGTCGAGCGGCTTCCGTCGAGGGTGCAGCAGGACGACATGGTGTTCCTCCGGGAGATCTCTTTAATACCCCGGGGGGGTATATGTGGCGTCGTCATGTATACCCCCCTCCCCTATGTTTGGCAAGTCTCCGCCGCCCGCTTGCGTATACCCCCCTGGGGTATATGCTTCCATGTCGAGCCCTGACTGGACAGGGCACGTTCAAGGAGGGTGAGGGCACCATGAACACCACGCTGAAGATCACTGCTTTCACCGCTGTCCTCGCGGCCGCGTTCGGGGCCGCGTACGGGGTGGGGAACGCCGTGGATCCCGTGGATCCCGTCTCCGCCGAACCCGCCCACGCGGCGCACGCCGACCACGGAGCGGACGCGGGCCACCGGGACGCCGCGTCGAGGCACGGAGGAGAAGAAGGGGGCGGCCGCGGGGAGACACGGGTCGGCGGGCTGCAGATCTCCGAAGGTGGCTACACCCTGGGCCTGGACATTCCGCGCGTGAAGGCGGGAGAGGAGACGGAGCTGAGCTTCACCGTCCGGGGCGAGGACGGCCGGCCGCTCACCTCCTACCGCACCGAGCACGGCAAGCAGCTCCATCTGATCCTGGCCTCGCGGGACCTGGCGGTCTACCGCCATTTGCACCCGAAGCGGGCGGCCGACGGCGCCTGGAGCGTCCCGGTGAACCTCCCCGCCGCCGGCGACTACCGCGTCTTCGTCGACTTCGTCCCCGCCGTCAAGGGCGCGAAGCCCCTCACCCTGGGCGCCGATCTCGCCGCCGTCGGCGAGTACGAGCCCGAGGAACTCCCCGAGCCGTCCCGCACCGCCACCGTCGACGGCTACACCGTCATCCTCGACGGCTCCCTGCGCCCCGGCGCGTCCGGCGCCCTCGACCTGAAGGTCGCCAAGGACGGCCGCCCCGTCACCGACCTCCAGCCCTACCTCGGCGCCTACGGTCATCTGGTCGCCCTGCGCGCCGGCGACCTCGCCTACCTCCACGTCCACCCGGGCGGTGAGCCCGGCGACGGCACCACCGAACCCGGACCCACCGTCTCCTTCGCCACCACCGCCCCCAGCAGCGGCTCCTACCGCCTCTTCCTGGACTTCAAGCACGACGGGAAGGTCCGCACCGCCGCCTTCACCGTCACCGCAGGCGCGAAGGCCGGTGAGGAGAAGAAGGACGAAGTAGTCCAGGAGGAAGGCGATGCGCACCAGCACTGACGAGGGCGGCTGAGCGGATCGACCTCTCACCGGCCGTCGTGGGGTTATCGCTCAACGGCCCGGCTCGTGGACTGCTTCTTCGGCCAGGTCTGCCGGGTGCCGTGCGTCGCCCCCGGGAATGATCAGGGTCGGCACGCGGACGGCTCGAAGGTCGGTGATGCTGTGGAAGGCCCGGTCCCGGCCGATGGCGCAGGCTGCGGCGATGCCGGCAGGGTCGGAGCGTGGGATGGCGTCGCGCACCAGGGTGCCGATGACGGGAGCGAGAGTGGGGAGAACGGGTTCCCAGGCAGCCGTGATGCCGTCGGCGCGTACGCGCGCCGCGAAGCCCTCGAAAAACGCCTCCTCCGCCTTCTTGGCCTCATCGTCCTCGATGTCCTCGACGATGTCCTCGACGCTGATCACGATGGCGGTCTGGACGCGGTCGGGGTGCGCGGCGGCTCGCGCAGGGCGATGGTTCCGTCCAGCCCGGTGCCGCCGACAGTGGCACGGGTCAGGCGAAGGCGATCCATGAGCGAGGCGACGTCATCGACGTACTGGTCCCAGGTGTGGCGGGCCGGATCGGTGCGGATGGACCGGCCGTATCCGCGGACATCGGGCAGGATGACGGTGTGGCGGTCGGCGAGCCGCTCGGCCAGGGAAGCAGACCATGGTGGTCCGGTCCGCCGCCGTGCAGCAGTACCAGAGGAGGGCCGGCCCCGGTCGTTCAGGTGTGCAGAGGGCAGCCGTCGTTGCCGTTGTGTGTGAGTGTCCCCATGGAACGCAAAGTACCCGGCGGTGGTACCGGCGAGCCCGGCCCCGCACCCGGTGGGTGCGGGGCCGGATACCGCCTACCTGCGGTAGCCGAGAGTGGTCATCATGCCGGTTTCGGCGTGGTGGACGTTGTGGCAGTGGATCATCCACAGGCCGGGGTTGTCCGCGTCGAAGTCGACGGTGAGGGTCTTGCCCGGCAGGACGACCGCGGTCCCGTCAGACCACGGTCACAGGGTGGCCAGGAGCTCGTTGCACGCCTGCTCACAGCGGCGGCAGGCCTCGGCACAGATGCGGCAGTGCTCGTGCATGTCGGCGTGGCGCTCGCACTCCTCGGCGCAGGACTTGCACACCATGGCGCAGGCCTGGAGCTGGGCGCGGGTGATGTTGGCGTCGTAACCGGTGTGCCGGGACAGGATCTTGCCGGTCGCCTCGCAGATGTCCGCGCAGTCCAGGTTGGTGCGGATGCACTTGCGCAGCTCGGCCACCATGTCCTCCGACAGACAGGCGTCCGCGCACGCCGTACACGCCTGCGAGCAGTCGAAGCACTCGGCGATGCACCGCTCCAGGGCCTCGCGGTCGACGCCGCCGAGGTCGGCCGGGTAGGTCCGCAGCATGTCCCCGACCACCATGGTCATGGGTGTCACCTTTCTTCCGGTCTCTTCTCGCGCATGGGCGCCGGGTGCGGGAGAGGCAGGGAGCCCACGGCGCCACCATGATCGAATAGCACCAAAACAGGTGACGTAAACGGACTATTGCACCCGGTTCAGTGGCGGGGACGACGATCAGCCTCTCCAGGGAAGCCGAACAGCCCACGTGCAGCGCGGCGGTGCCGTCGCGAGGTGCGGCCCACCGCGTCCCTGTCCAACGGCGCCCTCCGGCCGGGCGGACAGATCTCCTGCGGGACGTGTGGCGGGGGTCTCCCACCGGGAGGGCGCCGTGTGCGGAAGCCGGGGCGGCATGTGGCCGCCCCGGCCCGCCGGCGGTTGCTACCTCTGGTCGAGGAGTCTGTTCATCTCCTCGATCTCGGAGCTCTGGGTGGCGATGATGTCGCCGGCCATGGACTTCGCCAGGGCGTGGGAGCCGTTCTTCCGCTCGGCCTCGGCCATGGTCACCGCACCCTCGTGATGCTTGATCATCATTGTCAGGAAGGCGGTGTCGAAGTCCTTGCCCGAGGCCCGCTCCAACTCTTCCATCTCCTTGGGGCTCATCATCCCCTCCATGCCGTAAGTCCCGTGGCCGGAGTGGTCCGTGCCGTCGTTCCCGGCGGGGACCTCCTCACCCCAGGAGGCCAGCCACCCGGTCAGGGTCTTGATCTCCGGGGCCTGGGCCTTCCGAATGGCGGCCGCCAGGTCCTTGACCTCCTGCGAGGAGGCGCGGGTGGCGGCGAGGTCTGCCATCTCCACCGCCTGCCGGTGGTGGGGGATCATCCCTTGGGCGAAGGACACGTCGGCGGCGTTGTGGGTTCCCGTCGAGGCTGGGGCGGAGACGCCGGGTGCGGGATTCTTGCCATGGCCGGAATGTCCGTCAGAGGCGGCATCGCTGCCGCAGCCGGCCAGTACGGCAGCGGCGGTCACGGCGGCCGCCGCGGCGGCGGCGCGGCGCAGGGTGGAACGGTGTGCGGTCATGGTGATGCAACTCCTGCTACGAAAAAGGATGAAAACGGGCGCGATGGGGCGCGCGACCGCTCTCTGTCAGGTCGGCGGTGCGCGGGTGTGCCTATATGCGCAGGAGTTGCAGTTCGCTCAAGGAAGGCGGGGCACGGCCGCCGAGCAAGGCGGCAGGCACCTGCGGTGTGCCGGCCGTATCGGCCGCCGGGGCAGTCGCGACGGGCAGCAGCACAGGCAGCGACGGCCCACTGGAGGTACCGCCGGCCGCGCACGTGGCATCGGCGTGTTCCAGATGCCCGCCGGCCCCGTGCCCGGAGTGCACGCAGGCGTCGCTGCCGAAGCCGCCGACGGCCGTCGGTACGGATATCGCATGCCCTGTGGTGGGTATGGTGCGGGCCGCATCCGGTGCACCGAACGGGCCCAGGCCGTGCATCGCCACCAGCCCCACCAGCACCGCCACCACCAGCAGCCAGGACCGAACCCACGCCTGTGGGGAGCGGGTCGACTGATGTGGCTGCCGGATCACGGAGGCCATCCTACGGGGGTACCACCTGTGTGGTGCGGACACAGTCGTGTGGTGCGCCATCGTGGTCGCTGTGGCCCCTGACGGCCTCGTGCCGATGCCCGACGATCACGCTGTGCTGCTGTGGGGCTGGGCGGCCCTACCCCCTTCGCCCTCGCCTGCCCGGCCGCGGCCATCCGACTCCAGGCCCGCGTGGTGGAGGAGCCGTACCTCAAGGCCGCGCACGGCCCCGTGTACGCGGCCTGCACTGCCCGCACCGGACGCTTCCCGGCATCGGCCGGCACGCCACCTGCCCCTGCCCCGCCCGCACTCCGGGCCGGCCGGTGCCGTCGCGGGCGGGGCCTGACGGCTCCGCGGGCCGCGATCCGCCAGGCTGTATCCGATGACCTCGAAACCTTCCGTGGAGCCGCGCACGACCCGTCCCGCCGCCTACGGCCGGCCGGCGGGGGCGGGGTGTGGTGGTGCGCGATGAGCGAGTTGGCCACCGTGCTGCTGCCGGCCCTGGTTCCGGCCGCGGCGAACCTGACCGGAGGCGCACTCCCCGAAGTCCTGCTCTTCTCGGGACGGTCGCTCAGCGTCGCCCTGCACCTGGCCACCGGCATCGTCATCGCCGTGGTCGGTCTGGAGCTGACGCCCCGTGCGCTGGAGGCCGACCCGGTCCGGGTTCCGATGCCGGCCCTCATCGCCGGCGCCGGACTCTTCCTCGCCGTCGACCGCTTCGCCGGATACCTCCAGGCCTGCGGCACCGCCGGAGGCAGTGCCGCCCCCTACGCCGTCTACGGCGGCACCGCACTGGACCTGTTCGGCGACGGCGTCCTGATCGGTACCGGCACCGTCATCAGTCCCGCCCTCGGCCAGGCATCTGCCGATCCGCCCGAGGGCTTCGCCACCACCGCGGCCCTTCGCGCGCCGGGCCTGCCGCACTGCCCCTTCAGACGCCGCCCGCACCGGCCATATCCCGCCCGCCATCGGCAGCCCCTGTGATACCGGCCTGCCCTGGGCCATCCAACCGAGACCGGAGGCAGCCGGATTCCGCTTGCGCACCTTACGTACATGACACTCCGAGGCCATGTGCCGCACCGGGATTTCCGAGACCAGGCGGTCGCTTTATGCATCTCGTTTCAGAAGGTCGTGATGTTCGGGAAAGCGGCAACCGTCGACCGTCGCCTGCGCTTCCGGCCATCCTGAACCACACGTCCATGCTCGCAGAATCGCGGACTCTGCAGGCCTGTCACACTGAGGTTTTCTCAGCGAAATGATCTACGTGAAGTCGGATGAGGCTCTGGTGTCCGGACGAGTCGGGCAGCTCTGCCCCGGTGGCGGGCGGCGTAGAGCCCCTGGTAGGACGGTTCTCTCTCACAAGAACGTCCTGCGACACCAGAGGCTTCACGTTGGTTCCCCATGTCGCCATGCCCGACGTCCCGCGCCCGGTGGTGGCCTTCCTCGCCCGGCCGCCGGCCGCCCACCGGCGGCGAATCGGCACTCCGCGCGGCTCGCGGGCGCTGGGCCCGTTCCGGCAGGCGGTCCTGGTGCCGCGCTGGTTCCGCCACCATGCGGTTCGGCAACGCCGTGGCTGTGAACACAGGGAACACCTATACGTGGAAGCCCGCGTTGGCCAAGGCCGGCGTCATCCCACCGCGAGCCAAGGGCGCGAAGCAGTGGCAGTGGGAGGCGGCGCCGAAGGACGGCTTCCATGTGCTGCGGCACACCTACGCCTCGCTCATGTTGGAGGCGGGGGAGTCGGGTGCCGACTGAAACTCCCCGGATTCCCCCCCAGGGCGACTCAGGAGTGGTTGCGGCGGGGTTCCCGGTTCGGGGGCCTCCGGAGAAAACCGTGGATTGCAAGGCCGACAGGTCGGATAGCCTGGGGAAATGCTTCCCGAAGTCACCGCCACGCGCTATGTGACGCCCCTGCGCGAGGGCGGTTCGCTACCCGGCCTGGTCGAGGCCGACGACCTGGGCACCTACGTCGTGAAGTTCACCGGCGCCGGGCAGGGCCGCAAGACCCTGGTGGCCGAGGTGTTGTGCGGGCGGCTCGCCCAGCGGCTCGGCCTGCGCGTGCCCGACCTGGTGCGCGTGTGGCTCGACCCGGTGATCGGCCTCGGTGAGCCCGACCAGGAGGTGCAGGAGCTGCTCAAGGCCAGTGGCGGACCGAACCTGGGCATGGACTTCCTGCCCGGCTCGATCGGCTTCGACCCGCTCGCCTACGCGGTGGGCCCCGAGGAGGCCGGGCGCGTGGTGTGGTTCGACGCCCTGGTGGGCAACGTCGACCGCTCCTGGCGCAACCCCAACCTGCTCGTCTGGCACGGCGACCTGTGGCTCATCGACCACGGTGCCGCCCTGATCTGGCACCACAACTGGCCCACCGCCGCCAAGGCGGCCGACAAACCGTACGACGCCTCCGACCACGTGCTCGCGCCCGCCGGCCCCGACGTCGCCGCGGCCGCCGCCGAACTGGCGCCGCGGGTGACGGAGGAGCTGCTGACCGAGTGCGCGGCCGACATCCCCGACGCGTGGCTGGAGGACGAGCCGGGCTTCGACACGCCGGACGCGCTGCGCCGGGCCTACGTGGAGGTGCTGGCGGCCCGGGCGGGTACGGTCCACCGGCGGATCACCCTCGGGGAGCCGAGCCAGGACGGCCCCTCCAGGGCGCCGGGTTGGCTGAGGGACTGGGCCGAGGCCGTGAGCGGGCTGAAGAAGGGCGGACGGACGCGGTGAGGGCACGGACAGTGGAGCGCGCGACGGAGCGCGACGTCTTCGAGTACGCCCTCCTGCGTGTCGTCCCGCGAATCGAGCGCGGGGAGACGATCAACGCCGGAGTGGTCGTCTACTGCCGGGCCCGTTCCTTCGTGGCGGCCCGCACCCATCTGGACGTCGGGCGGCTGCGGGCACTCGATCCGGAGGTCGACGTCGACGGCGTACGGGCTGCTCTGCACGCCGTGGAGTGCGTGTGCCGTGGGGGAGAGGCGGCCGGTCAGGCCGCCGCGGACGATGCCGGACGGCGCTTTCGCTGGCTGGTGGCGCCCCGCTCCACCGTTGTCCAGCCGGGGCCGGTGCACACCGGGCTGACCGCCGATCCCGAGGCGGAGGTCGAGCGCCTGCTGGACCTGCTGGTGCGCTGATCGGAGCGCGCCGCCGAAGGGGCGTACGGCATTCGGCCGCGCGCCCCTTCGGCGTGTTCGGCGCCGGCCCGTCGCGCACGGTCACCCGGCTCCGCGCGCCCCTGGGCCGGGGAACCGACGTGGGGTGGGCCTCACCGGTGCTGCCAGGCGTTGACAGAGCGTGTCCGTGCTTCTAGCGTCACGTCCACCGAAGGTACTAAGCGGTTGCTCACCCACCCGAGCGCGAGGAGAACCAGCATGTCCACCACCGAGCAGCGTGTCGCGATCGTCACCGGCGGAGCCCGCGGCATCGGCGCGGCCACCGCCGTCCGGCTGGCCGCCGAGGGGCGGGCCGTCGCCGTACTCGACCTGGACGAGGCGGCCTGCGAGGACACCGTGGAGAAGATCACCGCGGCGGGCGGCAAGGCCCTCGCGGTCGGCTGCGACGTCTCCGTCACCGAGCAGGTCGAGGCCGCCGTCGCCCGTGTCGCCGAGGAGTTGGGGGCGCCGACCGTCCTGGTCAACAACGCCGGTGTGCTCCGTGACAACCTGCTGTTCAAGATGAGCGACTCCGACTGGGACACCGTGATGAACGTGCACCTGCGCGGTGCCTTCCTGATGTCCCGGGCCTGCCAGAAGCACATGGTCGACGCCGGGTTCGGCCGGATCGTCAACCTCTCCTCCAGCTCGGCGCTCGGCAACCGCGGCCAGGCCAACTACTCCGCCGCCAAGGCCGGCCTCCAGGGCTTCACCAAGACCCTGGCCAAGGAACTCGGAAAGTTCGGCGTCACCGCCAACGCCGTGGCGCCCGGCTTCATCGCCACCGACATGACCGCAGCCACCGCCGCCCGGGTCGGCATGGGCTTCGAGGACTTCCAGAAGGCCGCCGCCTCCCAGATCCCCGTCCAGCGGGTCGGCAGGCCCGAGGACATCGCGAACGCCGTCGCGTTCTTCACCGGTGAGGACGCGGGCTTCGTCTCCGGCCAGGTGCTGTACGTGGCCGGCGGCCCGCTCGACTGACGGTCGGACGGGAAGAACCACCAGGGAACGGAAGAACACATGGCAGTGCAGGACAGCGGCAGGGTCGCCCTGATCACCGGAGCCAGCCGAGGCATCGGCTACGGCATCGCCGAGGCGCTCGTGGCCCGCGGCGACCGGGTGTGCATCACCGGTCGCAACGAGGAGGCGCTGGCGGAGGCCGTCGAACGGCTCGGCTCCGACCGGGCCATCGGCGTGGCCGGGAAGGCGCACGACGAGGCCCACCAGACGGAGGCCGTCGAGCGCACCATGGAGGCGTTCGGCCGGGTCGACCACCTGGTCAACAACGCGGGCACCAATCCGGTCTTCGGCCCGATCGCGGAGCTGGACCTGAACGTGGCCCGCAAGGTCTTCGACACCAACGTGCTCTCGGCGCTCGGCTTCGCCCAGCGCACCTGGGCGGCCTGGCAGAAGGAGCACGGCGGCACCGTCGTCAACATCGCCTCCATCGCCGGGCTGTCCGCCTCGCCCTTCATCGGCGCCTACGGCATCAGCAAGGCCGCGATGGTCAACCTCACCCTCCAGCTCGCGCACGAGTTCTCGCCGGGCGTGCGGGTCAACGCCATCGCCCCGGCCGTGGTGAAGACGAAGTTCGCCGCGGCCCTCTACGAGGGGCGCGAGGAGGAGGTCGTCAGGCGCTACCCGATGGGACGGCTCGGCGTACCCGAGGACATCGGGGGAGCGGCGGCCTTCCTCACCTCCGACGCGTCGGGATGGATCACCGGCCAGACCCTGGTGGTGGACGGCGGCATGTTCCTCAACGCCGGGGTGGAGTGAGCACACGGTCACGCCGGAGTGACACCGGGAGGGGGGTTCCGCCGTCATATGCCCTCACAACGGGGCGCAAGGCGGCGGAACCCCCTTTTCGTGCGCTTCCGTGTGGCCTCCGCGCGGTGTGGGGAACCTCCCGATCTTGCCCGGTCCAGGAGCCTGTCAGGTCCCTCACATGCTGCGGTAAGGTCTGCCACGTCGTCGGTACGACAGGCCCGTTGGACCTCTGTCGCGGGCGCGGACGCCCACGCGCGCCGCGGTGCGCGCTCCGCCTCGTCGGCCGGCAAATCCCCCCAGCCCCCCAGGCACTAGTGGCATCGCCGACCGAGGAGCGTACAAGTGTTCAGCCAGGACAAGCCTCTGAAGGGCGCAACCGTGCTGGTGACAGTGACCCTGCTCGCCGGATGCGGCTCGCTGCTCGGAGAGGGCGAGACCGAGGAGGCGATCGTGGTCGGCACGACCAGCACGCCGAGCACCCTCGATCCGGCCGGTGCCTGGGACGGCTCCTGGGAGCTGTTCCGGAACGTCTACCAGACGCTGTTGCACTTCCCGAACTCCAGCGGCACCCCCGAGCCCGACGCGGCGCAGCGCTGCGGCTTCACCGACACCGTCAGCAGCGTCTACCGGTGCGTGCTGAAGAAGGACCTGAAGTTCTCGGGCGGCGGCGCGCTGAACGCCGAAGCCGTCAAGTACTCCTTCGAGCGCACGCTGGACATCAAGGCCGACACCGGACCGGCCCAGTTGCTGCAGAGCATCGACCGCATCGAGACCTCGGGTGAGCGGACGATCATCTTCCATCTCAAGCGTCCGGACGCCACCTTCCCGCTGGTGCTCGCCACCCCGGCCGCCTCCATCGTCGATCCCGCCGTCTACCCGGCCGACCGGCTCCTGGAATCGGACAAGATCAGCGGCTCCGGTCCGTACCGCCTGGAGAGCTACCAGGACGGCGAGCGCGCCGAACTGGTGAAGAACGGGAGCTACGACGGCTCCGCCAAGGTCAAGAACAACGCCGTCACCGTCCGGTACTTCAAGGAGTCGGAGGAGATGGTCGAGGAGTTCAAGAAGGGCGACCTCGACCTGACCTACCGCGGTCTGACTCCGGAGCAGATCACCGAGTTCGAGAAGAACCGCACCGACTACCCGGACATCAAGCTCAGCGAGGTCTACGGCACCGAGATCCGTTACCTGGTGTTCAACCCGCAGCACGAGGCGGTCTCCAACCCCGCCGTCCGCAGGGCCGTCGCGCAGGTCATCGACCGCAAGGCGCTGGTCCGCAACGTCTACAAGCGCACCGCCGCCCCGCTGTACTCCATGGTCCCCGGCGGGATCACCGGCCACACCAGCGCCTTCTACGAGAAGTACGGCGAGCCGGACGTGGAGAAGGCGAAGCAGACCCTCGCCCAGGCCGGGATCACCGAGAAGGTCCGGCTGACCCTGTGGTACGCCACCGACCGCTACGGGGCCGTCACCGCCGAGGAGTTCGGCGAGATCAAGCGGCAGTTGGAGGCCTCCGGGCTGTTCGAGGTCACCCTGGAGGGCCGGGGGTGGCGCGAGCTGCAGAAGGGGATAGCCGAGGGCGAGTACCCGGTGTTCGGCCGTGGCTGGTTCCCCGACTTCCCGGACGCCGACAACTACATCTCGCCGTTCGTCGGCAAGGAGAACGCCCTGGGCGCCCCGTACGAGGACAAGGTCCTGACCGGAACCCTGCTGCCCAGGTCCCGCAAGGAGAGCGACCGGGGCGCGGTCAGCGACGACTTCGGCAAGGCCCAGGAGATCCTCGCGGAGGACGCCCGCCTGCTGCCCCTGTGGCAGGGCAAGCTGTACATCGCCGCGCACGAGGACATCGCCGGCGTGGAGTGGTGCATCGACTCCTCGACGATCATGCGGCTGTGGGAGCTGGACCGCAAGAAGAGCTGGTGACGTCGGTGGCGCCCGCGTCGGCGGGCGACTGTCGGTGCCCACCGGTACGTTCTGAGGTGCGCCGCGCGGGCCGACGCGCGGCGCACGGAACCCACACCGGAGGTTGTCTCACGTGAACGGCATGCTGCCCGAGTCCTGGCAGAGGGTCCTCGGCGAGGAACTGGAGAAGCCCTACTTCAAGGAGCTCACCGAGTTCGTCGAGGAGGAGCGGGCGCGCGGGCCGGTCTACCCGCCTCGGGAGGAGGTCTTCGCGGCGCTGGACGCCACCCCGTACGACCGGGTCAAGGTGCTGGTGCTCGGCCAGGATCCGTACCACGGGGAAGGGCAGGGGCACGGTCTGGCGTTCTCGGTGCGTCCCGGGGTGCGCGTCCCGCCGTCCCTGCGGAACATCTACAAGGAGCTGCAGGCGGACCTCGGCTGTCCCGTGCCGGACAACGGCTATCTGATGCCCTGGGCGGAGCAGGGCGTCCTGCTGCTCAACGCGGTGCTGACGGTCCGGGCCGGAGAGGCCAACTCGCACAAGGGCAAGGGCTGGGAGAAGTTCACCGACGCGGTGATCCGCGCGGTGGCCGACCGCCCCGACCCGGCCGTCTTCGTGCTGTGGGGCAACTACGCGAAGAAGAAGCTGCCGCTGATCGACACCGAGCGGCACGTGGTGGTGGAGGGGGCCCACCCCTCGCCGCTGTCGGCGAAGAAGTTCTTCGGCTCCCGCCCCTTCAGCCGGATCGACGAGGCGATCGCGGCGCAGGGGCACACGCCGATCGACTGGTGCATCCCCCATCTCGGCTCCTGACGCCTCAGGGCCGGTTCGAGCGGTCCTCCGGTTCGTGGTCGAAGGTGCCGCGCTCGGCGAGCACGAAGCCGCCCGGGCGTCCGCCCACGGTGCCGGTGACCACCTCGCGGCCGGTGAAGCGGCCGGCGGACTTCGATCTCGCGCGGTACCGGGCCGGGGGGCTCACGTCGCCTGGAGGCCGCTCGGTGCCAGGGCGAGGCGCCTGAGCCCGTCGCCGGCCCGGCGCCCGTCGCCGGCGGTCCGGGCGCGCCCCGCCTCAGCGGCCGTACACCTCCCGGCAGATCCGGGCCGACGTGCTCCGCGGGTCCCAGCCCCCGTGGCGCTCGCCGAGTTCGCACACGTCGGCGCCGGACCACGGCGGGAAGTCCCCGGGGGTGTGCTCGGCGCGGGGCGGGGCGGGAGGGGCGGGCTCGTGCCGCGGGCGCCGGTGTGGTGCCCGAGGAGCGCTCGGCGGAGTGGGGCGGACGGTCCGTGGTGCCGGTTCGCGCCGTGGCGGGGCGGCGGTGCCGGGGCGCGCGGTGGGCTCTCCCGTCCCGTTCGGCACCTCGGCCAGGGTCTCCCGCGCCGGTGCGGGGGAGGGGGAGGTCTCTCGCGCGGGCGCGGGCGCGGGCGCGGACGGCGGTCGGCCGGAGGGCGGGTGACCCGGGGGCGGGGAGGACCGGTGGCCTTCCTCCGGGTGGTGCTCGCCCGCCACCGACACGCATCCGGAGAGCGTGGCCAAGGCGACCCCGGCCAGGGTCAGGGCGCTTCTCATGCGTCGCACCCGCCCACTCTGCGGTACGCGGTGACCGTCGGGAACTCCCCGCAGGAGTGACTCGGGCGAACGGAAGCGGCCCGGTGGGTGGAGGGAACCGTGCGCGGGAGGCGAACGGTACCGGGGGACGTCCGGGCGTCAGCCGCCCAGCATGCCCCGCAACAGCTCGCCCAGCCCGGTCCGCAGCTCCTGGGGGTCCGGCACCGTCGAGTGGTGGGAGCCCGCCGTGCAGGAGAACATCACGCCCTCGCACCAGGCGATCAGGGACAGCGCGTGCCGCTCGGGCGCGGACGAGCCCGCGGCGGCCATCGCCGCCACCAACGGCTCGCGGAAGGCGCGGGTCCCGGCCCGGTCGTAGGCGGCCCGCAGGGCGGGACGCCGGGTCGCCTCCAGCGCCAGTTCGTAACGGGCGACCGCCAGCCGGCGGTGCCGGGTGAGGTAGCGGTGCAGGGCCAGGGCCAGTGCCTCGGCCATCGCCTCCGAGCCGGCGTCGGGGTCGGGCATCTCCCGGGGCGCCAACACGTCCGCCTCACGGACGGCCAGTCGCCGTACCGCCGCCTCCAGCAGGGCCTCGCGGGTGCGGGCGTGGTTGGAGGTGGAGCCCTGCGGCAGGCCGGCCGCCTCGTCCACCGCCCGGTGGGTCAGCCCGCGCAGGCCGCGTTCGGCGAGCAGGTCGATCGCGGTGTCGGCGATCGACTCGGCCCGGGAGGGTCGGGGGGCGGAGGTCTTGCCGGAAGCCATGCCCGCCAATCTACCGCCCTCACTACAGGTGTAGTAACGTCGTAGCTGTCACTACATCTGTAGTGAGACCCCGTCGGGGAAGGACACCGCCATGCCCCAGCCCCGAGCCGTCGTCGTCGGCGCCGGAATCGGCGGACTGGCGGCCGCCGCGGCCCTGCACCGGCGCGGCTGGTCGGTCACCGTCCTCGAACGCGCCCCCTCCCTGGAGCCGGTCGGCGCGGGCATCGCCCTGGCCCCCAACGCCCAACGGGCCCTGGACGTCATCGGGCTCGGCGACACCGTCCGTGCCATGTCCGCCTGGCAGGACGAGGGCGGACTGCGCACCCCCTCCGGTCGTTGGCTCTCCCGCACCACCCAGCAGGCCGCGGCCGAACGCTTCGGGGGACCCGTCGTCGTCGCCCACCGGGCCGACCTCGTCGCCCTCCTCCTGTCCCGCCTGCCCGAGGGTGTCCTCCGCACCGGAACCCCGGCCCGGCTCACGGATCCGGGCGCGGACGGCCGGCCCGCGACCGTGCGCACCGACGGCGGCGAGGAGATCACCGCGGACCTCGTCGTCGCCGCCGACGGCATCCACTCCGCCGCCCGAGCGGCGCTCTTCCCCGGCCACCCCGAACCCCGCCACACCGGGTCCACCGCCTGGCGGTTCGTCGTCCCCGCGCCCGAAACGCCCTTCACCCCCCACGAGACATGGGGTCGCGGCGCGCTGTGGGGCACCGTCCCGCTGCACGACGGCCGGGTGTACGCCTACGCCACCGCCGTCGCTCCCGCGGGAGGACGGGCACCGGACGGCGAACGGGCCGAACTGCTGCGCCGCTTCGGCGACTGGCACCGCCCGGTGCCCGAACTGATCGCCGCCGCCTCGGACGACGCCGTCCTGCGCAACGACGTGTACCGCGCCGCCGGACCGCTGCCCGCCCACCACCGCGGTCGCACCGCGCTGCTCGGCGACGCCGCCCACGCGATGGCGCCCAACCTCGGCCAGGGCGGCTGCCAGGCGCTGGAGGACGCCGTCGTCCTGGCGCACCACGCCGCGCCCGACGCCGCCGACGTTCCCCGGGCCCTGGCCGCCCACACCCGCGACCGGCTGCCCCGCACCACGGAGGTGGTGCGCCGCTCCGCCCGGGTGGCGCGGCTGGCCGGCGTCTCCGCCCGGCCCGCCCGGGCGCTGCGCGACACCGCCCTCACCGTCGTCGACCGGTTCGGACCGCGCCTGGCCCTGCGCGGGCTGGACGGCATCGCCGACTGGCGGCCGCCGGAGCCGTATGCTGCCGGGACACGGGAGACGACTCGGGCGGACACGGACCGCTGACGGGCGGGCGCGGCCGACGGACCGGCCGAACCGGCAGGCGGCCCGGCCGACGGCCCGGCGGACGAAGGGGAAGGCCACATGAAGGTCGGCGTGATCGGGCTCGGCGACATCGCGCACAAGGCGTACCTGCCGGTGCTCACCACCCAGCCGGGCCTGGAACTCCACCTCCACACCCGCACCCGCGCCACCCTGGAGCGCACCGCCGAGGCCCACCGCGTCCCCGAGCGGCAGCGCCACGGCGACCTCGACGGGCTGCTCGCCGTCGGCCTCGACGCGGCGTTCGTCCACGCCCCGACGGTCGAGCACCCCGCCCTCGTCACCAGGCTGCTCCACGCCGGAGTGCCCACCTACGTCGACAAGCCGCTCGCCTACGAGTTGCCCGAGGCCGAACGGCTGGTCCGGCTGGCCGACGAGCGGCGCGTGTCGCTCGCCGTCGGCTTCAACCGCCGCCACGCGCCCGGTTACGCACAGTGCCTGGAGCATCCGCGCGAACTGGTGCTGATGCAGAAGAACCGCGTCGGACTGGCCGCCGACCCGCGCGTGGTGGTCTACGACGACTTCGTCCACGTCGTCGACACCCTCCGCTTCCTGCTGCCCGGCCCGGCCGAGCACGTGGACGTCCGCGCCCGCGTCCGGGACGGGCTGCTGCACCACGTGGTGCTCCAACTGTCGGGCGACGGGTTCACCGCGATCGGCGTGATGAACCGGATGAGCGGCAGCACCGAGGAGATTCTGGAGGTCTCCGGACAGGACACCAAGCGCCAGGTGTTCAACCTCGCGGAGATCGTCGACCACAAGGGCCAACCCAGCGTCCGCCGCCGCGGGGACTGGGTGCCCGTGGCCCGCCAGCGCGGCATCGAACAGATCACCCTCGCCTTCCTCGACGCGGTGCGCGCCGGGCGGCACCTGAGCGCCGAGGACGCGCTGCGCACCCACGAGCTGTGCGAACGGGTCGTCACCGCCGCGCTGGAGCAGGCCGCCTGACGGTGTCGGCGGCCTCGTGCCGCCCGGCCCCTCGCCGCCGGCCCGGACGCGGCCCCCACCCCCGCCCCCGCCCGGCGGCCGACACGCCGGCCGCCGCCAGCGCGCCCAGCGCGCCGGCCGGCACCCAGTCGCCGAACCGCACGTAGGGGCTGGTGCCCGAGGCGAGCGGCACCTCGTACACCACCGCCCCGCTCCGGTCGGTGCCCAGCGGTTCGCCCACCGGCTCGCCGCGCGGCCCGTACGCCGCGCTCACCCCCGTCAGCGTGGCGTGCACCACCGGGCGCCCGGTCTCGGCCGCCCGCAGCGCCGCCAGGGAGGCGTGCTGCCGCGGTGCCCAGCTCTCCTGGAAGGTGGAGGTCGCCGACTGGGCGACCAGCAGCCCGGCGCCCTCGCGCACCAGCGCCCGGCTCATGTCGGGGAAGGCCGACTCGAAGCACACCAGCGGCCCCGGCCGCACCGCGGCGGTCTCCATCACCACCGGGGCGTCCCCGCGCCCGCGGTCCTCCTCGGCCGCCCTGCCCACCGCCGTCGCCCAGTCCAGCAGCGAGCGGGCCGGAACGTACTCGCCGAACGGGACCAGCCGCATCTTGTCGTAGCGGTCCCCGGTGGGGCCGTCCGGGCCCACCAGCACCGAGCTCTTGAAGATCCCCGGTCGGTCCGAGCGCCGCGCGTCCACGTTGACCAGCAGCGGCGCGTCGACCCGCGCGGACAGTTCGGCCAGCCGTTCCCGCAGGTCCGGACGGTCGTCCAGGTCGTACCCCACGCTGCTCTCGCCCCACACCACCAGATCCGCGCCCCGGCCCGCCAAGGAGCGGGTCAGCCGTTCACCGGTGTCGAAACGCACGTCCGCCCCCTCGACGACGCCCGGCTGCACCACCGCGACCCGGACGGTGTCCCCCGGCCGCGGCGGCGGCGCCCACGCCCAGACCGCCACCGGGAGCAGCGCGCACGCCACGGTGGCGGCCGCCGCGGCGCGGCGGGCCCGGGGCGCCGTCCCGAGCAGTGTCAGCGAGGTGTTGACGGCCACCACCCACACGGTGACCAGCCAGACCCCGCCCAGCGAGGCCAGCCGCAGCGCGGCCGGGACCTGCCACTGACTGGCCCCGAGCAGCGCCCACGGCCCGCCCAGGTACTCCCAGGAGCGCACCAGCTCGACCGTCAGCCACGCCGACGGCACCAGCGCCACGGCCGCCAGGGCCCGTCCCGGCCCCGGCGCGCCCGCCAGCAGCCGGTGCACCAGCCACCCCCAGGGCGCCCACAGCAGGCCCACCAACGCCGCCACCACCACGAGGAAGACGTGCAGACTCGGCGCCAGCCAGTGGTGACCGGCCAGCAGGAAGCCGACACCGCCCAGCCAACCCTCCACGGCGGCCCGGCGCCCCCCGTCCGCGGAGCGCAGCAGCAGCATCCACGGCACCAGGGCCCCGTAGGCCCACCACCACAACGACGGCGCGGGGAAGGCCAGGACGGGCAGCGCGCCGGCCGCCACCGCGAGCGCGCCGCGCCACCACCGGGCCCGGTGGACCACCCGCATGCCGCGCCTCCTCGCCTCGGCCGGGAACCGCCCAGGGGTTTCGGCGGCCCATATCGGGTCACCGTTCCCAGGAACCGCCGGATGATGGCCCCGGAGCGGCGAGGAACCGAAAGGATCCCGGAGGGAACCGGAGGAATCCTGAGGAACCCGGAGAAACTCGCGGAAAGGAGCCGGGAGAGGGCCGGGAGGACCGGAAGAAGGGCGTGAGAAGGAGGCGTGGTGGTGGAACTGCCCCTGCTGGTGGGCGTCGACGGTTCCGAACCCGGTCTGCTCGCGGTGGACTGGGCCGTGGCCGCGGCGGTCCGCCACGCGGTGCCGCTGCGCCTGGTCCACGCCGCCGAACGGAGGGACGAGGGCGACCCGGACCCGGAGGAACTGATGGCCGCAGCGGTGGAGCGCGTCCGACAGAACGCCCCCGACCTGCGGCCGGACACCGTCATCCTGACCGGGGACCCCGCCGAGACCCTGGTCCACGCGGGACGGAACGCCCTCGCCGTGGTCGTCGGCTCCCGGGGCCGGGGCGGGATCACCGGACTGCTGCTGGGCTCGGTGGGGCTGTCGGTGGCGGGGCGTTCCGACTGCCCGGTCGTCGTCGTGCGCGGTGACGGGACGGCGCGGGCCGGCGGGCACCGACGGATCGTCCTCGGGGTCGGGGACAGGGTCGAGGGCGGCGCCCCCGCGGCCCGCTTCGCCTTCCGCGAGACCGCCGTCCGCGGGTGCGAGCTGCACGCCGTGCGGACCTGGCGCCGCCCCGCCCACGCCGCGGGGAGCCACCCGCTGATCCAGGGGAACCTCTCCGGGGCGCGCCGGAGGGAGGCGCTGGAGTACCTGGACGAGACCCTGCGCGACCCGGCGCGCGAGTACCCCGGGACCGACCTGCGGCTCCACGCTCCGGAGGGCTCGGCACGCGCGGTGCTGCTGGACGAGTCGCGCAGGGCGGACCTGCTGGTGCTGGGGGCACACCGCCGGCAGAACCGTCCGGGGCTCCAGCTGGGGATGGTGGCCCACGCCGTCCTCCACCACGCCGAGAGCCCGGTCGCCCTCGTGCCGGAGCACATCTGACCCGCGGCCTCGGCCGCCCCGACCGGACGGACACTTCCCATGTCGTTCGCCGCCGCACCGCAGGATCCCCGAGGGACGGGGGAGCCGGCTCCCCGCCCGCGCGGGGTGCGGGCCGTGGTCTTCGACACCGACGGGGTGATCACCGACTCCGCCCGTCTCCACGCCGCCGCCTGGAAGGAGGCGTTCGACGCCTGTCTGCGCGAGTGGCGGGAACGCACGGGCGGGGGGCCGGGGTCGGAGGGCGGGACGGACCGGTTCCGCCCGTTCGACGTGCGGGAGGAATACCGGCGCCTCGTGGACGGCAGGTCGCGCTTGGACGGCGCCGCCGCGTTCCTCGCCTCCCGGGGACTGCGCCTGCCGGAGGGCACGCCGGACGATCCGCCCGGCAACGACACCGTCCGGGCCGTCGCCGCGCGCAAGGAGCGGTCGTTCGTCGCCGCGCTGCGGCGGGACGGGGTCGACGTCTGGCCCGACGCGACGCGACTGCTGCGGTTCCTGCGCCGCGCCGGGACGCCCATGGCGGTGATCTCCGCCTCCCGGCACGCGCGGGAACTGCTGTCGGACGCCGGGGTGCTGGGGCTGTTCGACGCGGTGGTGGACGGCGTGGAGGCGGCCCGGCTGGGCCTGCCCGGCAAGCCGGACCCCGCCGTCTTCCTGGCGGCCGCCGCCCGGCTGGGCGTGCCCCCGCCGGAGGTGGCCGTCGTCGAGGACGCGCCGGCGGGCGTGGAGGCGGGCCGACGAGGCGGTTTCGGCCTGGTCGTCGGCGTGGACCGGACGGGGGGACCCACCGGTGCGCGGTACCTGTACGACCGCGGTGCCGACGTGGTCGTGACCGACCTGGCCGAACTGTCGACCGGGTGTGACGGTGCGCCCGGCGGCGCGCACGACGAGGGGAAGCGATGACCGTGGAACGCTCCGAGGACCGGTGGACGTGGGGCTACCAGGGGTACGACCCCTCGGAGGAGAGGCTGCGCGAGGCGCTGTGCACCCTGGGCAACGGGTACTTCGCCACCCGGGGCGCGGCACCCGAGGCGGACGCCGGCGGGCCGCACTACCCGGGCACGTACGCGGCGGGCTGCTACAACCGGCTGGTGTCCACCGTGGGGGATCGGCAGGTCGAGAACGAGGACATGGTCAACCTGCCCAACTGGTTGCCCCTCCGCTTTCGTTTTCTCGATGTCCCCGACGTCCCCGACGTCCCCGACGCCGAGGGGGACGCGGAGCACCGGGAGAACGCCGCGGGCCCGCACCGCCCCGGCGCGCCGGGCACCGACTGGTGGTCACCGGACCGGGACGCTCCGTCGGAGTACCGACAGGTCCTGGACCTCAGGCGGGGCGTCCTGACCCGGACGCTGCGCCTGACGGCCCCCTCGGGACGGCGGGTGCGGGTCGAGCAGCGCCGGCTGGTCCACATGGGCCGGCCCCACCTGGCCGCCCTGCGCACCACCTTCACGGCCGAGGACCGGCCGGTGGTCCTGGAGGTCGAGTCCGCCCTCGACGGCGGCGTCACCAACGCGGGCGTCGAACGCTACCGGGCCCTCAACGGACGCCACCTGACCGACCACGAGACGGGTTCGGCGGGGCCCGACACCGTCTGGGTGCACTGCCGCACCACCACCTCCGGAACCGGCATCGCGGTGGCCGCCCGCACCCGGGCGGAGGACGGCGAGCCCCTGGCCGCCCGCACCGATCTCGACGGTCTCCGGCCCGCCCGGCTGGTGACCTTCGCCGTCCGGCCCGGACGGCCGATCACCGTCGACAAGACCGTCGCCCTGCACACCTCCCACGATCCCGTGGCCGGCGACCCCCTCCGGGCCGCCCTGGAGGACATCGGCCACGCGCCCGACTTCCCCGAACTGCTCCGGACCCACGAGGTGGCCTGGGCGGAGCTGTGGCGGCACACGGGTTTGGACGTCCCCGGCGAGGCGGGGCACATCCTGCGGGTGCACCTCTTCCACCTCCTCCAGACCCTCTCCCCGCACACCGCCGACCTGGACGTCGGGGTGCCCGCGCGCGGACTGCACGGCGAGGCGTACCGGGGACACGTCTTCTGGGACGAACTGTTCGTCCTGCCCTACCTCAACGTCCACTTCCCGGAGGTCTCCCGCGCCCTGCTGACCTACCGGCACCGACGGTTGCCCGAGGCCGTGCGGGCGGCCGCGGACAACGGGTACGCCGGGGCGATGTTCCCCTGGCAGAGCGGCAGCGACGGGCGCGAGGAGACTCAGACCCTGCACCTGAACCCGCGCTCGGGGCGTTGGCTGCCGGACCACTCCCACCTCCAGTATCACGTGGGCTCGGCGGTCGCCTACGACGTGTGGCAGTACTGGCAGGCCGGCGGCGACACCGACTTCATGCACTCCCGGGGCGCGGAGACCCTGCTGAGGATCGCCCAGTTCTGGGGGAGCGCCGCGCGGTACGACCCCGAGCGCGAGCGCTACCGCCTCCTCGGGGTGGTGGGCCCCGACGAGTACCACGAGGCGTACCCCGACAGCGACCGTCCGGGCCTGGACGACAACGCCTACACCAACGTCACCGCCGCCTGGGTGCTCTCCCGGGCCCTGGAGACCCTGGAGCTCCTCCCGGAGCCGCTGCGCGAGGAGCTGTGTCGGGACCTGGGGATCGACGAGGGGACCACCGAGCGGTGGCAGGACGTCTCCCGGCGGCTGCACGTGCCCTTCCACGAGGGAGTCGTCAGCCAGTTCGAGGGCTATGGCGAGCTGGCCGAGCTGGACTGGGAGGGCTACCGGAGGAGGTACGGGAACATCCGGCGACTGGACCGGATCCTGGAGGCCGAGGGGGACACCGCCAACCGCTACCGGGCCTCCAAACAGGCCGACGTGCTGATGCTCGGCTACCTGTTCCCGCCCGTCGAGTTGGCGGACCTGTTCCGCCGGCTCGGCCACACCCTCGACGACGACCTGTGGCGGCGCACCGTCGACCACTACCTGCGCCGCACCAGCCACGGCTCCACGCTGAGCGCCCTGGTGCACGGGTGGGTGCTGGCCCGGGCACGACGTCCGGACGCCTGGCGGTTCGTGCAGGAGGCCCTGGTCGGCGACATCGCCGACATCCAGGGCGGCACCACCGCCGAGGGCATCCACCTGGGCGCGATGGCCGGGACGCTGGACCTCGTGCAGCGCGGACTGACCGGGATGCGGCCCCGCGCGGACGGTCTGTGGCTGGATCCGGCGCCGCTGCCGGAGCTCTCGGAGTTCGGCTTCACCATGCGCTACCGGCACCACTGGGACATCGGGGTGCGGATGCGGCGGAACGAGCTGGAGATCGGCCTGCCCGTGTCGGCCGAGGGCCCGGTGCGGCTGGTGCTGCCCGACCGGACCGTCACCGTCGAGCCCGGCGAGTCGTGCGGGCTGCGCCTGACGGGAGGCTGAACGGCACGGGGGCGGACCGGGTCAGCCCGCTCCCCGACGCCCCCGGCGGTGGCTGACCCAGCCCGCCGCGCACACGATCGACACCGACAGGAACGCCAGTGCCCCGACGCCCGGATGCAGGACCATCAGGGCGGGAACCAGGAAGGCGCAGATCCCGACGAGCAGCCACAGTCGGTGCGACGCCGGGGAGTCCGGGGAGGCCGGCCCGGTGCCCGGCCCGGCCTCCGGGCCGGAGCCGTCGGGCTCCCGGGCCTCCCGGGCCTCCCGGATCTCCCGGAACTCCCGGAAGGCCTCGGCGAGCCGGGCGTCCCGGAGCAGCGCCCGTTCGGTCTCGTGCAGGATGCGGAGTTCTCGTAGGGTGAGGCGGGATTCTTTCATGATCTCGGCTTCGCTCACTCGACGTCCGGAACGGCGGAACAACGGACAACGATTCGGCGGGTACCCCGTTCGAGGGATTGAACCTCCCGTTGCGCAGTGATTCGCGAAGGTTCGTGCCGGGGTGGCCCCCCGGGTCAGCCGTCCCGGTAGCGCAGGAGCAGCATGGCCGCGTCGTCGTGCAGCGGTCCGCCCACGTGGGCCACCAGATCCCTGCGCAGCGACTCCAGCGCGATGTCCGGGCTCGCCTCCCGCAGCAGGAAGGACCGCCGCACGAGCGGGTAGAAATCGCCCTCCGGATCGCGCGCCTCGGTGACGCCGTCGGTGTGCAGCAGCATCTGGTCGCCGGGGGCGAGGGTCACCCCGTACGGCTCGGGCGGTTTGAGGTCGAATCCCGTGCCCAGCGGCGGAGCGGTCTCGGGCGGTTCCACCGGGTGGGCCGCACCGTCCGCGCGGACGACCAGCGGCGACGGGTGACCGTGGTTGAGCAGGGTGACCGAGCGGTCCTCGTGCGTCTCGGCCAGGACGGCGGTGACGAACCGCTCCGCCCCCATGTGCCGGTTGACCGATCTCTCCAGCCGGGCGCTCACCGCCGTCAGGTCCGGTTCGTCGTACGCGGCCTCCCGGAACGCGGCCAGCACCACGGCGGCCGTCTCCACCGCCTCCAGGCCCTTTCCCTGTACGTCGCCCACGATCAGCCGGACCCCCGAGGGGGAGTTGACGACCTCGTACAGGTCGCCCCCGATCCGCGCCTCGGCCACCGCGGAGGTGTAGGAGACCGCCACCCGCAGATGGCCCGCCGCGCGCGGCACCGGACGCAGCAGCACCCGCTGGGCCACCTCCGCGATGGACCGCATGCTGGCCAGTTCCGCCTCGTGCCGTTGTCGGATGGCGGCGGCGACCAACCCGGCCACCGCCACCCCGACCACCGAGATCAGGGCCGTGTAGCCGCGCATCGACCACAACAGGTCGTTGAAGGCGGTCAGACACAGGCACAGCAGCAGGGCCAACAGCCCGATCAGCGCGGTACGGCGCATGCCGCCGACGAGGCTGGCGAAGGCGGGGCCCAGGGATAACAGCGGCAGGAACCCCACGTCCGGCCCCGCCGTCACGTCCACCAGGGCGACGACGGCCATGGAGACGAACGGGAGGGCGGCCAGCAGTCGGTAACTGTCGTCGGTGCGCTCGGCCAAGTCGGACTCCGGAAATCGGTGCGGGTGCCCCCGCGGCTGCCTGCACCAAGCTTCCCAGCCGGAGGCGGCGCGGAAAAGCGAGGCCCGGTCGGGCCGGGCGTACCGCCCCCGGGAACGGCCGTGTGGACCACCGTCCGGCTCCCGGCTGTGCTTTCCGGCGGACGTCTCCCGGCGGGCGTCTCCCGACGGTGCTTCCCGGCGGCGGCCCTCCGGTCTACCCGCGCACCCCGCGCAGCGCGTAGTACGCGCGCAGCGCGGCCTCGCCGCCCGACCCGGCCGCCGTCATGATCCGTTGGGCGCGCGCCGACCGCAGGTCACCCGCCACATGGACGCGCGGACGCTGCCGGTCCGGTGGGCAGTAGCCGTCGGTCCCGCACACCAGGTCACCGAGGGGGCGCACGGGGACGTTGCCGAGGTTGAGGTACGCCGCGTCCGCCTCCCGGCGCAACACCCCGCCCCCGGTGGTGACGAGTTCCACCACGAACCGGTCGCCGGGCCGCGCCCGCTCCCGTCCGGTCGGCAGAACGGCACGTCGTACCGGGACCAACTCGACGCGGGGGTCGGCGCGCACCTCGTCGGCCCTGTGGTCGTCCGAGGGCGGGTACGCCACCAGGAAGCGGGCCGCCACCGTCGGGAAAGCGCGCAGCACAGTGCCCAGCGGCCGGTCGGCGCCCAACACGAGGACCGTCCGCCCCGCCCACTCCTCGGGTCCGGACTCCCACAGCGGGGCGGCGGCCGGCCCGCCGGGACCGTCGAGCCAGTCGGTCCCGGCGGGGCCCAGCGGGCCGGTGCCGGTGGCGACGACGACGTGGGCGGCGGTGCGGAGCGCGCCCGACTCCAGCGTGACGGCCACGTGGTCGTCGTGCGCGGCGAGACGGACCACGCGCGCGCCGTACTCGACCCGGCACCCGGCGGCCCGTGCCACGTCGGCGGCCGCCGACGCGGCGAACTCGGCGCCGGAGGAGAAACCGCCCAGCACGTTCTCCAGGCGACGGACGTACCGCAGCCTGCCGCACAGCTCCCGCCGCGCCTCCAGCACCAGGGTGCGCAGCCCCACGCTCGCCGCCATCACGGCGGCGGCGCATCCGGCCGGGCCGCCGCCGACGACCAGCAGGTCCGTCTCCCCGGCGGAGGCCGCGTCGGTCCCGACACCCACCGTCTCGTCCACCGTTCCCTCCGCCACTGGTCCGCCCCTGGTCCGCCACTCCGTTCCACCGCCCGGTGGGCGACACCCCACATTCCAACACCCGTCCCGCTCCGTTCGCCCGGCCGGCCCAGCGGAACCCCTCCCCGGATGCCCCCCGCGCCGCGACCGCCCACGCTGCCGGGAGGAGGGACGGCACGGCCGTTCGGGGGTGACGCACCCGAGGGACGGAGACGGAAGATGCGCGGAACGCACGACGGCACGCGGACGGAACGGACCCGACGGACGGTGGCGGGACACCGGCCCGGCCTCCGACGCGGACCCCGCCCGGGAGGCGGCGCGCACGCCGGCCGAATACGCGTCGCGGCCCCGGCGGCCGTTCTCCTGGCGCTCGCCGTCCTGGCCTCGTGCACCGGCCGTGACACCCCGGCCGGCGGCGCGGGGGACGCGGCGCCGGCCGACGAACGGCGGTCCTTCACCGTGGTCGCCACCGGCGACATCATCCCGTACCCCTCGATCATCCGGCAGGCGCGACTGGACGCGGGCGGGAAGGGCCACGACTTCACCGACATCCTGGCCGGGGTGAGGCCGGTCGTCGCCTCCGCCGACATCGCGCTGTGCCACATGGAGACCCCCTACGGCGACGAGGACGGCCCCTTCACCGGCTATCCGCTGTTCCGCTCGCCGCCGCAGCTGGCCGAGGCGCTGCGGGCGACGGGCTACGACAGCTGCTCGACCGCCTCCAACCACAGCCTCGACGACGGCTTCGACGGGGTGCGCCGCACCCTGGACGCCCTGGACGAGGCCGGGGTGCGGCACGCGGGCACGGCCCGCAGCGCGACGGAGGCCGCCCGTCCGGCCGTGCTGCGGGCGGGCGGGGCCGAGATCGCCCACCTCGCCTACACCTACGGGACCAACGGCATCCCGATCCCCGAGGAACGCCCCTGGGCGGTACGGCTGCTGGAACCGGAACGGGTGATCGCCGACGCCCGCGCCGCCCGCCGGGCCGGAGCCGACGTGGTGGTCGTCAGTGTCCACTGGGGCACCGAGTGGCAGCAGGCCCCCGACCCGACGCAGCTCCGGCTCGCCCGGGAGCTGACCGCCGCGCGCACCGACGGCCGCGGGGACATAGACCTGGTCGTCGGCACCCACAACCACGTTCCACAGCCCTACGAGAAGGTGAACGGCACCTGGGTGGTCTACGGGCTGGGCGACCAGGTCGCCGGCTTCGTCCCGGCCGACAAGCGCAGCGGCAACGAGGGCTCGATGGCCCGCTTCACCTTCGCCCCCGAGCCCGACGGCGAGGGCTGGACCGTGACACGGGCGGAGTTCCTGGTCGGCCACTCCGACACCGGCCCGCCCTTCCGCGTCGTCCGCGCCACCGGGGAGAACTTCCCCGAGGTGCGCGAACGGGTGCGCGAGGCGGTGCTGAGCCGGGGCGCCGCCGAGGACGGGCTGACCGAGGCCCGGTGACCGGTCCCCGCCCCGGGCGGCGCCGCGGCGGGCCGACCCCAGGGCCGCCCGGGGCGGGAGGCCGGAGGCGGAAGGTGGTGGGACGGGTCCCTCAGCCCACCGCTTCGCCCGCGTGCGGCGAGATCACCCCGGCCGCGATGAGTCCGAAGATCAGCAGGCCCAGCAGTATGCGGTAGACCACGAAGGGCATGAAGCTCTTCGTGGAGATGAACTTCATGAACCAGGCGATGACCGCGTAGGCCACCAGGAAGGCCAGGACGGTGGCGAAGAGCGTCGGCGCCCAGGAGACGTGTCCCTCGCCGATCTCCGTCAGCTCGAACAGGCCGGAGGCGAGCACGGCGGGGATGGCCAGCAGGAACGAGTAGCGGGCGGCCGCCTCGCGGGAGTAGCCCATGAACAGGCCGCCGCTGATCGTCGCGCCCGACCGGGACACGCCCGGGACCAACGCCATCGCCTGGGCCATGCCGTACAGCAGGCCGTCGCGCACGGTCAGTTTCTCCAGACCCTTGCGCTCCCGTACGGCGCGGTGCCGTCCGCCGCTCGCGTCGCGGGCCGCCAGCCGGTCGGCCACGCCCAGCACGACGCCCAGCACGATCAGTGTGGTGGCGATCAGCCGCAGATCCCGGAAGGGGCCCTCGATGTGGTCCTTGAGGCTGAGGCCCAGGACGCCGATGGGTATGGAGCCGACGATCACCAGCCAACCCAGCTTGGCGTCGTGCTCGCTGCGCGCCCGCCGGTCGTACAGGGAGCGGAACCAGGCGGAGACGATCCGCGCGATGTCCTTGCGGAAGTAGATCAGCACGGCGGTCTCGGTGCCGATCTGGGTGACGGCGGTGAAGGCCGCGCCGGGGTCCTCCCACCCCGCGAAGACCGCGGTCAGCCGCAGGTGGGCGCTGGAGGAGATGGGCAGGAACTCGGTCAGCCCCTGGACGAGCCCGAGGATGAACGCTTCGAACCAAGACATGTCGGGTGTGCTCGTCCCTGTTTCTTGATGATCTTCGGTCGGGTCGGGCAGATGCTATGGCCGGTCCGGAACGGGCAGGGAAACGGCGGGCGAACGCCTGTCGCCCGCGCGTACCGGCCCGGTGACGGACCCGCGCGGCGACTTCTCGGACGCCGGTTCCGGAACCCCGGTTCCCGTGGCTCCGGCCGGCTCGGACCGCACCGCCGCCCACGGCCGCCGCGCCCCCGGGTGCCCGCGCCAGGCGACGAGGGCCGCGACCACCGCCGGAACGGCGATGGCGGCGGACGCGATCAGGAAGACCGGGGAGGTCGGATCGGCCGCCCGACTGCCGGCGACGGCGTACGCGGCGGTGTTGGGCACACAGCCCAGCGCGGTGCCGGCCAGGAACGCCGAGCAGCGCACCCGGGTCACCGAGGCGCCGTAGTTGGAGACGGCGAACGGGATGCCCGGCAGCACCCGCAGCACCAGCACGGAGCGGAAGCCGTGTCGGCTCAGCCGTCGGTCGCAGGCTTCCATCCAGCGGCCCCTCACCAGCAGCGGACGCAGCGCGTCCCGACCCAGCAGCCGTCCGAGTCCGAAGGCGATCCCGGCGCCGAGCACCGTCCCGGCCACGGCCGCGGCCGTGCCCGACCAGGCGCCGAAGAGGGCGCCCGCGGCCAGGTTCAGCACGGGCCGGGGCACCAGCGCCGCCGTGCACAGACCGTACGCGGCGGCGAACGCGACCACCGCGCCGGCGCCGGACAGCCGGGGCGGTCGGGCGTCGGTCAGCAGGTGCTGCGGGTCGTGGAGGGCCACGGTCGTGGCGGCGGCGACCAACAGCACGGCGAGGAGGGACAGACGGGACCACGGGGAGAACAGCACCGAGGCGCACCGGGCGGCGGGGCCTGCGGACTGCCGAGCGGGGACGAGCACCGAGGGAGCGTAACCGACGGAGGTGACGCACGCGCCCGGACAGGAGGGGACCCCGCCCCGGTCGCGCCCCCGCCAGCCGCCACAATGGGCCGATGGGCAGCGACAGGACGGACCGGGCGGACCAGACGAACCGGGCGGCGGCCGAACCGGCGGCCGAACCGGTCCCCGTGACCGGTGCCGTGGACCTGGGCACCGCGCGGCTGCTGCCCGACGTGGACCGGGCGCGGGCCTGGCTGCTGACCGTGGACGGCGCGCCCCAGTCGTACGTGGACCTCGACGACCCGACCCACCTGGAGTTCGAGTACACGCGCCGCATCGCCCACGTCCTCGACCTCGCCGCCGCCCCCGGGGCTCCACTGGAGGTCCTGCACCTGGGCGGCGGGGCCCTGACCCTGCCCCGCTACCTGGCGGCCACCCGACCCGGCTCCCGCCAGTGGGTGGCGGACCGCGATCGGGCCCTGCTGGACCTGGTCACCGAGCACCTGCCGCTGCCGGAGGGCAGCGGGATCGAGGTGCGGGCCGAGGACGCGCTGGAGGCGCTGCGCGCCCGGCCGCCGGCATCGGTGGACGTGCTGGTCGTCGACGTCTTCGGCGGCGCGCGGATCCCGGCCCACCTGACCACCCTCGGCTGCGCGCGGGAGGCCGCCCGGGTGCTGCGGCCGGGCGGCCTCTACGTCGCCAACCTCGCCGACGCCGCGCCGTTCGCCTTCCTCCGCTCCCAACTGGCCGGCCTCGGCGCGGTCCTCGGCCGGCTGTGCCTGGTCGCCGAGCCCGCCGTGCTGCGGGGCCGCCGTTTCGGCAACGTCGTGCCGGTCGCCTCCCGCGCCGAGCCGCCCGTGGCGGAGCTGGCCCGACGGGTCGCCGCCGACCCCTTCCCCGCGCGGGTGGTGCACGGCGACGCCCTGGAGCGCCTGGTGGGAGACGCCCGTCCGGTTCAGGACGGCGAGTCGGCGCCCTCGCCGGAACCGCCGGACGGCGCCTTCGTGGTCGGCTGACCGCCGGGGGCGACGACGGGCGCGCCGGGCGTCCCCGAACCGCCGGAGGCGACGGGGGCACCGGGGGCCGCCGGGGCGCCGCGCCGGGTGAGGTTCCGCACGTCCGGCACGCACAGCACCGCGGCCGTCAACAGCACCACCAGGGCCGAGCAGCCCCACAGCGCGGCGGGCCGCCCCACCAGCGTCTCGACCGGGCCGGCCGCGGCGGTGGCCACCGGGACCAGGGCGATGGACCCCAACCAGTCGTAGGCGGAGACCCGGGAGAACTTCTCCTCGGGCACCTCCTGGTGCAGCGCCGTCATCCAGGTCACCCCGAACACCTCGAGCGTGACACCGGTGGCGAACATCGCCGCGACCAGCCACGCCACCGGCACCGGTACCGCCAGCGCGGCCGAGGGCAGCGCCAGCGGGAAGACGCACAGCGTGCCCACGAGCAGGATGCGGCGCGGTCTGAGGCGGACCATCAGCAGTCCGCCCAGCACCGTGCCCGCGCCGTAGGCGGCCAGCGCCAGGCCCCACGGCCGGGCGCCGCCCAGGTGCTCCTCGGCGACCTGCGGCCCGTACACCGCCTCGGCCGCCGCGACCACCGCGTTGACCACGGAGAACTGCAGGACGATGGCCCACAGCCAGGGGCGCCCCACCACCTCGCGCCAGCCGTCGCGCAGGTCTCCCAGCAGCCCGCCGCCCGGTACGCGTCCGGGCATGTCGGTCAGGTCCAGCGCAGCGCGCAGCGCCCCCGCCACCGCGAAGGCGGCGGCGTCCACGGCCAGTACCCAACCGGGGCCGAGGGCGGCGATCAGCGCGCCGCCGAGCGCCGCGCCCCCGATGGAGGCACCGTTGACGCCCATGCGGAAGACCGCGAAGGCGCGCCCGGCCTGCTCGCCGCGGACGGTGGCCAGGACCATGCCCTCGGCGGCCGGGGCGAAGAACGCGTGTCCGGTGCCGCCCAGCGCGGAGAGCAGCACCATCTGCCACAGCCGCACCTCCCCCGTGATCACCAGCGCCGCGAAGACGCCCTGGGAGACACAGTTGAGCGCGTTGGCCGCCACCATCACCCGGTGGCGGGGCAGCCGGTCGGCGACGGCCCCGCCGACCAGCAGCAGGACGACCAGGGGGACGGTGCGGGCGGCGGCGACCAGCCCCACGTCGGTTCCGTCGCCGCCCGAGGCGAGCACGGCGAACGCCGCCGCGATCAGCGCGCCCGAGTTGCCCAGGCCGGTGATCACGGCGGCGGCGGTCAGCAGGGTGTAGTTGCGGCCCGCCCAGGCCGGGCGGGACGGCCGCCCCGTCCGGCTCCCGGTCGCCTTCGGGGCCGTCACTCCTTCTCCGCGTAGGGGCGCAGGCTGGCCGCCATCGTGTCGATGGTCTTCTGCGGCACCTCGTCCTCGACCCCGATGTCGGTGAGGAACACCCAGATGCGCAGGTCGTTCTCGCCGTCGATCCAGGACACGGCGACGGCCTTGCCGTCGGAGTCGCACTTGCCCTTCTTCTTCACCCCGGTGGCCGTGGCGGTGGCGATGTGCCCGGTGATGCCGTGCTCGTTGGAGAACTCCTTCGCCTCGGTCCGTTCGACGGTCTCCTCCTGCTCGCCGTAGGCGAAGTAGACGAAGTTCTTCGCGGCGATCTCCGCGCCCTCGGCGGTGCTGCGGGACCCCTGGCCGCCCTTGCTGCCGACGATGGCGCGCTCGTCCCTGGTGTGGCCCTCCTCGCACCAGCCGTCCCGGTAGGTCGCCGGGGCGCTGAAGGCGACCTGCGGCCCGGCGAAGACGTCCCCCTCGTCCTTCTGCCCGTAGCCGACGATCGTCGTCTCCGTGCCGAGCTTCCAGTCGGCGGGGACGTCGAAGGCGCTGTGGTGCTTGGCGTTGGTGACGACCTGCCAGCCGGGCACCACCGGGTCGGGCTTCTTCGGGGCGAGGCCGTCGCGTGGGTTGCCGGGGTCGTCCTCGGGCGCGCTCGGGACCTCGGCCGGGGCGCTCTCCTCGGCGCTGGATCCGGTGCCGGGAGAGGCGGCCGTGCCGCCGCCCTCGGCGCGGTTCCCCCCGTCGTCCCCACCGAGGACGAGGACGCCGGTGACCACGGCCGCGGCGATCACCGCGACGGCCGCGACGATGGCCGTCACGACGACCCCGCGCCCCCCGCGCCCCTTTCCTCCCGTGTTCCCTCCCGTGTTCCCTCCCGTGCCGTTCGCCCCGCCGTCGCCGTGCGGCGGCTGCGGGGCGCCGGGGGCCGCGGGCCCGCCCCAGGGGGCACCGGGCCGGTCCTGCCGGTACGGGTTCGGGGCCTGGTACCCGGGCGTCCGGTACGGGTTCGGCGCCTGGTACCCGGGGGTCCGGTACGGATTGGGCTGCTGGTTGCGAGGGTCCTGCTCGCCCCCGGTCTGCTGTCCTGGCCACATGGAGCAGAACACTAAGGGCGACGCCCCGAGGTGACCACGGCCGCCCCCGCATCGGTACGGACCCGGTACGCGGTCGGGCCCGCCCGTCCGTCGCGGGGCCCGTCAGGCGGGGCCGTCCTCCCGGACCGTGAGCGTCTCCCGGTGGGTGTCGGCCAGTTCCCGGTAGACCTCGGCGTTGAGGACGATGCCCTCCCGCTCCTCGGCGGTCAGCTCCCGCCGGATCCGGGCGGGCACCCCGGCGACCAGGGAGCCGGGCGGGATCTCCATGCCCTGCGGGACCAGGGCGTGCGCCGCCACCAGCGAACCGGCGCCCACCCGGGCTCCGTTCAGCACCGTGGCGCCCATCCCGATCAGCACGTCGTCCTCGACGACGCACCCGTGCAGCACCGCGTTGTGGCCCACCGAGACGCGCTCGCCCACCACCGTCGGGAAGCCGGGGTCGGCGTGCACGGTGCAGTTGTCCTGGACGTTGCTCCCGGCGCCGACGGTGACGGCGGCGCAGTCGCCCCGGAGCACCGCGTTGTACCAGATCCCCGAGCCCGCCCCGAGCTCCACCTCGCCGACCACCACGGCGGTCGGGGCGAGGTACGCCTCCGGGTGCACCACCGGTTCCCTGCCCGCCACGCCCGCGACCATCGCCCGCCGCTCCATCCGCGCCGCCCTCCGACCTCTCCGACTTCCTCGCCACCCGGCCCACCGGCCCCGTCCCGCGCTCCCCCGGGCGGCCACGTCACCACGGAACCGTACGCGACGGACCGGCGTCGGGTGGGGTGAGGATCACAGCCCGACGGTCGGCGCACCGTACCGCGGGGCGTCTACCGTGAGCGGGTGCCCAACGACAGGAACACGTTCTCATCCCGGCTCTCCCGCACCGTGTCCGGCCTGGCCTCCCGAACGGTGCACGCGCTGTGGCGGCACGCGCAGCGGGCGGGCGCCGTCACGGCCGAACGCCCGGGACCGCACGCGTTCCGCCGCATCGGCGCGGGCACCCGACTGGCCTTCCCGCAGGGCACGCTCTTCGGCACGGAGTGGATCGAGTTGGGCGCCCACTGCGTGATCGGCGCGGAGGTCACGCTGACCGCCGGGATGATGCCCGGCCTCGACCTCGGGCCGGAGACGGTGCTGCGGCTGGGCGACGGCGTGGTGCTCGGGCGCGGCAGCCACGTGGTCGCCGACACGGCCGCCGCGGGCGTGTCGATCGGGGACGACGTCTTCTGCGGCCCGTACGTCTACATCACCTCCACCAACCACTCCTACGACGACCCCCACCTCCCGGTCGGCCGGCAGTGGCCGCGATCGGCCCCCGTGGAGATCGGTCCGGGCGGCTGGTTGGGCACGGGGGCCGTGGTGCTGCCGGGGGCGAGGCTGGGGCGGAACGTGGTGGTGGCGGCCGGGTCGGTGGTGCGCGGCGAGGTGCCCGACCACTGCGTGGTCGCCGGCGCGCCCGCCAAGGTCGTACGGCGCTGGGAGCCGGAGGAGGGCTGGCGCCCCCCGCTGCGCACCCCGCCGCCCCCGCCGCTCCCGGAGGGGGTCACCTCCGAGCAGCTCCTCGCCCTGGCGGCGCTCGACGTCTCCGGGGACGAAGGGGGCAGACTGGAGTCGACGGCCGGTCGCCCGCCGGGGGGAGCACCGGCCATCGGGACGGAACGGGAGACCGACGGGATGCGTGCGCCGTGAACAACCGGAACCTGCGCCTACTGCTGATCTTCGCCGTGGCCCTGCACGGCCTGGCGTTGTTGCTGTACGTGGCCCGCTACCACTGGTTGCGGTGATCCCGGTTCCGGGGTCGGGGCCCGACCACCGTGCCTCCGCGAGCCGGGCGGCCGACCTCGACGGGCACGGCCGTGGACGTGCCCGTCGAACACCACCGAGGTCCTCGCGCGCCCGGACGGAACTGCTAGCGTGCCCGCCATGCGCGTGCCCATCGGAGAGTTCAGCGAGGCCTGGCCGGTCACCGAGAAGCTCGACCTGCTCGCCCCGCCGGTCGCCGCCGCGCTGCGCGGTCCCGTCCCGGCCGACGGCGTCGTCTACGTCGACAGCGACCCGGACGACGCCGACACCGCCCGGTTCGGCGAGGTCCACGCCGTCCCGCCGGAGCGCTCGGCCAACTGCGTGGTCGTCGCCGGGCGCCGCGGCCAGGAGACCACCCTGGCCGCCTGTGTGGTCCTCGCCCACACCCGCGCCGACGTCAACCGCCTGGTCCGGCGCGAGTTGGGCGCCCGCAAGGCGTCCTTCGCCCCCATGGAGACGGCCGTCGGCGAGTCCGGCATGGAGTACGGCGGCATCACCCCGATCGGGCTGCCGGAGGACTGGCCGTTGCTGGTGGACGCCGCCGTCGCCGACACCGAGTACGCCGTCGTCGGCAGTGGGCGCCGCCGGGGCAAGCTGCTGGTGCCGGGCAGGCTCCTCGCCCGCCTTCCCGGAGCGCGGGTGGTGGAGGGACTCGGCGTTCCGATCACCGCCTGACCCCCCTCGCCAGGGACCGGAACCCGTCGCGGACGTTACCCTGCCCACATGTCGATCCACGATGACCTGCTCGTCGACATCGCCGAGAAGGTGGAGACCGAGCAGAGCAATCAGATGCCCCTCACCGTGGTGGTGCCCGGTGCGGTCATCACCGGCAGGCTGGCGCCCGAGTCCGTCTGGAAGGCGCGGATTGCCGAGGTCCTGCGGGACTCCGAGCGGCTGAAGCCGTTCGCCGAACTGTTCGACCCCGCCGGGGAGGACACCCGTCGGGACGAGGAACGCTCCCGGCCCACCCATCTGCACCTGCACGTGGCGCGCATCCTCCAGGGGAGCTACGGCCTCCCCGACACCGGGGGGATGTACCGCGTCGCCATCGACGAGGTCAGCAGCTGGACGTTGGGGGAACTCAGCTACTCCGACGAGTGAGCGACCCCGCCCGGCACCGGTGGGTGGCGGGGGGCGACGGAGCGGCTGGAGCCGTACAGGTCCTTCGAGGGGGCTTCGGGGAGTCGGTTGATCAGCCCGGCACCCGGCGGTGTGCGCGGTGGGTTCCGTCGCGCGGTGGTCCGGTGGGTTCGGCGCCGGAGGGATCGGGCCGGGGGCGTCGGACGGGTCCGGCGCACAGGGCGGCGGGTGATCGCCGCCGCCCCGGACCTTTCCCTTCCGCAGCCCTGGCCGTGGTGGTCGCCTGGCCCTTCACCTCGGACGATCCCGGCCTGGTGGTGGCGACGGTGATCGGGGCGGTCGTCGCTCTGCCGTTGGCCGTCGTGCGGCACCGATCGGTCGGGCGTGCGCAGGCCGCGGCGGGCGACGGCCCGGGAGGCGGACGCGTGGACAGGGGCCGGTGCGCTTCTTCACCCGAGAAGTGCCTCCGGCGGCGGGAACAAGGACCTCGACAATCCTCTGCCCGGCCACCAGTCGGACAGCCCGCTTCACGGAAGCGCGAGGCCAGGCGGCACCTGCGTCACGTGCTCGGGGTCGGCGTGGCCGTTGCGTACCGCGGGCGGCCGGTGGGCCGGTAGACCTGGATCGTCACCCCTTTCGGGGTGGTTCGCGTGTCGACCAGGTCAAGCGCCGCGTCCGGGCCGGTGTCGGGGAACAGCCGCGTGCCCTGGCCGACGACCACGGGATACGTGAGCAGAATGATCTCGTCGACCAGCTGTCCGTCGAACAGCCACCGAACCAGGGCGCCGCTGCCGTGCACCTGCAGTTCCCCCGCGGGCTCGGCCTTCAGGTCGCGGACGGCGGCCGCGACGTCGCCGGAGAGGACGGTGGTGTCCGCCCATCGCGGGTCGGTGAGCGTGGTCGACACCACGTACTTGGGCCGCGTGTTCAACGCCACCGAGATCGGGTTGTCGCCCTGGTCGGTCCCCCAGGAGCCGGATCCCCAGGACCCGGCGAAGACCTCGTAGGTCCGCCGGCCGAACAGGAACGCGTCGGCGCGCTGGTAGACCCGGCCGAGGAACGCCTCGGCCTCGTTGTCGAACAGCGGCAGGGCCCATCCGCCGCGCTCGAATCCGCCCCTGCGGTCCTCGTCGGACCCGCCAAGACCCTGCATCACGCCGTCGACAGAGACGTTCGTGACGGTCGTCAGCTTCACGGGTTCGTCCTTTCTCCCGTCGTGGTTCCTCGTTGTGACCACACCGAGGCGCGGATCTCATCGGTCGAGCGTGGCTCATCGCCGCAGGCTCACTCCGCCCACTTCCTCACCACGGCCGCATGTCGGCAATAAGCTCCTTAGGGGCCGTTCCCTCCTGTTGTTTCATCCCGGAATCTGTGGTTGACGCGGCTTTGCGGGGTCGCGCCAGGAGATGGTGTTCTCATTGGTGAGGCGGCGGGCCACAAGGTCGGTCATGGCAAGGTGGATCGCGACCTCGGAGCGGGCGGGCAGGGTCTCGTAGTCGCGGACGAGGCGGCGGTGGAGCACGAGCCGGCCACGGGTCCGTTCGACCGCCCACCCACCTGCCCGGGCGCCGGCGCGGTCGAGGCGCGTTCCTCGGCGAGCTGCTCACTCACGCGTTCGAGGACGCGTTCGGCGACGGCAAGTTCGTCCCGCTCGGCCCGCGCTTCCGTCACTTGCCTGACCGGCTGTTCTTCGAGTTCGCCCAGTTCCGCGCGGCGCGCGGTGATCCGTTCCGGCAACTCGGGATCAAGCATGCACCGGATCGTGGAAGGCCGTTCGGCAGCAGGGGGCAGGAACCGGACGGTCAGCTCCCGCCACACCTTCAACGGCACCGTTGATCATTGGCCTACTCGGCCGTCGATTCTCTCGCGCAGGAGGTCGGCGTGGCCGCAGTGCCGCGCGTACTCGGCTATCTGCGCCACCAGGATCTCGCGGAGCGGTGCCTCCCCGGTTCGCGTGCCGAGGTCGGCGAAGCCGGCGATGAAACGGTCGGTCACCTCGCTCTCGGCCCGCCACTGCCGCCAGGCGTCCTCGACGACCGCGGGGTCGGCGATCGCCCCGTTCCAGTCCCCGTCCCGGTCCTCAGCGGTGCGGTAGATCCTGGGCGAGTCCTCACCGGCCATCCGGCGAAAGTGCCGTTCGTCCTCGGCCATGTGCCGCACCAGCCCGAGCAGGGACATCGTGGACGGCGGTACGGAGCGCCGGGCCATCTGTTCGGCATCCAGGCCCGCGCACTTCATCTCGATGGTGAGGCGGAAGCGGCGCAGACTCTCCAGCAGAGTGCCGCGTTCGTCGACCGTCTCGACTTCGGTCTCGCGCGGGTCGTCATCCGGGTCGACCCACATGTCGGGGTAGACGGTGGAAGGAGTCCACCGAGTCACCGCCGCATCGTTGTCGCGCTCGCCTGAGTCCATGATCGCATCGTGGTGCTCATCGGCCGTGTCCGCCACTGAATATCGCCTCCGGACCCGCCTGAGGCCGGCCGCTCCGTCTCGCTTCTGCGGGGTCCGAGTCCACCAAGCCGAACACACGCTGCCATTTCACCCTGACAAACGATCCACACAGCAGACAGCCGCCCACGACTGGCACGAGTGCCCCGAGGTGCAGTTACACCAGCCCTTTGATTTGCGGCTTCAATTCGGCGGAGACTCGGTGGTTTCCATGTCGATACCGAGAACGGCGGCATGTTCGACACCCCGGTGCGGCCCACGTACAGGATCGCGTCCACGATGTCGCGCAGGTCGTGTTCCGGCGGCCGACCGAAGTCCAGGGCCCTGTCTGGCGGCGCTCGCGCCGCCAGACAGGGAGCACCGGCTCGATCAACTCCCAGCGGGCATCGGACGGATCGCTCGGGTACGGGCGTCGCGTCGGCATGCTCCCGGCGTACCGCCGCGGACCGAGTGCGCCCAGGCTCACGATGACACCATCGGAAGCACGCGTCCATGAAGGCCGGGCGTCCTGGAACGAGACAGGCACAAGTCACTTCCCGCCTCACCCGTCACCCCATCTGACCGGCAAGACCCGATCCGTGTCTCCAGCAGCACGAGCACCGCGACCCGGCGGTGTGAAAATCGCCGGATACACGGGCATTACGGATAAAAAGACCTCTAACGCAGTGACTCGATCTCGATCGCCGGGCAGCGGTCCATCACCATGTCCACTCCGGCCGCGCGGGTGCGCTCGTAGGCCGCCTCGTCGACCACGCCGAGCTGGAACCAGACGGCCTTCGCGCCGATGGCCACGGCCTCGTCCGCGACACCGCCCGCCAGGCGCGAGTTGACGAACACGTCCACCACGTCGACGGGGAAGGGGACCTCGGCCAGGGAGGCGTACCCCTTCTCGCCGTGCACCGTCTCCGCCTTCGGGTGGACGGGCACGATCCGCTTGCCGAACCGCTGGAGCACCCGCGCCACTCCCCAGGCGGCGCGGTCCCGGTTGGACGACAGGCCGACCACCGCCCAGGTGTCGCCGCTCTCGGTCAGGATCCTGCGGACTGTCTCTTCGTCTGCGTACATGCCCCTGCCAACCGGTGCCCCGGCCGGACCATTCCCGCTCGTCGCGCGGTGGCCGCGCACCGCTTCGGACCGGCCCGTGACGAGGGCGCCGAGCCCGCGGCGGGAGCCTGATCTAGGCTGGTCGGATGCGGGAGCAGTATGTGACGGTCGCCGGTGAGGGCACGCACGAGATCGAGATCAACCGGTCGCGTTTCATCTGCACGCTCGCCCCCGTCGCCACCGAGGAGGAGGCGCGGGCGTTCGTCGCCCGCGTCCGGGCCCGGTACGCGGACGCCACCCACAACTGCTGGGCCTACGTCGTCGGCGCCGACGCCGGGGTGCAGAAGGCGAACGACGACGGCGAGCCCGGCGGTACGGCCGGGGTGCCCATGCTCCAGATGCTGCTGCGCCGCGAGGTCCGCCACACCGCCGCCGTCGTCACGCGCTACTTCGGCGGGGTGAAGCTGGGCGCGGGCGGGCTGATCCGTGCCTACGGCGGCGCGGTCGGCGAGGCCCTGGACGCCGTGGGAACGGTCACCCGCCGGCGGATGAGGCTGGTCACCGTCACGGTGGACCACCAGCGGGCCGGGCGGATCGAGAACGACCTGCGCACCGGCGGGCGGGACGTGCGCGGGGTGCGCTACGGCGCCGAGGTCGTCATCGAGGTCGGGCTGCCCGAGTCCGAGGTCGACTCCTTCCGGGCCTGGCTCGCCGACGCCACGGCCGGCGCCGCCCGACTGGAGCCGGGCGGCGAGACGTACGGCACCGGGTGACCTCTCCGGGCCGTCCGGTCGCCGCGACCGGGCCCCGGGGGCGCGGTGGGACGTTCACCGCCGACCGTCCGCCCCCGCGTGAACCGTACGTCGCGGATATCGACAGCTTGGGTAAACAGCAGCGGAAATGAGTACCCCTGTTCTACTCTTCACTCTCGGTACGGAGGCGACTGCACGGCCGGCTGTGCCGGTCGGGCGGGGGATGGGGACGCCGACCGAGTAGGGGGGCATGGCTTGTTCGAAGCTGCCGGAGCGCGGGTCATCGACTCGCCCGCGGAGTTAGCCGAGCCGTTTCGTGTCCGGACGGACGAGGGGAGGGGGAGGGGGAGGCCGTGGGGTGATCGGCGCCTCCCGGTGGCTCTGACGGTGGACCTGCTGGGCGCCGCCACGCCGGTCGGTGTGCTGGGCGCCCTGGAGGGGCAGCCGCGGCCGCTGCTGACCGGTGTGCTGGTCGGTGCCGCCTGGCCGCTGGTCGAGGCGTTGCGCGGGCGTTACGCCCCCGAATCGCTCGGGCGCCGCGGTGCCGTGCTGCCGGTGGTCCGCGACTGGTTGACGATGTTGGGCGGGTTGGCCTCGGTGTGCGTCGCGGCGCGGATCGAGGTGTCGGCCGCCGCGTGGGTGGTGGCACTGCTGCCGTGCCTCGTGGCGACCGTAGCGCACCGCGAACTGGCGCATCGGCACACCTCGGCGTCGCGCGACCGCGCCCCGGGGCCGCGACGGGTGCTCGTGGTGGGGGAGGCCGAGGGCGTCGACGGCCTCCTCGCCCGACTGGCCGGGCGCACCGACGGCGAGTACCTGGTGGTCGGCAGCCACGTGGTCGGCGGCGGTACGGCCGACCCGGCGCAGCCGGCCCCCGTCCGGCTCCCGGTCGGCGCCGCAGGCCGCTCGGACGGGGAGGGCGCGGACGCCGTCCTCAAGCGCGCCGTGGAGGCCGACGCCGACCTGGTGTTCGTCGTCCCGGGCCGGAGCCTGTCGGGCGAGCGGCTGCGCCGTCTGGCCTGGGCGCTGCACGACGACGGACGGGACCTGGCCGTCGTCCCCGGCCTCGTCGACGTCGCGCGGCACCGGCTGCGGCCGGCACGGGTCGCGGGGATGACGGTGTTGCACGTCGTTCCGGCGGCGCGGCGCGGTCTGCCGGTGCTGTCGAAGCGGGTCACCGACGTGGTGGGGGCCCTGGTGCTGGCCGTGCTGCTGGCCCCGCTGCTGGTGGCGGTGGCGCTGGCGGTGCGCCTGTCGTCACCGGGGCCGGTGGTCTACCGGCAGGTGCGCGTGGGCCAGGGACGGGTGCCGTTCCGGATGTGGAAGTTCCGCACGATGGTGGACGCCGCCGACCGGATGCGCCCCGCCCTGGAGGCGGTCAACGAACACGACGGGGCGATGTTCAAGATGCGCCGGGATCCGCGGGTCACCCGGTTGGGACGTGTCCTGCGCCGCTACTCCCTGGACGAGTTGCCCCAGCTCTACAACGTGTTGGCCGGCCACATGTCGCTGGTCGGTCCGCGGCCGCCGCTGCCCGAGGAGGTGGAGCGGTACGACGAGACGGAGCTGCGCAGGCTGTCGGTCAAGCCGGGGATCACCGGCCTGTGGCAGGTCAGCGGACGGTCCGACCTGTCGTGGGAGGAGACCGTCGCGTTGGACCTGAGCTACGTGGACAACTGGAGCTACGCCAAGGACGTCGACCTTCTGGCCCGTACGCTCCGAGCCGTGGTGAGCGCCCGTGGCGCCTACTAGGAGAGCCGGGGGGCGTGGTGCCGTCGTACCGCCCGGCCGCGGACGGAGCCGCGGACGGAGCCGCGTCCAAGGCGGCGGACCGCGGCGGGCGGCCGTGTCAGGCCGGTTCCGCCGACGTCCGCCAGGCGCGGTAGGTGGCGGCGATCCCCTCTTCGAGTCCGATCGAGGGGGACCAGCCCAGCGCGCGTATCCGGCTCACGTCGAGCAGCTTGCGCGGGGTCCCGTCGGGCCTGGTGGCGTCGAAGGCGATCCGACCCTCGTAGCCCACCACCGACGCGACCGTCTCGGCCAGCTCGCGGATCGTCAGGTCCGCACCGCAGCCGACGTTGACCGGCGCGTCGTCGTCGTAGCGGCGCAACAGCACCTCGCACGCGCCGGCCAGGTCGTCCACGTGCAGGAACTCGCGGCGCGGCGTGCCGGTGCCCCACAGCACGACCTCCTTCGCGCCTCTCTCCCGCGCCTCGTGGAAACGGCGGATCAGGGCGGGCAGGACGTGCGAGGTCTCCGGGTCGAAGTTGTCGTTCGGCCCGTAGAGGTTGGTCGGCATCGCCGAGACGAAGGAGGCGCCGAACTGCCGCCGGTAGGACTGGACCTGGACGATGCCGGCGATCTTGGCGAGGGCATAGGCCCGGTTGGTCGGCTCCAGGGGGCCGGTCAGCAGGGCGTCCTCGGTGATCGGCTGGTCGGCGTGCCTGGGGTAGATGCAGCTCGATCCGAGGAAGAGCAGCCGGCGCACCCCGGCGGCGTGCGCCCCGGAGATCACGCCGAGCTGGATGTGGAGGTTGTCCTCCAGGAACGGGACGGGATACGTGCTGTTGGCCATGATCCCGCCGACCTTCGCGGCGGCCAGGACCACGGCGTCGGGCCGGGTGTCGCGCAGGTACGCGGCCGTGGCGACGCCGTCGCGCAGGTCGAGTTCGGCGCGGGAGCGGGTCAACACCGTGTAACCGCGGCCGGCCAGGTGCCGGGCCACGGCGGAGCCGACCAGACCTCGGTGTCCCGCGACGAAGACGCGGGCGGGCGGGGGCAGCAGATCGTCCATGGCGGGGATTGTGCCAGGGAACACCATGCTTTCATCCGACTTCTGGTGAAATACCGGCAGTCGGTGCCGTCGGCGCCGTCCCCCACGGCGGAACGGGCCCCGTTCCGCCGTGGGGGACGGCAGGGCGGGGCCGCACAACCGAACTCTCGTGGGGGGAGCACCATGCCGCGTACCGCTGTGATCACGGGCATCACCGGGCAGGACGGCTCGTACCTGGCCGAACTGCTGCTGGGCAAGGGCTACACCGTGCACGGCCTGATGAGACGCTCGTCCAGCTTCAACACCGAGCGCATCGACCACATCTACGAGGACCCGCAGACGCCCGGCCGGCGACTGGTGCTGCACCACGTCGACCTCTCCGACGGGGTGGCGCTGGTGAACCTGCTGCGCGACGTCCGGCCCGACGAGGTGTACAACCTGGGTGCGCAGTCCCACGTCCGCGTCTCCTTCGACGCCCCGCTCTACACCGGTGACGTGACCGGCCTGGGCGCCTTACGGTTGCTGGAGGCCATCCGCGCCGGCGGCGTGGAGACCCGGCTGTACCAGGCCTCCTCCTCGGAGATGTTCGGCTCCACCCCGCCCCCGCAGAACGAGACCACCCCCTTCCACCCCCGCAGCCCCTACGGCTGCGCCAAGGTCATGGCGTACTGGGCGACCGTCAACTACCGGGAGGCGTACGGGATGCACGCCGTCAACGGCATCCTCTTCAACCACGAGAGCCCGCGCCGCGGCGAGACCTTCGTCACCCGCAAGATCACCCGTGCCGTCGCCCGCATCCGGGCCGGCCTCCAGGAGCACCTGTACCTGGGCAACCTCGACGCCGTCCGCGACTGGGGGTACGCCCCCGAGTACGTCGAGGCCATGTGGCGCATGCTCCAGCGGGACGAGCCCGACGACTACGTGGTGGCCACCGGGGTGGCGGCGACCGTCCGCGACTTCCTCGACGCGGCCTTCGGCGCCGTCGGCCTGGACTGGGAGCGACACGTCCGCCACGACCCCAAGTACGAGCGTCCCACCGAGGTGGACGCCCTGATCGGCGACGCCTCCAAGGCCCAGAAGCTGCTGGACTGGTCGCCCGAGGTGCGCTACGACGAACTGGCCCGGATCATGGTCGAGGCCGATGTGGCGCAACTGGAGGCCGAGCTCTCCGGACGCCGGGTGCGGGTGGACCGGTGAGCGCCCCGGCCGCCCCGCGCCGGCTGCGCGGTTTCACGGGGGCCGGCTACGACAAGCAGCGCGGTGTGCTGGTCCAGGCCGCCTGGTTCGCGGTGCTCAACCTGGTCTTCGTCAAGTGGTGGCTCCCGCCGCGCTGGCGTCCGGCGCTGCTGCGGGCGTTCGGCGCCCGGGTGGGGGAGCGGGTCCTGATCCGTCATCGGGCGCGCGTCCAGTGGCCGTGGAAGCTGACGATCGGCGACGACGTCTGGATCGGTGAGGGCGCCTGGCTGATCAACCTGGAGCCGATCACGATCGACAGTGACGTGTGCGTCTCCCAGGAGGCCGTGCTCTGCACCGGGAGCCATCGGAGGCACTCGCCCACCTTCGAGTTCGACAACGCGCCGATCCACCTGGAGAGCGGTGCCTGGGTGGCCGCCCGCGCCATGGTGCTGCGCGGTGTCACCGTCGGCGCGGGCGCGGTGGTCGGTGCCGGGGCGGTCGCCCATCGCGACCTGCCGGCCGGTGCCGTGCACACCGTCGGGAGGGATCGTTGAGGATCGTCCACACCGTCACCCTGGTCGGCGACGACGGGGCGTACGGTGGCCCGGTCAGCGTGGCCACCGGACAACTCGCCGAACTCGCCGCCCGCGGCCACGACGTCACCCTGGTGTCGCTGTGGCGGGGGCGCGCGGCTCCGCCGCGCACCGCGGGCGGCGTTCCGCTGCGCGCCCCCCGCGCCCGCACGCTGGTGCCCGGACAGGGGTTCCTCGGCCTGTTCAACCCCCGCCTGGCCGTCACCCTGTGGCGGCAGACGGCCCGGGCCGACGTGCTGCACGTCCACGCCGGACGGGACCTGGTCTCGCTCGCCGCGCTCGCCGTCGCGGTGCTGCGTCGCCGCCCGTTCGTGGTGCAGACCCACGGCATGGTCCAGCCCCGCCGCTCGGCCGCGGTCCGCCTCTTCGACCGCTGCTACGTGCCGTTGCTGCGCAGGGCCCGCGCCGCGTTGGTGCTGACCGAGGAGGAGGAGACCGGGCTGCGCAGGGTACTGCGGCCGGGTGGCCCGCCGATGGTCAGGCTGCCCAACGGCGTGCGCGTCCCGCCCGGCGAGGCGGGGGTTCCGGACCCCGAGGCCGCCGCCGACGCCGACGCCGAGGGGGCGACCGGTGCGACCGGGACGGACGTGCTCTTCCTGGCCCGTCTGCATCCGGTCAAGCGCCCCGAGGCGTTCGTGCGCATGGCGGCGCTGGTCCACCGCAAGCACCCCGAGACGACCTTCACCCTGCACGGCGCGGACGAGGGTCGGCTGGCGGAGGTGCTGCGCCTGGTCGCGGAGGAGGGCCTGACCGGGACGGTGGAGTACGGCGGCCCGTTGGACCACGCCGCCGCCCTGCGACGCCTGGCCCGCGCCACCGTGTACGTGCTGCCCAGCGAGGCGGAGGTGTTCCCGATGAGCCTCCTGGAGGGGTTGGCCGCGGGCACCCCGGTGGTCTGCACCCGCACCTGCGGGCTCGCCCCCGAACTGGAACGGCGCGGAGCGGCCCTGGTCACCGACGGGACACCCGAGCGGCTCGCCGAGGCGGTGCTGGCCCTGCTGGAGGACGGCGAGCTGTCCGCGCGCACCGCGCGGGCGGGCCGGGCGGCGGTCGCGGAGAAGTACTCGATCACGTCCGTGGTCGGCCGTCTGGAAGGGCTGTACGGAACCATCGCCGGATCCGGTGGGTCCGACGCGGGGCGGCCGGGATGAGCCGCCGACCGGCCCTCCGGGCGGACGCGGGCACACCGTCCCGCGTCCGCCGGCGCTCAGCCGGCGGCCAGGGCCTCCTCCACCAGGGCGGTGATCCGCTCCAGGCCGGCCCGACGGCTCAGCCGTCGCTCGACGTACTCCCGGCCCCGCGCGCCCAGCTCGGCGCAGCGCTCCGCGTCGGCGGCCAGCGAGCGGACCGCCGCCAAGAGCGCCTTCGGGTCCTCCGGCGGCACCACCACGCCGGCTCCGGAGCGCTCCACCTCCCGCGCGGTGCCGCTCCCGGCCGCCACGGAGGCGACTACCGGCTGGCCGGCGGTGAAGTACGAGGTCAGCTTGGACGGCAGGCTCATGTCCACCACCGATGCCCGCTGGGTGACGGCCAGCACGTCGGCGGCGGCCAGCACCTCGGGGAACTCCTCGGCGTCGGCGGGCGGCAGGAAGGACAGCGCGCCCACGCCCGCCCCCAGCCTCAGCAGGTGCTCGCGCAGATGGCCGTCCCCCATCAGCACCACCCGCACCCCACCGCCGTCCCGGTCGACCAGCCGGGCGGTCTCCACCAGCACCTCCAGGCCCTGTTTGAGACCCATGTTGCCCGAGTGCAGCACGACGACGGTGTCCTCGGACCACCCCAGCCGGGCCCGGGTCCGGGCCCGGTCGCCGTCGGGGGCGCGCACATGCGTCCAGTTGGGCACCACCCGCACCCGCTCCCGGGGCACGCCCATGGCCGCCACCCGATCCGTGAACGACTCGTGCACCACCCCGACCACCGACGCCGAGCGCAGCACCCGGCCCTCCACGTTCCCGGCCTGCGAGGCGACCCGGCCGGCGCCGCGCATCCCGCTCTGTCCCGCCGCCGCGCCCATCAGGTCCTGGACGACCACCACGTGCGGCACCCCGGCGCGCCGGGCGATCCGGGCGCCCAGCACGCCGCCGGCCAAGCTGGGCACCTGGCTGAGCACCACGTCCGGGCGGACGCGGGGCGGTGCCAGAAGGCCGTGGGCCAGCACGCTCGCCTCGAACAGGCCCCGGCGCAACGCGGTCTGGCGGGCCGGCACCGTGTGCCGCCGGCGATGGACGACGACCCCCTCGCGCACCTCGGTCAGCCGCCACCTCCCGCGGTACGCCTCGGGCACGCGCCACGCCGGGTAGTGGGGCATCCCGGCCAGTACGTGGGTGTCGGCGCCCGAGGCGGCCAGGTGCTCGGCGATCTGTGTCGAGTACGGGCCGATCCCGGCGTGCTCCGGCGCGTAGTTGGTCGAGACCACGAGCACGCGGCGGCCCGAGAGAAAGTCCTGCACTGCCGTCCCCCCTCCGAAGGTGCGGTCATCGTAGGCTCCCGCGCGCCGGCGCGGACCCGGAACGGGATCCGTGCCCGAACCCGACCCGCACCGCGCGGACGGGGATCCGAGACCGACCACGACCCCGCCCGCGTCCGGCCCACCGACCACGGAGCCGGGCACGGGACGGGGGGAGGAGATCCGGCGATGCCCGAGAGGGAACCGGTCCGCGGCATCCGGCCGCCCGCCGAGCGGCACGGCGTCCGCGACGTCACGGCCCTGTGCCTGTGGACCGTCGTGCTGGCCGTGCTGCTGCCCGCGCTGGTGCTGTACGGACAGGACGTCCGGACCGGCCCGGCGTTCGCGGTGCAGTGCGTGGTGGTGGCCCACACCGGCACCGCGCTGGCCAGGGTGCTGACCGACACCCGGCTGCGGGTCGTGGCCCTCGGCTTCTGGCTCTTCTGTCACGTCTGGTTGGGGCTGGCCCCGCTGGCCATGCTCGCCACCGACTCCTACCCGTGGGGCTTCTCCGTCGACTCCGGCACCGCCTTCACGGCGACGGTGGTGGTGGAGGCCGGACTGCTGGCCTACAGCGCCGGTTCGGCCCTGGCCGGGCGGCGTCCGTACCGCACCTCCGTCGTGTTGGAGCCGCTGCTCGCCCGCCGGCCGGCGCCCGTGCGCGTCCTGCTGCTGTGCGGGGCGGCGCTGCTGTTGGCCGCCGTCCTGGTCCCGGCCCAGGGCGGGATCGGAGCGTTCTTCACCAGCCGGCAGGCCCTCAACGAGGCGGCCGCGCAGGGCGATCCGAGCGGCAGCGCCAACCGGGCACTGCTGGCGTGGGTGCTGTCGGTGCCGGCGTTCTGGGCCTTGGTCGCACTGGTGCACGTGCCCCGGGCCGACGGCGGGGACCGGGTCCTGCGCGGCCTGCGGTGGATGCTGCTGCCGGTGGTCCTCGCGGTGAACGCCGTGGTCAACAACCCCGTCAGCCAGCCCCGCTTCTGGGCCGGGACGGTGCTGCTGACACTCGTCTTCGGCGCCTCCGCGCTGCGTCGGCCCCGCGCTTTTCGACGGGGTGCGGTGGCCGTCACCGCCGCGGTGCTCATGGTGTTCCCCTACGGCGACTACTTCCGCACCGACAAGCGCGAGCCGATCGAGGTCGTCTCGCTCGCCGAGCAGTTCACCTCCAACGGTGACTACGACGCCTTCCAGCAGATCGCCACCGGACTGGACTACGTGCAGGTCAACGGGCACGATCCGGCCACGGCCCTGGGGCCGCCGCTGTTCTTCGTGCCGCGCGCCGCCTGGCCCGGCAAACCCGAGGACGTCGGCATCACCCTCGCCCGGCACGCCGGTTACGCCTTCGACAACCTCTCCTCGCCCGTGTGGATCGAGAGCTACATCTGGGGAGGGTTCCCGGGGGTCGTCGCCGTCTTCGCCCTGTTGGGGGCCGTCGGCCGGCGCGTCGACGAGGTACGGCACCGACTCCGCGGGCACGAGGCCACGCTGGCGGCGCTGGTCGTCCCGGCGCTCGGTTTCTACCAGATCATCCTGCTGCGCGGCAGTCTGATGTTCGCCATGGGGCCGCTCACGCTGCTGATCGCCGTGCCGCTGCTGATCAGCACCCGGGCACGGCGTCGGGCCTTTGCGCCGTCGCCCCCCACACCGCCGGGGGCTCCCCGCGTCGAATCCGGGCCGGGCGCTTCCTCCGGCCCCGGCTCCGGCCCCGGCTCCGGTCCCGGCCACGAGCCGCCGCCCGAGCCCTCGACCGCGACGACGGGCGGCGCCCGTCGGACCACCCCCACCCCCCTGCCCACAGGAGAGGCACGCACGTGAGCGCCTTCGATCCGTCCGCGCGGGAGCCCGACCAGCTCCGCGACCAACTGCGCCGACTCTTCCGTCACCGGACCGCCATCGCCTCCGGTGTGCTGCTGGGAGCCCTGGGCGGCGGAGCCGTCTCCGCCCTGGGCGGGGAGAGCTACACCGCCACCGGGGAGGTCGTCGTACGTCCCATCGGCACCGCGCCCTTCGAGGGCGGCGGGGTCGCCGCGGACAAACAGCTCAGCATGGGCACCGAACGCCAGATCGCCCGCAGCGCGTCGGTCGCCGACCGTGCGGCGAGGACGCTGGGTGCCGGGGTGGAGAGGGACGACCTCCAGGACGGCCTGCGGGTGGGCAATCCGCCCGACACGCAGATCCTGGAGTTCGAGTACACCGCCGACACCCCCCGGGAGGCGGCCCGGCGGGTCAGGGCCTTCGTCCAGGCGTACCTGGACCATCGCGAGGAGACCGCCGACCGCCGCGTCGACGCCACCGTCACCAAGCTCCGGGAGGAGTTGGATCCCCTCCTGGAGCGGCGTCGGGAACTGGACGAGCGGATCGCGGGCGCGACCACCGCCTCCGCCCGGGGGGCCGCCGAGGCCGAGCGCGAGGCGCTGGGCGCCCGGATAGCGGATCTCCAGGGCCGCATCACCGGTCTGAGGACGTTGGACACCACGCCCGGCGAGGTGGTGCGCGAGGGCGACGCCCCCGACACCCCGTCCGGCCCCGGCCCCGCCGTGCTCGTCGTCGTCGGTTCGGTGGTCGGCCTGGCCGGAGGACTGGTGACCGCCTGGATCCGCTCCCTCCTCGACCCCCGGGCGCGTACGGCGGACGAGGTGCGCGAGATCCTGCGCGCGCCGGTACTGGGCTCGCTCCCGCGCCGCGGGGGAGGCACGGAGCTGCTGGAGGTCGGGCCCTCCCGGGAGGGCGAGCGCGCCGAGACCTACCGGACGATCGCCCTCCGGCTGTTGCGGCACCCGTGGCTCGCCGAGCCCGGCGGCCTGTTGGTGATCTCCGCCCGGGAGCATCCCGAGACCGCGGCGACCGCCGTCAACCTGGCCGCCGCCCTGGCGGAGACCGGCCGCGACGTGCTGCTGGTCGAGGCCGACCCGCGCTCACCGCACCTGGCCGGGCGGCTCCCCCTGCGCGGCGGCGCCCATCGGCCCTCCCCGGGCGGCGACTGGCTCGGCGGCTCCCGGCTCGTCCTGGACGCGGAGACCGCCGGGAGGCTCGCGATCCTCCCCGGGCGCCGGACGACCGACGCCGCGCGGGCGATGAACTCCCCCCGGCTCGCCCGGGTGCTGACCGGCGCGGCGGAGCGGGGCGAGTACGTCGTCGCCACCACCGCGCCCCTGCTCTCCCACGCCGACGGCACGGCCGTCGCCGGACTGGTGCGGGGAGTGCTGGTGGTCTGCGACCCGGACGACACCCGCAGGGACGACCTGGGCCGGGTGCGGGAGCTGGTGGAGTCCGTCGGCGGACACGTCCTGGGCGCCGTGCTGTACGGGGGCGGACGGCGGTGGGAGAGGGCGGCCCCGCCCGCCGCCGACGGCCACCCCCACGCCGAGGTCGGCACCGCGCCGGAGGACGACCTCGCGGCGGCGGGCGGGGAGGCCGGCCCCGTGAGCTCCGAGGACACCGTGGCGCTCAAGCGGGTCGCCCCGCCCCCGTCCGGTGACCGGTCCGACAGCGCCTACGGCTCCTATGGGCGGTACCGGCGCGCCGGCGACGGCACCACCCTGCGCTCGTGACCGGCGTCCGACCCGCCGCGGAGGGCGGCACGGCCGGCGCGGGCACGGCCGGCGCGGGCACGACCGGTGCCCGCGCGGTCACCGCGACCGTGCGCGGCGGCTGGTTCGGCTTCGTGGGTTCCGGCACCAACGCCCTGTTCGGTTTCCTGTTGGTCGCCGTCGTCACCCGGGGGCTGGGCGCGCACGGGGCCGGCGCGGTCTTCGCGTGCGTCGCCGCGTTCACCGTCCTCGGCAACGCCTGCAAGCTGGGGGCCGACACCGCGCTGGTGCGTTTCGTCTCCCGTGACCTGGAACTCACCGGCGGCGCCGGGGTGCCCGCGCTCCTGCGCACCGCCGTGCCCCCCGCCCTGGCGGCGAGTTCGGCGGCGGCCGCCGCGGCGCTGCTGCTGTCGCCCACCGCGGCGCTGTGGCTGCTGCCCGGACTGCCCCAGGACCAGGCGGTGGCGGTGGTGCGGCTGTTCGCGGTCTTCCTGCCGGTGGCCACCGTCTCCCTGGTGCTGCTCGGGGCCACCCGGGGCTACGGGTCGGTGGTGCCCTTCGTGGGTGTCGAACAGATGGGCAAACCCGTGCTGCGGGTGGTGATCGCCCTTCCCCTGGTCCTGCTGTCGCCCGGCGTCCTCGCCCTGTCCGCGGCCTGGCTGGCACCCGCCCTGCCGGCCGCGGCCGCCGTCTGGTGGGCGCTGCGCCGCTCCCGCGCCGCGCATCCCGGCCCGCCCCAGGCCCCGCGATCGGTCGGACCGGGCGTCTTCTGGGCCTTCGCCGGGCCCCGCGCCCTCTCCTCGGTCTTCGACATCGCCTCGGTGTGGATCGGGGTGATCCTGCTGTCGGCGCTGGGCACCAGCGCCGAGGCCGGCGTCTACACCGCCGCGGGACGGTTGGTGACCGCGGGCACCCTGCTCCAGCTCGCGGTCCGGCTCGCCGTCGCGGCGCAGCTCAGCAGGCTGTTGACGGGGGGCCGCACGGCCGACGCGGCACACCTCCACCGACTCTCCACCCGGTGGATCGTGCTGTTCTCCTGGCCGCTGTTCGTGCTCCTGGCCGCCTATCCCGGCGCCGTGCTCTCCCTGTTCGGGGAGGGGTTCGACGAGGGAGCGGCCGGTCTGGTGGTCCTCTCGGCGGCCTGTGCGGTCAACGTCGCGGTCGGCAACGCCCAGACCGTCATCCTCATGGCCGGCCGCAGCGTGTGGAACCTGGCGGTCGCCGGCACCGGGTTCGTCGTCCAGATCGGCGCCGGGATCTGGTTGGCGCCCCGGTACGGGGTGACGGGCGCGGCGGTCGCCTGGGGCCTGGCGATCGTGGTGGACAACGGGATGTCGGCCCTGCTGGTACGCCGGCGGCTGGGCTTCCGTACGGTCGACCGGGGCTATCTGTGCGCCGCCGCCATCGCCCTCGCGGTGGCCGCCCCGGTGGCGTTCGGGGGGCGGGCGCTGCTGGGCGACACGGCACAGGGGGCTCTGTGGGGGACGACTTTGACGATGTGCGCGTTCGGGATCGCGGTGTGGCGCTATCGTGTGCCGCTGGGGGTGGGGGACTTCTTCCGGGCGCTGCGCAAGGGCGACGGGAGAGAGGCACGGTGAACGCGGGGCGCTGTGTCCCGCGCGTGTCGTCCGCGAGCGTTTCCGTCCCGCCCCTCTTCCGTCCCGTTCTCGCTCATGTGCTTCCAGGGGGGACCATGCGCAGGAGAAGAACCGTCAGATCCCTGCTCGTCGCCGCCGTGGTGGCCCTGTCGCCGCTGGCCCTGGCGACCGGCCCGGCCCACGCGGCCGACGAACCCACGCTCACCGCCGATCCGCTGAGCACCTGGCAGACCGACGGCATCGTGTGGACCCTGGCGTACGCGGAGGGCGTCGTCTACGCGGGCGGCACCTTCGAGCACATCCGTCCGCCCGGCGCGGCCCCCGGAACCGGCGAGCTGCCCCGCAAGAACTTCGCGGCCTTCGACGCCGTCACCGGTGAGCCCCTGCCGTGCGCGCCGGCGTTCACCGGAGGGGTGGAGACGGTCCGGGCGATGAAGGCCTCGCCCGACGGCTCCGTCCTCTACATCGGGGGCTCCTTCGGCAGTGCCGGGGGAGTGGGACGCTCCAACACCGCCGCTCTCGACACCGCCGACTGCACCATCGACGACGCGTGGAAACCCGCGGTCTCCTCGGTGGTCCGGGCCATCGACGTCACCGACACCACCGTCTACATCGGCGGCCAGTTCACCACCGTCCAGGGGGAGACGCGCGAGCGTGTCGCGGCCCTGACCCGCGACGGGCGGTTGCTTCCCTTCAACGTCACCGTCCGCGGCTCGTCGATCTCCAACGACCCCACTCCGGGGATCAACGCGATCACCGTCTCCCCGGAGCACGGCAAGGTCGTCATCGGTGGCCGGTTCACCTCGATCAACGGCAGCCTCCTCAACAGCGTGCACGGACTGGTCGGCCTGGACGCCACCACCGGCGAGATCGTCAACCGCTTCACCGGCTGGATCCCCCGCCGCTCCGCGGTCAAGTCCCTGGTCAACGACGGCACCAACTTCTACCTGGGCGCCGAGGGAACCGGTGGCGGGGTCTTCGACGGCCGCGTGGCCGGCAGGCTCTCCGACGGCGCGATGCTGTGGAAGGACACCTGCCTGGGCGCCACCCAGGCCGTCGTGCCGTACCGGGGCGTGCTCTACAGCGGCTCGCACGCGCACGACTGCTCGCAGACGCCGGGCGGTTTCCCCGAGCACCAGAACCGCCAGCACCTGCTGGCCCAGTCGATCGCCGACGAGACGATCCTGACCTGGTTCCCCGACACCAACGGCGGCATCGGGGAGAAACTCGGCCCGCGCGCCATGGTCATGGCGGACGGAATCCTGTGGACGGGGGGCGAGTTCACCGCCGTCAACGACGCCCCGCAGCAGGGGCTGACCCGCTTCGCCGCGGCTCCCGACACCGGAGCCCCGCTGGTGCCCGCCTTCAGCGGCACCAGCGACGCGCCGGGGAAGATCACGTTGAGCTGGCGGGCGGCCTGGGACCGGGACGACGGCGTCCTGACCTATCTGGTCCGCCGGGACGGCGTCCTGGTGGCCACCCTCGACCGGGAGTCCCGCTCCTGGGACCGCCCCACGGTGACCTTCACCGACACCGTGGCACCGGGGGCGACCCACCGCTACTCGCTGGAGGTCACCGACGGCACCAACCTCTCCAGCCGCAACGGCCCGCTGTACGTGACGGCCGCCGACTGACCACGAGTCGAGGAGAACGGATGACGCACCGAGTGGGCTACGCGCCCGGAGTCTACGACTTGTTCCACGTCGGGCACCTCAACATCCTGCGCCATGCCAGGAGCCGGTGCGACTACCTGGTCGCCGGTGTGGTGTCGGACGAGATGGCCGAGCTGGCCAAGGGCCGGTCGCCGGTCGTACCGCTGACCGAACGGCTGGAGATCGTCCGCAGCATCCGGTTCGTGGACGCGGCATTCGTGGAGACGGTGCCCGACAAGCTGGAGACGTGGCAGCAGGTCCGCTTCGACGTCATCTTCAAGGGCGACGACTGGCGGGGCACCGAGAAGGGCGACAGGTTGGAGAGGGACTTCGCCGGCGTCGGGGTCGAGGTCGTCTACTTCCCCTACACCGTGCACACCTCCAGCACCCTGCTGCGCAGGGCGCTGGACGGAATGGCGGAGTCGGCCTGACCGGCCGGCCCCCGGGACGGCCGGTCCCGTGAGGGGGCGGCCGCCCGGGGACCGTGGGTGCCCCGGAACCTCAGCGGGCCGGGACGGACAACTCCCGGTACCACTTCACCAGGAACGCCACCAGGAACACCAGGTGGACGGCGAGCAGCGCGCAGTACAGCACCGTGAACAGCTCCCGGTTCCCCAGGAACAGGAAGACCGCGCAGAACACCCCGTAGTCCACCGGCAGCAGGAGGACCGAGCGGAGGGTGGAGGGCCGGGCCGCGGACGCCGTGGTGGCGGCCGCCCTCCGCTTCAACTGCTCGGTCAGGATCCCGCCGAAGAAGATCAGCACGGCGGCGAACTGGAAGGCCACCGGCACCAGCAGGAGAAGGGGGTCGGAGAAGTCGAAGTGGCGGTGGAAGGCGACCAGCACCGCCATGTGGAGCGCGAGCGTCTTGGCGCAGTCGACCACGTGGTCGAGCCACTCGCCGGCCGCGCTGCCGCCGCCCGTCAACCGGGCGAGCTGACCGTCGGCGGAGTCCAACGCGAAACCCACCACCAGCGCCGCGAACACCCCGACCGCCAGCGCGTGCGACGGCGGCAGGAGGGCCGTCAGCGCCACGCCCGTGAAGGTGGACACCGCGCTGAGCGCCGTGACCCGGTTCGGCGTCAACCGCGCGGCGTAGGCGGCCGCGGCCAGCAACCGACCCGCGGGCCGGTTGACGTACCGCGAGTACAGCGACACCCCCTTGGCCGACTTCTGCGCGGCCGCCAGCCGCTCCACCGCGTAACGGAACCGGCTCATCGTTCCCCCCTGAAGGCACCGACGTGCGAAGGAGCAATCATGACAGGCGCACCCCTCCGGCGAGCGGCGGAACCGGACGACGACCCCGCCCGCCGCCCGGACCGGCGCACCTCCCGCCGGGCACTGCTGACGGCCGGTGGGACGGCCGCTCTCGCGACGGGCCTCGCGGGCTGCGAACCGTCGCGGCGGGCCCGGACCGACGAGGCCGAGGTGACCTCCGTCCCCGGGCGCCGCCCCGAGGGCGGGACCACCGTCGACGTCGTCGCCGACTTCGGCGCCCGGGGCGACGGACGGACCGACGACAGCGCGGCCTTCGCCGAGGCCTACCGTCACGCGGCCGGCCGGGTGTGGGACGGCGTCGGGCGCACCGTCGTCGACGTGCCCGCCGGCACCTACCTCGTCCGCGAGCCGAACGCCCTGATCGACGCGGCCGAGGACGGCGGGCCGAAGGCCAACGGGCTGCGGTTCCGCGGCGCGGGCAAACGCATGGCACAGATCCTCTTCGCGCCGGAGCGGGCCGAGGACTCCTACCTGTGCCGCAACGAGAACCGTTGGGCGAACGTCGTCTTCGAGCACCTGGGCTTCCGCTCGGGCACCCCGGGCGCCTCGTTCTTCTACTCGTACTCCACCGGTCAGGCCCAGGACTACCGCTTCACCGAGTGCGAGTGGCTGGGGGAGTGGACCTACGGCCTCGCCCTCGACGGCAGCAACACCAACTCCGAGATGCGGTGGGACGCCTGCCGCGTGGGCGGCGCCTGGCGCAGGGCGTTCCTGTACTCGGGGTTGTCGCGGAAGTCGACCGACCGCCCGCAACAGGACCAGTTCCTCAACTACTGGTTCAACGACATGAAGGTGGAGTACGAGTGGGGCAACTTCCTGGAGTTCCCCTACGGAGGCTCCATCACCTGCCGGGGAGGCTCCTACATCATCACCGGCCGTCGCCCCGAGGAGAGCCCCCACTACGGACCGACCAGCACCTTCTTCCGCTTCCCGCGCGAGGAACACCTCGACTCCGTGCAGCGCTTCCACGCCGAGGACATCCGCTTCGAGATCCGCGACGAGCACACGGTGGTGATCGACTGCGCCTGGGACAGCGGGACGGTGCACTTCAACGACTGCGACGACACCTCCAACTCCTTCAAGCCCTTCGCCCCCTCCTCCCGCCCGCACCGCTACCGCCTCACCCCGAGGGGCCCGCTGGTGCGCTACGACTGCTGCCAACTCTCCGGCCGGCACGACTACGGGGACGGCGCGGGGAGCGGATCCCCCGCGCTCGTCCGCTACGACATGTGCCTGCTCGCCAACAACCCCCAGGAGGAGTTCGTCGCGGCGGGCGCCGACCGGGTCCGGTTCGTCGACTGCGTCGGCCGCTGACCGCCTGAACCCACCCCGATTCCCCCGTCCGGGGCATTCCGCCGGCCGGATCATGAAACAATCCGGTCCGTGCGCCCACGGGTCCGTCGAGGGCCCGGGGGCGCGTATGGCGCCAGGGAGGACGAGACATGCGGGGCGGAGCCGGCCTGTGAGACTGCTGCACACCTCGGACTGGCACCTGGGACGGAGCTTCCACCGGGTGAGCCTGCTCTCCGCCCAGGAGACGTTCGTCGACCACCTGGTGGAGACGGTGCGTGCCGAGCGTGTCGACGCGGTGCTGGTCGCCGGCGACGTCTACGACCGCGCGGTGCCGCCGCTGTCGGCCGTCGAACTCTTCGACGACACGCTGCACCGCCTCGCCGGCATCGGCGTGCCGACCGTCATGATCTCCGGCAACCACGACTCGGCACGCCGGCTGGGGGTGGGCGCCGGGCTCATCGAGCGGGCGGGCGTCCACCTGCGCACCGACCCCGCCGGGTGCGCCGACCCCGTCCTCCTGGCCGACGCCCACGGACAGGTCGCCTTCTACGGCCTGCCCTATCTGGAGCCCGCCCTGGTCAAGGACGTCCTCGGGGTGGAGAGGGCGGCCCACGCGGACGTGCTGGGCGCCGCCATGGACACGGTCCGCGCCGACCTGGCCACCCGCCCGGCCGGCACCCGCTCCGTCGTCCTCGCCCATGCCTTCGTCACCGGGGGCGAGACCTCCGACAGCGAACGGGACATCACCGTCGGCGGCGCCGCCTCCGTCCCCGCCGGGGTCTTCGACGGCGTGGACTACGTCGCGCTGGGCCACCTGCACGGCTGCCAGACCCTCGGCGACCGCGTCCGCTACTCCGGCTCGCCCCTGGCCTACTCCTTCTCCGAGGCCCACCACCGCAAGTCGATGTGGCTGGTCGACCTCGGACCGGCGGGCGAGGTGAACGCCGAGCGGATCGACTGCCCGGTGCCCCGCCCGCTGGCCCGCGTCCGAGGCCGGCTGGAGGACCTGCTCACCGACCCCGCCCTGGAGCGTCACGAGCGGGCGTGGGTCGAGGCCACTCTCACCGACCCGGTCCGTCCGAGCGAACCGATGGCCCGGCTCGCCGCCCGCTTCCCCCACGTCCTCACCCTCGTCCTGGATCCCGAACGGCCGCCCCAGGACCCCTTCGCCTCCTACGGCCGCCGGTTGCGCGACCGCACCGACGCCGAGATCGTGGAGGGCTTCGTCGCCCACGTCCGGGGCGGGACGGGCCCCGACGAGCACGAACGCGCCCTGCTGGGCGGAGCGTTGGACGCCGTGCGGGTCGAGGCCGCTCGCGGGGAGGCCCCACGATGAGGCTCCACCGGCTCACCGTCACCGCCTTCGGCCCCTTCGGCGGGACCCAGACCGTCGACTTCGACGCGCTGTCCGCCGCCGGGCTGTTCCTCCTGCACGGCCCCACCGGAGCGGGCAAGACCTCCGTGCTGGACGCCGTCTGCTACGCCCTGTACGGCGGTGTGCCCGGCGCCCGCCAGGCCTTCGGCGGGCGCCTGTTGCGCAGCGACCACGCCGACCCCACGACCCTCACCGAGGTGGTCCTCGACCTGACCGTCGGTGGACGCCGGCTGGAGGTCACCCGCCTGCCCGAGCAGCTCCGTCCCAAGCGGCGCGGCACCGGGACGACCACGGAGAAGGCCCAGTCCCGGCTGCGCGAGTACGACGCCGCCACCGGCACCTGGAAGGCCCTCAGCCGCTCCCACCAGGAGATAGGCGAGGAGCTGTCCCACCTGCTGGGCATGAGCCGGGAGCAGTTCTGCCAGGTGGTCCTGCTGCCCCAGGGGGACTTCGCCCGTTTCCTGCGGGCCGGGGCCGAGGACCGGGCCAGGCTGTTGGGCCGCCTCTTCGACACCGGCCGCTTCGCCGCCGTCGAACGGCACCTGGCGGAGCTGCGCACCGCCGCCCAGGGCCGGGTGCGCGACGGCGACGAACGGCTGCTCGCCCTGGCCCAGCGCATGCGGCAGGCCGCCGGGACCGACGCCTCGGCACCGGACGGCAGCACGTTGGACGACCTCTCGGCCGGTGACCCCGGTCTGGCCGGCGCCGTGCTGGAGTGGGGCGCGCAGGCCCGCTCCCACGCCCGCGAGCGCCTGGACTCCACCACCGCCGCCCACCGGGCCGCCGAAGAGGCCCACACCGCCGCCCGGCGCCACCTGGAGGAGGTCCGCGAACGCGACCGTCGCGCGCGACGTCTCGCCGACGCCCGGCGCCGCGCCGACGCCCTGGCGGCCGATGCCGAGCGGCACCGGACCGACCGGGCCAGGCTGGAGCGCTCCCGCGCCGCCGAGGCCGTGGCCCCCCTCCTGGAGGCGCGGGAGAGGACCGAGGACGAGAGTCGCCGCGCCGCGCGCGCCGAGGAACACGCCCGCTCCCGGCTCCCCGCCGACCTCGCCCGGGCGCCCGCCGAACACCTCGCCGACCTCGAACGCGCCGCCCGCCGGGAGCTGGGCACCCTGGAGGCCGCCCGGCACGCCGAGGAACGCTGCGACCGCATCACCGACGAACTCGCCCGACTGGACCGCGAATCGGGCGAGGACGAGGGGCTGCTGCGCGAAGCGGAGGAGTGGCTGGCGGGCTGGGAGGCCACCCACGACGCCCGCCGACGCGAAGCCGACGCGGCCACCGAGGCCACCTCCCGCGCCGAACGGCTCGCCCGACACCTCGACGCCGCCGTCCGCCGGTTGGAGGCCGCCCGCCACCGCGACACCCTCGCCGCCACCGAGGCCACCTCCCGCGCCGAGGCGCTGGAGGCCCGCGAACGGGCGGCGGCCGCCCAACAGGACTGGCTGGACGTCAGGGCACGCCGACTGGACGGCATCGCGGCCGAACTGGCCGGTGAACTGGCCGACGGGGCACCGTGCATGGTGTGCGGCTCGCCCGAGCACCCCGCCCCGGCCCGCCCCGGAGCGCGGCACGTCGACCGGCGGGCCGAGGAGGAGGCGCTGGAGCGGTACCGGCGGGCCGAGGACGTCCTCCGACAGGCCGAACTGCGCCTGGAGAACGTCCGGGAGAGACTGACCGAGGCCGCGAAGGAGGCGGGGGAGGCGTCCGCCGCCTCCCTCGCCGACCGGGTGGCCGCCCTGGAGGCCGAGCACGCCGAGGCCCGTCGCACCGCCGCCGGCGCCGCCGACGCCCGCGCGGCCCTGGAGCGCGCGCGGCGCGAGTACGAGGCCCGGCTCGCGGCCCGGCAGGACGCCGAACGCCGCACGGCCGCCCGCACCTCCCGGCGCGAGACCCTGCAGGCCGAACGCGCCGGTCTGGCCGAGCAGGTGGCGCGGGCCCGCGGCGCGGCCGCCTCCGTCGCCGACCGCGCCCGCGGGATGGAACACCGCGTCACGGCACTGGCCGCCGCCGTCGAGGCCGCGTCCGCCGCCGAGGCCGCCGCGTCCCGGCTGAAGGAGACCGACGCCCGGCTCGCCGACGCCGTCTGGCGCGCCGGGTTCGACACCCCGCGGGCCGCCGCCGACGCCCTCCTGACCGACCACGAACGGCGCGCACTGCAGCGCCGCGTGGACGAACGGCAGGCCGAGGAGGCCGCCGTCGCCGCCGCGCTCGCCGATCCCGAACTGGCCGGGGCCGACGGCCTCCCGGCCACGGCCCTCGCCGCCGCCGAGGCCGGACTGGAGGAGGCCGTCGCCCGGCTGAAGGCGACCTCCTCCGCCGAGGCCGCCGCCCGCGACCGCTGCGCCGAACTCGACCGGCTCTCCGCCCGTGCCCTGGCCGACGCCCGCGCCCTGGCACCGCTGCGCGAGGAGTACGACCGCGTCGCCCGGCTCGCCGCCCTCACCGCCGGCACCTCCGCGGAGAACGAACGCCGGATGCGCCTGGAGTCCTATGTGTTGGCCGCCCGTCTGGAGCAGGTGGCCGCGGCGGCCGGCGCCCGGCTGGCGCACATGTCCGGCGGCCGCTACACCCTGGTCCACTCCGACGCGCGCGCCTCTGGCCGCGGCCGTTCCGGCCTGGGCCTGCACGTCATCGACGCCTGGACGGGCAGCGAGCGCGACACCGCCACCCTCTCCGGCGGCGAGACGTTCTTCGCCTCCCTCGCCCTGGCCCTCGGGCTCGCCGACGTCGTCACCGAGGAGGCGGGCGGGGTCCGGCTGGACACCCTCTTCATCGACGAGGGGTTCGGCAGCCTGGACGACCAGACGCTCGACGAGGTGCTGGACGTGCTGGACTCCCTGCGCGAGCGCGATCGCAGCGTCGGCATCGTCAGCCACGTCCCCGATCTGCGTCGCCGCGTTCCGGCCCAGCTGGAGGTGGTCAAGGGCCGCGCGGGCTCGACCGTCCGCCACCGGGTGCCGTAGGGCCGGGCGCCGCGGGACGCCTGAGCCGTGTGCGCGGGGAACGAGCGCGTCCCGGTGGTGTTCGGCTGGTTACGGTGGTGCGGAACGTGGCGATCGACTGTGCGGACGCCTGGGAACCGGCCCGGTTCCGGAGCGAGGTGACCGGCTCTCCGCTGCATCCGGAGGACAGGCCGGGCACGTCCTCGCCCTCGTCGTCTTCGTCGGTGTCGCCGCAGCCCCCGTCCGCCACCGCCGACTCATGGCCCGAGGTCGGCTCCTGCCGCCGCCGTCACTGGGCCGTGCCGGCCAAAAGCCACCGGCGTACCCGCACCTCCAGCAGCACCCGCTTGCCTCCGGGGCGGGTGGGAGCGGATACGTCCCACCCGTACTTCCGTTCGAACGCGGCCACGACCTCGCGGGGAAACCCGTCACGAATCAGCGAGGCGTCCCCCTCGGCGACAACCGGAAACCGGCCATCCTCCAAGGCCAGGGACACACGGGGCTCCTTGCGGATGTTCCCGACCTTGACGGAGCCGTGATCCGCGCCGATCCACCATCGGGAACCTCGACAGACGAACCAGACAGGCGTGACGTGGGCGGAGCCGTCCGGACGCACGGTGCACAGCCAGACGTTCTTCTCCTCGGCCAAGCGCAGACGGACGGCCGACTCCGGCTCGTTCACAGGATCACTCACTCCCCCATCGGACCAGCGGGCACGAGGAAGCGCATCGGGCACCGCGTCGAGCCATCGACCTAGGTCTCGCGACCCAAGGGAAACGGCGTCGGGATCGCCCCGGGGGGCGAACCCCTCCGGAAGCGTGACAGGTGTGCCGACGAGCCTCTTCCGTGCCCACTCCGGATCCGACCGGCTCGGACCGATGACGGAAAAGCCTCACTGCGGACCGGTTCCCGGCGGCCCGTCGAGCACGGTGGGCTTGTAGTCGAGCACCTGTGAACGACCGTCGAGGGTACGGCTTTCCATGAGGTCGAGCTTGACATCGGGGTAGCCGTCGAAGATCCGGTCGCGCCCGGTCGCCCCGGTGATCACCGGGAAGACGACGACGCGGAACCGGTCGACGAGGCCGGCCCTCAGCAGCGAGCGGGAGAGACCGAGGCTGCCGAGGGTGCGCAGTTGCCGCGAGCCGCGCTTCATCTTCCGTACGGATTCGACCGCGTCGCCGGTGACCAACTCGGTGTTGGCCCAGGACAAGGGGGCGGTCAGGGTCGAGGAGAACACGATTTTGTCCAGCGCGGTCAGCGCGTCGACACCCTCCTCCCCTTGCTCGGCGAACTTGGACATCATCCGGTACGTCGTCGCGCCCATGAGCGTGATCCAGTCGTTCTTGCCGTCTTCTTCCAGCCACGCGAAGTATTCGGGGCCCTCCATGCCCCACCATCCGGGCCAGCCCTCGGCTGCGCCGTAACCGTCGAGGGACATGATGTAGTCGACCATCAGGCTTGACATCGAGCTTCCTTCCATCGTCGGACGTCCTTCCGGTGCAGACCCGTGGCGAGCCGGAAACTCATCGGCCCCCGCGGCGAATCCCCGCGTCGCCATCGGCGACGCGGGGAAGGACGAGGAGGGAGCAGCCCGGGTCGGGCGCCTGCCGCGCGGGGGAGGCGGCGACTCATCAGGGCGAGGGCGGCCCAGACGATCGGTGGGGTTCTCGCGGCGAAGCTCATCGCCGTGCGTTGTCGGGGGCGAGGGCGACCTGGACGATGGCGCCGATGCGCCGGGGCAGGGCTGTGGGATGCCGGACGAGGTCGCCTACGCCCTGGCCAAGGGGGCCCTCGCCTCCGTCACCCGCACCCTGGCCACCGCCCTCGCCCGCCGCGGGATCACCGTCAACACGATCAACCCCGGCCCGGTGGACACCGGGTACGCCACCGGTGAGACCCACGCGGCCGTCGCGTCCCTCTCCCCCCGGCGGGCGCTGGGGGCGGCCGGACGACCCCGCCCGTCTGGTCGCCTGGCTCGCCACCGACGAGGCCGCCTGGATCACCGGGCGGGTCGTCACCTCCGACGGCGGCTTCACCCGGTGACGGACCGCCCGGTGCCTTGGGAACCCGACGTCCGGACCCCGACCCGAGGGACGGGGCGAGGAGCGTCCGCGGGGCGCGCAGTCGCAGAGCGCGCCCCGCGGGAGCGTCGCACGGGGCTCAGAGGGCCGAGAGCTCCGCCACGAGGTCGTCCAACCCCAGCGACCCCAGCGACAGCGCCTCCATGTGCCACCGCTTGGCGTCGAAGGCGTCGCCGTGTGCCGCGCGGGCGGCCTCGCGCCCCTTCAACCAGGCCCGCTCGCCCAACTTGTAGCCGATCGCCTGGCCGGGCATGCCCAGGTACCGGACCAGCTCGCTCTCCACGAAGTCGGCCGGGCGCCCGCTGTGCAGGCCGAAGAACTCCTGCGCCAGCCTCGGGTTCCACCGCTCGCCGGGGTGGAAGGGGGAGTGGTCGGGGATCTCCAGCCCCAGGTGCATGCCGATGTCCACGATGACCCGGGTGGACCGCATCATCTGCGCGTCCAGGTAGCCCAACCGCAGTTCGGCGTCGTGCAGGAAACCGAGTTCGTCCATGAGGCGTTCCGCGTACAACGCCCAGCCCTCGGCGTTGGCGCTGACCGAGCCGACCGTCGTCTGGTAGCGCGAGAGCCGGTCGGCGACGTACGTCCACTGGGCGAGTTGGAGGTGGTGGCCGGGAACTCCCTCGTGGTACCAGGTGGTGACCAGGTCGTAGACGGGGAACCGGGTCTGGCCCATCGTCGGCAGCCAGGTGCGGCCGGGACGGGAGAAGTCCAACGACGGCTTGGTGTAGTACGGCGCGGCGGCACCGCCGGGCGGAGCGATCATCGACTCCACCCGACGGATCGGCTCGGCCAGTTCGAAGTGCGTGCCGTCCAGCTTCTCGATCGCCTCGTCCATCAGCTCCTGGAGCCAGCGACGGGTCTCCTCCACGCCCTCGACCGCCCGGCCGTGGGTGTCGAGCCGGCGCAGCGCCGCCCAGGGGTCGGCCGCCCCGGGCAGCACCTTCTCGGCCTCGGCGCGCATCTCGGCGTGGACGCGGTGGTACTCCTCCCAGCCGTACGCGTACGCCTCCTCCAGGTCCAGGTCGGTGCCGTTCCAGTAGCGCGCCCAACGCCGGTACCGTTCGCGGCCGACGGTGTCCGGGGCACCGTGGAGGGCCGGGGCGTAGGTGTCGCGGAGCCAGTCCCGTAGCCGGGCCAGGGCGTCGGTGGCCGTCGCGGCGGCACCGTCCAGTTCGGAGCGCAGCGCCCGGGGGCCGTCGTCGGTGAACTCGGCGAACCAGCCCCGTCCCCCGTCGCCGGCGATCCACGCGTCGAGCTGTCCCACCACCGTCTCCACCTGGCGGGGGCCGGCCGGGAGGCCGCCGGCCAGACCCGCTTCCAGGGCACCCCGGTAACCGGCCAACGCCGCCGGCACGGCGCGCAACCGGCGGGCGACGGCCGCCCAGTCCTCGTCGCCCTCGGTCGGCATGAGGGTGAAGACACCGCGCACCGAGTGCAGCGGTGAGCGGAGGTTGCTGACGGTGCGCAGCCCCTCACCGGCCTCGTGGACGGCGAGTTCGGCGGTCAGCCGTTCGCGCAGCAGTCGCGCGCAGCGCCGTTCGACGTCGCTGTCCCCGCCGGGCCGCTTCTCCGCCTCGGCGAGCCGTTCCAGGGTGGTGCGGCACAGGTCGGCCTGCTCCTCCTGACCGGTGGGGGAGAAGTCGGGAAGTCTCCCCGAGCTCTCGGGGAGACCGAGGTGGGTGCCGAGGATGGGGTCGAGTTCGACGAGCGCGTCGACGTGGGCGTCGGCGACCTGTCGGGGCAGGGGCGCGTTCACAGTGGCATCGGACATGGTCGCCATCCTGGTACGTCGAGGGCCGTCGCGTCAGCGGTGCGTCCGCTGTTCGTCGGTGTCGGTCCGCGGCGCTCCGGCGCGAGGGGGCGGACGGAACGGGAGGGAGCCCGGCCGCGCCGGCGGGGAGTCGGGGTCAGGACGGGGCGGCGGGCGGCAGCAGCGGCCCGCACGTCCACTGCTGGAAGATCAGCCGCGTCTCCACGCGGGCGACCTCCCGTCGCGAGGTGAACTCGTCCAGCACCAGCCGCTGGAGGTCGGCGGTCCCGGCGACCGCCACGTGGACGAGGTAGTCGTCCGGGCCGGTCAGGTGGAACAGCGCCCGGGACTCCGGCAGGGCCCGGACGCGTTCCACGAACGGGCCGATCAACTCCCTGCGGTGCGGCCGGACCTGGACCGACAGGAAGGCCTCCAGCGGCCGTCCCAGCCTGGCCGGGTCCAGCCGCAGGGCGTGGCCGAGGATCACCCCGCCGCGCCGCAGCCGTGCCACCCGGTCCAGGCAGGTGGAGGGGGCCACTCCCACGGCGCCGGCGAGGTCGCGGTAGGTGGTCCGGGCGTCGTTCTGCAGCAGGCGCAGAATCTCCAGATCGACCGTGTCCAGTGCGATGGAATCGGACATCGGGCGAACATAGCACGGGCTTTTCGGGCTACTTCCCGGTAGCTGTTCAGTATCGCCGTATGACCAAGGACAGCATGGACACGACACCGACGACGCCGGCCCGGTCGTTGGTCACCGAAGCCGTGCACGCCGGACGCGAGGACCTCGCGGCCCTCGGCCTGCACACCGCCCCCCTGGACCTGTCCACCACCTACCCCTCCCACGACAGCCGCGCCGAGGCCGCCCGGCTCGACGCGTTCGCCGCCACCGGCGTCCTGCCGGACGGCCCGCCGGTCTACGCCCGGCTCGACAACCCCACCGTGGCGCGCTTCGAGACCGCCCTGGCCCGCCTGGAGGGGGCGGAGGCGGCCGTCGCCTTCGCCAGCGGAATGGCGGCGCTGACCGCCGTGCTCCTGGCCCGGTCCGCGGCGGGACTGCGGCACGTCGTGGCGGTGCGGCCGCTGTACGGGTGCAGCGACCACCTGCTCACCAGCGGGCTGCTGGGCACCGAGGTGACCTGGGCGGACCCTGCCGGCATCGCCGACGCCATCCGTCACGACACCGGTCTGGTGGTGGTGGAGTCCCCGGCCAACCCCACCCTGTCCGAGGTGGACCTCGATGCCGTGGCCCACGCCTGCGGATCGGTGCCGCTGTTGGTCGACAACACCTTCGCCACCCCCGTCCTGCAGCGCCCGGTCGAGCACGGCGCCCGGATGGTGCTGCACAGCGCCACCAAGTACCTGGGCGGCCACGGCGACGTCCTCGGCGGCGTCGTCGCCTGCGACGAGTCCACGGCCCGGGAGCTGCGCAGGATCCGCTTCGCCACCGGTGGGGTGCTCCACCCCTGGGCCGGCTATCTGCTGCTGCGCGGCCTGTCCACCCTGCCGGTGCGGGTGCGGGCGCAGTCCGCCACCGCCGCCGAACTGGTCCGGCGCCTGGCGGACGACCCGCGCGTCGCCCGCGTCCACTACCCCCGGCTCGGTGGCGCCATGGTCTCCTTCGAGGTGCGCGGCGATCCGCACCGGGTGATCGCGGGAGTGCGGCTGATCACCCCGGCCGTCAGCCTCGGCAGCGTGGACACCCTCATCCAGCACCCCGGCTCCATCAGCCACCGCATCATCGGCGAGGACAACCGCCGCACCGGTGGGATCGGCGAGAAGCTGCTGCGCATGTCGGTCGGCCTGGAGGACGTCGAGGACCTGTGGCGGGACCTCGACGCCGCCCTCGGGGCGGGGCACGCCGGCGAGAGTGGCTCCGAGGACGGCTCCGAGGAGGGCGGCGCCGGGGAGCTCAGTGCCCGCCCGTCTCCGTCGTCGCGGGAACCGGAGCGAGCCGGGCGGTGATCACCAGGGTGCCCTCCTCGACCTGGTAGTCCAGCGGCAACCCCAGGCCGCGCATCGCCGCCACCATGCCGGTGTTGGACGCCTGCGTCACGGCGTAGACGCTCTCGCTGCGCGCCTCCGCGGCCATCTCCACCAGTCGGCGCAGCAGTTCGGCGCCGATGCCGCGGCGCTGCCAGACGTCCTCGACGAGGAGGGCCACCTCGGTCTCGTCGCCGTCCCACAGCAGGTGCCCCAGCGCCACCAGCTTCCCCGCCGGTGTCTCGGCGGCCAGGGTACGGCCGAACCGCGGGCTGAGCAGGTGGTCCAGGTAGCGGTCGGCGTCCTTGACCGGGCCGTGGTAGCGCGCGCTCAGCGTGCGCGTCGAGCACCGTCGGTGCATGGCGCGGGCGGCCTGGAGGTCACGGGTGTCCGCCCGCCGCACGGTGATCTCGTTGCCCTCCCGGAGCGTGAGCCTCTCGCGGCGGCGCGGCATCCGGCCGGAGGCGCCCCCGGGGGTGACGGCCCCGTCCGGGTGGGGGGCGAGCTGGGTGTCCAGCAGGGCGTCGAGCCGGACCAGGGCCCGGGCCCGGGCGAACTCGGTGGGGGTGAAGGGCAGGTGGGGGCGCTCGACGGCGACCGTCCCGCCGCGCGGGTCGCGCAGGCGCATCGTCGTCCCCTCCAACACGCCCTCCTGCGGCACGTCTTCCCCGGCGTCCCCGGCGTCCCCGGTCTCGCCGACCCCCTCGGGCCGGGGGGTGTCCGCCGTGCGCGCGGGGACCGAACGGATGGTGCAGCGTCCGAGCAGCCGGCGCAGCGCGAGCGGCAGTTCGGCGCTGTCCAGGGCGGTGCGGGTGGCCAGCTCCAGCACCCGGGTGGGGACGTCCACCATGTCGTGGGCGTCGGCGCGCTCCAACCAGGTCTCCCGACCACCCGCCGAGGAGACCGCCCGGCGCAGCGTGGCGGCCTCCAGCGACCAGGGCGCCCGCAGCATGAACTCGTCCACCGTCACCTCGCCCAGCGGGTGGGTCTGGAGCCCGACGACGTCCACCCGGTACTCCGCCAGCGCGCCGCACAGCGCGGCGAGCGATCCCGGCTCCTCCCGCACGGTGGTGCGCAGCCGCCACAGCACCGGCGACTCCTCCCCGGTGGGACCGGCCGGGGAGGGCGCCGGCGTCTCACCGCTGGTGGCGGCCGCCCCGGCCTGCCGCGCCGGGGAGTCGGGATCGGGCGGGGGGTGGTGGCGCCGTCGTGACCACCACAGGTGGATCCCTGCCGTGGCCAGCAGCGCGGCGGCCGACACCATCAACAGGACGGGGCCGTCGGGGCCGTGGGCCACCGTCTTCGCGATGCTGTCCGCCACGGTCACGGCCGTGAACAGCGCGGCCAGTTCGATCAGGTCGTGCCGCCAGTGGTGCGTGCCGTGCCCTCCGCGGCGGGTGGCGGGGCGGTCGGCGCGGTGTGCGGGAGTCTCGGTCATGGCGCCACTCTCGCGGACCGGTGTTGCGTGATCACGAACGATCTGTGACCGATGGGTTAAGCGCCATCTGGGAATCATGCCCTTTTTGTCGCGCGCTTCGTCATCCGGTCGAGAGACGTCGCAGCACCGCTCCGCACCGCCGGGCGTACAGCCGCTGGAACAGGGGGACGATCGGCCCGACGGCCCGCACCCACCACAGGTCGGGCCGGCTGAACGCCCGCACCTCCAGCCACACCGACCCGTCGCCGGCCCACTCCACGACGAACGCCTCCTCGCCGCGTTCCGGGTGGCCGGGCAGCGTCCCGTACCCGAAGCCGGCCCGCCGCGCGCCGGCCGCCGTCCACACCACCCGGCAGGGGGCGTGGAGCCGCAGCCGTCCGACGCCCAGGCCCACCACCACGCGCACGCCCGGCTCGGCGCGCGGGGCGACGGTCGCCATCTCCACTCCCATGGCCCGGTGCATCCGCCAGGTCAGCACGGCGTCGGCGGCGGCCCGGAAGACCTCCGGACCCGACCCGAGGCGGGTGCGCACCCGCAACCTCCCGAACCCCGGTGGGAACCGGGAGAGGTCGTCCTCGCGGGTGGCACCCGCCCCGGCGTACGTCAGGCCGGCGGTGGGGTCCTCCGTGCGGTCGTCGTCGTGATCGCCGTCGCGGTCGTCACGGTCGTCGCGGTCGTCCATGGAGGCAGCGTAGGCGTCCTGCCCGTCACTGTCCGACCCGGCCCGGTCGGAGCGTCTTCGTGAACAGCACCGCGCCGCCCTCCTCGCGCAGTCGCACCGTCATCTCGCCGCTGTCGCCGTCGATGTCCACCTGCCCGTAGAACTGGTGACCCTCGCTCGGCGACACGTTCCCTCGCAGGGGTGCCTTGACGAAGACCCGCTCCGGGCCGAACGTGCCGTCCAGCGCGCTCGCCGGGAAGGCGCCCGCGTTCAACGGGCCGGAGACGAACTCCCAGAAAGGCGCGAAGTCCTTGAACGCCGCCCGCTCCGGGGCGTAGTGCTGGGCCGAGGTGTGGTGCACGTCGGCGGTCAGCCACACCGTGCCCGTGATCCGCCGGTGCTTGACGAACCGCAGCAGCTCGGCGATCTGCAGCTCCCTGCCCAGCGGCGCGCCGGGGTCGCCCTGCGCCACCGCCTCCACGTTCGCGCCGTCGGAGACGACCAGCCCCAGCGGCATGTCGGAGGCGATCACCTTCCACACCGCCTGTGAGCGCGTCAGCTCGCGCTTGAGCCAGGCCAACTGCTCGGCCCCCAGCACACCCTGTGGCTCGACGGTCTCCCGACCGGGGGAGTTGGCGTTCCGGTGGGTGCGCATGTCCAGCACGAAGACGTCCAGCAGGGGGCCGTACCGCACCACCCGGTGGATCCGGCCGTCGCGGTTGCGCCGCCGGGAGGACGGGGACAGGGGGAAGTACTCGCCGAACGCCCGTCGTGCCCGTGCCGCCAGCACGTCCACGCGTCGCTCGGTGTAGCGCTCGTCGCTCAGGATCTCCCCCGGGTACCAGTTGTTGACCACCTCGTGGTCGTCCCACTGCACGATCGAGGGCACCCGGGCGTTGAAGCGACGCAGGGACTCCGCCATCAGGTTGTAGCGGAAGTTGCCCCGGTACTCGGCCAGCGTCTCGGCGACCTTCGCCTTCTCCTCGGTGACGAGGTTGCGCCAGACCCCGCCGTCCGGCAGCGCCACGGTCTCCGTCAGGGGGCCGTCGGCGTAGACGGTGTCCCCGCTGAAGAGGAAGAAGTCCGGCTCCAGCCGGGCCATCTCGTCGAAGATGGGGTAACCGCCCCGGTCGGGGTTGATGCCCCACCCCTGCCCCGCCAGGTCGCCCGACCAGACGAACCGCAGCCCGTCCCGGCGTCGCGCCGGGGCGGTGCGGAAGGTGCCGTACACCGGCTCGCTCGTGCGGCGCGGGTCGTCCGGGTCGGTCAGCACCACCCGGTAGCGCACCCGCCGCCCCGGGGGCAGCCCGTGCAGCGCCGTCGTCCCGGTGAAGTCCGTGTCCGGACCGAGGAGCGGGCCGTACATCCGCCTGGGATTGCGGAAGGACTCCGTGGTCGAGACCTCCACCAGCATCCGGGCCGGGCGGTCCGCCCGCACCCACACCAGTCCGGAGGTGGTCGTCACCTCGCCCACCTGCACGCCCCAGTCGGCGCGCGGCCGGCCGGACAGGGCCAGGGCCGGCGCCGCCGCACCCAGGGAGACGCCCGGCAGCGTCAGCGCCGTCGAGGCCGCCAGCGTGCCGCGCAGGACCGCGCGCCGGGCGGGGGCGGTGCGGACGGGCGGGGAGTCCTCTCGTGCCATGGACGGACCTCCGGAAGATCGGTGGATCGGCAGTCGTACGGGCGTCCATGGTGGCGATCCTCGGGGAACGCCGTGACGGGCGGCAGGCGAGCGAAGAGCGACGTGAAAATGACAAGTTCACTTGCCACTCGAACAGCATGCCGCTTGCTTGACCGGAATCGTCCAAATGTGCCCGGTGCGGGTGACATGGTGCGTAACCTCTCCGTCACCACAGCGCCGTCGGGCCGCCGGCGGGCGCGTCCGCACGCTGCGCGGGAGGGCGGTGGGAGGGGACCGCCGTTCCCGTGTCCCGCGGGCACCGCGCCGACTGTGCGAAGGGCCGACTGTGCCGAAGGGCCGGAGGGGCCGGAAGTCAGCCGATGGTCTCCAGGATCACCCGCGCCACCAGTGCCGGGTCGTCGTTCATCGGCACGTGCCCGCACCCCGGCAGCCGCACCAGCCGGGCGCCGGGGATCGACCGCTTGGCCCGCACCCCCTGCCGGGGGAACAGCAGCCGGTCACCGGCCCCCCAGGCGATGGTGACGGGGACGTCCGGCACGTCCGCGGCGTACGACGCCCCGTTCCCCGCGCGGCTCCCCGCGCGCCCGGCGGTCAGCGTCGCCTCGAAGCCGGGCGCCTCACGCAGCGCGCGCGTCTCGGCGACCACCGCCTCGGGCGAGCGGCGGCCGGGACGGGCGTAGATGGTGCCGGTCAGCGCGGCCCGGCCGACCGCGCTGCGCGCCATCTGCTCGACCACCGGCTGGGGGAGGGCCCTGGCGCCGGCCCGCATCCCGGTCAGCACGGCGAAGGCGTAGCGTCGCTCCGGTTCGGTCCAGAAACCGGCGGGGGACAGGGCGGTCACCGACCGGGCGTGGCCGCGACGGCCCAGCTCCAGGGCGAGCAGGCCGCCGAGCGAGTTGCCCACCACGTGCGGGCGGTCCAGTCCCAGTTCGGTGAAGACCTCCGCCAGCAACGGCACCAGCGCGGCGTGGTCGTGCGGCATCCCGTCCGGCAGCGCGGGCGACTCGCCGAATCCCGGCAGGTCCAGCGCCACGACCTCGTGCGAGGCGGCGAGGATGCCCGTCACCGGCTCCCATGCCTGCCGGTGATGACCGATGCCGTGCAGCAGGACCACCGGCTCCCCGCGGCCGTGCCGTTCGTAGGCGACCGTGAACGCCGGACGGCCGACGGGCGAGACGCGGACGAACGAGGTCTGTGAGGGTGCGGACATACTGCTCTCCCAGCGAACACGGACGGCGTCGAGTCGACGGAACCGGGCGGTTCGTGGACACTCTGTCAGCAGCCGGTCGGTCGGGAAAGAGGGCCCGGGACCGTCCCGCCGTCCGTGCCGCGCCCCGGTGCCCTCCGGGGGAACGGCGCGGCACGCAGCGGGCGGCGTCGAACGTCACAGCCCGCCGCTCACCCGCAGCACCGCACCCGTGGTGTACGACGCCTCCGGTGACAGCAGCCAGGCGACCGCTCCCGCCACCTCCTCCGGCTCCCCGGGGCGACCCATCGGAATGACCTCGGCCTTGCGCCACGGCCGTTCCGGATCGCCCATGGCGGCGTGGACGTCGGTGAGGACCGTCCCGGGCTGCACGGAGTTCACCCGCACTCCCTCCGGGCCCAACTCCTTGGCCAACCCCACCGTCAGGGCGTCCACCGCCGCCTTGGTCGCGGCGTAGTGGACGTACTCCCCGGGGCTGCCGAGCGTCGCCGCGCACGAGGAGATCGTGACGATCGCGCCGCCGCCTCCGCCGTGGCGCGTGGACATCGACAGGGCCGCCCGCCGCGCGCACAGCAGCGTTCCCACGACGTTGACGTCCACCACCCGGCGCATCACCTCCGTGGGGGTCTCGGTGAAGCGCCCCAGCGGCCCGGTGATCCCGGCGTTGAGGACCGCGCCCGTGACCGGCCCCAGCCGCCCGGCGGCCTCCTCGAAGAAGGCGTCGACCTCGGCCTCCGACCCGACGTCCAACCGTACGGCGACCGCTTCGCGTCCCTCGGCCCGCACCGCCTCGACCGTGGCCTCGGCCGCGTCCCGCGAACGTTCGTAGCCGACGGCCACGTCGTGTCCGGCCCGCGCCAACCGCCGTGCGACCGCCGCTCCGATGCCGCGACTGGCACCGGTGACCACCGTCACCCGTCGTTCCATCCCCGCCCCCGTCCTTCCGTAGAGGTCCCGGCCGGCCGTCCACCGGTCGGTGTGTGGCATGCCCGGCACGGTAGCGAGGGGGATTGGTCTTGACCAAGTGGGGCGCGGCTCCCTATCGTCCCCATACGAAACAACCTTTAAAAAACAAGCGCGCATAAACCCCGTCGGGGCACGGACCCCGGCGGGAGACGGTGACTGCGGAGGCACAGGGTGGGGACCACGCAACTGGAGACGGTGCCGGAGCCGAAGTACTGGCACCTCAAGACCGTGCTGGCGAAAGCGCTCGACTCGGAGTTCGCGGTGGGGGAGGTCCTGCCGAACGAACGCGAGCTCGCCGCCCGTTTCGGCGTCGCCCGCGCCACCCTCCGCCAGGCCCTGGAACAGCTGGAGCTGGAGGGACGCCTCCAGCGTCGCCGCGGGGTCGGCACCACCGTCGCCCCGCCGCGCGTCGGCGTCGACGTGGGGCCCGCGCACCACAGTTGGCCGGGCGCTCAGGGGGACGCCTGGCAGACCGAGGGCTGTGAGACGACCGTCCCCCCGGCCGCGGTGGCCCGGGCCCTGGGCACGGCGGACGACCACGCGGTCCACGTCGTCCACCGCGTCCGCACGGTCCACGGTCAGGCGGTCGCCACCGAGCTGCTGTACGTACCGGCCGCCTCGGTGCCCGGACTGTCCGGCATCGAGACCGACGCCGGCACCGCCCGTGGCCGAGCCGTCCTGCGCGAGCTGAACCGCCTCGAACTCGGCGGTCAGGAGCGGGCCGTGGAGCTGGGCTCGGCCCGCGCCGAGGACGCCAGGCGACTGGACAGGCTGCCCGGCTCGCCCGTCCTCGTCGTCACCACCCGCTACCTCGCCGCCGGCGGGACCGCGGCGGTGGCCGTCGCCACCTACCGCGCCGACACCTGCCGCCTCACCTTCGGCGACTCCGGCGCGGTCTCCCTGCTGGCGAGCTGAGCGGAACGGTCGGTGACCGGTGCGCCCCGTGTCGCCCCCGGCCCGGGGCGGCGGGCGCGACGCGTCGGGGCGTCCCGGTCAGACCGTTCCCTCCACCTCGAACAGCTCCTCCTCGACGTGGCCGAGCGCCAGCCGCAGCGCACCGGTGGCGATGGCCTCGCCGCCCAGCCGTGACAGCGTCACCCGCGGTGGACGCAGGCAGTAGCGCTCCAGCTCGCGGCGGAGCGGGGCCAACACCCCGTCCAGCCCGGTGGCCCAACCACCGACGACCACCAGCTCCGGGTCCAGGGCCAACACCAGCGCGGCCACGTCGTGCACCAACCGGCGGATGAACCGCTCCACGGCCTGCCGTGCCCGCTCGTCCCCTCCCCGCGCCAGGGCGAACACCCGCGCCACCGCGGCCTCGTCCAGCGGGTGCAGTGGCTCGCCGGTCGTGGACAGCAGGTGTTCCGGAGTGGCCTCCCGCCCCAACAGGTGGAGGGCGCCGATCTCACCGGCCGCGCCGCCGAACCCCCGGTGCAGCCGTCCGCCGATCAGGGAGCCGGCTCCCGGGCTCAACCCGGCCAGGACGAACACCACGTCGTCGGAGCCGGTGGCCGCGCCCACCCAGTGTTCGGCCAGCACGGCGGCGTTCGCGTCGTTCTCCACCAGCACCGGGCAGCGGAACGAGCGCCGCAGCCGCTCGCCCAGCGGCAACCCCGTCCAGCCCGGCAGCGCGGTGCACAACCGCACCGTTCCGCCGGTCTCCACGATCCCGGGACTGCCCACCCCCACCGCGCGCAGGGTGCTGCGCGGCACCTCGCAACCGCGCAACAGCTCGGAGACCACTCCCCGCACCCGCTCCAGCCGCTCGTCGGCCGAGGCCTGCTCGGAGACCTCACGGGCGACCGCGCCCAGCCGTTCCCCGGCCAGGTCGGCCAGGACGGCGGCCACCCGGTGCGGCCCGATCTCCACCCCGAGCAGATGGCCGGCCTCGGCGCGGAAACGGTAGCGGCGCGCCGGACGCCCCTGCCGCCGTACGTCACCGGGGGAGGCGGCCACCTCGGCGACCAGCCCCGCGTCCACCAACTGCTCCACCACGCCCTCGACCGTGGGCCGGGACAACTCCGTGGCCTGGGCCAGGTCCGACAGTGTCGGCGCGCCCTCGGCGGCGCGCAACGCGCGCAGGACGACGGTGGAGTTGATCCTGCGCAGCAGGGATGGGTCCCTGCCGGTGAGCCGCCCCAACGTCCGCCTCCCCGGGAAGTGCACATCTGTCGCCGGATCGTATCCGGCGAGCGGGGCGGGGGCGAGAGCCGGGGAGCGGAGATCGGGACGGAGGACGGCGGAGGGGGAGCGTCGAGGCCGGCGAGGAGGAGCGCGGGGCAGGCCGCGGCCGACGCGCGGGCGGTGGCCGCCGCGCCCCGCCGGTGCCGCCCCACGGGCGGGCGACCGTCAGACCGGACCGCCGGACGCGGCGGCGCGCAACCGGCCGAACTCCTCGGCCATCGTCTCCAGCGTCCAGTGGGCGTTGAGTCCGCTGGGGTTGGGCAGCACCCAGACCCGGGTGTCGCCGATCGCCGCCTCCTGTGGGCCGATCCGCGCCTTCCGGTCCCCGAAGGCCACCCGGTAGGCGGTCACACCCACCACCGCCAGCCAGGCCGGACGCAACCGCGCCACCTTCTCCGTCAGCACCCGGCCGCCCTCGCGGAACTCCTCGGTGGTCAACTCGTCGGCGCGGGCGGTGGGCCGGGGGGAGATGTTGGTGATGCCCAGCCCGTAGGAGAGCAGTTCGCCCTGTTCGGAGGGCTTCAGCCGCCGGGGAGTGAAGCCGGAGGCGTGCAGCACCGGCCAGAAACGATTGCCCGGGTGGGCGAAGTGGTGGCCCAGCCGGGCGGTCGTCAGACCGGGGTTGATCCCGCAGAACAGCACGCGCAGCCCCTCGGCCACCACGTCCGGGACGGTGCGGGCGCGCAGCTCCTCCATCTCGGCCCCGGACACGGCCCCCTCCGACTCTCCCGGCATGTTCCTCGGCACGGCTCTCCCGATGATCACTCGACGGTCACCCACGGGGTCTCCTTCCCGGAAGGACCGGGGACAGTCGGGCCGGCCGGGGAGGGAGACCCGCGCGGGAGCCGTGGAGACGTCAGAGGATCGCGCCCGGCGTGTAGGCCGCGGCCTCCGGGTGCCGCTTGGCGATCTCCTCGATCCGTGCCACCACCGAGGCGACCTGGTCGCCGGCCGCGCCGGTGAAGGAGAGCCGGTCGGCCAGCAGGGCGTCCAACTCCCCCCGGTCCAGCGGGACGCGCTCGTCGGCGGCCAGCCGGTCCAGCAGCTCGTTGCGTTCGGCGCCCTCGCGCAGCGCCAGGGCCGAGGCCACCGCGTGCTCCTTGATCGCCTCGTGGGCCGTCTCCCGCCCCACGCCGGCCCGCACCGCGCCCATCAGCACCTTGGTGGTGGCCAGGAACGGCAGGTAGCGGTCCAGTTCGCGGGCCACGACCGCCGGGAACGCGCCGAACTCGTCCAGCACCGTCAGGAAGGTCTCCAGCAGACCGTCGAGGGCGAAGAAGGCGTCGGGCAGGGCGACGCGGCGCACCACCGAACAGGAGACGTCGCCCTCGTTCCACTGGTCGCCCGCCAGCTCGCCGACCATCGACGCGTAGCCGCGCAGGATGACGGCGAAACCGTTCACGCGCTCGCAGGAGCGGGTGTTCATCTTGTGCGGCATCGCCGAGGAGCCGACCTGGCCCGGCTTGAAGCCCTCGGTCACCAGCTCGTGCCCGGCCATCAGCCGGATGGTCTTGGCCAGCGAGGAGGGGGCGGCGGCCAACTGCACCAGCGCGGTCACCACCTCGTAGTCCAACGAGCGCGGGTAGACCTGGCCGACGGAGGTGAGGGTGTCCCCGAAACCGAGGTGCGCGGCGATCCGCGCCTCCAGGTCGGACAGCTTGCCCGCGTCGCCGCCCAACAGGTCCAGCATGTCCTGGGAGGTGCCCACCGGGCCCTTGACACCGCGCAGCGGATAGCGGCCCAGCAGCTCCTCCAGCCGGGCGTGGGCCACCAGCAGCTCGTCGGCGGCGGTCGCGAAGCGCTTGCCCAACGTGGTGGCCTGTGCGGCGACGTTGTGGGAGCGGCCCGCCACCACCAGCTCGGCGTGCTCGGCGGCCAGTCGGCCCAGCCGGGCCAGGGCGGCCACGGTGCGGTCGCGCACCAGCTCCAGCGACAGGCGGATCTGGAGCTGCTCGACGTTCTCCGTCAGGTCCCGGGAGGTCATGCCCTTGTGCACGTGCTCGTGCCCGGCCAGGGCGTTGAACTCCTCGATCCGCGCCTTCACGTCGTGACGGGTGACCCTCTCGCGCTCGGCGATCGAGGCGAGGTCGACGTCCTGGAGCACCCGCTCGTAGTCGGCCAGGGCCGCGTCCGGAACGTCCACGCCCAGGTCCTTCTGGGCCCGCAGCACGGCGAGCCACAGCCGCCGCTCCAGGACCACCTTGTGCTCGGGGGACCACAGGCGGGCCAGCTCCGCGGAGGCGTAGCGGCCGGCCAGGACGTTCGGGATGCGCGGCTTCTCGGTCACACCCGGGGATTCTACGGGGGTCCCCGCACGCCGACCGCCCCAGGTCCGCCGGGGCCGGCCGGGAGCGGTCGGAACCCGTGGACCGGGCGCGTCGGGCCCGGCGCGCGAGCGGTGCCGGCCCGCCGTCAGTCGGCGGCCGGGCCCGCGGGCCGGTACCGCTCCCGGTCCGGGGCCGGGTTCAGCGGCGCCAGATCGGGCCGCTTGGGTGCCAGGCCGTCCCCGGAGGAGCGTCCGGTGAGCCGTCGGCCGATCCAGGGGAGCAGATGGCTGCGGGTGAAGCGCAGGTCGGCGACGCGGCGCGCGTACCAGCCGGGCAGGACGGCGGGCGGCAGGGCGGCGTGCCAGTCCGACTCGGCCTCGTGCCCGAGCCGCTGCCAGACGGCCTCGGCCACCCGTCGGTGGCCCTCGGCGGTCAGGTGCAGCCGGTCGTCCGCCCACAGCCGGGGATCGCCGAGCGCCTCGCAGCCGTAGAGGTCCACCACCAGCGCGCCGTGTTCCTCGGCCAGGGAGTCGATGAAGTCGAACAACTGCTCCATCCGGGCCCGGTAGCGTTCCAGCACCGGTCCGCGCCGGCCGGGGCTGCGCATCAGCACCAGGTGCCCGCAGTTCGGCGCGAGCCTGGCGACCGACTCCTCCAGCAGCCCGCACACCCGGCCCATGTCGCACCCCGGGCGCAGCACGTCGTTGAGACCGCCGACCAGCGTCACCAGGTCCGCGCCCATGGCGGCGGCCACGTCGACCTGCTCCTTTGCGATCTGTCCGATGAGCTTGCCGCGCACCGCCAGGTTGGCGTACCGGAAGCCCTCGGTGCGCGCGGCCAGCCGGGTGGCCAGCAGATCGGCCCAGCCCCGGTAGGTGCCGTCCGGCATCAGGTCGGACATGCCCTCGGTGAAGGAGTCGCCCAGGGCGACGAAACTGCCGATGGCGGGTGGGGCGGGGGTGTCGGATGCGTTCCGTGGTCTGCTGTCCATGACGCGGCCATGGTAACCGACCACCTGGTATGTGACCGGGAGGGGGAGTGTCCCCCCGGACCGGTCACCGGCCGACCAGTTCCCGCAGCACGTCCTCCATGGTGACCAGTCCGACGGCGCGCCCGTCCGTGCCGATCACCGCCGCGAGGTGGGTGCCGCTGCCGCGCATCGCGCCCAGCACGTCGTCCAGCGGCGTCGTCGCTCGCACCCGGGCGATCGGCCGCAGCGCGGCGGCGGGGAACGGCGCGTCCCGCTGCACGGCGTCGAGCGCGTCCTTGACGTGCAGGTACCCCAGCGCCCGGCCGCGACCGTCCACCACGGGGAAGCGGGAGAAGCCGCTGCGTGCCGAGAGCTGCTCCAGCCCCTCGGGGGTGACGCCGAACCGGGCCGAGACGACGCGCTCGGTGGGCCGCACGACATCGGCCACGGGACGGCGGCCCAGCTCCAGGGCGTCGCGCAACCGCTCCGTCGAGCGCTCGTCCAGCAGCCCGGCCTCACTGGAGTCCGCCACGAGCCGGGCCAGCTCGTCGTCGGAGTAGGCCGCCGACACCTCGTCCTTGGGCTCCACCTTCAACAGGCGCAGCAGGGCGTTGGCGAGGGCGTTGATCCCGAAGATCACCGGCCGCAGGGCCCGGGTGAGGGCCACCAACGGCGGGCCCAGCAGCAGCGCGGCCCGCTCGGGCGCGGCCAGCGCGATGTTCTTGGGAACCATCTCGCCGAAGAGCATGTGCAGGTACGTCGCCACGGCCAACGCGATCACGAAGGCGATCGGGTGGATCAACCCCTCGGGCATGCCCACCAGGTGGAAGACCGGTTCCAGCAGGTGAGCGATGGCCGGTTCGGCGACCACGCCCAGCACCAGCGTGCACAGGGTGATGCCGAGCTGGGCCGCGGCCATCAGCGCCGACACGTGCTCCAGCCCCCACACCACACCGCGCGCCCGCTTCTCGCCCCGCTCGGCCAGCGGCTCGATCTGACTGCGGCGGACGGAGATCATGGCGAACTCCGCGCCCACGAAGAAGGCGTTGGCGACCAGTGTCAGCAGGCCGATCAACAGTTGGATCGCGGTCATCGGTGTGCCTCCCGGCCGTCGCCGCCGTCGGTTCCGTCGTCGGTTCCGCCCGGACCGCCGGCCCCGCCGGCCCCGCCGGCTTCGGTGTCGACGTCGGTGATGTCGGGGCCGTGGTGGCGTCCGCCGCTGTAGTGGTGGTCGGCGCCGTAGGTGTCGCCCTCCGGCTCCGGCGGGGCCGTCAGCCGCACCCCGGCGGCCCGCCGGCCCGTCGCGTCCACGACCTCCAGCCGCCAGCCGGAGATGTCGAGGACGTCGCCCACCGCCGGAATGCGGCCCAGCTCGGTGGCGACCAGTCCGGCCAGGGTCTCGTACGGCCCCTCCGGGGCGCGCAGCCCGATGCGCTCCAACTGGTCGGTGCGGGCCGCGCCGTCCGCGTCGTAGACCGTGCGCCCCTCGAGGTCCGCGCCCGCCGGGACCAGGTCGGGGCTCTGGAGCGGGTCGTGCTCGTCGCGGACCTCGCCCACGACCTCCTCGATGATGTCCTCCAGGGTGACGACCCCGGCCGTGCCGCCGTACTCGTCGATCACCACCGCCATGCTGTTCCCGCCCGACAACCGGTCCAGCAGCCGGTCCACGGTCAGCGGCTCCGGCACGAGGACGGGCTCGCGCAGCAGATCGGTGACCGGGTGGTGCAGACGGCGCCCGGCGGGGACGGCGATGACGTCCTTGACGTGGACGACGCCCACCACCGTGTCCAGGTTGCCCCGGTAGACGGGGAAGCGGGACAGGCCCGTCGCGCGGGCGGCGTTGGCCACGTCCTCGGCGGTGGTGTGCTCCTCCAGGGCGGTGACCTGGACACGCGGTGTCATCACGCTCTGCGCGGTCAGCTCCGAGAGCTGGATGGTGCGGACGAACAGCTCCGCGGTGTCCGCCTCCAGCGCGCCCGCCCTCGCCGAGTGGCGGGCCAGGGCCACCAGCTCCTGGGGGGAACGGGCCGAGGCCAGCTCCTCGGTGGGCTCCAGACCCAGCCGGTGCAGGACGCGGTTGGCGGAGTTGTTCAGATGGGTGATCAGCGGACGGAACGCGGTGCTGAAACCGCGTTGCAGGGCCCCGACACGGCGGGCGACCCGCAGCGGCCGGGAGATCGCCCAGTTCTTCGGCACCAGCTCGCCGACCACCATCAGCACCACGGTGGACAACGCGGTGCCGATCACCAGGGCCACCGAGGAGGCCGCCGAGGAGGGCAGGCCGGCCGCCCGCAGCGGCCCGGCCAGCAGTCGGGCGGTGGAGGGCTCGGCGAGCATGCCGATGACCAGACCGGTCACGGTGATGCCCAGTTGCGCCCCGGAGAGCTGGAAGGTGAGGGACCGCACCGCCTTCAGCGCGCTGTCGGCGCCCGCCTCGCCGCGCTCGACGGCCCGCTCCAGCTCGCTGCGCTCCACCGTGGTCAGGGAGAACTCCGCGGCGACGAACACGGCGCAGGCGAGCGTCAGCAGCAGGGCCAGGAGCAGGAGGAGGACTTCGGTCATCGGGGCACCCCCGTACCGGGAGGGGCCGTCGGGCGGTGGCGGTGGTCGGTTCTGCCGAGGGGAGGCTCGCCCATGGGCGGACGCTCACGCACCTTTCCTTCGAACACGCGCCCCGGAACGCGCACCGGGCTGTCCATCGTAGGTGAGCCTCCTCGCATCCACCGGTTGTCTCGGCGCCGGGTCAGACCAGCGGTTTCACCCAGCGGCTCCACTGCGGTTGGGGCACGTACCCCAGGGCGTGCCACGCCCGGCGGGCCGGTTCGTTGTCGTCGAGCACCATGGCGTCGGAGCGCCGTCCGCCCAGCGCGGCGAACCGCTCCTCGGCCGCCGCGAGCAGCGCCGCGGCCACGCCCCGGCGACGGTGGTCGGGGTGGACCGCGAGCCGGTACAGGTGGCAGCGCCAACCGTCGAAGCCCGCGATCACCGTGCCGACGACCACCGGAGCCCCGGCGCGTCGCGCCGTCCCGTCCCCGCCGTGCCTCCCCGTGTCGCGCTCGGCCAACAGCAGCGCGTCCGGATCGCGGTCGATCAACCGTGTCACTCCCTCGCGGTCGTCGCTGACGCTCGTTCCCTTGGCGGCCTCCTTCCAGAAGGCCAGGACGGCGTCGACGTCCGCCGCCGTCGCCGCCCGTATCCGCGGGGCCGTGCCGTTCACAAGATCGTCCATGCGGACGATCCCACCACCGGGCGGGCGGTGGGGCCGGGGATTCCGCCATGTGGTCGCCCGGTCACCCGTCAGCCGCCCCGCAACTCCCCGATCACCGCACCGAACGCCTCCAGGCACGGTTCGAGGACGCAGACGTAGGAGAAGCCGTACCGCTCGCGGTGGGCGCGCACCTGCTCCGCGATCTCCTCGACGCTGCCGGCGAGCAGGGCCGGGTGTTCCAGCAGTTCGTCCTCCGACAGCCCCATGGCGTGCGGGACCAGTTCGCGGGCGGCCCCGCGCCGGTCGTCGGTGACGACCACCCGCTGGACGAGGAAGTTCAGCTCGGTGGGCTCGTCCCGGTCGGCGGCGAGGCGACGGTAGGCGGTCACCCGCTCCTCCAGCTCGTTTGGGGAGATCAGCCGCATGACGCCGTCGGGCGCGCCGGGGAGGTGTTGCCCGCCGGTGAAGGCGGCGATGTCGGCGTGGCGGGCGGCCGCCCGCAGCACCCGGTCGCCGTTGCCGCCGATCAGCAGCGGCGGACGGGGGCGCTGCTCGGGGGCGGGGACGTGCTCGGGGTCGGCCAGGAGCCGCTCCACCTCGGCGACGGTGCGCTCCAGGTGGTCCACCCGCCGGCCCGGCGACTCCCACGGCAGTCCGGCCCGTTCGTGTTCGGAGCGCACGTATCCGGTGCCCAGGCCCAGCTCCAGCCGTCCACCCGTCAACCGGTCGCAGCAGGCGACCTCGCGGGCGAGGAGAGCGGGATTCCAGAATCCCGCGTTGAGGACGAAGGTCCCCACCCGGGGCCGTTCGGTCGCCTCGGCGGCGGCGACCAGCGCCGGGAACGGCGCGGGGGCGCCGAGATGGTCCGGCACGAGCAGCACGTCGTACCCCAGCTCCTCGGCGCGGCGGCACTTGGCGCGCCAGGCGTCACGGGAGCCGACGTCGACCAGGCTGACGCCAAAACGGAACGGTCGCTCCGTCACGGGCACTCCTCCTCGGTGTCTTCGGTGTCTTCGGTGTCTTCGGGGTCCTGGGTGTCCTCGGGCCTCGGTGTCGTCGGACCCCGGGGCGCGGGATCAGTACTGCCGGGCGGGGTCGAACCGCTTCATGCGTTCCAGCACGGCCTCCGCCGTGGGGTCGGGCATCTCGTCGACGATCCGCCCGTCGGCCAGGTACAGCACCAGGTCGGCGTGGGCCGCGGCGCCCGGATCGTGGGTCACCATCACCACCGTCTGCCCCAGCTCGTCCACGGCCCGGCGCAGGAAGCCCAGCAGCTCCAGGCCGGAGCGCGAGTCCAGGTTCCCGGTCGGCTCGTCGGCGAAGACCAGCTTCGGACGCGAGGCCAACGCGCGGGCGCACGCCACCCGCTGCTGCTGGCCGCCGGAGAGCTGGGTCGGGCGGTGTTCCAGGCGGTCCCGCAGCCGGAGCGTGTCGATCACCGTGTCCAGCCACTCGGGGTCCGGTTCGCGGCCACCGATGTCCATGGGCAGGGTGATGTTCTCCCGCGCGGTCAGGGTGGGCAGCAGGTTGAAGGACTGGAAGACGAAGCCGATCTCGTCCCGCCGCAGTCTCGTCAGCTCCGCGTCGCCGAGCCCGGTGATCTCCCTGTCGTCGATCCACACCCGTCCGTCGGTGACCGTGTCCAGCCCCGCGAGGCAGTACATCAGCGTCGACTTGCCCGAGCCGGAGGGCCCCATCACGGCCGTGAACCGGCCTTCGCGGATGTCGACGTCCACCGAGTCGAGCGCCGTCACGGCCGTCTCACCGCTGCCGTAGGTCTTGCTCAGCCCTCGGGTCCGGGCGGCGGTCCGCCCGTCCGCCGGGACCTCTCGCGTCCTCTGCTCCGTCGCGGACACCGCGCCTCCATGGGTCGGCCGGGAAGACGGTCCCGTGCGGGAGCCGTCATGTGAGCCGTACCCGGTGCGTGGCCGGGCATCCGCCGGGCGGTCGGGTTCCGGGGCGGCCCCGGGGCCTCGCCGCTTGCCGGTGCTAGCACATCGGCGCTAGCGTTAAGGGGTGGCCAAGACCCAGTTGAACGTCCGCGTGGACGAAACGACCGCCGAGACCGCCCGCCGCCGGGCGCTCCAGCGGGGCATCAGTGTGAACCGCTACATCGAGGAGCTGGTCCGGCAGGACGCGGGCGAGGCGGGGCACACCTTCGTCGAGTCCGCGGCCGACTTCATGAAGCAGTACGAGGCCGTCTTCGCCGAGGAGTTCGGTCGGGAACGCGAGGGCCACCGGCCTTCGTGAGCCTCCGCATCGACCTCGCCTGGCTGCTGATGGTCGCCGAGGAGAAGACTCCCGGGGACCCGCGCGTGACCGACTACGGCGCCCTGATCGCCGCGGTCGCCCGCCACGAGGCGGCCGTCTTCGACCGGCTCGTCTACCCCGCCCCCCACGACCGCGCCGCGGCCCTCCTCCAGCTCCTGCTGCACGTTCCCGCCCTGGAACGGTCCAACGCCCTGTTCGCCTCCGCCGTCGCCTACGCCTACCTGGTGGCGAGCGGGCTGAAGGTCGCCGTCCTGCCCGAACAGGTCCGTGACCTGGCCCGACTGGTCAAGGACGGTACGGCGGACGTCCGCGCCATCGCCGACGAGCTGCGCGGCTGGACGCTGTGACGCGCCTCGCCGGCGCGCCGCCCCGGCGGCTACGGCCGCCGCGCGCCGCCCAGGACGTGGGCCGAGACCGGGGTCGGCAGGCCGCGCTCCGGCACCCGCAGCCGCCGGTGGGACACCCCGACGAAGCCCGCCGCCCCGATCGCGGCCACCGGATCCCGGCCGGTGTGGCAGCCGCCGAAGAGCCGCGGCCACACCGTGCGGTCCAGCGCCCGTTGGAGCAGGAAGCCGACGGGGCCCCGGGCCCGGACGTGTTCGTAGAAGCGCAGCTCGCCACCGGGGCGCAGCACCCGCCGCAGCTCCGCCAGGGCGCGTTCGAGGTCCCGGACGGAGCACAGCACCAGTGACACCACGGCGGCGTCGAACTCCCCGTCGTCCAGGGGCAGCTCCTCCGCCGTGCCCGGCACCACGTCGACGGGGACGGGAGCGCGCGAGGCGGCGTCCCGCGCCAGGCGTCGCAGTTCCGGCTCCGGCTCGACGGCCACCACCCGGCGGACCGTGGGCGGGTAGCGGGCGAAGTTCAGCCCGCTGCCCGCTCCGACCTCGACCACCCGGCCGGACAGCCCGGCCGACAGTTCGGTGCGGTGCGCTCCGACGCCGGCCCGCTCGTCCAGGGCGGGGGCGAAGCGGGCGTAGTAGCGGGCGAAGAGCGGGTGGCGCACGGTGCCGCGCGAAGGCGTCCCGTCCTCGTCGGCGTCCATGGGGTTCCCTCCGGCCGTCCGGTCAGCTCGACGGTGTCGATCCTGCCCCCGCCGGCCGCGACACGCCCGCCCAGGTGCCGCCCACCTCCGGGGAGAGCCAGCCCGCCGCGCTCCCCCGGAACACCGCGGGTTCCAGGGAGCCGGCCCCCTGCGGCACCAGTCCGACCAGCGGGGCGCCGGCCGCCACCGGAAGGTCGGCCAGGTTGCAGCGGGCCGCCAGGTCCGGCTCGACCGGCCAGCTCCCGACCACCACCCCCGCGCACTCCAGACCACGCGAGCGCAGCGCCTCGGCCGTCAACGCCGTCGCGTTCAGCGTGCCCAGCCCGGCCGCGGCGACCACCAGCACCGGCGCGCCCAGCAGCCGGGCCGCGTCCGCCAGCGTCGAGCCCCGTTCGTCGAAGCGCACCAGCAGCCCGCCGGCGCCCTCGACCAGCACCAGGTCGTGCTCCCCGGCCAGCGTCCGGGCCGTCTCCGCCACCGCCTCGGGGCGCACCCGGGGAAGCCCGGCCCGCCGCGCGGCGGTCTCGGGCGCCAGCGGTTCGGGGTAGCGGGCGAGTTCCACGGCGGTCACCCGTGGGCCCGCCAGCCGCCGCACCTCGGCCGCGTCCCCCGGCTCGCCCTCGGCGACCCCGGTCTGCGCGGGCTTGAGCACGGCCACCGAACGGCCCGCCGCCACCGCCGCGGCGGCCAACGCCGCCGTGACCACGGTCTTGCCGACCTCCGTGCCCGTTCCGGTGACCACCAGCACCGACATCCCTCGCGCCTCTCCTCGATCCTCAAAGCCCCCTTCGAGGGCCCGCTCCCTCGGCGTGCGCTCAGCCCGCACGCGCGGCCGCGCACACCGCGTCCGCGATCCGCGCCACGTCCTCGTCGCCGGTGACGTACGGAGGCATGGTGTACACCAGGTCGCGGAACGGCCGCAGCCACACGCCCGCGCGCACCGCGGCCTCCGTCGCGGCCGCCGTGTCCACCTCGTGATCGAGCTGGACCACGCCGATCGCGCCCAGCACCCGCACGTCCCGGACCCCGGGCAGGTCGGCGGCCTCGGCGAGCCCGGCGCGCAGGCCCGTCTCGATCCGCCCCACCTCGCCCGCCCAGTCCTGGCCGAGCAGCAGGTCCAGGGAGGCGCCCGCCACCGCGGCGGCCAGCGGGTTGCCCATGAACGTCGGGCCGTGGGCCAACACCGGCACCTCGCCGCGTGAGATGCCATCCGCCACCCGCGTGGTGCACAACGTGGCCGCCATCGTCAGATAGCCGCCGGTCAGAGCCTTGCCGACACACATCACATCGGGGGCGACCCCCGCGTGGTGGGAGGCGAACAGCGCCCCCGTCCGCCCGAATCCGGTGGCGATCTCGTCCAGCACCAACAGCACGTCGTGCTCGTCGCACGCCTCGCGCAGCACCCGCAGCCAGGCGGGGGAGTGGAAGCGCATCCCGCCCGCTCCCTGCACCACGGGTTCCACGATCACGGCGGCCAGCTCGTCGGCGTGGTCGGCGATGGTCTTCCTCAGGTGTGCGGTGTAGGCCGGATCCGGTTCGGTGTCGAAGCCGTCCGGGGGCGCGTCGGCGAACACCTGCTCCGGCAACGCCCCCGACCACAGGTGGTGCATGCCGCCCTCCGGGTCGCACACCGACATCGGGTGCCAGGTGTCCCCGTGGTAGCCGCCGCGCCAGGTCATCAGCCGCCGCTTGTCGGGCCTGCCCAGCGAACGCCAGTACTGCAGGCACATCTTCACCGCCACCTCCACCGACACCGAACCGGAGTCGGCGAGGAAGACGTGCTCCAGACCATCGGGGGCGATGTCCACCAGACGCTTCGCCAGCCGCACGGCGGGTTCGTGGGTGAGCCCACCGAACATCACATGGCTCATCCGCTCCACCTGCGAGCGGACCGCGTCGTCGAGCACCGGGTGGCGGTAGCCGTGGATCGCCGACCACCACGACGACATGCCGTCGACCAGCTCCTCGCGCCCCCACGCCGGCCGTGCCAGCCGCAGCCGGACGCCGGAGGCCGAGGAGACCACCAGCGGCTCGGAGCGGCCGGGCATCGGACCGTAGGGGTGCCAGACGTGGCGCCGGTCGAGGTCGAGCAACTCCTCGCAGGAGAGCCCCGGGGACGGCTCCGGCAACTCCGCGACGCTCCTCGCGGGGCCGTCGAGGGGCGCGGGGGAGAGGAGGGGCGGAACGTCAGGCATTGGGCGGCAGCTCCGTTCCCGCGCCCCGCCGCCGTACGGCCACCAGGTCGGTGCGCGGCGGTCCGGGCACCGCCGCGCCCCGCGGCGCGGGGTCCGCGGTGGAGTCGACTCCTGCGGCGGCCCCGTCGCCGGTCGCGGCCTCGGTGCCGCACGGACCGCAGCCGCCGTGCTCCGCGCCGCCGTGGCCACCGCAGCCGGACCCGGCCGCGGCCGCCACGTCCGCCCGGTGCTCGGGCAGCGTCCGCTCCCCGGCGCCCTCCACCTCGAAACCGGCGTCGGAGATCATGTCCAGGTCGGCCTTGCCCGCCTGGCCCTCGCTGGTGAGGTAGTCCCCCAGGAAGATCGAGTTGGCCAGGTGCAGGGCCAGGGGCTGCATCGACCGCAGGTGTACCTCGCGCCCGCCGGCCAGTCGGACCTCCACGTCGGGGCAGACGAACCGGACCATCGCCAGGATGCGCAGACAGCGCTGCGGGGTGAGGTTCCACTCCTTCGCCAGCGGCGTCCCCTCGAAGGGGATGAGGAAGTTCACCGGCACCGAGTCCGGGTCCAGGGCACGCAGCGAGAAGACCACGTCCACCAGATCCTCGTCCGACTCGCCCATGCCGGCGATCAGCCCCGAGCAGGCCGACAGCCCGGCCGACCGCGCGTGCCGGACCGTCGCCACGCGGTCGGCGTAGGTGTGCGTGGTGGTGATCTCGCCGTACGTCGCCTCGGAGGTGTTGAGGTTGTGGTTGTAGGCGTCCGCGCCCGCCTCGCGCAGCCGCTCCGCCTGGCCGTCGGAGAGCAGCCCGAGGCAGGCGCACACCTCCACTTCCCCGTGCTGCTCCTTGATGGCGGCGATGGTCTTCGAGACGCGGTCCACGTCCCGTTCGGTGGGGCCGCGCCCGCTGGCCACCAGACACACCCGTTTGGCTCCCCCGGCCACGCCCGCGCCGGCCGCCGCGGCGGCCTCCTCGGGCTTCAGCCAGGTGTACTTGAGGATGTCCGCCTTGGACCCCAGCCGTTGCGAGCAGTACGAGCAGTCCTCCGGGCACAGCCCGGACTTGAGGTTGACCAGGTAGTTGAGCTTCACCCGACGGCCGAACCAGTGGCGTCGCACCTTCCCCGCCGCCGCCACCACGTCGAGGAGGTCGTCGTCGGACGTCGCCAGCACGGCCAACGCCTCGTCCCGTGTGGGCGGCTCGCGCCGCAGCCCCTTGTCCACCAGCGTCCTCAGCAGGTCCATGGCGCTGATCCTGTCGTACGCCGTCGCCCGCGGCCAAGGACGACCCCCCACAAACGACTCGCCTGAAGGTGTGTGTATCGCCACACCCTGTCCGGACCCGTCCGGGACTACCTTTGGGCGGACCCGACAGGAGGCGAGGGACGGCCCGCCATGCCGCAGGAGCACCGCAGCACGACCCCGGACCCGTTCGACTGGATCGACGAGCGGCACGAACGGCGGCGCCGCGCCGGCCTGCTGCGCTCCCTGCGCCCCCGCCCCGCCGACTCCTCCCTGCTGGACCTGGCCGGCAACGACTACCTCGGCCTCACCCGCCACCCCGAGGTCGTCGCGGCGGCCCGGGACGCGGTGCGCCGCTGGGGCGCGGGCGCCACCGGCTCCCGACTGGTCACCGGCACCACCGAGCTGCACACCGAACTGGAGGCGGAGCTCGCCGACTTCTGCGGCTTCGAGGCCGCCCTGGTGTTCTCCTCCGGCTACGCCGCCAACCTGGCCGCCGTCACCGCCCTGACCGACCGCGGCACCCAGGTGGTCTCCGACGCCGCCAACCACGCCTCCCTCATCGACGGTTGCCGGCTCTCCCGCGCCACGACCGTCGTCGTCCCGCACGCCGCTCCCGACGCCGTGCGCAAGACCCTCGACGACTTCGACGGACGCGCGCTGGTCGTCACCGACGCCGTCTTCTCCGTCGACGGCGACGCCGCGCCGCTGGGCGAACTGGCCACCGTCTGCCGGGAGCGGGGCGCGGCGCTGCTGGTGGACGAGGCGCACAGCCTCGGCGTCCTGGGCGACGGCGGCCGGGGCGCCCTCCACGCCGCGGGGCTGGCGGGCAGCCCCGGCGCGGTCGCCACCGTCACGCTCTCCAAGGCCCTCGGCGCCCAGGGCGGCGCCGTCCTCGGCCCGGCCCGGGTGATCGGCCATCTGGTCAACACCGCCCGCACCTTCGTCTTCGACACCGGTCTGGCCCCCGCCGCGACCGGCGCCGCCCTCGCCGCGCTGCGGTTGCTGCGCGGCGAGGCCGCCCGTGCCGCCCGCGTCCGCGCCGTCGCCCGGGAGCTGCACGCCAGGCTGACCGCCGCGGGGCTGGAGGCCGCCCCTCCGGACGCCGCCGTGGTCTCCGTGCGCGCCCCCTCCCCCCAAGCGGCCGTCCGGTGGGCCGCCGACTGCCGGGACGCCGGGGTGGCCGTGGGGTGCTTCCGGCCGCCGTCGGTGCCCGACGGCGTCTCCCGCCTGCGGCTGACCGCCCGCGCCGACCTGACGGACGACCAGCTCGACACGGCGGTCGCCGTCGTCACCCGCACGGCGCCGCACGCGTCCCGGCCGGGGGACGCCTCCGCGCCGCCCCCGCCCGAAGGGCCGCGCCGAGGGCGCTGACGGGCGCACGGAGTTCACCGTTCGGGGCGACGGAGAACGGTCCGTGTCGGGGAGCGGCCGCAGTGGCGGTGCCAGACGGGCGCCCGGCGCGCGGCGGTCGTCGCGGGGGCGGCGGGACGGTCCGGTCCGCCCGGTGGGGGACGCCCCCCCGGGGCACCGGGACGCGTGACCTTGTGGGACGCGGGCCGACGGCCTACGGCGCGGCGTCGCCCGGTGCCGGACTCGCTCCGCCGTCGTCCCGCCGGGCCGCCGCCCGCGCGGCCTTGGCGTCGGGCGCGTACAGGTCCACGTACTCCTGGCCGGACAGGTTCATGATCGCGTACATGATCTCGTCGGTGACCGCCCGCAACACCGTCCGCTCCTCGTGCAGGCCCGCGAAGCGGGAGAAGTCCAGCGGCTCGCCGAACCGGATGGTCACCCTCCCGATCCTCGGCAGCCTCCGGCCCGGCGGCTGGAGTTCGAACGTGCCCACCATGGCGCACGGCACCACCGGTACGCCCGCCCGGAGCGCCATGACGGCGACCCCGGTCCGTCCCCGGTACAACCGTCCGTCGTGCGACCGGGTGCCCTCGGGATAGATGCCGAGCAACTCGTCCCTGCCCAGCACCTTCAACCCCTCCTCGATCGCGGCCCGTCCGGCGCCCCGACCCGAGCGGTCCACCGGGATCTGCCCGATGCTGCGGAAGAACGCCGCCGTCAGCCTCCCCTTCAGGCCCGGACCGGTGAAGTACTCCGCCTTGGCCAGGAAGGTGATGCGCCGGGGGAGGATCGCGGGCATCAGGAAGTGGTCGGAGAACGACAGGTGGTTCCCGGCCACGATCGCGGCGCCCTCGCCCGGCACGTTCCGCAGGCCCTCGATGCGGGGCCTGAACAGCAGCCGCAGGAGCGGCCCCAACAGGGCGTACTTGAGCACGTTGTAGAACACGGGCTGGCTCCCTACTGCCTACTGCGCCGGACGGCTCTCCGGCCGCCATTCTTCCAGCGCGCGGTGACGGGCGGAGGGACTCGGGAGGGAAGGGCACCGCCGTGCGCGGCCCGTCTCGGCCTCCGCCGGGCGCGCACCGGGCCGACACCGCGGCCGACGGCCGTCCCGAACCACCCGGCCGGAGCGTCGGGAGCCCACCACCGCGTCCCCGCCGGCGCTGTCGGGGGGGCCGGGTGGGGGTGGTGCGACATGCCTCGATCACGACTGGGCAGCAGCAGGGACATGCTGGATGTCCTGTTGACCGTCGTGGGTGCCCTGGCCCTGTTGATCGCCGCGCTCTCCCGCCGTATCCAGAGCGCGCCGCTGAGCGGACCGCTGCTGGCCCTGCTGACGGGGATCGTCTTCGGCCCGGAGGTCCTGGGAGTCATCGACCTGCCCACCGTGGTGGAGGGGCACAAGGAGCTGCACGAGTTCTCCCGGGTCCTGTTGGCGATCTCGGTGATGGCCGTGGCCCTGCGCTTCCCGTTCCGTGACGTGCGGGGGCGGGCGAAGCCGGTGGCCGTCCTGCTGGTCGTGGCCATGCTCGGAATGGCACTGATCACCACGGCGTTGTCGGCCGCCGTCCTCGGGGTCGGCCTCGGCGCGGCGATGCTGCTGGGCGCGGCCCTGTGCCCGACCGACCCGGTGCTCGCCTCCAGCGTGGTCACCGGCGAGCCCGCCGAGAAGGGCGTCGCCGCCCGCACCCGGCAACTGCTCTCCCTGGAATCGGGCGCCAACGACGGCCTGGCCCTGCCCCTGGTGCTGGCCGCGGTGGCGGTCGCCGGGACGCTGACGGGGACCGACGCGCTGCTGGAGTCCCTGTGGCAGGTCCTGGGCGCGGTGGTCCTCGGAGTGCTGGCGGGCTGGCTGGGCGGACGGGGGCTGCGGGTCGCCGAGGCCAAGAGGAGCATCGAATCCGGCCCCCTGCTGGTGTACACCCTGCTGTTGGCCCTGTTCGTCCTCGGCGCGGCCGGTCTGCTCCGCCTCGACGGCGTCCTGGCCGTCTTCACGAGCGGTCTGGCCTTCAACGCGACGAGTTCGGTGAGCGAGCGCGCCGACGAGGACAAGAACGACGAGGCGGTCAACCGCTTCCTGGTCCTGCCGCTGTTCGCGGTGTTCGGAGCCATGCTCCCCTGGCGCGAGTGGGGGGAGCTGGGATGGTGGCGCGGCCTGCTGCTGGTCCTCGGAGTGCTGCTGCTGCGCCGACTGCCGATCCTGCTCGCCCTCAAGCGCCCCCTCTCCCTGGCCTGGCGGGACGCCGTCTTCCTGGGCTGGTTCGGTCCGATCGGCGTATCGGCCCTGTTCTACCTGACGATGGAGGCCCACCGGCTCGGCGTCGATCCCACGGTCTTGGCGGCCGGGACGCTGGTCGTCGCCGCCAGCACCGTCGTGCACGGCGCCACCACGGCGCCCGGTCTGGACCTCTACCGCAAGGCCGCCCCGCGGAGGGAGGAGAACGCGTGACGGGCCCGGTGGTGGCGGGACTGGGGTGCGTGCTGATCGTATTGGCCCTGGTGGACGCGGCGGTCACCGCGCTCTCCGTGGTGACGGGCACCGGGCCGGTCACCGGACGGGTGGCCCGGGGGGTGTGGCGGGCCCTGCGGGCCGTCCACACCCGGACGCGGGGCACCGGCGGGCTGCTGAAGTGGTCGGGGACGTGCACCCTGCTGGTCACCTTCCTCGCCTGGACGGTGCTGTTGTGGGTCGGCTGGTGGCTGGTGTTCACCGCCCAGGAGGCCGCCGTGGTCTCCTCCCGCACCTCCGTTCCCGCCGATGCCTGGACGCGGGTGTACTACGCCGGTTACACCGTCTTCACCCTGGGCACCGGCGACTACGTCCCCGGCACCACCTGGGCCCGGGTGGCCACCCCCGTCGCCTCCCTGTCCGGTCTGTTCCTGGTCACCCTCTCCCTGACCTACGTGGTGCAGGTGGTCCAGGCGGTCGTCCACAAGCGCGCCTTCGCCGAGCAGGTCCACGCCCTGGGCCGCGACGCCGCGCACATCGTCGCCACCGGCTGGACCGGAAGCGGCTTCAGCTCCATGTTCAACCAGCACCTGGTCTCCCTGACCGAACCGCTGCTGCGGATGGGCGAACAGCACCTGGCCTATCCGGTCGTCCACTACTTCCACAGCACCGTCCCCACCAAGGCACCCGCCGTCGCCCTCGCCGTCCTTGACGACACCCTGCTGCTGCTCGACGCCGGCGCGGACCCCCGGGCCCGGCCCGACCCCGCGGCCACCGCCCCCCTGGTCGCCGCTCTGGACCAGGTGCTGGACACCCTGCGGGGCCAGTTCTTCCGGCGAGCCGACCGGGAGCGTCCCGCGCCACCGCTGTCGGTGCTGGGCCGGGCGGGGATCCCCACCGTGGACGAGGAGCGGTACGCCGCCGCCGTCCGGCGGCACGCCCGGCGACGGCGCACCGTACGGGGCTTCCTGTACAGCGACGGGTGGCGCGAGGACTCCGAGAGGTCCTGAACACCGTCGCGCCGCGGTACGGCCGGCGGAGGCGCGGGCGTCAGGCCACCGGTCGCATGCCCGCGCCCACGGCGCCGGTCAGGGAGCCGTCCGGTTCCGGCGGCACGTCCCCGGGAGTACCGCCGTGCGCGGCGATGGCGCGGAGGTAGGCCGCCTCGTAGCCGGCCGCCATGATCTCCGGGCGGAACCGCTCGACGACGCTCTTGCGGCACCGCGCCGGGTCCAGATCGCCCACGGCCTCCAGCGCCTCGGGCAGTTCGGCCGGGTCGTCGCGCACCAGTCCCGTCGCCCCGTCCTCCACCACCTCGGGCACCGAGCCGCGCCGGAGGGTGACCACCGGGGTGCCACAGGCCATGGCCTCGATCATCACCATGCCGAAGGGCTCCTCCCAGCGGAGCGGGAACAACAGGCAGCGGGCCCTGGCCAGCAGCTCCTTCTTGCGGACGCCGCCGACCTCGCCCAGCCACTCGACGCCGTCGCCCAACCGGGGCCTGATCTCGGCCTCGAAGTACTCCCGCTCCGCCGGTTCGCTGCACTTGGCGGCCAGTCTGATCTCCCGGCCCGCGGCGCGCGCGGCGTCGATGGCCAGGTGCATGCCCTTGTCGGGAGTGCAGCGCCCCAGGAAGAGGACCCAGTCCTCCTTGTCCGGACGGTAGGGGAAGTCCTCGGGGCGGAGCGCGTTGTGCACGGTGCCGCACCAGTTGAGTTCGGGGGCGGGGCGCCGTTGGGCGTCGGAGATGGCCACCAGGTGCACGCTGTCCCCCAGTTGTCGGTAGTACTCGCCCGGCTCGCCCTCGACCGGGCCGTGGACGGTGACCACCGTCGGGACGTTGCGGCCGCGGGCGAGCAGGGGACCGGCCAGCGAGTGGTCGTGCACCACGTCCACGTCCAGATCGGACAGGATCCGTCCGGCCGCCGCCGCGTGCAGCACCTCCGGCAGCGGTTCGCCCAGCCGCGGCCCCTGCGGCACGTCGTAGGTGCGCACCAGGCGGGCACGGGTCCCGTTGCGGCCGGCCGCGATCAGCGTCACCTGGTGGCCCCGCTCGACCAGCGCGTCGACCAGGTCGGCGCACATGGCCTCGATGCCCCCGTAACCGCGCGGGGGAAGGTCGAACCACGGTGGCGCGACCATCGCGATGCGAAGCTGCCGGTCGTTCATGCGAATCCTCCTTTGCACGCTTCGGTGTTTCGGACACGGACCGGTCGGGGCCCCGACGCCGGGGCCCGGCCGGGCGGATCCGGAGGGGGGACGAAAGAGCGGGACGGCCGCCCCGGGGACCGTGCGGAGACGGTGCGCAGACGGTGCGGGGGCGTCGAAGAGGCGGAGAGCGGGCAGGGGCGACCGGAGAGCGAGCAGGGGCGGCGGGGCCGCGAGGGGGGAAGGGCGCGGAGCGGCGGGACGGCCTCAACCGTCGAACGCCGTGCACGGGCACGGCTCGTCCGTCAGCTCCACACCGGGCGGCAGGCCGGCCACGTCCAGCCGCCCGTCGCGCAGCTCGACCCGTACGCGCGCGTCGCCCAGCGGCAGGTCCACCACGCGCAGCGGACCGAAGTGCTCGGGCAGGGCCGGCGCCAGGCGCAGCCGCCCGTGGGGCAGGCACGCCTCGGCGCCCAGCAGGACGCGCATCAGGTGCAGCGGGGTGGCCGAGGCCCACGCCTGCGGTGAGCAGGAGGCGGGATACGGCACCGGCTGGTCGTACTCGGCGCGGTCGAAGCCGCACAGCAGCTCCGGCAGCCGTCCGCCGAAGGCCGCCGCGGCGTCGAGCACGGCCTCGGCCACGCGCCGGGCGTGCTCGGTGAAGCCGTAGCGCATCAACCCGGCCGCCGCGATGCCGCTGTCGTGCGGCCACACCGAGCCGTTGTGGTAGCTCATCGGGTTGTAGGCGGCCATGGAGGTGGCCAGCGTCCGCACCCCCCAGCCGCTGAACAGTTCGGGCGAGAGCAGGTGCTCGGCGACCCGCGGTGCCCGCTCGGCGGCCACGATGCCGCTCCACAGGCAGTGGCCCATGTTCGAGGCCAGGGAGTCGACGGGGCGCTTGGCGCCGTCCAGCGCCATCGCGTACCAGCCCTTCTCCGGCAGCCAGAACCGTTCGTCGAACCGGCGCGCGAGTTCGCGGGCCTTGCCCCGCCAGCGCGCGGCGCCGTCCGCGTCCCCGGCGTCCTCGGCGAGGAGGGCGCGGGCCAGGTAGGCGGCGTGGACGTAGCCCTGCACCTCGGCCAGGGCGATCGGCGGCTCGGCGATGCGGCCGTCGGCGTCGTTGACGCCGTCCCAGGAGTCCTTCCACCCCTGGTTGGCCAGGCCCCGGTCGGTGGCGCGCCGGTACTCCACGAAGCCGTCACCGTCCCGGTCCCCGTACCGTTCGATCCACTCCAGAGCCCGGTCGGCGTGCGGCAGCAGCGCCCGTACCGCCTCCCGGTCGACGCCCCAGCGCAGCAACTCGCCCAGCAGGACGACGAACAGCGGGGTGGCGTCGACGGTGCCGTAGTAGACGTTGCCGCCCAGCACCAGTGAGGCGTCCACGCCGAAGCGCAGTTCGTGCGGGATCCTGCCGGGCTCCTCCTCGGTCATCGGATCGACCCGGGTGCCCTGGTAGCGGGCGAGGACCCGGGCGGTGCCCAGGGCCAGCCGCGGGTCGGTGGGCAGCGCCATCAGGGCGGTGAGGATCGAGTCCCGTCCGAACAGGGCCATGAACCACGGCGCTCCGGCCGCCACCACCGGGGTGTCGGGCACCTCCGGATCGAAGATGCGCAGCGCGCCCAGGTCGCGGCGGCTGCGGCGCAACGTGGTGCCCAACGCCTCGTCGCCGACCGAGACCCGGGGCCCGGTCTCCAGCCACGCGGTGTTGCGCTTCACCGGGCCGGCCTGCTCCACCGGCCGCTCCAGCGGGAAGGACGTCGGCGTCTCGACCCCGTCCACCAGCGGGGTCACCAGAACGGACTTCTCCCAGGTGCCGCGCGGCGGCACCACGACCCGGAAGGTGAGCGACCCCGGCGCCCCGGCCGCGCCCTCGGCCGCGATCCGGACGCCGCGGCTCTGCCCGCGCCACTGGCGCGACAGTTCCAGCGTGCCGTCACCGTGTTCCACCCCGTGCCGGCCGCGGTGGCGGACCCGCCCCTCCTTCACCTCGAACAGGTCGGCGAAGTCCGCCTCGGCGCGGAGGGTGAGCACGCAGGCGGCGGCCTCGTTGCCGAGGTTGCGCAGCACCACGTCCTCGCGCATCCCGGCGCCCACGAACCTGCGGCGCTCGACCAGGAGGGTGGCCTCCGTCTGTCCCGGCCGGGGGCGGGCGCGGCCGAGGAAGACCGCGCGGTAGGGCTCGGGGACCATCGTGGAGAGCGGGTCGAGTTCCTCGTCGTCCAACCGCAACCGCCAGGCCGACAGGATGCGGGTGTCCCGGTAGAAGAGTCCCTGGGACGTGCCGGGGGCGATGTCGCCCCCCGGCTCGGCCAGACAGAACGACGAACCCTCGATGAGTGTGACCGCACCGGTGTCGACCCGCGCGGATTCTCCGGCGAAAGTCCATCCCTCCGCCATCGTCACCCTCCCACACAGCAGAAAACGGCAAGCCGGATGTGGAGAACCACAGCAGAAAGGCGAGCAGAAGCACGCAGAAGAGAACGCCCGTGACCTCCTCGCGGAGATCACGCGACGATCACCGTCTTTATACGGTGTGACGCAAGTTTTCTTCAAGGGCGTGTGGCAGTGGAGTGGAGCGCGGATCGCTGAGGGGCGGGCGTCCGGACGGGGGAGAGGTGCCCGCCGGACGGGGGACGGCCCGGCACGGCGCCTTGTCGGACCCGTCCCGGAGCGCTGGTCTGGACGTCGACCGTGCCCTCCCGCGGTCCCTCCCGCGTCCGTCCCCGTCGCCCATCCGCCCCCGTACTGCCGAGGAGACCCCGTATGCCCCCGCGTTCCCGCACCGCCGCCGTCGCGGCCGTCGCCGCGCTCCTCACGATCGTCCCGGCGTCCGCCGCGCGCGCCGTGCCCGAGAACCCGGAGCCCGCACGCGGCGAGCTCTTCCTGACCGTCTCCGACGCGAAGGGAACCTGGACCCGTGGTGTGCTGCTGATCTGCCCCGACCAGGGGGACGGGCCCCATCCCCGGGCGGCCGCCGCCTGCACCGACATCGAGCGGGCCGGGGGCGAGCTGCGAGCCCTCTCCGGCCGGCAGAGCAACTGCACCAACGAGCACCGGCCGGTGGTCGCCGAGGCCGAGGGCACCTGGCGGGACAGCCGGCTGCACTGGCGGACGGAGTTCCCCAACGTCTGCGTGCTCGTCCGCCGGACCGGAGCCGTGTTCGACTTCTGAGTCCCGTGCCCTCGGTGTCCCGCCCACCGCGGTGGGCGGAACGCCGAAGGGGTCGGACAGCCGTCGGGGCCTCCGTCCACGTGCCCCGCTCGCGCGGTGTTCAGCGGCTCCGCGCCGTCGCCAGGCCCAGGGTCACCAGCCCCAGGACCACCCAGGCGAACCAGAGCCAGCCGCTGCCACCCAGCGCCACGGTGTAGGCGGTGATCACCACCAGGGCGGCCATCGTGGTGACGGCCATCGTCTTCGCCGTCTCCTGCATCGTTCGCACCCTCCTCCCGGTCGGTCGGACGGGTACCCGGGCACGGGGCCTCGACGCTTCCCGCCGCGACTCGGGTACCGCGTCCGTGCCCGGCACGGCCCGCCGCGCGCCTACCGGCCGCGGGCCTGCAACGACGAGAGGTAGGCGTTGTAGGCCGCCAGCTCCCGATCGCCGTCGCGGTCGGCGGCCCGGTCGCTGCGCCGGGCCTGTCGCTGTTCGGAGAAGTACCACTGGAAGACCAGGGCGATCAGGACGACGACCGACGGAATCTCGCTGAAGGCCCACGCGATGCCGCCCGCCGCGTTCTGGTCGGCCAGCGCGGTGACACCGAGCGAGGCGGGCGGGTCGGCGTACGCCTCCACCATCGGCTCGCCGGCCATCATCAGCGCGATGCCGAAGAAGGCGTGGAAGGGCATGCCGGCGAACAGCTCCAGCATCCGCATCACGTAACCGGGGCGGTGCGGTCCCGGGTCCACGCCCATGATCGGCCAGAAGAAGATCAGCCCCACCGCGAGGAAGTGCACCATCATCGCGATGTGCCCGGCCCCGGAGCCCATCAGGAAGTCGAACAGCGGGGTGAAGTACAGGGCGTACAGGCTCGCGATGAACATCGGGATGGTGAACACCGGGTGCGTGATCACCCGCACGTACCGGCTGTGCAGCACCGCCACCAGTACCTCGCGCGGTCCCTTCCGGCCGCGCCCGGCGGCCGGGAGCGCGCGGAGCGCCAGCGTCACCGGGGCGCCCAGCAGCACCAGGATCGGCGACAGCATGCTGATCACCATGTGCTGCACCATGTGGACGCTGAACAGCACCATGCCGTAGTCGTTGAGCCCGGTGCACATCATCAGCGCCACCGTCAGGACACCCAGGACGAAGGAGACGGTGCGGCCCGTCTGCCAGGTGTCGCCGCGCCGCCGCAGTCGTGCGACTCCCCAGCCGTAGAGCGCCAGCGCCAGCAGGCAGCCGACGAGGAAGAACGGTTCGGGGGAGAACTCCAGGCCACGCCCGAGGGTGAACGGCGGGAGGTCCGTCGTCATGCCGTGTCCGTCGTGGTCCATCCGCAGCTCTCCCATATCGTGCCGTTCCGCTCGAACCAGAGTAGAACCGCCCCCGACCGGGGTTTTGGTCGGGGGCGGTGTGTCGGGGGCGGGCCCGAGCGGCGTCGGACGCCCGTCAGGCGGGCTGGGTGGCCGCGGCGATCCGTTCGGCGCGCAGCGCCTCGTACCACCGGTCGTCCACCGGCGGCAGCGCGTTCACGTCCAGGGCGATCTTGATCAGCAGGTCCGCGATCTGCGGGTTCCTGGCCAGCACCGGACCGTGCATGTAGGTGCCGAAGACGGTGTCGTTCCAGGCGCCCTCGGTGCCGTCTCCCGTGCCGTTGCCCCGTCCCAGCCGCACCCGGGCCAGCGGTCGGGCCGTCGGGCCCAGGTGCGTGATCCCCTGGTGGTTCTCGAAGCCGGTGAGCTGGGGCAGGCCCAGTCGCTCGTCGATGTCGGCCAGGACGTCGCCGACACAGCGCTCGCCCTCGCCGCGGGAACTGGTCACGTCCAACAGGCCCAGACCCGGCTCGCGCTGTCCGAGGTCGTTGACGAACTCGTGCCCCAGGATTTGGTAGCCGGCGCAGACCGAGAAGACGATCGCGCCGTTGTCCACGGCCCGGTTCAGCCCGCCGTCGCGGCGCAGCCGCTCAGCCGCCAACCGCTGCGGTCGGTCCTCGCCGCCGCCGATCAGGTAGATGTCCCCGGAGGTGGGGATCGGCTGGTCGGACCGGACGTCCGTCCGGTGCACGGCCAGTCCGCGCTGTCGCGCGCGCCGCTCCACCACCAGGGCGTTGCCCTGGTCGCCGTAGGTGCTCAGCAGGTCCGGGTAGACCCACACCAGGCGCAGGCCGCTCTCATTCATGCTCGCTCGCCATCCTCGCCGTGTCTTCGTAGGGCTCTGGGCTCGTGGATCAGTTGCCGACGACGCGGCGGATGTCCTGGAACGCGGTGTAGTTCGCGATCACCTCGATCCGGCCGGGCGGGCACTGCCGCACGGCCTCGGCGGGGCCGTCGCACACCTGGAAGTCCACCCCGGCCACCTCCAGCCGGACCGCCAGGTCCAGCTTGCGGTCGCCGATCACGCAGATGGGGTGGCCGGCCAGCCGTGAGTAGTCCACGTCCCACAGCCAGGAGGTGTCGGTGCCGTCCGCGCCGCGGGCGTTGACCGACAGGATCACGGGGGCGGGCGGGGGGTCGATCAGCGAGAAGGTCTCCAGCCAGCCCGCCGGGTTCTTCGCCAGCAACAGACGCAGCTCGCGCCCCTGGAAGGAGACCACGTCGTAACGGCCGGCGACCGCGGTCACCGAGTACATGCGTTCCAGCGCCGCCTGGGGCGGGACGCCGAAGGCGGCGGCGACGGCCGCGGAGGTGGTGGCGTTGGCCTTGTTGGCGCGGCCGGGGAGCTGGAGACGGATCGGCCAGGCCGAGCCGTGCGGATCCAGCACGTGGTCGCCCGAGAGGGCCCAGCTCGGGGTGGGGCGGCGGAAACCGCACTCGCCGCAGAACCAGTCGTCGCCGGGGCGCTGCATGACGCCGCCGCAGGCGGGGCACGACCAGGCGTCGTCCTTCCACTCCTGCCCGGCGGCCACCCACACCACGTTGGGGGAGGAGGAGGCGGCCCACACCACCAGCGGGTCGTCGGCGTTGGCCACGATCACGGCCTTGGAGCCGGACAGGCCCTCGCGCCACCGCTCGGCGAGCATCCGGGTCTCGGCGGCGCGGTCGAGTTGGTCGCGGGAGAGGTTGAGCAGGGCGATGGCCTTGGGCGTGACGTCCCGGGCGACCATGGCGAGGTACTTCTCGTCGACCTCGATGACGCCGTAGCGGGCATCGCCGCTCCCGGCGAGCGCGGCCGTGATGCCCGCGGGCATGTTGGCGCCCAGGGCGTTGGAGACGACCGGGCCGGCGGCGCGCAGCGCCTCGGCGATCAGTCGGGTGGTGGTGGTCTTGCCGTTGGTCGCCGACACCAGGACGACGTCCAGTTTCTGGGCGAGCCTGGCCAGCAGGTCGGGGTCGAGTCTGAGCGCCACCCGTCCGCCGATCACCGACCCGCTGCCGCGGCCCGCGGCCCGCGACACCGCCGCGGCGGCCTTGCCCGCCGTCACGGCCAGCTTGGCCCGCGGCGGCAGCGGCTCCGTGTTGCCTGCCATCGTCCTGTCCCTCCTTGCCCCTGGGTCGGGCATCAGCCTACCGAGGTCCTCTCCCGGTCCCGAACCGCGCCACCCGAAGATGATCAGCACGGCGTAGGGCGACGCCCGTGCCCGCGACGACGTCCCCGGACGTTCCGGTTCCGTCCGGCTCCCGCGGTCGCCGGGTGGACGGGGCCCGCGCCGGGGCGCGAGTGGCGCCGTCCGATGCGGAACCGACCCGTCCGGCAGAGCGCCCGTTCGGGTCGACGCGGCGCCCGCCGGGAGCCGGTGGGCGGGCCGGACGGTGCCCCCGACGGACGCCGTCCGCGACCGCCGGGACGGTGCGGACCGCCGTCGTCGGCGCCACGGGGCCCGACCTCCGCTCGATGGGGACCGGGGCGTCATCGTACGCGTTCCGGGGAGTCCTCCGCCGCCCGGCCCGGGGCGCCGAAACCCTCCGGGACGGTGGGACCGTGACGCGACGTCGCCGCCCGCGGGCCGGGCGGCGTCCGGGTCCTCCGGGCGGTCCGCCGCCGTCAGAAGCCGGGTCCGCCCGCACGGTCGTCCGCCGTGGCCAGGGCGCCCCACAGCAGATCCGCCAGGTGCTTCACGAGCGACTGCCGGGGGCAGGGGCGCTCGCGCAGCCACCAGTCGCCGGCGGCGTGCATCATGCCGACGATGCCGTGCCCCCACACCCGGGCTCGTTCTCCGGAGTCGGGGTCGAGTTCGACGCGTTCGGCGATGACGGTGGCCAGTTCCTCGCCGAGCCTGCGCAGCAGCGGCGCCGCGTGCTGCCCGATGTCGAAGCCGCGTTCGCCGCCGGGCTCCTCGGCGGGGTGCATCAGGAAGCGGTACACCTGGGGCCGGGCCTCTATGGCGGCCAGATAGGTGTCCAGGGCGGCCTCCACGCGTTCGCGCCGGTCGGTGGGCTCGTCCAGCGCGGTCCGCAGCGCATCCACCAGGGCGTCGGTGTGCCGTACGGCCAGGGCGCGGTAGAGCCCGCCCTTGTCGCCGAAGTGCCGGTAGAGGATGGGTTTGGTGATGCCCGCCTCGGCGGCGATGGCGTTCATCGAGGCGCCGGGGCCGTCCCGCAGGACCACCCGCTCGGCCGCCTCCAGCAACTCCCTGCGGCGCTGCTCGGCGGCGCCGCGCTGCCCGTCGCGCCGCCTCTCCCGCTGTGTGGTCTCCATCTGCCCGGTCTCCCCGTCCCTGTACGCCTCGGCGCGTTTCGCCGTCTTCCACCCTCGCGCAACGTAACACCCGCCGAAGACGGCGAGACGGACCGGTGGACGCCGGTTGACACGGCGCCGGGCGGTGACATATTCACGTTACCGCTAGTAACAACCAGATGGAGGGGCTTCCATGGCGGAGTTCGCATTCGACCTCAACGACGACCAGAAGGCCGTTCGGGACTGGATCCACGGCTTCGCGGCCGACGTCATGCGCCCCGCCGCCGCCGAGTGGGACGAGCGGGAGGAGACCCCCTGGCCCATCCTCCAGGAGGCCGCCAAGATCGGTCTGTACTCGCTCGACTTCTACGCCCAGCAGTACTTCGACCCCACCGGCCTGGGCATCCCGATGGTGATGGAGGAGCTGTTCTGGGGCGACGCGGGCATCGGCCTGTCGATCGTCGGCACCGCCCTGGCGGCCGTCGGCGTGCTCGCCAACGGCACCGAGGAGCAGATCGGCACCTGGATCCCGCAGATGTACGGCGACGCCGACGACGTCAAGGTCGCGGCCTTCTGCTCCTCCGAGCCCGACGCCGGATCGGACGTCTCCGCGATGCGCACCCGCGCGGTCTACGACGAGGCCAAGGACGAGTGGGTGCTCAACGGCACCAAGACCTGGGCGACCAACGGCGGCATCGCGAACGTCCACGTCGTCGTCGCCGTCGTCGACCCCGCACTCGGTTCCAGGGGACACGCCTCCTTCGTCGTCCCGCCGAACACCCCCGGCCTCTTCCAGGGACAGAAGTTCAAGAAGCACGGCATCCGCGCCTCCCACACCGCCGAGGTCGTCCTGGACGACGTCCGGATCCCCGGTCACTGCCTGCTGGGCGGCAAGGAGAAGCTGGACGAGCGTCTGGCCCGCGCCCGCGAACGAGCCGGGAAGGGCGGCGCGGGGGCGCCCTCCGCCGGAGGCAGGGGGAGCGTGGGGAACGCCGCGATGGCCACCTTCGAGGCGTCCCGTCCGGCCGTGGGCGCCCAGGCCGTCGGCATCGCGCGCGCCGCGTACGAGGTCGCCCTGGAGTACGCCGGGACCCGGGTGCAGTTCGGCCGCCCGATCATCGACAACCAGGGCATCGCCTTCCAGCTCGCCGACATGCGCACCCGCATCGACGCCGCCCGGATGCTGGTGTGGCGGGCCTCCTGGATGGCGGCCGCGGGCCGGCCCTTCGAGGCCGCCGAGGGATCGATGTCCAAGCTCTTCGCCGGGGAGACGGCCAAGACCGTCACGGCCCAGGCGATGCAGATCCTCGGCGGCAACGGTTTCACCCGGGAGTACCCGGTGGAGCGCATGCACCGGGACGCCGCGATCTACTCGATCTTCGAGGGCACCAGCGAGATCCAGCGGTTGGTCATCGCCCGCACGATCTCGGGTGTGCACATCCGCTGATCCCCGGGCCCCGCGGGCCCGTTCGGCAGGCCCCTCGCCGGGACCTCCCGGACGCGCCGCCGCACCGTTGCGCGACCCGCCGCGATCACCCGACACGGCGGCGGCCATTCGGGGTGATCGCGGCGGCGTCCGTGGCGCGCGGCGATGCCTCCCCCCAGGTCGTGGAATGCTGAACGACCCTCAACCGTCGCTGGTCAGCGCGGTCTTCCAGGCACGGGGACCCTCCCGAGGGGGCGGTCCCCACCGTCCGGAGACCCGAGTGAGCATGTTCACAAAGGATCCGTGATCGCCCGATTCGGGCCGATGGTGACGCACTATCCGTAGAAGACCGCAAGACCCCGTCGAAGGGCGGGGCCGCCCGGGCGGACGCCGAATCCTGCCGCCGCCCGGGCGAGTCCGGACCGAGACGACGACACGGCAGGAGCGGGAGACCCGAGCACGGCGGATCGCGTCGCACGACGCGGTCCTTGGGGTGAAGCCACATCAGGTGGCCGGGCAACTTCGCCGGCCCGAACCCGACAGGTCATCTTTCGCAGGCGCATGACGAAGGGTTCGCTCATGTCTGCGCACACACCCATAACGGGACGGTTGTCCCGAGCGGGCATCACCACCGCCGTCACCGCCGTCACCCTGGCGGGTACGACACTGATCCCGTCGGCCACGCCCGACGCGGAAGCGGCCACTCCCGCGAACAAGGCGCTCAGGGTCGCGGCCTCCAAAAAGGGGTCGCCCTACCAGTACGGGGCCGCGGGCCCCAGCCGGTTCGACTGCTCGGGACTCATCCAGTACTCCTACAAGAAGGCGGGCAAGAAACTGCCGCGCACCGCGGCGGCCCAGTACAACCGCTCCAAGCGGATCTCCGTCACGACCCGCAGGAAGGGCGACCTGGTCTTCTTCCACTCCGGCGGCAGCGTCTACCACGTCGGCATCTACGCCGGCGGCGGCCGGGTCTGGCACTCCCCGAAGCCGGGCAAGACCGTCCGCAAGGAGAGGATCTGGACCAAGAACGTGCGGTACGGGCGCGTGAGGTGACACCGGGTCGGGTCGGGCCCCACCGGGCCCGGCCCGACCCGGTTCGCACGATTCCGGTTCGGCTCCCGGCGATTCCGCCGAGGGCGTGAAGTCCTTCCCCCGCCACCGGCCGGCGGGAAGGCTCGTCCCCATGAGACTTCTGGTGCTGGGTGGAACGGAGTTCGTCGGACGCGCGGTCGTCGAGGAGGCGATCGAGCGCGGTTGGGACGTGACGGTCCTCCACCGGGGGCGACATCCCGCGCCCCGCGGTGTCACCGCCCTGCACGGCGACCGCACCGAGGGCCGTGCCGGCCTGGCCGCGTTGGAGCGGGCGGCGGCCGACGGGGGCTGGGACGCCGCGGTCGACACCTGGAGCGGGGCGCCCTCCGCGGTCCGCACCGCCGCCGCGCTGCTGGAGCCGCATGTCGGGCACTACGCCTACGTCTCCAGCCGCTCGGTGTACCTCTTCCCGCCCGCGGCCGGTACCGACGAGGGAGGCCCGCTGGTCGACGGATCGTCCGACGACACCGACGACGCCGACTACGCGCGGGCCAAACGGGGTGGGGAACTGGCCACCTCGGAGACCTTCGGCGACCGCGGCCTGTTGGTGCGTGCGGGATTGATTCTCGGCCCGTACGAGAACGTCGGGCGGCTGCCGTGGTGGCTGTCCCGCGTCGCGCGCGGCGGAGAGGTCCTGGCCCCCGGCCCCCGCGCTCTCCCCCTGCAGTACGTGGACGCCCGCGACCTCGCCGGCTGGACGCTGGACGCTGTCGCGCGCGGGCTCGGTGGCCCGTACAACCTGGTGAGTCCTCCCGGTCACACCACCATGGGCGCGTTGCTGGAGAACTGCGTGCGCGTCACCGGTTCCCGCGCCGAGCTGCGCTGGACCGCTCCCGAGGCGATCCTGGCCGCCGGGGTGGAGCCGTGGACGGACCTGCCGGTGTGGACCCCGCCGGGCGAGTTCCACGACGGCATGCACCGGGGAGACGTCTCCAGAGCGGTGGCGGCGGGACTGCGCTGCCGTCCGGTGGCCGAGACGGTGGCCGACACCTGGGACTGGATGCGCGGACCGGAGGGTGGCGTGCCGCCGCGCGTCGGCCGGTCCCGTGTCGGTCTGGCGCCGGAGCGGGAGGCCGAGATCATGCGGTCGCTCGGCGGCGACTCCTAGGGTGGTGTGTGCCCCGTCGCGAGGGCGGGGGACCGAGGAGGTGGAACGTGGGGACGGACGAGAGGGACGAGGCGGAGCCGCCGGGGAAGGGGAGGCGGAGAGCCGGTCCGCTCCTGATCCTGGGGTGGGCGGTGCTCACGGTGGGGGGTGCCGGAGCCACCTGGGTGTTGAACGCCGACATCGACAAGGGCGTCGAGCGCCACGGCTGGAGCGAGTACGTCCCACTGGGGGAGGAGTCCTCGCCCGCCCCGGCGGAGGGCTCCTGCGGGCCGCCCGAGACCCCGACGCCCGGACACGTTTGGGCGTGCGCGCGGTCCGTCGGCGAACCGAGCGATCCGCCGTCCTGGTGGGAGCCGCCGGTGGAGCCCCGCGTCAAGGAGCCGTACGTGGGGCCGGACGGGGAGGCGACCCTCCGGCTCCACCGCGGCGGGGAGTGACCGACGTCCGGCTCCCTCACTCCGCCCGGCGGGGCGCGTGGTGTGCCAGGACCCGGTGCAGCAGCCGCACGAGGTGCTCGCGCTCGTCGGTGGAGATCCCGGCGAGCAGCTCGTCCTGCACCCGGCCCAGCGCCCCGTCGAGCCACTCCAGGTGCCGTCGGCCCTCGGGAGTGACGGAGACGATGTTGCGCCGCCGGTCCGCCGAGTCCGGGGAGCGGGTGACCAGGCCGCGGTCGGCCAGTTCGTTGAGCGCGGCGACGACGTCGCTGCGGTCGATGCCGCAGCGACGCCCCAGCGCGGCCTGGCTGGCCGGACCGTACTCCTCCAGGGCGGCGAGCAGGGCGTAGTGGTAGCGACGGTCGTCGGTGGCGGCGAAGGCCTCCCACACCAGGCGGTGGGCGTGTGCCGTCACCTGTGACATCAGCCAGATCGGGGCGTTCCTCAACCGGGCGGGTGCGGCGTCGTGGGCCGTCGTGTCCATGGGGGGAGCCTAACAAGGCCGTTGGTCGCACCCACGGGACCGACGGACGCGCGGGACCGTTCTCGCGACAGGCCCGAACGGGCTGTGACCATCGCCCGCGCCGGGGTACAGGTGGGGCTATGAGCACTGAACAGAACGGACAGACCGCGCAGACCGGTGGACAGGACGTGTGCCAGGTCGAGATCGAGCTGCCCCACTGCACCGCGGCGGACGCCGATGCCGTCTTCACCGCCCTCGGGTCGCTCTTTCCCCGTTCCCCCCAGGTGGGGAACGGTCGGCGGGGAGCCGGGGAGGAGGGCGGAAAAGGCGGAACGAAGTTCTGGATGGGGACGGTCGACGTCCGTACGCACGGCGAGGTGGAAGAGGCGCCGGAGCTGAGCGAGGCGGTCGAGGCCGACCTCAGCGGCAGCCCCGACGCGGTACGGCAGGTGCAGGACGCGCTGGCCGGCCTCTACGACGTGACGGCCGAGCCCCGGATCTCCGGGGACCAGGAGGTGGAGGTGCGGTTGAGGCTCGCCCGGCGCTGACCGTCCGACTCCGGCGGTGGGGCCGCGGCGCCCGGCGCGGTGCCGGGCCTCCGCCCGCCGCCGCGCCGGCACGTCGGGCACGGTCGGTCGGGAGGGCCGACTGAGAGCGCCGCGCGCGGGTACGCGGGCTCGCGGACGTAAGGAACGGTCGGAGCGGCCGCCGAGCGTCCCGTTCCCGGAGCGGCCGCGCGGCCTCCACCACCCCAAGGAGGGACCCCATGCCCATCTCGACCACCAACCCGGCGACCGGGGAGACGCTGGAGACCTTCGAGGCCATGGACGCGGAGGAGGTCGGGAAGCGGCTGGAGCGTGCCCGCGCCGCCTTCGAGGAGTACCGCACCACCGGCTTCGCCGAGCGCGCCGACCTGATGCGTCGGGCGGCCGACAAGCTGGAGAAGGACCGGGACGACATCGCCCGGACCGTGACCACCGAGATGGGCAAGCCCGTCACCGCGGCCCGAGCCGAGGTCGCCAAGTGCGTGAAGGCGATGCGCTGGTACGCCGAGCGCGCCGAGGAACTGCTGGCCGACGAGTACCCCTCGCAGGGGGACGTCGAGGACAGCGGTGGCACCGCCGCCTACGTGCGCTACCGCCCGCTGGGCCCGGTGCTGGCGGTGATGCCGTGGAACTTCCCCCTCTGGCAGGTGATCCGGTTCGCCGCGCCCGCCCTGATGGCGGGCAACACCGGTCTGCTCAAGCACGCCTCCAACGTGCCGCGCACCGCCCTGTACCTGGAGGAACTCTTCCGCCACGCCGGATATCCGGAGGGATGCTTCCAGACCCTGCTGATCGGATCCGGGGAGGTCGAGGGCGTTCTGCGCGATCCGCGCGTGGCCGCCGCGACGCTCACCGGCAGCGAACCCGCCGGGCGCTCCGTCGCCTCGGTCGCCGGCGACGAGATCAAGAAGACCGTCCTGGAGCTGGGCGGCAGCGACCCGTTCCTCGTCCTGCCCTCGGCGGACCTGGAGAAGGCGGCCGAGGTCGCGGTGACCGCGCGCACCCAGAACAACGGCCAGTCCTGCATCGCCGCCAAGCGCTTCATCGTGCACCGGGACGTGTACGACGAGTTCGCCCGGCTCTTCACCGACGGCATGCGGGCGCTGAGGGTCGGCGACCCGATGGACGAGTCCACCGAGATCGGGCCGCTCTCCAGCGAGCGGGGCCGGGCCGATCTGGAGGAGCTGGTCGAGGACGCCCGCGAGCGCGGCGCGACGGTGCTGTGCGGTGGACGTCGGCCGGCGAGCCATCCGGCGGGCTGGTTCTACGAACCGACCGTCCTGGCGGACGTCGCGCCCGGGATGCGGATCCACCGGGAGGAGACCTTCGGGCCGGTGGCCACCCTCTACCGCGTGGCGGACCTGGACGAGGCGATCGAGGTGGCCAACGACACCGACTTCGGCCTGAGCTCCAACGTCTGGACGCGGGATCGGGCGGAGCAGGAGCGGTGTGTGCGGGACCTGAGGGCCGGCGGTGTCTACTTCAACGGCATGACCGCGTCCCATCCGGCGATGCCCTTCGGCGGAGTGAAGCGCTCCGGCTACGGTCGTGAGCTGTCGGGCCACGGCATCCGTGAGTTCTGCAACATCACCACGGTCTGGCACGGCACGCCTCCGGACGTGCCCGCCGCCGAGTAGCCGGTGGCGGCGGTCGCGGCGCGGGGCCGAGCGGTCGTGTGACGGGACGCCGCCCGGCTCCCGTCAGGCGTCGGTCAGCCGTAGCTCCGCCCAGACCACACGCCCCTGTGCCCGGGAGACGGGGACATCGCCCCAGGCGTCGGCGAGGGTGTCCACGAGCTGGAGGCCGCGTCCGTTGGTCGCCTCCACGTCGGCCGAGCGCGCCGCGAGCCCGAGCGCTCCGGTGCCCTGGTCGCGCACCTCTATACGCAGCCGGTGCTCGCCTCGCAGGAGACAGCACCCGATCCGGTCGCTGACGGTGTGGACCACCGCGTTGGTGACGAACTCGGAGACGACCAGTTGCGCGGTGTCGACGACGTCCGGGGGGCAGTGCCAGCGACGCAACCACTCCGTGAGCAGGCGCCGTGCCACGCCGACGGAGGAGCGCTGGGCCGGCACCTCGAACTCGGCCCGGTGCGGGGAGCGTGGGACGGGTACGGCCGACAGGGTGGGGACCAGGTGCGTGGAACGGGGGAGAAGAGCCATCAGTGGCTCGCCTTTCGTACGCCGGAGGGCGCCGAGGGCGGCGCCCCGCGTCCGTCGTCGGCGCCGTGGGGAGGACCGACGCTCGAGAGCGTCGGTCGATCGGTCGCCGGGTCCAGCAGCGCGCCGCGGCAGACGGGGACGGTGAGGAGGCGGGCCTCGCGGGGGAGAAGGGGCGAGGGCCCGCGTGCCGGGGCGGTTCGACGCCGGTGCGGCCGCGTCGTGAACTGGATCACCCGGCTACTATGCTCGTTGGTGTCCGCAAAAGGCAAGAAGAGTTCTGCAAATTGCAAGGTTCGATTGTCATTCTGACTGCTTCACCGGAGTCGGTCTGGCCGCGCCGCCCGGCTCGTGGCACACTGCTCTGCCTGTGAGGCACAGGTGGGGAAGGAGAGGTCATGGGCGAGTCCCGGTCGGCACCGACCGTGGGACAGATCGTCCTTGGGTTGCGCCTGCGTGACCTGCGGGAACGAGCCGGATGGTCGTTCGAGGCAGCCGCCAGGGTGCTGAGCGTCACCACCTCCACCGTCCGACGCATGGAGAAGGCCGAGGTCGGTCTCCGCCCCCTGTACGTCAAGGCCCTGCTGGAGAGCTACGGCGTCGAGAAGGACGAGGTCGACGCCTTCCTCGCCCTGGTGGAGAAGGCGAACAGACCCGGTTGGTGGCACCGCTTCCGCAGTGTCCTGCCCGACTGGTTCAGCCTCTACGTGAGCCTGGAGAGCGAAGCGAGCCTCATCCGCTCCTACGAACCGCACTGTGTCCCCGGCCTGCTCCAGACCGAGGACTACGCCCGCGCCCTGTTGCGCACCGGCTTCCCCGGCGCGGACGAGGAGGAACTCGACCGCCGGGTCGCGCTGCGGATGGGGCGGCAGCGGCTCCTGGCCAAGGACGACGCCCCGCGCCTGTGGATGGTGCTGGACGAGCAGGTGCTGCGGCGGCCGGTCGGCGACGCGGGCGTGATGCGGGCCCAGATCGACCGACTGATCGAGGAGAGCACCAAGCCGAACATCAGCGTGCAGATCATGCCCTTCGAGGCGGGTCCGCACCCCGGGATGTTCGGTCCCTTCCAGCTCTTCCGGTTCAGCTATCCCGAGCTGCCGGACGTGGTCTACACCGAGAGCCTGACCGGCGCCGTCTACATCGACGAGCGACCCGAGGTCACCGCCTACCTGGAGGCACTGGACCGCATGGTCACCCAGGCCCTGCCGGTCCAGGACACCCAGCGGGCGCTGCGGGAGCTGCGCGACCGGTACTGAGCGCCGGGCCGCACCGAGTCCGTCCCGCCCCCCGCCCCGGCCTCCGGGCGTCCCCGCCGGTTCGGCACGGACCACGGCACGGCGTGAGCGAGATCACCCACCGACTTCGATATTCCGTACAACCTTGTACGACGAATGCGCCTTCCTGTAGGAAGGGGCGGTCCCGGCCCGCGCTCCGGCGCCGGCAACGAGATCGGGAAGATCGAGAAGAAGGAAGAGCAGCGCCATGCCCAGCCGGCCGCCCACCCCGGGAAGCGACGCGGACGAGCCGGGAGGTGAGGCGGGCCGGAGCGTGCCGGACGAGGTGTGGGAGCGGCTCGTCGAGGCGTGCGAGGCGCCGGACGGCTCCGCCCCGAAGGAGCCGTCGGCCCGCGCCCGGATGGTGACCGAACGGCTGCGGAAGCTGGACGAGGAAGCCGCGCGCGGGCAGCGCCGCCGATTCCGTGGGAAGCGCGAGCCCGAACCCTGGCAGCCCGAGGGCCGGCGCACCGGCCCCGCCTGGCAGGAGACGGAGGGCGGCGGACGCGGCGGGAGGCTCGGCCGGGTGGGCACCGCGATCGGTGCGACCGCGGTCGCCCTCGCCCTCCTCTACGCGCTCAACCCCTCCTTCGTGCGCTCCTGGATGCCCGGCGGCGAACCCGGCGCCCCCGAGCCGCTGCCTGCGGAGACCGCGGCGCCCGCCGCCGCGCCGGAGGAGGAACTCCTCCCCGACCTGCCGACCGTCGACGCGCCCTTCGCCGGATCGCCCGCCCTGCGGTGGGCCGACGGCGCCGACGCCATCGTGCTCCCCGAGGCCACCGCGGTCGGCGACGTGCCGGCCACCGCGATCGAGGCCGCCCTGCGACGCACCAAGCGCTTCCTCGTCGCCGCCAACCTCGACCGTCGGGTGCTCATGGGCGCCGAACCCACCGAGGCGCTGGACCTGATGGATCCGCTGTTGGGGGAGACGGTCACCGAACTGCGGAAGGCGCTGGCCGAGCCCACCGTCGAGAACGATCCCAAGTGGATGTTCACCCGCTTCGACCGGGACGAGGTCCGCCTCGCCGGCGACGTGGTCAAGGTCCGCGGCCGGATGGAGGTGACGGAGGGCGAGCGGGGCGTACCGCGCGTCCGGGCCGACTACACCTTCGTCTACCCCCTGGCCAGGGCCGAGGGAGGCGAGGAGGTGGCGCGCACCATCGTGCGCAGGTCCCTGGAGATCCACGTGCCGCACGGGCCCGAGTGGGAGTACACCGAGGGCAGGCTGTGGGTCGCCGGCTACGGCAGCAGGATCGCCAACGACGTGTGCGAGAGCGGTGACGGGTTCATCCATCCGATGTTCGTGGCCGACCGCTACGCCCGGCCCGCCCCCTCCGGCCCGGAACGCGACCCCTACGACCGCAGCGAGCCGATCGCCGAAGGGAAGCCGGACGAGGGGCAGTGCGGAGTCGTCACCCGCACCTGAGGAGCGGGACACCGCGCTCGGCCCCGGCACCGCGCACCGACGGCCGCCCGCTCCTTCGCCCACCGGCTCAGCCGCTCGGCGGGCGGCCGGTGCGCAGCATCCGCAGCACCGCTCCCTCGACGGCCCCCTGGGTGGCGGGCACGCCGAAGGCGGCCCCGTCACCGAGGCGGTGCAGGGCGGGCGCGATGGTCACGCCCTCCTCGTACAGTTCGATCACCCGCGGGTTGACGTACGAGGCGCGGCACACCGCCGGGGTGTTGCCCAGGTACTCCGAGACCTCCCGCATCGCGCGGGCGACCGCGCGGCGCCGTGTGGTGGCGCTCCCGTCGGCGAATCGCGAGACGGCCAGCGCGACGGCGGCCAGCACGGTGCCGTGCCAGGTGCGGAAGTCCTTGGCGGTGATGTCCACTCCGCCCAGGTCCTTCAGGTAGGCGTTGAGGTCCTCGCCCGTCACCTCGCGCCACACCGGGCGGTCCCAGTAGGACAGCAGCCGGTCGCCGCCCCCGCGTCGCCGCTTGAGGGCACGCACGGCACGGCAGGTCGCGGGGTCGGCCACCGCCCGCACGATCTCCCTGCCGTGCTTGCCGGTGTAGGAGAAGGTCACCGTCCCGCGCGCGGACTCGGCGTGTTCGCGCAGCAGGGTGGTCAGCCCGTAGGAGTTGTTCAGCTCCGCGTAGCGCTCCCCGCCGACCCGGAAGAAGCCCAGGTCCAGCAGGCGGACCGCGGTGCCCAGCACCCGCTCCCGGGTCAGCCCGCGCAGGCTCGTGTGGGCCTCGACCGCCTCGCGGATGCGGGGCAGCGCCTCGGCCACGTCGAGCACGTGCTCGTGCTTGGCCTGCTCCTGCTCCGCTCGGAAACCGGGGTGGTACAGATACTGGCGACGGCCGGCCGCGTCGGTGCCCACGGCCTGGAGGTGACCGTCCGGCTCCGGGCAGATCCACACGTCCGTCCAGGCCGGCGGGATCACCAGGGCCTTGATCCGCTCCACCTCCGCCCGGTCGCGCAACGGGCGCCCGGCGGTGTCGAGGTAGCGGAAGCCGCGGCCACAGCGCACGCGCGCGTAGCCGGGGCCGTCGGGCCGGACGTGACGCATCGGTGAACGAACCTCCCTGGTCCGCCGTGGTCCGGGCCGCTCCTCGCGGACCCGACGGCGGGGAGGTTCTCCTTCCCCCGCGCCGTCCCTTCATGACTCTGCCGCCCCGCCCTTCCCGAACGACCGGTCGAGGACGATCCGGACCGCGTACTCCGGCCGGACCGGGGAATCCGCTGGACCGGACGAGCGCCCGAGGAGACCGTGACGATGAGAAGCGTTGGCGTCGAGGAAGAACTGCTTCTGGTGAGCGCGGACAGCGGTGAGCCGCAGGCCGTGTCGGGGGCGGTGCTGGCCTCGGCGGCCGAGGGGGAGGAGTTGGAGAAGGAACTCCAGCGCGAGCAGGTGGAGACCGGCACCCGCCCCCGCACGCAGATGATGGACCTCGCGGTGGAGGTGCGACGCTGGCGCGGAGCGGCCTCCCAGCGGGCCCGCTCGGTCGGCGCCGAGGTCGCTGCGCTGGCCACCTCGCCGCTCGCCGTCGACCCCTCCCTCAGCCCCGGCGACCGCTACCGGCGGATGGTGACGGAGTACGGACTGACCGCCCAGGAACAGCTCACCTGCGGCTGCCACGTCCACGTGGGGGTGGAATCGGACGAGGAGGGTGTGGCGGTGCTGGACCGGATCCGGCCGTGGCTGGCCCCGCTGCTGGCGATGAGCGCCAACTCGCCCTTCTGGCAGGGGGAGGACAGCGGATACGCCAGTTACCGCAACCGGGTGTGGGGACGGTGGCCCTCGGCGGGGCCGGTGGAGGTCTTCGGCTCGGCCCGGGCCTACCACGAGCGGGTGCGCGCGATGATCGGCACCGGTGCGCTGCTGGACGAGGGGATGGTCTACTTCGACGCCCGGCTGGCGCGCAACTACCCGACGGTGGAGATACGGGTCGCCGACGTCTGCCTCGACGCCCACGACACGGTACTGATCGCGGCCCTGGCCCGGGGCCTGGTGGAGACCGCCGCACGCGCCTGGCGGGAGGGCGAACCCCCCGCCGCGATCGACGTCGGTCTGCTGCGACTGGCCGCCTGGCGCGCGGGCCGTTCCGGGATCCTTGACGATCTGGTGCACCCGGTGACCTTCGAGCCGGCACCCGCGCGCACCGTCGTGGAGGCCCTGCTGGAACACGTCGGCCCGGCTCTGTCGGACCTCGGGGACCTGACCCGGGTCGAGGAGGGCGTGGCGGAGCTGTTCCGACGGGGCAACGGCGCCGACGTCCAGCGCGCGGTCTTCGAGGAGTCCGGGGGAGACCTCGGCGCCGTGGTGGCCGAATCCATACGCCGGACCGTGTCCTGAAACACGCTCTCGCCGTTCGGCGGAACGGGATGCCGGGAGGTCCGCCGCCGCTCCGTGCCCTCCCGCTCGCCGTGCCCCGCGTCCGCACCGCGCTCAGCGCTTCGCCGTGTCCTTCCCCATCGCCAGGGCCAGCACCCTCTGCTTGACCCGGTCGACGCACTCCTCACACGCGTGGAAGACGGTCGTACCGCCCCGGTGTCCGACCTCGGCGAGCGGGACCAGTGGAACGTCACCGCGCCCGCACCACAACCAGCAGGCCGCGTTCCGGTGGGTGGAGGCGGCCTCCCGCACCTGCTCCTCCAACCTGCCGATGCAGTCGTCGCAGGCGTACAGGGGGGCGTGAGTACCCCAGGAGATCACCGGTCCGAGCCAGGTCACCGCCGTACCGATCCGCTCGCACCACAGCCAGCAGTCCCCGACGACCCACCTGCCCCGATCGTCCTCGCCGGCCGGCTCCGAGGACGCGGTGCCGTACCGGGGGGCGTCGCGATCCCCCGCTGCGCCCGTACCGGTGAGCACGGTGGCGGCCTCCTCTCGCCTCGGGGGAGGGGCCGTCCGCACCGTGCGGCCCCCGGGTCATGCCTACCCCGGATCCGCCACGGGGGACAGCGGAACTCCGGCCGATCCCGTCCCCGCCCCGGCTGCCGGCCCGACGGCGTCCGGAACACCGGAGCCGGCGGCTCTCACCTGCGCGTCCGTCGGTCGTGGCCGCCGGGTGCGGTTCCTCGCCGGAGGCGCGCCGTCGTGTTTCGGACATCCGCGAGCCCGCCTCCCGCCGTCCGGGGACCGGACGGGTGCGCACCCGTTGGCCGAGCAGGAGGTGCAAAAGGGATGGATCGGGGTACAGCCACTCGGGCGTGGCGGGCCCTCGCCCGCGCCAATCCGTTCGAAGGAGAGCAGTACGTGACCGAGACAGCCAGGCGGGGAGACACCCAGGGCAACGGCCAGCCGGTGCTCACCAACCGGCAGGGCCACCCGATCCACGACAACCAGAACCAGCGCACGGTCGGTGCCCGTGGTCCGGCCACGCTGGAGAACTACCACTTCCTGGAGAAGATCAGCCACTTCGACCGGGAGCGCATCCCCGAGCGGGTGGTGCACGCGCGCGGCGTGACGGCCTTCGGGTTCTTCGAGGCGTACGGCTCCTGGGGCGACGAGCCCATCAGCCGCTACACCCGCGCCAAGCTGCTCCAGGAGCGCGGCAAGCGCACCGACGTGGCCGTCCGGTTCTCCACGGTCATCGGCGGACGCGACTCCTCCGAGGCCGCCCGCGACCCCCGGGGTTTCGCGGTGAAGTTCTACACCGAGGAGGGCAACTGGGACCTGGTCGGCAACAACCTGGGCGTCTTCTTCATCCGGGACGCCATCAAGTTCCCCGACGTCATCCACGCGCTCAAGCCCGACCCGGTCACCTTCGAGCAGCGACCCGAGCGGATCTTCGACTTCATGTCGCAGACCCCCGAGTCGATGCACATGCTGGTCAACCTCTTCAGTCCGCGGGGCATCCCCGCCGACTACCGGCACATGCAGGGCTTCGGGGTCAACACCTACAAGTGGGCCGACTCCGACGGCCACACCGTGCTGGTCAAGTACCACTGGATGCCCAAGCAGGGCGTGCGCTCCATGACCGAGGAGGACGCCGCCAACGTCCAAGCGCAGAGCCTCGGTCACGCCACCAAGGACCTCTACGAGGCGATCGAGCGGGGCGACTACCCGGAGTGGGAACTCCTGGTGCAGATCATGGACGACCACGAGCACCCGGAGCTGGACTTCGACCCGCTGGACGACACCAAGACCTGGCCGGAGCAGGAGTTCCCGCCCAAGCCGGTGGGCCGCATGGTCCTCAACCGGATGCCGGACGACTTCTTCACCGAGAACGAGCAGATCGCCTTCGGCACCGGCGTGCTGGTGGACGGCCTGGACTTCTCCGACGACAAGATGCTGGTGGGCCGCACCTTCTCCTACAGCGACACCCAGCGCTACCGCGTCGGCCCCAACTACCTCCAGCTCCCGGTCAACCGGGCCAAGGCTCCGGTGCACACCAACCAGCGGGGCGGCCCGATGGCCTACGAGGTCGATCCCGGGGGCGACAACCCGCACGTCAACTACGAGCCCTCGACCCTGGGCGGACTGGACGAGGCCGAGGGACCGGGCTACGGCGAGCAGGGCCCGGAGATCCGCGGCCGGCTGACCCGCAGCCGGATCCCCCGCACCAACGACTACCTCCAGGCCGGTCAGCGCTTCCGGCTGATGGAGGACTGGGAGCGCGACGACCTGGTCGCCAACTTCACCAACCAGCTGAAGCAGTGCCCGCGCCACATCCAGGAGCGGATGGTGTGGCACTTCCTGCTGGTGGAGAACGAGCTCGGGCTGCGCGTCGGCGAGGGGCTCGGCATCACTCCGCAGGACGTCTCGCACCTGGAGCCGCTGCCGAACCAGCAACTGACCGACGAGGACCGCGAGCGGCTGGCGAACCTGGGCAAGAACCCGCCGCGCGACGTGACCGGCCTGACCATGACCCACAGCGTGCCCGACGAGCGGCACGTGGTGACGCGCTGAGGCCGGCGCTCCGGCCGGGCGGCCCGCCGCGCGGGCGCGCGGACGTCGTGTAGCGGGCCGCCCCCGGGGAATCCGTGAAGACCCGCGCCCCGGCCCCCACGGGGGTCGGGGCGCACGAGTTCGCCGGAATCGGTGGGAGAGAAGCCCGGTCATGAAGAAGAGAAAACAGAAGCTGCTGTACAGGCCGGTGGGCCTCGCGCTCGGCGCCCTCAGCGGTGCCATCGCGACCGCCGCCTTCAAGCAGGCGTGGAAGGCCGTCAGCGACGAGGACGACGCCCCCGACCCCGGGGACGAGGACCGCGGGCTGGGGGAGATCCTGCTGGCGTCCGCGATCCAGGGAGTGATCTTCTCGGTGGTCAGGGCGGCGGTGGACCGCGGCGGGGCCGTGGTGGTCCGCAAGGTCACCGGCACCTGGCCGGGATGAGCCCGGCCGACTGTTCGACGGCACGGGTGGGCCGTACGGTTGTCCGTACGGCCCACCGTCGTTCTCGGAGGCACCGGTGACGTTCCCGCGCCCGCGCCCGTCCGTCCCCGGGGAGGCGTTCGATCCCCTGAGCGTCCTGAGCCTCGACGAGCTCAGGCGGCGCACCAGCGTCAAGTGGCGGGCGTACCCCGAGGACGTGTTGCCGTTGTGGGTGGCCGAGCTGGACGTCCCGCTCGCCGAACCCGTGGCGCGGGCGCTCACCGAGGCGGTGGCCCTGGGCGACACCGGTTATCCGGCGGGTACCGGCTACGCCGAGGCGCTGGCGGCCTTCGCGGCGGCCCGGTGGGGATGGCGGCCGGCGGTGGAGCACACCGCGCTCGTGCCCGATGTGATGCTGGGGATCACGGAGGTGTTGAAGCTCGTCACCGGACCCGGTGACGCGGTGGTCGTCAACCCGCCCGTCTACCCGCCCTTCCACGCCTTCGTCCGGCACCTGGGCCGTCGGATCGTGGAGGCACCGCTCGGCGCGGACCTGCGGCTGGACCACGACGTGCTGGAGGAGGCGTTCGTCCGAGCGACGGAGGGTGGTCGTCCGGCGGCGTACCTGCTGTGCAGTCCCCACAATCCGACCGGCACCGTCCACACCCGGGCCGAGCTGGAGCGGGTGGCCGAGTCGGCGGAGGCACACGGGGTCCGCGTCGTGGCCGACGAGATCCACGCGCCCCTGGTGCTGCCGGGCGCCGAGCACGTGCCCTACCTCTCCGTCCGCGGCGCGGAGCGCGGCTTCGCTCTGCTGTCGGCGTCCAAGGCGTGGAACCTGGCCGGACTCAAGGCGGCGCTCGCGGTGGCGGGGCCGGAGGCCGCCGGGGACCTGGCGCGGATGCCCGAGGAGGTCGGGCACGGGGCGAGCCATCTGGGCGCGATCGCCCACACCGCCGCCCTGCGGTACGGCGGCGAGTGGCTCGACGCCCTGCTGGTCGGACTGGACCGGAACCGACTGCTGCTGGGCGAGCTGGTGGACCGCCGCCTCCCCGGGGTCCGCCACCGCGCGCCCCAGGGCACCTACCTCGCCTGGCTGGACTGTCGTGGGCTCGGGCTGGGGGACGATCCGGCCGCGGTGTTCCTGGAACGGGGGCGGGTCGCCCTCGGCTCCGGTCCGGACTTCGGCACGGGAGGTGCCGGCCACGCGCGGTTGAACCTGGGAACCTCGCCGGAGGTGCTCACCGAGGCCGTGCGGAGGATGGCCGGCGCGCTCTGACGGGCTCCGCCGCGGTCGGCCTGGCGCCGCCGTGACCTCGCTGCCGGCGGCCGTGTGCCGCTCGCCGGCCGTGGCCCCTCCGGTATCCGACACGGCATCGAAAACTTTCGGTGGCTCGGCTCTCCGATGGCCGGACCACTGTTCCCGACCGGCCGTCAGGTGCCGGAAACTTCCCGGACACAGAGCCTTGACCCGGGCATGACCCGATGATTTCCTTTCCGGAACCATTCCGGAAGTCACCGGCGCACCATCCCACTCCCGTACTCTCCCGTCCCTTTCTTGCGGAGATTGAGCACATGAGAAGGCCCAACACCGGCTCGCAGGTCCCCGAGAACGCCAGTCGACGGACGTTCCTGAGTCTGTTTCCGCTGACCGCCGCCGCCACCGCCGTGCCCGCCGTCTCCGCCCCGGCCGCCAACGCGGCGGGGGCGGGGCGCGGCAGGCCCGAGCGCGGCTCCGACACCTACATCGCCTTCTCCCGCAGGCCCGGGAGCTTTCCCCTGGTGGCCCGCGGCAGGGCCGCCACCATCGTGGTCGGCGCCGACGACCACCCCGGTGTCCTGAGGGCGGTGGAGGACCTGCGCCGGGACGTCGAGCGCGTCACCGGCGTCGGACCCGCCGTCCGGCGCGGCGACGCCCCACCCAGGCGGTCCGAGATCGTGATCGTGGGCACCATCGGCAGGAGCCCGCTCGTCGACCGGCTCGTCGCCGACGGCAGACTGGACGTCTCCGGCATCGCCGGGAAGTGGGAGACCTCCCTGGAGCAGGTGGTGGAGGACCCGTTCCCGGGAGTCCGCCGCGCCTTCGTGATCGCCGGCAGCGACCAGCGCGGCACCATCTACGGCATCTACGAGACCACCCGCCAGATGGGCGTCTCCCCCTGGCACTTCTGGGACGACGTGCCGCCGCGCCGGCACGACGAACTGCACGTGCTGCCCGGGCGCCACACCCAGGGCACCCCGGCGGTGAAGTACCGCGGCTTCTTCATCAACGACGAGAACCCGGCCCTGGGCACCTGGGCGCCGGAGTACTTCGGCCCGGGCAAGGCCCCCGGCTTCCCGAACGGCTTCAACAAGGAGTTCCACGCCAAGGTCTTCGAGACCATGCTCCGCCTCAAGGCCAACTACCTGTGGCCGGCGGTGTGGGGCCGGGCCTTCGCCGAGGACGATCCGGCCAACCACGCCACCGCCAAGGAGTACGGCATCGTCATGGGCACCTCCCACGAGGCGCCCATGATGCGCGGCATCGAGGAGTGGAACCGACACGCCGTCCCCGCCGGGCGCGACGCCGAGGGCAACATCACCGAGCCCGGCAGCGACCCGTACGGCGGCACCGGCGAGTGGAGCTTCCGCCGCAACCGGGAGGCCATCGAGGCGTACTGGGCCGACGGCATACGCCGCATGGTCGAGGAGGACTTCGAGGGCGTCGTCACCCTCGGCATGCGCGGCAACGGCGACGTCAGCCTGCCCGACGGCGACGGCATCGACCTGATGCAGTCCATCCTCGACAGCCAGCGTCGGATCCTGGCCGAGGTCACGGGGAAGTCCGACATCACCGACATCCCGCAGGTGCAGACCCTCTACAAGGAGGTCCAGCGCTACTGGGACAAGGGGCTGCGTCCACCGGAGGACGTCACCGTCGTCTTCTGCGACGACAACTGGGGCAACATGCGCAAGCTGCCCGACCAGTCGCTCCCGAAGCGCGCCGGCGGCTACGGCATGTACTACCACTTCGACTACGTGGGCGTCGGCCGCAACTACAAGTGGGTCGACACCGTCAACCTCGTCAGCACCTGGGAGCAGCTCCACCTGACCTACACCTACGGCGTGGACCGGCTGTGGGTGGTCAACGTGGGCGACCTCAAGGCCGAGGAGATGCCCACGCAGTTCTTCCTCGACTACGCCTGGGACCCCGAGCGCTGGCCGCTGGAGCGCCTCCACGAGTGGGGACGGCGGTACGCCGAGCAGAGCTTCGGTCCCGAGCACGCCGAGGAGATCGCCGAGATCCTGCACACCTACGGCGTCCTCCAGGCCCGCCGCAAGCCCGAGCTGCTCAACCGCCGCATCACCCTCGACCCCACCAAGGACCTGTCCAAGGACGAGGCGGCGGTCGTCTACGACGACCAGGCCGGCCCGTACCACCTCAACCACTACGGGGAGATGGCGCGGGTCACCCGGGAGTGGCGGGACCTGGCGAAGAAGGCCGAACGCGTCGGACGCAAGCTGCCGCGCGCCGACCAGGACGCCTACTATCAGCTGGTGCTCTACCAGGTGAAGGCGACCGCCAACCTCTACGAGCTGCGCGAGGCGGAGTTCACCAACATCCTCTACGCGGAGCAGGGCCGCGCCGCCACCAACCGCTACGCCGACCTCACCGACGCCCGCTTCGCCGACGACCAGGCGATGTCGGACTACTACAACAACATCCTGGCCGACGGGAAGTGGAAGGGCTTCCAGACCCAGCCGAAGATCGGCTACGGCGACGTGGAGCGCTACGGCCCCGACGCGCCCTGGCAGCAGCCCCAGACCCCGAACCACGTCGCGCTGCCCGACGAGGTCTTCCCGGCGGTGAAGCGGATCGAGGTCCCCGACCGCGCCGAGATGGGCGTGGCCGTCGACGGCTCCGACCTGTGGTGGCCCGAGGCGGACGGCAAGCCGGTGCTTCCCGCGTTCAGCCCGTACCAGACCCGGCCGGACCAGTACATCGACGTCTTCAACCGCGGCAGCCGCCCGTTCGACTACCGCATCACCGCGGCCGAGCCGTGGGTGAGGATCGACCGCGCCCGCGGCCGGGTCGAGGACGAGGCGCGCGCGACCGTGCGCATCGACTGGCACCGGGCCCCCAAGGGCGTGACGCGGGTGCCCATCACGGTCCACGGGCCGGACGGTGCCGCCGTGGAGGTCACGGCCGTCGTGGAGAACCCCGCGCTCTCGCGCCACAGGCTGCGGGGCTTCGTCGAGGCGGGCGGCTACGTCTGCATGGAGGCCGCCCACTACAGCCGGGCCGTCAACAGCGCCGGGATCCACTGGAAGCGCCTGCCCGACATCGGGCGGGACGAGGACGGGATGGAGCCCTACCCGGTCACCGCGCCCAGCCGCACGCCGGGTGGCCACGGCCCGCGCCTGGAGTACGAGATGACCCTCACCACGGCCGGCGAGGTCGACGTCTGGGTGTACCTGGCGCCCCGCAACAACGTCCTGCCGACGGAGGGGCTGCGGTACGCCGTCTCGATCGACGACGCCGAGCCGCGAACCGTCAACGTCACCACCGCCACGGGCGCGGACGACACCTACATGAACAGGCGGTGGGCGCGGAACACCTCCGACAACGTCAACCGGACCTCCACCCGGCACCGGATCGACCGGCCGGGCGTCCACACCCTGAAGCTGTGGATGGTCGATCCGACCGTCATCGTCCACCGGATCGTCGTGGACACCGGCGGTCTGGAGCCGAGCTACCTGGGGCCGCCCGAGAGCATGCGGGTCGGCCGGCGCCGCTGAGGCGCAGGCCGCGACAGCACGGATCCGGCCGGCGACCGATCGGTCGCCGGCCGGATCCGTGCTTTTCCGCCCGCACCGGGCACCGGTCGCGGAGTCGAGGGGCGAGCGGACCGCCGGGCGATCAGTCGCGCCCCTCGGGACGGCGCGTGGCCCGCTTCCGGGGGAGTGGACCACGCTGCTGCGGGAGGGGAGTGGGGCGGCGGGGCAGGGCGTGCCGGGGTTGGGTGAGGGTGATCTGCCCGACGAGCTGGTGGAAGCAGGCCAGGGCGGTGATCGGGGGGATCGCGGCGGCCGCGATCCCGGTCGGGGTCCGGGGTGCCTCGGCCACGCACAGGGCCACCGCGACGGTCGAGAAGACGATCACCACGGCCCAGGAGTGCCTCACCCGGCGCCGCAGCACGGTGGCGCGCAGGATCGACAGCGACCCGGCGAGCCAGGGACCGTAGACCAGCAGGGGCCACCATCGGGCGAGGTCGGCGGGGACTGTGGGACCGGCGATCTGGCGCAGCGGATCGTAGGAGACCAGTCCGCCGAGGACGCTGACCATCGCCACGATGCCGGCCGTCAGCGCCGCGACCGCGAAGCTGAACAGGTGCAGCCACGACACCTCGGGGCGGGGCTGGGAACGGCGCCTGCGGCGCCTGCGGCGGTCGGACGCCTGCCGCGTCGGCGAACGGGCCGGGGAGGGGGCGTCGGGGGCGCCCGGTGACGCGGTGGTGTCGCCGGTGCCGCCCGGGTCGAAGCGGCGCAGCACCCGGGTGGCGTCGTCCATCCCGCCGTCGGGCCACGGAGCGGTCGGATCCTGCGACGGGTGGGGAGCCTGCCGCGGCGGCCCGGCCGGGTCGTGGAGCCGGTCGGAGTCGCGCAGCAGCTTGGCCAGTTCGGCCTCGAAGTCCCAGGAGGGGTCCAGGATGTCCACATCCGGTGCGGCGGTGGGCCTCTGCTCCGGCGCGGGGTTCGGAACGGACTCCGGGTGGCCGCCGGCGGGCCGGTACCCGCCCTGGGGCCCGCCGGGCGGCACGCCGTAGGGGTCGAAGTACTGGCCCTGGTCACCCACGGAGGCTCCGTCCGGCGGGAGGAGTCGTAGATGTGGAAAGCAGATGTGGTGGAGTCACGTCCACAACAACGAAGCCGGGAACCGGCCGGACGACCGGCATTCGGGTGAAGTCGTAAGCCATACGATCGCGGTGAATGACAGTCACGGTGAATGAATTTCGGGTGAACGTGCCGGGCTGCCTCGTGGTCCGCGCATCGAGGACGCCGGCGGTGCCGGGGGTCGGTGATCGGTCGGATCCCGACCGCCTTTGGTCCATACCTTGACTGGTACATACCAAGGCGGTTGAGTAGTGCCGACCAAATCCCCCCACACGAAGGGACGTTCAGGTGCTACGTAAGCGTCTGTCGGCGCTCGTCGCCGCATCCGCCCTCGCGGGCGCCCTGACGGTCGTCCTGCCCGCGACCTCCGCCTCGGCAGCCGACTGCGCCCCCGCCTGGAGCTCCTCGACGACCTACTGGGGCGGTGACACCGTCTCCCACAACGGCCGCAACTGGACCGCCAAGTGGTGGACCCAGAACGAGATGCCCCCCGGGAACTCCGGCGTCTGGGCCGACCAGGGGGCCTGCGGCGGCACGACTCCGCCTCCCACGGACCCCGACCCCTCGGGCTTCGTCGTCAGCGAGGCGCAGTTCAACCAGATGTTCCCGAACCGGAACTCCTTCTACACCTACCAGGGCCTGAAGGCCGCCCTGAGCGCCTACCCCGCCTTCGCCGCCACCGGCAGCGACACGGTGAGGAAGCGGGAGGCCGCCGCCTTCCTCGCCAACGTCAGCCACGAGACCGGCGGACTGGTCCACATCGTGGAGCAGAACACCGCCAACTACCCGCACTACTGCGACACCAGCCAGCCGTACGGCTGCCCCGCGGGTCAGGCCGCCTACTACGGTCGCGGCCCGATCCAGCTCAGCTGGAACTTCAACTACAAGGCCGCGGGCGACGCCCTGGGCATCGACCTGCTGCGCAACCCGTACCTGGTGGAGCGGGACGCCGCGGTCGCCTGGAAGACCGCCCTGTGGTACTGGAACACCCAGAGCGGGCCGGGCACCATGACCCCGCACAACGCGATGGTGAACGGACACGGTTTCGGCGAGACCATCCGCAGCATCAACGGCTCCCTGGAGTGCGGCGGGCGCAACCCCGCCCAGGTGCAGAGCCGGATCGCCAACTACCAGCGGTTCGTCCAGATCCTGGGCACCACGCCGGGTGACAACCTGAGCTGCTGACGAGGAGCCGCCCCGGCCGGCCGCCGCGCCCGCCGCACGTCGCCCCACCGGCGCCGTGCGGCGGCCGGCGGCCCTTTACGTGAAGGATCGCTCCTACCTCTGTCCTTCACGCCCCTCCCCGGGAATACTGCCGGGCCATGACGCTCACGGACGACCGCATCACCGCCGAACGACTCGACGAACTGCTCGGCGACGACTCCGTTCCCCTGGCCCACCGGGCCCTGTGGCTGCTGCTGTGGGAGTGCGAGGTGAAGGTCCTGGACCTGCTCTCGCTGACGAGGGGGGACATCGATCTGGCGGGCCGGCGGGTGGCCGGCGCATCCGGCCGGACGGTCGCCGAGGGCGAGGTCTTTCTCAGCGACCGCGCCGTGGAACTGCTGACCGAGCTGATCGGTGACCGGGGGGCGGGTCCCCTGTTCGCCGTGGGCGACCGCTCGCTGGGCTGGGAGGAAGTGGTGCGGACCGCGGAGGAACGGGGACACGGCGTCCACGCCTTCCGCACGGGCGGCAAGTCCCACCGCCGTGGGGACCTCCCGGAGGCGGGGGAGTGAGGCGGCCCGGCCGGGCGCGGGGACGCCGGGGGTGTGGACGCGGACACAGCGGGAACCCCGTCATCCGTGTCAGTACGCAAACGCTATGCGGTGGCGGCATCGGGCCAGTGGACCGATGAGGAGGACAACGTCCGCCTGCCCGCGGGAGAGGTGCACGCCTGGGAGCAGGGCATGAACCAGACCGTGTGCGGCCTGTCCCTCAGCCGCTCACGGCTCGGCCGCTTCCCGCACGTGACCTGGACCGATGTCATACCGGAATCGGGCGGCGCGGCCGACCGGGTCCGGCGCCTGTGCCCGAGGTGCGCCTCGGTGGCGGGGCGCAGGGGAAGCGACGCGCGTCCCCGGTGGCGGCGCACCAACCCCAGGCCCTGAGCGGCCGGACGGAAGCGGAACACCGGGAGCCGGTGACGAGGAGGAACCGAATGAGTGGTGCGATGGACCAGGCCGCCGAGACGGTGGGTCGGGTCACCGGGGCGGACGAGTACGCCGAGGAGGGGGAGGTCTCCCTGCGTGGACTCGCCGTGCTGGCGGGCGCCTACGCGAGCGGCGTCGGCCTGTTCGCCTGGCGCCTGAGGGCGTCCGGACGGCAGCTTCCCGAGCGGGTGCCGCCGCTGGACCTGCTCCTGATGGGGGTGGCCACCTACCGCAGCTCCCGCCTGTTGACCAAGGACAAGGTCACCAGCTTCCTGCGGGCCCCCTTCACCCGGCGCGCCGGGAGCATCGGCGGGGCGGAGGTGATGGACGAGCCACGCGGCCACGGGGTGCACAGGTCCGTGGGCGAGCTGTTGGCCTGTCCCTTCTGCATCGGCATGTGGATCGCGAGCGGACTGGCCATGGGGTACGCCACGGCCCCGCGCGCCACGCGCCTGGTCGCCTCGTGCCTGACGACGGTCACCGTCTCCGACTGGCTGCAGTACGCGTGGAGCCTTACCCAGCAGAAGGCCGAGGGCTGAGGGCGCCCGGGAGGTCGTGACGCCGTGCCGCCGCCCCCCGCGTCCCGCGGAGAGGAGCCCCGACGGTCGGCCCCGGGGACCGTGGAGCTGGCCGTGCTGGTGGGGCTCCAGGCGTCGGGCAAGTCCACCTTCCGGGCCCGAGCGTTCCCCGCGGACTTCACCGTGGTCGGCAAGGACCTCTTCCCGCGCTCGGCCCGGCACCGGCAACGGCGCCAGATGCGGATGGTGACCGAGGCGCTGGAGCGGGGGCGGTCGGTGGTGGTGGACAACACCAACCCCTCCCCCCTGGAGTGGGCTCCCCTGATTGCCGCCGGCCGCGCCCACGGGGCGCGGGTGGTGGCCTACTGGTTCCCGCCGGACGTGCCGAACGCGATGGCGCGCAACGCCGCTCGGCAGGGGCGGGAACGAGTGCCCGACGTGGGGTTCTTCGACACCCTCCGGCGGCTGCGCCGGCCGCGCCGGGCGGACGGTTTCGACGCGGTGTGGGAGGTGCGCACGGACGGTCGTGGCGGGTTCGACGTACGGCCCGGCGACGTGGACGAGGACGAGGGCGAGGGCGAGGGCGATCCGGGCGGGGGCGGCGGAGGTGACGGAGACGGGCGCGCCGGGCTGTGAGGCGGTGCGGGGCGGCCGGGATTCGGCCGCCCCGCACCGTCACGGGCGCACGTTCGTGACGACGAAGCCGCTGCGCGGACGGGTGGGGACGCGCCGCAGCGGGATGCGCAGGTCCTGCGCGGGCACCTCGTACGCCAGCCGCGCCAGCCGCACCGACAGGGCGGTCAACAGCGCGACCGTGACGTCCTCGCCGGGGCAGCGGTGGCCGGCGGCCGGATCGCCACCGCCCTGCGGAACCAACTCGTCCCGCTCCACCGGCCGGTCCAGGAACCGGCGCGGGTCGAAGGAGTAGGGGTCCTTCCACAGCTTGGGATCGTGGTTCTGACCGTGGATGTCGAGCAGGACGAGCGAGCCGGCGGGAATCGGGCTGTCCCGCCAGGAGAGGTCCCGCACGGCCCGCCCGCCGATGAACGGCGCGAACGGATAGAAACGGCGCACCTCGTGGACGAACGCCTCGGCGTACGCGCCCCCTTGCTCCCGACCGGCCCCGCCCTCGCGCGCCTCCTCGACCAGGCGGTCGCGTTGCTGCGGCCACCGGTGCAGCGCGTGGGCCGCGAAGGCGACGAACCAGCAGACCGCCACGGTGGGGCGGAGCACGTTGAGGATCTCCACCGCGGCCGTACGGGAGTCCAACGGCTCGCCGTCGGCGTCACGGTGTCGGGCCACCACCTCCACCACCGAACCCTCCGGCACGGTGGCCGATCCGTCGCGCACCTCCTCCACCAGGCGGGCCAGCCGGTCCTCACGGCGCCGACGCGCCAGGCGGGCGCGCCAGTGGCGCGGTCCCAGGGTGGCGAAGCCGTCGACCATGGCCACCAGGTCGCGGGCGAGCGGCCCCGGCCCGGAGTTCGGGAGCGGCACCCCGGCCCACCGGCAGACCGCCTCGGTGAGCACCTCGGCCGCCGCGTCGAACAGCACCACCCTCTCGCTCCCGGCCCACCGGGCGGCGGCCGTGTCCCACGCCTCGACGGTCCGGTCCACCAGCGCGTCGATGCCGTCGCGGGAGGTCAGCAGGGACAGGAACATCGCCTTGCGCACACGGTGGGCCTCACCGTCCAGGGTGTGCACCGCGCCGTGCCCGAACAGGGTGCTCTTCACCGGCTCGGGCAGGGCGCCGTGCCGCCGCACGTGACGCTCGTCGTAGAGGAACCGCACCGCGTCCGGTCCGCGCAGGGCCACCGCGTGCCGACCCAGCAACCGGGCGCGGACCAGGGGCCCTATGGCGCGGCGCGCGCGATCGGGCAGCCAGGCGTACCCCCGGGTGAACAGGGACAGGGTGCTGTCGACCATGGGACGCGGGAGACTCATGGGGCGCGCGTGCCCCGGGGCCGGGGACCGAAACGTCCACCGGCCCCCACGGGCTCCCCCGTGCTGCTCCGCGCTCCCGGGGTCCGTCGGCCGGTCACCGGCGGTCGGCGCCGCCCTCGTCGGGGCCCGGTTCGTCGTCCCGCCGGTCGACCGTCCCGGCCGGGTCCTCCTCGGTGACCGACCTGCTCGGGCGGGCGTGGGCCGGGCCGGCGGGCTGCCCCCCGCCGGTGGTTCCGTAGCTGCCGGAGAGACCCGGCGGCATGTCCGCGTCGGCCTCCTCCCGGCTGATGTGGCGCCGGGCCCGCACGTTCGCCCGTCGCTCGGGGTAAGGGTAGTCGAAGGGACGGGACTCGTCCCGCCGCCGCTCCTCCTCCCTGATCTCGCGGACCCTGTCGTCGCCCGTGGACCGGCGGGACGTTCCCGAACCGCCCTCGCCGTGCCTCTTGTCGCGGTTCGTCTCGTTTTCTTCTGCCATGCGGGGGTGCGTACCCGTGGGGGGACCGGGCATGCCCGGTCCCCCCACGGGTACCCCGCCGCCGGACGGCGGAACGGGCTCGCCGCAGTGCGCGGGGCCGGGCCGGGAGGAGCGCCCGGGCACGGAACCGGCAGCGCGAACACGGAAGAAGCCGGAAGAGAAGACGGAGAGCGGAGGAGGCCCGCGGATGCGCGTACGCGGTTCAGTGGTGGTGGTGACCGGGGCGTCGAGCGGTGTGGGGCGCGCCACGGCCGAGGAGTTCGCCCGGAAGGGGTGCTCGGTGGTGGTGGCGGCCCGCCGGGAGGAAGCCCTGGAAGAGGTCGCCGAGCGGTGCGGGAGGCACCGGAACGCGCGGACCCTGGTGGTACCGACCGACGTCACCGACGCCGAGTCCGTCCACGAACTGGCCCGCCGGGCGGTGGAGCGCTTCGGGCGGATCGACGTGTGGGTCAACAACGCCGCCGTCACCGTCTTCGGCCCGTTCCAGGACACCCCCCTGGAGGAGATCCGCAGGGTGCTGGACGTCAACGTCATGGGATACGTCCACGGCGCCCGAGCGGCCCTGGAGGTGATGCGCGAACAGGGGAGGGGCACGCTGGTCAACGTCTCGTCCGTCGTCGCGGCCCTGCCCCAGCCCTACACCCACGCCTACGGCATGTCGAAGGCCGCCGTACGGGCGTTGGGCACCAGTCTCCGGCAGGAGCTGTGGCTGGACGGGATGCGGCGCGTCAAGGTGTGCACCGTGCTCCCGGCCACCATCGACACGCCGCTTTTCGACCACGCGGCCAACCACACCGGGCGCAGGCCGGTCGCCATGCCGCCGGTCTACACCCCCGAACGCGTCGCCCGCGCCGTCGTGGGACTGGTCCGCTCGCCGCGCCGGGAGAAGGTCGTCGGCCCGGCGGGGCGGCAGATCCTCGCGGAGGCGAGGACCATGCCGGGCACGGCGGAGCGGATGATGGCGTTCCAGGCCGACCGCACCCACCTCTCCCGTCGCGAGCCCGGTCCCGACACCCAGGGCAACCTGTTCGCACCGCTCCCCGGCGGGGGCGCGGCGCACGGCGGCTGGCACGGCCGGCGGCGCACCGCCGCGCGGCGGTTGGCCACGGCGGCGCTGCTGACCGGTGCCGTCCTGGGGGCCGGCCGGCGGCTCGGCGCCCGCTGAGGGCGACGGAGCGGGTCGGCCGGAAGGGCCGGACACGGCAGCGGGGATCGGGAGGAGCACAGGGTGGACAGGAACCCCCGAGAAGCGGTCGGAGAGGACAGGGCGCCGGGGGCGGCGACTCCGGAGAGCGAACCGCCCCACCCCACCGTCACCGAGGACGCGCGGCACGGTCGGCTCGTCGCCCGACCGTCCGCGTCGCTCGCGGGCGAGGGGGAGCCGGGCACCCACCGGGTGGCGGGAGGAGCGCTGCTGCGCGTGCCGCCGGCCCCGGAGAGCGGGGTGGCCAGGACGCCGTACTGGCTGGTGGTGGTGCTGCACGGCGCCGGCGGCGCGGCGGAACAGGCCCTGTCCTGGCTGCTGCCCCAGGCCGGTTCCGCGTCGCTGCTGCTGCTCGCGCCCCAGGCCACCGGTTCCACCTGGGACGTCGTCGAGGGCGGGTACGGCCCGGACGTGGCCCGGCTGGACGCCGCGCTCCAGGACGTCTTCCGCCGCTTCCCGGTGGATCCGGCCGGGGTGGCGGTGGCCGGCTTCTCCGACGGGGCCTCCTACGCGCTGTCGCTGGGAGCGGCCAACGGGGATCTGTTCGGCGCCGTCCTCGCCCTCTCACCCGGGTTCATGGCGCCGATGGTCCGGCACGGCCGTCCCCGGGTCTTCGTCTCCCACGGCCGGGCCGATCCGGTGCTGCCGGTGGAGGAGTGCGGCCGCCGTCTGGTGTCCGAGCTGTCCCGACAGGGCTACGCGGTGACCTACCGGGAGTTCGGCGGCGGACACGAGGTGCCGCCCGGCATGGCGACCGAGGCGTTGCGGTGGTGGGTGGACGGCCCGCGCGGCACCGAGGACGCGCGCCCGTGAGCGTCCGGGTGCGATCCTGGCACCCCGTGCCCGTCTCCCGCGCCCCGTTCGGGGCGCCCCACCGCGCTCGGAGGTGTGATCCATGGCGCCGCGTCCCCTGGCGGTGTTCGACCTGGACGGAACGCTCGCCGACGTCCGTCACCGCCTGCGTTTCCTCGACACCCGGCCGCGGGACTGGGACGCCTTCTTCGCCGCCGCTCCCGACGATCCGCCGCTGGCCGAGGGGGTGGAGCTGGCGCTCGCCCACGTCGGGGAGCACGAGGTGGTGTACGTGACCGGGCGCCCCGAGCGGTGCCGCCGCGACACCGTGGAGTGGCTGGCCCGGCACGGCCTGCCGCACGGGCGGCTGATGATGCGCGGCGGGCGGGACCGTCGTCCCGCCCGCGTCACCAAACCGGAACTGCTGCGCGCCCTGGCGCGGGGCCGCACCGTCGCCCTGGTGGTGGACGACGACCCACTGGTCTGCGACGCCTACGAGCGGGCCGGTTTCCCGGTGGTACGGGCCGACTGGATGGCGGCCCGTGGCGTCCTGGCGGAGGTCCAGGAGCGGGAGGGCCGCACCTGAGCCCACCCGGACCCGGCCGTTTCGGCGGGGTGCGGGGCACTCGGGAGGCGCGGGGGCGAGGGGAGGGGGAGAGGTCCGTTCGAGTGGCCGGGGCTCGCCCGCGTGGCGGTGGACGCGCGGCCGCGGGCCGGGCGGGCCGCCGGACCGTCCGCCCCTATCCGGGGTCGCGGCGCGCCCGCTTCAGGCGCACGGCGACGAAGCCCACGACCGCCACCACGATGATCGCCAGCACGGCCTTGGAGTACATCGACACGTAGTCCGCGACGGTGTCCCAGTTCTCCCCCAACAGGTAGCCGGCGAGCACGAAGGCGGTGTTCCACAGCAGGCTGCCGAGCGTGGTGAGGGTCAGGAAGGTCACCGCGGGCATCCGCGTGACGCCCGCCGGAACGGAGATCAGGCTGCGGAAGACCGGGATCATCCGCCCGAAGAAGACCGCCTTGGTGCCGTGCCGGGAGAACCACGACTCCGTCCTCTCGACGTCCGCGGGCTTGAGCAGCGGCACCTTGGAGGCGAACGCCAGGATCCGTTCCCGTCCCAGCAGGGCTCCCACCCAGTACAGGGCGAGGGCGCCGACGACCGAGCCGGCGGTGGTCCACAGCAGGGCCGCGAACAGGTTCATGTCACCACGGGCGGCGGTGAACCCGGCCAGCGGCAGTATCACCTCGCTCGGCAGGGGCGGGAAGACGTTCTCCAGGGCGATGGCCAGACCTGCCCCGGGAGCCCCCAGGGACTCCATCAGACCGGTGGCCCACCCGGTGATCCCGCCGGTGTTCTGCTGCGCTGCGGTCGTCGTTCCGATCATGGAAGCCCTGTCGTGTGGGGAACGCGGACGGTGGGAGGTCGGTTACCCCGGGGTCGGCCGGGGAATCGGTCCCCGCTCCGCTCCGCTCTCCACGGTCGGGCGAGAAGGTGTCCGGATGCCGGACATGGTGTATGTCGCGCGTCCGTATCCGGGACATTCCTTGACCGAGGGGCGCGGCTGCGCCCAGGAAAGCCGACTGTCGTACGAAGCGCGAGAGGTATCCCGTGATACAGAGCACGTCCCAGGACAGCTCCGACTGGTGGCGGGAGTCGGTCGTCTACCAGATATACGTGCCCGCTTTCGCCGACTTCGACGGGGACGGCATGGGCGACCTGCGCGGGGTCGCCGACCGTCTCGGCCACGTCGCCGAACTGGGCGCGGACGCCGTGTGGCTGACCCCCTTCTACCGCTCGCCCTGGGCCGATGGCGGCTACGACGTCAGCGACCACCGCGACGTCGACCCCCGGCACGGCACCCTGGAGGACTTCCGCGACCTGCTGGACCGGGCCCACTCCCTGGGACTGAAGGTCATCGTGGACGTCGTCCCCAACCACTGTTCCAGCGAACACCCCTGGTTCGCGGAGGCCCTGGCCTCCCCGCCCGGCTCGCCCGCCCGCGACCGCTTCGTGTTCCGGGACGGCAGGGGGCCGCAGGGGACGGAGCCGCCCTCCGACTGGCAGTCCAAGTTCGGCGGCCCGGCCTGGACCCGGGTGCCGGACGGCCAGTGGTACATGCACATCTTCGCCGCCGAGCAGCCCGACCTGAACTGGGAGAACCCCGAGGTCGCCGCCGAGTTCGAGAGCGTCCTGCGGTTCTGGCTGGACCTGGGCGTCGACGGGTTCCGCATCGACGTGGCGCACGGCATGCGCAAGGACCTCGCCCCGCCGCTGCGCGACACCCGCGGCGCGGACTCCGCCCCGCTCAACGCCCCGCCCGAGGGCCACGACCACCCCTTCTGGGACCGCGACGAGGTGCACGAGATCCACCGTGCCTGGCGCAGGATCCTGGACGAGTACGACCCGCCGCGCATCGCGGTCGCCGAGGCGGGGGTGAGCGAGTCCCGGCTGCCGCTGTACACCCGACCCGACGAGTGCCACCAGGCGTTCAACTTTCCCTACCTGCGCTGCCCGTGGGACGCCGCCGCGTTCCGCCGGGTGATCGACGCCTCCCTGGCCGGCGCCCGCTCCGTCGGCGCGCTGCCGACCTGGGTGCTCTCCAACCACGACGTGGTGCGGCACGCCGGCCGCTACGCCCTGCCCGAGGGCACCGACACGGTCGCCTGGCTGATGGCGGACGGCCGCGAGCCCGTCGCGGACGAGGAGCTCGGTCGCCGTCGGGCCCGTGCCGCCGCCCTGCTGACGCTGGCGCTGCCCGGCTCGGCCTACGTCTACCAGGGCGAGGAGCTGGGCCTGCCGGAGGTGGCCGACCTGCCGCGCGAAGCGCTGCGCGACCCGATGTGGGAGCGCACCGGCAACACCCGCAAGGGGCGCGACGGCTGCCGCGTTCCGTTGCCCTGGAAGCGTTCCGGGCCGTCGTACGGGTTCGGGCCGGGCGGCAGTTGGCTGCCGCAGCCGGAAGGCTGGGGCGAGTACTCGGTGGAGGCGCAGACCGGCGACCCGGACTCCTTCCTGGAGCTGTACCGGACGGCCCTGAAGCTCCGTCGTTCCTTCACCGGGGACGAGAGCTTCAGCTGGCTTCCCTCCCGCGAGGGTGAACTGGCCTTCCGCAAGGGCGCCCTGGAATGCCGGGTGAACTTCTCCGACGTTCCGCTGCCCCTGCCGCCGTCGGCCGCCGTGCCGCTGCCGATCGGCGGGGAACGCGAGGAGGGAACACTGCCGCCGGACACCGCCGTCTGGCTGGACGCCCGACCGCGCTGACGCCGTCGGTCGTCGCACGGCCGGGACCGCCGGCGCCGCCGCGCGTCAGCGATCCCGGCCGTTCCGCGTCCTCACCAGCGCCTCGATGCCGTCCAGGAGCCGTTCGAGGCCGAAGACGAACTCCTCGTCCGGGGCGCCCTCCTCGCTCATGACCCCCGACTTCAGGACCGCGTCGATCTCCGGGAAGCGCTCCGGGTCGACCACCCTGGCCAGCAGGCGGCTGTAGGCGGCCATGGCCTCCTCGACGGTGCCGCCCGAGGCGCGGGCGGCCGAGGTGACGTCCGCCGTCAAAGTGGCCTCGTTCCTGACGAAGCCGCTGACCAGCAGGATCGTCTCGAGCTTCTCCCCCTCGTGCAGGCCGGTGCCCCGCAGGCAGGCCAGACCCCGCTCCATCCAGGCGAGCGCGCGCGGTGTGGTGGGCGGGGTGGCGATGGGGACGCGGAGCATCCACAGGTTGCGGTGGAGCACGTCCCGCATCGACCCCGCCCAGTGGGCCAGGGCCGCGCGCCAGCCCGCCTCCTCCGGTACGGGACCCGCCGGAGGCGGCCCGTAGGCCGCGTCCTGCATCAGGACCAGCAGCTCCTCCTTGGAGGACACGTACCGGTACAGGGACATGGTCGAGGCGCCGAGGGTGGAGGCGACCCGGCTCATGGAGACCGCCGTGAGTCCCTCGGCGCACGCGAGTTCGACGGCGGCGTCGACGATTCGGTCCACGCTCAACCCCGGACGGGGCCCCTTTCCGGGACGTTCCCGCAGGCCCCAGGCGGTTTCGACGCCCGGGGGCAGACCGGTGTCGCTGTCCTTCGCCATCGTCTCCGCCGTTCCTGGTCTTCCGGTTCGGTTGACCGCCATCCTAGGTCTGTGTATACCCTACGCAGTAGTGCGTAGGACACACACAGAAGCGCGTACCCGATACGCGGAAGATGAGGGGGCGGTCCGCATGGCGGACGAGACGGCGGTCGAGGCGACCGGCCTGGAGAAGTCCTACGGGCGGGTGAGGGTCCTGGCCGGAGTCGATCTGAACGTGCCGCGCGGCAGCGTGTTCTCCCTGCTCGGGCCCAACGGCGCGGGCAAGACCACGACCGTGCGCATCCTGTCCACGCTGGTGCGCCCCGACGCCGGACGCGTTCGGGTGGCGGGTTTCGACGCCGTGCGCGACCGGCGCGCCGTCCGCCGCCGCATCAGCCTCACCGGCCAGTACGCGGCCCTGGACGCCGAACAGACCGGCGAGGAGAACCTCCGCATGATGGGACGGCTGAGCGGGCTCTCCCGACGCCGGGCCCGCGAACGCGCCGGAGAACTGCTGGAACGGTTCGACCTGACCGCCGCCGCCCGCCGCCGGGTCGGCACCTACTCCGGCGGAATGCGCCGCCGCCTGGACATCGCGGCCGGCCTCGTCGGCGACCCCGAGGTGGTCTTCCTCGACGAGCCGACCACCGGGCTCGACCCGCGCAGCAGGCAGGCCATGTGGGAGTTCGTCGCCTCCCTCGCCGGAACCGGGACGACGGTCTTCCTCACCACCCAGTACCTGGAGGAGGCCGACCGGCTCGCCGACCGCGTCGCCCTCCTCGACGGCGGCCGGTTGGTCGCCGAGGGCACCCCGGGCGAACTCAAACGGCGGATCGCCGGGCGACGCCTGGACCTCACGCTCGCCGACCCCGCCGCGTACGCGCGGGTGGCGGACCGGCTCGGCGACATCGCGGTGCTCCGCGTCCCGGACCGCCTGCTCCTGGGCGTGCCCACCGACGGGAGCGCGGCCCACGTGAGGGCGCTGCTGGACGAAGTGGACCCGGACCGCGACGCGGTGGACCGGTTCGCCGTGTACGAGGCCACGCTCGACGACGTCTTCCTCGCCCTCACCGGCAGCCCCGCCGCCCCCGCCGTGTCCACCGCCGCTGCCGCCCCCGAGGAGGCCACCGATGCCTGAGACCGTCGCCGCGCCCCGCGCCGCCGCACCCGGATCCCCGCTCCGGGGATCCGTCAACGTCCTGACCATGGCCGCCCGCAGCGTGCGGCTGTCCGCGCGCAACCTCGACGCGCTGCTGATCTCGCTGGCCCTGCCCGTGATGCTGATGCTGATCTTCGTCTACCTCTTCGGAGGGGCGATCGACACCGGCACCGCCTACGTCACCTACGTCGTTCCGGGAGTACTGGTGCTCTGCGCCGGGTACGGGGCCGCCAACACCGCCGTCGGTGTCGCCGCCGACATGACCGAGGGCGTCATCGACCGCTTTCGCTCCCTGGACGTCGGCGGCACCTCCGTCCTCGCCGGGCACGTGGTCGCGAGCGCGGCGCGCAACGCCGCCGCCACCGCGGCGGTGCTCGCGGTCGCCTTCCTGATCGGCTTCCGACCGGCGGCCGACGCGGCGGCCTGGGCTGCGGTGGTGGGCGTCCTGGCCGCCTATGTCCTGGCCTTCTCCTGGCTGTCGGCGGCGGTCGGCCTGCTCGCGAGGTCGCCCGAGGCCGCGAGCGGATTCACCTTCTTCGTCCTCTTCCTGCCCTACCCCAGCAGTGCCTTCGTCCGGGTGGATTCCATGCCGGACTGGCTGCACGGCTTCGCCGACAACCAGCCGGTCACCCACGTCATCGAGGCGCTGCGCGCCCTGCTGCTGGACCGGCCCGCGGGGGACGCCCTCTGGTGGGCCCTGGCCTGGTGTGCCGGCCTGTCGGTCGTCTCGATCGCCGCCTCCGCGTTCCTCTTCCGGCGCCGTACGGCCTGAGCGGCGGGCCGGGGGCGGGCGACGGAGGCGTCGGGTCGGCTCAGAAGTCGCCGCCCCCGAAGCCCCCGCCGAACCCTCCGCCGAAGTCGCCGCCCCCGAAGCCCCCGCCGAAGTCGTCGCCGCCGCTGTGGCCGTAGCCCCAACCGGGGCCGTAGCCGTACCCCCAGCCGCCCATGCTGCTGCCCAGGATCGTTCCGAAGAGCAGGCCCGGCAGCAGCATCGAGCCGTAGCTCCCGTAGTATCCGCCCATCCACGGGCCGTAGGCCGGGCCCGCGTCCCAGTACGGCACCCGCTCGCCGGTCGCCGTCGGCACCGTGCGCACCGCCGGGTCCAGACCGTCCTCGATCCGGGTGGCGTCGGCCGCGCAGACCGGCACGTCGCGGGGCGCGCCGCTGGGAGGAGCCCACTCCACGTCCCGCACCGACGGTCCGTGCCGGGGGTCGAAGAAGCACGGCGGCCTGCGCTCGGGCAGCTCCCGCCCCTCCCGGCGGGCTTCCAACGAGGCCAGGGCGAACCTGCCGTCCTCCAGCGCCTCGGTCACCGCCCGCATGTCGTCGGGGCGCCCGGCCGCCGCGGAGGCGTCCTTGGCCTTCTCGTAGGCGTCGAGCGCCCGCCGGTAGTCGTCGAGCATCTCCTGGGTGACGCCGGGGGCGGAGGGGGAGAAGTCCAGCCGGTCCAGGGCCTCGCCGTAGGAGGTGATGTCCTCCTCGACCGCCTTCCGCACCTGCTCCAGTTCGGCCCGCTCCTCCCGCTCGCGCTGCTTGCGCGTACGTCGGGTCAGGAACACGCCGCCGAGCGCGAACACCGCCAGAACCACCAGGAAGCCCACCAGCAGACCGCCGCCGGAACCGGACCCGGCGCCGTCTCGTTCGCCGTAGCCGCCGCCTCCGCCGTCACGCGCGGCGGACTGTACGTCGGCGACGAAGCCGTCGAGGATGCGGTCGGGCTCGCCGGGGTGCTCCCGCAGGTTGCGCTGGGCGAGTTCACTGGCCGTGGAACCGGACAGGACGTCGGAGTCCGACGCCGCGCCGAACCGCGAACCGAGCGCCACGGCGTACACGCCCGGACGACCCACCTCCGAACGCAGTCGGTCGAAGACGGCCTCGCCGCCGTAGGAGGAGTCCTCGGGGAGGACGGCGACGTAGATCGGCACGTCGCCCGCCCGGATCTGCTCGGTGAGCCGCTCGGCCTCGGCTTCGGGGAGCTTGTCGGAGGCGTCGGGGTCGACGAAGACCGGGTCGTCGCGGAGCGCGGCGGCGACCTTGTCCAGGTCGGTGGCCGATCGGGCGTCGCCCGCCGGGGCGATGAAGACGGTGGCGACGGCAAACAGGACAGCCCAGAGCAGAGCCGCCCGCCGTCCCAGGAGTATGTGAGAGATGGGGCGGTTTGTCCTCATGGAGTTCCGCTACCCACCCCGGGGCGCCTCACCCGGACAGCCGGGGGTCATTTCATGGCGAATCGGGGGAATTCTCCGTCGGGCCCGGGGAAGGAACCGTGAACGGTCCTCCGGTGCCCCGACGTGAGGGAACGACCGTGAATGGTTTATTCTTTAACCAGGAGCGGAAAGCAGGGGCGCGGACCACTTCCCCTCCACGGGCGCGGACCGCCGCCCGCCGCCCCTCCCAAGCCGGCCCCGGTCGAGTTCTCCCCCGTCTCGGCCGGGGCCTTCCCCACCTCCGGCGGACCGTCGGACGGTCCGCGCGCGGGGCATCCGTCCCGGTCCCTCCAGCACTTCACGGAGGCAGCGTTGTCCTCGATCGGAACCGCACGCCACTTCCACCCCGAGGGGACGCCCGGCGACATCTGCCGCGACCACAACCGCGCGGCGCTGGCCACCGTGGTGGCGGCCGAGGCGCGGCGCAGGGGTTACGGGCCCGACCTGAGCGACGAGCAGATCGACGAGTGCGCCGAACTCGCCGGTCGCAAGGCCCCGTCGGCGACCTCCCGCGAGGCGATCCGGGCCGCGCTCGGGGCGCCGATCACGGCCGACGACGCCCCGGAGGCCGTCGCGGCGGCGGTCTTCGGATCCCTGCCCTCCCACCCGGTGCGGGTGAGGGACCGGGACGGCCGGGAGTACTTCCTGGTTCCGATCCCGGCCACCGCCTGACGGCTCGGGCCCGCGCCCGACGCGCCGTCCGGCGCACGACGGAAGCGCCCCGCCCGGATCGGAGCGGGGCGCCCGGCGGCGGACCCGTTCACTCCGGCCGGCGCTCCGGGAGTCCCAGGTCTCTCCAGTCCAGTGCCTCCTTGGCCTCGCGCTGTATTCGCTCGGCCACCTCACGGGTCTCGGTGGGAACGTCACCGAGCTCCTCGAGCAGGCTCTCGTAGATGGGAGGGTGGTCGGTCCGAGTGGCGGTCGTCGTCATGTCGCCGTCCTTCCTGCTGTCGTGCCTGTCGTGTCATGGACGCCGCGGGCGCCCCTCTCGGGCGGCGACGAGGCCGCCGCGTCCGATCGTTTCATGGGCCGATCGCGCGACCGCCGCCGTGCTCGCATGGCGGGCACGGCGCGAACACGACGCGAACCGGCGAGCGGCTACCCACTGCCGAAATGGTCATGCCGGAACGGCGGGGAGACGTACGCCACTCGCGGGAACGGCGATGAATTTCGGACGCTTCTCCGGTCTCCACGGAGGCGGGTGCCCGCGCGGCACGCGCGGACGCCCGACAGGACCCCGACGGAAATCGGACGGAAACCGGAGCCCAACATGACCGAGACCTCCCCCGAAGCGGCCGCCGCGGCCTCCGCCACGCCCGACCTCGGCCCTCCGGCCCGGCGGATGGCGCGGCTGGTGGCGGACGTCACCGACGACCGACTGGACGACCCGACTCCCTGCGCGGGCACCTCCGTGGGCGACCTGCTCCATCACGTGCTCGGCCTGAGCACCGCCTTCCGGGACGCGGCGCGCAAGGACCTGGGGCCCACGACCGACACCGACCCGAGCGCCTCCCGTCCCTCCGCCGCCCTGCTGCCCGCCGACTGGCGCACCGCCGTCCCGCGCCGCCTGGACGAACTCGCCGCCGCCTGGCGGGACCCCGCGGCCTGGGAGGGCACCACCCGGGCCGGTGGCGTCACCCTGCCGGCCGCCGTCGCCGGTCGTGTCGCGCTCGACGAGCTCGTCGTCCACGGGTGGGACCTCGCCCGCGCCACCGGACGGGAGTACCACTGCGAGGAGGCGAGCCTGCGGGTCTGCTTCGACCTGCTGTCGCGGTCGACGGACGAGGCGGACCGGGCCGGGGCGTTCGGACCGGTCGTCGAGGTCCCGCCCGGCGCCCCGCTGGTGGACCGGGTCGTCGGCCTCAGCGGTCGGGACCCCTCCTGGGCCCCGACCTCCGACTGACGGTCCGGCGCCGTTCGACACCGGGCCGCGCCGGTCGGAAATCGGCGGGAAGCAGCGGTGATCGAATTCCTTCCGTGGTACAGGGCGGCGGCGTGAGCGGAAGAGGTCCGGTGCCGGGGAGCGGGCCGCAGTGCGCGAGTTACCATCGGAGCGGCCCGTCCCGCCCGGACACCCGGTGGGACGACGAACGACGACGAACGACGACAAGCAGGGCCGGGGGAGGCGCACATGCCGTACGGGGGGCCGGAAGGCCGTGCGCGCGTTCGGCGCGGGCCGCGGCCGGGCACCGTCCTCTCCCTCGTGGGCCTGCTGTTGCCCCCGGCGTTCCTCGCGCTGCTGATGCTCCTGACCGGTGTCCAGGTCGTACAGGGCGGCCTGGCGGAGACCGCGGTGGCCCTCGCCACGGCGGCCGCGGGCACCGTCCTCGCGGCGGCCGCCGTCCTCGCCGCGCGCCACGCCCATCCCGTCCCGCGCGCGTACGTCCGCACCGCCCTGCGCGACCGGGAACGCCGCACCGCCTTCCTGCCGCAGCGCGATCCCGACGCCTCGGGCCGTCCCCGGCCCCGGGCACCCGGCCGTCCCCTCCCGACGGCCGGGTAGACGCGGGCACCCCACGACAGGTCTTCTCCGGGGGCCGCGCGTCCGCGCGGCTCGTCATGCCGTACCGCACATCCGGCACGACGATTCCCGGGAGGGATCCGCATGTCCTTCGTCGCCCGACTCCTCGCGCTGCTCACCGACGCGCTGGAACCGATCTTCGCCCACTCCGCCGCCGCCGTCGCCATCGTGGTGGCCACCATGCTCGTACGCGCCGTGCTCCACCCCCTGGCCCGGGCCGGGGCGCGGGCGGAGAAGGCCCGCGCCCGGCTCGCGCCCAGGATCGCCGAACTGCGCGGGCGGCACGCCCGGGACCCCGAACGGCTCCGGCGCGCCCTGCTGGACCTGCACGCCAAGGAGGGCGTCTCACCCCTGGCGGGGCTCGCACCGACGCTGGCCCAGCTGCCCGTCTTCTTCGTGATGTACCGCCTCTTCACGGCCGGTGAGGTGGGGGGCGAGCCCAACGGGCTGCTGGACCATCGACTGGGCGCCGCACCCCTGGGCGGACGGTGGGCCCAGGCGTTGGACAACGGCGGATTCCTCGGCGCGCCGGGACTGGTGCACCTCGCCCTGTTCGCGGTGATCGCCGTCGTGGCGCTCTGGTCCTACCGGCGGGCGCGCGCGGCGGTGGCCCCGGCGGCGGAGACGCCGGGGGGCGCGGGAGTGGCCAGGGTGCTGCCGCTGCTGTCGTTCGGCACCCTGGTCACCGCGGCCTTCGTCCCGCTGGCCGCCGGCCTCTACCTGGCCACCACCACGGCGTGGACGGCGGTGGAGCGGGCGCTGCTCCACCGCGACCGTGACCGTGGTCGGAGGGGGAAGGGTTGACCACCGGCCCGTCCGCGAGGACGGCCCGCGCCGGTCGAACGGGCTCAGGCGGTGCCCGTCAGGCCCTTCCGCCGGAGGATGTCGCGTGCCCGGTCGGCCTGGCCACCGCGCACGATGACGTCGTAACGGGCGGCGGCCAGGGACTGCACGGAGGAGAAGTCGCGGTTCCCGCCGGTCGCGGCGTGACCGACGAACCCGAGGGCGGCGCCCCACACCGCGCCGACGAGGAGACCACCGAGGATCAGCCCCAGCCAGACCGGACCGGTGGTGAACAACCCCACCAGCAGACCGATGAACAGCCCGAACCAGGCGCCACCGGCCGCGCCCATCCCGGCCGCGCGCCCCTTGGTGAGCCGCCCGGTGACGTGCTCGACCAGCCGCAGGTCGGAACCGACGATGTCGATGTGCTCCACGGGGAACCTCTCGTCGGAGAGGTGGTCGACCGCCGCCTGGGCCTCCTGGTACGAGGAGAAGCCGGCCACCGTGTTCCACGCGTCGCCGATCGGGTTCGGGGGGTCGGGATCGATGTCGACCATCTGCCTCTCTCCTTCCCGGGTGCCTCCCGGACGGCACTCGTCCCCGTCCGTCTTCCCGGTGGGAGGGGCTTCAAGGGAGGAGAGACGGGGAGGACGCGGGGGAGGGGGCCGGCGAGCGGGAAGAGTCAGACGGTCAGCAGCACGCCGACGTAGGAGACCCCGGCGACGACCGCCCAGGAGAGGGCGCCCAGCAGGACCAGCCGTCGCCCGGTTCGCGCGAGGGAGGGCAGGTGGACGGCGCTGCCCAATCCGAACAGGGCGGCGGCCAGCACGAACTCCCGCGTCGTCGCGGTGGCCGCGAGCGCGCCGGCCGGCAGCAGACCGGCGGTGCGCACGGCGACGGCCGCCAGGAAGCCGGCCACGAACAGCGGCACCAGGGGCGGGCGCCGGGGCCGGGCACCCGTCGCCGTGTCGTGCTCCCCCCGGCCTCCCCGGGGTCCGGGCCGTCCCCGGCGGGCCGCGGCCACGGCCACCGCGGCGACCAGCGGCGCCAACAGCAGCACCCGTACCAGCTTCACCAGCACCGCCTCGCCCAGCGCCTCGGGCCCCGCGGTCCGGGCGGCGGCCACCACCTGCCCCACGTCGTGCACCCCGGCGCCGACCCACCGTCCGAAACCGGTGGCGTCCAGCCCGAGGGGGTGGTGCAACAACGGCAGGACGACGACGGCGAGGGTGCCGCACAGCGTCACCAGCGCGACCGACGCGGCGGCGTCGCGCTCGTCGCTCCCGCGCGCCTCGCCGACGGCGCCGATGGCGGAGGCGCCGCAGATCGAGTAACCGGTGGCGACCAGCAGCGGCTGATCGCCGGGCAGCCCCAGTCCGCGCCCCAGCCAGAGCGTGCCGAAGAAGGTCGCCGCCACCACCGCGGGCACCATGACGAAGGTCGTCCAGCCCAGTCCCAGCACGTCGCCCAGGCTCAGCTCCAGGCCCAGCAGGACCACACCGATCCGCATCATCCGTTTTCCGGCCCACGACAGTCCCGGACGTCCGGGCCCGGACACCAGGCGCCCCGGACCCGGCAGGTGGGCGGCGACGATGCCCAGCACGACGGCCGCGGTCAGCATCGGCACTCCCGGCAGCAGCCGGTGCACGGCCCAGGCCACCGCCGTGCCGCAGCAGGCGAGGGCGAGACCGGGCAGCGGACCGGGCGTCCGCCGCTCCCGTCGCCCGGCCCCCTCGGAACCGCCGCCCGGAGCGCCCACGGACCCCTCGACCCCGGTCCCGACCCCGGCGCCGCGTGCCGCGGTCCCGCGCGGGCGCTCGCCGAGCAGCGCCATCAGCGGTCGGCCGGCAGGTCGTAGACGCGACGGACGCTGGTCCCCAGCCGGGAGACGTCCGCGCCGTAGACGTGGAGGGACACGGCCTTGTGCGAGCAGCCGTTCCAGACCCGGTGGATGTCACCGGGCGGAGCGAAGCCGCACACCGCCCCCCGCGGGTTCACCACGTCCTCGGTGGCGACCAGTCGGGCCCGGTCCCCGGGGGCGGCGGCCGGCACCAGTCGGTAGCGGCGCTCGTGTTCCTCGCCCTCGTGGACGCCGGTGACGCACCAGGAGACGTGGTCGTGCACGGGGGTGCGCTGCCCCGGCAACCAGACGAGGGCGACGATCGAGAAGCCGCCGTCCGTCTCGGCGTGCAGCAGGTGCTGGCGGTAGCGCCCGGGATCGCCCTCGCGCTGGGCGGGGAGGAGCAGGTCGTCGGCGCCGAGGTGGGGTGCCAGTCGCTCGCCGACGAGGTACGCGGTCAGGTCCGGCGGCAGGCCGCGCTCCACGACCTCGCGGACGTCCTCGACGAGGGCGGCCAGTCGATCGGTCACCCGTCGGGGGACGGCGGTCCGCGCGGCGGAGGGCGTGGCGGAGGAGTGGGTGGAAGCGGCCATGGTGACAGCGTCACGCCAACGGACCATCACGTCCAACGACGGTTTCTTCGCCCGTCCCAAGAACCGCTTATGGGTCGGGGCGGCTCAACAGCCGACCCGGTTCGCGGCCACCGTCCTCAGCTCCTCCAGCACCAGCGCGGTGGCCGGTATCCGCAGGTGCTCGCGGAGCACGTACGCGGAGACCTGCCGCCGGGCCGCCGGGTCCAGGGCGCGTCCGGTGACCTTCCGGTGCACCAGGAAGGAGAGCACCAACCCCGGCATCATCGCGATGCCGAGCCCCTCGGCGACCAGGCTCTGCACCACGAGGTTGTCGTCGGTGGTGAAGACGATGTCGGGCGCGAAACCCAGCTCCGCGCACTCGTGGAGGAAGTTGGTGCGGCAGCGCAGGCATCCGGCGATCCACCGCTCGTCCGCCAGTTCCGCCAACCGGACCGCCCGCCGCCGCGCCATCGGGTGCCCGGTCGGCAGCAGTACGGTGAGCTGGTCCTCCAGCAGCGGGATCTCCACCAGTTCCTCGGGCACCTGCTCGCGGAGCCCGGGGTAGGTGAAGGCCAGGGTGATGTCGCACTCGCCGCGCACCACACGGTCCAGCGACTCCGGCGGCTCGCTCTCCTGGAGCTCCACCCGTACGCCGGGATGGTCGGCGGCCAGCCGCGCCAGCGCCTCCGGTACCAGCGTCGCCCCGGCGCTGGGGAACGCGCACACCCGCACCCGTCCCGCGCGCAGCCTGGTCAACGCCGTCATCTGCTGGTGGGCGACGGCCATGCTGTCCAGGATCGCGCCCGCGTGGCGGGCCAGCGCCTCGCCCGCCTCGGTCAACCGCATCCGACGCCCGACCCGCAGGAACAGCGGGGTGCCCACGGCCCGTTCCAGGGCCTTCATCTGTTGGGTGATCGCCGGCTGGGTGTAGCCCAGCGCTCGGGCCGCCGCCGAGTACGAACCGGTGCGAACCACCTCGTGGAAGGTCCTGATGTGTCGGGAGTCGAACATGCCGGAACGATAAGCGGAACTTGGGGGAGCCGAGAGACCGGTACCGGTCGCCGCCCCGCCCCGGCTCCCTTACAGCCTGGACGGGACCGGTCGGGACCGGGCGTCACGGACGTTCGCTCAACACCGCCATGGTCCGGCCGATCAGTCCGGGCACGTCCGCGTCGCGCACTCCGTCCAGCAGCCACCGGCCGAGCCGTACCGAGTTCTCCACGACCAGCCGCACGCGCGGCACGCGGCGCTCCCGGTACGCGGTGAGGAGGTCCTCGTCCCAGTCGGTGCGGGTGGTGAGCAGCTCGGCCAGGACGAGGGCGTCCTCCAGGGACATCGCCGCCCCCTGGGCCAGGGTGGGCGGGCAGGCGTGCGCGGCGTCACCGACCAGGACGACCCGGCCGCGGTGCCAGGGGCCCTCCACCAGCAGCCGGTGGAACCAGGTGTAGTTGACCAGGGAGGGGTCCGTGACGGAGGCGGCGATCTCCTTCCAGGCACCCCCGTACCCGGCGGCCAGGGAGCGCACCTCCTCGACGTACGAGGACGGCGGCAGCTCGGCGCGCTCCCGAGCGGGCTCGACGAGGTAGGCGTAGAGGGAGTCCTCGCCGGTCGGGCAGTACCCCGCGATGAACGCCGGCCCGCCGTAGGCCAGGTCGGTGCGCTCCACACCCGCGGGGCGCGGGGCGGTGACGCGCCAGATGCCCATGCCGGTGGGCTCGGGCCGGTCGTCGACGCCGATCGCGGCGCGGGTGGGGGAGTTCAGGCCGTCGGCGGCGACCACCAGGTCGTAGCGGCCGGTGGAGCCGTCGGTGAGGCGGACGTCCACCCCGTCGCCGTCCTGGGTCAGGGACTCGACGCCGCGGCCGAGTCGGACACGGGCCCCGCTCGCGCGGACCGCGTCGGTCAGGAGGCGCTGGAGGTCGGGGCGTCGTATCCCCAGCGTGGCGGGCAGGTCCGGGCCCCCGGTGCGGATGTCCTCGGCGACGTGCAGCACCGTGCCGTCGGGCGCGACCACGCCGAGCGTGTCGAAGCCGAACCCCGCGCGCCGGACCTCCTCCCACACCCCGACCTCGCGCAGCACGCGCAGGGCGTTGCCCTGGAGGGTGATGCCCGACCCCTGGACGTTCCAGTCGGGGGAGAGCTCCACGAGGTCGACCTCGACGCCGGAGCGGCGCAGCAGGACGGCGAGGGCGTTGCCGGAGACGCCGCCTCCGACGATGAGGACGGTACGGGCCGGGGACATGGCTTCCTTGGCTTCCTTTCCGGGGGACGTGCGCGGGGCGGGGGACGGGAGGGAGGAGGGGAGGGGGCCGGTCAGCCCGCCGGTACGGCCGCGGCCGCCGCGGACCGGGCCATCAGCAGGTCCACCAGGGCGACCAGCAGGTCGCGGCCCGCCTCCGGCCGCCGCACGTCCCCCATCAGCAGCGGAACGCCCGGATCGAGGTCGAGGGCGTCGCGTACCTCCTCCGCGGTGCGCTCGCAGCGGCCGTGGAAGCAGTTGACGCCCACCACGAAGGGGATGCCGCGACTCTCGAAGAAGTCGATCGAGGCGAAGCTGACCTCCAGCCGCCGGGTGTCGACCAGGACGACCGCTCCCAGCGCGCCGTTGACCAGGTCGTTCCACATGAACCAGAAGCGCTCCTGGCCCGGGGTGCCGAAGAGGTAGACGACCAGGTCGGGGTTGATGGTGATGCGGCCGAAGTCCAGGGCCACCGTGGTGGTGGACTTCTCCGCCACCCCGTCGGTGTCGTCGACCCCCAGGCTCGCCTCGGTGAGGTACTCCTCGGTGCGCAGGGGCGTCACCTCGCTGACCGCCCCCACCATGGTGGTCTTCCCCACCCCGAAACCACCGGCGACCAGGATCTTGACGGCCATCGGCCCCGTCACGCCGTCAAAGTCTCTGGAGTCCATCCCTCACCGCCCGCAGAATCTCGACGTTCATTCCGCCACCCCGTTCGGCCGCCGGTGGCGGACGGGTCGCCACCCTGCCCAGCGCCGCCAGGTCGCCGATCAGGATCTTCGTCACCGACACGGGCAGATCCAGCTCCGCGGCGATCTCCGCCACCGCGGCCGGCTCGCGGCACAGCTCCAGGATCGCCCGGTGCTCGGGTTCCAGCCGCCGTCCGGCGGGCCGGGCCTCGTCGGGCTCGACCGTCGTCACCACCGTGATCAGCGTGAGGTCGTCGCGCCGGGGAGCCGTACGGCCGCGGGTGATGGTGTACGGCCGGACCAGCGGATCCTCTCCGTCGTCGGACTCCAGGCGGTCCGTCCAGTGCTTCACACACGTCCACCCCCGCCGGAGGCCGAGACGTCGGCCCGAGCCTCGGTGCCCAGCTTCTGGCCGACCTGCTGGACGAGGGTGTGCATGGCCACGGCCATCACCTCGGCGTCCACGTCCTGGGAGGCGACGACGGCCAGGTGGGTGCCCCTGCCGGCGGCGGTGATGAACAGCCACAGGTCGGCGAGCTCCACGATGACCTGCTGCACCGGGCCGCCGTCGAACAGTTCGTCGATCCCCCGGGCCAGGCTCTGCTGCCCGGTGGCGATGGCGGCCAGGCGCTCGGCGTCGGTGCGCTCGATGGTGCTCGACTGGCTGACGACCAGACCGTCGTCGGACAGGACGATGGCGTGCCGGGTGCCGGGCACCTGCTCCACCAGACCGTCCAGCAGCCAGTCCAGGTCTTGGTTGGTGGCGGTGGTTCGCTGTGTCATGTTCGGTCTTCCGTCGTGGGTCGGCTCTGACCCGGCGTGCTGCCGCCGGTCGAGGAGGATGCGTCGTCGGGGGCGGCGGTCCGCCGCCTGGCGAGCCGGGACTGCCGCTGGAAGGCGCCGATGGTGGCGCCGGACCGGGCGGGCTCCGAACGGAGGGTGAGCGTGTCCTCGTCGTCGGGGACCCGGGGGGACGGCGTGCGCAGCTCGGGGGCGAGGCTGGCCTGACGGACCCGTCGGGGCAGCGGCTCGGCCGCCGCGTCCGGTTCCGGAGCCCCGTCGCCGTCGGACGGCTCCGAGCCGGGGGCCTCGCCCCGACCGGCACCGGCGCGCTCGTCGGCGCGGCCGTCCGAAGTGGGCCGGGGGCCGACGGACGAGGAGACGATCCCGGACATCGCCCGGCCTCGGGAGCGGACGGGCAGCGCCGCACGGGTCCCGCCCTCCGGTTCGCCCTCCCGCCGGGTGGCGGGCGCGGGAACGTTCGGCGCGTCGGTCCCTCCCCGGCCGTCCGCCCCCTCGGCGGGGGCGGGCCGGGCGCCGGGGGCCGCCCCGCGCGGCCGCCTCCTCCGCGGCGTGTCCTCGACTTCCGGTTCCTCGGCGACCAGCTCCTCGGGGACGTGGACGATCACCCGGGTGCCGCCGAACACCGACGGCCGGAACTCCACTCCCAGACCGAGCCCGGAGGCGAGCCGCGAGACCACGTACAGGCCGAGCCGGGCGTCGTCGGCGCGCGAGAGCATGTCCATCCGCGGCGGATCGGCGACGAGTCGGTTGATCCGCTCGTACTCCTCCCGCTCCATGCCCAGGCCGCGGTCCTCGATCTCCACGACCAGGCCGCGTCCGACCTTGCCGGCCCGTACCTCCACGGGGCTGGGGGGCTTGGAGAAGGCGGCGGCGTTCTCCATCAGCTCGGCCAGCACGTGCACCACCGGGCCCACCGCGCGGCCCGCCAGCCACGGCCTGCCGTCGACCTCGATCTGGATGCGGCGGTAGTCCTGCACCTCGCCCAGCGCGGCGCGCAGCACGTCGAGCACCTTGACCGGCCTGCGCCAGCGTCGCTGCGGCTGGCCACCGCCGAGGATCACCAGGTTCTCCTCGTAGCGGCGCAGACGGGCCGTCAGGTGGTCGAGGTCGAACAGGCCCTCCAGGACCTCGGGGTCCTCGTGCCGGCGCTCCATCTCGTCGAGCTTCTTCATCTGCAGGCCGATGAGGAGCTGGGTGCGGCGGGCGATGCGTTGGAGCAGCCGCTCGAAACCGCGGTGCTGCTCGGTCTCGCGCACGGCGGTCTCGACGGCGCTGCGGCGCGCGATGTTGAGCGCCTGACCGAGTCGGCCCAACTCGTCGCGCGCGTGGCCGACCTCGGGGACCTCGACGTCGGGGTCGACGGACTCGCCGTTGCGCAGCCGCTCGACGACCTGCGGCAGCTTCGTCTCCAACTCCAGCGCCTCGTCCCGCAACGAGGAGAGGCGACGCCGCATGGACCCCGCGACCCGGAGGCTGATCCAGATGACCAGCAGGACACCGGCCAGACCGATGGCGCTGGCGCCCAGCAGGCGGTTCCGCAGGCTCGTCACCGTCTCGTCGCCGATCGCGTTGATGTCCATGGTGCGAGCCGTGATCAGCTCCTGGAACCGCGGGGTCAGCGCGTCCACGGACTTCCGCCACTCGGCACGCGCGTCGGGCAGGGGGATGCCCGGCTCACCGCCGTGGGAGTGGGCCCCCAGGAGCGACCGCTCCACGTCGGCCTTGGCCTGCCAGTCGCCGGTGGTGGTCATGCGGCGGTAGCGGCGCAGGTCGTCCTGCGGCAGGTGGGGCGAGATCCGGCTCTCCAACAGGAACTGCTGGGCGCCGATCCACTCGGTCAGGTTGCCGTACTCGGACGGGGCGATCCGGCCGGTGTTCCAGCCGCGGGCGAGCAGGGCGTCCTCGCGGGAGAGCATCTCCTTGGCCCAGAAGAGGTCGATCAGCACCCTGGCGCGGGTCGTGACCTCGCTGTTCTCCGAGCGGCTCAGGGCCTCGAAGAGTCGCAGGTCGACGGCGATCAGCTCGGTGAAGTAGCGGAAGGTCTCGGCCTGGCCGGCGATCCCGTCGTCCACGTTCTTGCGGATGCGGTCGATGCGCAGCATGTCCGTGCGGGTGAGGGCGACGGCCTCCCGCAACGCGTCGGGCGCGCCGGACGCCTCGATGTCCGACAGCTCGTGGAAGGACCGCAGGGCCTCGTCGGTCCGGGCGCGCTGTTCCCGCAGGGCGGCGCGGGTCCGGGGGCCGGGAGTGGCCAGCATCTCCGCGCTGAGCCGCCGCTCCTCCTGGAGGTTGAAGTAGACGGTGTTCGCCGGGGTGCCGGCCCGCTCGGCGAGGATCTTCTCGTTCCGTTGGGTCTGCCAGTCGCGGGCCAGTTGGGCGGTGCTGATGCCCCACAGGGCGACCAGGGCGAGGCTGGGCACGACGGTCAGGACGAGCAGGGCGGTGCGGAGCGAACTCAGATGGAACGTTTCGCTCGCCGACCGACCCTGCCGTTTCGGCACACGGACGCGCAGTGCCATCTCTCCCCAGCAGTGGCTCACGGTGACGGGTCGCCGCTGGTGAGGGCGGCGAAGGATGGGGCGATGTTAGTCATACGGAATGTCAAAAGAAAACAGGTGGTGGGCCCGCGTCCACGGGGCCTGACGGGGCGTCGGCGACCGCCCGGCGAAGCGCTCCGGGCGTATGGGGGGTTGTCCGGCGAACGCTGGGGAAACGGGCAGGACGCCTGGGGTCGGGGGCTGCGAGGACCGGGCGGGCCGGCCGCGCGGGTGGGTCGGCCCGCCCGTCCGATGCGGGGGACCGGAACGACCGTAGGTCTTCCCGGCAGCGAACCGGGGCCGAGGTGGCGGCACCGCCGCCCCGGCCCCGGTGCCCACGGGGCGCGAGGCTCCCGCCCGGCTCAGCGACCGCGCAGCCGTTCCAGTTCGCGCCGCTCGCGCTTGGTCGGCCGGCCCGCGCCGCGGTCGCGTCGGGCGACGGGGGCGACGTACTCGCGCGGCGGCGGTGGCGGGCTGTCGTCGATGTAGCACTCCGCCGCGACCGCGGCGCCCACCCGCTTGCGCACCAGGCGTTTGACCACGACGATCCGTTCGCGTCCCAGGTGGAACAGCCGTACCTCGTCCCCGGGGCGCACCGGGTGGGCGGGCTTCACCCGGTCCCCGTTGATCCGGACGTGGCCGCCGCGGCAGGCCGCGGCGGCCGTCGAACGCGTCTTGGTGAGCCGGACGGACCAGATCCAACTGTCGATCCGTACGCTCCCGTCGTCAGCAGCCATACCCCCGACTCTAGAGGAGCGTCGCCGCAGGCCGTCCGGAGCGAGCCGCCGGTCGCTCAGGCGGTTGTTCGCGGGCGCAACGCGGGAGGGATGGGGCGGAGCGGTGGTGAACTCGCCGGTACGGAAAACCGGAGCGAGGGGTCTTGACGGGCGGCACGGACGGGGGGATGGTCGGGCAGCGGATTGGGAGCGCTCCCATCAGCGGTGGGGCCGTACCGCGTCGGAAGTGCTCCATCACGTCGCTCACGTCAGGAGCCGGACACGTGCACAGACGGAGAAGAGGGATCACGGCCGGAGCGGGTGCCGTCACCGCTCTGGCGCTGGTCGTCGGGATCGCCGGGACGGTGGAGGCCGCCGACCGGGCCGGCGGGACGGACGGGGGGAAGCGGGAGTCGGCGCGGACCCGTCTGTACACCCCGCCCGCCAACCCTGACGCGTACACGCAAATCGGGGAGCTGGTGCGGGCCGGACGGTACCGGGACGCCGTCGGTGTCGCCCGCATGGTCACCACCCCCCAGGCCGTCTGGTTCAACGGCAACGGCGACGACGGCAGCGTCCGCCGGGAGGTGGCCCGCGTCGTGCGGGACGCCGCGCGCGAGCGCGCCCTGCCCGTGCTGGCCCTCTACAACGTCCCCGGACGCGACTGCTCGCAGTACTCGGCCGGCGGCGCCGCGAACACCGCCGAGTACACGGCGTGGATCGACGAGGTCGCCCGGGGCATCGGCAAGCGGAAGGCGCTGGTCGTCCTGGAGCCCGACTCCCTCGCCCTGCTGCCCTCCGACTGCGGTCAGGACGACGACGAGGGCACCCTGACCGACGCCCGGTACCGGGAGATCGGCCACGCCGTCGAAACCCTCGCCGCCCTGCCCGGCACGACCGTCTACCTCGACGCCGGTCACAGCAACTGGCACGGCGTCGGCTCCATCGTGCCGCGACTGGTGCGGGCCGGGGTGGAGCGGACCGCCGGCTTCTACCTCAACGCCTCCAACTACCGCTCCGACGATGAGCTGGCCTGGTACGGCACGCTGGTCTCCGGCTGCCTGGAACACACCCTGGACGGTGGCGACCCGGCCTCCTGCCCCGACCAGTGGACCGACCGGAACGACGCCCGGGCCTGGCTGGCGGCGAACGTCACCCCCGACCCCTCGGACCAGCCCCACTTCGTCACCGACACCAGCCGCAACGGCAAGGGCCCCTGGTACCCGGAGACGGACCAGTACCCGGACCCGCAGGACTGGTGCAACCCGCCCGACCGCGGCCTGGGCCTGCGCCCGACCACCCGCACCGGCGACCCGCTCCACGACGCCCGGCTGTGGATCAAGATCCCCGGGGAATCGGACGGCGAGTGCCTGCGCGGCACCGAGGGGCCCGAGGACCCGGCGCGCGGCACGATCGACCCGCCCGCCGGCCGGTGGTTCCCCCAGCAGGCCCTCGAACTGGTCCGCAACGCGGAGCCGCCACTGCGCCCCTGAACCGGACCGCCCGCCCGGGAGACCCGCCGCGCCTGGAGTCCCGGTCGGGATCCCCGGTCCGGCGGCGCGATGAGGGCGCGCCGCCGGACCGGCCCCTCGTCCGGCCCCGGTGTCTCCTCCGCCGGGGCCGGACGGTCGTCGCGATCGACCCGTGCGGGGCCGGCCGCCCCGCACGGCCCTCGTCCCACCGTTCCAGGCGCCAGACGCGTCCGGCACGGGCCGACGGCCGCCGGCCCGTGCCGGAGAACCCCCCAGGCCGCGCACGCGACCGCACCGGAAGGACGGACCGCCCATGAGACGGACGAGAGGAACGGCGAGAGGGACGACCGCGCAACCGGCCGGCCGGACGGCGGTGCGGGACAGGCTACGGCGGCTGACCGCCGGCGCGGCCGTCTCCCTGATGGTCGCCTGCACCCTGAACGGCGGCACCCCGGCCGCGGCGTCGACCGACGCGCCCCCCGCCTACGAGGACCCGACGCTGCCGGTGGACGACCGCGTCGAGGACCTGCTGTCCCGAATGACGCTCGACGACAAGATCGGCCAGATGACCCAGGTCGACCGCGGGGCGCTGGAGAACCCGTCCGACCTGGCGACCTACCGCATCGGCTCCGTCCTCTCCGGCGGTGGCTCGGCACCCACCCCCAACACCCCCCAGGCGTGGGCGGAGATGTACGACTCCTTCCAGCGCACCGCCCTGACCACCCCGCTGGGCATCCCCGTGATCTACGGGGTGGACGCCGTCCACGGCCACAACAACGTGCGCGGCGCCACGATCTTCCCCCACAACATCGGACTCGGCGCCACCCGCGACCCCGACCTGGTGGAGCGCGTCGGTCGGGCCACCGCCGAGGAGGTCGCCGGCACCGGCATCGACTGGACCTTCGCGCCCTGTCTGTGCGTGGCGCGCAACGACCGGTGGGGGCGCACCTACGAGTCCTTCGGCGAGGTCCCCGAGATCCCCACCGCCATGACCACGATCATCGACGGCCTCCAGGGAGACGCGCTCGACGCCCCCGGCTCGATCCTGGCCACCGCCAAGCACTACATCGGCGACGGCGGCACCACCGGCGGCGACGACCAGGGGAACACCGAGCTGAGCGAGGCCGAGCTGCGTGCGATCCACCTCCCGCCGTTCCGGGCGGCGGTGGAGCGGGGCGTCGGTTCCGTGATGGTCTCCTACAGCAGTTGGAACGGCGTCAAGCTGCACGGCCACCGTCACCTGATCACCGACGTCCTCAAGGGCGAACTGGGCTTCACCGGCTTCGTGGTCTCCGACTGGGCGGGCGTCGACCAGCTCGACGGCCGGGAGGGCTTCACCGCCGCCGAGGTGCGCGAGGCGATCAACGCCGGCATCGACATGGTCATGGTCCCGCACGACTACCGCAGGTTCGTCGAGCTGCTGCGCGGCGAGGTCCGGGCCGGACGGGTGTCGATGGAGCGCGTCGACGACGCCAACCGCCGCATCCTGACCAAGAAGTTCGAACTGGGCCTCTTCGAGAACCCCTACACCGACCGTTCCCTCACCGCGGGCATCGGCTCCGACGACTACCGCCGGCTCGCCCGCGAGGCGGTGCGCAAGTCCCAGGTGCTGCTGAAGAACGACGGAGGGGCGGACGGAGGGGTGCTGCCGCTGGAGAAGTCGGCGAAGGTCTTCGTGGCGGGCAGGAACGCCGACGACATCGGCAACCAGAGCGGCGGCTGGACCATCACCTGGCAGGGGGCGAGCGGCGACATCACCCCGGGCACCACCATCCTGGAGGGGATGCGCGCGTCGGCCTCCGACCCGTCGCGGGTGGCCTACGACCGGTACGGCCACGGCATCGACGGCTCCTACGACGTCGCCGTGGCCGTCGTCGGCGAGACCCCCTACGCCGAGATGGAAGGCGACCGGCCCGGATCGATGGGGCTGGACCAGGAGGACCTGAACACCCTCTCCCGGCTCAGGGCCTCCGGGGTGCCGGTCGTCGTCGTGCTCGTCTCGGGCCGCCCCCTGGACGTCGCCGGACACCTGGAGGACTGGGACGCGCTGCTGGCCGCCTGGCTGCCCGGCACCGAGGGCGCCGGAGTCGCCGACGTGCTCTACGGCGACCACGCCCCCACGGGCAGGCTGCCGGTGACCTGGATGCGGTCGGCGGGCCAGCAGCCGATCAACGACGGCGACGGCAAGACCCCGCTGTTCCCCCTCGGCCACGGGCTGACCTACCCCGACACCGGTCCGGACGAGCCCGAGGAGCCCGAGGAGCCCGAGGAGCCGGGCGGGCCCGGCGACCCCGACGGGCCCGGAGCCGAGCGGTGCACGGCCGACTACCGGATCGTCAACCAGTGGCCCGGCGGTTTCCAGGCCGAGGTGACCGTGCGCAACACCACGTCCACGACCCTCGAGGGCTGGGAGGTGCGGTGGACCCCGTCCGGAGCCCTCGGGATCGACAGCGTCTGGAACGCCACGCTCACCCGCTCCGGCGACACCGTGATCGCGACCGACAGCGGCTGGAACGGACGACTGGCCCCCGACGGCACGGCGACGTTCGGCTTCACCGCCACCGGCTCCCCGGCCGTGCCCGGCGTCTCCTGCGGCAGCCCCTGACACCGCCGAGCCGTCCCGGCGCACGGTGCCCGGCCCCGCTTCGGAGGGGCCGGGCACCGTGCGCTCCGCCGGGTTTCCTCCCCACGGGCCCGGGTACCGGGGCGGGGTCGGAGACGAAGGGACGAGTGAACCATGCGGTACGACACCTTCCTCGGACAGGTACAGGCCCGCGCCCGGCTCAGTGACCCCGGCGCCGCCGAGACCGCCACCCGCGCCAGTCTGGAGACGCTCGCCGAACGCGTCCCGGCGACGGTCGCGGAGAAGCTGGCCGCCCAACTCCCGCGCGAGATCGGTGAACACCTGCGCAGGGTGGCGTACGCTCCCGACGAGCCGGAAACCGGTATGCGGATGAGCGCCCACGAGTTCTTCGACCGCGTCGCGCAGCGCGCCTCCGCCGACCGGCCCAAGGCCGTCCACGAGGCCCGCTGCGTCATCGAGGTCGTCGACGAGGCCACCGGCGGGACGTGCACGGCGAAGGTCCGCCCCTCCCTGGACGACGAACTGGCCCGGGTGCTTTTCTCGGGCAGTACGGGGCACGCGTGACCCGGGACGGCGACGACCGCCGCCTCCGCGTCCCACGGGCACACGCCGGGACGCGCGGACGACGACCCCTGAGACGGTGACCGTGTTCTTCTTCTTCTCCAACCGGGCCGGGTGCCTCGGCTCGCTCCTGATCACCCTGGCCGGTACGGCCGTCCTCCTGCTGCTCCTGTACGGCTGCCGGGGCGGCTGAGGCCCGCCCGCCGCACGGGACGCCGCCGCCTCCTCACGGAGCGGTGGACGGCAACGGCGTGCCGCAGCGCTCGCACACCGCGGCGCGGGCACGCTCGTTCAGCCGGCCGCACTCCGGGCAGACCCGGTCCAGCATGCACGGCCCCTCGCCGCCCTCGTCGGCCGCCGCCGTCCGGGGGACGCCCCGCCCGGCCGCCTCGGGGTCGCGGATGCTCATACCGGGCCGCCGCCGGTGGACCGTCAGGTACACCAGTCCCGCCGGGCCCGCCCGCAGCGAACGCCGGGAGGTGCGCGGCAGCCACACCAGGGCCTGGGGCGCCAGCGCCCGCCGCGCGCCCGTCGCGTCCTCCAGCTCGCCGCCACCGGCGACCACCAGCAACAACACGTCCAGCTCGTTCTCGGCGTGCTCGCCCACGACCGCGCCCGGCGCGAGGCGGACCAGGTTGGCGTCGAGCTGCCGTCCGGACTCGGCCAACCGCCACAGGGCACCGCCCTGCCCGGGAGCCGCCTCCGCGACGCGGTCGCCGAGGTCGGTCAGGACGCGAGGGGCCTCGTCGAGGGACACCGGTACCTCCCGGAGCGAGTGCGGGCACCGTCGATCCTAGGCGGCTCCGGGGCCGCCGCCCGAGCGCGCCCCCTTACGCTTGGCACCGCGATGAGACGCAGACGCGCGGTGCCGCCCTCCCCCCTGCCCCAGCGACGCGGGATAGACCCCGTCCGCCTCAGGTTGCCCGACGCCGGCCCCTGGCGGACGGTCCGCGACCACCTGGTCGACCGGCTGCCCGCGGTGGACCCCGGACTGATCGACGCCATGCTGGAGGCGGGAGAGGTCTGGGGCACGGACGGTCCGCTCGCCCCCGACGTCCCGTACCGGCCGGGCGCGTACCTGTGGTTCCACCGGGAGCCGCCCGAGGAGGTCCCGGTGCCCCACGAGGTGGAGGTGCTGTACCGGGACGACATCCTGGTCGTGGCGGACAAGCCGCACTTCCTGGCGACCACCCCGCGCGGCCGGCACGTCACCGAGACCGCCCTGGCCCGGCTCCGCCACGACCTGGGCCTGCCCGAGCTGAGCCCGGCGCACCGACTGGACCGGCTCACCGCGGGCGTGGTGATGTTCACCGTCCGCCCGGAGTACCGCGCCGCCTACCAGAACCTCTTCCGGGACCGGCGAGTGCGCAAGGAGTACGAGGCCGTGGCGCCGTACGACCCGGAGCTGGAGCTGCCCCGCACGGTGCGCAACCGGATCGTCAAGGAGCGGGGGGTGATCGCGGCCCGGGAGGTGCCCGGGGAGCCCAACAGCGCCAGCCGGATCGAGCTGCTGGAGCACCGCGACGGGCTGGGCCGTTACCGGCTGGTGCCGCTCACCGGCCGCACCCACCAGCTACGGCTCCACATGAGCGGCCTGGGCGTGCCCATCCTGGGGGATCCGGTCTACCCGGAACTCGTGGAACGGGCGCCGGACGACTTCGGCCGCCCCCTCCAACTGCTCGCCAGGTCACTGGAGTTCACCGACCCGTTCACCGGCCGCACCCGCAGCTTCGTCGGCCGCCGCGCCCTGTCGGCCTGGACCTCCCCCCGGGAGTGGGCGGACGGAGCCGGCCCCGCGCGGGTCCGCCCGGACGACCCCGTCCGTCCGGCCTGACCGCCGACCGCGCGACAGGGGGGGTGCGGCGGGCGGCCGGCTGGGTACCCGGGGCTGCGACGGGAGCGATCCGGAACCGGCCGGGCGCGGACGGAAGGAGGTCGGCATGAGCCGTGACGGGACGCGCGCAGCGGTGCTCTTCGACGTGGACGGCACCCTGGTGGACACCACCTACCTCCACACCGTGGCCTGGTGGGAGGCGCTGCGCCAGGCGGGCCGCCCGGTGCCGATGTCGCTGATCCACCGCACCATCGGCATGGGCAGCGACCAACTTCTGGCGCGGCTGCTCGGCGAGGACCACGACCCCGAGGAGGCCGCGTCCGTCAGCGCGGCCCACCACGCCCTCTACGCCGAGTACTGGCCGCGGCTGGCTCCCCTGGAGGGCGCCGCCGACCTCCTGCGGGCCTGCGCCGGACGGGGCTGGACGGTCGTGCTGGCCAGCTCCGCGCGCGGCGACGAACTGGCGGCGATGCGCCGCGCGGTCGGCGCGGACGACGTGGTGACCGCGGCGACCAGCTCCGACGACGTGGAGGCCAGCAAACCGGCGCCCGACCTGGTGGAGTCCGCCCTGGAACACGCCGGGACCACCCCCGACCGCGCCGTCTTCGTCGGCGACACCGTGTGGGACGTGGCCGCCTGCTCCCGTGCGGGTGTGCCCTGCCTGGGCGTGCTGTCCGGCGGCCTCACCCGGCAGGAACTGGCGGAGGCGGGCGCGGCGGAGGTCTACGAGAACCCCGCCGACCTCCTGGCCCACCTGGACGACAGCCTGCTGGGCCGCCCGCCCGGTGGAGCCTGAACCCTCGGTGGGGGCCGGACACCGCGGCCGGCCCCGGCCGCGAGACCCCGAGGACGGCGAGATGACGGCGAGCGGGAGGGCCGCCGGCCCCGGGAGCCCCCACGGCCTGCCCGGCCCCACCGACGACGCCCCCGAGGAGGACCCCCGCCGGGAGGTGGAGGAGGTCCTGCGGCGCTGGACGGCGCGGCGGTGCGAGGAGGCCCGTTCCCTCGACGTCGCCTTCCACGGGCAGCCGGTCACCGCCCTCGTCGACCTCGCGCTGCGCGGGGGGAGGCGGAACCGCGCCGCGTTCCTGTGGTGGGGGTGGCGGGCGGCCAAAGGCGCGCCCCGCGGTCCCGCCGCGACGGACGCGCTCCGGACCGCCGCCGCCCTGGAACTGCTCCAGACCTGCGCCCTGATCCACGACGACGTGATGGACGACTCCGCCCTGCGCCGCGGTCGCCCGTCCCTCCACACCGCCTTCGCCCGTCGCCACCGGCGGGACGGGCTGCGTGGCGACCCCGACGGGTACGGGAGGGCGGTGGCCGTCCTCGCCGGGGACCTCGCCCTGGCCTGGGCCGACGACCTGTTCGCCGAGTCGCTGCCGGACGGGGCGGTGCGGCACGCGGCACAGCGGGTGTGGCGGGTGACGCGCACGGAGATGGTGGCCGGACAGTTCCTGGACCTCCGCGCCCAGGCGGCGGGCGGGGCCTCCCCGGCGGCCGCGCTGCGCGTCGCCCGGCTCAAGAGCGCCCTCTACACCGTCGAGCGCCCCCTGCACCTGGGCGCGGTCCTGGGCGGCGCCGACGCCGGGCTCGTCGCGGCGCTGCGCGCCGCCGGACGCCGGGCGGGCCTGGCCTTCCAACTCCGGGACGACCTCCTCGACCTCTTCGGCGACCCGGAACGCACGGGCAAACCGACGGGCGGCGACGTGCGGGAGGGGAAACCCACCTATCCGGTGGCACTCGCCCTGGCCCGCGCCGAGGCGGCCGGCGACGAGCGGGCCCTGACCGTCCTGCGGGAGAGTTCGGGCGACCGGTCGCCGACCGGGGAGGGACCGGCACGCGTCCGGGACGTGCTGACCGGGCTGGGCGTGCCCGCCGCGGTGGAGGAGCGCATCGCCCGGCTGAGCGGATCGGCCCGGCGCATCCTCTCGGAAGCCTGCGACGACCCGCTGGTCGCCCGACGGTTGGAGGCACTGGTGCGGGAGACGGCCGAGGGAGCCGGGGGAGCGGAGCGCGGCTGAGTCCGGGGGCGCGGGCCGCGCGCCCGGTGCCGACGCCCCCGACCGCGACGTGGACCGGGAGACGCCGTCGGTCCGGCCCGTCAGCAGCGCACCGGACCGGGGACGGTCATGCGGAAGGGGCGTACGGCCACCGAGAGCCGGGTGGTGGTGCGCGCCGGCCGCGGAAGCCGGTCCGACCAGGAGAGGACCGTCATCGTCTCCGGGCGGACGGTCCCCACCAGGCGCCCCGGTACGAACAGCCGCCGCCCCGCGGAGCCGGAGAAGCCCGGCAGGGGCAGGGGAACGGACGGGAGGGCGAGGCGCGCGGGCCGTCCCGGGCCGAAGGAGAGCTCCGCCACCGGGCCGTCGCGGTCACGGACCCGCACCGAACGGCCCGACCACTCGAACTCGGCGGGCTCCTTGGGCAGTCCCCAGATGTCGCGCCCGCCCCGTACCGAGACGGCGTCGTCGACCCAGATGCGGTCGATCAGCAGCCCGGCGCGGCGACCCCGACGGACCAGGGGGCCGAGGGCCAGTTCGTCGTAGCGCAAGGTCCCCTCCCGGTAGCGGACCAGCCCCACGGCCAGTCGGAAGGGGCTGCCCAGCGGGCGCAGGTCGGCGGGAACGGGCAACCGGTCGCGCACCGGGAGGACCGCCGCCCACAGGTGCCCGCGGAACCTCCAGGGCGCGGGCGGGTACGGCGGTGGTCCGCCGACGGCTTCCGCGCCCCCGTCGGCAGTGCCTCCGGTGGCGCCCGCGCCGTCCTCCGGGGCCGGTTCGGGACCGGGCATGCTCCGCGCCTCCCTTCCGGTGCCTTCGCGCGGTGGACGCCGGGGGCCCGTCGAAGCCCCCTCACCGGACCGGGTGTCCGGGCCCCGGGCACCGTACACGCCCCGCACGACGGCGGGTGGGTGCCCCGCGACCGATGCGCGGGACACCCACCCGAGGGGTCGTTCCGAGGTCACTCGGTGACGAGCGCGGTGCTGGACATGCACCCCTTGGACTGGCTGCCCGCGGTCGGGAACAGACCACCGAAGAGGCCCGGGTTGACGTGCTCGGAGCACATCTGGACACCGGTCTCGGGGCTGTTCGCCGCGGTGGCCGCGGGGGAACCGACGAACAGGGCACAGCAGAGGCCGACGCCGACGGCGGACAGGCGGACAAGACGACGCATGGAAATCAATCTCCTTCGAGACGTTGGGTGGCTTCCACCGTGCCCCGGCCCCGGCCGGGTCGCGCGCCGGCGTGCTGCATTCGGCCCCTCATGTCCCCCTGAAGGCTTGCGCCGGACCGAGGCCCCCACCCGCCGGCTCTCCGGGAACGGGCGGCCGTGGACCGCGCCGGGGAACACCACCGTGGCCCGACGGACGGAGGCCGCCTCGCACGGATCCCTGACGGACCCGCCGGGCGGCGCGTCCTCCTCCCGGCGCCCGGCTTCCTCGTCCAACGCGAGCCGGAGTCGTCGGTGTCACGGCTCGCTTGGGGGCCGACCGGGGAGTGGGGAGGAGCCGGCGGCCGGTCGGAACGGGGGGACGGACGTACCGGCCGCCGGCGGCGTCAGCGCTTCTGCTCCGCTGACCGCTGTGTGACTCCCTCGCGGGTTGTGTCCTGCGGGTACCCGCCGATCGCACGGACAGTCGTACCGAAGCCCGACGGACGCGGACCGGGACGCGGGTGGGGGCCGGGACGGAGGCGGGGGCGCCGGGCCGTGGAGCGGGAACGTCCACCCCGGGCCGGGGCACGGCCGCCCGCGGCGTACCACCCGACGGCCAGGACGGCGGCCAGCGCCAGCTCCACCGCGTCGCCCCCGTAGTACATCAGCAGGGCGCCGGCGCGCCGGTCGTCGGGCGCGAAGGCGGTGCCGGCCGGGGGAGCGGCGTACAGGGACTTCGCGAGCACGGCGTGGGCGGCCCCCGCACCCAGCAGCGCGGCCCCCCGCCACGGCAGCCCCCACCGGTGGCGCACGGGGTCCACCGCGCAGACGGCGAAGGCGAACAGCAGACCCGCCGCGAGAACGTGGAAGTGCACCGCGGCCTGGAGGAGGGGCCGTTCGTGGGAGACCGACCACAGTGGTGTGCGGTACAGCAGCCACAGGCCGCCCACGTCCAAGACCGCGGCCGTCGGGGGGAAGAGCAGCCAGGCCGCGGGGCGGGAGCGGCCCGTCGCGGCCAGGGCGCGCCGCACCCGTCCGGGGCGCAGCGCGCGCAGGGCCAGGGTGAGGGGGCGGGCGAGCACCAGCAGCAGCGGGGCCGCCATGCCGACCACCAGGTGCCGGGCCATGTGGACGGTGAACGGTCCGCCGGGCGGGGTGACGACGGCGGCCGCGGCCAGGGCCGCACCGCCGGTGGCGAAGCACACGTCGCGCAGGGGAGGCCAGGCGTCCCCGCGGCGGCGCAGGCGCGCGGCGGCGAGCAGGTAGCAGACGACCGCGACCGACGAGGCCGCGGCGGCCACCAGGGCCGAGAATCCCGGGCCCGTGCCGGTGGGGTGGGCGTGTGCCGACGTCATCGGGACGGCTCCGGACCTCGTCCGACGCTCCGATCACCCCGGCCGTTTTGGCCCGCCCGCACCGCCAGGGCCGCCCCGACGCCCAACAGCACCACCCCGGCGGCGTTCCAGGCCAGGTCGTAGGGGAGGAGGTCGACGCCGTAACGGATCTGGTGGGTGCGCAGCAGCTTGTGGTCGACGATGCCGTCGAAGAGCTGGAAGCCGCCCGCGCCGAGGAACAGCCCGGCTCGGGCGTGGGACGGGGAGAGGGCGCCGCGGCGCCGCAGATCCGCCCAGAGGGTGAACCCCGCGACCAGCGCCAGCAGCTCGGCGGTGTGCAACAACCCGTCGCTGAGCAGACCGACGGAGGGGGTGGAACGGTCGTAGAAGTGGTGCCAGTTCAACAGTTGGTGGAAGACGATCTCGTCGACCGCCGCCATGACCGCGGCGCCGATCAGGGCGCAGACCCCCAGCGATCGACGGGGACGGGGCTCGGCTTCGGACGGTGGCGGGACGGCCGGCCGGCGGACCGGATCGCTCATGGTGGGGTCCTCTCCGCGGGAGTGCTCGGTGCCCGGTACGCGTACCCGGCTTCCCCACGTCGGAGCGTCGCTCGCGCGCACGGGTGACGCCGCGCGCGGATGTCCCGGCACCACCCGGCGGATGCGAGAAGGTGGGACCACCCGCCCGCCCTCGAACGGCACGTGACGTCCCGGCGGGATCCGACCACGGGAGGTGCGGAAGCGACGTGCGAGGCTCCGACGTCCTCAGGGACCCCCGTACGGGCGGTGGCCACAGGTGGGGCGCCGCCCCGCCCCGGCTCGGGACCCGAACCCTGGCGTCCTGGCTCGTCGTCCTGACGGTGCTGGTGGTGGTCTCGGACTACCTGAGCGAGCGGGGGCTGGGGCTCACCCCCCTCCTGGTCTTCCTCCCGGCCTTCGTGGCGGGGCGCGGCACGGTGCGGCAGACCGCCCTGGCCGCCGCCTGGATCGTCCTCGTCCTGGTCGGACTGATGGCCTACGACCCCTTCCAGACGGTCTCCGCGAACCTGGCGACGGTCGCCTTCACCCTGGCGCTCGGCGGGCTGAGCGTCGCCGGTGCCTGGCAGCGGGTCCGCAGGGACGAGGAGATCCACCGACTGCGCTCGGCGGCCGCCGCCCTCCAACGGCAGATCCTGAGCCCGCTTCCGCGACTCACCGACCACCTGCTGGTCGACGGGGTGTACGAGCCGGTGGAGGAGGACAGCAGGGTCGGCGGCGACATCTACGAGGTGGTGGCGTCACCGTACGGCACCCGGGTGTGCATCGCCGACGTCCAGGGCAAGGGGCTGCCGGCCATCGGAACCGCCTTCGCCGTGCTGGGCGCGTTCCGCGAGGCCGCCAACCGCGAGCCGGACCTCATCGCGGTCGTGGACGCCCTGGAGAACGCGGTCGTGCGGCACAACGCCTTCGCGACCCGGACGGGGGAGCCCGAACGCTTCGTCACCGCACTCGTCCTGGACGTCGACGCCGGACGGTGGGCGAGGGTCGTCGACTGCGGTCACATCCCGCCGTACGTGGTGCACCGGGAGAGGACCGGGCCCCTCTCGCCGCGGGAGGTCGGCGTCCCCCTGGGACTGGGCCCCCTCGCCCCCGAACCCCGCGCCGTCGAACGGTTCGACCTCCCGGACGACGCGGTGCTCCTGCTCTGCACCGACGGTGTCACCGAGGCGCGCGACTCCTCCGGCGCCTTCTTCCCCCTGGAGGAACGCCTCTCCCGGTGGGCCGGCGCCCCACCCCACCGGATCGCCACGGGCCTGCTCGACCAGTTGCTGGACCACACCGGCGGGACCCCCTCGGACGACATCGCCCTGCTGGTCCTGCGCAGGGCCGGCCCCGCGGAACCGGTGGGGTGGGGGGAGGACGCCCCGGGAGGAGCGGACCTCCCTCAACGGCCCGAGCGGGGACCGGCTCCGGGGTCGGGCGCCACGGCGGTGTAGCGGGGAGCCACGGAGGCGCCCGCGCCGGTGCGGAGGGCCAACTCGGCCGTGCGCAGCCGCTCCACCGCGTCCGCCTCGACCAGACCCGGTACGCACACCACCTCCCCCGAGCGCAGGGCGGCCAGGGAGGCCGTCACCACGTCGCCGGGGGGCATGCCGCCCTCGCGGTGGACCCGTTCCTCCTCCCCGGCCACCGACTCGTCCCCCGGGGTGAGGTGGAACTCGGTGGCCGTCAGCCCCGGACAGAGCACCTGCACGGTCACCGGGGCGTCCGCCAGCTCGGCGGCGAGCGTCCGGGAGAACGTCACCACGTACCCCTTGCTGCCCCCGTAGACGGCCCGGTGGGGGAGCCGGCCGGGCGGCAGGGAGCCCGCGAAGGCCAGCATCGAGGCGACGTTGACCACCGCGCCGCGTCCGCGCTCCAGCATCCCCGGCACCGCCGCGCGGGTCAGGACGGTCGGCGCCAGGGTGTTGACCGTGACCACCCGGGCCAGCAGCCCGGGATCGACCTCGGCGAAGGGGCCGTAGCCGTTGATGCCCGCGTTGTTCACCAGCAGGTCCACCTCCCGGCGGACGATCCGGTCGGCCACCCGTGCCAGGTCGCCCTCGTGACCGAGGTCGGCGGTGAGCGTCTCCACGTCCGCCCCGGCCTCGGCGCGCAGCCGCGCGGCCAGGTCCTCCAGACGGCCGGCCCGTCGGGCGACGAGCAGCAACCGCCAGCCGTGCCCGGCCAGTCGGCGCGCGTACTCGGCACCGATGCCGGAGGAGGCACCGGTGACCACGGCGGTCCCGGGGGTTCGGTACGGATCGAAGGTCATGGGTCCATGGTGCACCGCCGGTGTCAGGGGCGCTCCCCCGACGGGCGAGCCGACGGCCGAAGGAGGCGTCGGGAAGCGGCACCGTCCGCGTCGCGCCCGGCGGAGCCGGGGCCTTCGGCGGCGCGGTCGGGGTCCGTCTCCGGCACCCGCACGGCGAGTTGGGGCAGGACGCGTCCGGGGATCGACCCCGACGGCGCCGTTCCCGTGCGCACGGCCCCCATGGCCCGGTAGAAGCCCTCGGCGTTCGGGTCGGCGTCCACCGACAACCGGGTGAAGCCGGCCGCCCGCGCCCGGTGGAGCGCGTCCTCGAACAGCAGGCGGCCGACGCCCTGCCCGATGGCGGGGGGATCGACGAACATCAACCCGATGGACCCGTGCGGGGGCCGGCCCTCGACGGTGACGAACCCCAGGATCTCCCCGTCCCGTTCGGCCACGGCGGTCCGCCGACGCGTGACCTCGTCGGGACGGAGCGTCAGTTCCTCCCGGCACGCGGCGACGAAGGCCCCGTCGTACCCCCAGTGCGCCTTCGACCGGATCGCCAACTCGCTCAACCGAACCGCCTCTTCGGGCAGCGCAGCCCTGACCGACGGCCTGTCGGCCCGTGCGGTTCCCGTCGCCATCGCGTGCCTCCCCGCTCCGTGCGCCCGACGCGTCGGGGCACGATCCTCGCACGCCGTCGGTCCCCGCTCCACCGGGTCCGGCGGAGCGGAAACCGACGGGGGAGACCGACGGAGGAGGGGGGACCGGCGGTCGGCAGGAGGGGGAGCCGCCGACCGCCGGCGGGTGCGACCGGGCACCTGTTCACGACTCCACCTGTCGGTGTCCCGGGCGCACTCGTCGCCTACCCGGCCGACGGCGAGTCAAGCCACCCTTTCCGGCCCGGATCTCTTCCGGTCCCCGAACGGAAGCGGATCCGGAGCGCGGGCCTCACGCCCGGCTGAGCAGCCTGCGCCGGACGGCGTCCGCCACGGCCCGCCCGTGGGCGGCGGTGAGCACGGCCTTGTCGGCCGAGTCGCGGTGGAGACGGACGAGCATCGGCCGGGCCCCGTTCACCAACAGCCTGCGCGCCCCGGCCTTCTCCGGGACGTGCCCGCCGGGGAAACGGACCGGCACCTCGTACCGGTCGCCGTCGGCCGATTCGACCCTCACCGCGATCCGCCAGGCGCCGGGACAGAACACGGCGGGAAACAGCACGGTGGGATCGACGACGAGGCGCCGCACCATCGGCGAACCGGTCACGACGGTGGGGTCCGCGGGCACCGCCACCTCGTGGCCGTCCTTCTGCCGCAGCACGATCCGGTGCCGGAGGTCCTCCGGGGACTCCCGCAGGTACAGGCCGCTGCGGATGTCGACGCTGAACCGCCGGCCGTCGGAGAGCCAGGCGACCCCCTCGGCCTCGGCCCAGTCCAGGTCGTCGTGGCGGGCCAGCGCCACCAGGTCCGCGGTCCTGCCGTCCCGCAGCATCCGGGCGCGCTGACGGAAGACGGGCGGCAGGCCGTCGACGACCTCCCGCGGCACGAAATCCCTCAGCAGTCTCCCGGCCTCCCGCGCGTACCGCTCGCGCAGGTCCTCGGAGCAGCGGGCGTACCGGGCGCCGAACTTGTTGAGGATCTCCAACCGGGCCCACCGCTGCAACAGTCGGTTGCGCCGCCTTCCGGGCTCGGTGTGGCGGACGACGGTCTCCAGGGCGACGCGCACGGCCGCGTAGAAGGGTTCGGGCTCCGGCAACTCCTTGGTGAGGTGGCCGAAACCCTCCCTCTCGACGAGGTGGTAGCAGTCGTAGTCGGCGACGACGGAGATCGACCGGGCCAGGAAGTAGGCGGGGACGACGAACGGTTGCTCCTCGGCCAGCCGGACGCCCTCGGCGAAGCGCAGGCCGTGTTCCATGACGAGCGACCTGCGGAACAGCTTGTGCGCGGTCAGGCTCCACACCACATGGGTGGTGTGGATGTCGCCGCGCTCGACGTTGCGGGCGAAGGCGACCTTCGGGGCGCTCCTGCCCACTCCCCGTATCCGCCCCAGCACCACGTCGGAACCGTTGCGGTCGGCGGCCGCCAGCATCCGCTCGAACGCCTCCGGACCCAGGCGGTCGTCCGGGTCGGCGAAGAAGAGGAACTCACCGCCGGCGACCTCGATCGCCCGGTTCCTGGGGCCGCCGGGGGCACCGGAGTTGGGCTGGTGGAAGACGCGGACGTTGGGGTGTCGGGCGGCCCAGGCGTCCAACAGCTCCCCGCTCGCGTCGGTGGAACCGTCGTCGACCGCCAGCACCTCGATCCGTTCGAAACCGATGGTCTGCGCCGTCAGCGACTCCAGGCACTCGTCGAGGTGGTCCGCGGCGTTGTACACCGGTATCACCACGCTGACCCGAAACTCCGTCATGTGTGTCCCTCGGGAGGTCTTGCTCGTCCCCGTCCGTGGCCGCGTCTCTCCCTGGGAACGCGGCGACATGGGGTGGTCGGCAAGGAAGATCACGTAGCCGGTCGAATGGTTGCCCCGGATTTCGAGCCGGCGCGAATCGGCCGCCTTCCCCGCCCTCCCCACCCTTCCCCCGTCGTCCACCGCCTCGTCGCCGGACCGGTCGGGGTCCCCTCGTCCCCTCGTCCCCGCGGGCCGTCAGCGCCCGCCGCGCGCCGCCCCGCCCGGGGAGGGGCTCCAGTGCGCGGGGCGGACGAGCCGCGGGGAGAGCCGGGTCCGGTCGTCCCCGCGGGCCGCGTTGACCTGGGGCTGGGTGAGGAAGAGGCTTCCGGACAGATCGGCGCCGCGCAGATCGGCGTCCCGCAGGTCCGCGCCGATCAGGTCGGCCGCTCGCAGGTCGGCGTCCCGCAGGTCGGCCGCGATGAGACAGGCCCCCCGCAGATCGGTCCCCCGCAGGTCGGCGCCCCTGAGCCGGGCCCCCATCAGATCGGCCCGGCGGCGACCGCGGCGCCGCCCCGGAACGGTGGCCCGCACCAGTTCGCCGGTGCGGCGCAGCAGTTCGTCGACCCCGCGGCGGACGGCCGCCACGTCCACGGCGGCGAGTTCCTCGGCGCTGCCGCGGGTGAGGCGGTCGACCTCCGCCAGCGAGCGGCGCAGCTCGCGGTGGAGCGGGCGGGCCGCAGGCAGTTCGAGCGCCTCGGAGAGGTACCACATCAGCTCGTGCAGCCGGTGGACGACGGGGAAGACCGCGAACATGCTCCGCGCGGTGTCCGGGTCCTCACGCCAGTGCCGCCCGCCGAAGGTCACCCGGGAGACCTTCTGGCCCGCGCCGAAGCACTCGAAGACGGTGCAGCCGGGGAAGCCCTCCGCGCGCAGTCGGGCGTGGATGCCGCAGCGGAAGTCCTCCCGCAGGTTGGCGCACGGCCGCCCGGCCGCCTTGTCCACCGCGAAGTCGGCGGAGGCGGTGAAGGGCAGCGCGACGCAGCACAGCGCGAAGCACGCGCCGCAGTCGGGCCGCAGCTCGGCGGCGGGCGGCGTGGCGGTACGGCCGGTGGCGGCGGTGCGGGTGTGGCGATGACGGGACACCGTGGGCGTTCTCCTGTGGGCGGGACGGGCGCCGCCTGTCGGACGCCCGGTACGGCCCATTGTCCTCCCGCCTGTTCTCCTGCCCGCCCGTTGCCCGTCCGCCCGTCCGCCCGACCTGAGACGCCGGAGCGTGACCGACGCCACGGCGTTCGACACGGACCGGTTCGGGGCCTGTCCGGGACAGGGGGAGCGACGGGGACCACGGGCCGTGGAGCGGTCGTCCCGCCGGCGCCGTGGCCCATCCGAACGACGGATCCGGAACCGGGTGGGACGACCCCTCGGGGACGACGACCGAACGCCCTGGTGCGGGAGCTCACCCGCTACCAGCCGGACGCCCGGCTGTACGTGGTGCCGCTGGGCACCGCGCAGCGCGCCCTGGCCACCGGTTCCACGCCGGGCCGCCTCGCGCGCGTGGAGCGGCGGATCGACGTGGAGCGGACGGTGGAGGAACTACTGGAGCGTGCCCGGGTGAGGTATCCCGGCCGGAGGGAGAAGGCGGTCGGGAAGACGTCCCCCGGCGAGACGGCACGGGCCGCCGCCACGGGAGCGGGCGAGGCCGGGGACGAGAGCGGCGGAACGGAGGGCGGCCGCCCCCTGGCCGTGGCCTAGAGGAGGACGTCGGGCTCGTTCGCCGCCCGTGCCTCGCGCCGCTCCTCCTCGGTCGGGCTCATGGCGCCGAGGATCGGCAGCCGGTCGGTTCGCGTGCCGTCGAACAGGTCGCCGAGGCTCTCCGGGGCCACCTCCAGGAAGTCGTACAGGGTCACGGGGGAGGACAGGACGGTCCGGGCGAACGATCCGGCACCGCCGTCCCCGCCGGCACCCTCGGTGGCGACCTCGGCGTCGTCGTCCACCAGCACCGGCCAGGTGCCCTGGTTGCGACACCCCGAGGCCGCGGTCCGCAGCCGCTCCGGCGGGCCCAGGAGCGAGACGAAGCGCCCGGTGTCGCTGTGCAGCACCGTGTGGGTGGCGACGAAGGCGTACGCGCAGGCCCGCTCCCGGGCGTCGCGCGCCTCGGGGGCCGGGGGCGGGCACGGCGTGGTGTTCTCCACGCGCACGGCCAGCCGGTACACGCCGTCCGTCACGGGCGCGGCGCCGATCTCCACCGTGCCGCTCAGCGCGTTCCACCGGCGCAGCAGGGCACCGACGGTACGGCCCGCGCGGTCCACGATCGACTCGCGGACGGTGCCGGCGGGGATGTCGACGGCCGTGCGCACCGGTCCGTCGAGGGCGGCGTCCAGCGCGACGGGGACGCGCACCTCGCGCTCGGTCGCCTCCTGCCACGCCAGGTGGCGTTCGCCGTCCACCGTCAGTTCGGCCACGGGCTCGGGGCCGGCCGGGCCTTCCCGCACGACGCCGCGGTCGACGACGTGCAGGAACCGCACGCGCACCGTGACCTCGGTGCGGTCGGCGGGGCGGCCGGCGGCGTCGAGCAGCACCTCGGTCCGGATCCGGTCCGGTTCGCCGAGGGCGGAGGCGCAGGCGCGGGGGAAGACCCCGCCGAAGGTCCAGCGCTTGGTGTTCTTCGGCGCGGACCTGCGGTAGGGCCAGAGCAGATAGCCCTCGTAGAGGCAGGTGCGCACGATCTTCTCCACCTTCTCCGTGCGTCCCGCCCGTCTCACGTCGTCCATGGTGCTCCGGTGGTTCGGGAGGTCCTGGTGGCCTCGGGGGTGGGGGCGTCCGCCCGGTCGAGCGGACTGCCGACGGTGTCGTCCCAGGTGCCCAGGACCTGCCGGAGGCGGTCGACGTCGAGCCGGTCGTGGGTCCGTCGGGACAGCCGCAGCCGGGGGCTGCCGGCGACGTAGCGGTCGATCGGGTCGTGCCATCGGGTGGGGACCGCCGCGAAGCGCTCGGGCCCCGCGCCGGTGAACGGGGAGTGGAGGGACGGGAGGACGTGCCGGTCCTCCGTCAGGCAGCACGTCCCGCGCGTGGTGCGGCTCATCGTGAGGACGCTGTGGCCGCGGAGGATCGAGGAGGTGCTCCGGCGCTCGACGACCTCCCGATCGGGGAAGGCGGTCCTGGTGATCGGACCGAACGCGACCTCGGTGAGGGTGCGCTGCCGGACCGGGACGGTCTGGCTGGTCGTCACGGAGCGGCCCTCTCGAGCGTCGTCGGCTTCTCCGGTCCGGTCAGCGACCGGGCCGGCGCGGTTGGTGGCCCGAGGCCGGCTCGGTGCGGTTGTGGCGCCACTCGGGCTCCTTGCTCACGGTGCGGTTGGTGATGGAGCGCGGTGACCTCACGAGCGGCCCGTGGGCGTGTGGCTCGGCAGCGTCGCGGCGGTGACCGAGACCGTGTCGCCGTCGCAGCCCACACCCTCCGGGTTCCAGAGGACGGGGACCTCCTCGACGCCGCTGGGGGGCCGACGTGTCGGTGCTCGTGGCGGCCTCCTTCCTGGCTGCGGGGCACGCGGGGAGGAGCGGACCCCGGTGCGGTGCGGGTGTTCGGCCCGGGCCGAACACCCACTGCTCCACGAAGCGTGACATTCCCACCACATGCCCACACCTCAAACGTCCCCGGCCGGGGAGTGCCCCGGTCAGGTGTCGGGAGCGGGCGGGGCCGGGCCCCGGCGGGTCGGGAGGCCCGGTCGGGGCGGAGTGGCTACGGTCGTGGCATGCCTCTGGTCCGGATCGAGCGGCGGACCCGGATGTCCGCCGAGGAGGCGTGGCGCCGACTGACCGACTGGGAGCGCCACGCCCGCCACGTCCCGTTCACGCGGATCACGGTCCTCACCACGCCCCCCACCCGGGTGGGCACGCGCTTCACCGCGCGCACGGGTGTCGGCGGCGCCGGTTTCGACGACCCCATGGAGGTCGTCCGTTGGGAGCCGCCCTCGGCGGGGCGTCCCGGGCGCTGCCGGGTGGAGAAGCGGGGGAGGGTCGTCCTCGGCTGGGCCGAGACGGAGGTGTCGCCCGAGGCGGACGGGGCGCTGGTGGTGTGGAGCGAGGAGGTGCGGTTGCGGGGCGCGCCGCGTCCGCTGGACGCGCCCACGGCGTGGGTGGGGCGTCTGCTGTTCGGACGCGTGGTCTCGGGATTGCTGGACCGCTGACCGGAGGCGGACGGCGACCGAAAAAAATTTTGCAGGGTGCGCAATTTTGCATACTCTGCACAGCATGTCCGACCACCCCGCGCCCGGGCTGCGCGAACGCAAGAAGACGGCCACGCGCGCCGCGCTGGTCGAGGCGGCCGTGCGGCTGGCCGCCGAGCACGGGGCGGAGAACGTCACCGTGGAGGCCATCAGCCAGGCCGCCGGGGTCTCGCCGCGCACCTTCTTCAACTACTTCGACAGCCGTGACGACGCCTTCCTCCTGGCCGACCCCGAAGCGGGCCGGCGGGTGCAGCGGGCCGTGCTCGACGCGCCGGCCCACCTGTCGCCGCTGGAGGCCGTGCGCGACGCCCTGGAAGCCGAACTGGCCGACATGGAGAGGCACCACGAACTGTGGCGGCTCCGGGCCCGGGTGCTGCACCGTTCGCCACACCTGCTCGCGAACAGCCTGGGCACGCACATGGCGGACGAACGCATGCTGGCCTCGGCCGTCGCCCGACGGACGGGCGCGGGGGACGGGCTCGCCGCGGACACGGGGGACGAGCCCGGCGATCCGGGCCCGGACGCCCCCCTCGGGCTGTACCCGAGACTGCTCGCGGCCACGGCGGCCATCGCCGTGCGCGTCGCCATCCAGCACTGGAGCGTCTCGGGAGAGCCGGACGCGTTCCGCGACGTCTTCCGCCGCGTGTTCGCGCAGCTCGCCGCCGGACTCGACGCGCCCGCGCCCTGAACCGCCCCGGCCGTCCTCGGCCCCCCTTCCGGTGTCGCACCCCCGGCTCCGGCCCCACCGATCCGATGAGAAGGACCCTGTGACCGCGACAGAGACGCGGGAGGACATGGCACCCACGGCCATGACCGACCGCCAGATACTCCAGGCCATGTCCGGCCTGATGGCCGGGATGTTCGTCGCCGTCCTGGCGGGCACCGTGGTGGCCAACGCGCTGCCGCGCATCATCACGGACCTCGGCGCCGGCCAGTCCGTGTACACCTGGGTCGTCACCTCCGAACTGTTGGCGATGACCGCGACCGTGCCCCTGTGGGGCAAGCTGTCCGACCTGTACAACAAGAAGCTGCTGCTCCAGCTCTCGCTCGGCATGTTCGTGGTGGGCTCGCTGCTCGCGGGCTTCTCGCAGGGAGCCGGCCTGCTGATCTTCAGCCGCGTCGTGCAGGGCATCGGCGCCGGTGGTCTGACGGCCCTGGCCCAGGTCGTCATGGCCGCGATCGTCCCGCCCCGCAGGCTGGGTCGGTACGCGGGGATCTTCGGCGCGGTCTTCGCCGTGGGCACCGTGATCGGACCGCTCGTCGGCGGTGTCATGGTGGACACCTCCTGGCTCGGCTGGCGCTGGTGCTTCTTCATCGGCGTGCCCTTCGCCCTGCTGGCGATCCTGCTGCTCCAGCGCACCCTGTCCCTGCCGACGATCCGCCGTGACGCGAAGGTCGACTACCTCGGCGCGTTCCTGCTCGTCGCCGGTGTCTGCGCGCTGCTGATCTGGACCTCGCTGGCGGGCAACCGGTTCGACTGGGCCTCCTGGCAGACGGCGGCCCTGACCGGCGGCGGCGTCCTGCTGCTGGTCCTCGCGGTGTACGTCGAGGCCCGGGTGCCCGAGCCGGTCGTCCCGCTGGGCATCTTCCGCAACCGGACCGTCACCCTGACCACGATCGCCGGCCTGTTCGTGGGCGTGGCGATGTTCGGCGGCACCGTCTTCCTCTCCCAGTACTTCCAACTCGCCCTGGGCAAGTCGCCCACGGTCGCGGGCCTGATGAGCCTGCCGATGATCGGCGGTCTGCTCGTGTCGTCCACCGTGGCGGGGCAGATCATCAGCGCCACCGGGAGGTGGAAGGTCTACCTCGTCGCGGGGGCCGCCATCATGACGGCGGGACTCGGGCTGCTGTCCACCATCGACGTGGACACCGGGTTCGGCGAGCTGAGCCTCTACATGGCCACGCTCGGCGTCGGCGTCGGCATGCTGATGCAGAACCTCGTGCTGGCCGCGCAGAACGACGTGGCGGCCTCCGACCTGGGGGCGGTCACCTCCGTGCTCTCCTTCTTCCGCAGCATGGGCGGCACCATCGGCACCAGTGTGCTGGGCGCGGTGCTCGCGCACCGGGTCACGGACGAGATGGGCAGGGGGCTGGAAGCCCTGGGCGTCGATCCGGCGGACGGCGCCGCGTCCCAGGGCGGCGGTGACGTGCACGCCGGGGGCGCCGTGCCGGATGTCGCGCGACTGCCCGAGCCGGTCCGGGAGGTGGTGGAGCACGCCTACGCGGTGGCCACCGCCGACCTGTTCCTGCTCGCCGCGCCGTTCGCGCTGCTCGCGTTCGTGGCGGTGCTGTTCGTCAAGGAGAAGCCGCTGAAGACGACCAGCGGCATGCAGCGCCTGGCGGAGGAGAACGGGTCGTCACAGGCGGAGGCCCCGGCGGCCGCCCCGACCCACTGAGCACCCCGTGTCGCCCCGCCCGGACACCGGGCGGGGCGACACGGCGGCTCACGGGGGGAGCCGCCCGGCCGGGCCGGCGAAGGGGGACCCGCGGGGGCCGACCGTCTCGGTGGTCCGTGGCCTCCTCCCGCCCGCCGGCGCCCCGCGCCGGCCCGCTCACACCTTCCGCACGGTCACGCCGGCCGCGGCCAGCGCGTCGGTCTCGTCGTCGGGGGCGCCCTCCTCCGTCACCACGGCGTCCAGCGCCGAGGCCGGTGCGACGAGGGCGAGCGCGGTGCGGGAGAACTTGGTCGCGTCGGCGACGGCGACGACCCGGCGGGCCGAGGCGACCGCGGCGCGCTTGACCGCGGCGTCGGCCAGGTCGTACGCGGTCATGCCGTCGCCGGCGCTCAGCCCGCAACAGCCGAGGACGGCGGTGTCGAAGCGCAGCGCGGCCAGTGACGCCTCGGTCAGCGGGCCGGTCAGCGCCAGCTCCCCCGGACGCGGTTCCCCACCGGGCAGCAACAGCCTCGGTCCCGGGGTGTCGGCCAGCGCGTTGGCGGCGTGCAGGGACAGCGGTGTGACGGTCAGCCGCCGCCCCGCCAGGGCGCGGGCCACCTCCAGGCAGGTGGTGCCGCTGTCCAGGACGACCGACTCGCCGTCGGCGATCAGCTCGGCGACCTCGGCCGCGATGCGCCGCTTGGCGTCCTGCCGCTCGTCGGCCCGCAGCGCGAACGGGGGCTCCTCGCCGCGCAGCAGCAGGCTGCTGGCCCCGCCCCGGTAGCGCTCCAGGACGCCCTGGCCGGCGAGGACGTCCAGATCGCGACGGATGGTCATCTCCGAGGCGCCGGTGAGCTCGGCCAACTCCGCCACGCTCAGCCGTCCGGCCCCGCGCACGGCGTCGGTGATGCGCCTCAGTCGCTCTGTGCTCGCCACGGAGGTATTGAACACATCGCATGTGCGAAATTCAACCTATCGAACATGGAAAGCGTTTGTTAGGTTCTGGCGCATGGACAGAGCCCTGCGGCCCGCTCGACTGGTCACCTTCGTCTACTTCGCTCTCAACGGCTTCCTGATGGGCCTGTGGATCGTCCACATCCCGGCCGTGGAGGACCGGGCCGGGGTCGGGCACGCCGTGCTGGGGTGGCTGCTGCTCCTGCTCGGCGCCGGAGCCTTCGCGGGCATGCAGCTGACCGGACCGCTCGCCGACCGCTTCGGCGCCCGCAAGGTGGTGCCGGTGAGCGCGGCGCTGTGCAGCGCCGCGCTGGTCCTGCCCGGAGCGGCCGGAGACGTCTGGACGCTGGGTGCGGCCCTGCTGCTGTTCGGCTTCGGCAACGGCTGTCTGGACGTCGCCATGAACGCCCATGCCGTCCAGGTCGAACGCGGCTACCGGCGGCCCGTCATGTCCGCCTTCCACGCGGTGTTCTCGGTCGGCGGAGTGCTCGCCTCGCTCGTCGGGGCCCGTACGCTCAGCTGGGGCTGGAGCACGGTCGAGACCCTCGCCGGGGCGAGCGTGCTCGGGCTGCTCGTCGCCGTCCTCGCCGCCCCCGCGCTGCTGCCGCAGGAGTCCACCGGGGCGCCGCGGGAGTCCTCGGCGGGCGGCCGCGGCGCCCGCCGCGCGACGCCGGCGCGCATCTGGGCCCTGGCCGCCCTCGCGCTGATGCTGATGCTCTGCGAGGGCGTCGCCAACGACTGGAGCGCGCTGGCCATGCGGGACGTCCTGGGCGCGTCCGACGCCACCGCGGCTCTCGCCTACGGCGCCTTCGCCACCGCCATGACCGTCGGACGCCTGCTCGCCGATCCGGTGGCCGCGCGCTTCGGCCCGGTCGTCATCGTCCGCCACGGCGCCGTCCTGGCCGCCGCCGGTCTGACGGCGGTGGTGTTCTCCCCGGGGATCCCCCTGGCCCTGGTCGGTTGGACGCTCTTCGGCATCGGGCTGTCGGGGTGCGTCCCCCAGCTCTTCAGCGCCGCGGGCCACGCCGACCCGGAGGCCGCCGGTGCCAATGTCTCCCGGGTGGCCGGCCTCGGCTACCTCGGGATGCTCGCGGGGCCCGCCGTCATCGGGCCGCTCACCCGTCTCGTCCCGCTGAACCTCGCCTTCCTGCTGCCGGTGGCGTTGTGCGTGGTGGCCGCCTGCGCGGCCGGGACGCTGCGGACCGGATCCGGGGCGACCGGGGAGAGGCCCGCCGACGAGGGGATGCCCGTCCGCGAGCGGACCGTGTCCTGAGCCTGAAGGGGCCCGCCCGCCCTCAACGCGGGGCGGACGGAACCTCCCGGACCTCGGAGTCCGACGTGCCCAACTCCGCGTCCATGCGGAGCAGCCTGCGACGGTTCCGGGCGCCGTACCAGGCGACCCAGGCGAGGAAGGCCACCGAGAAGACGGCGAACCCGACTCCCTCCCCCGCGCCCGACGCCACCGCCGTCAGGGCGGTGATCGCGGCACAGAGGAGGAAGAGGACCAGCAGGGCCGCGCGGCGGTGTCGGGTGGCGCGCAGACGCCGCGCGACGAGGCCGCGCACGGCCTCGCGCTCCCGTGGGTCCCGGGGCACCTCACCTCTCCTCAACCTGCGGTCCAGCGAACGAACGTGTTTCCCCGCAGACGCCCACCGCGGCGCACCGTGGCCGCCACCCTGGCCGCGGTGGCGTCCCCGGCCGTCCCGGACTGCCTGACGCTCTGGCCCGAGCGCTTCGAGACGCTCTCGCCGAGCGAGGCGCGCGCCGCGGCCGTCCGGAAGGGAAGGAGATGGGAGCGGGCGGCGTCGACTGCCGTGCGCGCGGGCGTGCGGCCCTCACCGTGGACGGCGACTCCAGCCGGCTCCCCGCCTGCCGGACGCCGCCAAGGGGGACGGGTCCCGCCGTCCCCGGCCTCCCCGGGGCCGGGAGTGAGCTACGGCTGACGTCGGTGGGAACCGGGGTCGATGATCTCGTCCAGGGCCGCACGGACGGCCGAGAAGGCGGCGCGGTCCACGTCGGCCGCCCGGACACCGCCGTCGGTCCCGCTCCCGCCGTCGTCCCCGGCCCGTTCCCCGGCCGCGGCCTCGCGTTCCGCGGCCCAGTCGCGCGCGACCCTGATACGGCGGAGCAACTCGTCTGCGTCCACGACATCGGTCATGGGAGACCCCTACCCACGGACACCGCACGACAGGCGTCCCGTCCGTCCCGAGGTGGCGTCGGAGGACTCCGAGGGGCCGGGGCGGTCGGGGCGGTCCGTCGTGCGGCGGCGCGCGGCAGGCTGCCTCAGCGCGGTGTGAGGATCTCGACGGCGCGGGTGACGGTGTCGTAGCTGCGGGCACCGGTGAACCGGCCCCGCGGTCCCCCACCCGGCGGAACGGGCAGCAGCAGCTCGTCGGGCGCCTCCCACACCGGTCGACGGCTGCGACCCAGGGTGATGTGCGGGATCCAGCGCCCCGGCGCGTGCAGCGGGTTCGACGGGCCGGCCCCCGGGGAGCTCTCCAGCGCCCGCCATACCGATCGGTGCACGCGCAGCAGTTCGGGGGTGGGACGCACCGCCCAGGCCAGTACGCGCACGCGCCCGCCGAACCGCAGCAGCCCCTCCAGACGGAACGGCACCGGCAGCGCGGTCAGCGCGTCCTCCACCCGCTCCCGCGCGGCGGCCGGGAGCGTCTCCACCGTGGCCAGGGTGAGGTGGGGCCGGTTCGTCGGGTGGGGGTGCCCGGCCTGACTCGGCAGCCCGGCCGCGGCCAGGTGTCGCCACGCCTCCCGCACGGCCCGGTCGGCCGTGTCGTCGAGCAGCAACTCCACGGTGCGCACACCCGCCAGCGTACGGCCGTGCGGGGAGGGGTGGGCGATCACGGTCCGGGCGGCTCCCGCAGCACCGTCCGGGCCACCGGGCCGAGCAGGTCGCCCATGCGTCGCAGGACGTCCAGGAGCAGGTCGTCGACGCTCAGTACGCCCACGACGCGTCCGCGTCCGTCCAGTACGGGCAGCCGCCGCACGCCGGAGTCGTGGAACGCGCGGTAGGCGGTGGTGACGTCCTCGGCCGTTCCCACCGCCACCACGGGCGACGTCATCAGCTCCGACACCGGGGTGTCGGGGGAGGCGTCCCCGGCCAGGCACCGCACCACCAGATCGCGGTCGGTGACGATCCCGCGCAGTTCGCCGTCCGCCACGACCAGCAGGCAGCCGATCTCCCCCGAGCGCATGCGGAGCGCGGCCTGCCGGGCGGTGGTGTCCGGTGTCACCGCCTCCGGGGGAGAGACCATGTGCTCGCGTACCCTCATGCCGTCCGCCCTTCGTGTCGGACCACCTCCGGCGGCCGTCCGCGGTGTGTCGCCGAGGCCCGGGCCACCGGTCCCGTGGTCGGCCGTTCGATTCTCGCCTCCGCCGCGCGGGCCCGCATCCGTGGACGTCCGAACGCCGCCCCGGGCCGCCCCGGGCCGTGGTGCGCGCGGTCGGTGGGCACGCATGGAACCGGACCGTCGAAGCATCCGGAGGTCATGGAGTGCGTGATTTACGGGGAAGGGACCGACCGGGTCCGACAGGTCGACTGCGGCGAGCCCGCCGGGGCAGGCCGGACGGTGTCGAAGCATCTGCGGGAGCTGGACGAGGGGGAGTTCGCGTGGGTCCGCCTGGACTCGCCCACCGAGCGCGAACTGGCCGATCTCACCGAGGAGATGGGACTGCACCCGCTGGCGGTGGAGGACGCGGTGCAGGCCCACGAGAGCCCCAAGGGCGAACGGTACGGCGACGTGCTGGCGGTGGCGCTGCGGACGCTGTGGTACATCGAGAGCGCCTCGGAGGTGGAGACGGGGGAGGTGATGGTCTTCCTCGGACCGCGTTTCGCCCTCACCGTCCGGCACGGGTGGGCGGACCCCACCACCGAGGCCGCCCGCAGGCTCGCCGCCGACCCGGAGAGGTCGTCCTTCGGTCCCGCCGCGGTGCTGCACGCCGTCCTCGACGTGGTGGTGGACTCCTACACCGACGCGGCCGCCAAGGTGCGCACGGACCTGACCGATCTGGAACGGTGCGTCTTCTCCTCCTCGCGCGACGACGTCACCGAGCAGATCTACACCCTCAAGCGGGAGGTGTTGGAGTTCCGCGACGCGGTCCGCCCCCTGGTACCGGTGGTGCGCGAGTTCGTCACCGGCTCCCGCTCCCTGTGGCCGCACGACGCGCTGCCGTACTTCCGCGACGTGGTGGACCACCTGCACCGTGCCGACGCCGAGGTCCGGTCCCTGGACGAGCTGCTCAACTCCGTGCTGGACGCCCATCTGGCCCGGGTGGGCACCTGGCAGAACGACGACATGCGCCGCATCTCGGCGTGGGCCGCGATCTTCGCCGTGCCCACCGTGTTCACCGGTCTGTACGGGATGAACTTCCGGCACATGCCCGAACTCCACTGGTCCTTCGGCTATCCGCTGGCGGTCGGGGTGATGGTGACGGCCTCGGCCCTGCTCTACCGTTCCTTCCGCCGCAACGGGTGGCTGTGAGCGCCCGGAGCGGTGACCGGTGCGGAAAGCCGCCCCGAAGGAGGGGGGTTGACGGCTGTTCGGCGGCTTGTGTCCGGAAAAGGGTGATGCGGGGTTTCCGGGGGGAGTACGAGGCAACGCGGAAGGGGACCGGCTGTCCCTTCCGAGGAGTTCCTGTGGCTGTCACCGCCTTCGTGATACCCCCCCTGCTGCTGTGCGCCATGCTCGCCCTGGAGTGGTACGAGGAACGCATGCTGGGAGCCTCCGCCGGCGACGACGAGGCCGCCCCGGCCCGTCACGCGGCGCGTGAGCGCCATCTGCGGGCCGTGCCGGACCTGCCGGAGGCGGCGCCGTCCGGGCCCGTCCGGCGGGACGGCGCCACCGGCGACCGGGACGCCGCCCGCCGCGCGGCCTGATGCGCGGCGCGGTGCCACGCGGTGTGCCGGCACGACGAACACCGGCGTGTCCACGGATCGTGGCCGGGGTGGCGCGGGTCACGTAATGGCATGGGCATGACCATCCCCGGGTACCGGGCGCCTGTACCCACGTGACGAACCGTGACCCGCGGGGCCGGAGCCGACGCGGTCGCGGCCGAGGAGAGGACGGACGATGAGCGGCGATCCCCGGTACAACGGCCGAGCCCTCGACCCCGGCGAACTGCGCGAGCGGATCGAGGGCACCCGGGGCCGGTCGACCGTGGACGTGGAGGGACCGGCGCGGCGAGCGGGAGCCGGGACCGGGCGCCGCGCGGCTCCCGGCCCGGTGACACGCGGCCGTGTCGTCCTGCTCGTGACGGCCGCGGTGGCGGTGGTGGTCGCGGTCGCCGCCCGGAACGGCAGGCGCCGCTGAACGGCGGCCCACGGGGACGGACCCACCCGCGCGGACCCCGTACGCGCATGAGGCCGGGCGCCTCGGGCACGCGACGAGTCATGAGAGCGTTGAAGAGGTGGGGGCGGAAGGCCGGACACCCCAAGCGTGCGCTGTTGGCCAGGGTCCTGCCCCGGGAGCCGGCGGAGCTGTCGGATGCCCTGCGGCGCGAGTGTGACGACCACCTCGTGGTGCTCGGGCACAGCCGTGTGGTCGCCCCCAACGCCTACGAGGTCGAACTCCCCACCGCGGTGTACGAGAAGCTGGCCCGGCGCGGTCGTCGAGTGGGTCAGGACCTGGCCGACACCCTGGCCCGCCACGGCGAGAACAGGAAGTACGAGTGGGCCGGGCCCCTCGCCGTCCGTGTCACCACCGGCGAGGACCTGCCCGACGGGCACTACCGCGTGACCAGCAGTGCCACGCCCAACGTCCGCGTCGGCGCCTTCGCCGACCACGGCGAGCCCGACTCCTGATCCCGGCCCCGGCCCGACATCCGACCCCGACCGCCCGGAACGGTCCGACCGCCTTCGGAACGACCGCCCCCGCGAGGGGAGCGTGGCCCCGAGGCGATGGGCGCGCCCCGGACGTCGTCAGGAGTCCCGAGGGGTGACCGACAGGAACGGGGTGCGTCGCGGCCCCCGGTACAGCAGCGCCTCCCAACCGCGCTCCTCCAGGAGTCGCGCGCAGGCCCGCAGCCGCTCTCCGGCTTCCCGGCGGGCCTCCGAGACCGATGGACCCAACCACTCGACACGGACCGAGCCGGGCTCCTCGGAGGGCGACACGCGGTAGCCCGTTCGTGTGCGGCGACCGTCCCCGCCCACCGCCGACGGCGGTACGCCGGCGGCCTCCAGGGCCAGGGAGACGGCCCGCACCGCGCGCGTCCGCTCCCACGGAGCGGGGACGGCCGTGCCGTCCCCGCCGCCCGGCGCGCCGCCCGTGACGCGGCGGATCTCCAGCACCCCCGCCCAGGCGCGGGCCGCGGCGGCGCGCCGCCGCGGCCCCTCGGCCGGCTCGGGGCCGTCGCCGGTCGCCGCGTCGAACCCGCCGCCGCCCGGCGCGGGCGGACCGGACGGACCCGGAGCATCGGACGGTGTGGGCGGAGCCGGGGCGACGGAGCCCGGCGACGGCCCCGGACCCGCCTCGCCGGAGGGCCGCTCGAGCGGCTGCTCCCGCAGCCGCTCGCGCACCGCCAGCCCCGCGCCGTTCAGATAGTGCCGGCGGACCCGGCCGTACTCCACGGCCAGCCCCTTGGCCCGCAGCGCCGCGCACACCGCCGGGGACGCCGAGAGCTCCCCGGTGACCGGATCGGACGACAGGACCGCCCGGCGCTGTGCGACGGTGAGTTCCGCCGCCGTTCCCCGTGCCGTCAACCGCCACCTCCCGACCGTCTCCCGCCCCGGACCTCGGGGCACACCGACCAGTACCGACCAGTATCGGGGCCCCGTGACGGACTGTTCAGGACGGACTGCTCGCCCCGGAGCCCGGCACCAGCTCGGGGTGCGCGTCACGGAGCCGGTCGGGCGCCGCCTGCCGCCAGGAGTCGACGAGGACGTCGCGCAGCTCCGCCAGGTCCTCCAGGGCGGCCAGCCGTACCCGTACCCACGCCGAACCCGCCTCGTGCGGAGGGACCCAGAACTTCTCCGGCTCGGCCGCGATCAACTCCTCGCGCTCGTACCGGGGGCAGCGCACCGCGATGGAGGTCTCGTCGTCGGGCACGGTGACGTACATCTTTCCGGCCACCCGGAAGGTGGGCATGTTCCAGGCCTCCTTCTCCGCGGACTCGGGAAGGGACAGTGCGATGCGGCGGACGTCGTCGGCGTCGATCATGCCACCACCGTAGCCGGCGGACGGGCGTTCGGAGGGAGAACGTGGGACGGGGCCCGGAGGGGAACCGGACGACGCGGGCCGCCCGGCACGGGCCGGCGGTCGGCGGTCCGCGGACGGCGAATCACTCCCCGCAGAGTTCGGCGAAGCGCCGGGCGGCGACGTTGCCGCCCGACAGGATCACCCCCACCCTGGGCGGCAGGTCGCCGATCCGGCCGGCGAGCAGGGCGGCGGGAGCGGCGGCGCCACTGGGCTCCACCACGGTCTTCAGACGCTCGAAGAGGAACCGCATCCCGTCGCGCACCTGGTCGTCGGTGACCGTGACGATCTCGTCCACCAACCGCCGGTTGACGGAGAAGGTCAACTCTCCGGGGATCTCGGCGGCCAGTCCGTCGGCGACGGTGCGCGGCACGGGGACGGAGACCCGCTCGCCCGCCGCCAGGGAGCGCCTGGTGTCGTCGCCGGCCTCCGGCTCGACACCGATCACCCGGATCCCGGGCAGCAGGCCCTTGGCGGCCGTGGAGCTGCCGGCGATCAGACCGCCGCCGCCGACCGGGGCCACCAGCGCGTCGAGTTCGCCCACCTCCTCGATCAGCTCCAGCGCGGCGGTGCCCTGCCCGGCGATGATGTGCGGGTGCTCGTAGGGCGGGACGAGCGTCAGTCCGCGCTCGGCCGCGAGCGCCTCGCCGAGGGCCACCCGGTCGCCGGTGTAACGGTCGTAGGTGACGACCTCCGCGCCGTACCCGGCGGTGGCCTCCCGCTTGGAGCGAGGGGTGTCCTCGGGCATCAGCACCACCGCGGTGGTGCCCAACTCCCGTGCCGCCAAGGCCACGGCCTGGGCGTGGTTGCCCGAGGAGTACGCCGCCACGCCCCTGGCGAGTTGCTCGGGGGAGAGCCGGGAGATCGTGTTGTAGGCGCCGCGGAACTTGAACGCCCCGACGCGCTGGAGGTTCTCGCACTTGAGGTGGACCTCCGCGCCGACGAGGTCGTCCAGGGTGCGCGAGCGCAGCACGGGGGTGCGGTGCGCCACTCCCCTGATCCGCTCGGCGGCGTCGCGGACGTCCTCCAGGGAGACCGGGGAAGGGTTCCTCATCTCTGCGCTCCTCGTGTCATGGTGGCGTACGGGCGACCCGCCGTGACCGGGCGCCGCCGTGGGAGCATCGTGCCGGCCGGCACCGGGTGCCCGGCGAATGCCCCCACCTGGCGGAACGAAAATCCCAGAAATTGATGCGCATACTCCGTCGCGGCCGGGGCAGGCGCGGCATTGTCGGCCCACAGACGATGGCGAGGGGCGGCGAACCAGGGAGGGAAACGCATGACGGCGACGACGATCTCGCGTACGAAGGCCGACCGGGGTGCGCAGGAGCCTGCCGAGCGGAACGGCACCGGGCTTCCCCAGGTCGCCACCGAGCTTCCGCAGGTCACCGACCCGCACAAGATCGCGCCGAAGGACGCGAGGGCGCTGTCCAAGCTCTTCTTCGACCGCCTGGCGGTGCTGGAGGAGGGCACGCCCGAGTACCAGTACGCGCGCAACACGCTGATCGAGATGAACATGTCGCTGGTGCGATACGCGGCCGGCCGGTTCCGCAACCGCGGCGACGACATGGAGGACATCGTCCAGGTCGGCATGATCGGCCTGATCAAGGCCATAGACCGGTTCGAGCTCTCCCGTGAGGTGGAGTTCACCACCTTCGCCGTCCCCTACATCGTGGGCGAGATCAAGCGCTTCTTCCGCGACACCTCCTGGGCGGTGCACGTTCCGCGCCGGCTCCAGGAGGCCCGCGTCGAACTCGCGCGCGCCACCGAGGAGCTGAGCACCCGGCTCGGCCGGGCCCCCAAGGTCAGCGAGCTGGCCGCGCTGATGAACCTCTCGGAGGAGGAGGTCATCGAGGCGCGCCTGGCCTCCAACGGCTACCAGTCCGCCTCGCTGGACGCCGCCGTCGGCGGCAGCGAGGAGGGCGAGACGGCGCTGGCGGACTTCATCGGCGCCGACGACCCGGGCATGGAGCTGGTGGAGAACTTCCACGCCCTGGCACCGCTCATCGAGGAACTGGGCGAGCGGGACCGCCGGATCATCCACCTGAGGTTCGTCGAGGAGCTCACACAGTCCCAGATCGGCGAGCGGCTCGGCTGCTCCCAGATGCACGTCTCGCGGTTGCTGTCCCGGGTCCTGGCCAGGCTGCGCGAGGGCATGCTCGCCACGAACTGAACCGACCCCTCGTCCGTGAGCCCCGTCCGGTGCCTTCCGGACGGGGCTCACGCGTTCCGCGGGCGGCCGCCCGCCTGGAACCGAGGGAGGCGGCCGACCGCCTCGGCCCCGGGCCTACCGGGGCGCCTCGGTGACCGGCACCCTGCCGGTCACGCGGTAGACGTGGCCCGCCTCGGCCGCGAAGACGACGAACTCGCCGTCGGGGCCGCCGTCGGGGTCGCCGCCGGGGGCGTCGGACACCTCCACGGCCTCCCCGGTCGCGGTGTCGACCAGGGTGTGCGTCCCGGCGAAGACCGGGCTGCGCACGGTCAGTTCCCCCGTGCGGTCCGGCGCCAGCGTGAACGTGACGGTGCCGTCCTCCTCCCAGGCCGCGTCGACGGTGACACCGCCGCGCGCCCTGAGCCCGGCGACCGATCCCCTCCGCCACCGCGAGGGCCTGGCGGGCAGCGGGTGGATCACACCGCCGTGGCTCTGCAGCAGCATCTCCGTGACGCCCGCGGTGGCGCCGAAGTTGCCGTCGATCTGGAACGGCGGGTGGGTGTCGAAGAGGTTGGGCAGGGTGCTGTGCGCCAGTTGGCGGGCGAGCAGGGCGTGGGCCCGTTCGCCGTCCAGCAGCCTCGCCCGGAAGTTCACCTTCCAGGCCATGCTCCAGCCGGTGCCCCCGTCGCCGCGGGCGTCCAGCGAGACCTCGGCCGCGCGGGCGTACCGGGGGGTGGTGTGCGGGGAGATCCGGCGGCCGGGGTGGAGCGCGTAGAGGTGGGAGACGTGTCGGTGGGTGTCGGCCGGGTCGTCCAGATCCGCCTTCCACTCCTGGAGCTGCCCCCAGGAGCCGATCCGCAGCCCGGGGTCGAGCTCGTCCAGGGCCGCGCGGAGCCGGGCGCGGAACTCCGGGTCGGCGTCCAGTTCCTCCGCGACCTCCAGGGCGTCGGCGAACAGCTCCCACACGATCTGTTGGGACATGGAGTCCCCGGCGGTGAAGTCGCCGTGCTCGGGCGAGTAGGAGGGGGAGACCACCAGCGTGTCGTCGCGCGGATCGCGTCGCAGGTTCGCCAGCCAGAGTTCGGCGGCGCCCCGCAGCAGCGGCAGGACGCGGTTGCGCAGGGCCTCGCGGTCGCCGGCGAAACGGTGCAGGTCGCAGACCTGGGAGGCGAGCCAGCCGGCGGCCACGGGGAACCAGAAGGCCGTCGCCCAGTCGTCGACGCCGGTGTGGCCGAAGGGGTTGACGCTGTGCTGCACCACCCAGCCGGCGGTGCCGAAGAGGCTCCGGGCACTGTGCTCGCCGGGCTCGACCAGCGACTCGACGAAGGCGGTGAAGGGTTCGGCGGTCTCGGCCAGATTGGCCGGCCCGGCGGGCCAGTAGTTCATCTGGAGGTTGATGTTGGTGTGGTAGTCGGCGTCCCACGGGGGAGAGGTGGAGTCGTTCCACAGGCCCTGGAGGTTCGCGGGCAGCGCGCCGTCGCGCGAGGAGGCGATGAGGAGGTAGCGGCCGTACTGGTAGTACAGGGCCTCCAGGGCCCGGGCGTCGGCGGACTCCCCTCCGTCGTAGGCGGCCAGCAACTCGTCGGTGGGGCGGTCGGGAACGGACTGGCCGATGTCCAGCCGGACGCGGTCGAACAGGGCACGGTGGTCGGCGGTGTGCCGGTCGCGCAGCTCTCGGTGGGTGCGGGCCGCGGCGGCCTCGACCGCGGCCCGCACGGCGTCGGCCGGATCGGGGCCGCGGTAGGACGGGTGGACGGGCGCGTGGTCGGTGCCCGCCGCCAGGACGAACACGGCGCCGTCGGCGCCGACGACCCTCAACCCGCCGTCCTCGTGGACCACCTCGCCGCCGTCGACGACCACCCGGACCCGTGCCTCGAAGACCATGCCGTTGTCCGCGAGCCTGCCGCGCACCCGCAGCTCGCCGTCCTCGACCGTCACCCGGTGGTCGTCGCGCGGCGAGGTGTAGCGCAGGGCGAAGGCGACCGAACCCGGCCGGTTTGCGACCAGCCGTCCGACCAGCACCCGGTCGGGCCGGCTGACGAAGTACTCCCGGACGTGGGTGACTTTGCCGACGGTGTAACGGACTCCGGCGACGGCGTCGGCGATGTCCAGGTGCCGCCGGTACCCGGTGCACCCGGGCGGGACGGCGCCCGGGGCGTCCCGATCGCCGCGGGCGCCGTCCCGGTCGGCCGTGTCGATGCGGAGCTCCCCGAAGGTCTGGTAGGCGCCGAACCCCGTGCGGGGTCGGCCCAGTTTCCCCGCCACCCACTCGGGGGGCGCACAGCCCTCGGCGTCGATCCTCGCCACGACCTCCTCCAGCGCGCCCGGACGCGGGGAGTCGTTGCCGAAGTGGTACCCCGGCACGCCGGGCCCACCGGTCCACAGGCTCTTCTCGTTGAACTGCACGGTCTCGGAAGTCACTCCGCCGAACACCATGGCGCCCAGGGTGCCGTTGCCGATGGGCAGCGCGTGCGACTCCCACGAGACGGCGGGCTCGTCGTACCACAGGACGTTCCCGTCGGCCTCGGTGCGTGCCCCGGCCGGCGGGGGCCCCGGGGCGGACGGGGAGCCGGAGTGGGGTGCCGACGAACGCATGGGGCCTCCAGGGGCGGTGGTGGTGCGGCGGTACGCGCGGCGGGCCGTTGCGGACCGTCCGCGGTTCGGCAGCATGGCCCATGACGCCACCGGGGACAACCCACAGACCCGATCTCTCCGACGGGCGGGGCCGATCCCGGCCGGAGTGCGCCGACGCCCCGAGCCGTCGCACACTCCGGTGTTCCACGTCCCCTCGGAGGCGAACGCCCCAGGTGGGGCGAGGTGCGGGCGCTCACCGGCGAGTTCGCCGGGAGCTCTGTCCGACCGGCCCCCGAAGGAAGCGACCCTCCTCCCGCCCCGGTGTCCTCTCCGTGTGATCGGACCTCTGCGCGGGAGGGGGAGGTACGCCGACGGCCCGTGGTTCTGCGACGATCGCCGCTGCGGTACGGAGGGGCACGCACGGGTGTGCCACGGCGCGAACGAACGACGGAGGCTGCGGGATGTCCGTGACGGACAGGGCGATCGAGATGATCAAGGAGATGATCGTCTCCGGAAGACTGTCGCCGGGGGCCAGGCTGCCCAAGGAGGACGTGCTCGCCGAGCGGCTCGGCCTGTCGCGCAACTCGCTGCGCGAGGCGGTCAGGGCCATGGCGGCGATGCGGATCCTGGACGTCCGGCACGGTGACGGAACCTACGTCTCCAGTCTGGAGCCCCACCTGCTGCTGGAGACCCTCTCCTTCGCCTCCGACGTCTCCAGGGGGGCGGCGGCCCGCCAACTCCTGCAGGTCCGCCGGATGGTGGAGCCGCAGGCCACGGCAGCGGCGGCGGCCCTGATCGACGACGCCCGGCTGCGTGAGCTGCGGGAGATCCTGGACCGGTGCGCCGCGGCGGAGTCCGTCGAGGAGTTCGTCTCCCTGGACAACGAGTTCCACCACACCATCGCGGCGACCGTCGGCAACCCGGTGCTCACCATGCTGCTGCGGGTCCTCTCCGTCCGCACCCACCAGGTACGGGTGGCGCGCGGCGCCGACACCGAGGCGGCCCTCCAATCCGCGCACCGCGAGCACGAGTCGATCCTGCGGGCCCTGCGGGCACGGGATCCCCAACTGGCCGGGGCGGCGGCCGCGGTGCACGTCGCGGCCGTCGAGCAGTGGCTGGGGGAGTGCGACGGGCAGGAGGAGTGACCCGGGAGGCGGTCCGGGAAGGCACCCCGGAGAGTTGCCCCGCCCCCGACCCATCGGTCATCGGATCTCTCGCCGTGTCTTTACGGGAACTCGGGCTTCTTATACCGTCCGACGTCATAGACATCCGATGACCGAGCCCGTGTCAGGAATCGGACCATCCACGTGCCACCGGATCGACACCCGCTCCCGCGAGGTCGGCCGGCGGTGTGACGAGGACGAAGGAGCACGCCCGTGAGACTCACCCGGCTCGGTCCACGAGGCGAGGAGCACCCGGCCGTCCTGGCCGACGACGGCCGCCTGCTGGACGCCTCCGGAGTGACGCACGACTTCGACGGTCCGTTCCTCGCCTCCGGGGGCGTCGAACGCCTCCGTGCCGCCCTGCGCGAGGACCGACTGCCCGAACTCCACCGGCCCGCGGACACCCGCGTCGGCGCACCGGTCGCCCGCCCGGGGAAGATCGTGTGCATCGGCCTCAACTACCGCGACCACGCCGCCGAGACCGGGGCGGCGGTCCCGGAGCGCCCCGTGGTCTTCCTCAAGGACCCGGGCACCGTCGTCGGACCCTGTGACGAGGTCCTCGTTCCGCGCGGCTCCACCCGCACCGACTGGGAGGTCGAACTCGGCGTCGTCATCGGCTCCCGCGCCCGCTACCTCGACTCGCCCGAGCAGGCGCACGCGCTGATCGCCGGCTACGCGGTCAGTCACGACGTCTCCGAGCGCGAGTTCCAACTGGAGCGCTCCTCCCAGTGGGACCTGGGCAAGTCCTGCGAGACCTTCAACCCGCTGGGGCCGTGGTTGGTCACCCCCGACGAGGTCGGCGACCCGCAGGCGCTCGGCATGCGGCTGTCGGTCAACGGCCGGGTGCGCCAGGACGGCCACACCTCCGACATGGTCTTCGACGTGGCGCACCTGATCTGGTACCTGAGCCAGTACATGGTCCTGGAACCGGGGGACCTGCTGAACACCGGCACCCCGGCCGGGGTCGCCCTCGGTCTGCCGGACGCTCCCTACCTGCGGGCCGGCGACACCGTCGAACTCGGCATCGAGGGCCTGGGCGACCAACGCCAGACCCTCGTCCAGGCGTGAGGGGCCGCCCGGTGCCCACCGCTCCCGCCCGCGTCACCGGCTTCACGACCCACGACATCCGCTTCCCCACCTCCGAGGAGTCGACCGGCTCCGACGCGATGAACCCCGACCCCGACTACTCGGCCGCCTACCTGGTCCTGAGCACCGACGCGGGCGACGGCGCCGAGGGGCACGGCTTCGCCTTCACCATCGGCCGCGGCAACGACGTCCAGGTGGCCGCGATCGAGGCCCTGCGCGACCACGTCCTCGGCCGGCCCGTCGAGGAGCTGTGCGCCGATCCCGGCACGCTCGCCCGCGCGCTGGCCGACGACAGCCAACTGCGCTGGCTGGGGCCGGAGAAGGGGGTGATGCACATGGCGGTCGGCGCGGTGCTCAACGCCGTGTGGGACCTGGCGGCCAAACGCGCGGGCAAGCCGCTGTGGAAGCTGCTCGCCGACGCCGACCCCGCGTGGCTGGTCTCCCAGGTCGACTTCCGCCACCTCACCGACGCCCTCACCCCCGCCAGGGCCCTGGAACTGCTGCGCCGGGGCAGACACGGCAGCGCGGAGCGCGAGGCCGCCCTGCGCGAGCGCGGCTATCCCGCCTACACCACCTCGCCCGGTTGGCTGGGCCACTCCGACGCCAGGCTCACCCGGTTGGCCCGCCAGGCGGTCGCCGACGGATTCGGGCAGATCAAACTGAAGGTGGGCGCCGACCCGGCGGACGACGTCCGCCGCTGTCGCGTCGCCCGCGCGGCCGTCGGTCCCGACATCCGCCTGGCCCTGGACGCCAACCAGCGCTGGGACGTGGCGGAGGCGATCGTCCGGACGAGGGAGCTGGCCGAGTTCGACCCGTACTGGATCGAGGAGCCCACCTCGCCCGACGACGTCCTCGGCCACGCGGCGATCCGTGCCGCCGTGGCCCCCGTCAGGGTCGCCACGGGCGAACACGCCCACAACCGCGTCGTCTTCAAGCAACTGCTGAAGGCCGGGGCGATCGACGTGCTCCAGTTGGACGCCGTCCGGGTCGGCGGGGTCAACGAGAACCTGGCGATCCTGCTGTTGGCCGCCGAGTTCGACGTCCCGGTCTGCCCGCACGCCGGCGGCGTGGGCCTGTGCGAACTCGTCCGCCACCTGTCGATGTTCGACTACGTGGCGCTCAGCGGCACCACACGCGACCGCACCATCGAGTACGTCGACCACCTGCACGAGCACTTCCTCGACCCGGCCGTCGTCCGCGACGGTCACTACACCGTGCCCACCGCGCCCGGTTTCTCCGCCGCGATGGTCCCGGAGTCGATCGCACGTCACACCTATCCCCACGGCGCGTACTGGGCCGCCCGGACGGCGGCCGACGAGGAGGCCCCGGCATGACCGCGGAGACATCCGGCACCCCCGGCACCCCCGGCGCCCCCGGCGCCCACGAGATCCCCGGCACGGGCGGATTCCCCGGCCCGAGGGGACTGCGGGCCCTGGTCACCGGCGGCGGCTCCGGGATCGGACGGGCCACGGCCCGCGCCCTGGTCGACGCCGGTGCCCGGGTGGCCGTCCTCGACCTCGCCCCGGACTGCCGGGACGAGCCGTGGGCCGGTCTGGAGGCGGACGTCACCGACGACGCCTCGGTCCGCGGCGCCGTCGCGGAGGCGGCCGACCTCCTGGGCGGCATCGACGTCCTGGTCAACAACGTCGGCGTCGGGGCGGTCGGCACGGTGGAGGACAACCCCGACGAGGAGTGGCACCGCGTCCTGGACGTCAACGTCCTCGGCATCGTCCGCACCACCCGCGCCGCCCTGCCCCGTCTGCGGCGCTCGGCACACGGCTCGATCGTCAACACCTGCTCGATCGCCGCCACCGCCGGACTGCCGCGCCGCGCCGCGTACTCCGCGACCAAGGGCGCCGTTCTCTCCCTCACCCTCGCCATGGCCGTCGACCACCTCCACGAGGGCATCCGCGTCAACTGCGTCAACCCCGGCACGACCGGCACCCCGTGGGTGACCCGACTGCTCGACGCCGCCGAGGACCCCGAGGCCGAGCGCGCCGCGCTGGAGGCCCGTCAACCCATGGGGCGTCTGGTCACCGCCGAGGAGGTCGCGGCGGCGATCGTCTACCTGGCCTCCCCGGCGGCCGCCGCCGTCACCGGCACGGCCCTCGCGGTCGACGGCGGCATGGCCGGTCTGCGACCGCGCCCGGGAGCCCGGTGACGGCCGGGGAGCACCGGCCGGAGGGGAGGCCGGCGGACACCGGGGCCCGGATCGTCGACGCCCACCACCACGTGTGGGACCTGTCGGTGCGCGACCAGGACTGGCTCGCCGACGACCGGCTCGCTCCCCTGCGACGGACCTTCACCACGGCCGACCTGGCCCCCGAGGCGGCCGCCGCCGGAGTGGACGCCACCGTGGTGGTGCAGACCGTCACCGTCCCCGACGAGACCCCCGAACTGCTGGCCCTGGCCGCCGCCGACGACCTGGTCGCCGGGGTGGTCGGTTGGACCGACCTGACCGCCCCCGACGTGGCCGACGCCCTCGCCCGGCTCCGCGACGGGCCCGGTGGCGAGCACCTGGTGGGCATCCGCCACCAGGTGCAGGGCGAGCCCGACCCCCGGTGGCTGCTGCGCCCGGACGTGACACGCGGTACGCGGGCGCTGGCCGCGGCCGGCCTCGTGCACGAACTGGTGGTCCTGCCACACCAGTTGCCCGCCGCCGCGGAAGCCGCCGCGGCCCACCCCGACCTCCTGTTCGTCCTGGACCACCTGGGCAAGCCACCGGTGGCCGAGGGCCGCTCCGCATCCTGGGCCCGGGACCTGCGGCGGCTGGCCGGGCTGCCGAACACCCTGGGCAAGCTCTCCGGACTGGTCACCGAGGCCCACTGGGACACCTGGACGGTGGAGGACCTGCGCCCCTTCGCCGACACCGCCCTGGAGGCGTTCGGGCCCGAGCGGCTGATGTTCGGTTCGGACTGGCCGGTCTGCCTGCTCGCCGCGCCCTACCGACGGGTCGTCGGAACCGCCCGGGAGCTGACCGCCGCCCTGACCCCCGCCGAGCGGGCCGCCGTCCTCGGCGGTACGGCGACCCGGGTCTACGGGCTCCGGCGGCACGGGCCCGGCTGACGCCCCCGGGCCGCGCCCGTCACCGCCGCCGTGCCGTCCCGCCGAGCGGCTCCAGCCGGTCGATCTCCCGGACGACGTGGTCGACGTAGGGCCGCGGCCCCGCCGCGAACTCCTCCCACCGCTCCTCCTCGTCGCCCAGGTAGACGGCCCGGGCGTGGGCCAGGACGGGCCGGTGCGCGGCCGGAAGCCGGGGGAGGGCCCAGTCGGCCGCGGCGTCCTTGGAGCGGACCGTCCCGGTCGCCAGGGTCGTCCAGACGCGGGCGAGGGTCAGGACGACGTTGCGGGTGTCCGACGCCACCTCGGCCGACAACCCCGGCACCCCGGCGACGATCCCCCGTCTGAGGTCCCCGTGCGGGACGGGGGCGAGCACCTCGCCGGGAGGCGGCCCGTACAGGGCGGTGTCGCCCCGCAGCACCATCGTGACCAGCGGCGCCAGGTCGGGGTCGGGCCCCGGTGACGGTGTCAGACCGCGCTCGTACTCCTCGCGCAGCCATTCCCCGTACTGGAACTCGCACCGGGGCGGCATGCGCCAGGGACACACGTCGTCCCGCACGACGGCGGTCAGTTCGACGGGCCGGGCCGGGCGCGAGGCGGTGCCGTCCCCGGAGATCCCGAGCAACCCGTCGACGAGCGCCCTGCGCTGCTCCTTTCGCGTGTGCCGCCGGAGGACGACGAACACGTCCAGGTCGCTGTGGGGGCGCAGCCCCCCGAGCACGGCCGAGCCGTGCGGATAGACGCCGATCACCTCGGGGCCGAGCACCTCGCGCACCAGGTCCACGACGTCGTCGAGCCGTTCCGGCGGCCTCTCCATCGGGCCTCCCTCCGCTTTTGGCGGACCGCGTCCACGGCCGCGGCACCTCCGAGGCCGTGGACGCGGCCGACCCCGCAGGAGTGTCCGTCCCCAAACGGGGCACCGGTCGAAACAGCCGGGCGGCCCTCGCCGCGCGCGGCCGAACGATCGCCGACACCGCTCACTTCCCTGGAGGCACCGTGACGGAGACCATCCTCCTCGTCCTCGGCCTGGTGGCCGCTCCCGTCGTCGCCCTGGCGCTTCTCACCTGGGGGCTGAACGGCACGGCGTGGCTGCTGGACCACTTCGGGAACCGGAAGCACCCGTAACCCCCCTCGCCCTCCGGCGCGGTGCGAGCCGGTCGGGCACCGGGCACCGGACCCTTACGGGCACGAGCGACGACGGCCGCACCCACGGCGCCGAGCCCCGGCAACGGTCGTCGCGTCGTCCCGGGCGGCGAGCGCGGAGGAGACGGCACCACCCCCGGCCACGTCACCCGATCGGGGGTGCCGGCCGTGAGAACGGCGGCCGGGGGACGCACAGTGGGCTTCATGTGGTCCCCCCGCCTGGTGCTGGGCACTGTCCTCCTCCCCCTGGCCGCGCTGGTGGCGGGGGACGGCCCCGCACACTCGCCCGTCCGGCGACCGGATCCGCCCCCGGTGGCCGTGCCCGTGAACGGAGGCCCCCGGCCGACGGTCGTCTCCCGGTCCGCCTGGGGCGCCGACGAGGACATGGTCAGGGAGCGTCCCGCCTACACCGGCCCGGCCGTCGCGGTGTTCGTCCACCACACCGGGCACCCCAACGACTACCACTGTGACGAGGTCCCCGCCCTGCTGCGCGCGCTGGAGGCCGACCACGTCCACGGCCAGGGCTGGGACGACATCGGCTACAACTTCGTCGTCGACCGCTGCGGCACCATCTACGAGGGCCGTGCCGGGGGCGCGGCGCGCCCGGTCCACGGGGCCCACACCCAGGGCTTCAACCGGGACAGCGTCGGTGTCGCCGCCCTGGGCACCTTCGACGCCGGAACACCCGTGCCCGAGGCGGTCGTCGAGGCGATCGCCTCGGTCACCGCGTGGAAGCTCCGCCCCGGCGCCGACCCGCACGGGAGGGTGAGGTTGACCTCCACCAACGGCAACAGCCGCTACCCGAAGGGGGAGACGGCGGTCTTCGACGTCGTCTCCGGCCACCGGGACAGCCACCAGACCGACTGTCCCGGCCAGGCCCTCTACGACCGCCTCCCCGCCATCCGGGACCGGGCCGCCCGGCTGCGCGACCCCTGACGCGGCGCCGTGGGCCGAACGCCCACGGTCCTCGCAACTCCCACAGATCGCGGGTGTTGCGAGGACCGTTGGAACCCAAGCACGGGAGTCCGGGCGCCGGGGCGCGTCGGGCCGTGTCAGGCCGTGCCGTCGCGTTCCCAGCGGTAGAAGCAGTGCGCCATGGCGTCCTTCGGGCCGCGCCAGGTCTGCGGGTCGTACGGCTTCACGTACGCCGAGAGCCGCTCGCTGACGCCGCGGAACTCCGGGTGGTCGGTGGCCCGGGCGATGGCGGGGCCGGGGTCCCGCTCGCTCTCGATGAGGTGCATGTACACGTCGCCGAACTGGAAGAGGCTGCGCCGGGCCACGCCCACCAGGTGGGGCAGCTCGCCGCGGTCGGACTCGGCGAACACCTTCGCGATGTCCGGCGCCGCTCCCGGTTCCATCCGGGCGACGATCAGGGTGTGGTGCACGGGCGCGGCTCCTCAGTCGCTCATCGCGGCGGCGGTCGGACGCTCGCCCGCGGCCTGCTCGATCCGGTCCCGGATGAGGGCCATCTGGATCCGGGAGTTGCGGTTGATGTTCTCCGTCATCCACGCGTCGTCCACGGGGGCGTCCGGCTTCATCTCGAAGTCCTGCGTCCAGTGCATCCGGACGCCCTCGGAGGTCTCCTCGTACCGCCACCGGATGTTCATGTAGCGGAAGGGGCCGGTCTCGACGCGGTGGGCCCGCACGGTGAGGGAGGCGCGGTCGGCCACCCGCTCGGAGACCCAGCTCCACACCCGGCCCTCCTCGTCCGGGTGCATGGTCAGCCGGAACCGCGTGCGGTCGCCGTCGCGGGACAGGATCTCGGCGGACGCGTACTCGCTGAACAGCCGCGGCCAGTTCTCGACGTCGTTGGTCATCTCCCAGACGAGGTCCAGGGGCGCGGCGATGGTGATCTCGTTCTCGGTGTGCCCGGCCACCTCACACCTCCGTCGTCAGGGCGCCGTTGACGCACCGGAGGAACTCGCGGGGCGTCCTGCACCGCTCGGCGTGGTCCGGCAGGTCCAGGCCGTGGCTCTTCTCCAGCTCGCCCACGATGCCGAGCAGCCCCAGCGAGTCGAGGCCGAAGGCGTCGAAGCCGGATTCGGCCCGCTCCGCCAGCTCGCGGGGGTCGACGGTGACGCCCGCGGTCCGTCTCATCAGGGCGGCCAGCTCCTCCACGGTCACCTGTGCGGTCACCTGATCGGTCATGTGGATGTTCTCCTTCGCTTGTGGGAGGGGTCAGGCGCCGTGTCGCAGCACGAGCGCCGCGTTGGTGCCCATGAGGCCCCGACTGAGGATCAGGGCCGTGCGCGGTTCGGCCGGGCGGGCACGGTCGGTCACCAGGTCCAGATCGTGGTCGACCTCGTGGGCGTGGACGTTGGGGGTGGGAGGGATCAGACGGTGTTCCATGGCGAGCACCGCCGCCGCGGCGTCCAGCACGGACGCCCCGCAGTAGGCCCGCCCGACGCCGGTCTTGGGCGCGGTGACCGGCACGCGCCGGCCGTGGGAGCCCAGGGCGTCGGTGATCGCCAGGGCCTCGGCACGGTCCGCCTCGGCCACCCCGAGGGCGTCGGCGAACACCACGTCGACCTCCTCCGGTCGGCAGCCGGCCTCGTCCAGGGCGCCGCGGATCGCCCGGGCCAGCCCTTCGCGGGACCGGTCCCAGCGGGAGGCGCCGGTGAACGTGGCGGCGTGTCCGGCCACCGTGGCCCTGGGTGGGGCGCCGCGGCGGCGGGCCGCCTCCCCGTCCTCCACCACGAGCATGGCGCCGCCCTCGGCGGGCACGAACCCGCGGGCGGACGAGGTGAAGGGCAGGTACGCGCGCTGTGGAACCTCCTCGGTGCTCAACTCGGGGTACCCCAGTTGACACACCGCCGAGTAGGGGGCCAGCGGCGCCTCGGCCGCGCCGGCGACGACGGTGTCGGTGCCGCGTCCCACGGCGCGCGCGGCGTGGGCCAGGGCGTCCAGGCCGCCCGACTCGTCGGCCGCCACGACGCCGCAGGGCCCCTTGAAGCCGTCGCGGATGGAGATCTGGCCGGTGCTCGCCGCGTAGAACCAGGCGATGGACTGGTACGGCCCGACGTACCGCGGTCCCTGGCCCCACAGGTTCTGCAGCTCCCGCTGCCCGAACTCGCCGCCACCGGATCCGGCCGCGGTGACCACGCCCACGGAGTAGGGCGAGTCCGCGTCGGCCCGACCGAACCGGGCGTCCTCCAGGGCCATCGTGGTCGCGGCCAGCGCGTAGTGGGTGAACCGGTCGGTCTGGACCAGGAGGCGTCCCTCGATCGTCGACGCCGGGTCGAAGTCGCGGACCTCGCCCGCGACCCTCAGCGGCAGGTGCCCGCAGCCGGTGCGGGTGACGCGGTCCAGGGCACCGACGCCGTCGGCCACCGACTTCCAGAACACCTCCGCGCCGATCCCGTTCGGCGCCACCACGCCGATGCCGGTGACGACCGCGCGCCGCCCGGACCCGTCCCGTCGCGGGCTCATCGCGTCCTCCCGTCCGGCCGCGTCAACACCACCGCGGACTGGAAGCCGCCGAAGCCGCTGCCCACCGACAGCACGGTGCGCATCCTCCGCTCGCGCGCCTGGCGCGGCACGTAGTCCAGGTCGCACTCGGGGTCCGGGGTCTCGTAGTTGGCCGTCGGCGGCACCACCTGGCGGGCCAGGGCCAGCACACAGGCGACCGTCTCGATGGATCCGATGGCGCCCAGCGAGTGGCCCACCATCGACTTGATCGAACTCATCGGCGTGTCGTAGGCGTGGGCTCCCAGGGACCGCTTGACCGCCGCGGTCTCGTGACGGTCGTTCTGCCGGGTCCCCGAGCCGTGCGCGTTGACGTAGTCGACGTCCGAGCCGTCCAGCCGGGCCTGGTCGAGCGCGGTGTCGATGGCCCGCGCCATCTCCAGGCCCTCGGGGGTCAGGCCGGTCATGTGGTAGGCGTTGCCGTAGGTCGCGTAGCCGGCGACCTCGCAGTACACGCGCGCGCCGCGGGCACGCGCGCGCTCCAGCTCCTCCAGGACGAGCACCGCGCCGCCCTCGCCCATGACGAAGCCGTCGCGGTCGGCGTCGAACGGCCGGGAGGCGTGCGCGGGATCGTCGTTGTTGGGGGAGGTGGCCTTGATGGCGTCGAAGCAGGCCATGGTGATCGGGGAGATCGGCGAGTCCGAGGCACCGGCGAGACAGACGTCGGCCCGTCCCTCGGCGACGGCGTGGAAGGCGTACCCGACGGCGTCCAGCCCCGAGGTGCAGCCGGTGGAGACCGTCTGCACCGGACCGCACGCGCCGAACTCCTCGGCGACGGCCGAGGCCAGCGTGCTGGGCGAGAACGCGCGGTGCAGGTGTGGACCGGCCCGCCGGTGGTCGACGTCCCAGCGGGATCCGCGCTCGCTGACCAGAACGTAGTCGTGTTCCAGTCGGGTGGTGCCACCGACCGCCGTGCCCAGGCTGACGCCCGTGCGCCAGGGGTCCTCCCGGCCGGGCTCCAGGCCGGCGTCACGGACCGCCTCGGCGGCGGCGACCAGCGCGAACTGTACGTAACGGTCACAGCGCTCCACCCGATCGGCGTCCAGACCGTGCGCGAACGGGTCGAAGTCGCACTCCGCCGCGATCCGCGAGCGCAGCCCGACGGGGTCGAAGAGGGTGATGCCGCGGGTCGCGGTTCGGCCCTCGGTCAGCAGGTCCCAGAACGCCGGGACGCCGATGCCGCCGGGGGCCACCACGCCCAGACCGGTGACGGCGACGCGTCGGGTCACGACACCGCCCCGGTGGGCTCGGCGGGCCTGCCGTGGACGGGCGGGAACCGGTCGTCGGCCCGCTCCGGCGCGGTTTCCTCGGTGTCGACGTGGCCGAGTTCGGGCCGGGGCGCCAGCGGGCCCAGGTGGAAGACCAGACGGGCCTCGGTGTCGCCGACGTTGCGGAACCGGTGCCGCATGTGCGCGGGGATCAACAACCCCTGCTCGGGCGCGAGCGGGTGCGGCTCCCCGTCCAGATCCACCTCGAAGGAGCCACTGACGACGTAGACGAACTCCTCGGAGTACGGGTGGTAGTGCTCGGCGATGCGATCGCCGGGCTGCACGATGGCCACGCCCATGAAACCGCTGGTGGAACCCACCGTGGCGGGGGTGAGCATGGCGCGCAGGTCGCCGCCGCGCCGGCGGTTGGGCTGGATCTCCTCGAGGGCGACGGTGCGTGGGCGCTGCTGGGTCTCGTTCATTGGTCGATCGCTTTCGGAAGGCCGCTGCCGGCTGGCACGGGATGGCTGGTCGCTGGTCGTCGGTCGCGTGTGGTTCGGACGGTGAGGTGCTGAGGCGGGGGGCGGAGCCGGTGTCAGGAACGGCGCTCGACGAGGTCGGCCACGAGCCGCATGCGGGCGTGCGCGAGGAGGCGCAGCAGCCCGTCCTCGTCGAGGGCGAGGCCGTCGACACCGAGGGCCTCACCGTCGAGCAGGTCCGCGAGTTCGGTGGCGTCGGCGGGGTCCCGCAGCCCCAGGACCGGACCGGGCGCCGCCTCCGGGTCGCCCGCCACCTCGACGACCCGCACGACGGTGTCGTCACGGTGGAAGACGGTGGCGGAGCGGACCGGGTCGAGCGGATCGTCACCGGCGAGTTCGTCCTGCCGGGAGAGCAGCCGCGCCAGTTCGCCGCCCGCGCCCTCGCGGGCCGGGTGGTACAGGGCGAGCCGCCGGACCTCCGTCCCCGACGGCACCGGCCCCACGGGGGCGACGTGGTGCACGGCGGGCATCGCGGCCCGGGTGAGGGACACCCGTGCGGACTGCGGGTCGTCCAGGTCCCGACTCCGCGTCAGATGGGGCGTGAGGGCGTCCTCCACCGCGCGCACCTCGGGGCGCCCGGTGACGTGGAGGAGCCCGGCGAGCAGATCCCCCCGCAGCTCGCGCAGCTCGACGATCCGCACGACCCGGTTTCCGTGCACGAACAGCGAGGTGCGGTGGAGCCGGGCGGTGTCGCCCGCCCGCCACGCGGGCAGGGTGTGGCCGGCCAGGATGTCCGCCACCTCGGACTCGCTGCCGGGGCGGACGGTGTGGAGCAACGCGTGGCGCACCACACCGCCGCCCGGTCGGGGGGAGGACTGCGGCCCCACCGCCGCCACCGGCGCGGCGGCGGGGCCACCGGTCTCCCTGATGACGCGGAAACGCAGCGACCGGGTGTCCGTCAGGCAGGCGCGCAGCGGCCGGACCGTCTCCATGTGCTCCTCGCTGTTCACCCAGGCGAGGAACGGCGGCGCGCTCTCCCACTCGCTGGTGATGAGCCACTGGGACGGGTCGTCGAGGGACTGGCAGAGCTGGTCGCGGATGTGCCCCGGGGTGGACGCCACCTGGTCGCACACGCGCTCGTACGCGCCGAGGAACCGCTGTTGGGCGCCGTCCGCGACGTCCAGCAGCAGGACGACCCGGAGTGTGGAGCCGTCGAAGGCCGACTGGGACACACGGCCAGAGACCTGGGGGGCGAGGCCCGATGCTGTCATCCGGCACACCTCTCCTGCGAGTGGGGGAAGGGGGATCACCGAGGGAGCCGAGCGGCCGGGGACCTGCTCGGACCCGGCTTCGACCGCGGTGCGTCTTGATCGTGTGACGCCCCGTCCGGTGCCGCAAATCCTGGGAAGCAACCGGGTGAGGCGCCCGCCAAACCCCTTCTGCGGCAGCGAAAGTGACGAACCCCCAGGCCGGGGCGGGGTGATGACCGGTGCCGGCCGGAAACCGCACTGCCTCGTCCCCTCCGGTTCCCGTCCGCGATCGGCGGATCATCCGGGTGAAGCATGGGCGAGCACCCCGTGCGGGTGGCATGCATCACCACCGGCGCACGCCCGTGTGCGCCGGTGGTGACGCACGCGCTGGAGGCGAACGATGAACGAAGAAGCCGACCTCAGAATCCCGGTCCTCATCGTCGGCGGTTCCCTGGTGGGCCTGTCCACCTCCGTGTTCCTGGGCCGCCTGGGCGTACCGCACGTCCTGGTGGAGCGGCACGCCGGCACCTCGGCCCACCCGCGCGGACGCGGCAACAACGTGCGGACGATGGAGCTGTTCCGGGTGGCCGGACTCGAATCCGCCATCAGGGACGCGGCGTCGGTCCTGGCCGGAAACCACGGCATCTTCCAGACGCCGTCCCTGGCCGGTGACGAGGGCGAGTGGTTGTTCCAGCGGATGGACGAAGGCGGCGCCCTGGCCCGGATCAGTCCCAGCGCCTGGTGTCTGTGCAGCCAGAACGACCTGGAGCCGGTCCTGGTGGAACGCGCTCGCCGGCTCGGTGGCGACCTGCGGTTCGCCACCGAGCTGATGTCCTTCGACGCCGACCCGGACGGCGTCGTCGCCGTGGTCAAGAGCCGCGAGACCGGGGAGCACACCACGATCCGCGCCTCCTACCTCGTCGCGGCGGACGGTCCGCGCAGCCCGATCCGCGAACGGCTCGGCATCGGTCACACCGGACCCGGCGACCTGTTCCACAACGTGAGCGTCACCTTCCGCTCCCGTCGCCTCGCCGACGCGGTGGGCGACCGACGCTTCCTCATGTGCTACCTGACCGACCCGGAGGCGGACGGGGCGCTGCTGCCGGTCGACAACCGGGAGCGCTGGGTCTTCCACCTGCCCTGGCACCCCGAGCGGGGCGAGACGCTGGAGGAGTTCACCGACGAGCGGTGCGCGCGGCACATCGCCCGCGCGGTCGGCGTCCCCGACCTCGACGTGGAGATCACCGGGAGGGCCGCCTGGCACGCCGCGGAGCGGGTCGCCGAGCGGTACGCCGACGACCGGGTCCTGCTGGCCGGCGACTCCGCCCACGAGATGCCCCCCACCGGGGCGTTCGGCGCCAACACCGGGATCCAGGACGCCCACAACCTGGCGTGGAAGCTGGCCGCCGTGCTCGGCGGCTGGGCGGGGAAGGGCCTGTTGGAGACCTACGACTTCGAACGTCGCCCCGTCGCGCTGGCCACCGCCGCCCGCGCCTCGGGCCGTTCCGCGGAGCACAGCCACCCCGGCTACGACCCGGCCGCCGGGGGGCCGCCCGCCGGGGGATCCGGAGGGCCGGGCGGGGGAGGCCCGCAGGGCGGAGTCCTCACCGTGGCCCTGGGCTACCGCTACCCGCGCGGCGCCGTCGTGGGCACCGACCCCGACGCCCCGGCCGTCCCCGGAGCCCTGCGGCTGACGGGCGAACCGGGCAGCCGGGCGCCCCACATGTGGCTGCGCCGCGCCGGGGAGCGGATCTCCACCCTGGACCTGTACGAGACGACGCCGGTGCTCCTCTGCGGCGCCACCGCGACGACCGGGTGGTACGCCGCGGCCGACCGCGTCGCCGACCTGCTGTCCGTACCGCTCGTCTGCCACCGCGTCGGCACCGGACCGGACGCCGAACTGGTCCCCGAGGAGGACGCCGACTGGGCACGGGTCCACGGCGTCGAACCGGACGGTGCCGTGCTGGTCCGTCCCGACGGGTTCGTCGCGTGGCGCTCCACCGGCCCCGTCGACGACCCGGAGGCGACGCTCCGTCAGGTCCTGACGGCCGTCCTGGCGTTGGACTGACGCCGTCCCCCCGTCCCCCCGTCCCGCCGGGCGGCACCCGCCGCCCGGCGGATCGCGACACCAACCGCCGAAGGAAGGGCTCGTGAAACCGTGACCACCGTCGACACACCGGCCACCGACCGCGAAGACGGCGGCCGAATCCCGCCCGCCAGGGGCCGGCTCGCCGTCGCCACGGTGGCCCTCGGCCTCTTCTCCCTGATGACCTCCGAGTTGCTGCCGGTCGGGCTGCTCACTTCCGTCGGCTCCGACCTGGGCGTCTCCCCGGGCACGGCGGGGCTGATGGTGACCGTGCCCGGACTGGTCGCCGCCGTCTCGGCGCCCTTGGTCGCCGTCGCGGCCGGGCGCGTCGACCGCCGCACCGTCCTGGCCGTGCTGCTCGGTCTGGTGGCGGTGGCCAACCTGGTGTGCGCGACGGCGGACCACTTCGCCGTCGTCCTGACCGCCCGCTTCCTGGTGGGGATCAGCGTGGGCGGGTTCTGGGCGGTCGTCGGAGGCATCGCGCCGCGCCTGGTTCCCAGGGAGCGGGTGCCGCGCGCCACCGCGGCGATCTTCGCGGGCGTCGGTGCCGCCTCCGTCCTGGGCGTGCCCACCGGCACCTTCGTCGGCCACCTCGCCGGTTGGCGGACGGCGTTCGCGGCCGTGGGCGTCCTCGCCCTGGTGGTCCTGGGCTGCCTGGTCGCGTTGATGCCGAAGGTGCCCGCGCGGCGCGGCGTCCGCCTCGCGGACCTGCCCGGAGCCCTCGGGGGCGGCACGGGAGTGCGCACCGGCATCGCCCTGTTGGCGTTCGCCGTCACCGGTCACTTCGCCGCGTACACCTTCGTCCGTCCGGTGCTGCGCGACGACGGCGTCCCCGAGGGCGCGGTCGGAGCGCTGCTGCTGCTCTTCGGCGCCGCCTGTGTCGCCGGCACCTTCGCCGCCGGCGCACTGGCCGAGCGTTCGCGGCGGACGGCCGCGGGAGCCTGCACGGTCTTGGTCTCCGCCCTGATCCTTCTGGCGGCGACCGACACCGGGGTCCTGACGGCGGGCGCCCTCCTGGCCCTGTGGGGGTTCGGCTACGGCGCCGTGCCGGTCACCTTCCAGAACCGCATCCTGCGCGCCGCGCCGGAACCCCGTGAGGCCGCCTCGGCCCTGTACGTGTCGGCCTTCAACACCTCCGTCGCCGTCGGCGCGCTCCTGGGCGGACTGGCCGTCGACGCCTCCGGTCCCCAGGGCGCCCTGTGGACCGGGGCGGCCATCGCCGTCCTCGTCCCCCTGGTCCTGGTCGGCGCCGCCCGTGTCCGCCCGGCGGTACGACCGGGCGCGTCGTCCACCGTCCCCGGTGGACCCGTGAGGGGGCGGGGGAGGAGCCGGGCCGCGCGGTGAGCCGGGCGAGGGCGGCCGGCCGGCGGCGGGCGGGGGTCAGTCGACCTCCGCCACGGCGCGGGCGAACTGGGCCCGGTACAACCGGGCGTAGGCCCCGCCGGCCGCCAACAGCTCCTCGTGCCGCCCCTGCTCGACGATCGAGCCGTCCTCCATCACCAAGATGGTGTCGGCGTCCCTGACGGTGGAGAGCCGGTGGGCGATCACGAAACTGGTGCGGCCGTGCGCCAACCGCGCCATCGCCCGCTGGACCAGCAGTTCGGTGCGGGTGTCCACCGAGCTGGTCGCCTCGTCGAGCACCAGGACCGCCGGGTCGGACAGGAAGGCCCGCGCGATGGTGACGAGCTGCTTCTCACCGGCGCTGATCCCGCTGCCCTCGTCGTCGAGCACCGTGTCGTAACCGTTCGGGAGGGTGCGGACGAACCGGTCGGCGTGGGCGGCGCGCGCCGCCTCCTCGATCTCCTCCCGGGTCACCTCGCGGTGGGCTCCGTACGCGATGTTCTCCGCGATCGTGCCGCCGAACAGCCAGGCGTCCTGGAGGACCATGCCGATGTTCGAGCGCAGGTCGTCCCGCGACATGCGCGCGACGTCCACCCCGTCCAGGACGATGCGTCCGCCCGTCACCTCGTAGAACCGCATCAACAGGTTGACCAGGGTGGTCTTGCCCGCGCCGGTGGGGCCGACGACGGCCACGGTGCGGCCCGGCTCGACCGTCAGCGACAGGTCCTCGATGAGCGGTCTGTCCTCGGAGTAGCGGAAGCAGACCTTCTCCAGCACGACCCTCCCCAGCCGCTCCTGCGGGCGTGCCCCCGGCACCGGGTCGGGCTCCTGTTCCTCGGCGTCGAGGAGTTCGAAGACCCGCTCGGCCGAGGCGACGCCCGACTGCACCAGGTTCGCCATCGAGGCGATCTGGCTGAGCGGCATCGAGAACTGTCGGGAGTACTGGACGAAGGCCTGCACGTCACCGATCGACAGCGTTCCCGAGGCGACCCGCAACCCGCCGACCACGGCGACCAGCACGTAGTTGAGGTTGGAGACGCAGAACATCAGCGGCTGCATGATCCCGCCGGCGAACTGCGCCCGGAACGACGCCTCGTACAGCGCGTCGTTGTGCTCGGCGAACGCCCTGGCCGACTCCTCCTGCCGCCCGAAGACCTTCACCAGGGAGTGCCCGGTGTACATCTCCTCGATGTGCGCGTTCAGCTCGCCGGTGGACTTCCACTGCCGCACGAACTGCGGCTGCGACCGCCTGCCGACGCCCTTGGCGACCGCGAACGACAGCGGCACGGTGACCAGGGCGACCAGTGCCAGCAGCGGCGAGATCCAGAACATCATCGCCAGCACGCCGACGACGGTGAGCAGCGAGTTGGCCAACTGGCCCATGGTCTGTTGGAGGGTCTGACCGATGTTGTCGATGTCGTTGCCGGACCGGCTGAGCACCTCGCCGCGCTGCCGCCGGTCGAAGTACGACAGCGGCAGCCGCGACAGCTTCGCCTGCACGTCCTCGCGCAGCCGGTACACGGTCCGGTTGACCGCCCGGTTGACCAGGCGGGTCGCGACCGCCATCAGCAGTCCGGCGACCGCGAACACCGCGAGCGCGAGCAGCAGCATCTTCCCGACGGCTGTGAAGTCGATGCCCCGGCCGGGGGTGAAGTCGGCCCCGGAGAGCATCTCGGCGGTGTCGTCCCGCCCCTCCTCCCGCATGCGGTCGAGGATCCGTTCCCGGTCGACTCCCTCGGGCATGTCGCGCCCCACGACCCCGGCGAAGACCAGGTCGGTCGCCCGACCCAGGATCATCGGTCCCGCCACGGAGAGCGCCACGCTCAGCAGCACGGTCAGGAGCATGCCGCACACCGTGGCCCGCTCCGGCCCGAAGCGGGCCAACAACCGCTTCCCGGAACCGACGAAGTTCATCGACCGTTGGTGCGGGCCGCCCGCGGCCATCCGTCCCATGGCCATCAGTGGGCCTCCGCTTCCGTCAGTTGGGAGAGCACGATCTCCCGGTAGGTGTCGTTGCCGGCCAGGAGGGCGTCGTGGTGTCCGCTGCCGACCACCCGACCCCGGTCGAGGACCACGATGCGGTCGGCGTCGCGGACGGTCGACACGCGCTGGGCGACGATCACGACCGTCGCACCGGCGGTCTCCCGGGCCAGCGCGGCGCGCAGCGCGGCGTCGGTCGCGTAGTCGAGCGCCGAGAAGGAGTCGTCGAAGAGGTAGATCTCCGGACGCTGCACCAGGGTCCGCGCGATCGCCAGCCGCTGCCGTTGCCCGCCGGAGACGTTGGTGCCGCCCTGTGCGACGGGCGCGTCGAGCCCGCCCTCCAGCCGCCGGACGAAGTCCGCGGCCTGGGCGGTCTCCAGGGCGTGCCACAGCTCCTCGTCCGTGGCGTCCGGCCTGCCGTACCGCAGGTTCGTCGCGACGGTGCCGGAGAACAGGTACGGCCTCTGTGGCACCAGTCCCACGGTCCTCGCCAACCGGGCCGGGTCCAGTCTCCGCACGTCCACACCGCCGACCAGGACCTCGCCCTCGGTCACGTCGAACAGCCGGGGCACCAGGGAGAGCAGCGTGGACTTCCCGCTCCCGGTCGACCCGATCACCGCCGTGGTCTCGCCGGGCCCGGCCACCAGGTTCACGTCGCGCAGGACGGGTTCCTCGGCGCCCGGGTAGCGGAACCCGGCCCCGCGGATCTCCAGGTGTCCGTGGAACCGCACCTCCCGCACCGGCTCGCTCGGCGGCGCCACGCTGGTGGAGGTCTCCAGGACCTCCTGGAGACGCTCGGCGCACACGTCCGCGCGCGGCACCATCATGAACATGAACGTGGCCATCATCACGCTCATCACGATCTGCATCAGGTAGGCGAGGAACGCGGTCAACGCCCCGATCTCCATGTCGCCGGCGTCGATGCGGTGGGCGCCGAACCAGGCCACCGCGACCGACGAGAGGTTCACGACGGTCATGACGATCGGGAACATCAGCGCGAGCAACCGTCCGCTGCCCAGGGACACCTCGGTCAGCTCGGTGTTGGCGACGCGGAAGCGTTCCCTCTCGTGTCCGTCGCGGACGAAGGCCCGGACCACCCGGATGCCGGTGATCTGCTCGCGCAGCACCCGGTTGACCGTGTCGAGCCGTTCCTGCATCGCCCGGAACAGCGGACGCAGTCGTCGCACGATCAGCCCCACGGCGAGGCCGAGCACCGGCACGACCGCGACCAGTACCGACGACAGCGGCACGTCGATCCCCAGGGCCATCACGATGCCGCCCACGCACATGATCGGTGCCGACACCATGAGCGTGAAGCCCATCAGGACCAGTGCCTGCACCTGCTGGACGTCGTTGGTGGTCCGGGTGATCAACGACGGGGCCCCGAACCGGCCCAGTTCGCGGGCGGAGAAGGACTGCACCCGGTCGAAGACCGCTGCCCGCACGTCCCGGCCGAACGCGGCGGCGGTCCGCGCGCCGTGCAGGACGGCTCCGATGTTGCAGCCGACCTGGACCACGGTGACCGCGAGCATGACGGCACCGGAGGCGAGGATGCGGCCGGTGTCCCCCGCCACGACGCCGTTGTCGATGATGTCCGCGTTGAGCGCGGGCAGGCAGAGGGTGGCGCAGGTCTGGAGGAACTGCAGCAGCACCAGGGCGCACACCGCCCTCCGGTAGGGAGCGAGGTGCCTTCTGAGCAGGACGGTGAGCACGTGGGTCCCCCGTGTCGGTGTGGTCGGGGCCGCGCGGAGCGGCCAGGCCATCATCCGTCACGGGACGCGGTGCTTCCCAGGGGTTGTGGACGGAAGGGGGGCACGGGGGTGTTCCCCCGGCGTCCCCGACCCGGAGGTGGCGCTCCGTCGGCCCGTCGGCCCGCCGTCAGCCCGCCCCGCGCTCGATCAGGCGGCGGTGGGACTCCGACAACCCCTCGGGAAGGTCGTCGGGCGGAAACCAGCCGGCCTCCAGGATCTCGAAGGGGTCGATCCGCAGGGTGCCCCCGCGGAGCCGGGCCTCGTACGCCGCCTCCACGCGCAGTCGGTAGCCGCTCTCGAGGCGGACGAGTTCGCCGACGCGCACGTCGAGCCCGGTCTCCTCGCGCACCTCGCGCACGACCGTCTCCGCCAGGGACTCGCCCTTGCGGGCACAGCCCGTCGGAAGGCCCCACGGGCGGTCCTTCCGCCACAGGCGGTGCCGCAGGAGGAGCACGTTGCCGTCGTCGTCGCGCACGACGCCGGTGACACCGACCGTGAACTTCGCGTGCGCGAGCCACAGGACGCGCCACTGCACCGGGCCCGCGAGCAGGTGCCACAGACGGGCGGCGAGCCTCCTCATGTCGCCTGCTCCGGTCGCGGGGCCGGTGCGCCGGCCCCGGCCGTCGCCGCGGGCCCGTCCGTGGTGCGGGCCCGGTCGGGGGCGCGGTGCGGTGCTCGGCGCGCGCGAGCGCGGCCCGCCGGGGGGTGGGCGGTCCGGTTGTGAGGCATCCGGCCATTGTGCCGGAGCCCCGCGCCACCCCCCACCCGGTTCCCCGCGGTCCGGTCCGTCCCGCCAGGATCAGGTCGCGCGCCAGTATCCCAGCGCGTGCAGCCGCTCCCTGGGCACGGCCGCCTGCTTGCGCGCGTGCGCGGCCAGGGCCCGGGTGGTGGCCGTGTCGCAGGCGATCCACACGTAGGGGGCGGGTTCGGCGGCCACCGAGCCCGGCAGGGCGGCCGTCACCTCGGTGACCAGTCGGGCGCCGGCCCCCTCGCGGGGGACCCACCGAAGTTCGTGCCGGGCGGGGTCGAGCCGCAGCGGCAGCTCCGTGTCGCCCTCGTGGGCGGTCTCGAACCAGACGGTCGCCGGGGTGTCGGGGAAGGAGTCCAGCAGGGAGTTGACGGCCGGGAGCGAGGCCGGGTCGCCGACGACGAGCAGCCGGGAGGGCGCGGGATCGGGGGTGCCGAACCCCGTGCCGTGGACGGTGGCCTCGATCGTGTCGCCCGGCCGTGCCGCGCGCGCCCAGTCGCAGGCGACGCCCCGGTGCAGCGCGAACTCCAGGTCGAACGTTCCGGCGTCCGGGTCGGGGTCGACCAGGGTGTAGGCGCGCTGGTGGGGTTTGCCCGCGTCGTCGAACCAGAGGCGGACCCACATCGTGGGGTGCACGCCGGTCGCGGCGAGCATGCCACCGTCCGACACCCGGATGCGGCGGTAGTGCTCGGTGACCGGTTCGGTCTCGATCACCGTGAGGACGAAGTCCTTGCCCCGCAGCAGCTTGAGGACCACACCCTCCCAGCCGTGTCGCACGGTTCCCCCCTTCCGCCGCCCGGATTGCTTTCCGACCGACGTCGAATTAGCTTAGGTAAGCCTAACCTAATCAATGAAGGGTGTGCGGGCAACCGCTGCCCGAAAGCGGTGACGTTCGGGCGCCGGGAACCGATCGGGCCCCCCGCCCGCCGGCCGTCCGGCCCCGTCCGCTCGCGCACCGAGCGAGGAGAACCATGGCCGGCGCCGGCAGCACCCCTGACACCGTCCGTCACCCCGACCGCGAACGACCCGTCACCGGTCGCGGAGCCGTGCGGATCACCCCCGTGGACCCCGAACGGGACGCCCCCGTGATCCACCGCTGGGTCACCGAGGAGCGCGCCGCCTTCTGGGGCATGACGGGAACGAGCGTCGAGGACGTCCGCGACGTCTACGCCCACATGGGCACCCTCGACACCCACCACGCCCACCTCGTCCACCGGGGCGACGAGCCCGTCGCGCTCTTCCAGACCTACGACCCGGCCGAGGACCGGGTGGGGTCGTGCTACGAGGTCCGGCCCGGCGACGTGGGGGTCCACCTGCTCGTCGCCCCCGCCGCCGGTGCCTCCGAACGAGGCTTCACCGAGCGCCTGGTGACCGCTCTGCTCACCCGCCTGTCGGCCGACCCCGGCCTGAGACGGATCGTCGTCGAACCCGACGCCCGCAACGAGAAGGCGATCGCCCGCCTGCTGCGCACCGGGTTCGAACCCGGACCCGAGGTCGTCCTCCCCGCGATCGACCTGCCCGACGTCCGACTCCCCGCGAAGCGCGCCCGGCTGGCGTTCCTGCGGCGCGAGGCGTTCCCCCTCTGACGGTCGGCCGCGTGCCGGAGGAGCGCGGCGCACCGGTCGGCCGCGGTGGAAATACGGCGCACCGAGCCCGTGTTGGCGCCGGTGAGCGCCGTCGCCGGGAAGGTCCGCCCCCGGCGCCGGCCGTCCCGTACCCATCCGCCCACCCCGGGAGGACCCATGCGCGTGATCGGCTTCGACCACGTCGTTCTCAGCGTCACCGACATCGAGCGCTCCCTCGCCTTCTACCGCGACAAACTCGGCCTGGAGCCGGTGCGCGTCGACGAGTGGCGCCGGGGCGACGCGCCCTTCCCGTCGGTTCGGGTCTCCCCGACGACGATCATCGACCTGGTGTCGCGGAAGGAGGGGGAGCCGGCCGCGGGCGCCAACGTCGACCACATCTGCCTGGTGGTGGAGCCGCTGGACTGGCAGGAGGTCGTCGACTCGGGCGAGTTCGAGGTGCTGGACGGCCCCGGCCCGCGCTTCGGCGCCCGGGGCACCGCCCAGTCCCTCTACGTGCGCGACCCCGACCGCAACACCGTGGAACTGCGCTGGTACCCGCAGGACGCCTGAACGGGCGGAGCCGGGAGCCGTGCCGCGCCGCCGCCGGTCCGTCCCAGGAGGACCGGCGGCGGCGCTTCCGTCGCGCGCGGGTCCGCGGCGACGCCGGCGCGCCGAAGGTGGTGGCCCCTCAGAAACTCGCCACCCAGTACGGTTCGAGCGTCAGGAGGCCGTTGCCCCTGGCGCCGGCGACCGATCCGGAAGTGCTCCGGGCCAGGGTGTACCAGGAGTCCACGTAGTCCGGGTCGTCGGTCCACCAGTCGTCGGGCACGGCGTCCAGGACGGCGTCGACCAGCGGGACGTAGGCGCCGAGGTCGACGACGGTGAGCAGGGCGTCGGCGATGGCCTTGGCCAGGGCCCGGTAGTTGGTGCCGCCGTCCTCCTCCATCATCACCACGTCCGCCAGGTCGTACTTGTAGGACGACCAGTTGACCAGGATCTGGTTCGGGCGGTAGGTCTTCCCGTCCTCGTCGAGGTAGGGCATCTCGACCGGATCGACCCGCACCTTGCCGTCCGGGCCGAAGCCGGTCACCAGGGAGTAGATCTCGGCGTCGCCCTTGATCCACGGTTCCTCGTCGTCGGACAGCCGGACCGAGGTGATGCGGCTCGTCCAGAAACCGTCGCCCGTGGCGCCGGCCGACGCCACCGGCCGGGGAGCGGACAGACCGCGTCGGGCGAGTTCCTCGCGCAGGACCTCCATGCCGGCGGAGACGGCCTTCTCCGAGTCGAGGTCCACCACGTAGACCGGCCGTTCGGGGACGTGCCGGACGTCCAGCGTGTGGGAGCGACCACCGCTGTCGTAGGCGGTCACCGTCGTGGCGTCGTCGTCGGGCGCCGCGGCCACCAGCGGTTCGGCGCCGGCCCTGAGGGAGGCGCGCATGGACGCGTCGGCGAGGCGGAGCCGCAGCAGGGAGCCGACGCCCGCGTCCAACCCCTTGGCCTCGGCCAACCTCCGGTCGGCTCCGTCGACCACCGCCCCGAGGCTCCCCACGGTGGCGGAGGGGGCCTTCCGTACGAGGGCGTCGAGAGCGACCTCGTGCGAGGCGAGGGTCGCCGCCCGGACCCGGGCGCGCCAGTCGGTCCCGGAGAGGGAGACGGCGAGGGAGCGGGCGGTGTCGTTCTTGATCGTGGCGACGGCGGTGCCGTCCCGTTCGGTCTTCGGCGGAGCGGTCGCCGAGGCGGGTACTTGGACGGAAGCGAAGCCGAGGGCCGTCAGGGCGGCGCACACGACGGCGGTTCTCCGTCCGCGGGATCCGAGGGCGGTCACGCGGGCCTCCTGTGGGGAATCGGGAGAGGGGGCGTGGTGCGGAAGGGCGTACCGGAGTCGGCGGCCTCCGTCTATGCGGGTAGAGGCCACCGCGCCGCCCAGAATGGCGTGGGCACGCCAGAGCCACAAGAGGGCCGTTCGGACAGCCGCGCCCGAACACGACCGATGTCCCGCCGGGAGCCGAAGGGCCCGCGGGCCCGCCGGGCGGCCCGATGGCCGGAGGACGGGCGGGAGGTGGCAGGATCGGAGGGTGTTGGAAAGGATCATCGCCGCTTGTGACGGCGCGTCGAAGGGTAATCCCGGGCCCGCGGCCTGGGCATGGGTCATCGCCGGCGCGGACGGCGAGGTGGAGCGCTGGGAGGCCGGGCCGCTGGGCCGGGCGACGAACAATGTGGCGGAACTGACCGCGCTGCGGGAGTTGTTGGAGACCCTCGATCCGGCGGTGCCGGTGGAGGTGCGGATGGACTCCCAGTACGCGATGAAGGCGGTCACCACCTGGCTGCCGGGGTGGCGCCGCAGGGGCTGGAAGACCGCCGCGGGCACGCCGGTGGCCAACCAGGCCCTGGTGATGCGCATCGACGAACTGCTGACCGACCGGGACGTGGAGTTCGTCCACACGCCGGCCCACCGGGTGGACGGGGACCGGCTCAACGACGCGGCCGACCGCGCGGCGAGCCACACCGCCCGCACCCAGCGACCGATCGGCTCGGCGACGGGCGACACCCTGCCCCCACCGGACCCCACGACACCCTCCACCGGCGGAAAGGGCACCCGCCGCCCGGCCGGGAAGGCGACGGGCCGCCCGAGGGCCGCGCGCTCCTCGGGCGGCTCGGTCAAGGCCCGGTTTCCGGGCCGGTGCCGCTGCGGGCGGCCCTACGCGAAGGGCGAGACGATCGCCAAGAACCCCGATGGCTGGGGCCACCCCTCCTGTGCCGCCGGTACGGGCGACGGCGCGTGAGGTGCTCCGATCGCGTCGGGCGGTCCGGTGCCCCGTCGTCTGCAACGTGACATTGTAAAGTGGGGCCGCAGGATCACGGAGGGCGGTTCATGAGCGAGTCCAGGCCCCAAAGACCCGTCTCGATGCAGGCCCATCTACGTGACCAGGTGGCCGACGCCCTCCGGGCCGCACTGGTCGCGGGTGAACTGCGGCCCGGGGTGGTCTACTCCGCCCCCGCCCTCGCCGCCGAGTACGGGGTGTCCGCCACCCCCGTGCGCGAGGCCATGTTGGACCTGGCCCGCCAGGGGCTGGTCGAAGCGGTACGGAACAAGGGCTTCCGGGTCACTGAGCCGTCCGAACGCGATCTGGCGGAGTTCACCGAACTCCGCCTCCTGATCGAGGCCCCGACCATCGGCAGGGTGACCCGGACGGCCACGCGGGAACAGCTCGAGGCTCTGCGTCCCACCGCGGAGGGGACCGTGGCCGCCGCGCGCTCCGGTGACCTGGTCGGGTACCTGGAGGCGGACCGCCGCTTCCACCTCGGCCTGCTCTCCCTGGCGGGCAACGCCCGTCTCGTCGAAGCGGTGGACGACCTGCGCAGGCGCTCCCGCCTCCACGCCTACGCCGACCTCGTGGAGACGGGCCCGCTGGTGGAGTCGGCGCGGGAACACGCCGAACTGCTGGACACCATGCTGGCCGGCGACGCGGCGGCGGCCGAGACACGCATGCGCCACCACCTGGCCCGCGTCCACCGGTGAAGGTTCCCGAGGCGGCTCCGCGCCATGACCGGCGGCCCGCCGCCTCCAACGAGTCGGTGCGTGATGGCGGCTGCGATGTCGTGCCGGGCAGGTGGCGCGGTCCGGGTGTGGCGATCACGGTCGATCGGGCGGTCCTGACGCATCGGCTGTTCACAGGAATCTCCCGGCGTCGTCTCGCCTGTTCGGCCGAGGAGTCGGCCGTGCCGTGGCAGGCCGGCGTCGAGGGCCGTCGCCGCGCTGCGGGGAGCGGGGCGCCCCGTTACCGTGGGCGGTGTGCGCCCACGGCCCCTCGCGGCGCGAGGCACGGGGGCCGGCCGGGACGGCGCGCCCTTCCCGGTCCCGGCCGGACCGGTACTTCATCGGGAGATTCCATGTACCTGTCGAATACGCGCTTCCCACCCTCGAACGCGGCGGTCTGGGCCCGGCGGCTGCCGTTGCGGACGACCGCCGGGGTGTTCCTGGTCAACTCCGGCCTGACGAAGACGGGCGCGGACGAGGAGACCGCCGGGGGACTGCACGGGTTCGCCTCCGGCGCCTACCCGTTCGTGGGACGGATGGAGCCCCGGCGGTTCACCGGGATCCTGTCGAAGACGGAGATCGGGCTCGGCGCGGCGCTGCTGGTGCCCTTCGTCCCGGCGACCGTGGTGGGAGCCGGACTGACCGCGTTCTCGCTCGGCACGCTCGGCCTGTACCTGCGCACTCCCGGCATGCGTCGGGAGGGCAGCCTGCGGTGGACGGAGCAGGGACTCCCGCTGGCCAAGGACGCCTGGATGCTCGGCATCGGGGTGTCCCTGGTGATCGACGGACTCACCGGGGGAGTCGCCCCCCGGCGCGGGCGCGGGCGCGGGGCGTGGTCGTGGTGGTCCCGGCGACCGTGACGCCGTCGGCGTCGGGCGCCGGCCTGTGGGGTCGGCTCTCGGCGAGCGGCCCCACGGGCGAGTGTCGGTGACCGGTGTCAGGGTGGAGTCGTGGGGATCCGCGAAGGGAGATCGCCATGATCACCACGGGCTCCGTTCCCGGTCCGCCGTACCGGCTCGCCCCCGAGGCGCCGTACGGCCGTGTCGGGCGGAATGTCCGTGACGTGGGTCACCGTTGTCCGGAAGGCGACCCCCGGGCCGGAGGGCCCGGAGACCACCGCCGAAGCGCGACCTCGATGCGAGGGGGCGAACTCCATGACGTACGCGATCCGGGCGGAGGGCCTGGCCAAACGCTTCAAGGAGACCAGGGCGCTGGACGGCGTGGACCTGGTCGCCCGAACCGGGACGGTGTTGGGGCTGCTCGGGCCCAACGGAGCGGGCAAGACCACCGCCGTGCGGATCTTCGCCACCCTGCTCCAACCGGATGCCGGGCGGGCCGAGGTGGCCGGACACGACGTGGTCCGCGAGGCCGGGGCGGTGCGCTCGCTCGTCGGTCTGACCGGCCAGTACGCGGCGGTCGACGAGAACCTGACCGGTACGGAGAACCTGCTGCTGATCGGCCGGCTGCTGGGGATACCGAGGCGTGAGGCGAAGGCGCGGGCGGCCGAGCTGCTGGAGCGCTTCGGCCTGACGGACGCGGCGGGACGCGCGGTGAAGACGTTCTCGGGCGGCATGCGGCGCAGGCTGGACCTGGCGGCGAGCCTGGTGGGCCGGCCCCGCATCCTCTTCCTCGACGAGCCGACGACCGGGCTCGACCCGCGCAGTCGGGGCGAGGTGTGGGACATGTTGCGCGGCCTGGTCGCCGAGGGGGTGACCGCGCTGTTGACCACGCAGTACCTGAACGAGGCGGATCTGCTCGCCGACCGGATCGTGGTGATCGACAAGGGGCGGGTCATCGCCGAGGGCACGCCCGACGAACTGAAGTCGCAGGTGGGCGGGCAGGTGCTCCAACTGCGGCCGGTGCGGGGGAACGATCTGGCGACCGCCCATGCCGCGGTGGCACAGGAGGCCGGGCCACGGACCCGGATCGAGGGCGAGGCGATCACGGCACCGGTCGACGACCCGGAGCTGTTGCCCGCCGTCGTCCGCCGGCTGGACGGGGCCGGCATCGCGGTGGGCGAGCTGACCCTGCGCCGTTCGTCGCTGGACGAGGTCTTCCTGTCCCTGACCGGCCGCCGTACCGCGTCGGACGGGGAACGGCCCGGGGCGGACGACGCCGACCCCGACCACGGCGGCACCGGGAAGGACGAGAAGGACGAGAAGGAGGTGAGCAGGCCGTGACCGCCACGACGGCCGATGCCACCCTCACCGCGAGCGGCCGGGTCCGCCCGGGCGCCGGGCTGCGGCAGACCGCCACCATGGCGTGGCGCAGCCTCGTCGCCGTCAAGCACAATCCGCTGGAGCTCGTCGACTACAGCATCACGCCGATCATGTTCGTGTTCCTCTTCACGTACGTGCTCGGCGGTCAGATGGCCGGTTCGCCCGGGGCGTACCTGGAGTACGCCCTGCCGGGGATCATCGTCCAGAACACCCTGTTCATGACCACCTACACGGCGTTGGCCCTCAACACCGACCTCACCAAGGGGGTCTTCGACCGGTTGCGCAGCCTGCCGATAGCCCGCTCCGCCCCGCTGGTCGGCCGGATCACCGCCGACCTGGCCAAACACCTGTGGGCGACACTCCTGATGCTCGCGCTCGGCCTGGCCCTCGGCTTCCGTGCCACCGGCGGCCTCGGCGGCTTCCTCGCGGGCACGCTGCTGCTCGTCGTCTTCGCGGCGGCGGTGTCCTGGAGCGCGGTGCTGATCGGCATGCTCGCGAGCGACGCGGAGAAGGTCCAGGCGTTCGGCTTCACCCTCATCTTCCCGATCACCTTCACCAGCAGCGCCTTCGTCCGTGTCGACACCATGCCCGGCTGGCTCCAGGCCTGGGCGGACGTCAACCCGGTCACCCACCTGTCGGACGCGTTCCGCGGACTGCTGCTGGGCGGCGAGGTGGGTCGGCCGTTGCTGTGGTCGCTGGTCTGGGCGGTGGCGATAGCCGCGGTCTTCTACCCGTTGGCGATGCGCTCCTACCGGGCGAGGGTGTGAGAGGACGGGGCGCGTCGCGTCGAAGCGGTGACCAAGACGGGCGCCCCGGGCGGTGGTGCCGATTGACGGATTGGCGTCCGCCCCCGGTGGGCAGTGAACTTTCAGTGTGTCATGAGCACGACCCCCTTCCCCCACGAGGAGGCCGACCATGCACGTCCGCACGCTCGTCCGCAGCGCCACCGCCACCCTGGCGATGACGCTCGCCCTGGCCGGTGGCCAGGCTGTTGCCGCTCCCTCCCCCGCCGGGGACCGCGCCCTCGCCCCACGTGTGCTCACCTACGACGCGAGCGCGTCCGCCGAGTTCAAAAGCGCGGTCGACCGGGGGGCGGCGATCTGGAACGAGAGCGTCGACGGCGTCGAACTGCGGCCGGTCGCGACCGGCCGGCGCGCCGACATACGGATCCTGGCCGACAACGGCTGGCCCCGCGCCCTGCCCACCACACTGGGCAACGGAATCGTCTACATCGGACGGCAGGCCGTCGTCCAGGGCTACGACACGGTCCGGATCTCCGCGCACGAGCTCGGCCACATCCTGGGCCTGCCGGACCGCAAGCCAGGCCCCTGTTCGAGCCTGATGTCCGGTTCCAGCGCCGGCACCGCGTGCAAGAACCCGTATCCGAACGCGGCGGAGAGGGCGGAGGTCGAGAGGGACTTCGGCGGCGTGTCGGTCCGGACGGCGGAGGGACCGCGCGACGTGGTGACCGCGGACTGACGCGCGAGGCGGCGGGCGCCGGTCGGCGCCGTCGGTGACCGGCCCCGGACGGACGCCCCTCGGGCCGGGCCCCGGCGGCGCCCCGCACCGGAACGGGGGACATCGGCCCCGCCGCGCTCGGTTGGGCTTTCCGGGGCGGCGGCCTGTGGCTACCCTCGTGGCGCGCGTGCCCACGGTGGGGCCCCGGTCGCGCGGTCCCGGTTGGGCAGGCCGCTCCTCGCCACCCCCCTAGGAGAACGGTGTCTGGTCATGGTGGGATCCACCCCTGCTTCGGTGCAGCGTCACCGGTGGTTCGACTGGTCCGAGTTACGGGCGGACCTGCGGTCGGCGGTGCCCGACGCCACCGCCGCGCTGGTGGTCACGGCGGGAATCTTCGTCTGGCTGTACGCGCGCGTGTCCTCCGGCACCTCCATGACGCTCCAGGTGATGCCCGACCTGGCCGACGCCGACCGGTACTGGATGTACTGGCTGTGCCAGGCGTTCGGATGGAGCGGTCTGCTGTGGGCGTGGCTCACGATCATGCTGGGTCTGGTCAGGTCCAGCTCCCGGCCCGGGTGGCTGCGGGTGTCCGTGGCGCGGATCGAGCGGTGGCACCGCACCACGAGCCTGACCACGATCGGCCTGATGTTCGCCCACGCCGCCCTGTTCTTCGCCGAACTGGTGCGCGCCGACGAGGACGGGCGGAGCTGGATCGGCCGTCTGACCACCTCCTTCGCCGAGGTGTTCGTCCCCGGCGTCTACTCCTCGGGAACGGGCCGGATCGCCATCCTGATCGGCCTGCTGGCCCTCTACCTGACGATCCCCCTCGGTCTGGCCTTCTATCTGCGGCGGACCACCGGCTCCCGGATGTGGCGGGCCCTGCACCGCTTCATCGTCGTCGGCTACGTCCTCAGCGTCTGGCACACCCTGCTGTACGGCACCAACGTCTGGTACGACGGGGCCTTCCGCACCACGGTGTGGCTGCTCCAACTACCCGTCGCCGTCCTGTTCCTGGTCCGCCTGCTGGCCCCCGCGCGGCGCGGCGAGCGCCTGCGCCCGCGCGACGCCGCCGGGCGGCCGGGAGCGGTGTCCCTGGTGGCGCGCCTGGCGGGCCGGGTCGCCGTCGCGGCCACCGTCGTCGGTCTGCTGGTGGTCGCCGCCACCGGCCGGGACGGTGGCCGTACCCCGGGCGTCTCCGGTGCCGGACTCGACGTCACCCGGACACAGGTGTGGGTGGGCCTGGTCGTGCTGCTCGTCGTCCTCGCCGTCGTCGTCCGCCGGATGAGCCCCACCCGGAGCGCCCCGAAGCCCGCTCGGGCCCCGGACCGCGACGGCTCCGCGACGTCCGGTGCCGACACGGGGCGCGGAGGGCACTGACCACCCTCGGCGGTGGTCGAGGACGGTGGGGCCGGGCACGTCGTCGGGGTCGGGCGTGCGCAGGGCGAGCAGCGCGATGTCGTCGTCGTTGTCGGTGGGGCGGACACGCTCCAAGAGGAGGTCGCAGAAGACCTCCAGGGGGCGACGGGCCAGGGCGGCGGCGTGCCGGCGCAGCCGGGTCAGCCCGTCGTCGATGGAGTGGCCGGGGGACTCGACCAACCCGTCGGTGTAGAGCACCAGGGCGGACCGGGGCGGCAACGTGACCACGGCGTCGGTGCGGACGGAGCCGAGCTCGGCACCGAGCAGGAGCCCGTGTCCGGCCGTCAGGAAACGGGTCCGTCCGTCGTGGTCGATCAGCAGGGGCGGGGGGTGGCCGGCGTTGGTCCAGCGCAGTCGCCACCGCCCGGCACCGGCGTCCTCCATCCGGGCGAAGACGACGGTGGCCATCGACGCCTCGGTCACGTGCGGCATCGCCCGGTCGAGCAGATCGACGATCACGCTGGGCGGCTCCTGGCGGGACCAGGCGTAGGCGCGGAGCATGTTGCGGACCTGGGCCATGCCGGCGGCGGCGTCGAGGTCGTGGCCGACCACGTCGCCGATCACCACGGCGGTCGCCCCGTCGGGGAGGGCGAAGGCGTCGTACCAGTCGCCGCCGACCTGGGAGGCGTGCGGTGCGGGCACGTAGCGCGCCGCCATCTCCAGAGCCGGTACGCGGGGGGTCTGCGGCAGCAGGTGGCGTTGCATGGTCTCGGCGACCCGCCGCTGCCGCTGGTACAGGCGGGCGTTGTCCAACGCGAGCCCCGCCCGACGGGCGATGTCGTCGAGCAGTGAGAGGTCGGCGGCGGTGAACGCCCCCGGACGCTCGGAGCGGCCCAGCGTCAGGGCTCCCAGGACGTCCCGCAGGCCGTGGATCGGGGCGATGGCGGCGGAGTGCATGCCGGTCGCCCGGAACAGTTCGCGCTGGGCGACCGCGATGCCCGAGTCCGGGGGGCCCTGGTAGGTCTCGGGACCGGCCAGCGTCGAGGCCGCGCCGCGCAGCGCCCGTGACAGGGGCATCGGGGAGTCCTGCGGCACCGGGGGCATCGGGCCCCGCAGGTCCTCCCGGTGCCGCAGGACGCCGTCCCGGTGGTGCACCACGGCCGTCCGCCGCACCTCGCCGTTCTCGGTGATCAGGTCCACCACCGCCCAGTCCGCCAGGCGGGGCAGCACCAACCGCACCAGTCGGTGCAGCGTCTCCTCGGTGTCCAGGGTCGAGGTGAGCTGTGTGGTGGTCTCGGCGAGCAGGGCCAGGCGCTCCAGCTCCGACAGCGGTGCCGCGGGATCACCCTGCTCCCACTCGACGGACTCGGGGAGGACCGGCTCGTGGAGGAGCACCATCGAGCCCGCCGCCCCCCCGCCGAGCCGGCAGGGGGTGGCCAGCCAGGACAACGGCAGCAGCGAGCCGTCCCCACGCTCGAACCACCCCCGCTCGCCCTGGGCCGTCCGGCCGCCGAGGAACGCCCGCAGGATCAGGCACTGGGCGCGCGGGAGCGTCTGTCCCCGACCGTCTCGGTGCAGAAGGTCGTGGGCGTCCTGGCCGAGGAGGTCGCCGGCGGGCCGGGCGAGCAGCGACTGGGCCCGGTCGTTCACCCAGACGATGCGCCCCTGCTCGTCCATCACGTACACCCCCGCGTCGGGAATGTCCGGCACCCCGGCCGGCGGCACCCCCGGTGTCACCGGCCGGGGCGGCTCACCGTTCCCGCCGGCGTCGTGGAAGATCATGACCGAACCTCCTCGGCTCCGCCTCGCCTGCCGCCCACTTTTTCACGGTCACCCGCCGGAACCGATCGACATCCGCTGTCGGATCGCCGGTTCCGCCCCGACCGGCCCGGCCCCACCGCCCTCCTCACCGGTGGAGGGGACCGGAGAGACGGGAGGGGCCGGGGAACCGGAGGAGACGGGGAGGAGACGGCCGAGCGGTCCGCGTCAGGTCCGCTCCTCCCGGGCTGCCGCGCCGTCGTCGTAGACGAGGAGGCCGTCGGTCCGCAGGCGCACCCCCGACGTGGGGGAGTGCGCCGTCAGGCGCCCGTCGTGCATCAGATGGCGGGTCGGCACACCACGGGCGAGGACGGCGAAATCGGCGATGAGACGACGGTGGCACCGCCACCACACCGCCTCGCTGCACATCACCGCCGTGCGCGTCTCCGCCGCCTGCCGCACCAGGTCGTCCATCGCGGTGACGAACCCGGGGGTGCGGGTGTGGGCGGCGTAACCGCGGAAGGAGGCGTTGCGCCACACCGTGTCGGGCGAGTGCGGGGACGGCTTGCGGAACCCGCCCAGACGCTGCTCCCACCGGTAGGCGATGCCTTCCTCGGGCATCCATCGGGCGAGCCGCTGCCGCGACAGGTCCGGATCGCGCCGGCTGCCGGGAGCGGTCCTCACGTCCACCACGGCGGTCACGCCGGCGTGGTGCAGGAGTTCCGCGAGCGCCGCCCGGCCCGCGGTGCTGTGGCCGAACGTGATCAGCTCGAACCGGGACATCGGATGCCCTCCCCGGGGTGTTCCGCGCCGGGGCCGGCCGACCGGGGAAGGCCGACGGCCGACTGTTCCTCGGCGAAGTGGACGGCCGTCTCCCACATCGCCCGCAGCCCGTCGGTCTCAAAGCCCCGGGGCCGGTCGGGGGCCGGCGGGGGCGCCCGGAAACGCGACGCGACCACCCCGACGCCGGGCCGAGCCCGGACGAGGCGATCGCGGCCACCCGGGGGATCGACCCGCAACCGTTCGGACATGGGCCGCCTTCTACCCGCGCGACCACGGCCGTACCGTCGAAGTCCCCCCATCCGGCCGCACCATCCGTCGAACGCGCCGAAACGGGGTGGACGTCCGGCGGCCGGGCGGGCATCCTGCCCGGATGCCGATCAGAGAAGCCGGTGTGGACGACTGGCCCGCCATCTGGCCCTTCTTCCACACGATCGTCGCCGCGGGCGAGACCTTCACCTACCCGACGGATCTCGACGAGGAACAGGGCCGCGACTGGTGGCTCCTTCCGGCCCCGAACCGTACGGTCGTCGCCGTCGACGACTCGGGCGCGGTCCTGGGGACGGCGAAGATGAACCGCAACCACATGGGCAACGCGTCGCACATCGCGAGCGCGAGCTACATGGTCGACCCCGCGCACTCGGGACGGGGCGTGGGCCGGGAGCTGTGCGAGTACACGCTGGAGTGGGCGCGGTCGGCGGGTTACCGCGCCATCCAGTTCAACGCCGTCGTGGAGACCAACACCCGCGCGGTGGGACTGTACAAGTCGCTCGGTTTCGAGGTGCTGGGCACCCTGCCGGAGGGGTTCCGGCATCCGACGCGGGGTTATGTCGGGCTGCACATCATGCACCGCGCGCTCTGAGGAAGCGCGGCCCCGCCGGAACCGATCCACCGGCATTCCCGTCGCCTTCTCGTTCCCTCCGCGTTCCGCGCGCGATGTCGCACCGCGGGCTTGAACGCTCCCGTGCGCTGTGCTTGGCTGACGGAAAAGGCGGGGTGTTTTCCCGGCGGTTGCCGCCGGGATGTGTTCGAGGCGATGGAAGGCGGGAGATGGCGCGCTCTGTTCTCGCCACCGGGGGAAACCGGGGAATCGGAAAGGCAATAGCCCTTTCCTTTGTGGAGTCGGGGGATCGTGTGGCGGTCACCTACCGGACGGGCGCGCCGCCGGACGGTTTCCTGGGCGTTCGGTGTGACGTCACGGACAGCGCCCAGGTGGATCTCGCGTTCGAACGGGTCGAAGAGGCGCACGGGCCGGTGGAGGTGCTTGTGGCCAATGCCGGAGTCACCCGGGACAAACTCCTCGCGGTAATGCGTGACGAGGAATTCAACACCGTTCTCGACACGAATCTGGCCGGCGCTTTCCGGGTTGCCCGGCGTGCGCTCCATCCGATGATGCGCGCTCGTGGCGGGCGTATCGTACTGCTCTCCTCAGTGGCCGGAATGCTGGGTTCGGCGGGGCAGACGAACTACGCCGCCTCGAAAGCGGGGCTCATCGGTTTCGGCCGTTCCCTGGCACGCGAGGTCGCGTCGCGCAACATCACGGTGAACGTGGTCGCGCCGGGCGTCATCGACACCGACATGACGACCGCGCTTCCCGAACGGCGCCGGGCCGAGATGGTGGCCGCCGTGCCGCTCGGGCGCAGCGGCTCCGCCGAGGAGGTCGCGCGGGTGGTGCGCTTCGTCGCCGGCCCGGACGCCGGCTACGTCACCGGCGCCGTCCTCCCCGTCGACGGCGGCTTGGGCATGGGGCACTGACAGGGGTCACCGAGCCGCCGATTCGCCGCGCCCCGGCCGGCACCGGGCCGGCGGCTCGCCCGCGTCGGTGCCGGCGAGGAAGCGCACCGCGCGTTCCAGCCCCGTCCGCAGCGGCACGCGCGGCTCCCAGCCGGTGACCTCGCGGAAGGCCGAGGCGTCCACGGTGTAGCTGTGGAAGTCCGGCGGCGTGGCGTGGGCCGGCGGATCCACGGTGACGACGGGCACCGGCGGCCGCCCGGTCCGCTCCGCCGCCACCTCGGCGACCGCGGCGAACAGGTCGGTCAGTCGGGTGGGCCGCCCGGTGCCCACGACCCAGTGCCGTCCGGCCAGCGCGTCGGTGTGGTCCAGCGCGGCGACGAGCGCCCGGGCCGCGTCCGTCACGTACAGCACGTCCCGCGCGATCCCCCCGTCCCGCCACACCGTCAGCGGCTCGCCCGCCAGCGCCCGCCGCGCCATCGCGGTGACGACGCCCCGGTCCACCGCGGTCGGCGTCGGGCAGTCCCCGAACACCGTGGGCGGCCGCACCGAGACGGCTCGCAGGACGCCTTCGGCCGTCGCCGCCAGCCCCGGCCCGCGCGGGGCGAGCAGCGGTTGCGACCAGTTCGCCACCTCCCGGTCGCCGGCCGTCACCCGCACGGCGATGATCCGGAAGTCCCGGCCCGCGTCGTCGGTCAGCTCCCACGCGGTCCGGGACCACCCGCCGACCTCGGCGAGCGGCAGCAGCCGGACGTTCCACGCGCAGCGGCTCTTGGCGTCGTTGAGCCAGGTGCGCACCTCCTGCTCGCCGTGCCGCCCGACGGCCGGATCGCGGTAGGAGCGGGCGAGCGCCCGCAGGAACGGGTCGTCGCCGGTGTCGGGTGGGCGGAAGAACGGCGCGCAGGCCAGCACCGAGCGGGCGTCCATGTTGACCAGGTGGTCCACCCGCAGCAACCGCCGCAGTTCCTCCAGTTCCACCCAGTGGTGGTTCGGGTGTTCCGTGACGTCACCCGTGGCCTCCACCACCATGTTGCGGTTGCGTTTGTGCCGGAACCACGCGCCCTGCTCGGACTGCAGGGTGTCCACCAGCACCCGCCCGCGCGCCGTGCCGACGAAGTGTTCCAGGTGCCGGGTGGCGGCGCCGCGGTGGACGCGGGTGTAGTTGCTCTGCGTGGCCTGCACGGTCGGCGACAACTGCACCGAACCGATGTTGCCCGGCTCGGCCTTCGCCTGCATCAGCGCGTGCGGCACGCCGCCGAACCGCTTGACCAGGATGCCGAGCACCCCGATCTCGGGTTGGGCGATGATCGGCTGGTCGTGCACGGCCGTGCCGGCGTCGTACCGGCGCAGTCCGGTGACGGTGAAGAACCGACCACTGGCGTGGGCGAGGTCGCCGCCGGCGGGCGCGAAACCCCACTGGTCGAGGTCGGCGAACGGTATGGGCGTGACCGTCAGCCGGGCCGCGCGTCGGCGTTCGGCCCACCAGGCGGCGAAGCGACCGCCCGCCGCGGAGGCCGGGACGGCGCGGCGGGGGCGGCGTGGGAGACGTCGATGGCGGCTACCTCCTCCGGGCGGGGCGCACGGCGCCGGCGGGCGTGGGCGTGGGCGTGGTGGGGAAGCGGGTGAGCGGGAGCGCGGGGGAGTGCCGGGACATCGCGGTCCGGTCAGAGTCGCGCCAGCACCTCGCACAGGGCGTCGACGACCCGGCCCTGGTCGTCGAGGCGCAGCGACGGGTACATGGGCAGCGAGAAGATGCCGCCCGCCAACTCCTCGGTCACCGGCAGGTCGCCCCGCCGGTAGCCGAGGTGCGCGAAGCCGCGCACCGTGTGCACCGGCCAGGGATAGCTGATGTTGAGCGAGATGCCGCGTCGCTCCAGCTCCCGCAGGATGGTGTCCCGCTGCGGGTGGCGCACCACGTACACGTAGTACACGTGGTCGTTGCCCGGCGCCGCCGCGGGCAGGACGAGGTCGGTGTCGGCCAGCGCCCGCGCGTAGCGGTCGGCGACGGCGCGCCGGGCCTTGACGTAGGTGTCCAGCCGGGCCGGCTTGCGTCGCAGGATCTCCGCCTGGACCTCGTCCAGCCGGCTGTTGTGGCCCGGTGTGGCCTCGACGTGGTAGCGGTCCTCCATGCCGTAGTAGCGCAGCCTGCGCAGCGCCGCGGCGGTGTCGGCGTCACGGGTGAGGACGGCTCCGCCGTCCCCGTAGGCGCCCAGCACCTTCGTCGGGTAGAAGGAGAAGGCCGCGGCCGCGCCCGTCGTCCCGGCGAGACGGCCGTGGCGGCGCGCCCGTGCGCCTGCGCGCAGTCCTCCAGGACGACCAGACCGTGCCTCCGCGCCAGTTCCTCCAGCGGTGCCAGGTCGACGCACTGGCCGTACAGGTGGACCGGCAGCAGACAGCGGGTGCGTTCGGTGACGGCCTCGGGCACCCGGTCCACGTCCATCAGGTACGTGTCGGGGTCGACGTCCACGAAGACCGGCACGGCCCCCACGGCGTCGAGGATGTCGTCACGTTCGGCGTGGAACTCGTCGAGGTAGTCCCAGACACCAAGGGTCATGGGCGGTGGGCTCCATTCCCGAGTCGGGTCCCGGCGGGAAGGGTGGCGGGACGGCGGGCCGTGGCGGCGGACTCGTCCAACACGGCGACGATCCACGCCGAGAGTTCCTGCCCCGGTTGGCGGCGGCCTTCTCCCACCGGGTGCGGCGTTCGGCGGAGACGCTCACCCGGACGTTGGTCGACGGCCTCCGCTCCGGCGAGGGCTTCAGTCCCGCCTTGATGCGGCGCCGTAACTCGTTCCTCGACCAGCCGTACCGCTCGGCCTGACCGAGCCACCTGTCCTGCAGTTCACGGCTGAGGCTCGCCACCTCGGCGTGGTGCTGGAGGCTCAGTCCGTCCCGTCGGCGGGACGGCGGGAACTTCCGGGCTATCCAGGCGTAGTTGCGTAGCGTCTGATAGTCCAGCGAGGTCTTTTCGATGGCCTGCTGGTAGCGGCCGGGATACTTTTCCTGACTGTGCATCAGCCAGTCGCCGAGCCACCGGGAAGAGGAATCGGAGATCACGGATATCTGCTCTCCGATGCTCCTCCAGTCGTCGAGTGAGATCTCCTCCGGAAGGGCTAAGAAGGTGCGCCGTGTGTGCCTTCCCGTCGAGCGCCAACCGGTCTCGGGCGCCTCGTGCTGCGGGTGCGGTTTCTCCCGAGTTCACCATGCGCGGTCTCCAACTCCTCGTCGAGTCGGGACCGAAGATATGCGAGGAATCGGATGGTCGCTACCGTGCTCTCCGGGGCGGGAGAGGAAGAGGAATGCGTTGACGTGGTGTCAGTGGGCTTTGTCGAGGAAGGCCGTCGCGAGGCGTCTTCGGGAAGGACGGATCGGGAGGCGCGGAATCGGTGCGCGGCCGGGACGGGGGCCGTCCGGCTCCGCGGATCCGGACGGCCCCGACGGGGTCATGCCGTGGCCACCGCGACCGCCCAGCCGATGTAGAGGAGGTTGACCAGCAGCCGCGCCACCGCGCCGACCGGCCGCTCCAGCAGGCCGGGCCGGTCGGGACGCGCGTGCCACAGGGCGTCGAGGTGGGAGACCAGGTAGACGGTGATGAGCGCGGCGGCGGCCCACCCGCCGGCGGGCCGGGTGCCCGGGTACAGGACCAGCGCGCCCGCGACGATGTCGGCGACTCCGCTGACAATGACCAGGTGCCGGGCTCCGCCGAGCCAGGACGGGACCAGGCCGTGGAAGTGGTCGGGGAGGACGAAGTGCGCGATGCCCGCGGTGATCAGGAGAACGGACAGGGCGACGGCGAGGGCGGTGTGCATGGTGTGATGCTCCGTCCGACCGGCGCGTGGACGCTTGAACGGAACGATCGCCGGATCGTGTTCGCGTCCGGCGCCGAGATCACGATGTTCGCCGACACCGGTGCGTCCGGTGTCGCCCGACACCGCCACCCGGCGTGGAAGGTCGTCCTGTCGATCGGCGGCCGGGTGGAGGTCGACCGGTACGGGGGACGTCCGGTCGTGGCGCCGGGGGTGGTCGTACCTCCTCAACTCGCCCACACCTGCAGGGCGACGTCCGCCTTCGTCGCGCTCTTCGTCGATCCCTGGCTGCTGTGTCCCGGTCCGGGGGTGACGCGACTCGACGAGCCCGCGGTGCGGCGGATCCTGGCGGCGCTGGGCGGCGTCGACGCGCACGGCCCCCGAGAGCGGCCGGACTTCACCGAGGCCCGGGCCGAACTCACCGCCGTGGCCGGAGCCGGGCACGTTCCGGACCCCAGGGTGCTCCACGCACTGCGAAGGAGCGTGGCGCCCGGCTCCCTCGACGCCGTCGCCGCCGATGTCGGGCTCTCGGCACCCCGGCTCCGCGCACTCGTCCGCGCGTCCGTGGGGATCCCGCTCGTCAGGCTCCGACAGTGGGCACGGCTGCGCACCGCGGTCGCCTGTCTGCCCGACGGATCGGCCGCCGCCGCGGCCGCCGCCGGCTTCGCCGACCAGCCGCACCTCATTCGCGTCGCACGCGACCTGACCGGGCGTACTCCCGCCTCGCTGCGGCGCCCCCCGCCTCGGTGAGGCGTGCCGGGTCCGCGCCGGACGGCGGTGCGGCGGCGGACCCGGCACGGGCTCAGGGCGCCCGTCGCGGACGGTCGCGGCGGGCGAGCGGTCTCAGTGCCTCCACCCCCGCTTCCACTTCTCCTTCCACTGCTCCGTCTTCGCTTCCTTCAGGGTGGACCGCAGCGCGTGGAAGGCGGGCTTGCGGACGAAGTCCTCGGTCATGACCGTCGCGGAGCCCTCACCCTCGAAGAACACCGGAACCCAGGAGTACTTGTCGGTGAAGCCCCAGATCGTGAAGGAGTTGCAGTCCGCCACGGCCAGGCAGGCCGACAGGGTCCGCTGGTACCAGTCGGCCTGCTGCTCCAGCTGGGCCCGGGTGGGCTTGCCGCTCTCCGGCAGGTCCATGCGGACGTCCAGCTCGGTGATGGCCGTCTCCAGGCCGAGCTCGTCGAACCGGCGCAGGTTCTCCTCGAGACTGCTCGGGAAGCCGTAGCGCATGCTCAGGTGCGCCTGAGCGGAGAAACCGTGCACGGGGACACCCTGCGCGAGCAGCTCTCGGGTGAGCTCGTGGTAGGCGTCGCTCTTGGCGTTGACGTCCTCGACGCCGTAGTCGTTGAAGAACAGCTTCGCCTTCGGGTCGGCCTGGTGCGCCCAGCGGAAGGCGTCGGCGATGATGCCCGGGCCGAGCTCGCGGATCCAGATGTTCTCCTCGGTGCGCAGGTTGCCCTGCTCGTCGAAGATCTCGTTGGCCACGTCCCACTGCTGGATCTTGCCGGCGTACCGGCCGACGACGGTGGTGATGTGGTCGTGCAGGATGGCGCGCAGCTCCTCCTTGGAGAAGTCGCCCTCCTCCAGCCACTCGGGGTTCTGACTGTGCCACAGCAGTGTGTGCCCGCGCACGACCTGCTTGTGGCGCTGTGCGAACTCGACGATGGCGTCGGCCGCCTCGAAGTCGTAGCGGTCCCGCTCGGGGTGGAGGAACTCCCACTTCATCTGGTTCTCGGGGGAGACCGAGTTGAACTGCTGCCCCAGGATCTTCCGGTACTTCCGGTCCGAGGTGAAGGGGTCCGGATAGTCCTGCTCCAGGTGGTGGCCGCCGCCCGCCACGGCGGTGCCCACGTAGAACCCCTCGGGAGCGGCCCAACGCAGCCGGTCGAACTTGGCGTTGGAGTGAGGGGCCGCCTGGTGGTCGGAGGGCGGTGCGGCCGTGGCCGATGTCGCCGCCAGCGGCAGCGTCAGGGCTGCCGCGGTGAACGCGGCGGTGACGAAGCGGATGGATCTCATCGGAGGACTCTCATTTCGGTCGACCGTTTTAAAGTTTCCGGAAATTTTCCGGATGCTTGGTTCAGGGACGCTAAGGGCTCGTCGGGCGGGAGGTCAATACCCGTGCAGGGTCCCGTGGTCGCCGGAATCCCGCCCCCGGGGCTCCGGGGTGTCGCGCACGGCGGAACCGGGCCCGGAACCGCCCCGAACCGTGATCGTCTCCGTTGTCGCCACAGGGCGGGCGCGTCCGCGACCACCGGCGCCGCGACGGCCGCGCCGGAAGGTCCGGTCGTCCCGCGGGGCACCCCGCCCGAACGACCGCGTCCTCGGTGCCGACCCCACAGGGCCGGAACCGAGGACGCGATCGCGCCGCGGGCGATGCCCCGCGGGCTCGGACCTCACCCCGACACTCGGGGTCCGGGCTTGAAACCGTGCGTCCTCGCCGCGCCGACGACCGCGAGGGCGAACAGGGACAGGGCGAGCAGAACCCACGGGAACGAGGCCGCGCCGGTGGACTCCAGCAGGAGACCGCCGACCACACCGCCACCCGCCACGGCGAGGTTGAAGACCGTGACGAGCATGGACTGGGCGACGTCCGCGCCGTCACCGGCGGTGTCGGCGATCGCCGTCTGCAGCAGGGTCGGCGCGCCGCCGAAGGTCAGCCCCCAGGCCACCACGCCGACGACCACCGCGACCGGCGAGTCGTGGCCGATGCCGAGCACCAGGGAGGCGACGGCGAGACCGGCGAGGCTGAGGAGCGTGATCGCGCGGAGACCGCGGTCGACGAACATGCCGGTGAACCAGATGCCGACGATGGCGGTGGCGCCGAAGACCAACAGCATCACGTCGACGCGGTCACCGAGGCCGGCCTGGCCCATGAACGGCGCGATGTAGGTGTAGAGGACGTTGTGGGCCAGGATCCACAGGAAGATGACCGCGAGGATCGAGCGGATGCCCGGCATCAGGAAGATCTCCCGGATGGGCCTGCGCTGCTCGGCGGTCTGCCCGGGGAAGTCGGGCACCAGGGCGCTCACCCAGACCATCAGCAGCAGCGCCACGGCCGACATGACCCAGAAGACGCCCTGCCATCCGAAGATCGTCCCCAGCCAGGTACCCAGCGGGACACCGAAGGTCAGGGCGATCGGCTGTCCCACGCCGACGACCGCCAGAGCCCGGCCCTGCAGGTGTTCGGGCACCAGGCGCCGGGCGTAGCCGGCGAGCAGACCCCAGATCACGCCGGCCGCCATGCCGGCGACGAAGCGGGCGCCCAGGGTGATCGTGTAGTTCGTCGACAGGGCCGTGACGCTGTTGAAGACGAACAGACCGCCGACGGCGCACAGGAGGAGCGGCCGGCGCCGCACGCTGCGGGTCGCGGCGATCACGGGGATGGCGGCGATCACGGACCCGACCGCGTACAGGGTGACGAGCTGGCCCGCCAGCCCCTCCGACACCCCGAGGCCGCGTCCGATCTGCGGGAGCAGGCCGGCCGGCATCGTCTCCGTCATGATGGCCAGGAAGCCGGCGGCCGTGAAGGCCAGCAACTTCGGATGGGGGAGCCGCTCCTCGGTCGGTTCCGGGTCCAGACGCAGGGCGGTCACTTCTCCGCTGTCAGCGGTGGTCATGAGAGTTCTCCAGTTCGTCGCGGCCCGTCCGGCCGGGCGGGCCGCGACAGTCGGGGTCGGAAGGCGCCGTGTGTCGTCTCCGCGACGGGCGCCGGTGTCAGTGCTCGGACAGCAGGGAGCCGTGGCCGTGGACACGGTCCTGGATGCCGTTCCGGCGCAGGGCGTGCCAGTACAGAACCGTGTTGTTGGAGATGACGGGCTTGCCGAGCCACGTCTCGGCGACGGCGGCGAGACGCGCCATGGCCACGTTGGTGCCGACCTGGACGATCGCCTCGACGTCCGGGCCGTCGATCTCCTCGACCACATCGCGCAGCTGCGTCTCGGAGACGTGGGAGATCTTGGCCGGGCTGGGCATGCCCAACCCCCGGATCCGCACGATGTCGTAGCCGCTGTCCTTGAAGAACCGGCTGACGGAGTCGTCGCCGACCGGCAGGTAAGGGGTGACGACCGCGATGCGCCGGGCCCCGTAGGCGGTCAGCGCGGCGTTGATCGCGTCGGGGCTCATCGTGACGGGCAGGCCGTCCGCGGCCTCCCGCATCGAGGCGAGGACACGGGCGTGGGAATCGGGCCCCTCCCAGTAGCTCTCCGGCGAGACCGCGACGATCACGCAGTCGGGACGGCAACTGACGACGCTCTTGATCGCGGGGTGGGTGGAACGGCGGATGCTCCGCATCACGTGGTCGAAGCCGGGCTCGTCGACCATGGAGTCGTCGCCGATCACCATGCGCCCGGTGTGGTTGGTGACCTGGTGGGGCCGTAGGGCCTCCATCTCGGGTTGGGCCGAGGTGTTGGTCGAGGGGACGACCACGCCGACCTTGAGACGGGGGCCGAGGGAGTCGGTCATTGCCTTGTCCTCTTCCTGTGGGAGTAGGGGCCCGCGCGGGGTTTCGGGCAGGCCCGGACCCGGCCGCCGGCGCGGGAGGCCGGCGGCCGGGGTGCCGACGCGCGGGGCGCGGCGGACCGGTTCAGACGGACCGGTAGCGGGGTTCCTTGATCAGTCGGTGCTCTCGCCCGGTGATCTCGTGGTCGACGACCCGGTCGTTCCACTCCTGTCGGTCGACCGGCCGCAGGGCTATCGAAACGGCGCCGTCGTCGGTGCCGAAGTGCTCGGTGACGACCGCGGTCAGGGCGGCGGCCAGCCGGCGCTTCTGCTCGTCGGTGAATTCCTTGGGGAAGTGCATGATGGTCACGTGAGGCACGGGTGCGGCTCCGTATCCGTCGCGGTGGTCAGCAAAGACCGAGGCGGCCCCGGATCGCGGTGACCAGCTCCGCTACGCCGGGTTCCTTGAGCACGGCGTAGTGGTCGCCGTTCAGCGTGATCATGGTGGCCGGCGTGGCGGAGTAGCCGGAGGCGCCCTCGATGAAGGAGTAGTCGTCCCCAGCGGCTTTGAAGACGGTCACGGGCGCGTCGAGCCGGCGTTCCGCCAGCTCGCGGAAGTTGTAGTCGAACTCGTAGGTCTCCCGGACGATCCGCGTGATGCGCCGCACCAGTTGTTCGTCCAGTGCGGGGATACGGTGACGGACGAACGCCACGAAACCGTCCTCGTCGCGTGCCGCATCCAGGCATCGCTCCACGTCGGGACCGCTGACGGAGCCGGTGAAGACCGAGTGGAGGATCGTCACGTAGGCGGGGTTGGCGTAGGATGCCTCGCGCCCGTGGCGCTCGGCGTCGGCCGCGCGGACCTTCGGGTTGCCGGGGCAGATCAGGAAGAGGTTCTCCACTTTCTCCCCCGACCGCTCCAGTTGCCAGGCCGCCTCGAAGGCGACACGGGCCCCGAAGGAGTAGCCCCACAGCGTGTAGGGCCCCTCGGGCTGTACGCGCCGGATCTCGGCCACGTCGGCGCCGGCCATCTCCTGGACCGTCGGGTAGGGCTCCTCACCGGCGTTGATGCCGTGGGCCTGCACTCCGTAGAACGGCCGGCCGAGGTCGGACTCCCGTCCGAGCAGGCGGAGGTTCATCGGGTAACCGCCGAGCCCGGGCCAGCAGAACACCGGAGCGGCACCGTCACCGCCGTCGTGCAGCCGTACGAGCCGCGAGGCCGGTCCGGCGGAGCCGTCCGCGATGCGAGCGGCGAGGTCGGCCAGTTTCGGTGCCTCGAAGACGACCTGGAGCGGCAGCCGGGTGCCGAACTCCCTGTTGACGCGGTTGACCAGGGCGACGGCGGTGAGGGAGTTGCCGCCCGAGGCGAAGAAGTCGTCCGCGGCGGAGACGTCCTCGTACTTCAGTGCCTTCCCCCAGACCTCGGCGAGCCACCGCTCGTGCGGAGTGGCCGGTGCGACGTACGGGGCGCCACTGCCCGCGGCGCGCACTTCCTCACGGGCGGCCAGGGCCTTCACGTCCACCTTGCCGTTGGCGGTGAGGGGAAGTTCGTCCATCACCAGGACCCGGTTGGGGATCATGTAGTCGGGCAGGAAGGTCGCCAGGTCGTCCTTGACGAGCTCGGCGGGCCCCTTCACATGGACGGCGTCCTCGTTCATGCCCTCGCTGCGGATCTGCTCCTCGCTCACCCTGCCGCCGAGGAAGAAGTACGAGGGGCCCGTCTCGATCCCGCAGGACGTGAGGATGTCGTCCACGCGCCGGGCGGCCGGCAGCGGATTGCCGGACTTGGAGCTGTAGCCGGAGGACATGAGGCCCAGGCCGAGAGCGTTGCGCTGGAGGTGGTGCAGCCTGGCGCCCATGCCGACGTACTCCAGCCACGGCTGTGACGCCCGGCTGACGGCGGTGACACCGAAGGAGGCACGGTCGTACACGGCCTGGTTGATGGCGATCACGTGTCGGCGCTGTATCAGCGTCTCGGAGACGAGTTCGAGGTCGCCGTCCCGGTGGCGGTAGTGACCCGCCGGCAGGCCCGTGACACGTCCGGGGTGCGCCTGCACGTAGATCTCGATCGGGTCCTGCCGGGGCTCCCCGTCGTCGCGGCGGACCTCGAAGGTGCCCAGGTAGTGGTCCTCCTCGGCGACGTCGAGGCGGTCCTTGACGGAGGGCTCGTACGCCAGGGGCCGGATGGTCAGCCCGTACTCGGGCAGGACCTCCTCGAACACCCCCAGCATGTGGCCCGCCTCGAACTCCAGGACCTCCCGGATGTTGTTGGCGTAGACGGGCTCGATGGCCCGTCTCCTGCCGAGGAAGTGGACGTTGAGGAACACGCTGCCGGCCGGACTCGCGGAGGAGGGGGCCGGATCCGCGATCCGCACCAGGGCGTGGTCGACGGGGTGGTAGTAGTACAGGCCCCCGTCCACGCCCCGGAGTCCGGCGGTCTCCAGGTACATCTGGGTCGCGTACAACGCGCCGGGGGAGGCGTAGGAGTACTTCGGCAACAGCCGCTCGTCGCTGTGGAACCGGCCGAACCACCGCAGTGCCTCGCCGAGCTGCGACGGTGTCAGATCCTCCAGGTCGCGCGCCAGGGTGCCGACCGGCCGCGGGGCGAGCAACTCCACGATGTCGGCACGAGTGACCTCCCCTCCGTCGTAGAAGCGGTACGTCTTGCGGGCGAAGGTCTCCCTGCGCTGGCGCTCGGTCTCCTTCCGGCCCGGCAGCGCGAGCACGGGGCGCCCGGCGAGTTCGTCGGCGTCGCGCAGCCCGGGGTTGGACAGTTGCGCCCGCACCTGGAGCTTGTCGGCCTTGGACTGGTGGTGGCCGCCGTGGTTGCCCTGGTCCATCAGGGCCGCTTCCCGGGGGTTCAGCTCGATGCACGCGACCAGGTTCTGGAAGCCGGTGCGCGCGTCGTCGGTGACGACGGCCGCGGCGCGGCGGACCCAGGTGTGCTCTTCGATGGCCACGGCGATCTCGTCCAACTCGACGCGGTGGCCGCGTAACTTGACCTGGTTGTCGACGCGGCCGACGCAGGTGATCGTGCCGTCGGGGTTCCAGTAGGCCAGGTCGCCGGTCCGGTAGAGCCGCTCGGTGGGGACGAACGGCGAGGGGACGAAACGCTCCTCGGTCAGATCGGGCCGGTGCAGGTAGCCGCGGGCCAGTTGGACGCCGCCTATGTACAGCTCGCCGGTCGTGCCGATGTCGACCGGCGCGCGTTCCTCGTCGAGGATGAAGCACTGTGTGTTGTCGACCGGCACGCCGATCGGGACCGAACCGGCGCCGTCGCCGAGCGTGTCGGGATCGACCAGGTGGGCGGTCGCGTTGATCGTGGTCTCCGTCGGCCCGTACAGGTTGACCAGGCTCGCCCACGGAAGTTCGGTGAGCAGTGTGCGGGCGAGCCGCTGCGAGAGCATCTCGCCCCCCGAGAAGACGCGTCGGAGCGTGGTGCAGCTCGCCAGTTCCTCGGTCTCCAGGAGGGCCTGCAGCAGGGTGGGGACACCCTGCAGGGCCGTCACCTCGTACCGGCGGACGGTGTCGATCAGCGCCTCGGGGTCCCGGTGGACGCCCGGCGCGCCGACGACGATCCGGGCGCCGGTGGCGGACGCCAGGATCTCCCACTGGGCGGCGTCGAAGCTCATCGGCGTCTTCTGGAGCACGGTCACGTGGCGCCCGAGGTGGCCGATGGTGTGCATCCACCGCAGCTGCGACACGATGCTGCGGTGCTCGATCGTCACCCCCTTCGGCCTGCCGGTGCTGCCGGAGGTGTAGATGACGTACGCGAGCGAGTTCGGGCGCGGTCCGGCGAGGAGCGGGGCCGGCGCGGTCCCCCCGGTGGCCGGGGGGACGTCCCGCGCCTCGTCGAGTGTGACGACCCGCGTGCCGCGCGGAGCGATGCGGGTCAGGCGTTCGCGCAGGTGATCCTGGGTGACGACGATGCTCGTACGGCTGTCCTCGAGCATGTAGCGCAGCCGGTCCTCGGGGTACTCCGGGGACAGCGGCAGATAGGCGGCTCCCGCGATCAGAATCCCCCACGCTCCGATCAGCAGGTCCGGTGACGGCTCGACGTACAGGCCGACGCGGTCGTCGGCTCCCACGGCGAGGTGGCGCAGGTGGGCGGCGAGCCGGTCGCTCGCCTGTCCCAGCTCACGGTAGGTGAGCCGGCGGTCTTCGAAGACGACCGCCACGGCTTCGGGCTCTGCCTCCACCTGCTGCTCCAGCAGGGCGGGCAGGCAGGTGCCGTGTTGCGGTCGGGTGTCGCGTGCGGGCACAGCGGACTGAGCGGTTCTCAAGGTATCCCCCAGTGAATGGCTGGCTCTCCCCCGTGTTCCGCGCCCCGATGTCGCTGTCCGGGTGCGGTGGGAGCCTTCGCGGCGCCGGCGTCAGGAGCGGTTCGTCTCCTGCTCCACAGCGGTGCGATCGAGGACCGGGCGCGCTGCCCGGAGCTCGGCGCCTCAACGACGCCACAGAGGCAACCACACCACCGGGTCCCGGGCAAGGTTTTTTAACGAGCGTTCCACAACTGATAAACTTCACCCATGTCACCACGCCCCAGGAACTTCGATCTCGATCACGCGCTGGACGCGGCCATGGCCACGTTCTGGGACAAGGGGTACGCCGCCACGTCGGCCCAGGACCTGGTGGAGAGCACGGGCTTGGGCCGCGGCAGCCTCTACAACGCGTTCCACAGCAAGCACGACCTGTTCGAGGCGGCCATCGAGCGCTACGACGCCGAGTGGACGACCCGGTTGGTGGCGCTCCTCGAAGAGGGGCCGGGGCTCGCCCGTGACCGAATACGCGCCGTCCTGATGAGCGTGGTGGAGGAGGAGACCGCCGAGGCGCCGGAACACCGCGGCTGTCTCGTGGTCAACACCGCGATGGAGTTGGCGGGCCGGGATCCGCGGGTCACCGAGCTCGTGCGGAGGACCTTCGCGCGCATGGAGGCGGCGTTGACGGCCTGTGTCGAGCAGGGGTGGCGCGACGGCTCGATCGAGGAGACCGCGGCCTCCCGCTCCCTGGCGCTGCATTTGCTCAACTCGCTGTACGGCCTCCGCGTGTTGGGCAAGGTGGCCGATCGCGAGACCCTGGTCGGTGTCGTGGACCGGGCCCTGCCGCCGCTTCCATAGCGGTGCGCGGGCTCTTGCGCCGGGTGGCCGTCAGGGCTCCTCGGGGGTGGCGGAACCCTCCAGCCTCAGCAGGCTGTCCAGCAGTCCCGGAAAGCGTTCCTCGAAGTCCGGGCGCAACCGCAGCAGCATGCCCGTACCGGTGCTGCGCTGGAGGATGAACCCTGCCTCGCGGAGCACCTTCCAGTGGTAGGAGCGGGTCGATTTCGAGCCCGGTACGTCGAGCGTGGAGCAGGCGACCTCGGTTCCGGGTTCCGAGGCGAGCCGGACCACCACTCGGCGTCGATGCCGGTCGGCCAACGCGGCGTACACGGCGCCGAGTTCCACCGCCTCCAGCGGCGGATGAGACAGCTGAACGGGCATCCGCGGCCTTTCACCGAGAGGTCGTCGAAGAGCGTTGCCAGCATAACCGGGGCCCTCTAGGGTGAAGTGGTTCGAAAATTTTCGAACCCTGGGCCATGGCACGTGCCCCGCGCATTCCGATCACCCGACACCACGGCAGGAGTCACCCCATGTCCACGGCACAACCGACCATCGCGGTTTTGGGCACCGGCATCATCGGCGCCCCCGTCGCGCGCAACCTGAGCAAGAGCGGTTTCGCCGTTCGGGCGTGGAACCGCACCGGAAGCAAGGCCGAGGCGCTGACCGCCGACGGTGTGCGCGCCGTCGACACCCCGGCCGACGCGGTCGCGGACGCCGATGTGGTCCTGACCGCCCTCAACGACGGCCCCCGCGTCCTGGAGGCCATGGAGGCGGCCGCTCCGGGACTGGCCGAGGGCGCGATCTGGGTGCAGACCAGCACGGTGGGGGAGGAGGTCGACCGGCTCGCCGCCCACGCCGCCGAGGCCGGCCTGGTGTTCGTCGACGCCCCCGTGCAGGGCACCCGACAACCCGCCGAACTGGGCAAACTGGTGATCATGGCAGCCGGGCCGCAGGTCGTGCGCCCCACCGTGCAGCCGATCTTCGACGCCATCGGCTCGCGCACCGTGTGGGTCGGGGAGGACGGCGCCTCCGGAGCGGCCAGCCGTCTGAAGCTCGTCCTCAACACCTGGGTGATCGCGCTGACCCACGGCGTCGGCGAGGCGCTGGCCCTGGCCGACCGGCTGGGCGTCGAGCCGGAGCACTTCCTCGACGTCGTCGCGGGCGGCCCGATGGACAACGGCTTCTTCCGGGCCAAGTCCTCCGCGATCCTCTCCGGCGACTACACCCCCAGCTTCTCCGTGGACAACTCCGAGAAGGACGCCCGGCTCGTGTTGGAGGCGGCTCGGCGCGTCGGTGTCCGTCTGGACTGCGTCGAGGCGGGCCACCGACGCTTTCGGCGCGCTTCGGAACAGGGGCACGGGGGCAGGGACATGGCGGCCGGTTACTTCGCGAGCTTCGACGCGTAGAGCACCGAGGCGGCCGACGGCACCCGGCCGGGGGAGGGGGCGGCCGCTCGGCCGGTTCCGTCCTCCCGGTCGGAAGTCGCGTGCGGGACGGTCCGTCGACGTGGCGCGTGTCTTGTTCTCGGCGCTTCGGTCGTCGCCTCCGCGCCGTAGGGTGACGGGGACCGTGGTCGCCGCGTCGCGCCCGTCGGGCCGGGGCGCGGGCCGTGCCGGACGAGAGACGAGGGTGTCGATGGTGAGGAAAGACCCTTGGGTGAGGGAACTGCGCAGGAGCGAGCGGCCCACGGCGCACGTGGTCCTCCTCCCGCACGCCGGGGGCGCCGCCACGTTCTTCGCGTCGTTCGCGCGGCACTTCCCCGAGGGCTTCGACGTCTCGGCGGTCCAGTACCCCGGACGGCAGGAGCGCCTCGGCGAACCCTTCGTCACCACCATCGAGGAGCTCGCCGACCGACTGACGCCGTCCTGCCGCCGGTATGCCGCCGACACCGTGCCGCTCGTGCTCTTCGGTCACAGCATGGGAGCGGCCGTGGCCTTCGAGACGGCGCTCCGACTCGCCGCCGAGGGCACGACGGCGCGGTGTCGTCTGGTCGTCTCCGGCAGGTCCGCTCCGTCGGTGCGTCGGGAGAGCCACGTGCATCGCGGCACGGACCGGGAGATCCTCGACCACCTCGCCGAGTTGGGGGGAACCGACACCGAGGTCATGCGGGAGCCGGAGCTCATGAGCATGATCATGCCCGCCATTCGCAACGACTACCGTGCGATCGAGCTGTACCGGCCGGCGGCGAACGTCGTGGTGGACATGCCGGTCATGTGCCTCACGGGCGACCGGGACCGGTGGGTCACGCACGAGGGGGCCGCCGCGTGGAAGGACCACACGTCCGCGGACTTCCGGCTGAGGACCTTTCCGGGAGGGCACTTCTACCTGACGGAGCACCGGGAGGCCGTGGCGCGCCTGGTGGCGGAGTGGGGCGGCTCCGTGCGCGATCGCCCCTCCCCGGGCGCCGACGGGTGACGCGCGGCGGGCCGGGCCGGGGGAGTTCGCGCCACCGGTGACGCCGGCCGCGGCCGGCGGGTGCTCGGTCCCGTGGGCGGGACGCCGCACGGGAGTTGATTCGCGAGGATGCACGACTCGCGCGAATCGTGCGCCGGCGCGCCCCCGTGCGCCCTTCTGTGCTGCGTGACCCGTGCTCGGCCGGTGTCCCCGGCCGGCCGTGCCACCCGAGGAGGACCGACCGGAGACCGACGGCCCGGTGGCGGGCCGACCGGCGTCCCGCGGACGTTGCACGTGGTCGGGGGTGTGGCAGCCCGGTACCGGGGACCGGGGCCGGGGTGTCCGCGGTGACGCCGCACGGATTTTTTCGACGGAGGGGTGTTTGCGGGTGCTCCGCAGGGGCACCCGCAGGGGCGGCGATCCGGCTCCCGAGCCGTCGTACGACGGGGCGGGCTTTCGCTGAAGCTGCTCGACGGCCGCGGCGGAAGGGCGAGAGAAACGCCCTCCGTGAAAATTCAGGGGGTTGCCATTGTGTGACACACCGTGAAGACTGTGGCCGGGTTCCATCGGGACGAAGGCGCCCAGAGCGCGCATTGCGCCACTGCTCGGACAGCACCCGTCGAGCGTGTGCTCCTTCGTTCCGTACTCAGGCGTCAGACCCTCGTGGGTCTTCGCCTGTCCGTGTGTGTTCGGGGCAATCCGCGCAGCGGCTGCGCGGAGGGTTTCGCTGGGGGGTTTGTGATGCCGGCTTGGTCCGCTGGGTGGATGCCACCGCCCGTCCTCGACCGGACGGAAGACCGAAGTGCGGTTGGGCGAATGTGTTGATCCGGTCCGAGCGACTCCGGTGACGAGCCGATGACGACCGCGCGGCCCGCCGGGGACGTCGCCGTGCCCCGCACCCCGCCGTCCGGGAGGGATCGGCGGACCGGTTGACGCCGCCGTCGGGCTCGGCCGTACGGTCGGCCGACGGCCGGAACGCACGTCACCGCACGCCGCTCCTCGCCGGCACGGGCCACGAGCCCTCCGGCGCAGCACGGCCCACCACGACCGTGGCCCCGTCGCGCCCGCACGCCCCACCCAAGGGAGAAAAGGTGACCAGCAGCCAACTGAGACAGAGAGCCTCGGCCTTCGACGCGTTAGCCGACCGGTGGCGGTCCTTACACGCCTCCGGGCCCGTGCTGTACGACGAGAAGCAGGGCCTGTGGCAGGTCGTGGACCACCGGGGCGTCGCCGCCGTACTCGCCGACCCGGTGACGTACTCCTCGGACCTCTCCCCGATCACCCCCACCCAGAAGGACTTCGAGGCCTTCCGGCAGGGCAACTTCGTCGGCATGGACCCGCCGGAGCACCGCAAGCTCCGCACGCTGGTGAGCCAGGCGTTCACCCCGCGAGTGGTGCACGGACTGGAACCGCGCATCGAGGACGTGTGCGCGCGCCTGCTGGACGCCGTCGCCGACCGCGACCGGTTCGACCTCGTCGACGCGCTGGCCTATCCGCTCCCCATCATCGTGATCGCCGAACTGCTCGGCGTGCCGGCCGAGGACCACAGGCTGTTCCAGGAGTGGGCGAGCACCCTGTTCGGCGGCGACCGGCTCGGCGAGACGCTCGACATGGCCGACCTGGAGCGGGCGCTGAAGGCCATCGCCCCGACCGTCCGCGAGATGAGCGGCTACGTCCTGGAGCACATCCGCCACCGTCGCGCGCACCCCGGCGAGGACCTCACCAGCAAACTCCTCACCGCCGAGGTGGGCGGCACCCGACTGAGGGACGAGGAGATCGTCGGGTTCGTGGCCCTGCTGCTGGTCGCCGGGCACATCACCACCACCGCCCTGCTGGGCAACGCCGTCGTGACCTTCGACCGGCACCCCGGCACGCTCGGCGCGCTGCGCGCCGACCCCGCCCGACTGCCGGACGCCGTCGAGGAGGTGCTGCGCTGGCTGCCCCCCTTCCCCGAACTGGGCCGCCGCACCACCCGGCCCGTGGTCCTCGGCGGACACGACATCCCGGCCGACGCCCTGGTGATGGCCCACCTGGGAGCCGCCAACCGCGACCCGGCCCGCTTCACCGCGCCGGACGTCCTCGACGTGACCCGCAGCCCGAACCCCCACCTGACCTTCGGGCACGGCATCCACTTCTGCTTCGGCGCGCCACTGGCCCGACTGGAGGCACGGATCGCGCTGCGCATGCTGCTCGATCGCTTCCGCCACATCGCCATCCCGTCACCCGACGAGGTCACGTTCCAGAACCCGGCCGTGATCGTCGGCGTACGCCACCTGCCGATCGAGGTCGACCGGCCGTAGCGCCGGCCGCCGCCGCACCGGCCGGCCCCGCACCGCTCACCTCGCGGACCGGCCCGGTACCTTCCCCGCCACATTCACCAGGAGTCCCCATTCCCATGCCGTACCCCACCGGCGCTCCGGTCACCGACCGGCGGCCAACCCTCTCGCACCAGGTACTACAGGACCGCCTGGATGCCCTCGCCCGCCTCCACCGGGTACCCGGCGCCCAACTGGCCGTGGACACCGGGACGCAGGTCCTGAGCGTGCACACCGGAACGGCCGACGTCGCCACGGGCACCCCGTTCACCGCGGACACGGCCGTACCGCTGGGGTCCGTCACCAAGGCCTACACGGCGGCGGCCGTGATGATCCTGGCCGACGACGGCGACCTCGATCCGGACGACCCCGTCGTCGAGTTCCTCCCGGAGTTGCGGGAGTTACCCGAGGTGGCGATACGTCACCTGCTCGGCCACACCGCCGGCCTGCCCACCGGGCCGGACTCGGACACCGCCGCGGGCACCACCGCGTCCCGCTACCTGTCGACGGTCTGCACCGCACGGGACGCGCTGTTCGCACCCGGAACCGGTTTCTCCTACTCCAACGCCGGCTACGTCGCCGCCGGCCGACTGGTGGAGGCGGTGACGGGCATGACCTGGCAGGAAGCCGTCCGGGTGCTGCTGTTGGAGCCCCTCGGCACCGTGCCCGCCTTCCTCGACGACACCCGCCCCACCCGCCCGATCGCGGCCGGCCACGCCCTCAACACGGCATCGGGCCGGACGCGTCCGGCACACCAGAACCTGGCCCCCGTGGAGGCGCCGGCCGGCGCCCTGCTGGCGAGCGCCCTGGACCTGGCGGTGCTGGGGAAGGCACTGGCCGGCCGATCCGCCGCACTGCCGTCCGCCACCGCCGCGCGGATGCGCCGCCCCGAACCGGGCGCCGCCCCGGGGGTCTTGGCGGACGCCTGGGGCCTGGGCCTGGCGCTGTTCCGGCAGGACGGACGGTGGTGGTACGGCCACGACGGGAACGCGCAGGGCACCTCCTGCCACCTGCGGGCGGAGCCGGACGGCGGCATGGTGGTCGCCTTCACCGGAAATGCCGGCGGCGCCACCGCCCTGTGGCGCGACCTGGTCGAGGACATCACCCGGATCACCGGTGTGCGGGTGCCGACCGCTCCGTCCCCCGCGCACCGGGGCGCCCCCGTCGCCCTCCCCGAGTGCGCCGGCACCTACCGCAACGGCCGGATGGAGTACCGGATCACGATCGGCGCGAACGGCTCGCCGGCGCTGTCCGTGGACGGCGACTCCCCGGTGCCCCTGATCTGCTACCCGGATCTCTCCTGCGACCTGGTCGACCCGGCCACCGGCCGGCGGGAACCCGGCGGGCGCTTCCACCGCGACCCCGTCACCGGTGCCGTCGACCGCGTCCAGATATCCGGCCGAACGGCCCGCCGCACCGACATCGCCTGACCCCCACCCGCCCCGCACGCGCGGACGCCCACCACACCGCTCCGGTGGGCCCACGGGCCGCCTCCCCGGGCCGGCCCGTGCCCGCGCGCACCGCATCGTCCCCGCTCCGAAGGACTTCACCCATGACGGACCTGCACGACAAGCCCGTACCGGCGTCGCCCCTGCCGCAGGCCGACGGTGCCGAGACCCCGGGAAGAGAGGCGCTCCCCCCGGGAGCGCGCCGACCGATCGGTGAACTGTTCGCCGCGTGGGTGGCCCGCACGCCCCAGGCACCCGCGGTGACCGACGGTCGGCGGACCTGGTCCTACCGGGAGTTGGCGGCGCGGGTCGAGCGCCTGGCCGACGACCTCGTACGGCGCGGGGCCGGGCCGGACCGGGTGGTGGCGCTGGTCCTGCCGCGCTCGATGGAACTGATCGCGGCGGAACTGGCCGTGGCCCGGGCGGGTGCCGCGTTCCTGCCGGTGGACCCCGACTATCCCGCCGAGCGCCGCGCCCTGATGCTGGACGACGCCGCGCCCGCCGTGGTCCTCGACGAACCGGGCCGGGTCGGCGACCTCATGGAGGAGGACGGCGGCCCCCGACCCGCGGCCCCGCGCCCGACGGTGGACGCCGACCACGCGGCGTACGTGATCTACACCTCCGGCTCCACGGGAACCCCCAAGGGCGTGACGGTCACCCACCGGGGCATCGGCGGCTTCGCCGCGGCCGCCGCCGAACGGTACGCCGTGGGCCCGGGCGACCGCGTGCTGCAGTTCTCCTCGCCCAGCTTCGACGCCTCCGTCCTGGAGCTGTGCGTGTCCGTCCTGTCCGGCGCGACCCTCGTCGTGCCCCCGGACGGGCCCTGGCTGGGCGACGAACTGACCTCCGTCCTGGACGAGCACCGCATCACCCACGCCCTCATTCCACCGGCCGCCCTCGCCACCCTCCCCGACCCCCGTCGGGACGGCGGCGCGCGTCACCTGCGCACGCTGATCGTCGGAGCCGAGGCCTGCTCGGCGGGGCTCGTCGACCGCTGGGCACCCGGGCGTCGCATGATCAACTCCTATGGTCCCACCGAGGCCACGATCGTCGCCTCCTGGACCGGTCCGCTCTCCGCCGGGAGCGGCACCCCGACGATCGGCACCCCACTGCCCGGCACCCGGGCGCACGTGCTGGACGCGTCGATGCGACCGGTACCGCCCGGCGCCGACGGCGAACTGTACGTGGGCGGGGACGGGGTGGCCCGCGGCTACCTCGGCCGGCCGGGCCTGACCGCCGCGCGCTTCGTCGCCGACCCCTTCGGACCGCCCGGCGCCCGCCTCTACCGCACCGGCGACCGGGTGCGCCGGACCGCCGACGGCGAGCTGGAGTTCCTCGGCCGCCTCGACCGGCAGGTGAAGGTCCGCGGCTTCCGCATCGAGCCCGGAGAGATCGAGGCGGCCCTGCTCCACCACCCCGGCGTCCGCGAGGCCGTGGTCGTGGTGCGCGAGGACGAACCGGGACGGCGGCGACTCGTCGGCTACGTCACGCCCGACGAACCGGAGCGCGCCCCAGAGCCCGGGGAGTTGCGCTCGGCGCTCGCCGCCGCGCTGCCGGCGCACATGGTCCCCTCCGCCGTCGTGGTCCTGGACGAACTGCCGCTCACCCCGCAGAACAAGATCGACCGGCACGCCCTGCCCGCACCGGGCCACACCCCCGCCGCGGGACACGTACCACCGCGCACCCCCGGCGAGCGGGCGCTGGCCGCCATCTGGGCGGAGGTGCTGGGGGCCGACGTCGTCGGCGTGGAGGACGACTTCTTCGACCTGGGCGGCGACTCGATCCTCGCGGCCCGGACCCTGTCCCGGATCCGGGGGGAACTGGGTGTCCGGCTGTCGGTGCGGGACGTGTTCACCGCCCGGACGGTCGCCGACCTGGCCCCGTTGCTCGACGACCCGTCCGTCGCCGCGCCGTCGGACCCGATTCCGCCCGCCCCGCGCGACCGGCCGCTCCCGCTGTCCAGCGCGCAGCGACGGCTGTGGTTCCTCGACGACCTCACCGAGGGCGGCACCGAGTACAACACCGGCGTGGCGGTGCGCCTGGTCGGGCCGTTGGACACCGACGCGCTGCGCCGTGCCCTGGAGCGGCTCGCCGCCCGCCACGACTCCCTGCGCACCACCTTCGCCACGGTGGACGGCCAGGGCGTGCAGCGGGTCGGGCGCGACGCCTTGCTGCCGCTGCGCACGGCCGACCTCGGCACGCTGCCCGCCGAGCGGCGCGACGAGGCGGCCGAGCGCCTGCTGACGGAGGAACTGAGCCGCCCCTACGACCTGGCGGAGGGGCCGTTGACCCGGGCCCTGTTGGTGCGCCGCGCCGCCGCCGACCACCTGCTGCTGCTGGCCCAGCACCACATCGTCACCGACGGCTGGTCGGTGGGCGTCCTGGTCCGCGACCTGGCCGCGCTCTACCACGCGGAGGTGTCCGGTGAACCGGACGTCCCGCCCGCACCGGCCGTGCAGTACCCGGACTTCGCCGCGTGGGAACGGCAGCGGCGGGCCGCCGCCGGCGCCGCCGACTCGTCCGATGCCGAGGACCTCGCGTACTGGAAGCGGCATTTGAGCGGACTCCAGCAGTTGGAGCTGCCCACGGACCGCCCCCGGCCGGCGGTGCGCACCACCAACGGCGCGGCCCACCGCCACCGCCTCCCCGCGGACCTGGTCGCACGGCTGCGTCACCTGGCGGGAGGCCGGGGCACGACCGTCTTCACCCTGTTCGCCGGGGCCGCGGCCGTGCTGTTCTCCCGGTACTCCGGGCAACGGGACGTGGCGTTCGGGACCGTCACCAACGGACGGGACCGCCGGGACCTGGAGGACGTGGCCGGTTTCTTCGCCAACACCGTGGTGCTGCGCGGCGAGGTGGACGACTCCGCCACGGTCGACCGGTTCGTGGAGAGCATGCGCGCCACCGTGCTGGACGCCTTCGCCCACGACGGGGTGCCGTTCGACCGGGTGGTCGAGGAACTGGCCCCGCCCCGGGACCCCAGCCGCACCCCGCTGGTGCAGGTGCTCGTGGTCCAACAGACCGCTCCGGCGTACCCGCCGCGGGCCGGCGGACTGCGGATCGAGGAGCACCCGCTGCCCCGCCCGGCCGCCCGCTTCGACCTCGTCCTGGAGTTCGCGCCGCTGCCGGACGGCGGGTGCGAGCTGACGGTCGAGTACAACACGGACCTGTTCGAGGCGCGGACCGTGGCCCGGCTCGGCCGCCACCTGCACCACCTGTTGGAGGGCATGGCGGACGGCCCGCACCGGACACTGGCCGAGCTGCCCCTGCTGTCGGACGACGAGCGGCGCACGCTGCTGGACTCCTGGAACCCACCCGCGCGCGCCGAACGGGACGCGGGGGGCGCGACGCTGCCGGCCCTGTTCGAGGCGCGGGTGGCCGAGACCCCCGACCGGACCGCCGTGGTCTGCGGCCCGACACGGTTGGACTACGCCGAGGTGAACCGGCGCGCCAACCGGCTCGCCCGGCTGCTCATGGCCCGCGGCGCGGGCCCGGAGAAGCTGGTGGCGCTGTGCCTGCCGCGCTCCGCCGACCTCCTGCCGGTGCTGTGGGCGGTGCTCAAGTCGGGCGCGGGATACCTTCCGGTGGACCCCGGCTATCCGGCCGAGCGCGTCCGCTTCATGCTCGCCGACGCCGCTCCCGCCCTCGTGGTGGCGAGCGGCCGGACCGCCGACGCGCTGCCCGAGGGATGCGACCCGCTGATCCTGGAGGACCACGCGGCCGACGGCGCGGACGTCCCCGGGGAGGCCGACACGAACCCGGTCGACGCGGACCGGCTCCGGCCGCTGGACCCGGACCACCCGGCGTACGTCATCTACACGTCGGGCTCGACCGGTCGCCCCAAGGGGGTCGTGATCACCCACCGCAGCGTGGCGGCCCTGGCGGCCTGGGTGGGGGAGCGGTTCGGCCCCGACCGACTGGCGCACGTGGTGGCCTCCACCTCGCTCAACTTCGACGTCTCGGTCTTCGAGATGCTGTGCCCCCTGCTGGCCGGCGGCGGCGTCGAGCTGGTCGCCGACCTGCCCGCCCTCGCCGACGGGCCGAGCCCGCGACGGGCGGGGCTGGTCAGCGGCGTGCCGTCGGTGGTCTCCCGGGTGCTCACCACGGGCGCCGCCGCCGTCGAGGCGGGCACGGTCGTGCTGGCCGGCGAGGCGCTGCCCGCGCAGACCGTGCGCGACCTGCGGCGGACCATGCCCTCCTGCGAGGTGGCCAACATCTACGGCCCCACCGAGGCCACCGTCTACGCCACCGCCTGGTTCGCCGGCGACGCCGTGCCCGGCCAGGCCCCGCCGATCGGCAGGCCCGTGGCCCGCACCCGGGCCTACGTCCTGGACGGCCTGCTGCGCCCGCAGCCGGCGGGAGTGACGGGAGAGCTCTACCTCGGTGGCGGTGGCCTGGCGCGCGGCTACCTGAACCGGCCCGGACTGACCGCCGCCCGGTTCGTCGCCGACCCCTTCGGCGCGCCGGGGGACCGCATGTACCGCACCGGCGACCTGGCGCGGTGGACCGCCGACGGCGAACTGGAGTACGTCGGCCGGATCGACCAGCAGGTCAAGGTGCGTGGCTTCCGCATCGAGCTGGGCGAGGTGGAGGAGGCGCTGCGGGACTGCGAGGGCGTCGCCGAGGCGGCCGCCACCGCCCGCGAGAGCGACGGCCACCGGCGCCTGGTCGGCTACGTCGTCCCGACCCGGGGGGTGCGGGTGGAACCGGAGGCGGTGCGCCGGGCGCTCGGCCGCACACTGCCCGACTACATGGTGCCCCAGGCCGTCGTGGTGCTGGACGCCATGCCGCTCAACCCCAACGGAAAGCTGGACCGCGGCCGGCTCCCCGACCCGGGCCCCATCGGGAAGACCACGCGGCACGTCGCGCCGCGCACCCCCACCGAGCGGACGCTCGCCGCCATCTGGGCGGACGTCCTGCACGTGGAGCGGGTCGGGGCGGACGACAACTTCTTCGCCCTGGGCGGCGACTCGATCCTCAGCATCCAGGTGGTGGCCCAGGCCCGGCAGGCGGGGCTCTCGTTGACCTCCCGCGATGTCTACCGGTACCAGACGGTCGCCGCCCTCGCCCGGTGCGCGGACGCCGCGGCCGGCCACCGGCCCGCCGCCCCCGCCTCCGTGCCGGCCACCGGACCGGCACCGCTGACGCCCATCCAGCACTGGTTGTTCGAAAGCGGCGCCGAACGGGCCGGCCACTACGCCCAGACGCTGTCGGTGGAGCTGGCCGACACGGTGGACGCGACGGCGCTGGAGGACGCCCTGAACGACGTGGTCGCCCACCACGACGCGCTGCGCTCCCGCTTCGTCCCCGCCGACGGCACCACCACCGCCGGGCCCGAGGGCGTCGGGTGGCACATCGACGGTCGGGCCCCCCGGTTCCGACTGGCCCGCCACACCGGCCCGGACACCGACGCACCGCACCTGGGCCCCTTCGACCTGCGCCACGGGCCCCTGCTGCGCGCCGTGCTGCACGACCGGGGAGCCGACCGGCCCCGCGTCCTGCACCTGGCCGTCCACCACCTGGTGGTCGACGGCGTCTCCTGGCGCGTCCTCCTGGAGGACCTCGACCGGGCCTATGGAGCCCGCCGCGCCGGACGTGACGGGGCGGCGGCGCTGCCGCCGAAGTCCTCCCCGCTGCGGCACTGGGCCCGACGCCTGGCCGCGCACGCCGCCGAGGGCGGCTTCGAGGACGAGCGGGCGTACTGGGAGCGTTCGACCGAGGGCGCCACGGCGGACCTGCCGACGGACCGGGCGGGCGCCGACGGCACCCACGCCGACACCCACACCGACATCAACACCTACGCCTCGACCCGCTCGGTGACCGTGCGCCTCACCCCCGAGGACACCTCCGCCCTGCTGCGCGTCCTGCCGGACACCTACCGCACCCAGGCCAACGACGTGCTGCTGAGCGCCCTGGGCCGGGTGCTGTGCGAGTGGACCGGCCACGACCGGGTGCTGGTGGAGGTGGAGGGACACGGCCGCGAGGAACTGTTCGCCGACGTCGACACCAGCCGCACCGTCGGCTGGTTCACCACCCGCCACCCCGTCGCCCTCGCCGTCCCGCCGGACGCCGGCTGGGACACCGTGCTCAAGGGGGTCAAGGAACAGCTCCGGTCGGTGCCCCGGCACGGTCTGGGACACGACGCCCTGCGGTACCTGACCCGGGGTGGGACGCCGCCCCGGACACCGACCGCGCAGGTCGGCTTCAACTACCTGGGCCGGTTCGGACTGCCGGACGGTCGCGAGAGCCTGTACCGCGGCCCGTTCCGCACGCTGGAGCTGGACGCCGACCCGGCGGCGCCGCGCCCGTACGCCCTGGAGGTCGTGGGGCGCCTGGACGGCGACGCGCTGGAGTTCACCTGGTTCCACTCGGAGCGGCTGCACCGGGAGGAGACCGTCGCGGACCTGGCCGGACGGTTCGCCGACGCCCTGGCCGGCATCGCCCGGCACGCCGCCCGGCCGGGCACCGGCGGGCGCACCTCCTCGGACTTTCCGCTGGCCCGGCTCGACCAGGCGGCCGTGGACCGGGTGGTGGGGGACGACCCCGGCGCGGTGGAGGACGTCCACCCGCTCACGCCCACCCAGGCCGGCATGCTCTTCCACCGCCTCTCCCAGGACGACCGGAGCGTCTACTTCCAGCAGTTGACCTTCGTCCTGGACGGCGTGTCCGATCCCGCCGTGCTGGCGGCAGCCTGGCAGCGGGTGACGGACCGCACTCCCGTGCTGCGCGGCCGCGTCGTGTGGCAGGACGTGCCCGAACCGCTGCTGGTGGTGCAGCGCCACACCCCCGTGCCGGTCACCCACCTGGACTGGCGGGAGCTGTCCGAGGACGAGCGGGAGGACCGGCTGCGGGAGTTCCTGGCCCGGGATCGCGAGCGCGGCATCGACCTGACGCGCGCCCCGCTCCAGCGCCTGGTGCTGGCCCGGCTCCCGGACGGCGGCGTGCGGGTGGTGTGGTCCTTCCACCACCTGATCCTGGACGGCTGGAGCCTGTTCCAGGTGTTGTCCGACGTCTTCGCCTGCCACGCGCTGCTCTCCGGCCCCGCGGCGGCGGACGGCGGGGAGGCGGACCGAGCCCTGCCCGCGCGTCCTCCGTTCCGGGACTACGTGGCCTGGCTGCGCGACCGCGACTGGGCGGAGGCCGAACGACACTGGCGGGCCCGCCTCGCCGGCCTGACCGAGACCACCGCGCTGCCCTACGACCGCGAGCCGCACGAGGCCCACCACGCGGAGTCCACGCGGGCGGTCCGCGTCACGGTGCCCGAGGCCACCACCCGGGCACTGGAGGGTCTGGCCAAGACGGCCGGCCTGACCCTCAACACCCTCGTGCAGGGCGCGTGGGCGCTGCTGTTGAGCCGCCAGGCCGGCAGACCGGAGGTGGTCTTCGGCACCACCGTGTCCGGGCGGCCCCCCGAGCTGCCGGGGGCCGAGGACATGACCGGCCTGTTCATCGCGACCCTGCCCACCCGCGTCACGGTGCCGCGCGACGGGACCCTGCTCGAGTGGCTGCGCCGGCTGCAGTGGGAACAGGGCGAGGACCGGCCGTTCGACTACGTGCCGCTCACCCGGATGAAGGCGTTCACCGACCTCCCCGAGCGGACCGCCCTGTTCGACAGCATCGTCGTCTTCGAGAACTACCCGGTCGACGACGACCTCGCCGCCGCGCACGGGCTGCGGCTGAGCGGCCTGGACGGCATCGAGACCACCAACTACCCGCTCAGCCTGGTGGCCTATCCGGGTCCGGAACTCGCCCTGCGACTGGGGTACGACCCGGAGCTGTTCGACGCCGCCACCGCCGCCCGCCTGGCCGAGTACCTCACCGTCCTGCTGCGGGGCATGGCCGCCGACCCGGAGCGCCCGCCCGCGCGGCTGCCGCTGCTGACGGACGCGCGCCGCGAGCAGGTGCTGCGGGAGTGGAACGACACGGCCACCGACACGCCCGAGGCCACGGTGGCGGACCTCTTCGCCGCACAGGTGCGCCGCACGCCCGACGCCGTCGCGCTGGAAGCCGGCGACGAGCGCCTGACCTACCGGGAGCTGGACGCCCGGGCGGCGGCACTGGCCGACCGGCTGGCCGCGCTCGGGGTGGCACCGGAGCGCCCGGTGGGCGTGCTGATGGACCGCTCGGCCGCGCTCGTCGTCGCCCAGTTGGCCCTCGTCCGCACCGGCGGCGTCTACGTCCCCCTGGACGGCAGGGCGCCGCGCGAGCGGCTGCGGCGGATGCTGGCCGAGGCCGGCGCGGACCTGCTGCTCACCGGCGGCGTCTGGGAGGAGACGGCCCGCGCCGTGCTGCCCGGCGGAGACGTCCTGCGGCCCGACGGCGAGGGAACCGACCGCGCGGCCGGTCACGCGTCCGGTCACACGGCCGAGACCGCGGTGCGCCCCGACAACGTCCAGTACCTGATGTTCACCTCCGGCTCCACCGGCACCCCCAAGGGCGTCGCGGTGCGCCAGCGGGACGTCGCCGCTCTCGCCCTCGACCGCGCCTTCGCCGACCACGGCCGGGTCCTGGTGCACTCCCCGCACGCCTTCGACGCCTCCACCTACGAGCTGTGGGTGCCGCTGCTGCGCGGCGGCACGGCCGTGCTGGCACCGCCGTCGGAGCTGGACGCCGCCGTGGTCCGCCGCGCGATCACCGAACAGGGCGTGCGCTGCCTGTGGTTGACCGCGGGCCTGTTCCGCCTGCTCGCCCAGGAGGACCCCACCTGCCTGCGCGGCGCCGCGCAGGTGTGGACCGGCGGCGAGGCCGTGCCGGGCGCGGTGGTGCGCCGCGTCCTGGACGCCTGCCCCGGCCTCACCGTCGTCGACGGCTACGGCCCGACCGAGACCACCACCTTCGCGACCCGGCGGGCCTTCCGCGCCGGCGACCCGCTGCCGGCGGTGCTGCCCATCGGGCGCCCGCTGGACAACACGCGGGTGTACGTGCTGGACGACGCGCTCCAGCCCCAGCCGCCGGGCGTCCCCGGCGAGCTGTACATCGCCGGAGCCGGCGTGGCCCGCGGCTACGCCGGACGTCCCGGAACGACCGCCGCGCGCTACCTGGCCGACCCCTTCGGCCCGCCCGGCGGACGGATGTACCGCACCGGCGACATCGTGCGGTGGAGCGCCGACGGCGAACTGCACTTCGTGGGACGCGCGGACGACCAGGTCAAGATCCGCGGTTTCCGCGTCGAACCCGCCGAGATAGAAGCCCGGCTCACCGCCCACCCGACCGTCGCCGAGGCCGTGGTGTCGGTGTACGAGCACGCCGGACGCAAGCGCCTGGCCGCCCACCTCGTGCCGGCTCCGGCCGCGGCCGTGCCGTCCGCGGCCGAACTGCGCGCCCACCTGTCGGCCGAACTGCCCGACTACATGCTGCCCGCCGCCTTCGTCACGGTGCCGGAACTGCCCCTGACGGCCAACGGCAAGGTGGACCGGCGCCGACTGCCCGCCCCCGACTGGTCGGAGGCCGGCGGCACCGCCTACCGCGCGCCGACCACCGAGGCCGAGCGCGTCCTGGCCGGGATCTGGGCGGAGCTGCTCGGAGTGGAACGGGTCGGGACGGACGACAACTTCTTCATGCTGGGCGGCGACTCGATCCTCAGCATCCAGGTGGTCTCCCGCGCCCGCGCCGCCGGCCTCGCGCTGACCCCCCGCGACCTGTTCCGACACCCCACGGTCGCCGCCCTGGCCGCCGCCACCGGCACCGCCGCGCCCGCCGCCGGAACCGGGCCGGTGCACGGGGAGGTCGCGCTCACCCCCATCCAGCACTGGTTCCTCGACCCGGGGCCGCGGCGCCCGGAGTTCTTCGACCAGCGCGTCGTGGTGGAGACGCCCGACGTCCCCGACCCGGCCGCCCTGCGCCGGGCCCTGGCGGCCCTGTGGGCGCACCACGACGCCCTGCGGTCCCGCTTCGTCCGGCAGGCCGACGGGGAGTGGCGCCAACACTGCGCCACCGCGGACGCGGAACCCCCCGAGCTGCTGGAGATCCACGACCTGACGGGACTGGACGCGGCGGCGGCCGAGGAGGTCGAGGCTGGCGTCTCGGCCGCGGCACACACCGCCTTCCGACTGGACGACGGCCCGCTGCTCACCGCACGACTGTTCACCGGCGCCGCCGGCCGGCCCGCCCGGCTGTTGCTGGCCGTGCACCACCTGGTGGTCGACGGCGTCTCCTGGCGCGTGATCCTGGAGGACCTGGAGACCGCCTACCGCCAGGCGCTGGCCGGAGAACCGGTGCGCCTGCCGGACCGCACCACCTCCGTCCAGGAGTGGGCGCGACGGCTGCGCGCGCACACCGAGGCCGGCGGCTTCGACGCCGAGCGCGCCCACTGGGAGGAGGTGGCCCGGCACTGCGAGGCGCCGCTGCCGGTGGACGCGAGCGGTGACAACACCGCGGCCGACCTGCGCGCGGTGACCGTACGGCTGGACCGCCGGCGCACCGACGACCTGCTGCGCAAGGTCCCCGGCGTCTACCGCACGCGCATCGACGACGTGCTGCTGACCGCCCTGGGGCGGGTGCTGGCGGAGTGGACCGGGCGCCGCACCGTCGCCGTCGGCCTGGAGGGGCACGGCCGCGAGGACCACCTGTTCGACGACGTCGACCTGTCCCGCACGGTCGGCTGGTTCACCACCCTGTTCCCGGTCGCCCTCCGGGTGCCGGACGGTGACTGGGGGGCCGCGCTGAAGTCCGTCAAGGAGCAACTGCGGTCCGTACCCGGCCGGGGCCTGGGCCACGGGGCCCTGCGGTACCTGGCGCGGGACGAGCGGCTCGCCGACGCGCCGATGCCCGGCATCAGCTTCAACTACCTGGGCCGCTTCGACTGGTCCGCCGACGGCGGCGCGCTGATCCGCTCGGTGCCCGGCGGCCTGGGCGGCGCGGAGGCACCCGAATCGACGCGTCCGCACCTGCTGGACGTGGTGGCCCGCGTCGAGGACGACGGCCTGGAGATCACCTGGTACCACAGCGCCGGACTGCACCGCGAGGAGACGGTCGCCGACCTCGCGGCCGGCATGGTGCGGGCCCTGGAGGACATCGTCGCGCACTGCTCCCGTCCGGACGCCGGAGGCCGCACCCCCTCGGACTTCCCGCTGGTCCGGCTCGACCAGGCGGCCGTGGACCGGGTCGTGGGAGACGGCCGCGAGGTCGCCGACCTGTACCCGCTGACGCCGATGCAGGCGGGCATGCTGTTCCACAGCCTCATGGACCCCGACTCGCGCACCTACGTCAACCAGGTGCAGTTGGTGCTGTCGGGCGTCACCGATCCGCAGGCCCTCGCCACGGCCTGGCAGCGGACGGTGGACGCCAACCCGATGCTGCGCACCCGCCTGGTGTGGCAGGAGACCGCCGAACCGCTCCAGGCCGTGCAGCAGCGTGCCACCGTGCCCGTCACCCACCTCGACTGGTCCGGGCGGCCGGCCGAGGGGTGCGAACGGGACCTGGACGAGCTGCTCGACCGGGACCGGCGCGCCGGCATCGACCTGACCCGGGCGCCCCTGATGAGACTGGTGCTGATCCGGCTGTCGCCGAAGAGGGTGCGGATGGTGTGGACCTTCCACCACGTCCTGCTCGACGGGTGGAGCGCGGCCCAGGTCTTCGACGAGGTGTGCGAGCGGTACGCGGCGCTGACCGCCGGGCGCCGCCCGCGGGTCCCGGACCGCGCGCCCTTCGGGGACTACCTGGGCTGGTTGGCCCGGCAGGACACCGGCAGCGCGGAGCGGTACTGGCGCGAGGCGCTGGCCGGCTTCTCCGTCCCCACCGAACTGCCGAGGGACCGGCGACCCGCCGAGGCACACCGCACCTCCTCGACGGGGACGGTCCGGGTGACGCTCGACGCCGGCGTGTCGGCACGGCTGAGGGAGACGGCGCAGCGGGCGGGCCTGACCGTCAACACCGTGCTCCAGGGCGCCTGGGCGCTGCTGCTGTCCCGCTACGGCGGCGGTGACGACGTGGTGTTCGGCACCACCGTCTCCGGACGACCCGCCGAGCTGCCGGGAGTGACCTCCATGGTCGGGCTGTTCATCAACACCCTGCCCACCCGGGCGCGGATCGACGGCCGGCGCGACCTGGTGGAGTGGCTGCGCGACCTCCAGAGCGCCCAGTCGGAGTCCCGGCGCCACGACTTCGTCTCCCTCGCCCAACTCCAGACCTGGAGCGAGGTGCCGGGCGGAACGAACCTGTTCGACAGCATCGTGGTCTTCGAGAACTACCCCTTCGACAGCGGGGCCCTGGCCCGGCACGGGCTGGCCGTCGAGCAGGAACGCGACCTGGAGCCGACCAACTACCCGCTCAGCGTGGTGGTCGCCCCCGGCGACACCCTCGCGGTCGCCCTGGACTACGACCCGGACGCCTTCGACGCCGCCACGGTCGAGGGGCTCGGCGCGAGCCTGCGGACGCTGCTGACGGAGATGGCCGTCGACCCGGGCCGGTGCCTGGCCGACCTGCCGCTGGTGGAACCGGAGCGGGGGCGCCACCTGATCGACCGGCTCGGCGGGCCGGTGGTGCGGACGCCGGGCAGGACCCTGCCCGAGGCGTTCTCGGAACAGGTCGCGCGCACCCCGGACGCCCCGGCCGTACTGGCCGGCGGGGAACGACTCACCTACCGGCAGCTCGACGAGCGCGCCAACCGACTGGCCCGGCTGCTCGTCGACGCCGGCGCCGGCCCCGAACGGTTCGTCGCCCTGGCGCTGCCGCGCACCGCCGACCTGGTCGTGGCGCTGCTGGCGGTCCTCAAGAGCGGCGCCGCCTACCTGCCGGTGGACCCGGCCCACCCGGCCGAGCGCATCGCCTTCCTCTTCGACGACGTCCGTCCCGACGCCGTGGTGACGAGCGCGGAGACGGCCGGCCGGCTGCCGGCGGGACCGTTCACCCGGATCACCCTGGACGACCCCGTCTGCGCCGAGCGCCTGGCCGCCGCGTCCGCCGCCGACATCGGTGCCGACGAGCGGCGTGGGACGCTGCTGCCCGACCACCCCGCCTACGTCATCCACACCTCCGGCTCGACGGGCCGGCCCAAGGGCGTCGTGGTCGCCCACGGGTCGGTGGTGGCGCTGGCCGACTGGGCCGCCGCCGAGTTCGGCGGCCGCGGGTTCGCCCACGTGGTGGCCTCCACCTCGCTCAACTTCGACGTGTCGGTGTTCGAGATCGTCGCGCCGCTGCTCGCCGGCGGCTGCGTGGAGGTCGTCCGCGACCTGCTGGCCCTCGCCGAGCGCCCCGACGCGTGGCAGGCGGGCCTGCTCAGCGCGGTTCCCTCCGCCCTGGGCCGGCTGTTGGAGGAGGACACCGCCCGCGTCACGGCGGACACCGTCGTCCTGGCCGGCGAGGCGCTGCCCGCCGGCACCGTCCGCCGGGTGCGCGAGGCGGTGCCCGGCTGCCGGGTGATGAACGTCTACGGCCCCACCGAGGCCACCGTCTACGCCACCGCCTGGACCTGCGACCCCGCCGACCCCGAGCGCGTCCCGCCGATCGGCAGGCCGATCGGCGGCGCCCGGGCCTACGTCCTGGACGACCGGCTGCGTCCGGTGCCCGCCGGGGCGCCCGGCGAGCTGTACCTCGCCGGGACGGGCGTGGCCCGCGGCTACCTGGGCCGGCCCGGTCTGACCGCGTCCCGCTTCGTGGCCGACCCGTTCGGGGAGCCGGGCAGCCGCATGTACCGCACCGGCGACCTGGCGCGGTGGACGACCGACGGCGAGCTGCTCTACCTGGGCCGCTCGGACGACCAGGTGAAGGTGCGCGGCTTCCGCATCGAACTGGGCGAGGTGGAGGCCGCCCTGGCCCGGCACCCGCGGGTGACCTCGGCCGCCGCCCGGGTGGTGGAGCACGACGGCCACCGGCGGCTGGTGGGTTACGCGGTGTCCCGCGGCGACCGGGCCCCGGACCCGGCCGAACTGCGCGCCTTCCTCGCGGACACGCTCCCCGACCACCTGGTCCCGGCGGTCGTGGTGCCGTTGGAGCGGCTGCCGCTGGGGGCCACCGGCAAGCTGGACCGGCGCGCCCTGCCCGAACCCGTGTGGACCGCCCCGGCAGCCGGCGGCGACCGCCCGCCGCGCACCGACGCCGAGAAGGCGCTCGCCGCCATCTGGTCCGAGGTGCTGGGCGTGCCCGAAGTGGGCGTGGAGGACAACTACTTCGCGCTCGGCGGCGACTCGATCCTCGGCATCCGGATCGTCTCCGCGGCCCGCCGGGCCGGTCTCGCGCTGACCCCCCGGCACCTGTTCCTCCACCAGACCGTCGCCGAACTGGCAGCGGCGGCCGAGGAGTTGCCGGACCGGGCGCCCACCGCCGCCGAACAGGGCCCGGTCGTGGGCGAGGCGCTGCTCACCCCCGTCCAGCACTGGCTGTTCGACGAGCTCACCGGCGACCCGGCGCACTTCACCCAGTCGCTCTCCTTCCACCTGTCCGCCGACACCGACGAGGCGCTGCTGCGCGACGCCCTGGCGGCCGTGCTGGAGCAGCACGACGCGCTGCGCCTGCGGTTCGAGCCGGTCGACGGCGGGCGGTGGCGCCAGTGGGGCGCCGCCCCCGGCGACGCGCCGCACCTGGAGGTGCACGATCTGCCCCTGGGCGCCACGGCCGGCGCGGACGCGACGCTGCGCGGGGTGGCCGACGCCCTGTGCTCCGGATTCGACCTGGCCGCCGGACCGCTGCTGCGGGCCGCGCTGTGCCGCCCGGGCGGTGGTCCGGGCGGCGACCGGCGGCCGGTCCTGCTGCTGGCCGCCCACCACCTGGTGGTGGACGCGGTGTCCTGGCGCGTGATCCTGGAGGACCTGGACGCCGCGTACCGGGCGCTGCGGGCCGGGGACCGGGTGGACCTCGGACCGAAGACCACCTCCTTCCACGCGTGGGCGCGGCGGCTGGCCGAACACACCGCGGCCGGCGGCTTCGACGACGAACTCGCCCACTGGCGGGACGTGGACGGCGTCGGCGCCCTGCCGACCGACCTCGACGGGGACAACGACGCCACCCGCGAGGAGACGCTGACCGTCGGCCTGGACGGCGAGGACACCCGCCGGCTGCTCCAGGACGTGCCGGACGCCTACCGCACCCGCGTCAACGACGTCCTGCTGTGCGCCCTGGGCCGGGTCCTGGCGCGCTGGACGGGACGGGACCGGGTCGCGGTGACGCTGGAGGGCCACGGCCGGGAGGACCTGTTCGACGACGTCGACCTCGCGCGGACCGTCGGCTGGTTCACCACGATGTACCCCGTCGCGCTGGACGTCCCCCGGGACGCGGACACCGGGACCGCGCTGAAGTCCGTCAAGGAGGGCCTGCGGGCCGTGCCGCGCGGCGGACTGGGGTACGGAGCCCTGCGCCACCTGCGCCCCGAAACCGGCCCGCGGCTGCCGGACCTGCCGCAGATCGGCTTCAACTACCTGGGTCAACAGGACTGGGACGTGCCCGCGGACGGTCTGCTGCACGCCCCGCGCGACGGACTGACCGGCGGCATGGACCGCGCGGCGGACCGGCCGCACCTCATCGACGTCGTCGGCCGGGTCGTCGACAAGCGACTGGAGTTCACCTGGGCGTACTCGCGCGGGGTGCACCGGCGCGAGACCGTCGCCCGGTTGGCGGCCGAGATGGCCGACGAGCTGCGGGAGATCGTGCGGCACTGCGCCCGACCCGACGCCGGGGGCCGCACCCCGTCGGACTTCCCGTTGGCCCCGCTGGACCAGGCGACCGTCGACCGGTTGGTGGGCACCGGCCGCGACGTGGTGGACGTCTACCCGCTCACCCCCACCCAGACCGGCATGGTCGTCCACGGCATGGACGACCCCGGCCGGGGGATGTACGTCGAGCAGATCACGTTCGTGGTGGACGGGGTGCGCGACCCGCGTCTGCTGGCCGCGGCCTGGCAGCACGTGGTCGACCGGACCCCCGTGCTGCGCACCGCCGTGGTGCTGAGCGGGGTGCCCGTCCCGCTCCAGGTCGTGCGCCGCGGCGCCGACCTGCCCGTCACCGAACACGACTGGAGCGCCCTGACGGGGGCGGAGCGCGACGCGGAACTGGAGCGGCTGCTGGAGGCGGACCGGGCCCGCGGCATCGCCCTGGACAGCGCGCCGCTGCTGCGCGTCGCCCTGATCCGGCTCGGCCCGGACGAGGTGCGGGTGGTGTGGACCTTCCACCACCTCCTGCTGGACGGATGGAGCGTCTTCCACGTGCTGTCGGACGTCATGGCCTGTCACGCGGCGCTCGCCCGGGGGAACGAACCGCGGCTGCCGGACCGCCGGCCGTTCGCGGACTACGCCGCCTGGCTCGCCGCCCGGGACACCGACCGGGCCGAGGAGCACTGGAGGAGGGTCCTGGCGGACCTCACCGCCCCCACGGCACTGCCCTACGACCGCAGGCCCGCCCAGGGCGCCGCGGCCCGCTCCGGGACCTGGCTGTCACGGTGGCTCGGGGAGGCCGAGACGGCCCGGCTGGCGGACTTCGCCCGCCGTCACCGCCTCACCCTCAACACCGTGGTGCAGGGCGCCTGGGCGCTGCTGCTGTCGCGCTGGAGCGGCGAGCGGGAGGTGTGCTTCGGCACCACCGTCTCCGGCCGGCCGGCGGACCTGCCCGGAGCCGACACCATCACCGGCCTGTTCATCACCACCCTGCCCGCCCGGATCACCGTGGACGGCGGAGCGCCCTGCGACGCGTGGCTGCGCGAGGTGCAGTCCGCGCGGGCCGAGGACCGCCGGTTCGACCACGTGCCGCTGACGGACCTGCACGCGTGGAGCGGGCTGCCCGCCGGGGCGACGATGTTCGACAGCCTGCTGGTCCACGAGAACTATCCGGTCGGCGACGCGACGGCCGGGGAGCACGGTGTGCGAGTGCGGGACCTCGACGCCCGGGAGGCCACCAACTACCCGCTCACCGTGGTGATCTCACCCGGTGACCGGCTGGGCGTCGAGCTCGGCTACGACCCCCGGTACTTCGAGGAGGCCACGGCACGCTCCCTGGCCGGTCAGCTCCTGCACACCCTGCGCACCCTGGCCGACTCGGGGGAGGCCGTCCGCCTGGACGAGGTCGACGTGCTGCCGCCGGAGGAGCGGGCCCGGCTGGTCCGGGGGCCCGCGCGCCCGCGGTCCCGGTCGGTGCCCCCGGCGACCCTGCCCGAGCTGGTCGAGGCCGCGGTGGACCGTCGGCCGCCGGCACCGGCGCTGAGCGCTTCGGGGCTGCTGCTGTCCTTCGCGGAGGTGGAGGAGCGGGCGAACCGCCTGGCGCACCGGCTCATCGCCCGGGGCGCCGGCCCCGGCGACATCGTCGCGCTGGTCCTGCCGCGCTCGGCGGACATGGTCCTGGCCCAACTGGCGGTGGCCAAGGCGGGCGCCGCGTTCCTGCCGGTGGACCCGGGCTACCCGGACGAGAGGGTCGCGCTGATGCTGCGCGACGCGGCGCCCGCCGTGACCCTCGACGCCGAGCAGGTCGCCGACCTGCTCGCGGCGGGATCGGACGGCGTGCCCGGGCACCGTCCCACCGACACCGACCGCGTCCGTCCGCTCGACCTCGACGACCCGGCGTACGTCATCTACACCTCGGGCTCCACCGGGACGCCCAAGGGCGTGGTCGTCACCCACCGGGGCCTGGCGGGCTTCGCCGCCGCCGAGGCCGAGCACTACCGGGTGGGCCCCGGCGACCGGGTCCTGGCCTTCGCCACGCCCAGCTTCGACGCCTCGGTGTTGGAACTGTGCATGGCCCTGCCCAGCGGCGCCCGCCTGGTCGTGCCCCGCCCCGGCCCGCTGCTCGGCGCGGAGCTGGCGGACGTGCTGCGCGGCGAACGCGTCACCCACACCCTGTTGCCGCCGGCCGCGCTCGCCACCCTGCCGCCCGACACCCCCGGCACCCTGCCGGACCTGAAGACCCTGGTGGTCGGCGCCGACGCGTGCGGCCCCGAAGCGGTCGCCCGCTGGGCACCGCACCACCGCATGATCAACTCCTACGGGCCCACCGAGGCCACGGTGGTCGCCACCTGGTCGGATCCGCTGGAGCCGGACGGCGACGCGCCGCCCATCGGCCGCCCGCTGCCCGCCACCGGCGCCTACGTCCTCGACGCGCGGCTGCGGCCGGTCGCCGATGGCGTGGCGGGCGAACTGTGGCTGAGCGGCCCGGCCCTGGCCCGCGGCTATCTGGGCCGGCCCGGTCTGACCGCGTCCCGCTTCGTGGCCGACCCGTTCGGGGAGCCGGGCAGCCGCATGTACCGCACCGGCGACCTGGTGCGGCGCGACGCCCGGGGCGAGCTGCACTACCTGGGCCGCACCGACCACCAGCTCAAGCTGCGCGGCCACCGGATCGAGGCGGGAGAGGTCGAGGCGACCCTGGTGCGCCACCCGGCCGTGCTGGACGCCGTGGTGTCCGTGCGGGAGGACGAGCCGGGACTGCCGCGCCTGGTGGCCCACGTGCTCGCCGCACCCGACGCCGAGGCCCCCGCCGCCGCCGAGCTGCGGGCGCTGGCCGCGCGCACCCTGCCCGGACACATGGTCCCCTCGGCCTTCGTCGTGCTGGAGCGCTTCCCGCTCACCGAGAACGGCAAGACCGACCGGGCCGCCCTGCCCGCGCCCGCGCCCGACGGGGAGGAGGCGGCGGCCGGCCACGTCGCCCCCCGCACCCCCACCGAGGAGGCCATGGCCGCCATCTGGGAGGAGGCCCTGCACACGACCGTGGGGGCGGAGGACGACTTCTTCTCCCTGGGCGGCGACTCCCTGCGCGCCCTGCGCATCGCCTCGCGCGCGGGCGAGGCCTTCGGCGTGACCCTCACGCCCCGCGACGTTCTGGTCTCCCGCACCGTCGCCGCACTGGCGGAACAGGTGGAGGAGCAGGTGCTGAGCGAACTCGAAGACGCCGTACGCGGCGACAGCGACCACGACGAGCGGTGAGGACCGAACAACCATGACGTCTTCGAAGCGAAACCGTGCCCAGGCCCTGCCCCAGGACCTCCAGGAGGCGCTGCGCCGCCGACTGGCCGGCCGCGCCGGCACACCGGAGGGGAAGGCCCGACAGGGCATCCCGCACGCGGACCGGACGCGGCCCCTGCCGCTGTCCTTCGCCCAGCAGCGGCTGTGGTTCCTGGACCGGCTGCGGCCCGGCGACCCCCGCTACAACAGCGCGGTCGCGCTGCGGTTCACCGGCTCACTGGACCACCGGGCCCTCTCCCGAGCCCTGGCCACCGTGGTGGAGCGCCACGAGGCGCTGCGCACCACGTTCGAGGAGGTCGACGGAGGGCCGGTGCAGACCGTGCGCCCGGCCGGTCCGGTACCGCTGCCGGTCCGGGACGTCGCGCCGGACGCGCGGCGTCCCACCGTCGCCACCGACGACGGGGCGCCCGCCCTGGAGGCGGCGCTGCTGGCGGAGTACTCTCGCCCGTTCGACCTGCGCACCGGCCCGCTGCTGCGCGCCCTGCTGCTGCGGGAGTCGGACACCTCGCACGTGCTGCTGCTGACCGCGCACCACATCGTCACCGACGGTTGGTCGATGGGCGTGCTGCTGGAGGAGCTGTGCACCGCCTACGAGGCCCTGGCCCGCGGCGCCGCACCGGACCTGGCGCCGGTGGCGACGCAGTACCCGGACTTCGCGGTGTGGCAGCGCGAACAGCTGTCCGGCTCCCGTCTGGAGCGGGATCTGGACCACTGGTCCGAGAAGCTGTCCGGCGCCGTACCGCCGGAACTGCCGCTGGACCGTCCGCGCCGCGGCGAGGAGTCCGGGGCGGGCGCGGTCCACACTTTCACCGTTCCCGCCGACACCGTGGCCCGGCTGCGCGAACTCGCGACGGAGCGGCACACCACGCTGTTCACCTCCCTGGTCGCCGGCTGCCAGGCGCTCCTGGCCCGCTGGTCCGGACAGGGCGACGTCACCGTCGGCTCCCTGACCCCCGGGCGTCCCCGCACCGACCTGGAGCGGGCCGTCGGCTTCTTCGCCAACACCGTCGTGCTGCGCACCCCCGTCGAGGCCGGCGGATCCTTCCGCGACCTGCTGACGGCCGCCGCCGACACCGTCAACGATGCCTTCGCCCACGGCGACACGCCGTTCGAGCGGCTGGTGGAGGCCGTGGGCGCGACCCGGGAGGCGGGCCGCAACCCCCTGTTCGACGTGATGGTCCTGCTCCACCCGGCCCCACCCGCGGCGCCCGCGCCACGGGGCCTGGCCACCTCACCGGTCACCGTGCCGCGGCAGGCGGCCACCTTCGACCTGAGCGTGGAGTTCGTGCCGGACGGGGAGCGGCTGACCGGCCTGCTGGAGTACCGCACCGACCTGTTCGACGCGGACACCGCGCGGCGGATGGCGGACCAACTGCTGCGGCTGCTGGAGGGCGCCGTCGCCGAACCGGACCGGCCGCTGGGCACCCTGCCGCTGCTCTCCCCCCGGGAGGTGCGGCGGGTGACGGTCGACTGGAACACCACCGCGCGCCCGGCCCCCGCCACCACCTACCCCGAGGTCTTCCAGCGGCAGGCGGCCCGCACCCCCGAAGCCATCGCCCTGGTCGCGGGGGAGACGCGGTTGGACTACGCGACGCTCAACGCCCGCGCCAACCGGCTGGCCCACCACCTCATCGCCCTCGGCGCCGGCCCCGAGCGGCTGGTCGCGCTGCGGCTGCCGCGCACCGCCGACATGATCGTGGCGGCTCTCGCCGTGTGGAAGTCCGGCGCCGGCTACCTGCCCATCGACCCCGAACTGCCCGAGGAGCGCATACGGTTCCTGCTCCGGGACGCCGAACCCGCCCTGGTGCTGGACGAGGCCGCCCTGCGCGAGGTGCCCTGGGACCGGCTGCCCGCCCACGACCCCACCGACGCCGACCGGCTCGCCCCGCTGCGCCCGGAGAACACCGCGTACGTCATCCACACCTCCGGCTCCACCGGCCGTCCCAAGGGCGTGGTCGTGGCGCACCGCTCCCTGACCAACCTGCTGGCCGGCCACCGCGAGGGGTTCGTCGCCGAGGCGGGCGGCGGCCCGCTGCGGGTGGCGCTGACCGCGTCGTTCTCCTTCGACACCTCGCTGGAGGGCGTGCTGCTGATGGCCGACGGCCACCGGCTGCACCTGGTCGACGAGACGACCCGGCTGGATCCGGCCGCCCTGGTCGAGTACGTCGTCGAACACCGCATCGACTTCCTGGACCTGACCCCGTCCTACCTGCGACAGTTGCTGCCCGCCGGGCTGCTCACCGACCCGCGCCACCGCCCCCGGGTGCTGATGCTCGGCGGCGAGGCGATCGGTCCCGGCCTGTGGCGCGAGCTGGCCGGCCGCGACGACGTCACCGCGTACAACTTCTACGGCCCCACCGAGTGCACGGTCGACGCCCTGGCCTGCCGCGTCGAGGGGGCCGGCCCCCCGCTGGTGGGCCGGCCGCTGCCGGGCGTGCGGGCCTACGTCCTCGACGACCGGCTCCAGCCCGTGCCGCCCGGTGTCGGCGGCGAGCTGTACCTGGCGGGTGAGCAGGTGGCCCGCGGCTATCTGAACCGCCCGGGTCTGACCGCCGCCCGTTTCCTGCCCGATCCGTTCGGCGCGCCGGGGGAGCGGATGTACCGCACCGGCGACCTGGCCCGCTGGACCGCCGACGGACGGCTGGACTACCTCGGTCGCGCCGACGACCAGGTCAAGGTGCGTGGCCACCGCATCGAGCCGGGCGAGATCGAGGCGGTCCTGCTGGACCTGCCGGACGTCGCCGCCGCGGCCGTCGTCGCGGTGGCCGACCCCCACGGCCACACCCGGCTGGCCGCCTACCTCGTGCCCGCCGCGGGCGCCGCGCGGCCCGTCGCATCCGAACTGCGGGCGGCCTGCCGGCGGGTCCTGCCCGACCACATGGTGCCCTCCTCCTTCACCGTGCTCGACGCCCTGCCGCTGACCACCAGCGGCAAGCTGGACCGCCGGGCCCTGCCCGCCCCCGACCTCGACGCGGCCCCGCGCGAACGGGAGTTCGTCGCCCCGCGCACCCCCGACGAGGAGACACTGGCCGGCATCTGGTCCGAGGTGCTGGGCGTGACCCGGGTGGGCGTCACCGACAACTTCTTCGAGCTGGGCGGCGACTCCATCCTCTCCATCCAGGCCGTCTCCCGGGCCCGCGCTGCGGGCCTGCACCTGACCTCACGGGACGTCTTCCGCCATCAGACGGTGGCCGACCTGGCCGCCGCCGCGTCCCACCGGGCCGTCCGGACGCCCGCCCCCCGACGGCCGCGCGAGGACGGTCCGGCCCCGCTGACCCCCGTCCAGGAGTGGTTCTTCGCCACCCACGGCCCGCTGCGGCACTTCGGCATGTCGATGCTGCTCGACCTGCCGCGCGACCTCGACGAACGGGCCCTGCGACAGGCCCTGGAAGCGGTGGTCACCCACCATCCCGCGCTGCGCACCCGATTCGAACGCGTCGGGGACACCTGGAGACAGCACCCCGGCGAGGGGCCGGTCACCGGGCTGTTGACCCGTCACGACCCGCCCGCCACCGGCACCACCACCGGCGACGACCGGGAGTCGGCACGGACCGGGGTCGCCGACGCCGCCCGCGCGGCCCTGGACCCGGCCTCCGGCGCCCTGCTGCGCGCGGTCCTGCTGCCGTCCCCGGACGGCGGGCGGCCCCAGCTCTTCCTGACGGCCCACCACCTGGCCGTGGACAGCGTCTCCTGGCGCATCCTCCTGGCCGACCTGGAACGGGCGTACCGGCAGGCGGTCGCGGGCGAACCGATCAGCCTGGAGCCCGCCACCACACCGTTCGCCGACTGGGCCGCGCACCTGTCCCGGCGGGTGCGGGCCGGCGACCTGGACGACGACCTGCCGTACTGGACCGCCGAGGCCGCCCGGCCGCGCACCCCGCTGCCCGTCGACCGGCCCGGCACGCCGCTCGCCGGATCGGTGCGCACCGTCCGCGCCCGGGTGGACCGCGCCGGCACCGAGGCGCTGCTGCGCCGGGTCCCCGGGGTCTACCGCACCCAGGTCAACGACGTACTGCTGACCGCCCTGGGCCGGGTGCTCGCCGACTGGGCGGGCACCGACCGGGTCACCGTCGCCCTGGAGGGCCACGGCCGGGAGGAGCTCGTCGGCCCCGCCGGCCCGGAGGCCGACGACCCGATCGACGTGTCGCGGACGGTCGGCTGGTTCACCACCCAGTATCCCGTCACCCTCGCCCCGGTCGGACCGTCGGACGCGCCGGACTGGGGCGCCACGCTGAAGGACGTGAAGGAGCGGCTGCGGGCCGTGCCCCGGCGCGGCCTGAGCTACGAGGCGCCGGCCCGCCTGGGCTCGCCCGACCCGTCCGCCCGCGCCCTGCGGGACCTGCCGCTGCCCCAGGTGAGCTTCAACTACCACGGGCAGTGGGACACGCCCGCCGGAGGGGACTTCGCCCCGGCCGGCGAGGCACCCGGACGGGAGGTGGCGGCCGACGAGCCGCTGGACCACCTGCTGGACGTCTCGGCGGTGGTGGCCGACGGGGAGCTGGAGTTCACCTGGCACTACAGCGACCGGGTGCACGACACGGACACCGTCCAAAACCTCGCGGACGGCATGGTCCGGGCGCTGGCCGCGATCACCGAGCACTGCGCCCGGCCGGACGCCGGCGGCCGCACCCCCTCCGACTTCCCCCTGGCCGGCCTGGACCAGGCCGGCGTCGACCGGCTGGTCGGCGACGGCCGCGGGGTGGAGGACCTCCTCCCGCTGACCCCGCTCCAGGAGGGCATGCTCTTCCACCGTCTGGTCGGCGGACCGGACGACGTGTACGTGGACCAGGCCGCCCTGCTGCTGGAGGGCGTGTCGGACCCGCACGCCTTCGCCCTCGCCTGGCAGCGGGTGACCGACCGCACCCCCGCGCTGCGGACCTCGGTGGTGTGGGAGGACGTGCCCGCTCCGCTCCAGGTCGTGCACCGGGACGTCCGGGTGCCGGTGACCCACCTGGACTGGCGCGAGGTGGACGCACGGGAGCGCGAGGAGAAGTTCGCCCGGCTGCGCTCCGACGACCTGGCGCGCGGAGTGGACCTCACCGTGGCCCCGCTGATGCGGCTCACCCTGGTGCGGCTGCCCGACGCGCGGCTGCACCTGCTGTGGACCTCCCACCACCTGATCCTGGACGGGTGGAGCCTGGCCCAGGTGCTCACCGAGGTGTGCGAGGAGTACGCGGCCCTCACCGCCGGAGGCGAGGCGCGCCCGCCGGTGCGCCGGCCCTTCGGCGACTACGTGCGGTGGCTGGCCGACCAGGACGCCGACGCCGCGCGGGACCACTGGCGCGAGGTCCTGGACGGCTTCGCCACGCCGACCCCGCTGCCCGCCGACCGCCCCGTCCGCGAGGCGCACCGGGCCCGGTCCGCGGACGTCCTCGCGTCCGGCCTGTCCGACGAGGCGTCCCGGCGGCTGGCCTGCACCGCCCGGGAGGCCGGGCTCACCCTGGGCACGGTGGTGCAGGGCGCCTGGGCGTTGCTGCTGTCCCGCTACAGCGCGGAACGGGACGTGGTGTTCGGCACCACCGTCTCGGGGCGCCCCGACGACCTGCCCGGCGTGGAGTCGATGGTGGGCATGTTCATCAACACCCTGCCCACCCGGGTCCGGGTGGACGGCCGGCGCACGGCCGTCGAGTGGCTGCGGGAACTCCAGGAGGCCCAGGCCGAGTCACGGCGCTTCGCGTCGGTCTCCCTCGCCGAACTGACCGGCCTGAGCGACGTGCCGTCGGGCGCCGCGCTGTTCGACAGCATGGTCGCCTTCGAGAACTACCCCTTCGACGAGGCACGCACGGCCGGCTCGGGCGTGCGCCTGGTCGACGTCGCCTCCCGGGACGCCACCAACTACCCGCTCGTGCTCCGCGCCTACCAGGGCGAGCGGGTCGGCTTCGACCTGGCCTACGACCCGGAGCTGTTCGACGTCGGGACCGTCCGGGCGATCGCCGACCGGCTGTGCCTGCTGCTGACGGGGATCGCCGACGATCCCGGCAGGCCGCTGCGCGCGCTGGCCTGGACCACCGTCGAGGAACGGCGGCGGATGCTGGAGGACTGGAACGGCACCGAGCACGGCAGCCCCGAGCGGACCCTGGTGGACCTGTTCGAGGCCCAGGCCGCCCGCACCCCCGGCGCCACCGCCGTCACCTGCGCGGGCGACCACCTCGACTACGCCGAACTCGACGCGCGGGCCGGCCGGCTCGCCCACCGACTGGCCGAGGCCGGTGCCGGGCCCGAGCGTTTCGTGGCGCTGGCCCTGCCCCGCTCCACGGAGCTGGTCGTGGCGATCCTGGCCGTGCTGAAGACGGGCGCGGCCTACCTGCCGATCGACCCCAAACTGCCGGCCGAGCGCGTCGCCCACCTGCTCCGGGACGCCGCGCCGGTGATGCTGGTCACCACCGCCCCGGCCGCCGGACGGGCGGAGGGCACCGCCGTGCCCGTCCTGCCGCTGGACGACGCCGCGGTCCGCGCCGACCTCGCGCACCGCCCGCCCGGCGGACCGGCCCCGGCCCGCCGACCGCTGCCCCGGAACCCGGCCTACGCCATCTACACCTCCGGCTCGACCGGCCGGCCCAAGGGCGTGGTGGTGCCGCACGCCAACGTGGTGCGGCTGTTCGACCGCACCCGCCACTGGTTCGCCTTCGACGAGACGGACGTGTGGACGCTCTTCCACTCCTACGCCTTCGACTTCTCGGTGTGGGAGATCTGGGGCGCGCTGCTGCACGGCGGTCGGCTCGTCGTCGTCCCCGACGACACCGCCCGCTCCCCGGAGGACTTCCTGCGTCTGCTGGCGGACGAGCGGGTCACGGTCCTCAACCAGACCCCGTCCGCCTTCTACCCGCTGGTGCGTGCGGACGCCGAGCACCCCGAGCCGAGCGCGCGCCTGGCCCTGCGCACGGTGATCTTCGGAGGCGAGGCGCTGGACGTCGAGCGGCTGTCCGACTGGTACGCGCGCCACCCGGACACCGCTCCGCGCCTGGTGAACATGTACGGCATCACCGAGACCACCGTGCACGTCACCTACGAACCCCTGGACCGCGCGACGGCCCGCACGGGCGCCGCCAGTCCCATCGGCACCGGCATACCCGACCTGCGGGTGTACGTGCTCGACGACGCCCTGGCCCCCGTGCCGCCCGGCGCCGTCGGCGAGATGTACGTGGCGGGGGAGGGCCTGGCCCGCGGCTACCTGGGCCGGCCCGGTCTGACCGCGTCCCGCTTCGTGGCGAACCCCTTCGGGTCGCCCGGCGGTCGCATGTACCGCACCGGCGACCGGGCCCGGTGGCGGGCCGACGGCACGCTGGAGTACCTGGGCCGCGCCGACCAGCAGGTGAAGATCCGCGGCTACCGCATCGAGCCCGGCGAGATCGAGGCCGCCCTCCATGCCCACCCGGGCGTCGGCGCCGCCGCGGTGGGCGTGTACGAGGACACCGCCGGGACGCGGCGGCTGGTCGCGCACGTCGTCGGCGCGGGCGGTGGGGAGGCCGCCGCCCCGCCGCCCGCCGCCGAACTCCGCGCCCACCTGGAGCGCCTGCTGCCCGCGCACATGGTGCCCGCCGCCTACGTGCCGATGGAGGCGCTGCCGCTGACCGTCAACGGCAAACTCGACCGGCGCGCCCTGCCGGCGCCCGGACCGGACGGCTTCGCCGCCGGCACCGACCGCACCCCGCCGCGCACCCGGGCCGAGCGCGCGGTCGCCGCCGCCTTCACCGATGTCCTGGACGCGGTCGACGTGGGAGCCGGCGACGACTTCTTCGCCCTCGGCGGCGACTCCATCCTCGCCGTCCGCGTCACCTCCCGGCTGCGCACGGCCTTCGGCGCGGACGTCTCGCCCCGGCTGCTGTTCACCCACCCCACGGTGGCCGACCTGGCCGCCGCCCTCGGCGAACCGGCCGAGCCCTCGGACGGCGAACCGGCCGGGTCGGCCGACGCCATACCGGCCGCCGACCCGGACACCCCGCTCCCGCTGTCGTACGCGCAGCAGCGCCTGTGGTTCCTCGACCGCTTCGAACCGGGCGGCACCGAGTACACGACCCTGTCCGTGCTGCGCTTGCGCGGCCGGCTCGACGAGGCCGCCCTGCGCGGCGCCCTGGACGGCCTGGTGGCCCGGCACGAGGCGCTGCGCACCACGTTCGCCGAGACCGACGGCCGCGCCCGGCAGTTCGTACACCCGCCCCACCCGGTGGACCTGCCGTTGGAGGACCTCACCGGCCCCTCGGCCGGGGACACCCGGGCCGCCCTGGACGCGCTCCTGGAACGCGAGGCCGGCACCCCCTTCGACCTGGGCACCGGGCCCCTGCTGCGCGCCCGGCTGGCACGCCTGGCCGCCGACGAGCACGTGCTGGTCCTGGCCGTCCACCACATCGTCACCGACGGCTGGTCCGTCGCCGTCCTCGGCCGGGACCTGGGGGAGCTGTACGCGGCGGCGCGGGAGGGCCGCCGGCCCGAACTGCCCGAACTGCCCGTGCGGTACGCCGACTACGCCGCCTGGCAGCGCGCCCGCACCGAGCGGGTCGACGAGCAACTCGCCCACTGGCGCGAGGCGCTGGACGGCCTGGCCCCGCTGGAGTTGCCGACCGACCGGCCCCGACCCGCCGTGCGCACCCGCGACGGGGCGCTGGTGACCTTCACCCTCCCCACCGCCCTGACCGAGCGGCTGCGCGAGACGGGCCGCGACGCCGACGCCACCCTCTACATGACGCTGCTGGCCGCCTGCACGGTCCTGCTCTCCCGCTGGGCCGACCAGGAGGACGTCGCCGTCGGCACGGTGACCGCCGGGCGCGAACGCCCCGAACTCCACGACATGGTCGGCATGTTCGTCAACACCCTGGTGCTGCGCAACCGGGTGCGTCCCGGCATGACGTTCCGCGAGCTGCTGCACCGGGTGCGGGCCACCGTCCTGGAGGCGTTCGCCCACCAGGAGGTGCCCTTCGAGAAGCTGGTGGACGCCCTCCAACCCGAGCGGGACACCAGCCGCACCCCCCTGTTCCAGGTCATGGTGGCGCTGCACAACCTGGGCGCCGAGGCGCCCCGCCTGCCGGGCCTGGAGGTCGAACCGGTGACACCGCCGGTCCGGTACGCCGGCTTCGACCTCTCCTTCGACTTCGTGGAGAGAGACGGCGGCGTCACCGGTTACCTGGAGTACAACACCGGCCTGTTCGACGCGGACACCGCCGAGCGGCTGGCGGCCCGACTGCGACTGCTGCTGGAGGCCGCCGCCGAGGACCCGGACCGGGAGACCGGCGCGCTGCCGCTGATGACCGCCGCCGAGCGGGACCGGGTGCTCCACCGGTGGCAGGGCGCCGGGCTGCCGGCCGCGGACGCCGCCCCCACGAGCCTGACGGCCCTGTTCGAGGCGCAGGCCGCCCGCACCCCGCACGCCACCGCCCTGGTGGCCCGGGACGCCACGCTCGACTTCGCCGCCCTCAACGACCGGGCCAACCGGCTGGCCCACCACCTCATCGCCTCCGGCGTCGGCCCCGAGACCGTGGTCGCCGCCCGCCTGCCGCGCACCTCCCAGGCGTACGCGGCGCTGCTCGCCGTCCTCAAGGCGGGCGGCACCCTGCTCGGCCTGGACCCCGACCTGCCCGCCGAGCGCGTCGCGTTCCTCCTGGCCGACGCCGGACCGGCTGTGGTGCTGGACGAGGCCGCCCTGCGCGAGGTGCCCTGGGACCGGCTGCCCGCCCACGACCCCACCGACGCCGACCGGCTCGCCCCGCTGCACCCGGAGAACACCGCCTACATCGTCTACACCTCCGGTTCCACCGGCCGCCCCAAGGGCGTCGCGGTGGAACACCGCCACCTGGCCAACCTCTGTCACGACCACCGGGAGGGGCTCGTCGCGCCGCACACCGCGGACGGGCGGCGGCTGCGCGCCGCGATCAGCGCGTCGTTCTCCTTCGACACCTCCTGGGAGGGGCCGCTGCTGCTCGCCCTGGGCCAGGAGGTGCACCTGGTCGACGAGGACGTGCGGCTGGACCCGGAGGCTTTCTGCGCCCTGGTCGCGAAGCGGCGCCTGGACCTGGTGAACGTCACCCCGTCCTTCCTGCGCGAACTCACCGCCGCCGGGCTCCTCGCGCCCGGCCGCCACCACCCGCGCCTGCTGCTGGTGGGCGGCGAGGCGATCGACAGCGCCGCGTGGCGGGAGCTGTGCGCGGCCGAGGCGGGCCTCGGCGTCGTCGCCCACAACATGTACGGGCCCACCGAGTGCACCGTCGACGCCGTCTACGGCCGCTGCGCCGAGCGGCCGGAGCGCCCCGTCATCGGCCGCCCCGGCCGCAACCTGCGCGCCTACGTGCTCGACGGCGCGCTGCGACCGGTCCCGCCCGGCACACCGGGCGAGCTGTACCTGGCCGGGGCACAGGTGGCCCGCGGCTACCTGAACCGCCCGGGGCTGACCGCCGCGCGCTTCCTGCCCGACCCGTTCGGCGCGCCGGGGGAGCGGATGTACCGCACCGGCGACCGCGCCCGCTGGGACGCGCACGGACTGTTGGAGTTCCTGGGCCGAACCGACGACCAGGTCAAGATCCGCGGCTTCCGCATCGAACCGGGCGAGGTGGAGGCCGCCCTCGGCGACCACCCGGACGTCGCCGAGGCCGTGGTGGTCGCCCGCGAGCACGCCGGCCGCACCATGCTCGTGGCCTATCTGGTGCCCGCCGGGGACCGCACCCCGCCGGCCGACGAACTGCGGGTGAGGCTGCGGCGGACCCTGCCGGACCACATGGTGCCCGCGGCGTTCGTCCCGCTGGCGCGCATCCCGCGCACCAGCAGCGGCAAGACCGACCGGCGCGCACTGCCCGCCCCGCCGGCGCAGCCCGACAGCGCCACGCCGTACGTGGCGCCGCGCCCCGGCACCGAGGAGACCCTGGCCGCCGTCTGGGCCGAGGTCCTGGGCGTCGAACGAGTGGGCGCGCGGGACAACTTCTTCGCCCTGGGCGGCGACTCGATCCTCTCCATCCAGATCGTCTCCCGGGCCCGCGCCGCCGGACTCGCCCTCACCACCAAGGACGTCTTCCGTCACCAGACCGTCGCCGAGCTCGCCCTGCGCACCGCGGAGGCGGACCCGCGGCAGGCCGCCACGGACGGCACCGCGCCCACCGAGGCGCCGCTCACTCCCATCCAGCGCTGGTACCTCGACGGTCGCCGCCCCGGCGACGCGCTGCGCTTCACCATGACCCAACGTCTGGAACTGGCCCCGGGCACCGACCCGGCGGCCCTGCGGCAGGCGATCGACACGCTGGTGGCCCACCACGCGGCGCTGCGCACCCGGTTCCGCCACACCGACCGCGGCTGGCACCAGGAAGTCCTGCCGGACGCGCCGGACGGTGTCCTCACCCGCCACGACGCGGCGGACCTGGACGCCCCGGCGCTGGAGGAGGAGGCGCGGCGCGCGGCGGACGCCGCGCGGGCCTCGCTCGACCCCACCCAGGGACGGGTGGTACGGGCCCTGTTCCTCGACCGGGGCCCGAGCCGACCGGCGCAGCTCCTGATCACCGTCCACCACCTGGTGGTCGACGGGGTCTCCTGGCGGATCCTGCTGGCGGACCTGGAGACCGCCTACCGGGCCGCCGCGGCCGGCCGGCCCGTCGAACTGCCCCCGATCGGCACCGCGTACGGCCACTGGGCGGCCCGGCTGGAGCGGCACACCCGCTCCGGCGCCCTGGACGCCGACCTGGCCCACTGGGAGCGCACCTGCGCCGCCCCGGCCGACCTGCCCGCCGGCCGGCCCGGTCCCAACACCCACGGCACAGCCGCCACCGTCACCGTGGCCCTGGAACCGGAGGAGACCGACGCCCTGCTGCGCCAGGTCCCCGACGTCTACCGCACCCAGGTCAACGACGTGCTCCTCAGCGCCCTGGGCCGCACCCTGGCCCGCTGGTGCGGACGCGACACCGTCCTGATCGGGGTGGAGGGGCACGGCCGCGAGGACCTCTTCGACGACCTGGACCTGTCACGGACGGTGGGCTGGTTCACGGCCGAGTTCCCCCTCGCCCTGACCGCCGCCCCCGACGCCGACTGGCGCGACACCCTCCGATCCGTCAAGGAGCGGCTGCGGGCGGTGCCGCTGCGCGGCCTGAGCCACGGCGCGCTGCGCCGGCTGCTGCCCGACAGCCCGCTGGCCGACACCCCGACACCGCGGGTCGGCTTCAACTACCACGGGCGGTGGGACGCCGGCGCCGCCGGTCCGGAGGCCGACGGCCTGTACCGCGCCGCGCTGCCGCCGGTCGGCCGCGACACCGACCCGGACGAGCCCCGCCCCTACCTGCTGGACGTCACCGGCGTGGTCCAGGGCGGCCGCCTCGAACTCGGCTGGACCTACCCCACGGCCGTCTACGACGAGGCCACCGTGCGGCACCTGGCCGAGGAGATGCGCACGGCGCTCCGCGAGATCGTGGCGCACTGCGCCCGGCCGGACGCGGGCGGCCGCACCCCGTCCGACTTCCCGCTCGCCTCGCTCACCCAGGAACAGCTGGACCGGTTGGTCGGCGACGGGCGGCAGGTGGCCGACGTGCTGCCGCTGACGCCCCTGCAGGCCGGGATGCTCTTCCACGGGTTGGTCGACACGGCGGACGCCTACCTGAACCGGACGGCGGTACGGCTGTCGGGAGTGGCCGACCCCCGCGCGTTCGCCGCGGCCTGGCAGCAGGTCGCCGACCGCACGCCGGCGCTGCGCACCTCCGTCCACTGGCAGGGCCTGCCACACCCGGTGCAGGTGGTGCGCCACCGCGTGGAACTGCCCGTCACCCACCTGGACTGGCGCGGTCTGACGCCCGAGCAGCGCGCGACGGCCACCGAGGACCTGCTGGCACGGGACCGCGCGACGGGCATGGAGCTGACCGCGGCGCCGCTCACCCGCGTCACGCTGGCCGCCCTGCCCGACGACGAGGTCCTGCTGCTGTGGACCTCCCACCACCTGGTCCTGGACGGCTGGAGCACCGGGCAGTTGCTCACCGAGGTGTGCGAGCGCTACGCGGCGCTCACCGGCGGTCCGGACGCCGCGCCGCCGGTGAGGCGGCCGTTCGCGGACTTCCTGCGGTGGCTGCGCGACCGGGAGGACAACGACGACGACGCGGCCGAACGGTACTGGGCCGACACCCTCGCCGGCTTCACCGCGCGCACCCCGCTGCCGTACGACCGCACGCCCGCCGAGGCGCACCGCGCCCGCTCCGGCGAGGCCGTCCACCACGAGCTGGACGAGCGGGTCTCGCTGCGGCTGCGGGAGGCGGCCGCCCGCCACGGTCTGACCGTCAACACCGTGGTGCAGGGCGCCTGGGCGCTGCTGCTGGCCCGTCACAGCGGACGCCGCGACGTGGTGTTCGGCACCACCGTCTCCGGCCGCCCGGCCGAACTGCCGGGCGTGGAGTCCATGGTCGGCATGTTCATCAACACCGTGCCCACCCGGGTCCGCGTGCCCGCGGGGAGCGGCGTCCTGCCCTGGCTGCGCGGCCTCCAGGACCAGCAGAGCGACGCCCGGCGCTTCGACTTCCTCGCGCTGTCCCGCATCCAGGCCCTGAGCGAGGTCCCGACGGGCGAGACGCTGTTCGACAGCATGGTGGTGTTCGAGAACTACCCCGTCGACGAGTCGGCCACGGCCAGGACGGGCGTGCGCGTCGAGGAGGTGCGCGCCGAGGACGCCACGACCTTCCCGCTCTGCCTGCGCGCCCACCTGGCCGACCGGCTCGGTTTCGACCTGGCCTACGACGCCGCGCTGTTCGAACGCGCCACGGTGGAGCGCGCGGCGGCCCGCCTGGCGGTCCTGCTCACCGCGTTCGCCGACGGCATCGACGGCGGCGCGGACGGCGCGGACGGCGTGGACGATCTGGAGCTGTTCACCACCGCCGACCGGGAGCTGTTGGAGCGGTGGAACACCACCGCGCGGCGGGCACCGGCCCGCACCCCGGTGGACCTCTTCGCCGAGCGGGCCCGCCGCACCCCCGACGCGGTCGCCCTGTGCGACGGCGACCGCCGGGTGACCTACCGGGAGCTGGCCGACTGGTCGGACCGCGTGGCCTCCCGCCTGGTGGTCGGCGGTCTGGCGGCCGAGGGCCGGGTGGCGCTGCTCATGGACCGCTCCGCCGAACTCGTGGTCGCGCAGCTCGCGGTCCTCAAGGCGGGCGGAGTCTACGTGCCGGTGGACACCCGTGCCCCCCGGGAACGACGCGACCTCCTGCTCGCCCAGGTGGACGCCACGGCCCGCCTCACCGCCGAGGAGGTGGCCGCCGCGCGGACCGCCGCGCCGGCGGGGTCGGCCCTCCCGCCCGCGGACCCCGACCGACTGGCCTACGTGATGTTCACCTCCGGATCCACCGGACGGCCCAAGGCGGTGGCGGTGCGGCACCGGGACGTGGCGTCGCTGGCCACCGACGGCCGCTTCGCGGACGGAGTGTGCGCAGGCGTCCTGCTGCACTCGCCGGTGGCGTTCGACGCCGCCACGTTCGAGGTGTGGGCACCGCTGCTCAACGGCGGCCGCGTGGTGGTGGCCCCCGAACAGCCGGTGGACGCGGCCCTGCTGCGCCGGTTGGTCCGCGACGGCGGGCTGACGGCGCTGTGGCTGACGGCCGGCCTGTTCCGGCTGCTGTCCCAGGACGCGCCGGACTGCTTCGCGGGGCTGCGTCAGGTGTGGACCGGCGGCGACGTGGTCCCCGCCGCGGCCGTGCGCCGGGTGCTGGCCGCCTGCCCCGGCCTGACCGTGGTGGACGGCTACGGGCCGACCGAGACCACGACCTTCGCGACGGCCTTCCCCCTCACGGACGCGGCGGCGGTGCCCGACACCGTGCCCATCGGCCGGCCCCTGGACGACATGCGGGCGCACGTCCTCGACGCCCGCCTGCGGCCCGTCCCGCCGGGCTGCGCGGGTGAGCTGTACCTGGCGGGCGAGGGCGTGGCGCGCGGCTACCTGGGCCGTCCCGGCGACACCGCCGCCCGGTTCCTCGCGGACCCCTGCGGGCCGCCCGGCGCCCGGATGTACCGCACCGGCGACCTGGCCAGGCGCCGCCCGGACGGCACGGTCGAGTTCCTGGGCCGCGCCGACGACCAGGTGAAGATCCGCGGGTTCCGGGTCGAGCCCGGCGAGGTGGAGGCCGCGCTGGCGGACCACCCCGGCGTCGTGGACGTGGCGGTGGTGGCCCGCGAGGACCGGCCGGGCTCCCGGCGGCTGGTGGCCTACGTGGTCGGGCCGGCCGGGGAGGACCGCGAGGAGCTGCGGACGTTCGCCCGCCGTACGCTGCCCGACTACCTCGTTCCCTCGGCGTTCGTCCCGCTGGCGGCCCTCCCGCTGAGCGCCAACGGCAAGGTGGACCGGGCGGCGCTGCCGGCGCCGGCGGCGGACACCGTCGCCGAGCGCGACACCCCCACCCCGCCGCGCACCGAGGCCGAACGCCGCACGGTGGAGGTCTTCGCCGAGGTGCTGGGCGTGGACGGGCCCGGGGTGGAGGACGACTTCTTCGCCCTCGGCGGCGACTCGATCCTCAGCATCCGCCTCGCCTCGCGCCTGGCCGAGACGTTCGGGACGGACCTGTCGCCACGGGCGGTGTTCACCCACCCCACGCCGGCGGCACTGGCCGGACTGCTCACGCGGCACCGGGCCGACGGCACGGGGGGCACCGCCGTCGTCCCGGTCGCCCGCGACGCGACGGCCCCGATGTCCTACGCGCAGCAGCGCCTGTGGTTCCTGGAGGAGTTCGCGCCCGGCGGCACCGAGTACGTCACCGCACTGGCCCTGCGCCTGCGCGGCCGGCTCGACACCGGCGCCCTCGGCGAGGCCCTGCGCGCCCTGGTGGCCCGGCACGAGTCGCTGCGCACCACCTTCGACACGGTCGACGGCCGGGGCGTGCAGATCGTCCACCCGCCGCAGGACGTGCCGCTGCCGTTGCACGACCTGTCCGAGCTGCCCGAGACCGACCGTGCGGCGGAGCTGGAACGGCTGCTGGCGGCCGAGCGCACCCGCGCCTTCGACCTGCGCTGCGGCCCGCTGCTGCGCGTCGGGCTGGTGCGGCTGGCCGGCGACGAGCACGTGCTGACCCTGACCCTGCACCACATCGTCACCGATGGTTGGTCCACCGCCGTGCTCACCGGCGACCTGGCCCACCTCTACCGGGCCGCGCTGGGCGACGGCACCGGGCAACTGCCGCCGCTGCCGGTGCAGTACGCCGACTACGCCCACTGGCAGCGCGCCGCGGGCGACACCGACGAACACCTGGCGTACTGGAAGAAACGACTGGCCGGGATCGAGCCGCTGGACCTGCCCACCGACCGGCCGCGCCCGGCGGTGCGCACCCGCGACGGCGCGACCACCCGCGTGGTCCTGCCCCCTTCGGTGGCCCGCCGTCTCGCCCGGGTCGGCCGGGACCGGGGAGCCACCCTGTTCACCACGCTCGTCGCCGCCGCGCAGACCTTCCTGGCGCGGCTGTCCGGCGGGCGGGACATCGCCGTGGGCACCGTCACCTCCGGCCGGGACCGGCCCGAGGTCCAGAACCTGATCGGATTCTTCGTCAACACCCTGGTGCTGCGCTCGCGGGTGGAACCGGAACGGCCCTTCCCCGAGTTCCTCGCCGAGGTGCGCGACACGGTGCTGGACGCCTTCGCCCACCAGGAGGCGCCGTTCGAGCGGGTGGTGGACGAGGTGCAGCCGGTGCGCGACACCAGCCGCACCCCGCTCTTCCAGGTCATGGTGGTCCTGCAGAACGCGCCGGTGGCCGATCTGGACCTGCCCGGCCTCGTCGTCGACGACATCGAGCCGGACCTCCACCACGCGGCGTTCGACCTCACCCTGGAGTTCGCCGAGACGGACTCCGGAGCGCTGCACGGCCTGCTCACCTACAACACCGACCTGTTCGACGCGGCCACGGCCGAGCGGATGGCCGACCAACTCGGCACGCTGCTGACCGCCATCGCCGAGGACCCGCACCGCCCCCTGGGCGTCCTGCCCCTGGCCTCCGACGAGGCGCTGAAGGTCCTGCTGGACCACGGGCGGGGCACGGCGCGGCCGGTGCCGGCGACGCTGCCGGAGCTGTTCGAGCGGCAGGCGGCCCGCCTGCCCGACGCGGTGGCGCTGGTGGACGGCGCCCGGCGGCTGACCTACGCGGAGGTGGACCGCGCGGCCAACCGGCTGGCCCACCGGCTGATCGACCGTGGCGTCGGCCCCGAGCGCGTCGTCGCCCTGGCCCTGCCCCGCGCAGCGGAGACGGTGGTGGCGCAACTCGCCGTCGCCAAGGCCGGTGGCGCCTTCCTGCCCGTGGACCCGGCCTACCCCGAGCAGCGGCGGGAGTTCATGGCGCGCGACGCGGGCGCCTGGACGGTCCTGGACGACCCCGCGGAGGTCATGGCCGCGGACGGGCCGGACACTGCTCCCACGGACGCGGACCGCACCGCCGCGCTCACCCCCGACCACCCGGCCTACGTGATCTACACCTCCGGGTCCACCGGGACGCCCAAGGGCGTGGTGGTGCCGCACCGCGGACTGGCCGGTTTCGCCGCGGCCGCCGCGGAGCACTACGCGGCGGGTCCCGGCGACCGGGTGCTCCAGTTCGCCTCGCCCAGCTTCGATGCCTCCGTGCTGGAGCTGTGCGTCTCCCTGCTCTCCGGCGCCGCGCTGGTGACGGGGGAGGAGGGACCGCTGGTCGGCGAGCGGCTGGCCCAGGTGCTCGCCGAGCGGCGCGTCAGCCACGCGCTGATCCCCCCGGCGGCCCTGGCCACCGTGCCGCCCGAGACGGCCGGCGCCCTGCCGCACCTGCGCACCCTGATCGTCGGTGCCGAGGCGTGCCCGGCCGACCTGGTCCGGCGGTGGGCCCCCGGTCGCCGGATGATCAACTCCTACGGACCCACCGAGGCCACGGTGGTCGCCACCTGGACCGGTCCCCTGGTCCCGGGGTCGGGCGCCCCGCCGATCGGCCGGTCGGCCGGTGCCACCCGTGTCTACGTCCTCGACTCCGCCCTGCGGCCCGTCCCACCCGGCGTGACCGGGGAGCTGTACGTGGCGGGCCCCGGGCTCGCCCGCGGCTACCTCGGCCGCCCGGGGCTGACCGCGAGCCGGTTCGTCGCCGACCCGTTCGGCGCGCCGGGGGAGCGGATGTACCGCACCGGTGACCTGGTGCGCTGGGGCGCCGACGGCGAACTGCGCTTCGCCGGGCGGGCCGACGACCAGGTCAAGGTGCGCGGCTTCCGGATCGAACCGGGCGAGATCGAGAGCGCCCTGCGCCGCAGCCCCCGGGTGCGCGACGCGGTGGTCGCCGTGCGGTCCGGGCGGCTGGTGGCCTACGCCGTCCCCGCCGAGGGCGCCCCCGAGCGGCTTCCCGTGGCGGAACTGCGCGAGCACCTCGCCGGACTGCTGCCGCCGCACATGGTTCCGTCGGCGTTCGTGTCGCTGGAGCGACTGCCGCTCACCCCGAACGGCAAGACCGACCGGCGCGCCCTGCCCGACCCCGGGCCCGCGCACACCGCCGACGGACCGCGCACCGCACCGCGCACCGAGACCGAACGCCGCATCGCCCGCATCTGGGCCGACGTCCTCGGGGTGGAGGAGGTCGGCGCGAACGACAACTTCTTCCACCTCGGCGGCGACTCGATCCTGAGCATGCAGGTGGTGTCACGGCTGCGGCGGGACGGCCTGCACCTGGCCACCCGCGACCTGTTCACCCACCAGACGGTGGCCGAGCTGGCCACCGTCGTGGGCACCGCGCCGCAGCGCGCCGGCAGCGGCCCGGTCACCGGTGAGGTGCCGCTCACCCCCATCCAGGAGTGGTTCCTGACCACGCCGCGCGCCGATCACCACCACTTCAACCAGTCGGTGCTGCTGGAACTCGACGGCTCGCCCGACCCGGAGGCCCTGCGCGCCGCCCTGGACGCCCTGCTGGAGCACCACGACGCCCTGCGCATGAGGTTCACCCGGGACGGCGACGGCTGGCACCAGTTCAACCCGCCGCCGTCCGGCGGGGACGGCGTCCTCGTCCGGTACGACCTCGCGGGACTGTCGCCCGCGGAGGCCGACGCGGCGATGGAGAAGGCCGCCGACGACCTGCACACCGGCTTCGACATCGGGCGCGGACCGCTGCTGCGGGCGGCGCTGTTCACCGGTGACGCGGATCGGCGGGCCTTCCTGCTGATGGTGGCCCACCACCTGGTCGTGGACGCGGTGTCGTGGCGGATCCTGCGGGACGACCTGGAGGTCGCCTACCGACAGGCCGCGCGGGGCGAGTCCGTCACGCTGGGGGAACGCTCCACCTCCTTCCGGGACTGGGCCCGAGGACTGGCCGCGCACGTCGCCGACGGCGCCCTGGACCACGAACTGCCGTACTGGGAGGAGGCGGTGGCCGCCGAGCCGCCGCCGGCCGACCTCGGGACCGAAGCGGACCCGGGAGAGGCCCGCACGTTCACGGTGGAGCTGGCGGAGGAGGACACGGCGGCGCTGTTGCGCGCCGCGCCGACCGCCTACCGCACCCGTGTCAACGACGTCCTGCTGGCCGCCCTGGCCCTGGCCCTGGCCCGCTGGACCGGCCACGACCGGGTTCGACTGGACCTCGAGGGGCACGGCCGCGAGGACCTGCTCGACGGTGTGGACCTGTCCCGCACGGTCGGCTGGTTCACCACCGTCCACCCGGTCGCCCTCCGGGTGCCCGAACCGGACGACCTCGGCCCCTCCCGCGACTGGCGGGCCCTGGTGAAGTCGGTGCGCCGCCAACTGCGCACCGTGCCCGGCAACGGGATCGGCTTCGGCGCCCTGCGCACCTTCGGCCCGCCCGAGGTGCGCGAGCGGCTCGGCGCGGCGGCCCACGGCCAGGTGGTGTTCAACTACCTCGGACAGTGGGACTCCCGCCCGGAGTCCTCCGACGGTGGTCTGGTGCGCGCCGAGCACGGCTCCCTCGGTCAGGACCACGACCCCCGGGACAGCGGATCGCACCCGTTGGAAGTGGTGGGCGCGGTGCAGGACGGACGCCTCGCCTTCACTTGGCACCACCGTTCCGGCCACCACGCCACGGAGACCGTGCGGAGGGTCGCCGAGGAGTTCGCCGAGGCCCTGCGCCACATCGCCCGGCACGCCCGGGGCCGCCGGTGAGGAGGACCCACCGTCCCGACGGGGTGCCGCCGGGACGCGCCCGGCACACCCCGGCGGCGCCCCGGGCGCCGTGCGCCGACCGCGCCGGGCCCTCCGGGGGCCTCCCCGCGAGACCCACACCGCCGACGGACCGAACAGGGCCGGCCGCTCCGGGCCGGCCGGAGAACCGAACCCACGACGGGAGAGCGTGACATGGACGAGAACACCCGCTACCAGGTGCTGCGCAACGACGAGGAGCAGTACTCGCTGTGGCCGGTCGACGTCGAGGTGCCCGCCGGCTGGCACCCCGTCGGCAAGGAGGGCACGGAGGCCGAGTGCTCCGCCTACGTCGACGAGGTGTGGACCGACATGCGCCCGCGCAGCCTGCGCGAACGGATGGAGAACGCCGGGGCCTGACCCGTGCCCCCGGTGCCGGGGCGCGGTGAACGCCGCGCCCCGGCACCGTCCTGTGCCACACCACCGCATCGGTCCGGCCCCCACGCACCGCCGAGCCGCGCCCCACCGCGACGAGGCCGCTCCGCCCCGCACCGCTCCATCACGAGGAGTCGCCATGACGCCCACCCTGCGCACCGAACGGCTGGAGTTCAGGCCCTACCGACCCCAGGACGAGGACGCCTTCGTCGCTCTCCTGCGCGACGAGGAGGTGTGCCGCTGGATGGGGCAGGAACGGATACCCGAGGCGGACATCCGGGTGCTGTTCCGCGCCATCCTCACCGACGTGTACCCCAAGCGCCTGTTCGACATCTGGGGAGTGTGGTGCGACGGGGTGTACGTCGGGCACGCGGAAGTGAAGAAGACCGGCAACGTCGACGGTCACGAACTCGTCACCGCGCTCGCCCCGGAGTTCTGGGGCAGGGGACTGGGCACCGAAGCGGTCCGCGGCCTGCTGCGTCACGCCGCCGACAACCTGGGGCTGGAGGAGGCCTACGGCATGGTCGGGGCGGAGAACACCGCCAGTCTGGCGATGTGCCGTCGCCTGGGCTTCCGGCACGTGCGCGACGTGGTGGGCGACGACGGCACGGTGACGAAGATGCTGGTGATCTCCACCGCCGACGCGATCTGACGCCCCGTTCCGCGGCGGGACCGCGCCGCCGAACGGGAGTGCGCCCGCTGCCCGGACGGTCGGCGTCGGGGCAGCGGGCGAGGGTGGAAGCCCGTGTCGGACCCTCGGGTCGGACCGCCTCAGACCACCGTGGCCGTCCAGCGCTGCTGTACCTGCCCGTGGCAGTCCCACTGGGTGACCTGGGTGAGCGTGGTGCCGTCGAGGGTCTGGTCCATGCACTTGCCGCTGTACTTGTTGACCAACGTGAACTGGTTGCCGTTCTCGACGCCGACGCGCGCCCAGAGTTGGTCCTCGTAGCCCCTGTTGCAGCCGTAACCGGCCAGCCTGTGGCCGTTCTCCACGCTGTGGTAGCCGTTGACCAGGCACGTTCCCGACGCCCTGTTCCGGAGTTGGAACCAGTCGCCCTGGACGGGAACCACCTCCCACGCCTGGTTCTGTCCGCCGTGCGCGGGGTAGAGGGTGACCGGATTGCCCGGTTCCGGCGAGCCGTAGGCCATGTCGAGCACGAGGTTCGGGTCCTTCACCGTGCGGATGACCAGAGTCTGCGGGGCCACCTGGGCGGTCGACGCGGCGGGTTCCGCGGCGGGTTCCGCGGCGGCGGCCGGCGTCCCGGACAGGCCGGTGAGCGTCAGGGCCAGCAGCGCCGCGCCGCCGAGAGCCGTCTGTCGGACGAAAGGCATGCCGTCTCCTTCGAGGATGGGGCCGTCCGCCGTGGAGGCGTGACGGTGCGGAACCAGAGTCGGGGGGAGAGCGACGCTCGGAACACCGCGCGGCGACCAAACCCCCTGAACGACGGATCCGGCGGCACGGGGCGAGAAGGGAGCGGCACGCACGCCGGTCGCACGCGGGAGTGAGGGGTGCGGCCGGCCGCCTCGCGCGGAACGGAGCCCGTGGGGCGTGCCCCGCCGCCGGGACGGAGGGCACGCGCGGCGCGCGGCAACATCGGCCCGGTGCCCGCCGCGGTGTCCACCGGATGCCGGAGTGCCCTGTGTGAGGGTTCAGATGACGGGGCACCGGTCCTGCATGCGCATCGTGGTCACCGGGGCGACCGGGAACATCGGCTCCGTCCTCGTCCGACACCAGTGGGTCGAGGACACGCACGCCCCTGCCGGCCCGGCCCGGCGGCCCCCCGTCCTCGGCGCCGACACCTCCGCGCCCGCGCGGCGACGCCCGTGACCGCCGGCGAAGCGGCCCCGGCCCGCCCCGGACCGTCACCCGTGCGCGCGCTGCTCGCCGCCGCCCACGGCGGCCCGGCCCTGGCGGTCACCGCCGTCGCGGGCCTGCTCGCGCTCCGCGGCGACCTGCCCCCGTCCGACGCCGCCGTCGTCACCGCGGCGGTGTTCACCGGCCAGCTCACGATCGGTTGGGGCAACGACCTGCGCGACCTCTCCCGCGACCGTGCCGTCGGCCGCACCGACAAGCCGTTGGCCACCGGAGACCTCCCGGTCGACCGGGTGGTACGCGCCCTGGTCGTGGCCGCACTCGCCTGCCTCGTGCTGTCCGCACTCGCCGGCCGACGCAGCGCGCTGGTCAACGTCGTCCTCGGGGTCGGCGCGGGACACGCCTACAACCTCGGGCTCAAGGCCACCTGGTGGTCCTGGGCGCCGTACGCCTGCACCTTCGGGACGCTGCCCTCGGTGGTGACCCTCGCCGGCCCCGACCCGGCCTGGGCGCCGCTGTGGGCGACCGGCGCCGGCGCCGCGCTCGGCGTCGGGGCGCACCTGCTCAACACGCTGCCCGACCTCGCCGACGACGAGCGCACCGGCGTCCGCGGCCTGCCGCACCGGATCGGCGAACGCCCCGCGCGCGTCCTGGCCGCCGTGCTGCTGCCCGCCGCCTCGCTGCTCGCCGCGCTCGGGCCCGCCGGGCGCCCACCGGTGTGGGCGTGGCCGGTCCTCGCGCTGGTGGCCGTCCTCGCGGTGCTCACGTTGGTCGCCCGCGGCCGTGCCCCCTTCCGGGCGGCGATGGCCATCGCCCTGCTCGACGTCGTGCTGCTCGTGGCGGCCGGCTGATGGCGCCGGCACGCGTCCACTGGGACCTCGCGGTGGTCGGTGCCGGACCGGCCGGTGCCGCCACCGCCCTGGGCGCGCTGCACGCCGATCCGGACCTGCGCGTCGTCCTTTTGGACCGGGCGGACTTCCCGCGGGACAAGGCCTGTGGCGACGGGGTGGCCCCGCACGTCCTCGACCTCCTCGCCGAGGTCGGCGTCACCGGCCTGGTCGACGACCGGGTCCCGGTCGACCGTCTCCGCCTCGGCCGCGGCGGCCTGACCGTCGAGCGGCGGACGGCCCGCCCGGCGTGGGTGGTGCCGCGCCGGGTCCTCGACGCCCGGCTGGTCGACGCGGCGGTCGCCGCCGGCGCCCGGCTCCTGCGGCACCGGGTCCGCGACCTGCGGCGGTACGCCGACGCGGTGGTCCTGGACGGGGAGGTCTCCGCCGCGGTCGTCGTCGGCGCCGACGGCGCCCACTCGGCCGTCCGCCGCGCGCTCGGCCGGCCCCGCGGACCGATGGCCCTGGCACTGCGCGGCTACGCCCCGGTCGCCCCCGGACGGCGCGGTGCGCAGGTCATCGAGTTCGGCACCCGGTACCAGCCGTCGTACGCCTGGTCCTTCGACCGCGGTGACGGCCACGCCAACGTCGGGTACGGCGAGTTCCTCCACGAGGGCCGCCCGGCGCCGTCCCGCGCCCGGCTGTTGGAGCGCCTTGAGGCGCTCCTGCCCGGCGCGACCGAGGGCGGGCGGCACTGGATGGGGCACCACCTGCCGCTCTCGACGGCGCGTCGGTGTCCTCCCTCCGGCCGCGTGCTGCTGGTGGGCGACGCCGCCGGCATGGTGAACCCGTTGACCGGCGAGGGCATCCACCACGCCGTGGCCACCGGAATCGCGGCCGGTCGCGCCGCCGCCGCGGCCCTGCGCGACGGACGGCCCGAGCGGGCGGGGGAGCGGCACGCCCGCGCCACCCGCCGGATTCTGCAGGCCCACCTGCGCCACACCGCCCTGGCCGCCCGGCTCGCCCGCAGCGCGCGCGTCGTCGAGGCCGGGCTGCGCGCCGCAGCCGCCGACCAGCGCGTCTTCGACGACCTCGTCGAGCTCGGTCTGGCCCGTGGCCGGCTCACCCCCACCGTCGCGCTCGGTCTCGGCCGGGCGCTCCTCGTCCCCACCCATCCGACCGGCCGACCCCGGGAGCCAGCATGACCATGCGTGTCCTCAGCGTCCGCGGCGTCCTGCCCGAGCATCGCCACCGGCAGGAGGAGATCACCGAGTCCTTCACCACCACGCTGGTCGAGGGCGCGATCGACCGCGGCGTCGTCGAGCGGTTCCACCGCAACGCGTGCGTCGAGACCCGACACACCGTGCTCCCGCTGGAGGAGTACGCCCGGCTCGGGGACTTCGGCCGGGCGAACGACGTCTTCATCCGGGCCGGTGTCGAGCTCGGCGGTCGCGCGGTCGTCGACGCGCTCAAGGACGCCGGCCTCACACCGGCCGACGTCGACTACATCGTGTCGTGCACGGTGACCGGCGTGGCCGTCCCCACGCTCGAAGCCCGCGTCGCGGCGGAGATCGGGCTCCGCCCCGACGTGGTGCGCCTGCCGCTGGTCGGCCTCGGCTGCGTCGCCGGCGCGGCCGGCCTCGCACGCCTGCACGACCTGCTGCGCGGCCGCCCGGACGGGGTCGCGGTGCTGATGTCGGTCGAGCTGTGCTCGCTCACGCTCCAGCGCGATGACACCTCGGTCGCCAACCTCGTGGTGAGCGGCCTGTTCGGGGACGGCGCCGCGGCGGTGGTCGCCGTCGGCCCGGAGCACCCGCTCGCGCGCTTTGACGACCCGGCCCGCCCCGAGGTGCTCGCCTCGCGCAGCCGTCTCTACCCCGACTCGGAAGGCACGATGGGCTGGGACGTCGGCTCCGGCGGGTTCCGGATCGTGCTCGACTCCTCGGTCCCCGACCTGGTGCGCCGGTACGTCGGCGACGACGTCCGCGGCTTCCTCGCCGACCACGGACTGACCGATGACGACCTCGACTGGTACGTCGCGCACCCCGGCGGCCCCAAGGTCATCGAGGCGCTGCGGGACGCCCTCGGGGTCGGGCGGGAGGCCCTGGGCATGACCTGGGACTCGCTGCGCCGGGTCGGCAACCTGTCCTCCGCCTCGGTGCTGCACGTCCTGGCGGACACGCTCGCCGACCGCCCGCCCCGGCCCGGTTCCCACGGGCTCATGCTCGCCATGGGGCCGGGCTTCTGCTCCGAACTGGTGCTCCTGCGCGCCCCGGGAGGCGAGGGATGAGCGGTCAGGTCCTGTTCACCGCCCTGGTGGTGGCCGTCGGTCTGGAACGGGTCGCCGAGCTGGTCGTGGCCCGCCGCAACGCCGCCTGGAGTCTCGCGCGGGGCGGCGTGGAGTCCGGACGGGGGCACTACCCGTTCATGGTGGCGCTGCACACCGGTCTGCTGGTCGGCGCGCTCGTTGAGGTGTGGGTGCGCCGGCCGGACGCCGTACCGGTCCTCGCCGGGACCATGCTCGCCCTCGTCGTGGCCTCGCAGGCGTTGCGCTGGTGGTGCATCGCCACCCTGGGGCGGCAGTGGAACACCCGGGTGATCGTCGTGCCCGGCGCTCCGCGCGTGACCGGTGGCCCCTACCGTCTTCTCCCGCACCCGAACTACGTCGCCGTCGTCGTCGAGGGGCTCGCGCTCCCGCTGGTGCACTCGGCGTGGGTCACGGCGGTCGTCTTCACCACGTTGAACGGATTCCTGCTCGCCACCCGCATCCGCGCCGAGGACGCCGCCCTGGCGCGGCTGGCCTGAGGGGACGCGCATGGACCTGCTCGTCGTGGGCGGAGGGCCCGCGGGCCTGGCCACGGCCCTGCACGCGGTCCGGGCGGGGCTGGAGGTGACCGTCTGGGAGCAGCGCGCCGGCACCGTCGACAAGGCGTGCGGCGAGGGACTGATGCCGGGGGCCGTCGCCGCCCTGACGGCGCTCGGCGTCCACCCGCCGGGGCACGACCTGCGGGGCATCCGGTACGTCGCCGGGCCGCGCCGGGTCGACGCCGACTTCCGGGCGGGGCCGGGCCGCGGGGTGCGCCGCACGGTGCTGCACGCGGCGCTGCGCGAGGCGGTGCTGGCCGAGGGCGTGCGGGTCGAGCAGCGCACCGCGCGCCGCGTCGAACAGGACGAGGACGGCGTGGTGGTCGACGGAACCCGTGCCGGTCACCTCGTCGCGGCCGACGGCCTGCACTCGCCGATCCGTCGGGCCCTGGGGCTGGACCGGCCGTGCCGGGGCCGTCGGCGGCACGGGCTGCGGCGCCACTACGTGCTCACTCCCTGGAGCGACCACGTCGAGGTGCACTGGGCCCGTGGCGCGGAGGCCTACGTGACCCCGGTGGCCGACGACCTCGTGGGCGTCGCGGTGCTCACCGCCGGCCGCGGGCCCTATGACGACCACCTCGCCGCCTTCCCCGAGCTGCGGGAGCGGCTGGCCGGTGCCGAGCCCGCCGGACCGGTGCGCGGTGCGGGCCCGCTCCGCCAGGACGCGAGCGTCCGCACCGCCGGCCGGGTGTTGCTCGTCGGCGATGCCGCCGGCTACGTCGACGCGCTGACCGGCGAGGGCGTCGCGCTGGCGCTCGCGCAGGCGTCGGCGGCGGTGCGGGCGCTCGTCGGCGGCGATGCGACGGTCTACGAGCGGGAGTGGTGGCGACTCACCCGGCGCTACCGCTGGCTGACCCACGCGCTGCTCGGCGCGACGAGGGCGGCCCCGACCCGCGCGGCGCTGGTGCCCGCGGCGCAGCGGCTGCCATGGCTGTTCTCCGCGACCGTCGACGCGCTGGCGCGCCCGGTGGCCGACCGCGTCCGGTGGCCGTAGGAGGTCTCCGGCCCTCCGAGGCCGGTGTGGACACCGTCGGCGAACTCCACGGTCTCCCGTCGCCCCCGGGCGGAACGCGACCGGCCCGCCCGCGCCCGTCAGGATCGGCGTCGAGGCCCGCCGCGCTTGCCGCGCCTGCCTCCCCTGGAGGCTCCCGAACCGCTCCGGGCACCCTTCCCGGCCGACTTGCCGGCCGGGGGCTTCCGACGCGCGTCGCCCTTGTCGGGGCGCTCGCGCTTCGGTTCCGCCGGGGCGGACGGGCGACGGCCCCGCGAACTGTTGACGGTCCGCCCGCGGACGATCCCGATGAAGTCCTCCACCAGGTCGGTGGTCGCGTCCTCCCGCCACGACAACGCGACGCGCGACTGGGGGACGCCCGTGACCGGCCGGTACGTCAGGTCCCTGCGGTGGTGCAGACGGGCGAGCGACTGCGGCACGACGAGCAGCCCCACCCCAGCCGCCACCAGCTCGACGGCATCCGCCGTCGTGGCGGGGCGCTCGGCCGCGGGACGCCCCGGCGGGCGCTCCCAGTCGAGGGTGTCGTCGAGGGGGTGCAGCACGATGTCGTCGGCCAGGTCCTCGACGGACACCTCGTCGACCGCGGTCACGATGTGGTCCTTCGGGACCACGACCACCGTCGTCTCGGTGTAGAGGGGGATCACGCTGAGGTCCGCCCGGTCGATCGGCAGCCGCAGGAAACCCGCGTCCGCGCCACCGCCCCGCAGCACTCCGGCCGCCTCGGCGGCGGACACCTGGGCGAGGGTCAGCGGGACGTCGGGCAGGCGCTCGTTCCAGATCCGCACCCACTTGGTGGGCGTCACTCCCGGGACATACGCGAGCCGGAACGAAGGGGATGTCTCCGAGCCTGTCACCGCGCCAGGCTACCGGGCGCGGCGGAGGGCGGCGCACCCGCTCGCTACCCTGGACACCATGAAGTCGCACCAGAACACCCAGACGATGAAGCCCGCCACCGCGGCGAAGAAGCTGGGTGTGTACCTCCAGGCCACCCCCGCGGAGTTCCGGGAGGGCGTCGTCTCGCGCGCCGAACTGAACGAACTGCAGGCCGACCCGCCCGCGTGGCTGCGGGAGCTGCGGCGCAACGGCCCGCACCCCCGGCCGGTGGTCGCGACGAAGCTGGGTGTCTCGATCTCGGGCCTCGCGCGGGGCGGCATCACCGAGCCCCTCACCACGGAGCAGATCGACGCGTTGAAGGCGGAAGACCCCGAGTGGCTGAGGAAGGAACGCGCCACCCAGGCCGAGGTCCGGAGGGAAGCGGCACGCGTCAGGGAGAAGAACGCGCAGCGACACGAGACCCGTCGACCGGGTTCCTGACTCCCACTCCCGGCGGAGACGTCCGGGCCTCCTCCGCCCGCGCCATCGGGTTCGGCCGGGCTCGCCACCCTCGACGGGCACGCTCCGGGGCCGATTCCGGCCACGGGCGCCCGACCCGCGGGCCGGCCCACGGGCCGGCCCGCGACACCGGGGTCAGATCATGCGCTGTCCGTTGCGGCGGGCCTCGGCCCACTCGCGGAAGAACGCACGGCCGATCACGAACAGGACGCCGGCCACGATGACGGGCCACATCAGGACGTACGCGCTCAGGGCGAAGGTGGTCACTGTTCCTCCTGCTTCCTCACTTCGTGCCCGTGGCGGGCTCGGGCTCGCCGTCCGTGCCTCCCGCCGGCCGTGGGACACCGGCCCCGCCGGCGGCGCCGACGGGTGTCCGTGCGGCACCGTCGTCGAAGTCACCGGTGCGCTGGGCGATGACGGCGAAGTCGAAGCGTTCGCTCTGCCCCACGGACATCGCCCAGCAGACGACGGTGCTCACGGAGTAGGCGACGAGGGAGCCGCACAGCGTCGCGTACTCGTGCAGGGACCCGATGGCGAAGGGCGCGGAGACCACCGTCGCCACCAAGCCGACGACCTTCGCCGTCTTGGTGCCGAAGAAGCCGAACGCCATCAGGCCGAGGACGACGCCGATGCCGATGACGGACAGCACGTCCACGACGATGCCGAAGGCGCCGTCGGTGGGGATCCAGCCGAAGCGGACCGGCAGGAAGACCGCGAGCGCCGCGAGCACCGAGGAGGTGAACGCCCTGTTGGTGACCTTCTCCCAGTAGAAACTGGCCAGCACCGGGAAGACCAGGGCACCCCACAGCGCGCCGACGAACACCAGCAGGTCCAGGATGTTCAGCCGGAGACTGGCGAAGGCCACCGCCGCCGCGGTCGCCACCACCATCGTGATGCGTCCGACCAGCAGCATCGTCTTGGGGTCGGCCTTCTCCCGGCCCGCCATGTTCTGGCCGTAGACGTCGGCCATCATGATCGAGGACAGGGCCGAGAGGTCGGAGTCGGCGGTGGAGGACAGCGCGCCGACGATCATGATGAAGAACACCGCCAGCAGCACGGGCGGCAGGTAGTCGGCGGCCATCTCGGGGATGATGTTGTTCACGTCGCCGCCGGTCGGCTCGAAGCCCAGGTAGAGGGCGAGCACGCCGAGCATGCCGACGCCGATCACCATGGCGCCGTAGCCGACGGTCGCGGTGACGAAGGTCGGCTTGATCAGGTCCCGCCTCACCGCGAAGAGCCGCTGCGCGATGGTCTGGTTGCCGATGGCGTAGGCCAGCACCGCGGCGATGTAGGGGGCTCCCTGGTTCATGAAGGCGTCACTGGAGAAGAAATCGCCCTGCTGCGGGGTGAGGTTCCCGGCGCCGTTCTCGAACGCCGCCGGGAAGTCGGCGGCGAAGAAGATGACCGGGACGATCACGACCACCGCGCCGAGCATCGCGACGACCTGTACGAAGTCGGTCAGCACCGAGGCGCGGAAACCGGACCACAGGGTGTAGAGCAACACGCCCGCGGCCACGGTGAAGACACCCTGGGTGAAGGTGAACGGCGACAGCATCGAGATCAGCACGCCGCCGGCGATGAAGTTCGACATCAGGCTGATGAGGCTGCCGACGAGGTTGGAGCCGGCGAGCATCAGCTGGCTGGAGCGGCCGTGCCGCGCGTACATGACCTCGGCCAGCGTGTGCGCCTTCGGGGCGACGGAGCGGATGCGCTTGCCGAAGGGATAGATGAAGAGGATCATCAGGGCGCCCCAGAGCCCGTAGTGGACGGGCCCCGAGATGCCGTAGGTGTAGCCGGACGTCGCCGACGCGTACATCGAGGAGGCCCAGATCCACGTTGCCGTCATGCTGGCGGCGGAGATCCCGAAGCCGATGTTGTTGCCGCCGGTCATGTACCCGTCGGCGTTCTCGTCCTTCTTGCCGATGCGGGCCGATATCAGAAAGGTCCCCCCGTAGAAGAGGACCAGCAGACCGAGTACCACCACGGCGCTGAACTGGGCTGTTTCCACCCCGTCCACGCGCGCCACCTCCTTCGTCTCAGGGAGCCCGGCGTCGGCCGCACCGCCCGGGGTGCCATCCGGGGGCCTGTGGACGCGTCCCGCACGCCGTGGGCGGCAGGAAAGGGCTCCGGCCCCGGAACGGCAGCTTCATCGCTGGAGCCGGGGTGTTCACAAGAAAGGCAGGCCCTTTGGGCCCGCAAACCTTCGGCACGGTAACAGCTCCTTTGAGTCACCACGATCCTCGGTTGGCTCAAAATTTGCTCTGTGCGTTATCTACCGTTTGGCAGGGATAATGGGTGAAGATCGCTTATTCGGAGGGGGGTTTGTCTTTTTTGTCGTGTCCGTACTGTCCGTTTGCAGGTGCTTCTTTACAAGTCGCAACTGCGACGTCAACCTCTTTGGCGCGTAGCGGAGATCACCGGTGGAATTCATCCGGCATCATGCGTGAAAGACGTCGAAACAGGGCGAACGGGGCGATGGGATTTCCCGGCCCGTGCCCGCCTCCCGGAACCGCGTCACCAGTCGCCGACCCCGGTCCGTGGGGCCTTCTCCACCGCGCCGGGAAGCGGCGCGTACAGACCCCGTGCCCCACGACGGACCGCCGGCCGCCGGCGGACACCCACCCGCGCGATCACCGCACCGACGCGCTCGACGACGGGGGAGGGGGCGGCGAGCGCCCCGTCGCGAGCAGGTGCCTCCGGCTTCGTCGGTCCGGAAGGGGCGGGCGTCTCCGACGGCGCTGTCGGCCGGCCGGGCGTCGGCACCGTCGGCGTCAGGGGCGCCTCTTCGGGAGGGCGAGGACGGGAGCCCGTGGGCAAAGGCCCGCCGAGGTCACTCGGCTCCCAGGGTGAACAGCAGGTAGAGGAAGAACGCGAAGACGTGGCCCGCCACGACGTAGGCGAACAGGCGCAGGGCGAGTCCGCGGGGGAAACGGCCGTCGCCGCGCTCGACGCCGGTGTTCTCACTCAACATGGGTGTCACCTTCAAAGGGATCGGTGTGTCGTTCCGTACCGCGCGGAACCGGGTGGTCTCCGTCGCCCAGGCACAGCTCCCCGGTGGGGCTCCGCATCAGGGTGTGGACGAAGAGCAGGTCGGCTCCCCCCGGGGGGACGGCGGAGATCCTATGGGGGGTGAGGCTGTCGTAGTGGGCCGAGTCGCCCGGCTCGAGGACGTGCTCCTCCCGCCCCAGGAAGAGGGCGAGGCGTCCGGCGAGGACGTACAACCACTCCTCGCCGGCGTGGGCCCGCACCAGGTCGCTCTGGGCGCCGGGCGGCACGTGCACCCGCAGCGCCTGCATGGCCCGCCGCGATCCGCCGGCCTGCCGGTACACCCAGCCGCCCGCCTCGGCCGCCTCCACGCGCCCGCCCCGGATGACACGGTCCCGCTCGGGCGGTGTCTCGCCCAGCAGGTTCGAGACCGTGGTGCCGTAGGCGCGGGCGAGCGCCAGCAGCAGGGGCAGCGACGGCTGCCGTTGTCCCGTCTCCAGACGGGACAGGTGAGCGGGGGACAGGCCGAGCCGCCGGGCGGCCGTCTCCAGGGTGAGACCGCTGCGCTTGCGCAGGTCGCGTAGGTGCGGCGCGATACCGGGGAGATCCGCGCTCGCGTCGGAGGGTGCTGGTCCCATGCCCTCCATTGAGCCATGGGAATGCCCCAGGGGCAAGAAATTTGCCTCACTGGCAAAATCCGGGCCCGACCCCCACCATCCCCACGGTGCCGCGGGCGAGGACACGGCGAACGAACGGGCGACCGACCGACCGAAGCGTTCCCGGACCGCGGCCACTCGCCATGACGAACACGGGACCGCCTCCTCCCCGGTGCCGCCGCCCCCGCCGCCCTGGTCGTCCGGCGGCCATCCGACTGGTGACCGCCCGGACAGGTCCTAGGGGAGGATGGCGTCGACGTACCCTCCGTCGACCCGCAGCGCGCCTCCCGTGGTCGCGGAGGCCAGGTCGGAACCGAGGTACACCACCATGTTGGCGATCTCCTCGGGCTCGATCAGGCGCTGCAGCAGTGACTGCGGCCGGTGCTCGCGCATGAAGGCGCGCTGTGCCTCGTCCCAGGGCAGGTCACGGTCGACCAGTTCGTAGACGAACTTCTCCACGCCGCCGGTGTGGGTGGGACCGGCGATCACCGAGTTCACGGTGACACCGGTCCCCGCGGCCCGCTTGGCGAAACCACGGCCGACGGCGAGCAGAGCGGTCTTCGACATGCCGTAGTGGATCATCTCGGCGGGGATCGCGACCGCCGAGTCGCTGGCGATGTACTGGACGCGCCCCCATCCCCGCTCCATCATCCGCGGCAGGTACGCGCGGGTGAGGCGGACGGCGGCCAGCACGTTCACCTCGAAGTAGCGGCGCCACGCGTCGTCGGTGATCTCCAAGGGGTCCTCGGCGCCGAAGACGCCCAGGTTGTTGACGAGGATGTCCACCTCCGGCAGCGCCTCGCGGACGTGGGCAGCGCCTTCCGCGGTGGCGACATCGGCCGCGACCGCGAGGAACTCGCCGCCCGGTACGTCGGCCCCGAGTCGCTCGATGGAGTCCTCGACCCTGGCCCGATCGCGCCCGTTGACCCCGACCCGGGCTCCGGCCCGCGCGAGTCCGGCCGCGATCGCGGCTCCGATGCCCTGTGTCGAACCCGTGACCAGGGCGGTCCGTCCCGTGAGATCGAGGCGCACGTGTTCTCCTCCGATGCGGTCGCCGTGGCCGTCACGCCACCACGGAACTTCTTCTCCCCACGGTCGCCGACCATGCCCGCCGCCGCGGGGGCGGGACGGAACGGGTGACCGCCAGGAGGAGGCACGGACCAGGCCGCCGGTGTCCACGCCCGGAGCGGGGGTACCCGGCGGGGGCGCACCCGCGCGGCGAGGAGAAGGGAGCGGACCTCATGCCCGACCAGGATGCGACGCCCCCCGCCCCCCGCGGCCGGCCGGACCGACCGGGGGACGAGGAGCGGGACCGGACGCGGAACACGGAACGGACCCCGGTCGAGGAGGACCCGGCGGTCCGGCGCGCCATCACCGACGACAACACCGCCACCGTCCTCGCCACGGAGGACGAGGAGGACCGCGGGCCCCTGGCGCCGAGCTTCCGGGAGCCGGACGGCTCCGACGACCGGAAGCCGGGCGGATCCTCTCCTCGGGACCGTTCCACCGGCTCGGACTGACGTACTCCTCGGCCGGATACCGGCCAGGGACCGGACACGGTGAGGGAGCGGACCGTGCCCGGCCGGCGTTTCGCGTCTCCGCCGCCCAGGGGGCACGCCCCCGACGGTTCCCCCCCGCGCCGCCGCACGGGCCGACGAGATCATCCGGTGGGATTGCGCCGGATGATCTCGTCGACGAGTCCGTGACCGGGGAAATCCATCATCAGCACGCCGGTGCGCCTGACGGACGGCGTGTCACACCGGTTGTTCCGCCCGGTGAGGCACTGGTGGAGGAAACCGTTCACACCGGTCGCGGTCGGAGTGCCGCCCGCGACGGTGTACGGGTAGGCCCAGAAACTCGCCCCACTGGTCCAGTTGACGTACATCCTGTCGTGGTTCGGCCGCCCGGGATCCCGGCAGTCCGCGGCCCGGTTGGTCCGGTCGAGCTGCGCGTGGACCTTCTCCCACTTGTCGTCGATCAGGGAGATGCCGTCGACCCGGTAGGAGTTCTGGACGTAGCAGTTCTTCTGCGGGCCCCACTCGTCCGGCCAGTCCGCGTAGTTGAGCTGCTGCAGACCGTAGTCGGTGTAGTTGCCGCCGTGCGGGCCGCTCCAGTTCACCAGGACCACCTTGCCGCGCACCTCGTCCAGGGTCGGCACGTGTGCCGCCCCGGTCACCGACGGCTGCCAGAACAGCTCGCGGTTGGCGTCGACGTACGCGTCGAAGATCTGCCGGCGCCGGTGGTTGTGGTCGGTGCCGCACTCCGGGCACGGGTCGGCGTCCGTGCAGCCGGTGAGCCCTCCCGCGCACTCCGCGTGCAGGTGGAGCAGGACCGTCTCCGTGGGATGCTCCCGCAGGAAGGTGTCGAGTTCGCGCACCACGTCGTCGAAGTTGGCGCGCTGGTACACGGCGCCGTGGTGGATCGCGAACCTGGCCCTGCCACGGTCGTCGGAGACGATCCGCACACGGATGTCGATGGCGCGGATACCCGCCCGGAGCTGGTGGGCCAGGGAGCCACCGCCCCTGCCGTCACCGCGCTCGTGCCTCTCCTGGGTCTCGGTCGGGGCACCGCCGTACACGGCGAGGGTGTCGTGGGTACCGGGGACGGAGAGTTCGGCCAGGCTCGCGTCACCGCGGACGGCCGCCATCCAGGCGGGGTGCGCGTTCGCTTCCAGGCTTCGGTAGGACTCGGGGTCGCTGTACGCCCGAGCCGTGTCCCCCGGCCCGCACACGGTGACGGCGACCGCCGTCAGCAGGGGGGCCAACAGGGCCGGCAGTCTCCGCATCGCTCTCCTCGGGGGTCGCGGTACCGCCCGCGGGCACCGGCCCGAGCCGACGGGCCGCGACGGCGCGGACAGCGGGCGGTCCTCGCGGGCACGGATGTGTCCCATCCTTCCGTCGGGGGCGCACTCGGGGAACCGTCCGGAAGGACCCTTTCACCGAACGGTCACCTCCGCCCGGCTTCCGTCGCCGCGGGTTCCGAAGGTGAACAACTCCCGTCCGGTGGCCGATTCGCTCCCCTCGTGGACCCCGGCCCCCGGCCCCCGGCTCGCGAGGCGGCCCGGGGCGAAACCGTCGTGCGACCTCAGGACGGGTCCCGTCGGTCGGCGTGGTGTCCTGCCGCGGTGCCGGTGCCGGAGCGGCGGCTCGGATCCCAGCACCACGGCATCACCATGGGGCGGGGCAGGTGTCGGAAGGCCCAACCGGCCAACCGGTAGCGGACGCCGGGGATGCTGACCGCCCGCCCCCGGTCGAGGTCCCGCAGCGCCGTGGCCGCGACCCTGGTGGCGGAGAGCCACATCCAGGCGGGGAACTCCGAGGCGTCGATGCCGGCCCGCCGGTGGAACTCCGTCCTGGTGTAGCCGGGCAGTACCGCGGTCATCCGGACACCGGCCCGCCGGACCGGGGCGGAACGGCCGACGGACTCGGTGAAGGCGAGGACCCAGGACTTGCTCGGCGGGTAGGTGCTGGCGAGCCAGCCGGGCCCGAGGGCCGCCACCGAGGCCACGTTGAGCACGCCGCCCGAGCGCCGCGCCATCATGCCGGGCAACGCGGCGTGGGTGAGGCGGAGCACCGCCCGGACGTTGAGGTCCAAGACGGCCTCCTCCGCCTCGACGGGGTTCTCCGGGAACGGGCGCGATGGTGCGGCACCGGCGTTGTTGACCAGCAGGTCGACCGGGTCCGTGGCATCCGCCAGCCGCTGTTCGACCGCACGACAACCGGCGGTGGTGGCGAGATCGGCGGGGATCACCTGGTGCGGTCGTCCCGGTGCCGGCAGGGCGGCCGCCGGCGCGCCGAGCCGGGCACCGTCCCTGGCGACCAGGACCAGGTGGTAGCCGCGGCTCGCGAGGGCCTCGGCGAAGGCCAGGCCGATTCCGGTACCGGCACCCGTGACGACGGCGGTTGGCATGGTGACACGTCCTCGGTCGACGGAGACGATGGGGAAGGCGTTCCCGTCCACGTGTGGCCGCACCGTCGGACGCTCCACCGCCCGACCGGACGACGGCGGAGCGCGGGACGGGGCGAACGCCGCACCGGTGGTGCCGGTGCCGGTGCCGGTGCGGGGAGCGGGACGGACCGGCGGGGGGCCTTCGTCACGTGGGTGTTCCGGTCGGGGGGTCGCCCGCCGGCGGGCGACGGTACCTGCTCGGTCGTGCGGCGAAGACGTGCCGGCCGGCCGGTCGGGGCCGGGTGAAGAGCAGGTGCTGGACGCCGGCCAGACCCGCTTCGAAGGACAGCAGGCCGACGGCGAAGAAGAGCCGCCAGACGGCCACCGTCTGGTACCCGACCAGCGCGGTGGCGCGTTCGCGGTTCCGCTCCAGGTTGGTCAGCCAGCTCCGGATCGTGGGCACGAAATGCTCCCGGAGGTTCTCCACGTCGAGCAGTTCCAGACCGTGGCGTTCGGCGAGCATCGCGCTGCGGCCGACCGTCCCGAGGTCGAGGTCCGGGTGCGGGTAGCGAAGCAGGAACGGGCTGCGCATCAGTTTCCGCCCGCCCGGCAGCACGCACAGTTCGTGACTGAGGACGCGGCCGCCCGGCGCCACCAGCCGGGCCAGGGCGGCCGCGTGCTCGCGCCGGCCGGACCGGGACAGGTGGTGGGTCATCTCGATGCTGGCCACCGCGTCGAAGGGACCGTCCCGGACCGCCCGGTAGTCCTGCAGCCGCACCCGGACCCGGTCCGCCAGACCCGCCTCCTCGATCCGCCGCGCGGCCAGTCGTGCCTGGTTCCGGGCGAGGGTGACGCCCACCCCTTCCACACCGTAGTGCCGCGCCGCGTGCAGGAGCAGGCTGCCCCAGCCGCAGCCGAGGTCCAGGAGTCGCATGCCCGGCCGCAGGTCGAGCTTGCGGCAGACCATGTCGAGCTTGGCCCGTTGCGCCTCGGTCGGCCCGTAACCGGACCGCTCGCCGTCGGGCCAGTACGCGCAGGAGTAGACCATGGACGGCCCCAGCACCAGCCGGTAGAACTCGTCGCCCACGTCGTAGTGGTGCCGAACGGCGCGGGCACCGCGGTACCGGCGGACCTCGGCCGAGGGCCTGGCGACGGGAGGCCCCAGGATCTCGCGGCCCGGCCCGTTCCGGAGCCCCTGCAGCGCGGCACCCGCCAGGTCCGGCCAGGGGGTTCCCAGCACGGAACCCAACTGTCGTACGACCGCGACGAGATCCCCCTCGATGTCGCAGTCGCCGGCCACGAACGCGCGGGCGGCACCGAGTTGACCGGGCCGCCAGAGCATCCGACGCACCGCTCGGGGAGTGCGCAGCACCAAGGTCGCCCCGGATCCGTTCCCGGCGGTGCTGCCGTCCCAGGCGCGGATGTCGAACTCGAGCGGGGCGGCCACCGCGCGTTCCACGAAAGCGGCGATCCGATGGGCGGCGCCTGGGGTCTCCGTTCCCGTCACGGTTCCTCCGGAATGCGTCATCGAGGGGCGGCCGATGGGCGGGCGGCCGGCGAGCGCCCCGCGAGCGACCCGCGGGCGGCCGGCGGAGACAGGGAAGAGCCACCGCGGTCGGTGGCGGATCGGGTTCACGGCGGAACGAATCATCGCCGGAAAGCAACCATATGCGATGAGCTTGAAAGCCGAATTCACACGAACGGGTTGTCGTCCCAGTCCATGGGAGTGAAGGCCGTTCGGGGTGCCGAAGGATGGTGGGAGACCGCCGCGGCTCTGTGCCGCCGAACCACCGTGGAGGCCTTCTATGACCGGAACGGCTCAAGCCGTCGCCGTTGTCGGTATCGCGTGCCGCCTTCCGGGTGGGATCAGCGATCTCGACGGGCTGTGGACGGTACTGTCCAAGGGCGAGGACCTGATCCGCGAGGTACCGCCGGACCGGTTCGAGGCGGCGGCCTTCCTGGACGGCGGACGACGTCGCCCCGGTCGGACCTACACCGTCGAGGGCGGGTTCCTCCCGGACGTCCAGGGCTTCGACGGCGAGTTCTTCCAGGGCATCTCGCCCCGCGAGGCCCTGCACATGGACCCCCAACAGCGCCTGCTGCTGGAGCTGGCGGTCGAGGCGCTGGACGACGCGGGGATCGACCCGATGACCTGTGCCGGGTCGGACGGTGCGGTCTTCGTCGGCTGCTCCAGCCACGACTTCGGTCAGCTTCGCCAGGCCCGGCCCTCGATCGGCGACGTCTACTCGATGTCCGGGATCGCGGTCGCCAACACCGCGAACCGGATCTCCCACCTGCTGGACTGGCACGGCGAGAGCTTCGCCCTCGACACGGCCTGCTCCTCCGCGCTGACCGCGGTGCACCGGGCCTGCGAACACCTGAGCACCGGTCGGGCGGCACTGGCCCTCGCCGGGGGTGTCAACATCCTGCTCGACCCGCGCGTCTTCGCCGGGTTCTCCGCCGCCTCGATGCTGTCGCCGACCGGCCGTTGCCGGGCCTTCTCGGCCGACGCCGACGGTTACGTCCGATCGGAAGGGGGCGGTCTGCTGCTGCTCAAGCGGCTGACGGACGCGGTGGCGGACGGCGACCGGGTGCACGCGGTGATCCTCGGCAGCGGGGCCAACAACGACGGCCGTACCTCGGGCATCGCCCTGCCGAACACACGGGCCCAGGAAGACCTCCTCCGCCAGGCCTACGACAGCGCGTCGGTCCATCCGGACCGCCTGGTCTACCTGGAGGCGCACGGAACGGGAACCCCGGTCGGCGACCCGGTCGAGTGCGAGGCCATCGGCCGGGCGCTGGGCACCCGACGCACCGTCGGTCCGCTGCCGGTCGGTTCGGTGAAGACCAACCTCGGACACCTGGAGCCGGCCTCCGGCGTGCCGGGCCTGCTGAAGGCCATCCTGGTGCTGCGGCACGGCGTGGTGCCGCCCACCCTGCACGCCGAGCCCCTCAACCCGCGCATCGACTTCCGGGAGCTGAACATCGTCCCGACCACCCGGCCGCGGCAGGTCGAGGTGGCCGCCGGAGCGGTGGTCGGAGTGAACTCGTTCGGCTTCGGCGGAGCCAACGCACACATCCTGCTCGGGCCCGCTCCGACCGGCCAGGCACCGCCGCCGCCCGCGGGCCCGGTGCCCGTCACGGCCACCGCCCGCGGCCCGGCCGCCCTCGCCGAAGCGTGCGAGCGGCTGGCCGAGCGGTTGGAGAACGCCGACGCGAGCGCCTTCCACGGAATCGCGTACACCAGTTCGTACCGCCGCGCCCGCCACGACCACCGCACGGTGGTGCTGGCCGAGACCGCGCGGGAGGCGGCGGACGCCCTGCAGGGAGCGGCCCGCGGCGAGCGTCCGGCACCGGGCTCGGCCACCTCCCGGGCCGCGACACACGGTCGGGTGGCGTTCGCCTTCTGCGGCAACGGATCGCAGTGGCCCGGCATGGGAGCGGAGCTGCTGCGCACCGAGCCGGTCTTCCGGCGGACGGTCGAGGCCGTCGGCCGGGAACTCGACCCGTTGCTCGGCTGGTCGATCACGGAGGCGATGGCCACCGGGGATCCGGAGCGGCTGCGCTCGACGGAAGTGGCGCAGCCCCTGTTGTTCGCCCACCAACTCGGCGTGGTCGAGCTGCTCCGCTCACACGGCGTACGGCCGGAGGCGGTGGTCGGGCACAGTGTGGGCGAGATCGCGGCCGCCCACACCGCCGGGGTGCTCGACCTGGCGGCCGCCGCTCGGGTGGTGGCCGCCAGGAGCCGAGCCCAGGAGGCCACGGCGGGCAGCGGACGGATGGCGGCCGTCGGCCTCTCCGAGGAGCAACTGGCCGAGGAAATCTCCGGCTACGGGGGCCGGCTGGAGCTGGCCGGGGTGAACAGCCGAACCGACACCACGGTCGCCGGACAGGCCGGGGACGTGACCGCTCTCAAGGAGCGACTGCAGGACCGGGGGGTGTTCGCGCGCGAGCTGGATCTCGACTACGCCTTCCACAGCGTCGCCATGGAGCGGATCAGGGGTCCGCTGCTGGCCGAGCTGAGGGGCCTTCGGTCCACCGGGCCGAAACTGACGTTCGCCTCCACGGTGACGGGCGAGGTGCTGCGCGATGAGCGGCTGGGCGCCGAGTACTGGTGGCGGAACGTGCGGCAGCCGGTACGGTTCGCCCCGGCCGTCGAGGCGCTGATGGCCGAGGACTTCGACGTGTTCGTGGAGATCGGCCCGCACGCCGTTCTGGGGCCGTACCTGCGTCGTCTGGCCCAGAGCGGCGGATCGCCGGCGGAAGTGGTGCGGACCGGCTCCCGGCGGGCCGACGGACCGGCCGCGATCAGGGGCGCGGTCGCCCACCTGCTGGCAGCCGGAGTCGACGTCGACCCCCGGGCGCACTTCCCCCGCCCCATGCCGCCGGTGGACCTGCCCACCTACCCCTGGCAGCGGGAGCGGCACTGGGTGGGGCAGCCCAGTTGGTGGACCGGGATCAGCAGCGACGGCGTGACGCTCCACCCGCTGCTCGGCCAGCGGGCCGTCACCGCCGAACCCGCCTGGCACGGCGTGTTGAACACCGTGCGTGCCCCGTGGCTGTCGGACCACCGGATCGGTCGGACCACCGTGCTGCCCGCGACCGGCTTCCTGGAGACCGCGTTCGCGGCCGGTCACCGGCTCCTGGACACCACCGTGCTGGAGGTGACCGAGCTGTCCATCACCAGCGCCTGCGTACTGCCCGGTGAGGACAGCACGGACGACCTGCTCCTGCAGACCGGTGTCGAGCCACAGACCGGCACGGTGACCATCGCCGGCCGCTCGGCGGCGGACGCCCCCTGGCAGCCCCACGTCCGGGGCCGGGTACGCCGACTGCTCCGCACGGCACCGACCGATGTGGACCTCACCGCCGTGCGGGCCCGACTCCGACCGGCCGTGCTGCCCGCCGCCGAGCACTACCGGGGCCTGGTCGACAGCGGCATCGTCCACGGCCCGGCCTTCCGGGTACTCACCGAGTTCCGGTTGGGCGACGGCGAACTGCTGGCCTCCTACCGCACCGACCAGGACATGGACGACTACCTCGCCCATCCCGTGGTCACCGACGGTGCGATGCAGGCGGGAGCCCCGCTGCTGGCCGAATCGGCCGGTGGCGCGCTCTTCCTGCCCGCCCACATCGCGGCGGCGCGGCTCTGGCACCCCCCGGCGCCCGAAGGCCACCTGCACGTGCGGTTGGTCCGGGCGAGCGCCCGGGAGGCGATCTGGGACGTGCTGGTGACGGACCCGGACGGCCGGGTCAGCATGGAGTTGGAGGGGTGCCGACTGCGGCGGTTCGACCAGCGGACGGCCGACCCCGCGGTGCTCCAGGAGCTGGTGCTGCGGGCCGCGCCGCAGCGTGTCACCGCACCGGTCCGGCTGCCCGCTCCCGCCGATCTGATGGCGGAGACGGCCCCCGCCCGGGCTCGGCTCCGTGACCGGATCGACGACCACTACGGCGAAGTGACCGCACGGACCCTGACGATCAGCGCGATGTTCGCCCGGCGGGCGATCGGCACGCTCCTCCCCGACCGGGCCGAGTTCGGGGTCGAGGAACTGTGCGCGGCGGGTATGTCGCCCGGGTCCGTGCCCTACCTTCGGCATCTGGCCGCCCTCATGTGCGCTTCGGGGCTGGCGGAGCCCGCCCCCGGTTCCGACCGGTGGCGACTCACCGGTCCGACCACCGTGCCCGATCCCCTGGAGCAGGTCCGCGCTCTGCTCACCGATCTGCCCGACGCGCTGACGCTGGTCCTCCCGGGGCTGCGCTGCGGACTCCGGATGTCCGAGTTGCTCCGGGGCGAGGCCGACCCCCGCGAGATCATCTTCGGCGAGGCCGACCGCCACCTGATCTCACGGCTCTACAGCGACGCCCCCCACCTGCGACTGCACAACGCCTTCGCCGCGGAGCTGCTGGGTGCGGTGGTGCGACGCTGGGCCCCCGACCGGCCGCTGAACATCCTGGAGGTGGGAGCCGGGACCGGTGGCATGACCGGCGCACTGCTGCCCGTGCTGCCGCCCGAACGCACCCGCTACCTGTTCACCGACCGCTCGGCCGCCTTCCTGGCCGGAGCGAAGGCCCGTTTCTCCGAGTACGACTTCGTCGAGTACGGCACGCTGGACCTGGACCGGGATCCGACGGAGCAGGGTTTCGAACCCCACCGGTACGACCTGGTGATCGCCGCCAACGCGCTGCACACCGCCAAGGATCTGGCCGCCTCGGTCGACCGGCTCGCCGGGCTGCTGACCGACGGGGGCATGATGCTCGCGCTGGAGAGTCACGATTCGCCGTGGGTCTCGAGCTTCTTCGGCGTGTTGGACGACTACTGGGACTACACCGACACCGAGCTGCGGCGGGGATCGCCGCTGCTGACGCGGGAGCGCTGGAAGGAACTGCTCACGGCGCACGGATTCGACGCGGTGGCCTGTACGGGCGAGGCGCCGGATCCGGAGCGTGCGAGCGACTCGGTGATCCTGGCCCGGCGTGCTCCGGCCCCCGCGCGGGACCTGCCCGCCCACCGGCCCACCGTGGCCGGCCGGTGGGTGGTGGCGGCCTCCGTGGAGGACGAGCCGGTGAACGGGCTCGCCGGCGAGCTCGCCGAGGGGCTCGGTGCCCGGCTGGTCCCGCTCGCCGGCCAGGACTGGGCCGAGGCGCTGCCGACCGACCCGGGCTCCCCGACACGGGCGGTCGTCCTGCTCGAACCGTCCCGCCCGGGGGCGGACCCGGCCACCGTCATCGCCCGGGGCGCCGAGAGTCTGCGTGACCTGGTCGCCGAACTGAACGGCCGCGAGGACGCCGCGCTGTGGCTGGTCACGCCTCCGACCGGGCTCTTCCCGGCTCCCGAGCGGCCGCGGTCGCCCGAGGCGGCGGCGCTCTGGGCGCTCGGTCGGACCATCGCCAGTGAGCATCCCCGGATCGAGGTCCGGATGGTCTCCCTGGAACGGACCGGGGACGCCGGTCGGGACGTCGGGCGCCTGATCGACGAACTCCTGGAGCCGGGTGCCGAACGCGAGATCGTCCTGACCGGTTCCGGCCGGTTCGTACCCAGGTTCACCACCGTCGAGCCGCCGCCCCGGAGGCAGACCGACGGCTATCGGCTCGGTCTCCGCGACCCGGGCATGGCACACCGGTTGGTCTGGGAACCACAGGAGATCACCGATCCCGCAGCGGGTGAGGTGCTGGTCGCGGTCCGAGCCGCCGCGCTCAACTACCGCGACGTCATGATGGCCACCGGCCTGATCCCGGACGACCGGCCGGTGCCGGGTGCGGAAGGCCCGGCACTGGGCCTGGAAGGGGCCGGTGAGGTGCTCGCGGTCGGGCCGGACGTGACCGACCTCGCCCCGGGGGACCGGGTCTTCGGCTCGGGCGTCGGCTGGCTGTCCTCGCACGTCCTGGTCGGGGCCGAGCAACTGGGCCGGATCCCGGACGGCATGACGTTCGTCCAGGCGGCCACCCTGCCCGCGGTCTTCCTCACGGTCCAGTACGGCCTCGGGCGCCAGGCTCGGCTCGGCACGGGGGACCGGGTGCTGGTCCACGGGGCGGCCGGTGGGGTCGGCCTGGCGGCCCTGCAGTACGCGCGGTCGGTGGGGGCCGAGGTGGTCGCCACCGCGGGCACTCCGGCCAAGCGCGACCTGCTACGGCTGCTCGGGGTGGAGCACGTCCTGAACTCGCGGGACCTCCGGTTCGCGGAGGAGGTCCACACGTTGACGAACGGCCAGGGCGTCGACGTGGTGCTGAACTCGCTCAGCGGCGAGGCCATCGCCCGGGGACTGGAGTGTCTGCGCCCGGGAGGCCGGTTCGTCGAGTTGGGCAAGCGGGACCTCTACGCCAACACCCCGGTGTCACTCGGCCCCTTCCGGCGGAACATCGCCTACTTCGGTGTCGACGTGGCGACCCTGCCCGAGCAGATGCCCGAGGTCGCCACCGAGGAGTTCGCCGAGATGTGCCGCCGGGTCGCCGACGGCCGCTACCGGCCGCTCCCGTACCAGCTCTACCCGGCCGACCGGATCGCCGAGGCGTTCCGCTCGCTGCGCCACTCCAAGCACCTGGGGAAGATCGTCATCGATTTCGGCGAGCCGGTACCGGTGGAACGGCCCGTACCGCAGGCCGTCCTCGACGACACCGCCGGTTACCTGGTCACCGGGGGTCTGGGCGGGCTGGGGGCGGCTCTGGCGGAGTTGTTGGCCCAGCGCGGCGCGCGGCACCTGCTACTGGTCGGCCGCCGGGGAGCGGAGTCGCCCGAGGCGCCCGCACTGCTGGCACGCCTGGCGGAGGCGGGAGTACGGGCGACCGCGATCGCCGCCGACGTCGGCGACCGGGAGGCGATGCGTCGGGTCTTCGACGCGGCGGACGCGGCCGGGCACCCGGTGCGCGGCGTACTGCACGCCGCGATGGTGCTGGACGACGCGCCGTTGACGGAGTTGACCGCCGAGCGGATCGACGCCGTCCTGCATCCGAAGGTGCGGGGCGCCGCCGTGTTGTCCGAACTCCTCCGGGATCGGGAACCGGACTTCTTCCTGGTCTGCTCCTCGGCGGCGACTCTGGTGGGCAATCGGCTGCAGAGCGGGTACGTCGCCGCCAACGCCTACCTGGAGGGGTTGGTCCGTCGGCGCCGGGCCGACGGTCGGCCGGGCACCGCGTTGGCGCTGGGCGGCGTCGGCGAGACGGGCTTCGTGGCGCGTACCGGTCTGGTGGAGGCCATGCAGCGGATGGGCCTCGGCATGGTCGGTCCGGCCGAGGTGTGGCGAGCGTTCGAGGTCGCGCCGGCCACCGGGGCGGAGGTCGGTGTCTTCGGCCGGTTGGACTGGGAGCGATTGGGGCAGCTGCTCGCCGGACTGAACCGACCCGCCTTCGCGGCCTGCCGGCGACCGGCCGGGCAGGGAGGCGCCGGCCGCGCCGAGGAACTGCGCTCCCGGCTCTCCGCGCTGTCGGACGACGAAGCGGTGGCGGTGCTCTCGGACGAGTTGGCGAACCTGGTGGCGGGAGTGCTGCAGGCGGACCCCGAACGGATCGACCGCACGTGCAAGCTGGATCGGCTGGGTCTGGACTCGCTGATGGTGGTCGAACTCTCGGTAGGGGTCAACCGACTGTTGGGGTGCGACGTCCCGGCGCTGGAACTCATCGCGGCGAGCAACCTCGACGACCTGGCCCGCCGGATCCGCCCGCTGGTCGCCGGAGGCGTCCGATGACCGCCGTCCCCGACCGCCCGACGGTGGAGTTGGACCGACTGCCGTGGTGGCGGCCCCTGGTGGTGCAGTTCGCCGGGCGGGTGCACCCGGAGGACACCGTGCTGGCCGCCTTCGTCCGGCAGCTGACCGCGGCCTTCGAGGAGCAGGGACACACCGTCGTCGAGTCGTCCAAGGGCGACGTCGACCTGCTGTTGATCACCACGCACATCCCGACCGGCCCGCAGCCGCTGCCCGACCGGGTGCCCGAGCAGAGCCCGCCGTTGAGCGCCCGGATCTGCGGTGAGCTCGGGCTGCGGGTCGGGACACGCCGGACGGTGGTGCTCGCCGAGGTGCCGGAGCGGCTGGGCGGCCTCTCGCACACCGCGGTGGTCGAGATCGGACGGGCCGTCATGGGGCGGACGGCGGCCCCCCGGGTGGTCCTGGTCAGCCGGGACGCGCGGGAGGCCACCCTGCTCACCTTGGAGGGCGGCCACCCGACCGAGACCTCCGAACTGGCCGACCGGATCCGCGACCGGCTGGTGACCGCCGCCTGTGCCCGTGAGGTGGGCGACCGCTACGACGTGGTCTCCGACGCGCTGTCCGCCACCGCCTGGGCTGCCACTCCGGCCCCGGACCACCTGGCGGCGGCCGGTCGTCGGATGGGCCGGCTGGGTCTGCTTCCGGAACCGGTCCGGGTGGACCGCTACGTCTCCGGTGAACTCGCCTCTCTCTACCGGGAGTTCCTCGGCTGGAAGAGGCTGAGCGAGGGCATGCTCTTCCTCTACGACCCGGATCTGGAGGCTGTGGTGGTCACCGCCTCCGGCAGTTGGGACGTCGACAAGCGGACCCTTCGTCGGGACGAGGCCACCGTGCTCGGGCGCGAGACGGTGGACGGCCGCCTCCGGGTGCTCGCTCCGGAGGGGCTCGACCCCAAGGGGCCGTCGGTGGAGGCCTGGGAGGTCTGCGCGCTCCTGGCCGCCGTGCCCAAGGTCCGGTTGGGGCGCGGTGCCTCCGGAGGCTGGGTGCTCGACCCGGACGGCGAACGCGAGGCCCCCGTCGTCCGCGGCGGCGTGCACGCCCATGTCGGGGTCGACCGGGCCGACTCCGACGTGATCGAGTCCGTTCCGCCCAATCGGGAGCTGTACCCGTACGGCTTCGGCTGCGGCACCGACCTGATGGCCGAGGTCGCCGCCGACACCGTCGCCAGGTCGCGCGCCGTCAACGATCCGCGGGACCCGCGCCGTTACGTCCGCTGGCCGATGCTCTACCACGGTGAGATGGCGGTCGAGCTGTGGAAGCCCGGCCTGCCGGAGCAGCCGCTCCAGGGGCTGCTGGACACCTACGCACGGTCCGTCCACTACACCCCCGACCACATCGACCAGCCGCTCTGATCCGACGCCAGGAGAGCAACGATGGAGACGCACCCGCCCCGGCCCGTGCCCGAGCCCGAGCCGAACCGGTGGGCGGTGCCCACCGGGGGGACCACCGACTTCACCTGGGAGTACGACGGCGGGCGTGAGCGTCTGCTCGCGCTGTACCAGCGCGGCAAGGACCGGCAGTGGGACGCCGTACGCCGCATCGACTGGAGCCTGGAGGTGGACCCGGCCGATCCGCTCGGCACCCCGGACGAGGCACTGCCGCTGCACGGCACCCCGTACTGGGACCGACTCGGGCCGGCCGACCGGCGGGAGCTTCGAGCGCACCACGCCGCCTGGCAGTTCAGCCAGTTCCTGCACGGGGAGCAGGGCGCGATGATCTGTTCGGCCCGGATCGTGCAGAGCGCACCCGATCTGGACGCCAAGTTCTACGCCGCGACCCAGACCATGGACGAGGCTCGACACGTCGAGATTTTCTCCCGTTTCCTGTCCGAGAAGCTCTCCATGAGTTACCCGATCAACGACAGTCTGCGTTCGCTGCTGGACGACACCCTGCGTGACTCCCGCTGGGACATGCCGTACCTGGGCATGCAGGTGCTGATCGAGGGGTTGGCGCTGGCCGCCTTCGGGGCGTTGCGGGACACCACCACCAAGCCTCTGCCACGCCGACTGCTCGCGTACGTGATGCAGGACGAGGCCCGGCACGTGGCCTTCGGCCGGATGGCGCTGCGGGATCACTACCGACAGCTGGGCTCGGCCGAGTTGGCCGAGCGGGAGGAGTTCGTGATCGAGGGGTGCCATCTGATGCGCGACCGGCTGCGCGGCACGGAGGTGTTGGAGAACTTCGGGGTGCCTCGCACGGCGGCGGCCAGGATCGTCGAGGCAAGCGGCCATCTGAGGCTCTTCCGCCGCGTGCTGTTCTCCCGGATCGCCCCGTGCCTCAAGGACATCGGGCTGTGGAGTCCCGAGGTGCAGGAGGCGTTCGCCGACCTGTGCGACCAGGGCGCCGGTGAGACCGACCTGGACCGGCTGATGCGTCAGGACGAGGAAGTCGCCGAACGACTGGACGCCGAGCGATTCGCCATCGAGGAACGGGAACGGGCCGGGGAGGTCGCCGAGATGATCACCCTCGGCGCTGAGGACCGCATCCCGGATCGGTCCGTGGACGGCGACGACGCCTCCCTCCCGCCGGCCGGATGACGTGTGCGTTCCTCCGCGGTGTCCTCCTCACGAGCGCGCCGGCTCCCGTGACGCCCGTGCCGGACCGCCCCGGCGTGGGGCACGGAGTTCTTCCACCCTGTGCCGGTGCGGCGACTCGTGGGTGAGAGGAGCCTTGGCCCCAAGCCGGCTTGGGGCGGCATCCCGATCGGCACGCATCCGAATCCACGGCGCATACCGTGGGGATCGAGACCGTCGAGTAGGCCGTCGACACCACCGGGCACGTCCTTCGAGCCCGGACGCCCAATGGTCGGTGCGGGCTCGAAGGGCGGGGCCCCGAGCCCCTCACGGCCGGGCGGGGGCGGTGGATCCGGACGACGGCCGGGGAGGCCACCCGCCGGACGCGCCGCCGGTGGCCGACCTGCTGGTCCCGTCCTTCTCCCAGGGGCCGACGCCGAGCTTCCCCGTCGTGCCCAGATCGAACTCGGGAGTCACCGTCATCGGGGCGGCGCCGGGCTTCGCCCACACCCTCGCGTAGGGGGCGTCCACGGGGTCCCCGACACCGGCTTCGACGGTGTTGCGCCAGACCAGTCCGGCGCGGGCGCGCTCGCCGGGCTCCAGGACCAGCGGCCGGGGCGGGCCGTCGATTCCGGTGCCGGTGGCGATGGTGCTGCCGCCGTGAAGGACCCTCACGGTGGTGACGGGGTCATGGTCCTCGTCGAGGGGCTGTACCCGCGGATAACCATCGAGTCGGATGGCGCGGGTTCCGCAGTTCTCCAGGTGGAGGCCCACGACGCGGAGCCCCATGGCCGCGTCACCGTCATCGGTGTACACGCGTGTTCCCGAGGGTGGGCAGGGGCCCCCTTCGGGGAACGTCTCGTCGGTGGGGACCGTCCTCACCTCGGTGATCCGCACGCGTGCCGTGTCAGGCACGTCCGGGGGGAGTCCGTCCGTGGAGACGGTGTGTTCCGCGGTCTGGCGGGCCCCGACGGACAGCACGGTCCGCTCGGTGCGCGTCAGCGCCTCACCGGAGTCCGACAGGAACGAGAAGGTGATCGTGTAGGTGAAGGGTTCGGCCTCGTGGTTGGTGACCTGGAACGTGACACAGCCGCGGGTGTCACCGCTCGAATCGATGATCCTGATGCCGTCCTCCTCCGGGGCGGGGGAGTCTCCGAACAGGGGCGGGGCGCCGGAGGTGGTCGACTCCTCGGAGGGGCGGGGTCCACAGGAGGGATCGGCGGGAGGGCCCGGGGAGCCGGACGCCCGTGCCCGCGTCGAGCCGTCGTTCCCCGGGACGACCTTCTGTGATCCGCACGCCGTGAGCAGCAGGGCACCGGCGAGGACGGCGGGCAGGGCGAGGGGGATGCTGCGCATGCGCCGAGTCGATCAGGAGCAGACTGATTCGGACCGTGATGGAAGCCATACTTCCGGTCACAGGCGTGTCACATGTGGGCGGCTTCGCGCTCGGGACGGCTCGGTGGAGCTCAGTGGTAGGCGTGGACGACGGCGTGTCCCTTGCCGCGACCGATCATCCACTTGTTCACCGGGGTGGTGACCAGGAAGGCGACGGCGAATCCGCCCAGTAGCGCGGCCCAGAACAGTCCCTCGTCCAGGTGGGCGTCCATCGCACCGGGGGTGAGGGCGATGATGCCGTTGTCGACCAGTTCCATCACGGTGATGGAGACGGTGTCGGCGGCCAACGCCGCCCTGATCGCGGAGGCGAGGCCCAGGCCGGCTCGGCGGACGGCGAACAGGGTGAAGGAGTAGCCGAAGACAAAGGCCAACGTGATCGCCAGGGCCATGGTGGGCACATTGCCCCACCGGAGGGCGGTGCCGATGGCCATGCCGAGGATCTCGCCGATGACGCAGCCGGTCAGGCAGTGCAGGGTTGCCTTCGCCGCGGTGCTCCAGGACGCTCCGCCGGCTCCGTGCTCCGGGCGGGACCCCGCCTGTCGGGTGTGCTCGCCGTGCCGGCCGTGGCCGTGGTGCGTGCCGCTGTGGTCCATGGTCGTCACCTCGTTCCCGTCTCGTTCGGCGAGTGGGTCGTCGTGTGACCACCCTTCCGGAATCATATACCCCTGCGGGGTATATGTTCACGGTTGCCGTCGGGTGAACCGGTGGCCGGCCTCGGGTGATCACCGAAGCCGGTCACGGCCCGGCCGGGCCGGCGGAACCTCCGACGGATGCGCAGGCCCGTGTTCCCCGGGCGCCTCGGACACGGTCGATGTCGACGGTGAGGAAGCCGACGGCCGAGTGCCGGTGTCACCGCTCGCGACGCGTGACCTCGCGTGACGTCGGCGCTCCCGTGGAGGTGCCTTATGCGCCGCGCACGCCTCGTCCGGCTCGACGAACACCGAACGCGGTCGCCAGGGGGTTCCCGGTGATCTTGCGGAATGGCTCCGCTTGACCCTGACACGGTGACAAGGTCTTCACTGTGGCCAAGGAGGTGGTCCCGATGACCATGCCGACGAATGACACGGACGCGAGGCGAACGCTCCAGGGGCTGGAGGACGGCAACCCGTCGGTGCGGTTGCGGACGGCCCTGGCGGTCGGCACGGCCCCCGAACCGCGGTTCGTCGACAAGCTCGTCGACCGATGCGCGATCGAGCCCGAGTTCCACGTGCGCGAAGCGCTCACATGGGCACTCACCCGCCACTCGCCGTCGACGACGGTGCCGAAGCTCGTCGACGAGCTCCGTTCGGAGGCCGCGCAGGCACGAAGTCAGGCGCTGCACACACTGTCCAAGATCGGGGACCGGCGAGCGTGGCCGGCGATCACACGGGCGCTTCTGACCGACGCCGACGACGAGGTGGCACGGAGCGCCTGGCGGGCAGCGGTCGCACTCGTGCCCGAGGGCGAAGAGCCCGAGTTGGCCGGAGCGTTGGCGACGCAGCTCGGACGCGGCGAGCGTGCGACGCGGTTGAGTCTCAGCCGGGCTCTGATCGCGCTCGGTGGTGAGGTGATCACACCGCTCCTGCGCGCCGCGATGACGGATCCCGACCCTCGGGTGCGCCGGCACGCGCTCGCCACGGAGCGGCTGTCGCACAACCCGGATGCCGGATTCGAGTTCGCGATCGAGGAGGCGAAGCGCGCCGTGGCCCTCGGCACGGCCGGTCGGGAGGGGTGACGGACGGTGTTGATCGGTGATGTGGCACGACGGTCCGGGGTCAGCGCCCGTATGCTCAGGCACTACGACTCGCTCGGCCTGGTGCGGCCGACGGGCCGTACCGACGCCGGCTATCGGGAGTACTCCGGCGAGGACATCCGGCGGATCCTCCACATCGAGAGCCTGCGGTCACTGGGGCTGTCGCTGCGTGAAGTCCGGCGCGCGCTCGACGACCCCGGCTTCGACCCCTCGGAGGTCGTCGATGACCTCGCCCGCCGGACGCGGGAACGCATCGCGGGTGAGACGGAACTGCTCACACGGCTTCGTCGGATCGGTGCCGCGGAACCCGCCGACTGGAAAGACGTCCTCCAGGTCGTCGCGCTCCTCCAAGCCCTGGGATCGAAGAGCGCCGGGAGACGCCAGCGCGCGGCCCTGTCCTCGGCCGAGGAGGTTTTGGTGCCGGTGGAAGCACTGGTCGAGGCAGTGCTGAACGAGACGGACCCGAACGTCGCCGGAGCCCTCCGATGGGCTCTGGCGCAATCGGGTGACGACGGATTGGCGCTGTTGGCGGAGGGCCTCGGCTCACCGGTGGCCGAGGTGCGGAAACGTGCCGTCCTGTCCATCGCCGAGTTTCCGGACGGTGCGGCGACCACCCTGCTGCGGGATGCCCTGGCGACCTCCGACACCGTGGTCCGCAGGCATGCGGCTCTGGCGCTCGGAGTACGCGGAGCAGCCGATGCGGTCCCGACGCTCATCGACATGATCGTCGAGGAGGCGAACGACGCCGACGCGGCCGACGCCCTCAGCGCGTTGGCGAGTGATCCGGCGTTGGCGGACCGGATCGCCACCGGGCTCGTCGACCGCCTCGCCCACGGCACCGTCGGACCGTCCGTGCGCCGACGGCTGGCACAGGCGCTCGCGGACATCCCGGGAATCACAGCGGCACGTGCCCTCACCGATCTGTCACACGACGAAGACCGCGCCGTCGCGCTCACCGCGACCTACGTCCTCGGGATACGCGACGCCCGATGACGGACCCTCCCCGGGCGCCGCGGGTGGGTACCGGCTCGCTCCGGCGACTCCGCCGCGATCGCCCCGGTGGAGGGAGACCACCGTCCTGTCCGGGCCTCCGCCCGCCCGGGGGCGACGGACCGCGCGGCCCCTCACCCGGTCGGGGTCGGGAGCCCGATCGGATTGGGAAACCGCAACGCGGCGGCGCACGCACGAGCCAGTGGGGTGAGCAGCCCACGCAGCCGGTCCGTGGTGGCGGGACCGAGGGCCTGCCAGGGGCGCGCGGCGGCCCGATCGGTCGCCTCCTCCAGCGCGCGGTGCGCCCGGCGCCCCTCTGACGTCGCCGTTCCGTCGGGCGCCAGCCAACCACGAGCGGCCAACCGGTCCCGGGCGGCCTGCCACCGGTCGTCGCTCCACCCCCGGTAGGGCTGGAGTTCGGTGCGCGGCAGGTCGATGCCCGCCCGCAGGACCAGGGACTCACAGCCGTCCATCCCCATCGCGACCAACGCCGCGACATGGCCGTCCCCGCGGTGTTCGCGCAGGACGGTCGTCGCATGCCACAGGCGGTCGACGGCGCTTTGGGGAACGGGGAGGGCCTGGTTGGCGGCGGCCAACACCCGCCCGGCACAGTCCGCCCCCTCGGCCACGGGCATCAGGACGGCGGCGGCCCGCTCCACCTGGCGGTCGTATCCGGACAGCAGGTGCTCCAAAGCCGCGCCGGCTCCGACCCGCCGGGCCTCCAGGACGCGTCGGGGCGTCGCCATCGACCAGACGTCGGGCACCGCCCGCGCGACCATGGCCGGTGCGAAGCCGAAGAACGCGGCCGTGACCGGCCCCGGGCCGACCTCCCCCAACGGCGCGGCACGTCCGGCGAAGTAACCCCGCCAGAAACCGCGCAGTCCCGCCTCCTCGAAGGCGGCCCGGGCCTGCGGCGCGAAGTAGGTCACCGCGTGCACCGGTTCGATCAGCGTCCACAGCGTGCGGGCCGACCGCTCCGCGTCCTCCACGCCTCCGCCTCCCCACCGTCCCACCGGGCCTCGACCGCCCGGTTCACCCCCCTTGTGCTGCCCGTGGCGGGGCGGTCGGGAAACCCGGGAGTCGGATGGCGAGGGGACCGCCGATCTCGACGCGACGGTCCCGCCGTCGGCCACCGGGACACCCGCCGGCCCTCGCGGGGCCCACCCGCCGCGGGGGAGCCCCGGAGCCCGGCCGGGATTCAGTCGTCGATCGCGTCCAGGACCTCGCCGAGATCGACGAACGTGAAGTCGGTCGCCTCGCGGCCGTCCTCCACCGGCGTCTCGTGGCCGTCCTGCACCACGAGCAGGCCGTTCGGGTACGCGGCTCCCAGAGGTGCGTTCAGCACGGCGGCGCCGTCGCACTCCTCGGACCCGTCGAGCCTCCGCGAGGCGGCCGTGACGCGGAAGCCGCCCTCGTACTCGTTGTCGTCGCCCAGTTCACGGTCGTAGAGGGCGAAGGAATCGTCGCCCTGGCTGGAGGCCAGCACGTATCCGTCGCCGTCGGGCTCCGTCAACAGCGTCAGCCCCTCGACGTCGGCCGACAGGTGCTCGCCGCCGAAGCCGGGATCGGCGCCGGAGGGCAGGCACTCGTCGCTCTCCTCGTCGTACGCGGCGGGGACGCCGTACTCGCGGACCCGGTCGATCAGCACGGGGGCGCCGGTGAGGTCGGAGCGCACGCGCCAGATTCCCACGTCCTCCTGCCCGGCGTAGAGCATGCCATTGGCCGGATCGACCACCATGCCCTCCACCTGCGGCAGTTCGCCCGGCTCACCGCACGGTGTCCAGGAGGTGCCGTCGGGCAACCGGAACGAGGCGGGCAGCTCCAGAGTGCGGACCGCGCGGTAGCCGACCGTGCCGCCAGGACGGACGACGACCTCCAGCAGGGCGACGGCCGTGCTGTCGTTCCGGCTGGCCAGCGCGTAGGAACGGCCCGTGGAGCGGTCGGTCCAGGTCGCCAGACCGTAGGCCGTCCTCCCCTCGTTGATCTCCTCCTGGTCGACGGAGAAGATCGGAGCCGCCGCGGGGTCGGTGACGTCGACCAGGGGGCCGCCGGGACGGTCGCGGTCGATGCGGTAGAACCGCAGCCGGTCGTGGCCGCGGTCGCTGACGACGGCGAGGTCGGCCCGCCCGTTCGGCAGGCGGACCCCGTGGAGGAGATCGACGTTGTTGAAGCGGCCCGGGGCGTCCCCGGAGGCGGGGGGCGGGGGCGCGGGGACCGACTGGATCCGGCGGGCGGCGAGGTCGTAGACGCGCAACCCGCCCTCCTTCGCGGTGGCGACGACCAGGCTCCGCCCCGGGGAGGTGTCGTCGCGCCAGATCGCGGGATCGTCGGCGTCCGCGTGGCCGCCCCGCTCGTCGTCGAAGAGCGCCGCGGTCTCGGCTCGGGGAGTGACGGAGGGCAGGCCGAAGCCTTCGGGGGACGGGCGGGCGTCATCCGCGTGAGCGGGCACGGCGGACGCGACGAGGGCCGCGCACAGTAACAGGGAAGCCGGCCACCCTGATCGGCGTACGGTCACGAACGTCTCCTCCGGTCGGGAACGAGGACCTCCGCAGCAGCCTGGAGCGGCGGGGCGGCAGGGTGGTGTCGTCCCGCCGAACCGGACGTGGCCGCGTCGTGGACGCACGGTGCGGAGGATCGGGGCGGCCGAGGCGCCCGCGTCACCGTCCGGGACAGGGCCCGTACGGCACCGACCGTTCAACGACGGGGCGGCGGGGGAGGGGGCGCGGTCCGCCGAGCCGTGGTTGAACACGCGGCGACGCCGGTACACAAGGGGGGACGGGACGGGTGACACGCGGGCGGCGGGGCCGCCGTTCGCGCCGGAGGAGCCCGTCCACCCCGCTGTGCTCGACGGAGGCCATGGATGAGGATCGGTTTCGCTCTGCCCCAGTTCCATCGACAGGCGTACGGCATCGCACGGACCGCGGAGTTCGCGCGGGAGGTCGAGCGGGCCGGGGCCGCCGGCCTCTGGGTGGGGGACCGCAACCTGGCGGCCGTGCGCCCCCGGGTCGGCTACGGCGGTCAGGGCACGACCGTTCCGGCCGAACTGAACCCGGCCGCCGACCCGTTCGTGCTGCTCGGCATCGCCGCGAGCGCCACCGAACGCGTGCTGCTCGGCTGCCACGTACTCGTCGCGCCGCTCTACCCGCCCGTTCCGCTCGCCCGTTCGCTGACCAGCATCGACCTGATCAGCGGCGGTCGGCTGCTGCCCGGCTTCGGTGTCGGTTGGTCGCCCGAGGAGTACGAGGCCGCGGGGCAGGACTTCACCACGCGCGGCGCCCGGATGGACGAGCTGTTGGACGCGCTGGAGGCGATCTGGACCACCGACCCGGCCGAGTACCACGGCGAGATCCTGTCGATCCCCTCGCACCACGCTCCGCTCAAGCCCGGCCGGCGCCCGCGCCCGCCGTTCTACCTGGGGGGCCGGTCCGAACGGGCGCTGCGCCGGATCGCCGAGCGCGGGGACGGATGGCTGCCGTTGTGCGCCGTGCCCAGCCGGGTGGACACCGACGAACTCGTGGCACAGCGCGCGTTCATCGATCGCCGGGCCCGGGAGGCGGGCCGCGACCCGTCCGCCATCGACACCGTCCTGCGCGTCAACGTCGACGCCGGTGCCTCACCCGACCGGGTCGCCGCCGCCGTCCGGACCATCCACGAGCGCACCGGCATCGACCACGTCATGGTGGACACGATGTACGCCGTCGAGACCGTCGACGGGGCCGTCGAGTGGGCGCTGGAGTTGACCGGCCTGGTGGCTCGGGGCTGACGGCGTCCCGGAAACGGCCCGCCCGAGGGACGGGGGTGCCGGGGTGGCCGGCCGCGCCGTCCGCTCGGGCGGGCCGTGTGAGTGATCGAAGAATCGGGTGGTTATCATATGAGCACCGCCTAGCTCGAAAGATGAACCTGTGACTACCACCGTGGACTCGTTCACCAACTGGAAGAACCGCGAGGAGATCGCGGAGTCGATGATCCCGATCATCGGGAGGCTGCACCGGGAGAGGGACGTCACGGTCCTGTTGCACAGCCGATCCCTGGTGAACAAGTCGGTGGTCAGCATCCTCAAGACCCACCGATTCGCCCGGCAGATCGCCGGGGAGGAGCTCTCGGTCACCGAGACCCTGCCGTTCCTGCAGGCCCTCACCACCCTCGACCTGGGGCCTTCCCAGATCGACATCGGCATGTTGGCCGCGACGTACAAGGCCGACGACCGGGGGCTGACGGTGAGGGAGTTCACCGCCGAGGCCGTCGCCGGCGCCACGGGCCCCGACCGGATCGAGCGCCGCGAACCGCGCGACGTCGTCCTCTACGGGTTCGGCCGCATCGGCCGTCTCCTCGCCCGTCTGCTCATCGAGAAGGCCGGCTCCGGCAACGGCCTGCGACTGCGCGCCATCGTCGTCCGCGGGGACGCGACCAAGGACGCCGAGGGCGCCAAGGACATCGTCAAGCGCGCCTCGTTGCTGCGCCGCGACTCCATCCACGGTCAGTTCCAGGGCACGATCACCGTCGACGAGGCGAACAACAGGATCATCGCCAACGGCAACGAGATCACGGTGATCCACTCCGACGACCCGACGTCCGTGGACTACACGGCGTACGGCATCAAGGACGCCATCCTCATCGACAACACCGGCAAGTGGCGCGACCGCGAGGGCCTGTCGAAGCACCTCCGTCCCGGCATCGACAAGGTGGTCCTGACCGCCCCGGGCAAGGGCGACGTCCCCAACATCGTCCACGGCGTCAACCACGAGACGATCAAGCCGGACGAGCGGATCCTGTCCTGCGCCTCCTGCACCACCAACGCGATCGTCCCGCCGTTGAAGGCGATGGCGGACGAGTACGGTGTTCTGCGTGGCCACGTGGAGACCGTCCACTCGTTCACCAACGACCAGAACCTGCTGGACAACTACCACAAGTCCGACCGCCGTGGCCGTTCGGCGCCGCTCAACATGGTCATCACCGAGACCGGTGCCGCCTCCGCCGTCGCCAAGGCGCTGCCCGACCTCAAGGCGAGGATCACCGGCAGCTCGATCCGTGTTCCGGTACCGGACGTCTCGATCGCGATCCTCAACCTGCAGCTCGCGCGTGAGACCTCCCGTGAGGAGGTCCTCGACCACCTCCGCAACGTGTCGTTGACCTCGCCGCTCAAGCGCCAGATCGACTTCATCAGCGCCCCCGACGCGGTCTCGAGCGACTTCATCGGCTCCCGCCACGCCTCGATCGTCGACGCCGGTGCCACCAAGGTCGAGGGCGACAACGCGATCCTGTACCTCTGGTACGACAACGAGTTCGGCTACTCCTGCCAGGTCGTCCGCGTCGTCCAGTACGTCTCCGGAGTGGAGTACCCGACCTACCCGGCCCCGGCGGCCTGACCCCGGCGGGCCGCCCCCGGCCCGGTGCCCCGGCCGGCTTCCGGGCGGCCGTCCTCCGGCAGCCGTGGGGCAACCCGGCTCAAGGGGTGACGGTGGGAGCGGGCGGGGTCCAGCGGCGGGTGCGGGGGACGGTGGTGGACACCCCGTAGTCCTTCTTGAGCTGTTCGGGGATGGCGTAGTGCATCACCCGGCCGCGGGTGAGGGAGGACAGTTCCAGGAGCGTGACGAGGTGTCCGAGCCGGTCCAGGGCCCAGGCACCCAGCGGCGAGCGGTCCTCGACGGTCTCCAGCACGCCCAGCAGGACGGGGGCGGCCTTGGCGACGGTGTCCCAGGGGGAGCGGGGCACGTTGAGCCAGTCGGCGCAGGTGTCGCCGATCAGATGCCGGATCAGGGCGGAGACGATCGGATCGAAGAAGGTTCCGGGGACGACTTCCTCGTACAGGTCGATCAGTTGCCGGGTCAGGTGGACGCCCTCTTCGGACGGGCCCATGTGGCGGACCATGTACAGGTCCAGGAAGCGGCGGGCGGAGTCGAGGTCCTTGGGCACGGCGCCCTGGTCGACACCGAGCATCGCGCCGACCACCCGCCAGGCGTAGAAGTACGCCTCGGCGCCCTCGGTGGACATGTGGACGCCGAGGCGGTGCAGGGAGTCCAACACCAGCAGGGAGAAGACCATCTGCCCGCCGATCATGTCCTCCTGACAGATCGGTGTGCCCAGGGACGCGGTGTCCCAGCGGTCCTCCCGCTTCAGGTGGTGGCGGATGGAGGCGTGCAGCAGGCGGACCTTCTGCGCGGCGGGGACGAAGCGGCTGCCGGCCTCGAAGGCGTCGGGCTGCATGAGGTAGACGGTGAACTGCCCGGTCTCGGCCATCCGCTTGGAGGGGTACTTCAACGCATGTGTCGCCGACAGCAGCCTGGCCACGTGCGGCAGGGCGTAGGAGACCGGCATGGAAGCGAAGGACAGGGCGGTGGAGATGTGCACGTTGTTGTCGATGAAGAACAGCCGAGCCCTCTCCATCTCGTCCCAGTCCACCCAGGACGGTGGGGCGCTGGTGACGTGCAGGTACTCCCGCGCGACGTCGGGCAACCCCTCGGGCAGCTCCTGGCCGGTGGTGGAGACGTACCGCATGAGGGTGTTGAACTTTCCCACCTCCCCGCGTTCGAACAGGGCCGCCACGGTCGCGTCGGCCAACTCGTCGCCGATCGGTCGCAGCGCGTCCATCGACGCATCGGTGTAGGTCATGGAGGCTCTCCTCACGTGGTGGGGGCGGGACTTCGAGACGGCGACCGCCGTGGCCGGACGCGGACGCCGACGCGTCGGGAACCGGCCTCGCGGCTCCTGTCCCCGACGTGTGGCGGTCGGTCGGTGGCCGGGCGGTGGCCGGGCGGTGGTCAGTGGTGACGGAAGACGGCGGTGGCCGCGAGGTCGGCCAGGGCGCGGGCGGCGTCGGAGGGCAGCCGGGCCCGCCCCACGGCGTCGTCGGCGGCCTCCACCCGCCGGCTGATCATGTGCTCGACGCGGTCCGGGGCTCCGGTCCGGCGCATGATCCGACGCACCCGTTCGAGCCCGTCCTCGTCGAGGCGGCGACGGCCCATCAAGCGTTTCAGGTCCTCGCGCTCGTCCGGTGTCGCCTCGCGCCAGGTCTCGGCCAGGACGGCGGTGGGGCGGTGGGCGACGATGTCGTCGGTGTTGGCCTTGCCGGTGCGGTCCGGGTCGCCGAACAGGCCCAACAGATCGTCCCGGAGTTGGAACGCCTTGCCCACCGGGAGCCCGTAGGCGGTGAACACCTCCCGCACCCCCGGTGCGGCGCCGGCCAGGGCACCGCCGATGAGGAGGGGCTGTTCGACGGTGTACTTGGCGGTCTTGTAGCGGATCACCTTCAGCGAGGCGGCCGTGTCCGGCGTGGCGCCGGTGTGCAGGATCTCCAGGCACTCCCCGGCGATCAACTCCCGGGCCGGCACCGCCCACAGCGGTCGCGCACGCGACAGGTAGGCGCCGGGGAGGCCACAGGTGGCGAACAGTTGCCCGGCCCACGACATCAGCAGGTCGCCCACCAACACGGCCAGGGATCGCGCGGCCTCCGACCGCGTGCGACCGGACACGGCGGCGCGCAGGGCGACGTGGGCGGTGGGCAGGCCGTGCCGCAGCGGGCTGCCGTCGATCAGATCGTCGTGGACGACGGCCGCGGCGTGGACCGGCTCCATCGAGGCCGCGGCACGGATCGGCGCGTCGCTGTCGGACTGTCCGGACGCGCGCCACCCCCAGTAGCAGAACGCCGCCCGCAGCCGCTTGCCGTGCGCGGTGGCGACGCGCAGTTGCTCGGCGACCGGTGTCAGGTCGGCGTCGACGGCCAACAGCGCGTCCAGCTCCTCCTCGACGAAGTCGCGCAGCGCCGCGTCGACGCGTGTCTTCAGGGCGGACCGCACACCGGCGTCGAGGGGGCCGCCGACCGGAATGCCGCTCCGCACACCGCCGTCAGGCATCGCCGTGCTCATCGCGTTCGTCGCGTTCGTCACGGCGAGCGTGCCGGGCGGCCGCGTGCCGGGCCAGGGTCTCCACATGGGCCGGCGGAACGGTGGCCAGACGGTCCAGGGCCAGACGCCCGCGGGCCCTGAGGTCCTGTTCCCCCTTCCGGGCCAAGTCGGCCAGGTCCGCCCGACCGAGCAGACCGCGCAGGCCCTCCAAGGCGGTGGTCAGGCCGTCCAGGGCCCAGTCCGCGAGTCCCACGGCCAGCAGTACCGCGTCGTGCCCACCCGGACCGTGTTCCCGTCCCGTTCCTCGCGTCACCGCGCACCCCTCCCTGTGTTGCGGTACCGGTGGCGGCGTCGGTCACCGCGCCACCGGGCCGGACCCGATGGGTCCCCGTCCGGCCGTCCCGTCGACAGCGTGACCGAGACCGGTGCGGGGTAAGGGGCGGACAACCGATCGGATGAACGACTGGACTGGTGTTCGTATGATGATCGCCGGATATCGGGGCGGCCCGTGACGCCCGGCCCACCACTTCTCCGAACCGCACAGGGTGACGCACGGTGCCCCGACCGGTACGGTCGGGGCACCGTGCGTCACCCTGTGCGGTGGGCGAACCGGGCTCAGTCCATGTCCAGGCGCGCGGCGGCCTTGCGCAGCATGCCCATCTTCTGCTGGGTCGGTTTCTGCTGCTCGCCGGCGAGGGCGCTGACGACGGTCAGCGCACCCGTCAGGACGGGGATGCTCCACTGGGTCCAGCGCAGTTGCCGTTCGGCGTCCTCGACGGAGACCGGGTGGTGTTCGGCCGCCGTGTCCGTTCCCGGCTCGGTCGAGGTGGCCATCTCGAGCTTCTTGCCCAGGACGCGGCCGTAGGCGGTGGCCGCCAGGGCGGCACCGGTGAGGAGGGTCTTGACGGCCGAGGTGGCTCCCACCCCCCGCTGGTGCTCCACCCGGTGGAAATTGGACGCCAGCATGGCCACGGCGCCGGCGAGGTGAGCGGCGATGGCGACGCCGTTGACCGGCGTCCACTTCGCCCATCCGATGCTTGCGATCCTGTCTCCGGTCTTGCTGTCCTCCCACTCGCGGGCAACGCCGTTCAATCCCACGGCGCCCATCAGGGAGCCACCGAACCATGCGCCCATTCCCAGATCGTGCAGGCTACGGGCGAGCGTGTTGCGTTCCGGCACACCGACCTCCAGTCCCTTTGCGTAGGTTTTCTACATTTAAGGCATAACAGAGGTTCGAGGTATCCGCCGCCCGGGTTCGCGGACCCGCCGCGTGGTTCCGTGGGGACGGAGGCGTCCCTCACCCGGCGTCCCCCGGGGGTTTCCGCCAGGCGGTTTCCCGCAGCAGACGCAGGCCGTTGAGGCCGACGACGACGGTGGAGCCCTCGTGCCCGGCGACGCCGATCGGCAACGGCAGGGTGCCGATGAGGTCCCAGGCCACCAGCACGGTGATGAACACCCCGGCGATGACGAGGTTCTGGATCACCAGGCGCCGGGCCGTCCGGGACAGCCGCACGACGGAGGGGATGGTGGCGAGTTCGTCGCGGACCACGACGGCGTCGGCGGTCTCCAGCGCGAGGTCGGAGCCGGCCCGCCCCATGGCGACGCCGCAGTGCGCGGCGGCCAGGGCGGGAGCGTCGTTGACGCCGTCGCCGACCACGAGCACGTTCCGACCCTGTCGCTCCCACCCGCGGACGGCGGCGACCTTGTCCTGGGGCAGCAGCCCGGCGTGGACGTCGGTGATGCCGACCTCGGCGGCCAGACGTTCGGCGGCACGTTCGTTGTCGCCGGTCAGGAGCACCGGAGGGCGACCGGTCAGCTCGGTGAGCGCGGCGACCGTGGCGGCGGCGTCCGGCCGCAACCGGTCGGCGACCCCCAGTACGCCGACCGGGGACCCGTCGCGCAACACCAGCATCGCGGTGCGCCCGGCCTCCTCCAGTTCCCGTACCACGGCGTGCGCGGCGACGGCGGCGGCGGGCAGAAGCCGGGCCGGGGAGCCCACGTGGACCGTGTGGCCGTCGACGGTGGCCCGCACGCCCTGGCCGGGGACGGAGGCGAAGTCGACCGCGTCGGCCAGGGTCAGGCGGCGCTCCCGGGCGGCGCCCACGATGGCGCGGGCCAGCGGGTGCTCGCTGGGGTGTTCGGCCGCGGCCGCCAGGGCCAGCAGCGCCTCGTCGGTCAGGCCGGCGCCGGCCAGCGGCCGCAGGTCGGTCAGGTGGGGGGTGCCCTCGGTGAGGGTGCCGGTCTTGTCCAACGCGACCGTGTCGACCTGCCCGAGGCGCTCCATGACGACGGCGGACTTGGCCAGCACTCCGTGGCGCCCGGCGTTGGCGATGGCCGACAGCAGCGGCGGCATCGTGGACAGCACCACCGCGCACGGGGAGGCCACGATCATGAAGGTCATCGCGCGCAGCAGCGCTGACCGCAGCTCGTCACCGAGGGCGAGCGGGATCGCGAAGACCGCCACGGTGGCGATCACCATGCCGACCGAGTAGCGCTGTTCGATCTTCTCGATGAACAGTTGTGTGGGGGCCTTCGTCTCGGAGGCCTCCTCGACCATCCGCACGATCCGGGCGATCACCGAGTCCGACGGGTCCCGCTCCACGCGCACCCGTAGGGCGCCGGTGCCGTTCACGGTGCCGGCGAACACCTCGTCCTCGGCCTGTTTGGCCACCGGCAGCGGCTCACCGGTGATGGTGGCCTGGTCCACCTCGCTCTCGCCGGCCAGGACCCGGCCGTCGGCACCGATCCGCTCGCCGGGGCGGACCAGGATCACGTCCCCCACCGTCAGCTCCTCGGCGGCGACGGTCGTCTCGTCCCCGTCGGGCGACAGCCGGGTCGCGGTGGGGGGCGCGAGGTCGAGCAGGCCGCGCACCGAGTCCGCCGTGCGCGCGGTGGCGATGGCCTCCAGGGCGCCGGAGGTGGCGAAGATGACGATCAGCAGGGCCCCGTCGAGCACCTGACCGATGGCGGCGGCACCGAGCGCGGCGACGACCATCAGCAGGTCCACGTCCAGGGTCTTGTCCCTCAGGGCCTTGCACCCTTCCCAGCCCGGCTCCCAGCCGCCGGTGGCGTAGACGGCGGCGTACAGCGGCCCCCAGGCCCACGCGGGAGCGCCGAGCAGGTCGAGCGGCAGGGCGATCAGGAACAGCACCAGGGCCGCGAGCGCCCAACGGGCTTCGGGGAGGGCCAGGATCCGGGTACGTCGCCGTGGCGCGGTGGGATCCGTCCGTCCGGCAGGTGGTGCGGGGGCGGTCAACGTGGAGGTCATGACGGAGGCCTTCGGTGAGAGCGGTCTCTGACCCTCTCACGTTACATGAATCACTGAACATTCATTCATGTTTTTGTTTCCGTAGGATGGCGTCATGGGCCACGGAGCGAAACCCCCCGAGAACGACAGCGCCCCCCCGCGCACCCGGCTGACTCCCCAGAACGCGCCGAAGGTCGCGGAAACCCTCCAGGCCCTCGCCACCCCCTCCCGGTTGCTGATCCTGGCCCGGCTGCGAGAGGGGCCGTGCGCGGTCACCGAACTGGCCGCCGCCGTCGGCATGGAACAGTCCGCCTGCTCCCACCAGCTCCGCGTCCTGCGGACGCTGGGCCTGGTCACGGGCGACCGCCGGGGGCGGTCCGTGGTCTACGCGCTCCACGACAACCACGTCGCCGAACTGCTCGACCAGGCCCTCCACCACGTCGAGCACCTGCGGCTGGGCATCACCGACGCTCCCGTGGAAGCGGCCGCGCCCACCGGCCCGGTCGTGCCTTCCTGAACCGGGCCGCACCGGCGGCCGCACCGGAACGGGCGGCCCGCCGCACCCGCGCCCCGGAGCACCCGAGGCGGCACCTTCCGCCGCGCGCCTCAGCGCGGGCCGGTGGGCGGGGCGGCCCGTGCCGCGAGCCGGTGACGGTTCTCGGTGAGGGCCGACGCGAAGGCGGCGATGGGGGGCCACGACCACTGGCCGGTGCGCGCGAGCAGGAAGCCGCGGCGGGTTCCGACCAGCGGGTCCAGGGGACGGAAGGTGACGTCCGTGCGACCTTCCTCGGTACCGGCCTCGGCCAGCAGCGCCACCCCCATCCCCGCTCCGACCAGGCTGTTGACCAGATGGAGGCTGTCCACGCGGTGAACGATGCGGGGGGTGAAACCGGCGAGCGCGCAGACCCGTTGCACCAGTTCGTCGTCGTCGGTGCCACGTGAGTTGCCGATCCAGCCGGTGGCGGCGTAGTCGGCCAGTTCGGACACGCCGACCGGTCGCCGGTCGACGCCGGCACGGTGTACGGGCACGGCGAGGTACAGGGGTTCCTCTCCCAGGCGCCTGGCGTCCAGCTCCGGTGGTACGGCGCGCGGCACCAGGCTGTAGTCGTACGCCACGCCCAGGTCGACGTCACCGGAGCGCAGCAGGTCCACCGTGTGCTCCGGCTCGTGTTCGAGCACCTCCACCTCGACGCGCGGGTGCGACTCCCGCAGCCGGGTCAGGGCGGGCAGCACCATCGGCTCGACGGCGCTGAAGAAGCTCGCCAGCCGCACGCGTCCGGCGGGCTCGCTCCCGCCCCGCAGCTCCGCCCGGGCCTCCTCCACCGCCGCGAGGATGCCCACGGCGTGCTCCACCAGGCGTTTGCCCGCCGGCGTCAGTTGGACCTGACGGCCCACCGGAGTCAGCAGCCGTACGCCGACCTCCCGTTCCAGCACGGCCAGGTGTTTGGAGACCGCGGAGGTTCCGTAGCCGGTGTCGGCGGCCACCGCGGCCATGGTGCCCAGGCGGTCGAGCTCGACCAGCAGTCTGAGCCGGCCCAGGTTCGGGAGCTGTCCCGCGTCGTCTGCCGCCATGTCGCCATCGTCCACCATCAGTGGACGGTATGTCCACGATCGGTTCGTGGACAGAAGCAAACGGATGGCGTTCCAATGGCCCGGTGAACGCCACCACCGCCCCTACCGAGCCCCATGTCGCCGCATCGCCCACCACACCCCGCCGCGTGCCGGGGACGGCGCTCGTCCTGGCGGCCATGGTCGTCCTGCACACCGGCAGCGCACTGGCGACCGAACTGTTCTCCTCCCTCGGCCCGACCGGCACCACCTGGCTGCGTCTGACCTTCGCCGCCGCTCTCCTGCTGGCCTTCACCGGGCGGTCGCTGTGGCCGGTGGTGCGAGCGGCGCCGCGGGGCGACCTGCTGGCCACCGTCCTGCTCGGGTCGGTCAGCGCGGGCATGATGCTGCTCTTCTCCGAAGCCGCCGCGCGGCTGCCCCTGGGAACCGCCACCGCCCTGGAGTTCCTCGGCCCGCTGGTCGTCGCCGTCGTCGCCTCCCGGCGGTGCCGGGAACTGGCCTGGCTGGGGCTGGCCGCGGCAGGAGTCCTGCTGCTCACCTCGCCCTGGAGCGGCACCGCGAACTCGGCTGGTGTCCTGTTCGGGCTCGGCTCGGCGGCGTGCTGGGCCCTCTACGTGGTCGGCACCTCACACGTCGGCAGCCGCTTCTCGGCCCCCCACGCCCTGGCCGTCTCGCTCACCGTCGCCTCCCTCACCGCCGCACCGGTCGGTGCCCCCGGCGCCCTGGAGGCCCTCACCTGGCGGACGGCCGCCGCGGCGGCGGGCATCGCCCTGCTCATGCCGCTGGTGCCGTTCCTGCTGGAGATGACGGCCCTTCAGCGCATCGGCAAGACCACCTACGGCACACTGGCCGGTCTGGAGCCGGCCGTGAGCCTCCTGGCCGGTGTGGTCCTCATCGCCCAGATCCCCACGGCCCTCCACCTCGTCGGCACCCTCCTGGTGGTCACCGCCGGTATCGGCGCGGCACGAGCGGAGGCACGGGGCCGGAAAGGACGCCGTCCACCGGCCGGTGGCGCCGGGTGACGGACGGTCGGCGGGGAGCGGGTTCGTCCGTTCGCCTCGCCCCGGTGGCTCACCCGGGGCTTTGGGCGTTCGCCTGGAAACACGTTCCGATCGGCTCTCCGAGAGGACTGTGATGTTTCCGCGTATGGTGAACGCTGCCGTATCGACCACCGCGGTGGTGGCCGCGGTGCTCGGCCTGTCCGCCACGGCCCCGGCCGAGCCCCCCGCCGCGCCGGCCGCGCGACCGTCGAGGCCGGTGACGCCCCCACCTGCCGGTCGGACGTGTCGGTCAACGCCCTTCCGGTCGTGGTCCTCGGCCCCGACACCATCGTCCGCTGACGATCGCCGGCCGGGGGCGTACTCCACACCGCGGGACGACAGGGCACATCGCCCCGTCCTTCGCGCACACGGTGTGCGTCGAGCCCGGCGACCCCATGCGTGGCGAGCTCGGGCGTGTCGCCGACTTCCACCCCGGTGTCCCCCCGGGCGGCCCGGCGGAGGGCCCCGACCTCGCGAGCCGGCCGCACGAGACCCGACTCACTCGTCCGGCCCGCGGACGGTGGCGATGTCGGCGAGACCGGAAACGGTCAGAACGGGAGTCAGCAGGGGAGGGGCGATGAGTTCGATCCGGTCGGCGTGCCGGAAGAAGACGCTCAGACCCGCGCTGTCGAGGTACTCGACGGCGGTGAGGTCGACGACGAGGGGCCCCGGTATGTCTTCCAAGGCGCCGGCGAGGGCGTCGGTGTTGCTCATGTCGATTTCGCCGACGACCGTGAGCAGCGCGGTCCCGTCCGCGCGGCGACCGGGGGTGAGCGTGAGGGGGGTGGTCATCAGGCGATCCTTGTCTGCATCTCGACGGTGGTGCCAGTCGGGCCGGAGTCGATGGTGACCTGCTGCATCATGGCTCGCATGAGAGCCACGCCGCGGCCTCGGTGGGGGTTGGCCTCCGGCCGGGGGGGCTTCCAACGACCGCTGTCGGCAACGGTGAGGCGCAGATTGTCGACGAGAGCTTCGGCGCGCAGGCGGACGGTGTCGCCGGGGGTGTGGCGGTGCCCGTGCCCGTGCTCGATGGCGTTGGCACACGCCTCGCCCGCGGCGACCAGGATGTTCTGCACGGTGTGGGGCGGTAGGTCGCACTGGTCGAGCCACCCCCGCAGGGTTCTGCGGACGGGCGCGAGTTGGGACGACTCGGCGGGGAAGGCCATCTCCAGCGGGGCGGGGTGGCGGTACAGCAGCAGAGCCACGTCGTCGTCGTAGCCGTCGACGGGAGCCAGACGGGTCATGACCTGGGTGGCGAGGTCGTCGACGGCGGTGTTCCGGCCTTCCTGGACGGCTTCGCTGGCCTGGTCGATGCCCGCGCTCAGCGGGCGGCGACGCCGCTCCACGAGCCCGTCGGTGTACAGCATCAGGGTGGCGCGCGCGGGCATGGTGCACTCGCCCTCCGGCCGGGGCCTGTCGGGGCGGACGGCCAGGGGGATGGAACGTCCGTCCTCGAGCAGCCGGGTGGTGCCGTCGGGGTGGGTGAGGATGCCCGGCGGGTGTCCCGCGCTGGAATAGGTCAGGTGTCCGGTCTCGGGGTCGAGGACGCCGCAGAAGACGGTGGTGCACATCGCACCGGGAACGCCGGCGGCGAAGCGGTCCAGGGCCATGAGGGTCCGGGCGGGGCCGGTGTTCTGCAGCAGCAGGGCCCGGCAGGCGCTGCGCAGTTGTCCCATCACGCTGGCCGCTTCCAGACCGCGGCCGACGCAGTCCCCGACGACTATGCCGATGCGCCCGTCGGGCAGGGCGATGATGTCGTACCAGTCGCCGCCGACCTCCAGGGGACGGGTGGCGGGCTCGTAGCGGACGGCGAAGCCGTCGGGCAGGTGGGAGGGGCCGAGTATGGCGCGCTGCAGCGCTATGGCGGTTTCGCGCTGCTGGTCGATCTGGTGGACGCGGGCCATTCCCTGGGCGAGGTGTCCGGCCAGCAGGGACAGCAGTAGTTGGTCCTCGTCGGAGAAGGGCCGGTTGTCCCCCAGCTCGATCCAGAGCGCCATCGGACCGTGGGGGTGTTCGACGGTGATGCCCGCGCCGGTGCGGCCGACGACCGGGGTGAGCGGGGGCTGCCCGTGCAGGGCGGTGAGCGCCTCGCGGCGGTCGGCCGACAGGTCCTGCCGGCCCGGCTCCGTGTCGTCGGCGATCAGGGAGGGTTCGTCACCGTGGTCGAAGACCGCGGCCAGGACGCTCCGGGCGCCCCACAGGCCCTTCAACTCGCCGAGGGCGGCGGTCAGGGCCCCGTGCAGGCTCGTCGCCTCCGACAGCCGCAGACTCAGCGCCGCCAGGGCGCTCTCGCGCTGGATGGCGTGGTGCTCGGCGGTGACGTCGCGGAAGGTGCCGACGGTCACGCGACGCCCGGTGTCGGGGTCCTGGGCCCGATTGAAGGTGGCGGTGACCCACAACCGGTGCCCGTCGCGGTGGGTGACGGGGATGGTGTAGCTGCCCTGCGGGTTGTCGAGCAGTTGGGCGAAGGCCTCGGCGACCTGCCGATGGGCGTCGGAGTCGGTGTCGGCGTCCGGCCACCACGGGTGGACCGGCTGGTAGGGCAGGCCCTCGGGACCGTAGCCGAGGATGTCCGCGAAGGCGGTGTTGATCTCGATGACGGCGCCGTCCTCGTCGCAGACGAAGAACGCCTCCTGCAGCGAGTTCACCAGCGCGGTGCGCCAGCGGGCGTGGTGGTTGCGCAGCCGCGCCAGCTCCACGTTGGCCCGTACCCGGGCCAGTAGCTCCGCGGCGGCGAACGGCTTGACCAGGTAGTCGTCGGCGCCGGCCCGCAGGCCCTCGATGGAGGCCTCCTGGCCGGCGCGGGCGGACAACAGCAGAACGGGCACGGACGCCGTGCGCGCGTCCCCGCGCAGCTCCGCCACCAGGGCCAGACCGTCCAGGCGGGGCATCATCACATCGCTGACGACCAGATCCGGCTCGTCCGCGCGGATGACGTCCAGGGCCTCCCGACCGTCGCTGACGGTGCTGACGTGATAGCCGGCGTCGCGCAGCAGCCGGGCGAGGTAGTCCCGCATGTCGGCGTTGTCGTCGGCGACCAGCACGCGCGCCGGGACGTGGTCGGCGGGGGACCTCGAGGGCGGTGCCGTGGCCTCCGCGGCGAGCGCGCCGGTGTCGTCCGCGGGCAGCCAGCGCAGGGCCTCCTGCACATACGGGTCGGCGGAGGAGGTGGCGTCGCGGGCCCCCGGGGACGACACGACGGCGTCGGCGGGGAGGTGGCCGGAGCCGAACGGCAGACGGATGGTGAAACGGGTGCCCTCGCCCTCGGTGCTGTCGGCGGTGATCGTCCCGCCGTGCAGCCCGACGAGTTCCTTGACCAGGGCCAGACCGATGCCGCTGCCCTCGTTCGAGCGCGAGCGGGTGTTCTCGATGCGGTGGAACCGCTCGAACAGCCTGGGCATCTCCGTCGCCGGCACGCCGACGCCGGTGTCGGCGACCGTGACCACCGCGTGGGATCCCTCGGCGCGCACGACGACGCCGATCGATCCGTCGAAGGTGAACTTCAACGCGTTGCTGAGCAGGTTGAGCATCACCTTCTCCCACATGGCGCGGTCGAGGTGGACGGGGGCGGGCAGCGGAGGGCAGTCCACCTCGAAGGACAGCCCGGCCCTGTCGATGGCGGAGCGGAAGACACTGGCCAGCTCGGCGGTGACGGCGGCCAGATCGACCGGCTCGTAGCTCGCCCGCATCCGTCCGGCCTCGATGCGGGAGAAATCGAGCAGCGTGTTGACCAGCTTGCTCAACCGCAGTCCGTTGCGGTGGATGGCCTCCAGCTCCTCCCGCGTCCGCTCGTCCGCCTCGGACAACCGGCCGCGCAACTCCTCCAACGGCCCCATGATCAGTGTGAGCGGGGTGCGGAACTCGTGGCTGATGTTGGAGAAGAAGGCGGTCTTGGCGCGGTCCAGCTCGGCCAGTTCCTCGGCCCGCTGCTGTTGGGCCTGGTAGCTGCGGGCACTCGCGACGCCCGCGGCGACGTGCCGGGCGGTCAGCTCGACGAACCCGCGGTAGTTGTCGTCCAGCGGCCGGTACCGGTTCAGCGCGGCCACCAGGAACCCGTAGGGCGTGCTGCCCTGTTGCAGCAGCGGCACCGCCAACGCCTGCACGGGCGGCTCCGGCCAGGCCCCGCACGGCAGGTCGACGAACGGCGGCCCGTCGAACGTCACCAGCGAGGTCTCCCCCCGGGCCAGGGCGGCCGTGGGCCACACCCCGCCGGGATCCTCGACCGGGACCTCCGCCGGGGCGGCCGGATGCCCGGTGGGGATCCCGGTCGCACCGGCCAACCGCGCGCGACCGTCGTCCTGGAACAGGTAGGTCAGGGTGAACGGGAGGTCCCGCGGGTTACGGTCGAGCTGCCGACCGGCGAAGGCCAGCATCTCCTGTTCGGTGCGGACCACACTGAGGTCGGAACCCAGGTCCCGCAGCGTGGCCATCCGCCGCTCGCCGATGGCCCGCTCGGTGTCCTCGGTGACCACGCACAACATGCCGACCACCTCGCCGGCGTCGTCCCGCAGGGGACTGTAGGAGAACGTGTGGTAGGTCTCCTCCGGGTATCCGGACCGCTCCAGGAAGAGCAACAGCGACTCGTCCCAGGTCGCCTCCCCGGTGGACAGCACGGTGTCGATCCGCGGGCCGATGTCGTCCCAGATCTCCGCCCACACCTCGCTCGCCGGCCGGCCCAACGCCCACGGGTACTTCCGACCCAGGGTGTCCCGCCGGTAGGCGGCGTTGCAGAAGAACGTCAGACGAGGACCCCACGCCATCCACATCGGGAACCGGGACGACAGCAGGATGCTCACCGCCGTCCGCAGGCTCTGCGGCCAATCGGCCGGCGGCCCCAGCGGGGTCGCCGCCCAGTCCACCGCGGCGAGATCCCGACCGACGTGTTCGCCGTCGACGGCGAACACGTCGGTTCCGGCCGCCGCCGGCGGCTCGTGCCCACCGTCTGCAGAACGTGTCACGCGACACCCTTCCGTTCACGTCGACCAACCCACGGGGCCACCGCTCACGCCGACCACGCCCGTGGCAGCCGGTCCGCGGCGCGCCCCGGCTGCCGCGGGGAGCCCCCCACCAGCCCGGCCGCCCGTCGGAGTTCGGTGACGTGATCCGTAGGATAAGACAGCCACACCCACCAGCGGGCGCGCGGGTTGGGACCGGGAGCAGGCGGGAGACGACAGTGACGAACGGCGCCCTCCACCGGGTCGCGGAGCCCTCCCCGGCCGACGAGCAGCGGCGGCTCGCCGCGGTACGCCGTTACCGTGTCCTGGACACCCCGCCCGAGGGCGCGTTCGACACCGTCACCTCGCTGGCCGCCCGCATCTTCGGCACACCGATGGCCGCGGTGGCGATCGTCGACGCCGACCGGGTGTGGTTCAAGGCCACGCACGGGCTGGGCGGGATCACCCAGATCGGTCGTGAGCCCGGTCTGTGCGCCTCGCCCTTCCTCCACGACGCCCCGTGCGTGGTGCCCGACGCCCTCGGCGACCCCCGTACGGCGGCCCACCCCCTGGTCCGCGGCGAGCCGGGCATACGGTTCCACGCGGCCGCGCCCATCACCACGGCCCGGGGCGAGTGCCTGGGAACGGTCAACGTGCTGGACACCCGGCCCCGCCAGGTCACGGACGATCAGATGGCCGCGCTCGTGGACCTGGCCTCACTGGTGATGGACGAACTGGAGGTGAGGCTGTCCGCCGTCCGTACCATCGCGGCCGAACGCGCCCAGCGCACCACGGCGGAGCGCCTGGCCCGCGCTCTGCAGCGAGCCCTGCTTCCGCCCGCCCTGCCGGCCGTGCCCGGCCTGGACACGGCCGCGGCGTACCACCCCGCCTCCGTGGACGAGGTGGGCGGCGACTTCTACGACCTGTTCCCCCTCGACGACGGCCGCTGGGCCTTCTTCCTCGGTGACGTGTGCGGCAAGGGGGCGGACGCCGCCTCCCTGACCTCGTTGACCCGCTACACCCTGCGGGCCGCCGCCATCTACGACCCCGATCCCTGCGCGGCCCTGGCCAACCTCGACACCGTCCTCAAGGGGGAGCACCAGGACGGCGCCCCCCGGTACTGCACCGCCGTGTTCGGAGTGCTCCAACCCGTGCCCGACGGCTCCTTCACCGTCTCCCTGGCCGGAGGCGGCCACCCCCCGGCCCTCGCGCTGCGCGCCGACGGCACCATCGAACTCGTCTCCACCACCGGCGGCCAACTGATCGGGATGCTGCCCCGACCCCGTTTCGTGCAGGCCACCACACGGCTCCTCCCCGGCGAGGCCCTGCTGCTCTACACCGACGGCCTCACCGAAGCCCGCACCCCCGACGGCACCATGCTGGGGGAGGACGGGCTGGTCCGCCGGTTGTCCGCCACCACCGTGCGGGAAGCCGACGGCCTGCTCGGCACCGTGGACAAGCTCCTCACCGACCTGGGCACCGGGGTCGGTGACGACACCGCGCTGCTCGCCCTGTCCGTTCCGTCCCACCGCATCGACCCGTCCGCACAGGAGAACCGGTGACCGACCGAGCCCTGACCGTCGACAGCCAGAACCACCCCTCCGGCGCCACCGTGCTGACGGTGGCCGGGGAACTCGACCACCACACCGCGCCACGCCTCGCCCGTTCCCTGGAGGAGACGACCTTCGACCGTTCCGTGGTGATCGACCTGTCGGAACTCGCCTACTGCGACTCCACCGGCATCACCGTGCTCATCACCGCCTACCACCGTGCCCGGGCGGCGGAATCCCGTCTCCTCCTCGCCGGGGTGAACCCCCACCTGCTGCGTGTCTTCCGCACCGTCGGCCTCGACCAGGTCTTCACCTTCCAACCCACCGTCGAACAGGCCCTCGACGCCCTGCGCTCCTGACCGGCCTCCGCGACCGCCGTGGGCGGCGGGACGGAACCGGCGGCCGCCCGGCCGGGACGGGCCGGGGGCACGGCCCGGTGGGAGCGTCCGGGGAGCGGCACGGCGGGGGCGTTCGTTCCGCCGGAGTGATCGACCGTTCGGCCGACGGCCGCGGGCGACGGTGGTGCCACGGCGCGCGCCGCGGGCATACGGTGGCCGAGGCCGGCACGTGCCCGACACGGCGAAGGGAGCGCACGCCATGGCGACCACACAGCGCATGGTGGTCATCGGAGCGAACGCGGCGGGCATGTCGGCCGCCTCCCAGGCGCGCAGGCTCAAACCGGTCGGGGAGTTGGAGATCGTCGTCCTCGAGCGGGGCGGCTACACCTCCTACTCCGCGTGCGGCATCCCCTACTGGGTGGGGGGCGATGTCGCGGGTGTCGACGACCTGATCGCGCGGACTCCCGAACAGCACCGCGAGCGGGACATCGATCTGCGGCTGTACACCGAGGTCACCGCCCTCGATCCGGACGGCCGGCGCGTCCGCGTCCGTGGGCGCGGCGATGGTGGGCCCCCCGGGGAGTGGCTGGGGTACGACCAGCTGGTCATCGCCACCGGTGCCCGCCCGCTACGTCCCGAACTGCCGGGCATCGACGCGCCGGGTGTGCACGGCGTGCAGACCATGGAGGACGGCCGGGCGCTGCTGGAGGCTCTGGAGAGGATCGAGGCGGCGCGTTCGGCGGGAACCCCGCGGCGCGCGGTGGTGATCGGTGCCGGTTACATCGGTGTGGAGATGGCCGAGGCGCTGATCCGTCGCGGACACGAGGTCACGGTGGTGGACCGGGCGGAGCAGCCGATGACGACGCTCGACCCGGACATGGGCCGTCTGGTGCGCGAAGCGATGTGCCGCATGGGCATCGAGACGGTCACCGGTGCCACCGTCACCGCCATCCGCACCGGCGAGGACGGCCGGGCGCGTGCGGTCGCCACCGAGGACACCGAGTACGAGGCCGACATCGTGGTGCTCGGACTCGGAGTGCGGCCCGAGACCGAACTCGCGCGGGAGGCGGGCCTGCCGCTGGGGGGCTCCGAAGGTCTGCTGACGGACCTGGCGATGCGCGTGCGGGGACGGGAGGACATCTGGGCGGGCGGTGACTGCGTCGAGGTCCTCGACCTCGTCTCGGGCCGCACCCGGCACGTCGCGCTGGGCACGCACGCGAACAAGCACGGCCAGGTCATCGGCACGAACATCGGCGGCGGTTACGCCACCTTCCCCGGGGTCGTCGGCACGGCGGTCAGCAAGGTCTGCGACCTGGAGATCGCCCGCACCGGCCTGTCGGAGGAGCAGGCGAGGGCCCTCGGGCTGCGGTTCACGACCGTGACGATCGAGTCGACCAGCCGTGCCGGCTACTACCCCGGTGCCGCGCCGATGCACGTGAAGATGCTCGCCGAGCGCCGCACCGGCCGCCTCCTGGGCGCGCAGATCGTCGGACGCGAGGGGGCGGGCAAACGCGTGGACGTGGCCGCGGTCGCGCTGTCCGCCGGGATGACGGTCGAGCAGATGACGGCCTTGGACCTGGGATACGCCCCGCCGTTCTCCCCCTTGTGGGACCCGGTGCTGGTGGCGGCCCGGAAGGCGGCCGCGGAGGTACGTCGGGCGGGCGCGCACTGACACCGTGGCCGTCCGGGCGTGCCCGGCGCCGGAGGGCCGTCGCCGCAGGAGGCGTTCGACCGTCCGGGACCGGGGGCCGAGGAGCGCCGTGCCCCGGGCGGCTCGGTGGGGGACGGGCCACCCGGCCCGTCCCTCACGGGGTCAGATCGGTCCTCGCCTCCCCGGTCTCCGGGTCGTAGGGGTACGAGAGGTGCTGGTGGACCATCACCCACTCGCCGTCCCTCCGCCGGAACACGCGCGTCCCGCGCGACCAGCTCTCGGTGGCCGTACCGTCCGGCGGACGCGCGGTCATGCGGTTGAGTCCCCAGGCGACCGCGACGTCTCCGTCGACCAGGACCGTCAGGTCCGGGACCTCCCAGCCGACGGAGCCGGACGACGCCGCCAGGCCGCGCCGGCAGACCTCACGGACACGCTCCACCCCGGTGTGCCGCAGGGGCGCGTCGTGCTCATAGGAGACGACGTCCTCGGCGATGTGGTCCATCAGCCCGTCCAGGTTCTTCGCCGCGGTGTCGACGGACCACTGCCGGTGGATCGAGCGCACCTGTCGCTCGGCCGCGGATGTCGCGCTCCCGTCGGGGGCGTCCGGGAACGAGTGGTGCTCGTGCGTCACGACCCAGCGGCCCCGTTCCCTGCGCAGCCCGAGGGTGAGCCGCAGGCGGTTCTCCGGACGCTCGGCGAACTCCCGGGGAGTTCCGCAGCGCAGCAGGGCGTGGGCGAAGGCCACGTCGCCGCCGACGGTGACGTCGAGGGAGTCGATCTCGAAGGAGGCTCCCCGCGCCTGCCAGGCGAAGAAGGGCGGCCACGTCTCGCGGTAGGCGTCGATGCCGCGGACTCCCTCGTAGGGCGGCGGTACGTCGAACATCACGATGTCCTCCGCGTGGTCCGCCAGGACGCCGTCCATGTCGCCCCGGTGCACCGCCGCGGCCCACCGCTCCACCAAGGTCCGGATCAGTTCCTCGTCGTCGGACATGGGTCCCGCTCCTCGCCGTCTCGTTCTCGGACGCTCTCTGTGGGATCGGACGCCGGCCGGCGCCGAAACTCATCGCCGGCGGCCGACACCGGGCGCGGTGGCCGGGCGGTCGACAGGCGGCGCTTTCGAGGAACGGCCGCTCCGGCTATTGACGCGTGGGTGCCGCTCCCCGTGAATGGAACCGCTCCCAAAGTCACCTCGTCCCACCGGAACCCAGGAGAAGTCGCCCTCATGCGCATACCGTCCTTACCCCGCCTCCGGGCGGACCGGAGGCCCTCGCCGGCTTTCCGCCCTCCCTCTCCGGGACGCGGGCGCCGCGGAACCCGGCAGTCGGCCGTCGCGCTCGTCGCCTGCCTGCTCGCCGCCGTGTCCCCCGTCACGGCACACGCCGAGCCCGAGGTTCCGGCGGGCGACCTCGTGTTCTACGAGGCGGAGGAGGGTGAACTCCGGGGCGTCACCGTGGGTTCGGCCGCGACCGGCTTCTCGGGCACCGGCTACGTGGAGGGCTTCGACGCGGCCGACGACCAGGTCACCATCACCATCCCCGACAGTCCCGGCGGACTGTTCGACCTGACGGTGCGCTACCGCGCGCCCTACGGGTCCAAGGTCACCTCGGTGCTGCTCAACGGCGAGGGAGCGGGCGACGTGCCGCTGACCGAGTCGAACGTCTTCACCACAGCCGACGCCGGCCGGGTCCTGCTCGACCCCGGCGAGAACACCGTCACCCTCCGCAACAACTGGGGCTGGTACGAGATCGACGCCATCGGCGTCAGCCCCACGCCGCCGCGCGGCCCGCACCGGGTCGGCGGCGTCCCGGTGAACCCGCGGGCGACACCCGAGGCGCGGTCCCTGCTGCGCTACCTCGCCGACAACTACGGTGAGTACACCCTCAGCGGTCAGCAGGACATGGGCTCGGTCGCCTGGGTCGAGGACACCGTGGGGCGCGCCCCGGCCATCGCGGGCCTGGACATGATGGACTACTCCCCGAGCCGGGTGGAGCGCGGCACCTCCTCCCGGGAGGTGGAGAACGCCCTGGCCTGGCACGAGCGCGGCGGCGTCAACGCGTTCGTCTGGCACTGGAACGCCCCCACCGGCCTGATCGACGAGCCGGGCGGCAAGGAGTGGTGGCGCGGCTTCTACACCGAAGCGACCACCTTCGACGTGGCCGCCGCCCTCGCCGACCCCGCCTCCGAGGAGTACCGGCTCCTGCTCCGGGACATCGACGCCATCGCCGCCCGGCTCGCCCGACTCCGGGACGCGAACGTTCCCGTCATCTGGCGTCCCCTGCACGAAGCCGAGGGCGGCTGGTTCTGGTGGGGGGCGAAGGGACCGGAGCCGGCGAAAGAGCTGTACCGGCTGATGTACGACCGCATGGTCGACCACCACGGCCTGCACAACCTGCTGTGGGTGTGGAACTCCCTGGACCCGGCCTGGTACCCGGGCGACGACGTGGTCGACATCGTCAGCGCCGACACCTACCCGCCCGCCGGTGACCACAGCCCTCAGAGCGGGGCGTACGAACGGTTGGTGGAGCTGGTGGACGACACCAAGCCGGTCGCCCTCAGCGAGAACGGCCCCATCCCGGACCCCGACCTGATGCGCGCCTACCAGGTGGACTGGAGCTACTTCACCACCTGGAGCGGCGACTTCGTCAGCGACGGAGTCACCAACTCGCGGGACCACCTGAACCACGTCTACCACCACCGGGACGTCGTCACCCTGGACGAGTTGGGCGACTTCACCCGCCACGGGGGCTGCACGGCCGTTTGGGAGGTCATCGGCGACTGGGACGACGGCCGTCTGGTCCGCGTCACCGTCACCAACGACGGCGACGAGCCCCTGTCCGGCTGGCGGGTGGGCGCCAACCGCGCGGCCGGCGCACAGCTCGACGACCACTGGAACGCCCGGCTGGAGACGACGGGGACCGGTTGGTCGGCCGAGAGCCTGGGCTGGAACGCCGACCTGAGGCCCGGCCAGGAGACCTCCTTCTACCTCAACTGGAGCACCGCCGAACCATCGGCGCTGTCACCGTCACCGAGCTGCCAGGCCGGCTGATCCCTTCCGGGAGGGGTGGGAGGGCTTCGCCTGCCCCTCCCACCCCGCCCGGCCCGGCCGAGGCGGAGGCGTGTCACGACTCCAGGACGAGGGGACGGGACGCGGGCGTGATCATCAGCAGACCGCGGTCCAGGCGCAGTTGCAGCGGCCCGGGCCGCTGGAGGAGGGCGCGGCGGAGACGGTCGGGAACGTAGTCCATGGTGGCCAACCGCTCGGCGTAGTGGAGGAAGCGGTGGCAGCCCACGGCGTCCAGGTCGGAGTGGCGCGCGGCGTGTACGACCTCGGACAGGCGGAGCCCGTCGCGGGTGTCCGCCTGGATGACGTCCACGGCCCGGAGGTGCCGCGGGCGGATCCGGTCGGGGAAGAAGCGCTCGGCGAAGTGCCGGTAGAGGACGTACTCCGAAGCCCCCGTCCACTTGCCGGCGTCGGAGGTGGCCAGGAAGGCCTGCCACAGGGACGTTCCGTGCGCGTGGCGCGCCCGTTCGGCCAGATCGTCGAGGATCGTGCGGTCGAACACCATGTGGTGCTGCATACCGCTGTAGGCGTCGACCGGTTGCCAGCCGGGAACCAGCCGCGAGGCGGCCTCCAGGGCCGTGTGGCGGTTCGGGAGCCGATGCTCGCGGGTGCCCAATCGCCAGGAGAGCGGGTATCCGTACGGCACCAGCGAACGCCTCAGCGCGTCGACGAACACCGTGTCCCGCAGAAGGACGAAATCGGCGTCGACGACCAGGACGTGCTCGGGGGCGTCGGCGGGGAGGAGGTCGAAGCACCGCAGCTTGACCAGCTGCTGGAAGTACCAGGAGGCGTTGGACGGATCCCTGCCGGACGCGCGCAGGAACCCGTGGATGTCCCGGACGCCGGGCACGCACCGGAGTTCGTCCGTCCAGGCGATCCGCGTCCCCGGAACGGTGTCGGGTACGGTCGGCCTGCTCCGGGAGACGATCCGCAGGGTGGCGATGGGGTTCCGGCAGTGGGCCAGGAGGCCTTCCACGCAGGCCCCAAGCCCCGGCAGGTCCTTCTCCGCTGCCAGGATCAGGACGTCGAGTGAAGGAAGACGACCGTCCGCTTGCATGGCGAGAGCTCTCTCGGAAGTGCGGGACCAAGGGGTGGGACCAAGCGCACCTCGCCCGCGGGGCCGGTGGGACGGGCGCGGCGCGGGGGAGCGCGGGCCCGGTCGAGTGTCGCACGAACCGTCCGCGGCTGTCAGTCGGTGCGGTCCCGGTGCCTGCCGGGGGTGTCGACAGGCGGTTCGCCAAGACGCCCGGCGGCAGGTCCCACTTCGTGGACCCGCTCGCGGACCTGACGTTCCGTACGAACCCGAGGTTCCCCGCGGCCTTCGAAAAGGCACCGCGCGTGCCCCGCCGGGCCGACCCGGAACGGATCGCCGACACCCTCCGTGCCGGGCGGCACCCGGACGACCGGCGGGCGTTCCTGGAGGGGAAGCCGGGCGCGGACCCGGACATCGCGGCGCGCGTCATCGCGAACAGTGCCGCCTTCGGACCGCTCTTCCCCCTGCTGCCCCGGATTGACGCGCCCGTCCTGCCCGGCCGGGGCGGTCTCATCGACGATGTCGCCTTGGCGGCCGCGGAGCGGCTGCCGCCTCCCGGTTCGACCCGCGACCTGCCGGGGGTGTCACACGACATCCATCGCAGCGCCTTCACCGCCTTCGGGAACCGAGTCGAGGAAGTCCCACGGAGGCGGGAACCGACGCCGCGGTGAGCGCGGCGAGCGGTGGGAGCGAGCGGAACGGGGCCGGGAGGTGGTCACGGCGCGCGGCTCGTGGTGTTCGCGGGAGTTGCGGCAAGGTCCAGTGCGCGGAGGACGCGGGCCAGGTCCGCCGGGGCGGCCGCGAGGCGGACCGGTGTGCCGGCGTCGTCGATTTCGGCGACGTGCCAGTTTCCGGGGACGGTGTCGCCGTCGTCGCCCCGGGGACGCCGCACGTCCTTGAGGGCGAGCCGCTCCACCGGAATCCGTTTCGCCGCGAACCGGCCCGGACCGTGGTGGGGCGTCACCGCGGGCGGGCCACCCCCGAGGACGATGTGGGTGCCGAAGCCGTACGGGTTGTAGTCGGTGTGCTCCAGGAAACGGGCGGCCAGGTACACGTCCCTCCCCTCGTCCTCCTCCTCGGCTTTCCCCTCGACGCCGTCCTCGCCCGTCCCGGGCGCACGGACACGGGTGGCGCGCCAGGCCCAGGCGAACAGGCCCAGCGTGGCCAGTGACCCCGCGGCCACCCACGTGATCGCCACGGGGGAGGCGAGCGGGGCCGTGGGGTGGAGGAAGCAGAACGGCACCAGCCACAGGGCCGTACCGACGAGCGCGCCCGCGAACGGAAGGGCCGACGGGAGAACCTCGTCGTCGGGCAGCCGACGCCCGCGCAGACGCAGCAGTACCTGTGCTCCGGGGTAGCCCGCGGCGAGGACGCACACGGCCGCGGCGACGGCCGAACTCCCGGCGCCGGGTACGTGATCGCGCCACACGTGACGCTCCCCGGCGACCTCCCTCACCCGGCTGCGCCAGAAGGTCAGTTCGACGCTGTCGCCGGGCCGGAACGCCCGAGCGGCCTCTCGCGAGACCGTGAGCCGCTCCAACGGTCGGCCGTCGGCGAAGTACAGCCGGCCGCGCTGCCGAGGGCGTTCGGCCTCGGTCCGCTCGATGACGGCCGGCAGGGTGGTCAGGCACTCGCCGCGCTCCGCGGCGGGCGTCTCGTCGGTGCACGGGGTGGCCGACTTCCACGCCCGCTCGTTCGACGCCGTGCTCGGCACGGACCACGCGGCCACGCCCGCGCACGCGAGCAACAGTGCGCACAGAGCGAGTGACCCCACCCAGCCGCGCCCGGCGGTGCGGTACGAGACGACGGGGACGTGGCTCGACTTCGGGGTTCCGTAACGCCGGTGCAGCGCCCGGAGGGCGTCCAGCTTCGCGTCGAAGTCCGGGTCGCCGCAGATCCAGCCGTCCTGCGGCAGGGGCAGGAGTCGTTTGCGTCCGTCGCGCAACGCCAGGCCGACACGGCGGATCTCACGGGTCCGGTGGACGTCCGCGTACCGCAGGTGCACGCGCAGGTCGGCCACGTCGCGCCACGACACGCTTCGCCGGCGGGCCAACGTCCGGGAGCGCAGACCGTGCGTGTCGGCGCTCACCCGCGCGGTGACCGAGTGGAGCGACGCGACACCCACCAGCGAGAGGAGCAGGCCGACACCCAGCCACACGTCCAGCGGTTCGCCCCGGTACGCCAGGCGCGCCACGGCCGAGCCCGCCCCGGCCGCGCCGAGTGCGACGAAGCACCACAGGGCGCGCCTCCGGAGGGGACGGCAGATCACTTCCCGGTCACCGATCATGCGCGGAACCCTGTCACCGTCCACACCGCGAGCGCCTGTGCACGGTGTGGCAGCCTTCCGACCGGCGACACTGCCGGTTCACGGAAATCCCCGCACGCGGGTACCTCGACCTCCGGGCCGGGGAGGGGACGCGCCCGGACACGAGGCCGCGCAGCGGTCCGGACGGTCGCGTGCGGCGTCGACGCGACGGCGACTTCGGGGATCCGACCGGGCGCGCGAGCCGTCGGAACGGGCACCTGTTCGCCGTACCCGCCGAGGACGACGGCGGCACATCGCCCCGCAGGGCCGGGCGGGTGTGGCAGGCTGCTGGCAAGAGCCGGTCGAGCCGGAGCCACCGCACGGGGACCGCGTCGCCCGGCCGGCGACCATGCTCGGCTTCACATTCAGGGAGTGCCCATGGCCGATGACGTGCCCGCTGAGGGCGAGGTGTCGTCGAGGATCGACACGAGCGTGCCGCATTCGGCGCGGATCTGGAACTACTGGCTGGGCGGCAAGGACTACTACGACGCCGACAGAGCGGCCGGTGACGCCTACCAGGAGGTGTTTCCCGGGATCGAGCTGCTGGCCCGCGCCTCCCGCGGCTTCCTGGCCCGCTCCATTCGCTACCTGACCGCCGAGGCGGGCATCCGACAGTTCCTGGACGTCGGCACCGGTCTGCCGACCGCGAACAACACCCACCAGGTCGCCCAGCGGATCGCCCCGGAGTCGAGGGTCGTCTACGTCGATCACGATCCGCTGGTGCTCGCGCACGCCCGCGCGCTGCTGACCTCCACGCCCGAGGGGGCCACCGCCTACATCGACGCCGATCTGCGCGACCCCGACACCGTCCTGGCCGAGGCCGCCAGGACCCTGGACCTGGACCGACCGGTGGGTCTGATCTTCAGCGGGACCCTCGGACACATCCCCGACCACCACGAGGCCCGCGCCATCGTGCGCCGGCTGATGGACGCCCTGGCCTCCGGCAGCCACCTCTCCCTCAACGACGGGACCGACACCTACGAGGCCGCCAACAGAGCCCAGGCAAGCTACAACGACAGCGGGGCCATCCCCTACGTCCTGCGCCCGGTGGAACAGATCGCCGCCTTCTTCGACGGCCTGGAGATGGTCGAGCCCGGCCTGGTGCCCTGCCCGTACTGGCGTCCCGAGCAGGAGCCGAGCGGCGATCCCGCCGAGGAGGTCAACTACGGCGCCGTCGGCCGCAAACCGTAGGAGACGCCCGGCGAGCCGCGCCGCCCGGCTCGGTCGGCCACCTTGGTGATGCCCTCTCCGGGGGCCGTCACCTGGACGACGTCGCCCCCGCGCTCCGCTTTCGCCGCCGGCCACCTCGCCTCACCCGTCCCCCGTCTGCGTGAGTTCCGCCGTGATCACTTGCCGGGCGCTCTCCGGGGGCGGTGATCGGCCGTGGCGGTCGAGTACCTGTCGAGGAGCTGTTCCCTCGCGTCGTCGAGGTAGGAGGCGAGGAGCAGTTCCGCTCTCGTGGTGTCTCCTTCCCCGAGCGCGGCGAGGATGTCCTGGTTGCGCGCCAGGTACGGCTCGTGGAAGGTGTCGAGGGCTTCCACGGCGTGGAAGGCGAGGCGGAGTTCGGCGAGCACCCCGCGCATCATCTCCTCCAGGCGGGTGCTGTGGGCGAGGGCGACGATGGCCTGGTGGAAGTGGATGTTGGCGGTGCTCAACTCGTGCCAGGCACCCTCCTCGCGCGCCTTCTTCCCTTTGGCGACCGCGGCTTGTGCCCTGCTCAGGTCGTAGGGGGGCGCGCCCAGGGCACGGACCGCCGCGCACTCGATCAGGCTACGGACGCGGTAGATGTCGGCCACGTCCTGGGCCGTCAGGAGGCGTACGAAGACACCGCGGTTGAGCTCGTGGACCAGGAGCCGTTCGTGGGTCAGGAGGCGGAACGCTTCTCGGAGGGTGTTGCGGGAGACGCCGAGGGCGGTGCCGATGGTGTCCTCGGAGAGCTTGCTCCCGGGAGGCAGGTGCCCCTCGGCGATGTGCGCGCGCAGGATGTCGGCGACGCGCTCGGCGGTGCTGGCACGCCCCAACAGCGCGCGGTCACCGGCGAGAACAGCCGGGTCGATCTCGGTCGGCATCGCATCCATCCCCTTCGCGTGGAATCCACCGTGCTTCTCGTCGACGGCCGCACGACGTGCGGTGCTCGTACCGACCAGTCAACCGGAGATCGTAGGGCGAGACAACAGACACCTTGTCATTTTGTTCAACAATACGAAGCGATTCGCTCGTAAACAGAGAGAGGAGAGTCCCGTAGGGCCCTGCCTTCGGGTGGATGTGTCGCACTTCTGTCCGGATCTTCCGGTCGGTGGGGGAAAGCTCCCACAAGACTATTGCGGGATCGTTCAACAATCCATACGCTGATGGTGCTGAACAACAGGTGTCTGGACGTGGATTCCCATCAGGTGAGGAGACCCCACCGTGAACGAACCTGTCAGCCAGTCGAAGTCGGTCGAACAGCACCACGTCCAGCACGCGCCGAGCCGTAGATTCGGGCCGGGACTGCTGGTCACCGCCGCGTTCATCGGTCCCGGAACGGTCACCACGGCCAGCATCGCCGGTGCCGACTTCGGGTTCGCGCTGGTGTGGGCGCTGGTGTTCTCCGTGGGCGCGGCGATGGTGCTCCAGGAGATGGCCGCCCGCCTGGGCATCGTGAGTCGGGCCGGCCTGGGCGAGGCGCTGCGCACGACCTTCCGGCACCCCGGCGCGTCCTACGCCGCCATCGCGCTCGTCGTCGTCGCCATCGCGTTCGGCAACGCCGCCTTCCAGACCGGGAACCTCACGGGGGCCGGAATCGGCCTGGAAGTGCTCACCGGGACCTCGCCCCGGCTGTGGGCCGCGGTGGTCGGCGCCGCCGCGTTCGTCCTGCTCCTGACCGGGACCTACCGCCTGATCGAGCGAGCGGTGGTCGCCCTCGTCGTCGTCATGGGCGTGGTGTTCGTCGTGACGTCGGTGATCGTACGACCGGATCCGTCGGCCCTGCTCGACGGACTCGTTCCACGGATGCCCTCGGGCGCCACCCTGACGGTGATCGCCCTCGTCGGCACCACCGTCGTGCCCTACAACCTGTTCCTGCACGCGAGTTCGGTGCGGCAGAAGTGGACCGACGACACACCCGTCGACCGGGCGTTGGCGGAGGCGCGCGGTGACACCTACCTCTCCATAGGCCTGGGCGGGCTGGTCACCCTCGCGGTGGTCACCACCGCGGCGACGGCCATGTTCGCCGAGGGACTGGAGGTCGAGAACGCGGCGGACATGGCCACCCAGTTGGAGCCCCTGCTCGGCCCGGCGGCCCAGGGCTTCTTCGCGGCGGGACTGTTCGCGGCCGGCCTCACCAGCGCGATCACCGCACCGCTCGCGGCCGCGTTCGCGGTCAGCGGGGCGCTGGGCCGACGACCGGACCTGAAGGCCCCCGGATTCCGCGCGACATGGGCCCTGGTGATCCTCGCGGGCACGACGTTCGCGGTACTCGGCAGGAGCCCGGTGGCCGCGATCCTCTTCGCCCAGGCGGCCAACGGGCTGTTGCTGCCGGTCGTCGCGGTGTTCCTGCTCGTGGTGATGAACCGCCGCGACCTGCTCGGCGAGTACCGCAACAACCTCGCCCGCAACCTGATGGGCTGTGGAGTGGTGCTCGTCGCCACCGGCCTCGGCCTCTTCAACATCCTGCGCGCGACGGGCCTCGTCGACTGACCGTCCCCCGGGGCCTCCCGCAGAGTCGAACCACGTGATCGACCCGCGGGACGTGATCACCGTATCGAGGGGCGGCACCGCTCACGGGGGACGAGGACGGCCCGCTGTCGACCGTCGCCCGTGAGCACCGCACCGTCCCGCCCCGCCGGGAGAGACGAGAAATCCCGGGCAGCGGAGGGCCGGGTGCCCGAGGATGCCTCTCCGGGGCGGGCCTTCCACCCGGGCCCGGGACACCGATCGGAATCGAGGGGGCCGTGCCGCGGCCTCACATCGGCGGTACGCGCGGGAAGAACGGCACGCCGGAACGGTACGCCCCACCGGCCGACCGGCTTCCGAGTCCCGCGGCGTCTCCCGCCACCCGTCCACTCCCGTACAGAGAAGGCGAGGAGCACTCGTGTTCGCATTCCCATCGGCACGCACGACCGCACCTGATGCGGTGACGTCCGCGGGCGGGGCGTCAGGGTCCTCCGTCGGCCGTCCCGCGGCGGCTCCGTCGGTGGCCCACCGGAGGATCGGGGCCGGCGCGATGCGGTCACCCCGCCGGGCGAGCCGTCCGTCGAGCCGGGCGGCCGTCCGTCGGAACGATGTGTACGCCCCGGAGAGGCCGCGCCGCAGCGGGTGGAGCACCGGGTGAGGGAGCAGATCCTCGCGGGAGGCGCGGCGGTGACGTCCGCCTCGGCCTTCCTGGTCGACGCTCCGTGGCCGGTGGCCGTCGGTTTCGGTCTGGTGGGTTACCTCGTCCTCCTGTCGGCCTCGGTGTTCCCACAGGAGTCGCGGGACAGGCTGGACTGGTGGCGCGACCGGCGCAGGCACAGGCGAGAGGTGGAGAAAGGGCGCCGCGCGAAGTAGTCGGTGCCCTCTGCCGAGCCCTCGCGGGAACACCGCGCACCGCGCCGGACCGGTACCGCCGAGACGTCCGGCACGTCCCTCACCGGTGGTCGCGGCCCCGTCCGAGGGTCGCGGCCCGAGGGGTCCGGCCGCGGGGAGGCGCGCCTTTGGGGGCGGAGCGGTGGCCCTGCGCCGCCTGATGTCCAGGCGCCGCCACCGGCCGCTCGGGATCCGACGGCGACCCTTGCGGCCGTGGGCCCGGTTCACCGGGCACGCGGTTCGGCGAGGGCGGCGAGCTTGCCCTCCAGCACCGCCCGCTCGCGCTCGTTGCCGCACAGCCGGACGGCGTGCTCCAGTTCGGCGCGCGCCTCGTCGGTGCGGCCCAGACGGACGAGCAGCTCTCCGCGTACGCCGGGCAACAGAGGGGAGCCGGCCAGTGCCTCGGCGGCGACCAGCTCGTCCACGATGGGCAGGGCCGCGGCCGGTCCCCGCGCCATGGAGACCGCCACCGCCCGGTTGAGGTCGACCACCGGTGAGGGCGCGAGCCGACCGAGTGCTTCGTACAGGAGCACCACGCGCTCCCAGTCCGTCGCGGCGACCGAGGGGGCGAGGGCGTGGCATTCGGCGATCGCCGCCTGGAGGCCGTAGGCGCCCAGCCCCCGGCCGGCGGCCTCCGCGCGGGCCAGGGCGGCTCGTCCCCGACGGATCGCGGAGCGGTCCCAGCGGCGGCGGTCCTGGTCCTCCAGCAGCACCGGCCGGCCGTCCGGTCCGACGCGGGCGGGGAACCGCGCCGCGGTCAGTTCGAGCAGCGCCAGCAGGCCGTGGACCTCGGGCTCGTCCGGCATCAGCCGGCTCACCACCCGTGCGAGGCGCAGTGCCTCGCTCGCGAGGTCGAACCGGATCAGCTCCTTCCCCGCGCCGGCGGAGGACCCCTCGGTGAAGATCAGGTAGACGACGCTGAGCACCGAGCCGAGCCGCTCGGCCCGTTCCTCGGCCGCCGGCACCGCGAACGGCACCCGGGCCGCTGCGAGGGCCTTCTTCGCCCGGGTGATCCGGGCCTGCACGGTGGCGGTCGGAACGAGGAACACCTTGGCGATCTCGTCGCTGGTCAGGCCGCCGACCACCCGCAGGGCGAGCGCCACCCGCGCCTCCCGGGACAGCACGGGGTGGCAGGAGACGAACATCAACGCGAGCACGTCGTCGTCGATCCGGTCCGGATCCCACAGCACGTCCTCGGCCTCCCGGACGGGATCGGCGGGGGCGCCCCCCGAGACGGCGCCGCCCTCGCCCAGGCCGTGGGCGAGGGCGGCGTACCTCTGGTCGAGGGCCGAGCCCCGGCGGAACGCGTCGATCGCGCGGCGCCGGCCCACGGTGAGCAACCAACTCGCGGGGGCGCGGGGCACACCGTCGCGAGGCCAGGTCACCAGCGCCTCGGCCAAGGCCTCCTGGGCGAGGTCCTCGGCCATCGCGAAGTCGCCGGTGTACCGCGCGAGCGCGCCCACGATCCGTGCGGACTCGATCCGCCAGACGGCGGCGACCGCCTCGCGGCCGGTGGAGTCTGCCATCTCCCGTCCGTCCGTTCAGAGCTGGCCGGTGGCCTCGCGCCACGCCCGCTCCCGCTGGACCCACTCGTTGTCCTGGGGGAACTCGTCGATCGTGGTGACCCGGCGGATCTCGGTCCTGAAGCCCGGACCGGTCATCGGCGACCGCTTGGCCCACTCCACCGCCTCCTCCTTGGAGGCCACGTTGAGGATGTAGAACCCGCCGAACAACTCCTTGGTCTCGCCGTACGGGCCGTCGGTGACCACCGGCGGTTCCGCGGAGTGGTCGACGACCACGCCCTCGGCGGCGTCGTCGAGTCCCTCGGCGGCGACCAGTACCCCGGCCCGGATCAACTCGTCGTTGTACCTGCCGACGGTCTTGAGCATCTCGTCGAAGTCGACGGCCGCCATCTCCGCGAAGGCCTCGTCGGTGGCGCGCATGATCAGCATGTACTTCATGGTCTGTCTCCCTGCTCCGGGTCCGGGCCCTTTCCCGGGGCCCTCTCACCCATAGGTCGAACGGGAACGCCGCGGATCGACACGGCTCCCGGATTCTCTTCCGAGTCGCGCACCACCGACGGACGATGCGCCGGGCACGGAACGTGGAAGGACGTGGGGGCGCCGACCGATCGACCGGCCCTCGTCCGCTTCGGGCCGTGTCCCGGACGATGAGGCCGACGGGTCCCTTGTAGCAGACGAGGGCGACCGGACCGAGGAGGGTTCGGCCGTCGTGGCGTCGGCCCGGAGGTTTCGGTGGAGACGGGGCGCCCCAGGGGGAGTGTGGAGGACGCCGGGCCGGGTCGTCCCCTTGACAGCCGCCCTGTATGGAGCATGCAATATATTGCATGCCAGTTCCGGAGAGCCGAGGGCTCGTCGCCAGGTCCCTGTTGAGGGAGAACGCCTACCGGGCGATCCGGGACGCCATCGTCGACGGCACGCTCGCCCCGGGCGAGCGGCTCAACGACGGTGATCTGGCCCGGTGGCTGGGAGTCAGCCGGACGCCGGTGCGAGAGGCCCTGGCGCGCCTGGAGCAGGCCGGACTGGTGCGGACGAGGCCCGGCCGCTACACCATGGTCAGCCCGCTGGACGTCCGCGCCGTGCGTGCCGCCCAGTCGGTGACGGCGGCCATGCACGAACTCGCGGTCCGGGAGGCGCTGCCCAACCTGTCGGTCGCCGAGTTGGACGCCATGCGCGAGGCCAACGCACGCTTCGCCGACGCCCTGCGGGGCAACGACGTCGACGCGGCGATCGCCGCGGACGACGACTTCCACGGTGTCGCCGTCACCGCCTGCGCGAATCCCGCGGTGCGCACCGTGCTCGAACAGTTCACACCGGTGCTGCGGCGCGTGGAACGGCTGCGCTTCTCGTCGCTGAGCGGCCGGGGCTCGGTCGCCCAGCACGACCGCATCGTCGACCTGTGCGAGGCCGGGGACACCGACGGAGCGGCGGCCGCCACCCGTGCCAACTGGCAGACGCTGGCGCCCCTGCTCGACACCCTGCCTCCGGACGATCCGCCCGACGGCATCGGGGACGACGCGCTCGCCCCGCGCTGATCACCACCTCACCGACGACGGCAACCGGAGCCCCGAGGCCGGGGCGGACACGAAGGAGTCACCGATGCCCCTCGACGCGTTCGAGCGTTACCCCCTGCTGTTCGGCCCCAGCCCCGTCCACCCCCTGGACCGGCTGAGCGATCACCTCGGCGGGGCCCGGATCTGGGCCAAGCGGGAGGACTGCAACAGTGGACTGGCCTTCGGCGGCAACAAGACCCGCAAGCTCGAGTACCTGCTCCCCGACGCCCTCGCCCAGGGCGCGGACACCCTGGTCAGCATCGGCGGGCTGCAGTCCAACCACACCCGGCAGGTGGCGGCCGCCGCCGCCAGGGCCGGTCTGAAGGCCGTGCTGGTCCAGGAGAGCTGGGTGGACTGGCCCGACCCGGTCAACGACAAGGTCGGCAACATCCTGCTGTCGCGGATCATGGGCGCCGACGTGCGGTTGGTGCGGGCCGGTTTCGACATCGGTTTCAAGGACAGCTGGCACCAGGCCCTGGAGGACGTGCGGGCGGCCGGCGGCACACCGTACGCGATCCCCGCCGGAGCCTCCGACCACCCCCCTGGGTGGCCTCGGCTTCGCCGACTGGGCCTACGAGGTACGGCAACAGGAACGCGAACTGGGCGTCTTCTTCGACACGATCGTGGTGTGCAGCGTCACCGGCAGCACCCAAGCGGGCATGATCGCCGGATTCGCGGGCCAGGAGAGGCCTCGCCGCGTCCTGGGGATCGACGCCTCCGCGAAGATCGACGCGACCCGCGCCCAGGTGGAGAGGATCGCCCGGAGCACCGCCGACCTCATGGGCCTGGGCCGGGACCTGCGCGACGACGAGATCACCGTCCTGGAGGGGTGGGCCGGCGATCTGTACGGCGTCCCCGTCCGGTCCACCCTGGACGCCATCCGCCTCACGGGAAGCCTGGAAGGCATGATCATCGACCCCGTGTACGAGGGCAAGTCGATGGCCGGGCTCATCGACCTCGTCCGCACCGGCGACATCCCCGAGGACTCCAACGTCCTGTACGCCCACCTCGGTGGTCAGCCCGCTCTGAACGCCTACAGTGGCGTCTTCGACTGATCCGTTCCGCGGGGCGGGGCCGGCGCGCCGGGGCGCGGCGACGCGAGGCCCCGGTGATCCGACGGACCATCGGGGAACCTACGAGGGGAATCATGGAGCTCGTCGCGCTCGACCTGCCCGAACCGACTCGGCTGCGCGGCCGGTGGGCCGCCTGGGCGGCCGTCCACGCAGCCATGGGACGGAGTGACGAATGTCGGGCCGACGGGTCCGTGTGGCACTACGACGACGGCGGCGGCAACTGGGTGGACCTCCACCGTCTCGGTGGCGGGCGCGCCGTACTGGTCGGGAACGACCACGAATGCTCGCCCGAGCCCGACGAGTTTCCCGACCTGGTCCCCGAGGTGCCCGACTGGTGGCGGCCGCCGCTGCGGGACGCCGTACGGGAGAACGAGAACGTGGCCATCGTCTACGGCTTCGACGGCACGGTGTGGAGGCGTGTGGACTACGGCATGGACGACGGGTTCTCCGCCGTGAACCTTCTCGCGCTGACCCGCGAGAGGACCCGGCGCCGGATCCTCGACGCCTGCGGGTACGACTCCTCCGGCTGTCACGACCCCACACTTCCCCGACCGTCCGACGAGTCGATCGACGCGCTGATCGCGGCGGATGGCGACATCACGGAGGAACTGGTGGCGGCGGTGGTCGGCACCGAGGGCCGCGCCCCGGCGGTCGGAGCGGCACACGCGCGCCGTTTCCTGACGGCGTGACGGGGGCCGGTGAACACCGGCGACGGTACGTGGCGCCGGCCCGCCCCGGGGGCGCCCGGACGGTCCCCGCCCTCGGGGGCTTCGGAACCCGGCCGCCGAAGTGACCGCCGGCTCGGGGCGGAAGCGCCCCGGACGACGAGGCCCGGAGGCCGGGTTCGAGGCGACCGGTCAGGTGAGGACGGCCATGGCGTACGCGGCGGCCTCGGCGATCAGGGCCTCGTCGTACTCGGCGTCCCGGGCGGCCTTGCCGGACATGATCGTGACGACGAGCGGGGCGGTTCTCGCGGGCCACACGATGGCCGTGTCGTTGAGCGTGCCGTAATCACCGGTTCCGGTCTTGTTGGCGATGGTCCATCCCCGCGGCACCACGGCCCGAATGCGGTGGGCGCCGGTGGTGTTGCGTTCCAGCAGGTCGCGGAGGAAGGCACGTTTGTCGTTCGTGAGGGCGTCCCCCAGCACGATCCGGTGGAAGCCGGTGCCGAACGCCCGGGGTGAGGTGGTGTCGCGGGGGTCTCCCGGGGTGGCTTCCGTGATGGCCGGCTCGACGCGGTCCATCCGTGTGACCGTGTCGCCGATGCCGCGCGCGTACGCCGTCACGTGGGCCGGCCCGCCGAGTTCGCGGAGCAGGAGGTTGCCGGCCGTTCCGTCGCTGTAGCGGATCGCGGCGTCGCACAGCCGGCGGATCGTCATTCCGGTGTCCACGTGCCGTCTGGTGACGGGGGAGTGCCTCATGAGGTCGTCCTCGGTGTACCTGACGACCGTGTCCAGGTGGGACAGCGGATTGCGGTGCAGGACCGCTGCCACCGCCGGCACCTTGAACATCGAGCAGAACGCGAAGCGTTCGTCGGCCCGGTGGGCGATGGTGGCACCGGTTCCGGTGGCGAGCGCGTACACGCCCAGGCGCGCGTCGAACTTCCGTTCCAGTTCGATCAGGCGGCCGTGGGGCCGGCGTGCCGCGGCGACGGAGGGGGAAGGGGAGTGGGAGGCAGCGGGAGAAGCCCCTCCGCTCTTCCCGCAGCCGGTCGACGACAGGAGCGCCGCCATTCCCAGAAGAGTGCGACGGGTGACGGCCGGCCGCGCTGCTTTCGTCATCTCTCCTCCGGCGGTGGTTCATGAGGGTGGGGGGGACCCGAGGGAAGACGGCCACAACCGACGACATCGGCAGTGATCGACACGGGGAACCGGTGACCCCGTACCGCCGTCGGACGGATGGGCCTCACCCGGATCTACGCCGCCCCCGATGGGGACAGGGGCATCGAAAGTCTTCCACGCGGTCCGCGGGAGTGCCCTCCGGTCGAACGTGTCGCCCGGTGGTCGACCGGAGCCGACAGACCGCTTCTGCCACGCCGGAGGCGTGTGACCTGCCGGAAGAGGCGAAGGGCGCTTGGTTCCCCACGCCAGACCGGCTCACCCGTTCGGAGGCCGTGATCGGTCCCGGCGCCCCCCGGGCCTGTCGACCGACGGCGCGACCGGGACGCTCTCGGGCGGGGCGGGCCCACGGCGGGCGGGAGGCCGCCGTCGGATGCCGAGGCCGTGCGGCGCGGCACCCGACGGCGGCTTCCGTACCGGGGGATGCCCCGGGTCAGTGGTCGCCGGCGTGGAGCAGGGAGCGGACCAGGCGGCAGGTCGTGTTGGAGGGCGGGCGGACGCCGATCCGCTCGGCCGTGGTGCGGATCGTGCGGTTTGGAGCCTGCTCCGGGCGGTGGACCCCGGTGTCGAGCAGGGCTATGGCCAGGCGCATGGCCTTCAGGCGGCGGTTGTGCGCGATGTACCACTCACGGGGCCGGCCGGCCGGGAGCGGCTTCTTCGGCAGGGTGGTCATGGTGGTCAGCGGGGCGGTCGCGGGTGCGGGCGGAGTCTTCGGACGGTGTTCGGCGGCGAGCGCGGCAGAGGCCATCGGTATCCTCCTGAGGTGGTCGTCCGGCCGTCTCGATCTTCTCCCATCCTACTGCCGGGCACTGACAAAGCCCCTGGTCAAAGGGGATTTCACGGTTCCGGTGCGCTGCGCCCGCAGGCCGACCGGTTCCTCCCCCCGGGGAAGGGGCGCCGTCGATCGCCGGGTCGGTGGAGTGCGGACGTGGGCCGGGTGACCCCGTCCCGTCCGAGGGCGAACGGTGCCGTGGGCGCGTCGTGCTCGTTCCGACCCTCGTCGGGGCGTCGGGACCTGCGGGGTTTTCCATCCGATCGCTATTGATTCGTCCCTTTTGTGTGCCTACTCTGTGAGTCAGGACACTTTCGAACAAAGATTCGATCCAAAGCTTCGGCCGTGTGGGTGCACGTCTTGCCGGGCCGGGACCGCGTCCCGTCGCCGCCAAGCCCACCCCGAACCGCCGTCGAATGCGCCAGAGGAGAAATGGCGTGAACACCTTCACCTTCGCCCCCGCCACCAAGGAGCAGGCCAAGGCCCGCATCGCGTTCACCGGGCCCACCGGTTCGGGCAAGACCTACACCGCGCTCGTCACCGGCAACGCGATCGGCGAGCGGGTGGCCCTCGTCGACACCGAACACGGCAGCGCCTCCAAGTACGCCGACGAATTCGCCTTCGACACCCTCCAACTCACCTCGTTCGAGCCCACCGCACTCATCGACGTACTGGCGGTGGCCGCCCACGACGGCTACGACGTCGTGATCGTCGACTCGCTCTCGCACTTCTGGTCCGGGGCGGGCGGGATGCTCGAACAGGTCGACAACGCCGCGAAACGCTTCGGGGCGGGCAGCAGCTTCGCCGCCTGGAAGGAGACCCGCCCCATGGAGCGGGCGATGATCGACGCCCTGCTCGCCTACCCCGGTCACCTCATCGTCACCATGCGCACCAAGACCGAGTACGTCGTGGAGACCGACGAGCGCGGGCGCAAGGTGCCGCGCAAGGTCGGGCTCAAGCCCGAGCAGCGCGAGGGCATCGAGTACGAGTTCGACATCGTCGGGGACCTCGACCACGAGAACACCCTGGTGATCTCCAAGTCCCGGGCGAAGCCGCTGTCCGGGCTGGTGATCCGCAAACCGGGCACGGACTTCGCCGATTCCGTCCTGGACTGGCTCAACGCCGGCAGGCCCACCCCGAGCGCCTCCGACTACCTCGCCACCGCCACCGCCCCCGGCACCACCTACGAGGAGCTCCGGGCCCTCTACGAGGAGGCGCGCCGGCACAACCTGCTCGCCGCCGCCGTCCTGGATCCCACGGGGAAGCCGACCACACTGGGCGACCTCATCGTGCGCCGCGGAACCGAGGCGAGGAAGGACACCGGGAAGGACACCGAGAAGGCGACCGAGCGGAAAGCCGTGGCGGCATGAACCTCAAGGAACACGCCACCAGGGTCGCCGTGCTCAAGGTGCTGCGCGACGCGGTGGAGGACCAGTACCAGGCCATGCGCCGCGAGGTCCTCGACGAACTGCGCGCGGCCCGGGCCGAGTACGCCCTCAAGTCGATCCGGGTGACCCTGCGGGACGGCACCCCCATCGCCACCATCACGCTCATCGACCCCAAGCCGGGAGTCGTGGTCGCCGACGAGGACGCCTTCACCACCTGGGTGATCGAGAACCACCCGGGCGAGGTGGAGACGCTCGTCCGGGTGCGTCCCAGTTGGCGGAAGCAGTTCGTCGCCCAACTCGCCGCCTGGCCGGACCCGGTCACCGACCCGCACACCGGCGAGGTGATCCCGGGACTGGAGGCGGCCCCGGCACCCGAACCGCGTTCGTTCAGCCTCCGACCCGTGCCCGGCGGAACGGAGCAGGTCGCCCGGGCCTGGCGCACCGGCGAGATCGACCTGCCCCGACTGCTCGCCCTCGACAGCGGCGAGGGACGGGGCGAGAGGCGATGACCACCGCCCCACCGCCCCGCCGCACCGGGCGACACCCGACGCACCCGGACGGACACGGGTGAGGAGTCACCCGCCGCACGAGAGGAGCCACCCATGGCCGGTGAGCCCGTCATCACCGTCGTCGGCAACCTGACCGACGACCCCGACATCCGCACCACCCCGTCCGGCGACACGGTCGCACACTTCACCGTCGCCTCCACGCCCCGCACCTTCGACCGGCGGAGCAACGAGTGGAGGGACTCCTCCGAGACGCTGTTCCTGCGCTGCTCGGCCTGGCGACAGGAGGCGGAGCACGTCGCCGAGTCCCTGACGCGGGGCACCCGCGTCATCGTCCAGGGGCGGCTGCGCCAGCGGACGTACGAGACCCGCCAGGGGGAGAAACGCACCGTGGTCGAGTGCGAGGCGGACGAGGTCGGCCCCTCGCTGCGGTTCGCCGGCGCGAAGGTCACCAAGGAATCGCGCACGAGCGCCCTCGCCGGTGACCGCTTCGGCGCCGCCCCGCCGGCCGGCGGGGCGCCCGACCGGGACGACGGGGAGCGGCACGCTCCCCGGGAGAGCGAACTTCCCTTCTGACCGAACCGACCGCCCCGAGCAACGCGAGAGCCGATCGCCATGGCCGTTCCCGTCCCGTCCGACCCCCTCACGACCTGGACCCCACCGGCGGCCCTCGGCCTGATCTGCGCCGAGTGCCATCCCGGACACCGGGACGACACCTCCCCGTCCCGCCCGGAAACCGACGTCGAGACGGCACCGGGCGAACACGGGGGGACACGGTCCCCCGCGGCCCTCCACGAGACCGCGGACCCGGTGGCGGACCGGCCGACAGCCGTGCCGACACCTCCAAAGCCGTCCGCCGCGCCGGCACACCCCAACCCACCGAGGTGGATCCCGTGAAAGAACAGGACCGCGAGAAGGCGCTCGACGCCGCGCTCGCACAGATCGAGAGGCAGTTCGGCAAGGGCGCCGTGATGCGCCTGGGCGAGCGGCCGAACGAGCCCGTCGAGGTCATCCCCACCGGGTCGACCGCCCTCGACGTGGCCCTGGGCGTGGGCGGCCTGCCGCGCGGCCGGGTCGTCGAGGTCTACGGCCCGGAGTCCTCCGGCAAGACGACCCTGACCCTGCACGCGGTGGCCAACGCCCAGCGGATGGGCGGCACGGTGGCCTTCGTGGACGCCGAGCACGCGCTGGACCCGGAGTACGCCAAGCGGCTGGGCGTGGACGTGGACTCCCTGATCCTGTCCCAGCCGGACAACGGCGAGCAGGCGCTGGAGATCACCGACATGCTCATCCGCTCCGGCGCGCTGGACCTGATCGTGATCGACTCCGTGGCGGCCCTGGTGCCGCGCGCGGAGATCGAGGGCGAGATGGGCGACTCCCACGTCGGCCTGCAGGCCCGACTGATGAGCCAGGCGCTGCGGAAGATCACCGGCGCGCTCAGCCACTCCAAGACCACCACGATCTTCATCAACCAGCTCCGCGAGAAGATCGGGGTGATGTTCGGCTCGCCGGAGACCACCACCGGTGGGCGGGCGCTGAAGTTCTACGCCTCGGTGCGGCTGGACATCCGCCGGATCGAGACCCTCAAGGACGGCACCGAGGCGGTCGGCAACCGCACCCGTGTCAAGGTCGTCAAGAACAAGGTCGCGCCGCCCTTCAAGCAGGCCGAGTTTGACATCCTCTACGGGATCGGCATCAGCCGGGAGGGCGGGCTGATCGACATGGGCGTGGAGCACGGTTTCATCCGCAAGTCCGGTGCCTGGTACACCTACGAGGGCGATCAGCTGGGTCAGGGCAAGGAGAACGCCCGCAACTTCCTGCGCGACAATCCCGACCTCGCCAACGAGATCGAGAAGAAGATCAAGGAGAAGCTGGGCATCGGGACACGGCCGGCGGCGGAGCCCGAGACGGACGCCATCCGCGCCCTCTCCGCCGAGTTCTGACCCGACGGCGGGAACGGGGCCCAGGACTCCTCCCCGCGTGGCTCCCCGAGGACGCCCGCCCCGACCCCGACGGCAACGGCAGCGTCCGGTCCCAGGCCGTTCGCGGAGGCAGGGCGCTTTCGGGGCGGGGCCCACGAGGGTGCCCGGCCGTCCGGTGCCCCTCGGAACGGCGCAGACGCCGGCCGCCGGGACACCGGCACGCGCTCGGGGGTCAGGTGGGGTCGGGGACGGTGGGGAGGTCGCGGAGGGGACGGACGGGACTGAGGAGGAGGAGGGTGGCGGCGCCGGCGAGGACGGCGCACATGATCCAGATGGTGCCGGTCAGTCCCAGCGACTGCCCCAGGAAACCGCCCAGCAGCGCCCCGGCGGCGAAGGCGCCGTAGTTGAGGGTGGAGGTGGTGGCCCGTACGCGGCCGAGGAGGGGGCGTGGGCAGTAGCTCTGCACGAAGCTGCCGGAGACGACGTTCCCGGCGACGATCCCGCCGACCGCGACCGCCCACGCCAAGGTGGCGGCCGCCAGCGGAACCCGGTGACCCGCCAGGGGCAGCAGCACGATGCAGGGAGCGGCCACCAGCTCGCAGGCGAGCAGAGCGCGGGCCGTGCCGAAGCGGCGGGCGATCCGACCGGCCAGGGTGGCGCCCAGGAGGCCGCCGACGCTCACCACGGCGAAGACCATGCCGACACCGCCCGGCTCCAGCCCCACGATCCGGACCAGGAACAGCACCTGTACCGACTGGATGCCGCTCAGCGCCACGTTGCCCAGCGCGCTGAAACACACCAGTACCCGGAGGTAGCGGTCCCCGGAGACGAAGTGGACCCCTTCGGCGATCTCCCGCCGGATGCCGCGCCGGGCGGACCGCTCCGGGGGGCTCTCCCGGGTCTCGATCCGGGAGAGGCACACCAGCGACACCACATAGGAGACCGCGTGCACCAGGACGGCGGAGACCGCGCCGAGGAACTGCGCGATGATCCCGGCCAACCCCGGCCCCGCCACGTCGGCCGCCGACTCGCCGCTGCGCAGCTTGACGTTGGCCTCCAGCAGCTCGGACCCGGCGACCAGGGTGGGGACGATCGCACCGTAGGCGGTGTGGAAGAAGACCCGCACCCCGCCGGAGAGGAGGGCGACCGCCACCAACTGCCATATGGTCAACAGCCCCGCCCAGGCCGCCAGCGGCACGCTCAGATGGATCCCGATCAGCAGCGCGTCGCAGGTCTGCATCACCCGCCGTCGGGACAACCGGTCCACCCAGGCCCCGGCGAGCAGTCCGATGAACAGCCAGGGCAGCCACGCCGAGGCGGTGATCACGCCCAGCATGATCGGCGGGGCGTCGAGGACCACCACCGCCACCAGGGGCAGCGCCACACTGCCGACGGCCGTGCCGAGGGCGCTGGTCACCTCCCCGGTCCACAATCGGCGGAAGTCCGGCCGCCGCCAGAGTCCCCACCAGTCCCGGGGCGGTTTGCGCGGGCTCGGAACCCGGACGGTGACGCTACCGGTTTCGGTCATGACGGCTCTCCCAGGTGCTCGGTGAGAAGGGCGGCGATCTCGGCGATGGAGGCGCCTCGGGTCATCTCGCCGTGCGCGCAGGCGAGCCGGTGGGCCGTGAGGGGGCCGCCGACGTAGGGACGCCACAACTCCTCGTACGGCCAGTCCGCGGGTTTGTCCCCCGCGGCGCCGAGGAACAGCGCCTCGCCGGTGAAGCGTCGCGGCCGGTGTTCGTCGAGCAGCTTGTGGTGGCCGGCGAAGGTCTCCGGCAGGTGCTCCGCCGCCGTGCCCAACGTCTGTGTCAGCTCCACGAAGCCCGGATCCCGTGCCGACGCGTAGCCGAGGGAGGCGAGCATCACGGCGAAGGCCTCGGCGGGGTCGTCCGGCAGCTCCCCGCGCGCGGGGGAGCCGGGCACGGCCGGATAGCCGTCGAGCAGCGCCAGCAGGGCCACCTCCTCGCCCGCCTCCTGCAGCAGCACGGCCATGGCGTGGGCGACCGACGCACCGAAGGACCAGCCCAGCAGGTGGTACGGGCCCGTCGGCCGCACCGAGCGCAGTCGGCGCACGTAGTCGGCGGCCATCTCCTCCACGCTCCCCGCGGCTTCGCCCCGCAGCGCGCGGGACTGGAGACCGTAGAGCGGACGGTCGGGGTCGAGATGCCGCAGCAGTCCGGAGTAGACCCAGCTGATGCCCGCGGCCGGATGGACGCAGAACAGCGGGGCCTGACCGCCGCCCGCACGCAGCGGAAGCAGTACGTCCAGCGGGTCGTGAGCCCGGGCGCCGGCCGCTTCGAGGTGCGCGGCGAGCCCCGCGACGGTGGGGTGTTCGAAGACGGTGCGCAGCGAGATCTCGGTGCCGAAGCCGGTCCGGACGCGCCCGGCGAGCCGGTTCGCGAGGAGGGAGTGGCCGCCGAGGTGGAAGAAGTCGTCGTCGACGGTGAGGGCGGCGGGATCGAGGCCGAGGGTGTCGGCGAAGAGGGCGTGGAGGGTCTCCTCCTGCGGGGTGCGAGGGGCTCGTGGGGCGGTGGCGGTGACGCCCGGGAGGGGGACGGTTCCCGGAGTGAGGCCGGGGGCCGGAGGGAGGAGGGTGCCGTCGGGGCGACGGCGGGCCCGGGCACCCGTCCGCACCACCGGACCCGCGGGCGGGTCCTGCGGCCGGCCCGGTCCGGCGAGGCAGAGCTCACCGGGGACGCCCGCGGGCACCGGTCGCAGTCCGGCGTCCAGTACGTGGACGCGGAGGTTGTCCAGTGGGCGGCCGAGCGGCAGTGGGCCGCCGTCCGCCAGGTCTCCGTCGGTCACCACACGTGCCGTCAGGGGCGGCGCTCCGGCGCCCACGCGCGGGCCGTGGGCGCACACCAGCCGTAGCTCCGGGCACGCCTCCCGGATCCGGACCAGCGGTTCGACGGGCACCGGGTCCCCGGCGGTGAGCACCGTCTCGAGCCCGCGGAACGCCGCCGGGTGGCTGCGCGCCGTCTGCTCCAGGCGGTCCGGTGCGGACCACATCCGGGTGAGCCCGTGGGCCGCGACGGTGTCCGCGAGGCGGTCCGGCGCGAACCGGTCCTCCGGGAGGACGACGAGGGTGCCGCCGGTCAGCAGCGGCGCCCAGAGCGGGAGGCCGGCCGCGTCGAAGGACCGCCCGGCGAGGAACGGTGTCCGGGCGGGCCCGTCGCCCGGACGCCAGTGGGTGTCGGCGGCGGTGGCGGTCACCTCGGCGTGCCGCACGCGCACCGGCTCCAGGGCGCCGTCCGGCCCGGGGGCGAAGCGGAGGAACGCCGGGGCGGAAGGAGCGGTGGATCGTGTGTCCGGGGCGTCCGGGGCGTCCGGGAGGGGGGCGGGGGCGGCCGGGGAGACGAGTCGGAGACCGGGAGGCTCCGGAGCGGGCGGCGGGGTCTCCGTCACCAGCAGTCGAACCCCGGCGGCGGTGAGCACCGCGGACCGGTGCTCCGGCGCGGCGGTGGGGTCCAGCGGAACGCAGACCGCGCCGGTCCTGGCGAGGGCGAGTGCCGCGGTCACCGTGTGGGGGGACTGGGCCAGGGCGAGGGCCACCGGCTCCCCGGGGCGGGCCCCGGCGGCGCTGAGGCGCCGGGCCAGGTGGCCCGCGCGGGCGTCGAGTTCGGCGTAGGTCAGCGGCAGCGCCCCGTCCAGGGCGAGGGCGTCGGGGGTGCGGGCCGCCTGTTCGGCGAACCGCTCCGCGAGGGTGGCCGCCTCCGCCGCCACGGTGACCGGGCCCCGGGCCTGCTCCAGCGCCTCGCGCCGCTCCCGCGGCGTCAGCACCTCCAGCGCGCTCAGGGACCGGCCGGGGGCGTCGACCGCCTGGCGCAGCAGCCGTGCCCAGGCGGCCGTGAGACGCGCCACGGTCTCCCGGTCGAACAGGTCCACGGCGTAGTCCACGGCCACGTCGATGCCCGCCGGGGTGCGGTCGGGCCCGAGGACCTCCTCGCACATCACACTCAGATCGAACTTGGCGCCCCTGGCGTCGACCGACTCCGCCGTGACCTCGAGCCCGCCCAGGGAGAGCGGCACGGCATCGTTGTTCTGGAGGGTCAGCATCACCTGGAACAGCGGGTGGCGGGCGAGGGAGCGCGCGGGGTTGAGCTCCTCGACCAGCCGCTCGAACGGCACGTCCTGGTGCGCCTGGGCAGACAGGTTCACCTCCCGGGCCCGGCCCAGCAGCTCGGCGAAGGACGGGTCGCCGGAGACGTCGGTGCGCAGCACCAGGGTGTTGGCGAAGAAGCCGACCAGTTCCTCCAACGCCTCGTCGGTGCGGCCGGCGACGACGGAGCCGATGGGGATGTCGTCCCCGGCGCCGAACCGGTGCAGCAGCGCGGCCAGGGAGGCCTGGAGCACCATGAACAACGTCACCCGGTGCTCGCGCGCCAGCCGCACGATCGCCGCGTGGAGTTCGGCGTCCAGCGGCAGTGCGACGCGGTCGCCGCGGTGGCCGGCGACCGCGGGGCGAGGCCGGTCGACGGGGAGCGGCAGCTCCTCGGGCAGGCCGTCGAGGGCATCGCGCCAGTGGGCGAGTTGACGGGCGAGGAGGCCGCCCGGGTCCGTGACGTCGCCGAGCAGCTCGTGCTGCCAGAGCGTGTAGTCGGCGTACTGGACGGGCAGCGGCGCCCAACCGGGCGCGGCGCCACCGAGGCGAGCCCGGTAGGCGGTGTCGAGGTCGCGCAGCAGCGGGCCGAGGGACCAGCCGTCGGCGGCGATGTGGTGCAGGACGAGGACCAGCAGGTGCTCGTCGGGGCCCGCGCGGAACAGATCGACCCGCAGCGGTGGCTCGGCGGCGAGCGAGAACGGCCGCCACACGGCCTCCTGGCAGGCGGCGCGCAGCGTCGCGCCGTCACCGGTGCGGTCGTGCTCCTGCCACATCGCCCCGGCGTTCCGGACGGTGTCCGCGGGCAGCACCCGCTGGTGCGGTTCGTCGTCCCGCCCGGTGCCGAACACGGTGCGCAGGCTCTCGTGGCGGACCATCAGGTCGCCGACGGCGGCGCGCAGGGCGGCGCGGTCGAGCGGGCCGTCCAGGCGGAGGACGAGCGGGATGTTGTAGAAAGGGCTCTCCCCCTCCAACCGGTCGATCAGCCAGAGCCGCCGCTGGGCGAAGGAGAGGGGAAGCACGGCCGGACGCTCCCCGGCCGTACAGCGGGGCCGGGCCGCCTCGACCGGGGTGGCCTCCCCGGCGCCGCCGGCGCCGCCGGCGCCGCCGGACGGGGAGGCCGGGTCCGCCGGGAGGTCCAGAAGGGCGTCGAGGGCGGCGATGGTGGGGTGTTCGAAGAGGGTGCGCAGGCTGAGGCCGGTGCCGAAGGCGGATCGGACACGGCCGGCGAGGCGGGTGGCCAACAGGGAGTGACCGCCGAGCCGGAAGAAGTCGTCGTCGAGGTGGACGCGCTCCGGCGCCAGGCCCAGGACCCCGGCGAAGAGCTCCCGCAGCCGCCGCTGTCGGGGGGTGCCGGGCTCTCGGCCGGTACCGCCCGTGGTGTAGTCGGGGGCGGGCAGCGCCCCGCGGTCGATCTTGCCGTTGGAGGTCAGCGGGAGGCGGTCCAGCAGCACGAGGGCGGCGGGCACCATGTAGGCGGGGAGCGACCCCGCGGCGTGCCGGCGCAGGGCGGCGGTGGTGAGCGTGTCGTCGGCCGGCACGCAGTAGCCGACCAGGCGCCGGTCGCCGTTCTCCTCGCGGAGCAGGACGGCGGCCTGGGCGACCCCGGGGTGGGCGGCGAGGGCCGCCTCGATCTCGCCGGGCTCGATGCGGAAGCCGCGCAGCTTGACCTGCTGGTCGGTGCGGCCCAGGTACTCCAGGGCACCGTCGTCGTTCCACCGCACCAGATCCCCGGTGCGGTACATGCGGGTGCCGGGGCGGGGCGCGTGGGGGTCGGGCACGAAGCGCTCCGCGGTGAGCGCGGGGTGGCCGAGGTAGCCGCGCGCCTGGCCGGACCCCGCGAGGTACAGCTCACCGGCCACACCCACCGGGAGCGGTCGGAGCTCGCGGTCCAGGACATAGGCGCGGGTGCCGTCCAGCGGGCCGCCGATCGGCAGCGGACGGCCGTTGTCCGGCTCCGACGGCCGGATCGGGTGGAGGGTGGCGAAGGTGGTGGTCTCGGTCGGCCCGTAGGCGTTCAACAGCCGCAGTCCGGGGCACGCCTCCAGGACGCGCCGCATCGACGCGGCCGAGCCCGCCTCGCCCCCGGTGAGGACGGTGTGCAGGCCGCGCAGCGCGGTGGGCCGTTCCTGGGCGATCAGGTCGAACAGGCCCTTGGTCAGGAACAGCCCGGTCACGTGGTGCCGGGCGATGAGGGCGGCCAGGTCGGCGGGCTCGGGATGGGCGGTGGGGGCGCAGACGACGGTGCCACCGGTCAGCAGCGGCACCCACATCTCGAAGGTGGCCGCGTCGAAGGCGTACGAGGAGTGCAGCAACACCCGCCGCATCGACCCGTCCGCCCACCACCGGTCGGCGGCGAGGGCGGTGATGTCGCGGTGGTGCACGGCGACGCCCTTGGGCCGCCCGGTGGAGCCGGAGGTGTACATCACGTACGCCAACTGCCCGGCGGCCACTCGCACTGGCGGGGCGTCCTCGGCACCGGCCGTCCGCGGCGGCTCCTCGTCCGGCCGCAGGACCCGGGCGCGGTGCTCGAACCCGGCGTCGGCCCGGTCGGTGAGCAGGACGGCGGCCCCGGTCTCGTGGAGGATGTCGGCCATCCGTTCGGCGGGGAGGCCCGGGTGCAGCGGCACGTAGGCGCCGCCCGCCTTGAGCACCGCCAGAGCGGCCGTCACGACCTCGGGGGAGTGGTCGAGGAGCAGCGCCACGGGGGTCTCCGGGCCGACGCCCAGCGTACGGAGGCGGTGCGCGAGCCGGTTGGCGCGGGCGTCGAGCTCGGCGTAGGTCAGCCGCCGGGCGCCGTCCACGGCCACGGCCTCCGGGGTGGCCGCGGCCTGCCGGGCGAAGACCTCCGGCACGGTGGCGCCGGGGTGGCCCCGCCGGGTCGGCGTGCCCTGCCGGCCGTCGAGCAGGGTGCGGCGTTCCTCGGGGGACAGCAGCTCGATCTCCGCGACGGGCCGCCGGGGGTCGGCCAGTACGGCGGTGAGCAGCCGGGTGAAGCACGTCGCGAGCCGCCGCGCCGTGGCACGGTCGAAGACGTCGGTGGCGTACTCGAAGGCGCCGTCCAGGCCGGCCGGGGAGCCGTCCGGGGTGTGGCGTTCGCCCAGACTGAGGGTCAGGTCGAAGGTGGACGTGGTGATGTCGGAGGAGGCGAAGGACACGTCGAGGCCGTCGAAGTCCGGCGGGGTGTCCTCGGTGCCGTGCAGTGACAGCGCCACCTGGAAGAGGGGGTGGCGGGCGAGGGAGCGCGCGGGGTTGAGCTCCTCGACCAGCCGCTCGAACGGCACGTCCTGGTGGGTGAGGGCGGCCAGGCCGGTCTCCCGGACGCGGCCCAACAGCTCGGTGAAGTCGGGGCGGCCGGTGAGGTCGGTGCGCAGCACCAGGGTGTTGCTGAAGAAGCCGACCAGGTCGTCCAACGCCTCGTCGGTGCGGCCCGCCACGGGCGAGCCGATGGGGATGTCGTCCCCGGCGCCGAACCGGTGCAGCACGGCGGCGAGCGCCGCCTGCACCACCATGAACGGGGTGGCGCCGTGCTCCCGGGCCAGCTCGGTGAGCCGCAGGTGCGCGGTGGCGTCGAGGGTCACCGGCACCTGCCGGGCGCGGTGGCCGGCCGCCGCGGGGCGGGGGCGGTCCAGTGGCAGCGGCAGCTCCTCGGGCAGCCCGTCCAGGGCCTGCCGCCAGTGGGCGAGCTGCCGGGAGAGGGGGCTGTCGGGGTCGCTGTCGCTGCCGAGCAGGTCGCGCTGCCAGAGGGCGTAGTCGACGTACTGCACCGGCAGCGGTTTCCACGCCGGTGCCCGGTCTCCGGCGCGGCGGGCGCGGTAGGCGGTGGCCAGGTCGCGCAGCAGCGGCCCCAGGGACCAGCCGTCGGCGGCGATGTGGTGCACCACCAGGGTGAGGACCCGTTCCTCGGCCTGCTCCTCGGGCCGGTCCTCGGGCCGGGTGGCGGGGTGGAGGTAGGCGTGGAGCAACGGACGGTCGCCGGAGAGGTCGAAGGAGTGGGCGGCGGCCTCGTCCACGGTGCGGTCGGTCTCGGTCAGCAGGGCCTCCGCGCCGGGCGCGTCCAGTACCCGTTGCCAGGGCACGCCGTCGCTCTCCGCGAAGACCGTGCGCAGTGCCTCGTGCCGGGCCACCACGTCGGTGAGTGCCGCGCCCAGGGCGGGCACGTCCAGGGCGCCGCGCAGGCGCAGCGGCAGGGAGATGTTGTGAGTGGTGCCCGCCCCCTCCAACTGGTCGACGAGCCAGAAGCGCTGCTGGGCGTAGGAGAGCGGCGGCCGTTCCGGGCGGACCGCCACCGCGGTCGGGGCCGGCCGGGGCCGGTCGGCGGCCAGCTTCTCGCCCAACTCGGCGATGGTGGGGTGCTCGAAGACGGTCCGGATGGACAGTTCGGCGCCCAGGGCCGCGCGGATCCGGCTGGTCAGCCGGATGGCGAGGAGGGAGTGGCCGCCGAGGTGGAAGAAGTCGTCGCCGATGGTGAGGCCGTCGGGATCGAGGCCGAGGGTGTCGGCGAAGAGGGTGCGGAGGACCTCCTCCTCGGGGGTGCGGGGGCCGCCCCCGCCGGGCCGCGCCCGCACGTCCTCGGGGACCGTGTTCCCCACAGGCGCCGTGGGGCGCGTGGGGTCGGCGGGTTGGGCGTGGTCCGGGAGCAGGAGGACGCCGTCGACACGACGGCGCACGAGCACCCCCGTCCGCAGCAGCCGCCCGCCCGGTTCCGGGGCGTGGGGATCCGCGACAGTCGTCGCGGAGGGGGCGTGCACCCGGCCGTGGGCGTGACCGGCGGCGGCGAGGCAGAGCTCGCCGGGCACGCCGTGGGGCACCGGTCGCAGCCCGGCGCCGTCGAGCACATGGAGACGCAGTCCGTCCAGAGGCCGACCGAGCGGTACGGGGCCGCCGTGCGCCAGGTCCTCGTCCGTCACCACCCGCGCGGTCACGAAGTCGGCGCCACCGGCCGGGTCCAGGGCGCACACCAGCCGCAGCTCCGGGCACGCCTCCCGCGCGACACGCAGCGGTTCCGCGGGCACCGGAGCCCCGCCCACGATGACCGTGCGCAGCCCGCGGAGCGCCGCCGCGTCGGCCCGGACGGTCCGGGCGAAGTGCGCCGTGTCCATCCGCAGGGTCGTCAGTCCGCCGTCGGCGACGAGGCCGGGCAGCGCCTTTGGGTCGGGAGTGTCCTCGGGGGCCGGCACGACGGTGCCCCCGGTCAGCAGCGGCAGCCACAGCTCGAAGACCGCGGCGTCGGTGGACCAGGGCGCGTGCAGCAGCACCCGCGGGCCGTCCGTGCCGTCGTCCCAGCGGTGGTCGGCGGTCAGACCCGCCACATCGCGGTGGCGCAGCGCGCGGAGCGCGGGCGGGCCGTCCCCGGCCTCGGGGGGCGGGGCCTCGGGCAGGAGGTAGGCCGCCGCCCCGGCCCCGGTGGGGCCCGTCGGGGGCGCGGTGCCGCCGGGCCAGGCGTCCGCCTCGGCCAGACGCAGCACCCGCACCCCGGACGGCAGCCACCGGACGCTGTCGGCGCTGTCGGCGCCGTCGGTGAGGAGCAGGGCGGCCCCCGAGGCGGTGACCAGGTGGGCCCGGTGTTCCGGCGCGAGTTCGGTGGGCAGCGGCACGGCGGTGCCTCCCGCCGCGACCACGCCCAGCAGCGCGGCCACCGCCGCGGGGGTGCGGCCCAGCGACAGGGCCACCGGAGTACCCGCGCCCACGCCCTGGCCGGTCAACCGCCGCGCCAGCCGGTCGACCCGATCCGCCAGCTCCGCGTAACTCCAGCCGCCCCGGGCACCGGCCACCGCCGTCCTCTCGGGCCGGCAGGCGGCCCGGGCGGCGAACAGCTCCCCGAGCGGCGCCAGGCGGTGCGGTGGTACGGGGCCACCCCGTCCGGCGGCCAGCGCCTCCCGACGCTCCTCGGCGCTCAGTATCTCCAGTTCCGACAGGGGCAGCTCCGGCCGCGCGGCGGCCGACTCCAGCAGCCGCACCCAGCACCGCGTCAGCCGCTCCACGGTGGCCCGGTCGAACAGCTCGGTGGCGTACTCCAACGAGCCGGTCATGCCGGCCGGGACGCCGTCCGGGCCGTGGGTCTCCTCGATACCGATGCTGAGGTCGAACTTGGCCACCCGCACGCCGATCGGCTCGGGCTCGGCCGTCACCCCGGGCAGGTCGAACCGGCCGGGCTCGTGGTTCTGGAGGGTCAGCATCACCTGGAACAGCGGGTGGCGGGCGAGGGAGCGCGCGGGGTTGAGCTCCTCGACCAGCCGCTCGAACGGCACGTCCTGGTGCGCCTGGGCGGACAGGTTCACCTCCCGGGCCCGGCCCAGCAGCTCGGTGAAGGACGGGTCGCCGGAGACGTCGGTGCGCAGCACCAGGGTGTTGTTGAAGAAGCCGACCAGTTCCTCCAACGCCTCGTCGGTGCGGCCGGCGACGGGGGTGCCGACGGCGATGTCCCGGCCCGCGCCCAGCCGGGACATCAGCGCGGCCAGGGAGGCCTGGAGCACCATGAACGACGTCGCCCGGTGCTCGCGCGCCAGCCGCACCAGCGAGCGGTGCAGCCGTGGCGCCAGGCGCACGGGAACGGCGTCGGCGGCGGTGCCGGTCAGCGCGGCCGGGCGGGGCCGGTCGGTGGGCAGCCCCAGCTCCTCGGGCAACCCCGCCAGGACCTCCCGCCAGTGGGCGAGCTGCCGGGACAGCAGGCTCTCCGGGTCGCCGTCGCTGCCCAGCAACTCGCGCTGCCAGAGGGTGTAGTCGGCGTACTGCACCGGCAGCGGCTCCCACGCCGGGGCCCGGTCCCCGGCGCGACGCGCCCGGTAGGCCACCGCCAGGTCGCGCAGGAAAGGGGCCTGCGACCAGCCGTCGGCCGCGATGTGGTGGAGCACCACGAGCAGCACGTGCTCCTCGGGGCCGAGGACGAAGACGGTGACCCGGATCGGCGGTTCGGTGCCGAGGTCGAAGGGGCGGGCCGCCGCCGCGTCACGCAGCGCCGGGTACTCGTCCTCGGCGCACGGCACCACGTCGACCCGCGGCCGGGTCTCCCCGGCGGGCAGCACCTCCTGCCGGGGCATCCCCTCGCTCACCGGGAACACGGTGCGCAGGGACTCGTGCCGGGCCACGACGTCCGCCGCCGCCCGTCGCAGCGCGACCACGTCGAGCGGGCCGCGCAGCCGCAGGGCGATCGGCAGGTTGTAGAGGGGGCTCGGCCCGTCCAGCTGGTCGATCAGCCACAGGCGCTGTTGTGCGAACGACACCGGTATCACGGTGCTACTCCCTACTGCTTGATCACATCACCGGGGACGGGCCGGTCGGGTGGGATCCCGGGGGCCGGCGGACGGCCCCCGGGGATCAACGGTCGGTGGTGGACGCGGCCGCGGTGGCGGCCGGTCGGACGCCGGGCCGGCAGTCGGCCATCCGGACGGGGGCGCCCATGGCGACGGCGATCTTCCGGTCGCCGCGGAAGGGATCCCGACCGTGTGCGGTGCCGATGTTGTCCACCAGCATCAGATCGCCGCGCTGCCAGGTCTCACGGACGGTGGCCGCCTCGTAGACCGCGTTGAGTTCGGCGACCTCGTCCCGGGTGAGCGCGGTGCCGTCGCCCAGGCCGGTGTTGAAGGGCAGGCCGTCCGGGCCGAACTCGTCGATCAGCGCGGCCCGGATCTCCGGCTCCAGGGACCACTCGTTCCAGAAGGCCAGGTGGTTGAACCAGGACTCCTCGCCGGTGTCCGGGTGGGTGAGCGTCGCGGGACGGATCTGCCGGGTGCGCAGCGTGCCGTCCGTCCGCCACTGCGCGTCGATGAGGTTCTCGGCGCAGTAGGCGTTCACCGCCTCCGGGTCCTCGGTGCCGAACGCGGTCCGCCAGTCCAGCGAGATGTATCCGGAGTAGTTCCGGGTGAGGCTCCAGCCGGTGGCCCGGGCGCGGGCCACCAGTTCGGAGGGCAGTTCGCGCAGCACTTTCCGGCAGTCGGCGACGGGGGTGGCCCCGCCCTCGGGCGGGGCGGTCAGACAGGCGAACAGCAGCAGCCCGGGGAAGGTCAGGGTGTAGCTGTTCTCGTTGTGCATCCGGATCGCCTGCGAGGGCGGCAAGTCGGTGGAGGAGAAGACGCCGTTGCCGAAGTCGCTGCGCGGGGTGGCCTTCTCGCGGTACGGGGTGCGTTCGGGGATCAGGACGTCGCGGACCGTCGCCACGTCCTCGGTGGTGGCGATGGGCAGTCCGCGCAACAGGACCGCGCCGTGTTGCCGCAGACCCGCGGAGATCTCCTCGTGCGACTCGCGCAGCCAGTCGGCCGCCGCCCGTGCGGAGGTCACTCCCGTCACCCGGATCCGGGCGGGGCGGCCGGGGTCGAGTTCCCAGTTCGGCATGGTGGTCCTCACCGCCGCTCGAGGGAGGCCGTCAGGCCGGCGGGCCTGATGTCGGTCCAGTTCCGCTCGATGTACTCCAGGCAGCCCGCACGGCTGTCCTCGCCGTGGACCGTGGTCCAGCCCTCGGGCACCTCGATCCAGGTGGGCCACAGCGAGTGCTGGTTCTCGTCGTTGACGAGCACCAGATAGGTGCCGTCCTCGTTCTCGAAGGGATTCGTCATGGCGCATGACCTCCTGGGGAGGGGCAGGGACGGGGAGGGGTGCCGCCGAAGCTATCGACGGTGGCCGTGGCCGGGCGGCAGACGGTCAGGCAGGACGGCGGAAGTTCCGCCGCCGTGGTGTCGGTCGGCGCGGGGTGAGACGCACCGGGCAGCTGTCCAAGCCGAAGTTGATGAGCGAGCCGTTGTAGCGCGGCGGTCCCACGCGTTCGATGCGCTCGGTCCGCTCCAGCACGGCCGAGAAGAGCGCGCCGAGTTCCGCCTTCGCCAGCGGCGCGCCGATGCAGTAGTGGGCGCCCAGGCCGAGCGCCAGGTGCCGGTTGGGGGAGCGGCCGAACTCGATCTCGTGAGGACGCTCGTAGACGGCCGGGTCGCGGTTGGCCGCCCAGAGCCAGGGCACCACCCGGTCGCCCGCGGCGAAGCGGAAGCCGCCCAGTTCGGTGTTCCGGGTGACCGTGCGCAGGGTGTGCAGGCCCACCGAGGTCCAGCGCAACAGCTCGTCCACGGCCGCTCCCGTCTCGGCTGTGCCGTCGACCAACCGCTGCCACAGCACCGGGCGTTCGACGAGCGCCAGCAACGCCGTCGCGGCGGTGTGCCGGACCGTCTGCACCCCGCCCACCACGATGTTGTCCAGGTTGAGGACCACGTCCTCCACCGGCAGCAGCCGCCCGCCGACCCGGTGGTGGGCCACGGCGCTGATGAGGTCGTCCCCGGGGTCGGCGCGGCGCCGCATCACCTGGTGCATCAGGTAGGGGATCAACCGCTGGTGGCCGGCGCGGCGCTCCTCGGGGGCGCGGCCCAGGAACGCCAGGTCGCAGACGTTCCGGACCATCTCACGGTCCTGACCCGGTACGTCGAGCAGATCGCACATCACCTCCAGCGGCAGCGCCGACACCATCTGCACGAGGTCCACCTCGCGCCGCTCCACCGCCTGCCGGACGATGGCGTCGGCCAGCTCGTCGATGCCGCGGGCGGCGCCGCGCACCCCCTGCGGGGAGAAGAACGGCACGGCCGGGGCCCGCAGCGCACGGTGTCGGGGCGGGTCGCACAGCGCCATCATCCGGCCGGAACCGGCGGGCCGGGCGGGGCCGGTGCCCAGCAGCGAACCGCCCTCGGAACTGTAGACCGTGGTGTCCCGCAGCACCTGCGCGGACAACTCGTAGGTCAGTACGGACCAGACGGGCCCGTCGGTCTCGGTCTCGGTGCGGTGCACCGGGGACTCGCGCCGCAACCCGTCGACGAGCTCCGGCAGGTCGGGCCGGGACCACAGGCCGGGATCGCTCAGATTGACGCTCGGGCCGACTGTCGTGGTGACCACGGGTGCTCCCTGGTGCGTTGGATGGTCGGGGTCGGTGGCGGCACGGGCCCGCGGTGGGCGACGCCGACCGCCGGGCGGCCGCCGGGGAGGGCGCGGGCGGCGGCCCGGGGCGGTGCCGACAGGTGTGCCGGACGTCGAGGCTCTGCTCGTGGAAGCCGCAGTCGCGCCCCGTGCCCACGGGGCCGGATCCCCCGCGCCGCGGATCCCGTCGGGGCGCCGAGGGCGGTGTCGCCGTCCGTGCGCGGGACGCGGACGATCCGGAAGGTGCGGTGCGACTGTGGGGCCGGGAGCGGCAACCGGTCGGTGACGACGTGGGGACGCGGTCCGTTCACCGGGCGCCCCGGCTCGCCAACGCCGGTCGAGGCGCGGCTTCGGAGGCGGCGGTCCGCCGCACGGACTCCGTGAAGTCGGCCAGGTCGTGGGAGTCCAGCAGCTGGCGCAGCTGGATCTCGATGCCGAGGCGGCGGCGCAGCACGTGCACCACCCGCAGGGCGGTGAGGGAGTGGCCGCCCAGTGCCAGGAAGTCGTCGGTCGGCTCCACCCGGTCCACCTGGAGGGCGGTGCGCCAGACCTCCGCGACCTGCCGGTCCAGGTCCTCCGGCACCCGGCCGGCCGCCGTGTCCGCGGGCCGGCCGGGGGCGGGCGCCGCCGCGCCGGGGGAGCCGGGACGGGGGACGGTCAGGGCGTGGTGGTCCACCTTGCCGCTCGGGGTGAGCGGCAGCGCGGCGAGCGGGTGGACGCTGCTGGGCACCATGTGGGCGGGCAGCGTGTCGCGCAGTCGGCCCAGTACGCCCCGGGCGAAGTCGCGGCCGGTGTCCGCGGTGCCCCGAACGGTCACGAAGGCCGTGATCCGCAGGTCGCCGGGGGCGGCCTCGATCACCTTCACCGCGGCCTCGGCCACTTCGGGCAGGCGGGTGAGGGCCCGCTCGATCTCGCCCGGCTCGATGCGGAAGCCGCGCAGCTTCACCTGCCGATCGGACCGGCCGACGTACTCCAGGGTGCCGTCGGGACCGGTCCTGGCCAGGTCGCCGGTGCGGTACATCCGGTGGCCGGGCGGCCCGTAGGGGTCGGGCAGGAAGCGCTCGGCGGTCAGCCCCGCGCGGCCGACATAGCCGTGGGCGAGCCCGGCCCCCGCCACGTACAGCTCCCCGGTCTCGCCCGGGGCGGACGGGCGCAGCCGGTCGTCCAGCACCCGTACCGTGCTTCCGGCCAGTGCCGCGCCCAGGTGCGGGCGGGTCTTCGGGCCGGTGATCCAGGCGGCGGTGGAGTCCACCGTGCACTCGGTCAGGCCGTAGACGTTGACGGCCTCGGTCCCGGCGGCTGCCAGTTCCCGCCAGACCCGCTCGGGCACCGGCTCGCCGCCCATGAAGAGCCGGGGCACCGGGCCACCCGCCAGCGGCTCGCGCAGCAGCTCCCAGTGCGAGGGCGTCAGGTCCAGGTCGGTGACGCCCTCGGCGCGCAGCGTCCGGGCCAGCCGCACCGGGTCCACCCGCTGCTCCTCGTCGAGGACCAGGAGGGTGTCGCCCCGGCAGACCCGGACCCACTGCTGGACGGAGGCGTCGAAGGAGACGCTGGCGTTCCAGCCGACCACACCGGGTTCCGGCCGGTAGGCGCCCATCCCCTCCAATCCGGTCAGCAGCGCGGCCACGGCGCCCCGGGGGACCTCCACTCCCTTGGGGACGCCTGTCGAACCGGAGGTGAAGATGGTGTAGGCCGGGTCGAGCGGGTTCGTGGACTCCGCGGCGGATCCGGTGGTGGAGTCGGTGGTGGAGTCGTCGTCCAGGCCCCACCGCGTGGGCCGCAGCACGGTGACGCCCGCCGGGGGCCGGAAGCCGCCGCCAGAGTCCAGCAGCACGGTGAGCCCGGCCTGTTCGATCATGTGGGTCAGCCGTTCCTGCGGGTAGGCCGGGTCGAGCGGCACATAGGCGGCACCCGCCCGCCACACGCCGAGCAGCGCGACCACCAGGTCGACGCCGCGCGGCAGATGGATGCCGACGCGGTCGCCGCGGCCGGTGCCGAGCCGGCGCAGCGCGGCGGCGAGGGCGGCGGTGCGGCGCTCCAGGGTGGCGAAGTCCACGCTGCCGTCGGGGGCCCGCACCGCCGTCCGCTCGGGGTTCTCGGCGGCGACCCGCAGGAAACGCGCCACCGGGTCCTGCGCGGCGGACGGGACGGCGGGGCCGTCGGGGTCGGTGGGACCGGTGGGGACGAGGGGAGTGTGCTGGGGATCGCTCATGGCAACATCCGCTCCAATCGGGGCCGGGCGGGTTCAGGGGTGTGCGGGGGCGGTGGTGCGGGCGGCGGTGGCCATCTCGTGGAGTGCCTCCGCGTAGGCGTCGAGAAAGGACTCCGCCGCCGCGTCCGGGACCACGGACCGCTGGTGGTCCACGGCCAGCAGGGCGCGGCCGGAGACGGGGTCCTGGATCAGCGAGGCGCCGAAGGCGAAGCTGTTCGGCTCGTGGCGCAGCGTCGGCTCACAACCGATGCGGCCGTCCACGATGCGGGCGGAGCCGAGCCGTCCCAGGGCGTGGAAGCGCAGATAGCCGAACTGGCTGTCCAGCCCGCCGTCCGCCATCAGTCGGGCGAGCCGGGCGAACGGCACCCGGCGGTGCGGCATCATGTCCAGTTCCTCCCGGTGCAGGGTGCGGGCCGGCTCCAGCCCGTCGGTGCCGGGCGGGGGCAGCTCCGCGCGAAGCGGCACGGTGTTGAGGAACAGTCCGTAGGCATCGGCGCCGCCCTCCCGCTCCAACCGCCCGTTCATCGCCAGCCCGGTCACCGGGTGTCGGCGGCCGGTGAGGTGGGCCAGGGCCCGCAGATGCGCGGCGAGCGCCACCGACTTGACCGGCACGCCCGCGGCGCGGGCGGCGGCCCGGAGCTGGCCGGGCGCCTCCGGCAGCACCCGTTCCAGAGTGCGCGGCAGCTCGTGGACGTCCTCACTGCCCGGCCAGAGCCGGCCGTGTGCGCCGGCCAACCGCTCCCGCCAGTAGGCCAGGGAGGCCGGGTCCTCGGCGGCGGCCCGTTCGGCGGCCACGAAGTCCCGGAAGCGGGAGGCGGGCGGCGCGGCGGGCGGCGCCGCCGGGTCCGCGACCAGCTCGCCGTGCCGCTCCAGCAACTCGGCGAGGAGCGAGGTGAAGCTCCAGCCGTCGAGGATGGCGTGGTGCTCGCAGATCGTGAGTTGACAGGCGTCCTCGGCCAGTCGCTGCACGGTGATTCGGAACAGCGGGGCCCGCTCCAGGTCGAACGGGGTGTCACGGTGGTGCTCGAAGACGGCGCGAACGGCCGCGTCCCGCGCCCGCGGGGCGAGCCCGCGCAGGTCCGCGAACTCCACCGGGGGCGGCAGCTCGGCGTGGACCAACTGCATCGGCTCGACATGGCCGGACAGGTCCAGACTGGTCCGCAACACCGGGTGGCGGCGCATCGCCTCGGCGACCGAGCGGCGGAAGGCGTCCTCGTCCAGAGCGGCGGAGAGCCGGTAGCTGTTGACGTTGTGGTAGCTGTCGGTGCCCCCGGCGATCTCCATGTGGTAGACCATGCTGAGCTGCATGGACACCATCGGGTAGGCGTCCTCGACGCCGGGCGGCACCTCCTTTCGGACGCCGTCCGGAGCCAGGGCGAAGGGCATCGGCTCTCCGGCCGACGCCTCCGCGTCCGGCGCGGCGGGGGAGGCGAGTGGGACCAGCTCGGCGATGGTGGGGGCGGTGAAGACGTCCCGCAGCGAGACGGACCAGCCGTGCTCCTGGAGCCTTCCGGCGAGCTGGACGGCGCGGATGGAGTCCCCGCCGAGGCGGAAGAAGTCGTCGTGTACGCCGATGTCGCCGACGCCGAGCACCTCCGACCACGCGCGGGCGAAGGTCTGCTCCACCGGCCCGCGGGGGGCGGTGCGCGTGCCGGAGCCGGGCGCCGCCGGGCCGGTGGAGCCGAAGCGGGGGGCGGGCAGGGCACGGTGGTCGAGCTTGCCGTTGGGCGTCAGCGGCAGCGAGTCCAGGACGGTGCAGCCGGCCGGGATCATGTGGGCGGGCAGGGTGCGGCCGAGGAACTCCCGCAGATTCTCGGGGGCCCGGCCCGTGACGTAGGCCGCCAACCGGCCCTGGTGGACGGTCACCACGCAGTCGAAGACGTCCGGATGGGCGCTGAGCGCCTCCTCGATCTCGCCCGGCTCGATGCGGAAGCCGCTCAACTTGATCTGGCGGTCGCCCCGCCCCAGGTACTCCAGGCCACCGTCGGGCAGCCGCCGGGCGAGGTCGCCGGTGCGGTACAGGCGGGCGCCCGGCGCCGCCGCCCCGGGGTCGGCGACAAAGCGCCCGGCGGTCAGGCCGGGCCGCCCCCAGTAGCCGTGGGCGAGGCTGCCGCCACCGATGTACAGCTCACCGGTGACGCCCGGCGGGCAGGGCCGTAGCCAGGGATCGAGGACCCGGGCGTCCAGGTGCGGCAGCGGGGTGCCGATCAGGCTGCGGTCGAAGCCCGCGCCGTCCGCGGCCAGGTCGTGGGTGGTGACATGGACGGTGGTCTCCGTGATGCCGTACAGATTGCACAGCCGGGCGGGCGGCAGCGGGTCGAGCGTGAACCAGCGGCGCACGGTGGCCGGATCCAGCGCCTCGCCGCCCAGCATGATCCGACGCAGGGCGGGCAGCGCGTGGGAGCGGCGCCGCACGGCGGGCTCCAGTTGGCGCAGCGCGGAAGGCGTCAGGCAGAGGAAGGAGACCCGCTCGCGCTCCAGCAGCTCCGCGAACTCCTCCGGCGAACGGCTGGTGAGGTAGGGGACGACGACCAGCCGCGCGCCGTGGTGCAGCGCGCCCCACAGCTCCCAGACCGTCCAGTCGAAGGCGTGGCTGTGGAAGAGGGTCCAGACCTCGTCGGGGCCGAAACCGAAGTGCGCGTCGCCCTGCGCCATCAGACGGCTGACGTGTTCGTGGGCGACGGCCACGCCCTTGGGACGGCCGGTGGAGCCCGAGGTGAAGATGACATAGGCGGTGCTGCGGGGATCGGTGATCGTCCCCGGCCGCCCGGGGTCGGCGGCGGCGAGTTCGGCGGCCCGCTCGTCCAGCCGGTAGGACAGCCACGGCCCCTCCGGCAGGCCGGGCAGGTCGGTGACGGCGACGGTGACGCCGGTCTCGGCGAAGACCAGGGCGGAGCGGTCGGCGGGTGCGGCCGGGTCCACCGGCACGTACGCCGCCCCCGCCTTCAGCACGGCCAGCACCGCCGCCGGGATCCAGGCGGTGCGGTCCAGCCGCAGCCCCACGCGGTCCCCGGGGCGCACCCCGGCGGCGATCAGGACGTGCGCCAGCCGGTTGGCCCGCCGGTCCAGCTCGGCGTAGTCGAGGGTACCGGCGTCGTCGGTGACCGCCGGCCGTGCGCCGTGGGCGTCGACGGCCTCCTCGAACAGGGTGTGCAGACAACGGCCGGGAGCCCGGGCGGCCTCGGCCGCCGGGCCCCGGGGCCGTTCCGCGGACGCGGCGGCGACGGTCAGCCGCGGCAGGGCGCGGCCGCTGTCGGCCAGGGCGGCGTCCAGCAGCCCGGTCCAGTCCCCGATCATCCGGCGGACGGTGGCGGCGTCGAGGAGGCCGGTGCGGTACTCCGCCTCGCCGCGCAGTTCCCCGGAGTCGAAGACCGACCAGGTGAGGTCGAACTTGCTGGTGCCGTTGGACCGCACCTGGCGGGTGGCGGTGAGGTCGGGGCCGAAACGCAGTGGCGCCGGGTCCTCGGTGTGGGAGCCGAAGACGACCTGCACCAGTGGGGAGCGCCCGGGGGAGCGTTCCAGGTCGAGCCGGTCGACGATCAGGTCCAGGGGGGCGTCCAGGTGACCGTAACCGTCGAGGAGCGCGTCCTGGGTCTCCACCAGCAGCCGACGGAACGTCATCTCTGGCTCCAGGCGCAACCGCAGCGGCAGCAGGTTGACGAAGTAGCCGATCAGATGCTCCAGCTCGGGGTGGCCCCGGGTGGTCACCGGGGTGCCGACGACCAGGTCCCGGGCGCCGGTGTAGCGGTGGAGCAACAGCGCGAAGACGGCCAGGTTCACCACGTGGGGGGTGACGCCCTCGCGTTCGGCGAGCTCGCGCACTCGTGCGGCGGTGCCGGGGGCCGTGTCGAAGTGCTCGGTGGCGCCGTGTCGGCCGGGCTCCGCGGCGCGCGGGCGACGGCCGGGCAGCTCCAGCACGGTCGGCGCGCCGCGCAGCCGGCGCCTCCAGTGGTCCAGCTGGTCCTCCAGGCAGGTGTGCTCCTCCTCGGCGGCGTGGTCGGCGTACTGGACGGTGAGCCTCGGGTGACGGGGGGCACGGCCGGCGACCCGCGCCGCGTAGCCCTCGGTCAGCTCGCGTTCGAAGATCTCCGCGGACCAGCCGTCCCACACGATGTGGTGGACGACGAACTGCACCGTGGTCTCCCGCTCGCCGCGGCGCACCGCGGTGGCGCGCAGCAGGGGGCCGGTGGCCAGGTCGAACGGCTCGGTGGCGGCCTCGGAGAGCACCCGCTCGGCGCGTCGGTCCCGCTCGGCGGCGGGGAGCGTCCGCAGGTCGGTGACGGACAGCGGCACGGACAGCGCGGGGTGGACCAGTTGACGGGGGACGTCCCCGTGGAGGTCGAAGGTGGTGCGCAGCGCCTCGTGGCGGTCGACGACGGCGGCGAGGGCGCGCTCCAGGAGCGACAGGTCGAGCGGACCGCGGAACTCGTAGACGGTGGGCGTGGTGTAGGTGGCGGAGCCGGGGTCCCAACGGTCGAGGAACCACAGGCCGCGCTGGAGCCGGGAGGCCGGAGCCGTTCGGCCCGCCCGGAGCGCTCCGGGCGCTCCGGCTGCCTCGGGTGCCTGCGGTGACGCGGGGGGCACGGGAGGGGTCATGACGCGTCCGCCTTCCTGGCGTCGTGGGTCCGCCGGGTGTCCGCGGCGGGGAGCTGCCGGGCGATGGCGCGCACGGTCCTGGCCTGGAACACCAGTTGGGGCCGGATCCGGGCGCCGGTCGCGCGGGACAGGTGCATGGCGACCCGGACGGCGGCGAGCGAGTTGCCGCCGATCCGGAAGAAGTTGTCCTCCGGGCGGATCCGTCGGTGGCCCAGCACCGTCCGCATGGCCTCGGCCACCAGCCGTTCGTCGCCGGTCAGCCCGTCCCCCGGTCCGTCTTCCGGCGGCTGTTGCGCGGGGGTGCGGGGGGCGGGGAGGGCGGTGCGGTCGGTCTTGCCGTTGGGGTTGAGCGGAAGCGCGTCCAGCAGGTCGCAGGTGGCCGGAAGCAGATGGGCGGGCAGCCGCTCGGACAGCCAGCGCAGCACCTCTTCGGGGTCGGCGCCGTCCGGGCCAGTGGTGATGTAGGCGGCGATCCGGTGCTCGCCGGAGTCCGCCGTGCGGACGGCGACGGCGCCCTCCCGTACGCGCGGATGGCGGGTGAGGGCGTCCTCGATCTCACCGGGCTCCACGCGGAAGCCGTTGACCTTCACCTGGTCGTCGGCCCGGCCGATGATCTCCAGCGTGCCGTCCGCGGTGACGCGCCCCAGGTCCCCGGTGCGGTACAGACGTTCACCGGGGCGCCCGCCGGGTCGGGCCACGAAGCGCTCGGCGGTCAGCGCGGGGCGGCCCAGATAACCGTGCGCCAGGCCGCCGCCCGCCGCGTACAGTTCGCCGGTCTCGCCGGGCGCCACCGGCCGCAGCCCGTCGTCCAGGACCAGGATGTCCTTTCCGGCCAGGGGGCGGCCGATCGGAACGGACGCGGTGGCGGTGTCGGCGGGCGTCACCGGATGGCAGGTGGTGAAGCCCAGGGATTCCACCGGGCCGTAACCGTTGCCGACGCGCAGTCGGGGGTGGGCCGCCAGTACCTTGGCGACATGGGGGCCCGAGGCGCGTTCCCCGGCGGTGAACACCGTGTGCGGTCCGTCGAAGGCCTCCGGGTACTCCTCCACCAGGAAGTTGAACAGGCCGGCGGACAGCTGGAGCTGGGTGACACCGTGGCGCCGGGTCAACTCGGCGATGAGCTGCGGATCGGCGCGCCGACCGGGCTGGAGCACACAGACCCCGCCGAAGAGCAGCGCCCCGTACAGCTCCAGCGCGAAGGCGTCCCAGGAGACGGGCGAGCACTGCAGCCACACCTCCTCGGGGCCGAAGCGGGCGTACTCCTGCCCCGGATAGGTGGCGGTCAGCGCCCGGTGCGGCACGGCCACGCCCTTGGGGCGGCCGGTGGAACCGGAGGTGAACATCACGCAGGCCAGGTCCTCGGCGCCGGCCGGCAGCCCGGGGTCGTCGCCGGGCGCGGCGGCCACCTCGGCGGCCAGCTCCTCCAGCGCCAGGCGCGGCGGCCCCCCTTCGGGCAGCGGCGGCGGTTCGACGCGGCCGTGGGTCAACACCAGGTCGGCACCGCAGTCCGTGATCGTGTCGGCCAGCCGCGCCGCCGGGAAGTCGGGGTCCAGCAGGGTGTAGGCGGCGCCGGTCTTGAGGACCGCGAGCAGCCCGGTGACGAGCTCGGGCCCGCGTTCGGTCAGCAGCGCCACCAGGGAACCGCGCCCCACGCCCCGCGCGGCGAGGACGTGCGCCAGGCGGTTCGCCCCGGTGTTCAGTCCGGCGTAATCGAGGCGTCCGCCGTCGAAGAGCAGGGCGGTCGCCTCCGGGGTGCGGTCGGCCTGGATCTCGAAGAGACGGTGGACCGGCAGCCCGGTGCCGGCGGCCAACACGGTCAGCCAGTCGTCGCACAGCTCGGCCATGGTGGCCGCGTCGAACAGATCCCGGTCGTACTCGAAGCGGCCGGTGAAACCACTGCCCCGATCGTCCACGGAGACCGACAGGTCGAAGCGGGCCACGGGGTGCGGGTACAGCGCCCGGGTGACGGTGGCGTCCCCGATGGTCAGCGGGCGCTCGCCCAGCGGATGCTGCTCCAGCAGCACCTGGCACAGCGGATTGCGGTCCTGCGGCGGGTCGGTGAGCACCCGGTCGACGATCTCGTCGAAGGAGGCGTCCTGATGCCGATAGGCGCCCAGGCAGACCTCCCGAACATGGCGGACCAGCTCACGGAAGGACAGCTCCGGGGCCGGACGCAGCCGCAGCGGCAGCAGGTTGACGAAGTAGCCGATCAGGTCGTTGAGTTCGGCGCGGTTGCGAGTGCTGACCGGGCTGCCGATCACCAGGTCGGTCTCGCCGGAGCGGCGGCGCAGGGCCGACGCCAACCCGGCGAGCAGCACCATGTACGGGGTGGCGTCCTCGTCGCGGGCCAGCTCCCGCACCGCGCGGGCCAGCGAATCGGGCATCGCGAAGGTGTGGCAGGCGCCGCGGAAGGCCTGGGTCGCCGGCCGCGTCCGGTCGGGGGGCAGCGCCGGGCCCTCCGGGGCTCCGGCGAGTTGCTCGGCCCAGTAGGACAGCTGCGCCTCGGTGTGCTCGGGGTCGGCGTACTGCCAGGCGCTGAAGTCCGCGTACTGGACGGGCGGCCCGGCCGCCCGGGGCCGGCGGCCCTCGCGCAGCGCCGCGTAGCTCTCGGCCAGTTCGCGTTCCAGCACCGGTAGCGAGCCCTCGTCCCACACGATGTGGTGGAAGATCAGCAGCAGCACGCTCTCCCCCGCGGGCCCCTCGGGAAAGAAGTGGGCGCGCAGCGGAGGACCGTCCGCCAGGTCGAGGGGCCGGGCCACGGCCTCCTCGATCAGCCGGGGAACGCGTTCGGCGGGCGCCTCGGCGACCTCGAACGGCACCACGGCCTCGGACCGCACGTACTGTCGGGGGCCGTCCTCGTCGAGACGGAAGACGGTCCGCAGGCTCTCGTGCCGGGCGGCGACGGACTCCAGGGCGGCGTGCAGCAGCGCCGGGTCCATCGGACGGTCGAAGCGGAACACCCAGGGCACGGAGTAGGTGGTGGTGCCGGGATTCCACTGCTCCAGGAACCACAGGCCGCGCTGGAGTTTGGACAGCGGTGCCCGGTCGTGTCCGGCCGCGGTGAGGGGAGCGCGGTCGCCGCCGTCGGTGCCGCCGACCGCGGCGGCGAAGGCGGCCAGCTCGGGAGCCTCGAAGATGGTGTAGGGCGAGACCGGCCCGAAGACGTCGAAGACCCGGCCGACGACGCGCACGGCGGTCAGCGAGTCCCCGCCGAGGTGGAAGAAGTTGTCCTCCCGCCCGACCCCGGAGACGCCGAGCGCCTCGGACCAGACCGCGGCGATCACCTGCTCCGCGGGCGTCGTGGGGGGCGTGGTGCCGCGCGGCGCCGCCTCGCCCCCGGGAGCGGGCAGCGCCCGCCTGTCGATCTTGCCGCGGTCGGTGAGCGGGAAGGAGTCCAGCACGGTCGACGTGGCCGGGAGCAGGTGCTCGGGCAGCCGGGCGGCGAGGTGCTCGCGGACCCGGGCGTGGTCGGGCACGGTCTCCGGCGCCCCGGTGACGTAGGCGGCGAGTCTGCCCTCGTGCCCGGTGACGGCGCAGGCGGTCACCCCGGGACAGGACGCCAACGCGGCCTCGACCTCGCCCGGCTCCACCCGGAAGCCCCGGATCTTCAGCTGGTCGTCGGTGCGGCCGAGGAACTCCAGGGCGCCGTCCGCCCGCTGCCGGACGAGGTCGCCGGTGCGGTACAGGCGGGCGCCGGGGGTGTCCGCGTGCGGATCGGGCAGGAAGCGCTCCGCGGTGCGGGCCGGGTCGCCCCAGTACCCGGCGGCCAGGACGTCTCCGCCGAGGTACAGCTCACCGGGGGTGCCGGGCGGGCAGGGGCGCAGCCGCTCGTCGAGGACGCGCGCCGCGCGGTCCCCGACCACGTTCCCGATCGGCACGGCTCCGTCGGAGCCCGCCGCGTCGTCCGGGGCGACCGGGTGCACGGTGGCGGTGACGACGGTTTCGGTGGGGCCGTAGGCGTTGAGGAGCGGCACTCCGGTGTGCCGGTGCCAGTCGGCGGCGGTGCCGGGGTGGAGGCGGTCGCTGCCGGAGACCATCAGACGCAGCGGACCGGGCCGCCAGGCTCGGGCGGACAGCGCGGCGGTCAGCTCCCGGAAGTGCCCGGCGGAGAGGTTGGCGACCGTCACCCGCTCGGTGGCGAGGAGGTCCAGCAGCTCCCCGGGCGCCATCAGCTGTCGCTCCGGCAGGACCAGGCAGGCCCCGGCCGCCAGGGCGGCGGTGACCTGTTCGAGGAAGACGTCCACGGTGGGCCGCGCGTACTGCAGGACCACGTCCTGGGGGCACAGTCCGAACCGTTCCGTCACGGCCGTGACGTGCGCGGCGAGCGCGGACGTCGGAACCAGCACGCCCTTGGGCCGTCCGGTGGTCCCCGAGGTGTAGAACAGACAGCCGCGGGCGGCGGGGACGTCGACGGCCTGCCGACCGCGGGCGGCGGGGACGCCGTCGGCCACCAACAGGGCGGCCCCGGAATCCGCCAGCAGCAGCTCGGTGCGGTCGGCGGGGGCGTCGGGGTCGAGCGGCAGGTAGACGCCGCCCGCGCGGAGCACGGCGAGCAGTCCGACCACGTAGTCCAGCCGGTCGCGGCTGGAGACCGCGACCACCTGGCCGGGGGCGATCCGCGCGGCGAGCGCGTCGGCCAGTTCGTCCAGCTCCCGGTAGCCGACCTCACGGCCGGCCCGGCGCACGGCCGGGCGGTCCGGGGAGGGGCAGGGGACCGCCGAGGCGAAGGGGTAACCGCAGGAGGACATGGTTCACCTCGATGAGTCGAGTCGGTTCGACGGGGGAACGGAGGGGGACCAGAGGTCCTCGGGACCGAGGACGTCCGGCCGGTACTTCCCGAGCGCGCTGATCAGCAGGCGCATCTCCAGGGCCAGGCACTCCACCAGGCGGGCCAGGCCCTGTCGGGGGTCCTCGGCGACGGCGAGCAGCGCGGCCCGCCCCAGCCCGACGGCAGTGGCCCCGAGCGCCAGGCACTTCACGGCCCGGCCGCCCTCCCACATGCCACCGGAGACCAGCAGTCCGGGCAGCGGCCCGCCCAGGCGGCGCAGGCACTCGGCCAGGGGCAGCCCCACCTGTCCGAGGAAGACCTCGGGCGCCCAACCGGTGCCGCCCTCGGCGCCGTCCACGGTCACCGCGTCCGCCCCGGCCGCCACCGCGAGCCGCGCGGCGTCCGCCACGTCCCGGCCCGGCGGCAGCTTCACCCAGACCCGGGCCCGTGGGTAGTTGTTGCGCATCAGCCGGATCTGCTGCCGCAGGATCTCCTCGGTGAGCGTGCCGGGGCTGCCGGAGCGCAGCACCCGCCGCCCCTCGAAGAGGGGATCCACCACGAAGTGCTCCCGCATCCGCTCCGCCGCGGCCTCCGGCAGCACGGTCATCCCGCCCAGTCCGGGCTTGGCGCCCTGGCCGGCCTTCAGCTCGAAGGCCAGGCGGCCCGAGTCCAGCAGCGGCTGCGCCGCCGGGTCGCTGTAGGCGAGGTTCCACACCTCGGCATCGGCGTCCTCGGTGCTCTGCTGCACCACGACGCCGCCGCGCCCCTCGGGGGCCGTCTCGGCGTAGGCGACGAGGCGGGCCAGCACCGAGGAGTCCCCGGGGGCGTCGCCGCCCCGGCCGTAGCCGTGCACGGAGGTGACGTTCTCCCCGATGACCAGGGGAACCCCCATGACCCCCGCCTGACGGCTCAGCGCGAGGCCGAGGCCCCGGTCGCCGGCGGCCCGGGTGGAGCCGAGCGCGGAGAGGTAGAGCGGCAGCGCCGAGTGGAAACCCCCCACCGTGACCTCGAGGTCGACGTCGCGGTAGGTGGGCTCGTGGCCCAGTTCGACGAGACGGGCCAGCCGGCCGGGCATGAAGACCGGCGGGACCAGCCGCAGGGCGTCCAGGGCGTCCGGGGCGCCGGATCCGGCGGGTACCCGGCCGCCCCCGTAGAGCACCTGCCCGTACTCACCGGGCGGCGGAAAGGCGGCGGCGGCACCCAGCCGGGCGCGGCGCCGCACCTCCTCCTCGGGGAAGCCGGGGGCGGTGATATCGCTCACGGCGAGACCACCCCGGGCAGCTTGGGGTAGGCACTGGCCTGCCAGACGGCGTCCAGCCCGGCCACGTACCGGGTCAGGCGTTCCACGCCGATGCCGAAGCCCGCGCTGCCCGGGAGGCCCTCGCGCACCAGGTCCAGATACCAGCGGTACTTCCGGGGGTTCTCCCCGGTCTCCCGCATCCGGGTGACGATCTCGGCGTAGTCGTTGGTGCGCTCGCTGCCGCTGCACAGCTCGCCGTAGCCCTGCGGGGCGATCAGGTCGAAGTTCCGCAGCACGCCGGGCGCGGCGGGGTCCTCCCGGTCGTAGAAGCCGCGCGAGCCCTTGGGGTAGTCGGTGACGAGGAACGGACGGTCGGACTTGGCCGACAGGATCGCCTCGCCCTCCCAGTCCAGTTCGGCGTCCGGACTCTGCCCGTGCCCGAGGTCACGCAGTTCGCGCACCGCCTCCGCGTGGGTGACGCGGCGGAAGGGGCCCGTCGACAGGGGCCGGAAGGCGTCCGGGTCGCGGCCCAGTCGTTCCAGCTCCCCGGGGAGGCCGGTGACGGTCCGGTTCACCATGTGGACGACCAGCCGCTCCAGCAGCTCCATGACCTCCTCCCGGGAGGCGCCCGCCACCTCCACGTCCAGTTGGTGGAACTCCGCCAGGTGACGGCTGGTGTGCGCGGTCTCCAACGGCTCCAGACGGACGTTCGGGGCGATGCAGAAGATCTTGTCGAAGGCCAGCAGCGACGCCTGCTTGTAGAGGATGGCGCTGGTCATCAGCTTGTAGCGGTGGCCGTAGAAGTCGATGTCCACCTGTTTGGCGCCCCGGGCCCCCGGATCGGTGACCGGGCCGATGACGGGTGGCAGCAGCTCGGTGAACCCGGCCTCGCGCAGGTATTCGCGGGCCGCGCCGAGCAGTTGCTGCTGGACGCGCAGCACACTCCGGGTGCGGGCGGAGTTCAGGTGTACGCCGGGGTCGGTCGGCGGGATGGTGACTTCTGCTTCGGACATGGCGCCGCTTCCTCTCTCTTCCGTTTCCGGTCGTCCGCTCCGGTGGTCCCGGGGCGGTCCTCGCGGTCACCGGGCGCGGGCCGCGGCGACCGCGGCCCGCCGGTCGTAGCTCCGACTGACGTGGTTCAGGGCGTCGAGCAGCCCGGCGGAGTCGACCCCGGCGCCGCCGGTGGCCGTGTGGCGCCCCAGCGGCATGGCCCCGATGTCCGTCCAACGCAACCGCCCCGCGCCGTCCAGGCAGCTGCGGGATCGCCCCGCGTTGGCCGGGTGCAGGCAGTGGGGGACATCCAGGTAGCCGCGGGCGAAGGCGTCGACCAGCGCCCGGCCGATGTCCCCGTCGAGGCTCAACACCGCCTCGACCAGCGCCCGTGCCTCCTCGTACACGCCGGTCCCGGAGTCGGTCCCGGCGCCGGCACCGGCGCCGTTCTCCGCGCGGCCGGCGGCCGCGGCCGCCGCCGCGGCCTCCTCCAGGGCGCGCACGTTCTCTGCGACGGTGGGGATGCGGTGCGCCTCGGCGGCGGTCTTGACGATCAGCCGCGCGGCCCCGGTCCGCACCGCGAGCCGCGCCGCGTCCGTGAGCAGCAGCCGGGCGCCGCCGGGGGTCCGCGGATAGACGCCCATGTAGGCGTAGACGACGATGTGCCAGTCGGTGTCGGGCAGCAGTTCGGCGGCGAGGCGGCCGAGCGCGGTGACCGCCTCCGCGTCCTGCGCCGGGCTGGTCTGCTGCGCGTAGCTGAGGGAGATGCTGCGCACCCCGTGCCGTCGGAAGAACACGCCTTCCAGCACGCTGAGCGCCACCAGCAGGCCGGGCGGGCACAGTTGGCCCATCATGCAACCGCCGAAGGTCTCCAGGTGGGGCTCGGGCCCGTGACCCCGTACGGCTGCGAGCAGCCGGCAGCACCGCTCCCAGCAGGCCACCGCCTCCGCCAGCGGGGTCCGGCTGTACGGCAGGCAGTAGGAGACGGGGCCGCCCTCGGTGGCGGTCAGACCGGCGGCGAGCAGGGCGCGGAAGATGTGCTCGGGCCGGGCGGAGCCGTGCCGCACCTGCACGGGGAAGTCGTCCCCGGCGACGCCGCGCAGCACCTCGCGGGTCGTCTCCGGGGAGTGGCAGGCCAGGGGGTAGCCGTTGAGGTCCGCGCCCTCGGCGACCGCCCGCCGCGCGGCGGCGAGGTCCCCGGTGCGGGTGTAGCTGTCCACGGTGAGGGTGCCGACGGTGGTGGCCGCGGCGCTCTTGGTGGCGAGCAGTCCGGCACGCATCCGGGCCGGACGGCCCATCCCCATGCGGGGCTGCACCACCAGGGTCCCCGCCGCGTGTGCGCGCGCCACGAAGCGGCCGAAGGCGGCGCTCATCAGGCCGCCCTCGGCCGCCGGCACGAGCCGGAAGCGGTGGCGAGCGCATCGACGAAGGCCCGGAAGACGTTCAGGGCGCCGGGGCCTTCGAAGACCCCGTCGAAGCCGCGGGCCAGCAGCGTGCGGGCGCGGTCGGCGGCGTCCCCGGCGCCGGTGATGCCGAGCTTGCCGCCGATGACCACGGCCGTCCCGCGTAGCTCCGGGCAGGCTCGCAGGGCCGTGATGACGCGGACGCCCTCCTGGCAGCCGTGCCCGTTGACGCTGCTGATCACGATCAGGTCGGGCCGCCGTGCGCGGCACTCGTCGAGGAGGAGGTCGTCGGGAACACAGGGCCCGAGCACGGTCACCCGGTGACCCGACTCCTCCAGGAGCAGACGTAGGAACACCAGGTTCCAGGTGTGCGCGTCGGAGGCGACGGTGGTGACGGTGACGGTCAGGCCACCCCGCCGCTCCATGCTCCCGCTGTCCATGCGAGCCCCCACGTTCGAGACCGGAGAGTGGGGGGACCCCCACCAACGTCTGGAAAGCTATGGAGCGTTGGGGCGACGGACCGGCAGCTTGCCCGGAACTAAGAGGGCAGTATGGCGGGCGCACCGGCAGATACCGCGGACGCGGCACCGGCGGCGGTGCCGGATGGGGCGGGGTGGACCGGTGGGGCGGTCCGGAGCGCCGCCGGTACGGCATCGGCGGGCCGCCGGCCCGGCACGGCGGCGGGGTGGCGCGGTTCGTGCCGGCGCACGGTCGCGGTCTGGACCGGGCGCGGGGTTTCGTCCCGGAACAGTGGACGGAGCAGGTTCAGCACCCGGTATCGGACCCCGCCGGGAGTGGCCAGCGACCGGATCAGCCCGTGGGTGGTGAGGTCGTGCAGCACGGCCAGGCACTCCTCGACGGGCCGCCCGCTGAGCGGCACCACCTCGTCGAGACCGAGCGTGCCGGGGGCGGTGGCCAGCAGCCCCAGCAGGGTCCGTCGCCGGGGCGGCAGGGCGGTCAGGGCGCTGTACAGCGTGTCGTGCAGGCTCTCCCCGGAGCCGTGGCTGAGCAGCGGGGAGGCGAGACAACCGGGACGGTTGGCCAGCCGGGTCACGAGCTGGGCGGGGGACTGCACCAGGGTCCAGCGTGCGGCCAGCTCCAGGGCCCGGGGCAGCCCGTCGAGGCAGCGGCACAGCTCGGCGATGGCGGGGGCTTCGGCGGCGGTGAGCCGGAACGTCGGTCTCAGCTCGCGCATGCGGGTCACCAGCAGCGCCACCACCGCGTAGCGGCCCAGGGCGGCGGGGTCGTGCTCGGCGCCGAGGGCCGGGACGTCCAGCGGGGCCAGCGGGATCATGTGCTCGCCCGGCAGCCGCAGCGGAAGCCGGGAGGTCACCAGCACCCGCAGCCGGGCGTGCCGGCGGAAGAGGCCGTCCAGCCCCCCGGGCACATCCGGGCCGTCCGTGCCGGGGCCGGCACCGTCGAGCACCAGGAGCGTCGGCCGGTCCCCGAGGTCCCACGCGTGCGCGTGGGCCCAGGCGTCCAACCCGCCCGCCTCCCGGCGGCCCTCCGCGGAGGCCCAGCGCACCGACCACCGCTCGGTCCGGTGCAGTCGCCAGGCGACCTCCTGCGCCAGTCTGCTCTTGCCGACGCCACCGAGGCCGACCACCGACACCAGGCGCCCGCCCTGGGTGGTGAACGCCTCGCACAGGACCTCCGTCTCCGCGTCGCGCCCCAGCAGCACGCCCCGCGGTGGGACGGGTGGGGTGGGCTCCTGCCGGAGCGGCTGCCGTCGGGCCGCCGCCTCGAACGCCTCCCGACCGCGCCCGTCCAACCGCAGCGCGTCGGCGAGGAGGCGTACGGTCTCCTGCCGGGGGCGCAGCACCCGGCCCGCTTCCATGTCCCGGATGGCCCGCACGCTCAGGGTCGCGTGGTCGGCCAGGCACTGTTGGGTCTGCCCCAGCCGCTCGCGCCGGTGTCTGAGCAGCTCGCCGAAGGTGGCCGGGGGCCGGTTGGTGTCCATTGCTGTTCCCTTCGTGATCACGGATCTTTCGGAGGGCGACGGGTGACGCGGACGCCCGTTCACAGCGCCAGCAGCTCGCAACCGGTACAGACGAGACCGGGGGAATCCGCTTCCATCCGGACCGCCACGGAACATCCTGCGGCCAGCGCGTCCACGGGCCGTGGCGATACGAGGAACACGACCGTGTGCAGGGTGTCGCCCCGGATCTCGGCCCATATGTGTTCCACGGAAACACCGAGCGACTCGCAGGCTTGTCGAACAACTTCCGTGGGGTTTTCCCGGTGTGGTATTCCGGCCGCACCGGCCGTAAAAAAGGTGATCCTTACTCCGTGCACAGCGGTCCAGTCAGCCGAGGAACGAAACGGGTGTCCGGCCATATCGTGGCGGATGGGGCGCCGGATATTTTCGGATCGACGAAACGGGGAAGCCCTCCCGCCCGGGAAGGGGAAACGGTCGGATGGTCGGAAGGGAATTCATCGGGGAACTCCCCGCTCCCGTTCAGCAGTAGAACAGCGCGGGAGGGCGACTGTCACCCGGCGTCAGGAGCCCACTACCTGCCGCGGCAGGTAGCTGCCGGCCGGTCCGGCGCCCTGTCGGGGCCCTCGCGGATCGACCCCGCCTCGCGGACCGGGGCAGTCCGGTGCGGGACCGCCACTGGGCCGCAAACACCTTGGAGCGCAACATTCTGCCTATCTCCCGCCCACTCGCCACGGCTCGCGACCGTCCGGCGAGCGATGGCGGGGCACCTCGGAACGGGAAGCGGTGATTTTCTTCGCGTTTTCCGCGTGCGAAGCGCGGAAGCCGTTATGCTGACCCTGTTTCGAGGCCGGAAGCCGATCGGGATCCGGGGCGTCGACCTGTGGGGGGTGCGCTGGACGTGAATAAGTGGACCATTCAGGTTTACGGCGCGATGGTGTTGAACCGCGACTGGGGCGTCGAAAAAATAGCCGAGCATCTGGATATCGACGAGAACACGGTCCGGGGAGCGCTCGACGAGCTGGCGGAAGCATCGCTGATCCGCTCTTCACCGGAATCCGAGGACGTCCTTCACCCGGTCAATCCGTCGATCGCACTGGCCCCGTTGATGGCTCGGCAGGAGGCCGAGCTGGAGGAATACCGGATCCACATCGCGCGCAACCGTCACATGGTGGCCGAGCTCACCTCGGAATGGGAGTCCGCGCAGGAGACCCGGGGTATCGCCGTGCTTCTCCGGGGGCTGGAGGCGGTGCGCGATCGGCTGGCGGAGCTCTGTGAGCAGGCCGAATCCGAACTCATGTCCTTCATGCCGGGGGGCGCCCAGAGCAGCGTGGCGCTGGAGGCCAGTCGCCCCTTGGACGAACGTCATCTGGCGCGCGGCGTGCGTATGCGTACCGTGTACCTGACGAGCGTTCAGGCCGACCGGCCCACCCGGGAGTACGCGGCCTGGCTCGCGCGGATGGGCGGCGAGGTCCGCACCGTGCCCTCCCTGCCGCTCCGCATGCTGATCGTGGACCGCCGCACCGCCGTGGTGCCCATCGCCCCGGACAACACCCACGAGGGGGCCCTGCTGCTCACCTCCAGGGGAGTTCTGGCGGGGTTGAACGCGCTCTTCGAGAAGGTCTGGGAGGAGGCCGAGCCGCTGGGCGTCGAACAGGCCCCCGAACCGGGCGAACCCACCGCCCAGGAGCGGGAGCTGTTGCGCCTGCTGGCCGCCGGCCACACCGACGAGGGCGTCTCCCGACAACTGGGGACCTCGGTACGCACCACTCGCCGGATCGTGGCCCGGCTCATGGACGCCCTGGACGCACGCAGCCGCTTCGAGGCGGGCTACAAGGCCGCTCGGCGCCAGTGGATCTGATGTCGCGACGGCGTTCGGCCTTCCCCGGCGGCGTGCCGCGCGTGGCCGGTTGATGCAGTGGACGGGTGCTGCCATCGCTTTCCTCTGGGCAGCGGCGCCCATGGGGGACAGGCTCGGGGTGTCAGAGCGCGGCGGGTTCCCCGGAACCGCACGACGCGCCGCCGACCCGGACGCGGACACGCAGAGGAGACGGGATGAACTTCCAGGGCTTCACGTGCACGGTGGTCGCGCTGCTGCTGGCCGGCTCGGCCGGTAGCGGAGTCCAACCGGCGGCGAGCGCGTCGACGCCGGCCCCCGTCACCATGGTGGCGAGCGAGGCCGAGCCGGAGGGCAGCTGGGGCTGGGACTGAACCGACGGGCCCATGCCACCGGCCTCCCTCCCGGGGACCGGCCGTGCCGCTCGGGCACCCGGTACGGCCGTGCTCAGGCCACCGGTTCCGCTTCGGGGCCCCGGTGGAAGGACCGATGGGCGAGCCACCCCGCCCAGGGCACCACGATCACCAGTGTCCCGGCGGCGAGCCAGGCCGTGAGGGTCAGCGCGTCCCGGATGTCGGGCCGGAGGAAGACGGCCACCAGTCCGCCGGTGCCCGGCACCATCGCGGCCAGGTAGGCGAGCACGAAGGGCCCGAACTGGTGCGTCGCCACCGGCCTGCCCCGTCTGTCCCGACGTCTCAGCCAGTGGGCCGACCAGAAGAACACCACGGCGAACGGGAGCGCGAGGACCGCGATGCCGACGGGGGCCCTGTACCCGCCCTCCGGCATGGCCTCGGTGCTCTCCCGGGACGGGCCGAGGGCCACCTCCCGCACCTCGCCCCGCCAGGTGGTCGTGGTGACGGTCGCGCCGACGCGCAGTCGGTCTTCGACGGAGCCGTCCCCGACCAGACTCACCCGATGCTCCGAGCCGTCGGCATGGGTGAGGTCGTAGTGGTCGATGTGGGTCTTCCTCGCGATGGTCTCCTTGCCGGTGACCGTCGCCTCGCGCTCCCACCGGCACTCCGGGACGGGGCCGTTCGGCGGGCACACGGGCGCCGCCGCGTAGGCGCGTTCCTCGCTCACCGCGACGGGCGTCCAGACGGCGAGACACAACAGCGCGACGAGTCCGCACACACCGCCGAACGTCCGGAGCACCCAGGGAGGGGTCAGATCCTGTTGGTACCGAGTCATCGTTCACCTCGCTCGTGGCCGTCCGGCCTCGTTCCGTCTCCGGCGCCGGCACGGAACGGCGGTCGGCGGTGTCACCACCGCGGGACCTCCGGCGGAAGCCGGGACCGCGGCGGGGCGGGGAGCCGGCGACGGCCACCGCGGCGGTCATGCCGGAAGCGGTGGGCCGGTGAGGAGCGTCGGGGCGCCGGTCGTCGCGAGCGGCCACGGCTCCGGCCCTCGCATCCCTCGGTCGGACACGGACCCCACCCTCGTCTCTCGCACCGCGCCGCTTCGCCGCCTCCCCGCGCCCCTCGGCTCACCACGCCTCGCCAGGGGGCTGGTCATCATACAGAGCCCGCTCTCCGCGCGGGCCGGGCACCGAGCGGCGTACGCCCGGGGCCGGCCGGACCGCGGGACGGGATCCGCGGTCCGGCGGGCAGCGCGGGCGGGGCGGGGACGACCCGCGTTCACCCGTGTCCGGGGCCGGGGAAGGACCTGTCGCCGAAGAGGACCCGTTCGGCCGCGGCCCGGCCGAACGGCGTGCGCAGCAGCCTGAACGCCACCGCTGCCATGGTCGGCGTCCGCACCTGGGCCAACCCCCTGCGCAGCATGAGCCGCCCCCGGAAACGAGCGCGCAGAGCGGCTCCGTCGTAGGCGGCCGACACGTCCGGCCGCCCGGTCCGCAGCGCGTCGTCGAGGACCGCGGCGGCGAGCTCCGACAGCCGCAGGCACGGATCCAGGCCGCCGGCGGTGAGCGGGGAGACCGCGCCCGCCGCGTCCCCCACCAGAAGTCCGTCGGGGCAGCCGATCCGACGCAGCACGCCGCCGACGGGGATCGGACCTCCGCGCCGCTCCACCACCTCGGGACGGGCCACGCCGGTCAACCCGGGCGCCGAGGCGCCGAACCGTTCCAGGGCCCGGCGAAGGCCGTCCGGGAAGCGGTCGGCGTAACCGGCGACGCCGACATGGGCGTGCCGGCCGTCGTTGACCACCCAGGCCAGGTAGCCGGGGGCGAACGAGGGGTCGAGCACGCAGTGGAACGTCGGCGGCTCGTCGCTCCCGGGCAGTTCGAAGACCTCCTCGGCGCCGACCAGCAGGTGGTGGTTGCGGTCGAGGGCGAGGTCGCGGGCGACCGTCGAGCGGGCCCCGTCGGCGCCGACGACGAAGCGTGCCCGTACCACCGTCGGCCCGCAGCGGCCGACCAGGTGGAAGGCGTCGCCCCGCCGACCGACGTAGCGCGTGCCCAGCGCCGTCCGCACGCCCGCGTCGGTCGCGGCGTCGGCCGCTGCCGCGTAGAGCGGTGCCATGTCGCCCACCCGGTACTCGTCGCGGCCGCTGGTCAGGCTGACCGGGTGGCGCATGCCAGGGGGGTAGAGCACCACTCGTCGGATCGGTGGGCCGAGATGCTCGGAGGGCAGCGGAAAGTCGTCGAGCGTCTTCCGCACGAAGATTCCCGTGGTGCGGATCGCGCCGGTGAGATCGGTCCGCCGGTCGACCAGGAGGACATCGTGGCCCTGCCGGGCGAGGAGCGTGGCGGTGTGGAGGCCGGCCAACCCGGCTCCGACCACCAGTACGTCGGTACGGGTCGTGGCCCCGAGGTGGCGGGAGGTGTCGGTCGTCGTCATGGTCTGCTCCTCGTGGGGCCGTCACCGGCTCGCATCGGTGCGCGGCGCGAGCGCGGACGGCTTTCCCGGCGCCGCTCTTTCTATCGAATTGCGATAGGAAGCTATCGAAATTCGATAGGATCGGCAAGGGGGGGCAGCCGACGCACCGGAGCTCGGAAACGGATCCGTGCTTCGATGCCGGCGGTGTCGAGCGCGGCGAGCGGCCCTTCGCGTGGTTCCCCGCCACGACGACGTCCTGCTCCGAGGCGGCGGCGCTCGGCGCGAGGGGGCGGGCCGGGTGACCTCACGGGGGGCGGAACCGGTCGCGCCGGGGGCGGTCCGGGCGAGTTCGGGACACCGCCGCCGTGCGCGAACCGGCGGCGCGATCCTGAGGACGATCCGTCGCCCTCGTGCGTGCCGACCGTTCGGACGGACACCCGATCGACGCCTCACGGCCCTCGCCGAGGTCGGACCCCGGAGGGGGGTTCGCCGACCGTCGGTGAGCCTACGCGCGATGTTTGTCGTGTGTACGTGTGATCCGACAACCGAACCGGTACCGATCGCCCCCGGCGTCGTTGACAAGGGTGGAGGTCTCCGGCTGTGAGCCGGAGAGGAGGTGCCGCCGTCCGCCGCGTTGCCGGGGCTGCGGAACGCGTACCGGCGGCGTGACCGAGGAGGAGGTCCGCGGATGGTGGGGGACGAGGCTGTGTCGGGTGCGCCGGAACTACGCGAGTCCTACGAGGCGTGCGCGGCCGAGACCAGGCGGTTCCTGGCACCGATGTGGAAGGCGACCGAGCTTCTGCCCGCCGCGATCCGCCCCCACGTCCACGCCGTGCACGGTTTCATGATGCGGACCGATCGCGTCGCCGACGAGGGCGGAGCGCGGACGGACCGCGAGAAGCGGATCGTCCGGTGGCGCTCCGACACCCTGGCGGAGTTGCGCGCGGGCCACAGCGAGCACCCGCTGCGGCGGGCGTTCGTGGACACGGTGCTGCGGTGGGACCTCGACCGTGCGGTGCTCGAGGAGTTCCTCGACACCATCCTGGCCGACTGCGTCTCCCCGCCCGTCTTCGAGACGTTCGCGGATCAGCGACGCTACCTGCGGGGAGCCACGGGGACGATCTTCGAGATGTGGACCCCGCTGCTGGACGTGAGAGGAGCGGAGGTGTCGTCGCTGACCTCCGTGCTGGGCGAGGTGTGCCAGTTGGTCGACATCATCGAGGACCTGCCGGCCGACCTCGCCGCCGGCCGGTGCTATCTGCCGCGTGCCGACCTGCGACGGCTGGGGCTGGAGATCGGCGATCTCCGGCGCGGTGAGCGGCGGGAGGCGCTGGACGAGTTGGTGGGTCTCCAGCTCGACCGCTGGACCGGCCTGCTGGAGCGGGCGGTGCCGGTGACCGGGATGGTGGGTCCCGAGTACCAACCGTTTCTGCACACCCTGCTCCTGGGGGCCCAGTTGCAGTTCGACGAGACCGTGCTCCGACAGGCCCGGGTCTTCACCGACGGGATCGACCCGCTGACGTCGATCGGTCCGGCGCGGCGCCGCCCGGCCCGGCCGCACACGGGTGCGGTGCCGGACCATGTCGCGGTGATCATGGACGGCAACCGGCGGTGGGCCGCGCAGCGGGGCATGTCGGCCTCCCAGGGGCACCACGCGGGCGAGCGGGCGGCGATGCGTCTGGTCAACGCCGCCCTGCGACTGGGAATCCGGCACCTGAGCATCTACGTGTTCTCCACCGAGAACTGGCGTCGCTCCCAGGACGAACTGGTCTCCCTGTTCGACGCCTTGGCCGACCGGGTCGTCCGGGGCATCGAGTGGCTGCACGAAATGGGCGTGCAGGTGCGCTGGTGCGGGCGGCGTGACCGCATCGAGCCGTCGCTCGCCTCCGAACTGGCACTGGCGGAGAGCATGACGTCGAACAACGACGTGCTGTCCCTGACCGTCTGCGTCGACTACGGCGGACGGGAGGAGCTGACCGAGGCCGCCCGCGCGCTGGCCGCCGAGGCGGTCGCGGGAACGATCCGGCCCGAGGACATCCGGCCCGAGGACCTGGCCCGGAACCTGTACGCGCCCGGTCTTCCCGACGTCGACCTACTGATCCGCACCTCCGGCGAACAGCGGATCAGCAACTTCCTGCCCTGGCACCTCGCCTACGCCGAACTGGTCTTCGACCGGACCCTCTGGCCCGACTTCGGGCTGGCCCGGTTGCGGGACGCCGTCACGGCGTACGCCGGTCGCCGGCGCCGCTTCGGCGGCGGTCTTCCCGGCCCCGCCCGACCGGTGGAGCCGGCTCCGACGTCCTGAGGCCGGAGCCGGCCCTCGCCTCACGGCTTCGGCGGGGTGTACACGCCCTCCGCGGTCACGTACGCCAACGGCGTGTCGGCGGTGAACGCGGGCGTGCCGAAGGTGGCGGTGTACACCTCCAGCAGCTCGGGGGTGGGGCGTAGCGGCACCTCGCCGAGCCGAACCGTCAGCGGCCGGCCCAGCGGCGCGTCACCGGTGGACAACAGGCCCTCGGCCAGGCCACACCGGAACATCGAGTGGTGCCCGACCTCGACGCCGTTGACCACGCACTTCCCGGAGGCCACCCCGTCCTGCAGGAGACTTTCCGGATTGACGATCCGGAAGACACCGGCCGGTGAGCGGACCGTGATCCCGCCGTCGAGGGCGCCGTCGCCCCGCGCCTCCGGGAGGTCCGTCAGCGAGGGATCACCGGTGCCGGAGCGTACGGAGAACCGCACTGCCGAACCGCGGGAGTCCTTGACCAAGCGGGCCGGAGCCACGGCCTCGACCACGGCCCCCAACCGGTCCAACTCCGCCTGGACCTGCTCGGTCCAGCGGACCTCGACCCAGCCGTCGGAGACGGTGCCCCATGTGTCCTCCGTGGTGGCGGAGGCCGTCCCGGTGAACCGGGACAACAGGGGCGCGGCCAAGGCGGTGCCCAGAACTGTTCGTCGTGTCGTACTCATCGGTGTGCGCACCATCCTTCCCCGGGCCGCAGGGCACGGCCCAGGGGGATCATCCAGTCGGTTGATATGCCCAGATCATGGAGTGACCGGAAACCACCCGAAAGGGTGGTAGGGGTGCACTGTCAGGTCTATCCGGGCTCGGGGGAGCCGCCCGGGCGCGGTGTCGAAACGTGGTGCTCCGGCGGCGGTTCGGTGCCCCGAGTCCGTCTGTTGCGTCGTTCCGGCCGTGACGGTCCGCCGACTCCGGGGCGCTCCCGCGCGGGAGATCGCCGGGTGCCGCGCGAACTCGTCCCGCGGTGTCAGCGAGAGCCGTGGTCAGGCGCCGACATAGGCCGCGAGGTGCTCCCCGGTGAGGGTGGAGCGGGCGGCGACGAGGTCGGCGGGCGTGCCCTCGAAGACGATCCGGCCGCCGTCGTGGCCGGCGCCGGGGCCGAGGTCGATGATCCAGTCGGCATGCGCCATGACCGCCTGGTGGTGCTCGACGACGATGACCGACTTGCCGGAGTCGACGAGCCGGTCGAGCAGGCCGAGCAGCTGCTCGACGTCGGCGAGGTGAAGGCCGGTGGTCGGTTCGTCGAGGATGTAGACGCCGCCCTTCTCGGCCATGTGGGTGGCCAGCTTGAGGCGCTGCCGTTCGCCGCCGGAGAGGGTGGTGAGCGGCTGACCGAGGCCGAGGTAGCCGAGCCCGACGTCGGCGAGCCGGCCGAGGACGGCGTGCGCGGCCGGCGTGTGCGCCTCGCCGGTGCCGAAGAACTCCTTGGCCTCGGCCACCGACATCGCGAGCACCTCGCTGATGTCGCGGCCGCCGAGGCGGTACTCCAACACCGACGCCTGGAACCGCTTCCCCTCGCACTCCTCGCAGGTGGTGGCGACACCGGCCATCATCGCCAGGTCGGTGTAGACGACACCGACGCCGTTGCAGCCGGGGCAGGCGCCCTGGGAGTTGGCGCTGAACAGCGCCGGTTTCACGCCGTTGGCCTTCGCGAACGCCTTGCGGATCGGGTCGAGCAGCCCGGTGTACGTCGCCGGGTTGCTGCGCCGCGAGCCGCGGATCGCGCCCTGGTCGATCGACACCACGCCCGCGTCGGTGGGAATCGACCCGTGCACGAGCGAACTCTTGCCCGAGCCCGCGACGCCGGTGACGACCGTCAGCACGCCCAGCGGGATGTCGACGTCGACGTCGCGCAGGTTGTGCGCCGTCGCGCCGCGGATCTCCAGCGTGCCGGTGGGCGTCCGAACCGTCTCCTTGAGGGTGGCCCGGTCGTCGAGATGGCGGCCGGTGAGGGTACCGCCGGCCCGTAGCCCCTCGACGGTGCCCTCGAAGCAGACGGTGCCACCCGCCGTACCGGCGCCGGGGCCGAGGTCGACGACGTGGTCGGCGATCGCGATGACCTCCGGCTTGTGCTCCACGACGAGCACGGTGTTGCCTTTGTCCCGCAGCCGTAGCAGCAGGTTGTTCATCCGCTGGATGTCATGGGGGTGCAGTCCGGCGCTGGGCTCGTCGAAGACGTAGGTGACGTCGGTGAGCGAGGAGCCGAGATGACGGATCATCTTGGTGCGCTGTGCCTCGCCGCCCGACAGCGTGCCCGACGGCCGGTCGAGCGAGAGGTAGCCCAGCCCGATCTCCACGAACGAGTCGAGGATCTGCCGCAGCGCGGCGAGCAGCGGCGCCACCGACGGCTCGTTAAGACCGCCGACCCATGCGGCCAGGTCGCTGATCTGCATCGCGCACAGGTCGGCGATGTTGGCGCCCTTGATCCTCGACGACCGTGCCGCCTCACTGAGACGGGTGCCGTCACACTCGGGGCAGGTGGTGAAGGTGACAGCCCGGTCCACGAACGCCCGGATGTGTGGCTGCATCGCCTCCCGGTCCTTGGACAGGAACGACTTCTGGATCTTGGGGATCAGTCCCTCGTAGGTGAGGTTGACGCCCTCGATCTTCACCTTGGTCGGCTCCCGGTGGAGGAAGTCCCGCATCTCCTTCTCGGTGAACTCGCGGATCGGCTTGTTCGGGTCGAGGAAGCCCGACTCGGCGTAGAGCCGCACGGTCCACCAACTGTCCGACTTCCAGCCGGGGATGGTGAACGCGCCCTCGGCGATCGACTTGGAGTCGTCGTAGAGCTGGGTGGGGTCGATGTCGGAGACCGTGCCGCGGCCTTCGCAGCGCGTGCACATGCCACCGGTGCGGGTGTAGGTGGCCTTCACCGCTTTCTTGGCGCCGCGTTCGACGGTGATCGCACCGCTCGCGCGCACGGAGGGGACGTTGAAGGCGTACGCGCCGGGCGGGCCGATGTGCGGATCGCCGAGCCGGCTGAAGAGGATGCGCAGCAACGCGTTGGCGTCGGTGGCGGTGCCGACCGTGGAGCGGGGGTCGGCGCCCATCCGCTGCTGGTCGACGGTGATCGCGGTCGTCAGCCCTTCGAGTACGTCGACCTCGGGCCGCGCCGGCGTCGGCATGAAGCCCTGTACGAAGGCGCTGTAGGTCTCGTTGATCATCCGCTGTGACTCCGCGGCGATCGTGTCGAACACCAGCGAGCTCTTGCCCGAGCCGGAGACGCCGGTGAACACCGTCAGGCGGCGCTTCGGGATTTCGATGCCGATGTCCTTGAGATTGTTCACACGCGCGCCGTGCACACGGATCAGGTCGTGGCTGTCGGCGACGTGCGGGGCGGACGACCGCGTGTCCGTCCTCGTGGCCATGCTCATCGTGTCTCCGTAAGGTCGTCAGGCGGGGCCGCCTTCGCGGTCCCCGTCGGTGTCGCCCGGCTCGGTCCGGTCGACTTCGAGCAGTACGTCTGGTTTCTCCTTCGTCGGCGTGGGCCGAGGCAACGGACCGCTGTCCACCCGGCCGGTGGTGTCGGCCGGGGGGCGCGACGTCCGTTCGGCGCCGAACGGACGGACGTCGCGCGTCGGCTCGCGGCCGAGTACCTCGTTCACCTCACGCCGAGCCCGGACGCGGTGTGGAGTTCACCGGCGGAACGGCGGCCGGTTCACCGGCCCGGGGCTCACCGGCCGCGAGGCTGGGTGAAGCGCAGCATGTTGCCGGAGGGATCGCGGAAGGCGCAGTCGCGGACGCCGTACGGCTGGTCGATCGGCTCCTGCAGCACCTCGCCACCCGCGGCCTGGACGCGCTCGAAGGTGGCGTCGCAGTCGTCGGTCGAGAAGATCACACCGCGCAGCATGCCCTTGGCCAGCAGCTCCGCCATGGCCTGTTTGTCGGCCGGCGAGGCGTTGGGATTCGCCGCGGGCGGTTCGAGGACGATGTTCACATCGGGCTGCGACGGCGAGCCGACGGTCACCCAGCGCATCCCCTCGAACTCGACGTCGTTGCGCACCTCCAGGCCGAGAACGTCCCGGTAGAAGGCGAGCGCCTTGTCGTGGTCGTCGACGGCGACGAAACACTGTGAGAGCTTGATGTCCATGCGCCTCACGCTACGGGTGGGGAGACGGTTCTCGCTTCTCCGTTCCTGATCGGTCGCGTGTGGATCTTGGCGACGCAGGCCGGGATGGCGGCGCCCTCGTCATGGCGACGGGCCCGGTACGAGCTCGGACTCTCGCCCACCAACTCGGTGAACCGCGAGCTGAACGACCCCAGCGAGGTGCAGCCGACCGCGAAGCAGACTTCCGTCACCGTCAGGTCTCCCCGCCGCAGCAGCGCCTTGGCCCGCTCGATCCGGCGTGTCATCAGGTAGCTGTACGGCGTCTCCCCGAAGGCGGCGCGGAAACTGCGGGAGAAGTGGCCCGGGGACATGAGGGCGGCGCGCGCCAGCGCCGGAACGTCGAGCGGCTCCGCGTAGTCGCGGTCCATCAGGTCACGGGCCCGGCGCAGCCGGGCGAGATCCTCCAGTGTCACGGGGCCACTCTCCCACAGCCGGGCACGGCCGGGGCCGGCTGTGGAAAAGCGCGGGGTGCCCGGGACCCACCCCGTCGGGCACCTTCGGCGTCCACCTCGGAGGAACGAGGAACGGGAGGAAGGAGGAACGAGAGCGGAGGCCGAGCAGGTCGGGCGGAGGCCCAGGGAGGCCCGGGCGAGGCTGTGGCGCAAGGGGCGCCGCCCTGTGGTCTCGGCGGGATCAGCCCTTCAGGCCGTAGAAGTGCATCGGTGAGTTGGGCGTGAAGCCGATGCGCGGGTACACCGGGGCTCCGGCGACGGTCGCGTGCAGGGTGGCACGGGTCAGTCCGGTGGCTCGGACTCCCTCGTACAGGGCCTTCCGCGTCACCGCCTCGCCGTAGCCCCTGCGCTCCCACTCCGGGGCCGTGGCGACAAGCACGACGAAGAGGCGGCCTTTCGCCTCCACCGTCGCGGCGCAGGTCACCGGAGTACCGTCCCGCATGCCCAGATACGCGTGGACCCGGTCCTTCCACAGACCGGAGCCGACGAGCCCGTCCCGGCCGTCCTCCAGAGGGAACCCGTAGGCGCGCGAGTTGAGGTCCGCGTAGGCCCGCAGTTGCCCGTCGGTGGTCACGCGCGCGAACGTCAGGTCGGGGTGGGTGGGTTCGGGGAGGGGAAGCAGGTCTCCGGCCATGCCGGTGCCGGGAAAGGCGTACGCAAGACCCGCTTGCTCGGCCGCTGACCTCAGCGCCGTGCGCGCGTCGTCGGCGAGGAGGCCCTCGAAGACCCACAGGAACCCCGGATGCTCCTTCGAGCGCATGATGTCCGCTGCCCGGTCCAGGCGTTGTTCGACGCCCTTCGCGTCCAGACCGACATCGGTCAGCGTGATGCAGTTCCAGAAGGCGAACCGGCAGTCGGCCCAGCGGACGGAGATGCCCGGAAGGTCTCGTACGTCCGCGTCCGGATTCCGGTCGAGCACCATGGCACGCCAGACCACGGCGAGCTGCTCCATCGATTCGACGGAGTCCGCGAGTCCCGTCACCGAAACCTCTCACATGGTCGAGCGGGGGGGAGAGCCGACCGGGCAAGGATATGCCCTCTGTCGGCTCCACGGCCGGGTCCTTCACCTGTCCGTCGGGTCGACTGCCGGGCCCGCGCGGCGGGTTGGGGAGGGGCGAGCCCCTCCGGTCCGGCGTCGCTCCGAAACGGCGAGGCAGAAGGTGGCCAGCAGGGCGAGGACGCCCAAGGGGACACCGGCCCGGCTCGTCAGGGACACCGCCGCGGTCAGCGGCACCGACGTGGCCAGCAGCCCGACGGCGACGGCCGGTGTCCCGGACCCCAGGTAGAAGAGGAGGTACAGCGCGGCCCCCGTCCCGGCGCGGTGCTCGGCCGGCGTCCGCGCGTCCACCGCTCGGGCGGCGCCGCCGAAGGCCGCCCCGTGTCCGGCGCCGGCCAGGAGCGCGGAGCCGAGCATGGCGGGCAGCGAGGCGGTCCCGGCGACCGCGAGCAGCAGCAGGCTCCCGGTGAGCGCGGCGACACCGAGGTACTGGGCTCTTTGCGCGGTGCGGCGCGCGCCGGCGAGCTGGGCCGGCAGGGACCAGGCCAGGACCGCGCCCAGCACGCCTCCGGCCGCTGCCGGGCCGCCGCTGTGCAGGGCCCGTTCGAGCAGAGCGGGAACGAGAGCGAGGTGGATGCCGACGACGGCCCAGGCGAGGAAGCCGTTGAGTCCCGCGACGACGAAGACCTTCCGGGCGGCGGGCGGGACGTGCGGTCGGACGGGGCGCCACCGCCGCCGCGCCTCACGGGCGACGGTCGGCTCGGGTACGTCCCGGTGCAGCCGATGCCACACCCACGCGAGCAGGACCAGGTGCAGCAGGTAGGGGGTGACCAGCGGCCCGGGGACGTAGTGGGCGAGCAGACCCGAGGCGGCCGGACCCGCGGCGGTGCCCACCGTGAAGGCCAGGCTCGCGAGGAGCGGTCCGCCGACGCGGGCGGTGGGGGTGCGATGCCGGACGATGAGCGCTTGGGCCGCCCCGGTCGCGGCGCCCAGTGCCAGTGCCTGACCGACGCGCCCGGCGAAGAGCCACACGGGGCTGTCGGCGAGGGCGAAGCAGCAGGAACCGACGGCGGCGAGCAGCACGCTCGCCCGCAGCACGGGCCGGTGGCCCACGGCGTCCGCCGCCGGGCCGCACAGCAGGAGCGCCGGGCAACCGACCAGGGCGAACGTGGCGAAGAGCAGTGTCATGACCAGGTCGTCGTAGCCGAAGAGACGCTGGTAGTCGGGGTAGAGGGGGCTGGGCAGGTAGGCGCCCGCGGTCAGTGTCACCACGAGCGCACCGGCGGTCCGCACCACTTGGCGGTCGGTGCGCTCCTCCGGCCGACCACGCCACCGGGATCGGGGGCGGTCCGACCGGGGCGGGGCGATCGGTGTGAACGCGACGGTGCGCCCTGCCGCGTTCCGCTTCGGAGATACGTGCTGATCGGTCACGTCCGCCAGTGTGCTTCCGAGGAAAGACGAGGGGAATCAAATGGTTTCGGAGCAGACCGTGCAAACTGTTTGCATGATCGACCCCCGGATCCGGATCCTCCAGATGGTCGCCGAGCACGGCACGGTGACCGCCGCGGCACGGGCGCTGCACTACACGCCCTCCGCCGTCTCCTACCAACTGCGCCGGCTGGCTGCCGAGGTGGGCGCGGACCTGGTGGTACAGCAGGGCCGGGGCATCCACCTGACGAACGCGGCCCACATCCTGCTGCGCCACGCGGAACGCCTTCAGGAGCAGTGGGAACTCGCCCGCGCCGAGCTGGCCACCGCCGGCGCTCGGACCATGGGCCGGATCACGCTCTGTGGCTTCTCCACCGCGGCCAGCCGTCTGCTGCCACCCGCCGCGGCCGCCCTGCGCGATGCCCACCCCCACCTGACGGTGCGCATCATCGAGGCCGAGCCCGACCGCTGCTTCGACCTGCTGCTCTCGGAAGAGGCCGATCTCGCGCTGTTGGTGGTCACGGCGGACTCACCGCCCATGACGGATCGCCGTTTCGACCAGCGGCCACTCCTCGACGACCCACTGGACCTGGTCGTCCCGCGCGAGCACCCCCTGACCCGGCAGCGGAGGGTCACACTCGCCGATGCCGCCGGGGAACCGTGGATCCTGGGAAACCCGGGCACGACCTACCACCAGTTGGTGCTCGCGGCCTGCCTGAGCGCGGGCTTCACGCCCCACATCGCCCACTACGCGGACGAGTGGGACACCGGCACCGCCCTGGTCGCCCACGGCCTCGGGGTGATCCTCGTGCCGCGTCTGGCACAACTGGGCGGGAGTCCGTCGCCGGCTCGTCTCCCGCTGCGAGGCGAGCCGGCCCCGGCCCGCCGCATCATGGCCGTCACCCGCCTCGGCGCCCGGGAGATCCCCCTTCTCACCCATGCGGTGGAGACCATCGCCGCAACCGCCACACGGCTGCTGCCGACGCCCTGAGGGAGACAGGAACTCGATCCCGGTTCGGGTCGGCCCGCGCCCACCGCACGCGTCCGGGCACACCGAACCTCGTCGACGACCGTCGGACGGACGCTCCGGCACCCCGCCCGGGTTCGGTGGCCGGCCGCTCGGCGGATCGGCGGGATCGTTCGTTCTCCGCCTCGGCCGGGAACCGTGACCGGCCGGCCTGGCGTGATCACGGGAATGACGCAGAGGAAGGAAGCGGGGCGCGCGGTCACTCACCTGACGGCCGTCTGGCTGGTCGGATGCGTCCTGACCAGCGTGCAGCTGCAGGCGGTGTTCGTCGCCCTCTTCACCGGCGGAGCGGTTCCGTTCACCGTCGTTCTCGTCGGCGTGGCCCTTCTGGCGGTAGCGGTGCTCGCGTGGCTCGGGACCGCCGTCCGCGCGATCGTGCCGCTCACGAGCCGGGCGCGCGGACCGTGGACATGGGCGGTGGGCGTCTACGCGCTCGGCACGGTCGGGGCGTTCGGGGCCGCCGTGGTGAACTTCAAGGTCAACCGCCTGGAGGACGGCCTTCTGTTCTGTTCGACCGGAGGTGCCTGCTACGCGCTCGCAGCCGCGCTCTTCCTCCCGGACACCCGATTCAGGCTGGGCGCCCTCGGAGCAGCGGCCGTCCTCGTCGTCGGCGGAACGTACGCGGTACGGGCGGCCACGCAACCCCCCACTCTCGACGAGTGGATCACCGCCAACGGTGTGGACCGAAGCATGCTACGGGTCGGCGATCCACCGCCGGGGTACACACTGCGGATCCTGGGCGCGGGCGAGGAGGGCTTCGGTGCCGAATACGAGCGGTCCCACCCCGCCCGGCGGCTCCACCTCGGCGTGGAACGCGCGGGACACGACCCCCGGCGCGTCGACGCGCGCGGTTGTCCGGTCCCCTTCGGCGAACCGATCCACTGCGCGGACGACGGCGGAGGCCGCCAACTGCTGACCTACGAGGGCGGCCACGAGCACCGGGAACTACGGCTGCGCCGTGACGGCCTCGTGTACACCGTGACGGTGGAGGGCCACGACACCGACCTGTCCGCGGCCCGGCACATCCTGGCGACACTCGGACCGGCGACCGACGCCGAGCTCGCCGGCCTGTTGGAACTGCCGATGCGGCGCTGAGCGCCCACTCGCCCACTCGCACCGTCCCGACCGCACTGTCCAAACTCACGCGTGGGAGGTGCCGGGCGGGGAACGCCCGCCCGGCACGAGGAGCGGCGGGAAGTGGGCGTCGGCCGCAGGAGTCGGTGCCCCGACGGTGGCGGCGGAGTTCGTACGTGTCCGCGAGGTTGCCCCGCTTGGACCGCGGGGGCAGTCCTTGCGCGTCCTGAGGTCGGCCCCCGCGTGGGAGGTCACGCCGCCGTACGAGCTGCTGCCGCCGTTGTTCCACGCCGACCTGACGTTCCGTGCGGCCGATCAGGAGCACGCCGTGTGGCCGCTGCGCCAGGTCGGGTCGGCAACCGACCGCACGCACTTGCCGCCACGAGTGCGCGCAGCCGTGGACGCCCGTGGTTCGGGGACCGGCCGTGCGGTGGGCGACCTGGCCGTGACGCCGCCGCTGCCGGCCCGCCTCCCACCGACTTCCCGGATCCTCAGCAGGTCGAGGACCAGGAGATCTTGATTCCGGTCACCCGGGTGGAAGCTCGCGAGATCCAGGCGTTCTCCCTCGGCTTGATGCAGCGGACGTATCCGTCGCTGTACCGGATGCGGGCGACGTCGTCGTAGCGGGTGTTGTAGACCTCGGTGGCGTTCGCACTGGCCCCGACCGACTGGTAGTAGTCGGTGACGTCCTGGAACTGCCCGGTCATCTGACCGGAGCTGTTGTAGAAGCAGACGTACGGGTAGGGGCAGGCGGGTACCGCGGCCCGGGCTTCGGTGGCCGAGGCGGCGGTGAGTCCGGCGGCCAGCGCCAGGGCTCCGGCGATACCCGCGCTCTTGCGCGTCAGGGCGGAGACGGACATGGGGGTGTGCTCCCTTGCTGTTCGCTGTGGTGGGTGGGGATGTGCCGGGCCGGCGCGGCAGGGCTGCGGCGTGGGCCCGGCACCCAGTCTCGGGCAGGCGGCGCGGGCCCTTACCCACCCCGGGACGTCCCAGGACGTCCCGGGACGCACGGTGGGACGGCCACCCCACGACCTGCGGGGCTCCCGTGCTCCGTCCGGTCCCGCCGCGGTACCGACGGGAGATCGTGGACGGCGCGGGCCGCGGGTGGGGGGTTCGGCGGTGCGCCGGGACCGGTCCGACCGGCCGGGTCGCCACGGACGGCACCCGTGTCGGCGGTCGGCGACCTTCCCAGTGGTGTCGGCGCACGGCCGTGTCGAAACGGTGGGTCAATTTGCCTAAAGGTTATAGGTAAATGCATGGTGGCTTCAGGGCGATGGAGGGAAGGCGATGGCACGAGCGGGGCTGACCACCGAACGCCTGGTCCGGGCGGGGGCGGAGCTGGCCGACGAGGTCGGCTTCGATCAGGTGACCGTCTCGGCGCTGGCCAGGCGATTCGGCGTCAAGGTCGCGAGTCTGTACTCGCATCTGAAGAACTCCCAGGAGCTCAAGACCGGGATCGCCCTGCTCGCCCTGGAGGAACTCGCCGACCGGGCCGCCGACGCCCTGGCCGGGCGCGCCGGCAGGGACGCCCTGACCGCCTTCGCGAACGTCTACCGCGACTACGCCCGGGAGCATCCCGGCCGCTACGCCGCGGCGCGGCTCCGGCTCGACCCGGACACGGCGGCCGCGAGCGCCGGGGGCAGGCACGCGCAGATGATGCGAGCGATCCTGCGCGGCTACGACCTGGTGGAACCGGACCAGACGCACGCGGTTCGACTGCTGGGGAGCGTTTTCCACGGCTACGTCGCTCTGGAGGCGGCCGGCGGCTTCGGCCACAGCGCCCCCGGCTCGCAGGAGACCTGGACCTGGATCCTGGACCGCCTCGACGCCTTGCTGCGGAACCGGCTCGCGCTCTGAAACACCGCCGTCCCGTCTCCCGCGGGGCGGCCGGCACACGGCCGCGGGTCCTCCCGATCCGGCCGTCTCCTGGCTGAACCGGGTGGTCCGACTCCGTGACGAGGCATGCCCGACGGGCACGGTCCAGGCGGTGATCAGGCCCTCCGACCACGGCCCCTCGCCGAGATCGCCTGGGTGACGGGAACCCCGTGGCAGGGGAGGGGGGCATCGCCACCGAAGCCGCCCGAGGACTCGTCGACCGGCTCGGCTGGCAGCCGGTGCAGACCGTCATCGCCCACCTCCACCCCGAACATCGGGCGTCCGCCGCAGTCGCCACCGCCGCCGGGCTCACGCCCACCGACGGATGGCACGGAGGCGAAGTCCGATGGCACCGGAGCATCGGGCGCTGACTCCACCGATCCGCGGGTCTCGGCCATTGCTCCCTTGTTCCGCCGCGATCGGTCGGTTCGGCGCCGCTCGTGTGAGCGTCGTCGACCACTGCCGCGCTTGTGGGTCCCGCGCTGTCACCCGGAAGACGGAACGATCTTGTGATCGGGGCGGGCCGACGCGGTGAACCCCGGCGGCGCCCCACCGCCGCCACCGTCCCGTCCGGTCGCCACCCGGTCGTCGACGGGGATGCCCAGCCGACCGGCCACGGTGGTGAGGGCCGCCCCCAGCGGGAGCGCGACCCGGGCGAGGGCGTGCCGGTCGCCCCGGGTCGGGTCCCGGTTGACGATCAGTACCGGCTTCCCGGCCTGGGCCGCCTGGCGGACGAACCGGAGTCCGGACATCACCGTCAGGGAGGAGCCCAGGACCAGCAGCGAGGCCGCCTCACGGACCAGATCGCGGCAGTGCTCGACCCGCCGCGGCGGAACGGCTTCACCGAAGAACACCACGTCCGGTTTGAGGATGCCGCCACAAGCCGCGCAGGGCACCACGGAGAAGTCCCCGACCTGCTCGTCGGTGAGGTCGGCGTCACCGTCCGGGTTGATTCCCGCGGCCACCGGCTCGAAGCCCGCGTTGACCTCCTCCAGCCGCCGGGCGAGTTCGTGGCGCGCACTGAAGGCGCCGCAGGAGAGGCAGACGACCCGGCTCAGGTTTCCGTGGAGTTCCACGACGCTCTCGCTGCCGGCGGCCTGGTGCAGACCGTCGACGTTCTGGGTGATCACGCCCGAGAGCAGACCGTGCCGCTCGAAGGCGGCCACGGCCCGGTGCCCGGCGTTGGGGCGGGCGCGGCCGAAGGTGCGCCAGCCGAGGTGGCTGCGTGCCCAGTACCGACGCCGGGCCTGGGCGCCGGCGGTGAAGTCCTGGTAGGTCATCGGGGTGTGCCGGCTCAGGCTCCCGCCTTCGCCCCGGTAGTCGGGGATGCCCGACTCCGTGGAGATGCCCGCCCCGCTGAGCACCAGCACACCGCCGGCGCTCAGCGCGTCGACGACCGGCCCCGGATCCGTGGTGCCCGGCGGCAGGTCCTCGGTGGGGGTCCATCTCACGGTGGGGCGCATGCGCATGCCGCCAGGGTACGGAACAAGCCCGCCCCTGCGGTGACCCGGCGGTCCCCGGTCTTTGGGGCGGGCGCGTCAGGCGAAGGTGTAGGTGCCGATGCCCGAGGCCGTGGTGAGCCCGGGTTCCGCGAGGCAGGCCGTGAGGTCGAGGTTGAGCAGCTCGACGACGTGCAGGACGGAGTCACCGGTGAACTTGCCCGCCGTCACCGTCCCGTTCTCCACGATGACCAGTGTCCCCAGGACGTAGTTGGCGGACCGGTGATAGCTGATCGTGCTGGTTTCGCCGGTGTTCCAGGTGATGGTGTACGAGCCGCTGCCGGAGGCGGCCAGGTCCGTGCAGGAGCGGTCGAGGCCGTGGATGGTCGCCCGCACCTGCCCTCGCGTCACGGCCGGATCGGTGAGGGACGTGCACGAGAGGACGTTGTGCACGGTCACGTCCACCGTCCGGGGCGTGGTCAGCAGGCCGGGGGAGTAGGAGACGGACTCGTTCTCCGTGCAGGTCGGATCGCCCGGCGCCGCGTGCGCGGGCGCCGGTGGGAACAGCAGGGACGAGGCGATCAGGGCGACCACGGCCGGTAGTCCTCGCATGCTCCGCACCGCTCGTACCTCCACAGTGACGGTCACCTCCGCCCGCGCGACGCGAAGTGACGAATGGGGTACCGAAAGTACACAACACCCGAGCGTGCGAGAAGACCGCGGTCCCTCCCCGTCGTGTGACGTCATCCGTGCCGTGGGCGTGGAGACGGCCACACCGGCGGCCGCCGTCCCTCCCCGCGCCACGGACGCGACTTCCGTGACCGTCCGGCTTTCCGGCTTGGTCTCCGCCCTGGTCCGCCACAGGTGGACGGTCCGTTCCGCCGTGCGGGCCGCGCTTTCGGCGCAGCGGTGCGTCGGGCGCCGCCCCTCGTCCTCCTGTGGGCGGGGCGTCTTTGGCGCGTGGAACCGCCGGAAGGCGGCGGTGGCCGCTCAGGCGGTCCGGGAGTCGACGCTCTGGCCGTGGCGAAAGAGGTTGCCCGGGTCGTAGCGGCGCTTGATCTCGACCAGCCGGTCGTGGTTGGGGCCGTAGTAGGCGGTGCGCCAACGGTGCAGGTCGGGGTCGGGGAAGTTGACGTAGGAGGCCGAGGTGCCCAGGTCGCGGCGGAGGGTGTGGTACACCGTGCCGATCTGGTCCAGTAGGTGCCCGACCACCTCGCCGGGGGTGGCCGGATCCCAGGTGGTGCCGATGTCGATGACGAAGGTGGCACCCCGGTGGGGGAAGGCGGTCTCGTCCGGGGCGGGGGTGCCGCTGCGGCCGCCCATGGCGAAGAGGGTGACATGGCCGGCGTTGCCGGCCCGGCCCGGCTGCCAGTGGCGGATCCACTCGGTGACGGCCGTCACCGTCTCGGCTTCCAGTCGGCGGTCGGGGACCAGGGACTTGGAGGCCAGTGCCACGCGTTCGGGCTTGGTCATCAGATGGTCCTGGGCCTTCCAGAAGTGCCGTTGCTCGACGAATCGCTTGGTCGGTCCCAGTTCCAGGATCGGGGCCAGGTGTCGGCGGAGTCGGTCGTCGGTGCCCAGGTACTGGCCCAGCAGCGTGATCTCGCCGTGGCCGTGGTTGACGAACCCGACGCGGCAGTCGAAGTCACCCGTCCCGTCCCGCCGAAGGATCTCCTGCACCCGCTCCATCAGCTTCACGCCCCGGTCGAGGGCGAAGGTGAGGTCGAAGACGGTGGCGACCTGGTCGGCGACCGGGATCGCGTCGAAGGTGAAGCCGGTGTTGATGCCGAAGTTGCCTCCGGCGCCACCTCGGCAGGCCCAGAACAGGTCCGGGTTCTCGCGGGCGGAGGCCCGCACCAGGGAGCCGTCGGCCAGTACCACCTCGGTCTGCGTCAGGCGGTCACAACCGAGGCCCCACTTGCGGTCGTTGAACCCCAGTCCGCCGCCGAGGGTCAACCCGGCCACCCCGACCCCGGGGCAACGTCCGCCGGGGAAGTACAGGTTCGCCTCCCTCGCGCGGTAGACGTCGGAGTTGGTGGCACCGCCACCCACCCGTAGCCGCCGCCCGCCGGGGACCACCTCGCTCATCCGGCGCAGACTGACCAGCAGGCCTTCGGTGGTGGAGTGACCGGCGTAGTCGTGGCCGCCCGAACGCGGTGCGAACGGCACGCCGTGCTTGACCGACCAGCGCACGGCGACCCGCACGTCCCGCGGGGTGGCGCAGGCCACGATCCCGGCCGGGCGCACATGGGCGTACCGCAGGTTCTCCGGTACCGCCAACCTGTCGTACCCGCCCCCACCCGGGCGGTACAGGGCCGCACCCGGACTCAGCGCCCGACGCAACTCCTGCCAGGCGGCCGCCCGGGGCCCCGCCGAGGTCGGGGACGCCGTCGTCGGGCCCGCGGCCACAGCGGCGGCCGCGGCTCCGGTTCCCAGGCGCAGAACATCGCGTCGGTTGCGCACAACTCTCCCGTCATGTGTCCGAGGGCCTGCCGCACGCGTCACCGGCCGCCCGGGTGAACGCGTCGAACACCGGAGGCACGGCGGGCGGCCGACAGCGGCGGAACTGCGGCACGGCGAAGTAAACAGCCCATCCGGAACAACCCCCTTCTTCCTGGGCGCGTGTCGCCCGACTTCGCCCTCCAGGGCGCTTCCGCGTCGTCTGCCCCCGGCCCTGCCCGGCCCGTGGAACTTCGGGATCCTCGACGGAGCAGCTCACCGGCACCACTGTCTTTGGCCGGTTTCACCGGTTCACCCGATTCCGCCGTGTGTGTAGCGTCATGACGCACGAGGTGGGCCCATGGCCGACCGGATTCATGTCAGTGGCTGATCACGCGCTGGGACGTGCGGCGGCGGGCCGAGAAGGCGCAAGCCGGGCCGGACAGCGGAGATCACCGATCAGGAGGAGGATCACCATGTCCTGGTTCACTACCGGCCTGCGGGCGCTCAGCGGTGAGATGCGCGCACGGTGGCACGGATACTTCGTCGGATACGGGCGGCAGGACTGACGCCGGGCCGGGCCGGACAGCGCAGATCACCGCGCGACGGGAGGACGACGATGTCGTGGGTCATCAGGGGCGCTCGGGCGCTCAGCGGCGAACTGCGCGCCCGCCGCAACCAGTACGGCGACAGGTACGGACACAGAGTCTGAACAGGATCCCCGTGCGGGAGGGGGTGCGCAGCCGGTTCCGCGCGCCCCTTCCCCCGTCAGATGGGCAGAGGACCTCGTGTTCTTGGACAGGCAGAGCCTATGGCACCACCTTCGGCGATGGGAGAACCTGGCAGCGGACGCCGATGGCCCGTTCAGGCTCCGCTTCGGGACTCTCTTCGTCGCCGATGCGGATGCGGCCCGGGAGGTGCTGGTCGATTCGGCCGACAAGTACCTGCCGCAGTCCGGGTTCTTCCGCATCGGACCAACGCCCCTTTCCCGGACGCTGCGAGCCGAGGCGTCACGCGAACTGCTCACGATCCTGACCCGTCACGATCTCCGCGCTTCGTTCGACATCGACTCCGCCCTCCGCGAGGCAGGTGACAGCCGCGGCCGCCTGCGGAACCAGCGCTGGGGAGTCCGAGTGATTCGGCGGTACTTCGCGCCGGTGATGGCACACCGGCGCCACCGCGAGATCAACTCACTCATCGATGCCTACGTGACGTCGAGCATCATCGCCGACGACATCGTCGGTCACGCGGTGAGGCGTTCCCACCGCTCGGTACCCGTCATCCGGGCCGGAATCGCCGAACAGCTGGAACGGCTGCCCGCACCGGGCGCCGACGCACAGGACCTCGTCGACGTGGTGCTGGGCCTGCACGGGGAACTGTCCCCGGCGGATCGCGCGCAGCTGCTGCAGCGGCTCGTCCTCTCCACGGTCGGCTTCACCGGCGTGACTCTCGAATGGGTGGTGCTGCTCGGCCTTCGGCACGGGTACAACGGCCCATCGGTACGACCGGAACAGGTCCGTTCCCTGGTCAAGGAGGCGCTACGCCTCTATCCGACGGCGTGGCGCCTGGCCAGGGTGGCCGCCGCTGATCACGAGATAGCCGGCGTCCCGGTTCACGAGGGCGAACACGTCCTGATCGGCACGCACGCGCTCCACCGGTCGGCGGCCGTGTGGGACGAGCCGCTGGACTTCCGTCCCACGCGGTGGGAGAAACCGACCGACGACCAGCGGCGGTCCTACCTTCCCTTCGGGAAGGGGGAGGGGATGTGCCCGGCGAACGGATTCGCGGCCAAGGCCCTGGAACACCTCGGCCACCTCGTCCTTCGCGACTACCGGGGAGAGGTGCGGCTCCGGAGACGGAAGCCCCATGCCCGCACCCTCCTGGCACCGCCGGCGGGCTGGACCCGCCTCACCCGGGAATCGCAGCCGGACCGGCGGAACCGGCAGGACTGAACCGTCGATCCGGCTCGGCCCGCCCTCGGGCGGGCACCCGTCGTTCGCGGAACGCGAGGAGATCGCGCGCCGACCGGGAGCCCTGCCGCGTTGCGGACCCCGACCACCGGCCGACCGCCGGCCGCCGTAGGGCCTTCGGCCCCTTGTCGCCGCGGAAGCGGGACGGTCCGCTCACAGGTCGAGGCGCTCGGCTGCTTTGAGGTAGGCCTCGCTGTAGGTGGGGAACTGGGCGATCCCATCGAGCAGGACATCGAGGGGGACGCGGGCGCGGATGGCGAGTGCGGCCTGGTGGATCCACTCCCCGGCCAGTGGGGCGACGGCCCACGCGCCGACCAGGACGCGACGCCTGCGGTCGGCGAGCAGGCCGAGAGTGCCGGTGGGCTCGGTTTCGAAGGTCCATGGGCGGGCGAGGGAGGCGGCGAGGTCGAGTTCACTGGTGGCCAGGTCGATGTTCCGCTCGCCGGCCTGGGCGGTGGTCAGACCGACGGCGGCGATCTCCGGCTGGGCGAAGACGACGCGGGGGACGGCGGTGTAGTCGGCGCGGCGGGGCCTGCCGAGGATGGTGTCGGCCACGACCCTGGCCTGGTACTGGGCGACGTGGGTGAACAGGGCGGTGCCGGTGACGTCGCCGACCGCCCACAGCCCGTCGTCGGTGACGCGGCACCGCTCGTCGACGTCCAAGGCACCGCCGGCGTTGGCTTCGATGCCGACGGCGTCCAGGCCGAGCCCGGCGGTACGGGGCCGGCGGCCCGTCCCGAGGACGATCACGTCGGTGCGGACGCTGCTGCCGTCGTCCAGTTCGACCACGGTGTCGGCGCCGTCGCGACGGACGGTGGTGGCCTGGCGGCCCAGGCGCACGTCGATGCCGTCCCCGCGGAGCCGGGCGCCGACCAGCTCACCGAGGCGGGGTTCCTCGCGGTCCAGCAGCCGCGGGCCGCGTTGGACAAGGGTGACGTGGCTGCCCATGCGGGCCAGGAACTGGCCCAGCTCCACGCCGACCGCGCTGCCGCCGATCACCACGGCACGCCGGGGGATCTCCCGCACGGTGGTGGCCTCCCGGTTGGTCCACGTCTCCACCCGGTCCAGACCGTCGATGGGCGGGCGCACCGCCTGCGACCCGGTGGCGATCACGACGTGCTCGGCACTCAGCCGCCGTCCGCCCGCCTCGACGCGCCACGGGCCGCGTCCGGTGATTCGGGCGGTGGCCTTGACGACGGTGGCGCCCTGCTCGCGGTAGCCGTCAACCTGGGCGGTGTCGTCAAGGTGGCGGATCATGTGGTCGCGGTAGTCGCGCAGGGTCGGCCAGTGTTGCTCGGGCGTGGACAGACCGGCGGCGCCCGCGGCTTCGGCGCGGGCCTCGGGCGGACGCAGCAGGGTCTTGGAAGGGACGCAGGCCCAGTAGGCGCACTCGCCGCCGACGAGTTCGCGTTCCACCAGCGCCACACGCAGTCCGCCGGCCAGCAGCCGGGAGGCGACGGTCTCCCCTCCCGGACCGGCTCCGATGACGACCGCGTCGAATTCCTCAGCCATGGTGTCGTTCCCTTCCTTCGAAGACCGGGGGACAGAACTCATCGGGTGCGCCGCAGCAGGGAACCACCCTGCCCCATCCGCCGTGGCCTCGGCGGCTCCGAAGGCGGAACGGGTGAGGAAACCCCAAGGATGGGCGACGGCCCGACAGGCCCGGTCGGGTGTGCCACGGCCCGGACGCCCACGTCGTGGACCTGGGGGCCGGGGACCCGACCACGCTCCGCGCGGCAACCCCACCGGACGGCCGGCCCGTCGCGAACACCCCGCCCGTCGCCCCCGCAACGGGCGGCGGGCCGATGCGGACGTCGGGCCGGGGCCGACCACGGTCGGGAGTCAGCCGCCCGCGCGATGGGTACAGCGCTCGTTGACACCTGTGACCGCCGCCCGGTCGCGTACTGCCATGACGATGGAGGTCGTGTGTCCCTGGCCGCCCCCGCCCCGCCGAGCCTGCTCGCGCGGTTCCAGGACGTCCGCGCGCTCACCGAACGGCTCGCCGCCCCCCTGTCTCCCGAGGACCAGACCGCGCAGTCGATGCCGGAGGCCAGTCCGACGAAGTGGCACCGCGCCCACACCACTTGGTTCTTCGAGGAGTTCCTGCTCGGTCCCGCGGGCGGACACCAGCCGTTCGACCCGACGTTCCGCTACCTGTTCAACTCCTACTACGAGGCGGTCGGCCCTCGGCACCCCCGCCCGCAGCGCGGTCTGGTGACCCGGCCGTCGGCCGACGAGGTCGGCCGTTACCGGGCGCACGTCGACCGGGCCGTCGTCGACCTGCTGCGGCGCGGAGTCGACGAGAAGCAGGAGGAGATGATCGTGCTGGGGCTGAACCACGAGCAGCAGCACCAGGAACTGCTGGTCATGGACGCCCTGCACCTGCTCTCGTGTCACCCGTTCGGACCGGCGCTGCTCCGGCGGCCGGCCGAGGACGACCCCGAGCCGCTGCCGCTGACCTGGCGCGCGGTCCCCGGCGGACTGTACGAGGTGGGGCACGACGGAACCGGATTCGCCTTCGACAACGAGGGGCCGCGCCACAGCGTGCACCTGGTGCCCTTCGAGATAGCCGAACGCGCGGTCACCAACGCCGAGTGGCTGGAGTTCATCGCCGACGGCGGCTACGACCGCCCGGAGCTGTGGCTCTCCGACGGGTGGGCCGCGGTGCGGCGGCACGGCTGGCGGGCCCCGGGCTACTGGTTGCGGCAGGACGGCCGGTGGGCCGCGTTCGGTTCCGCCGGTGTGCGGCCGCTGCGCCGGGACGAGCCGGTCTGCCACCTTTCGTTCTACGAGGCCGACGCCTACGCCCGCTGGGCCGGTGCCCGCCTGCCCACCGAGTTCGAGTGGGAGGTCGCGGCCCGCGAGGTGGCGGATTCGCGCGGCCGGCTGCTGGACCCCGACCGACTGCACCCGGGCCCGGCCGGCCGGCACATGCTCGGCGACGTGTGGGAGTGGACCTCCAGCGCCTACCTGCCCTACCCCGGCTTCCGCCCCGCCCAGGGCGCGGTCGGCGAGTACAACGGCAAGTTCATGTCCGACCAGCACGTCCTGCGGGGGGCGAGCTGCGCCACCCCCGCGGGGCACGAGCGGCCGACGTACCGCAACTTCTACCCCGCCGCCTCCCGCTGGGTGTTCGCCGGACTACGACTGGCCCGCCCGTGAAAGCCGCCCACGGACCTCACTCCCCGGCCCGCGCGAGGAGGCCGGACGTGGTGCGAGCCGGTGCGGCGATCCGTGTGGACCGCCACCTGACACCGTCGACGCTGCGGGCCGACCTCGAAGGCGACGTCCGAGCCGGACTGGCCACGATCCCCAAGGCGCTGCCGCCGAAGTGGTTCTACGACGCCCGGGGCTCGCACCTGTTCGCACGGATCACCGAACTCGCGGAGTACTACCCCACCCGCCGTGAGCGCGCGATCCTACGGGCACACGCCGCCGACATAGCCGAACTGACCGGGGCCGACACCCTCGTCGAACTCGGCAGCGGCACCTCGGAGAAGACCAGACTGCTGCTCGACGCGCTGGGAGAGGCCGGATCGCTGCGCCGCTACGTGCCCTTCGACGTGGACGAGACCGTGCTCACCGCAGCGGCCCGGGCGGTGGCCGCGGAGTACCCCACGGTCGCGGTGCACGCCGTCGTCGGCGACTTCGAGCGCCATCTGCCGCTGCTGCCGACCGGCGGCCGCCGCCTGGTGGCCTTCCTGGGCGGCACCATCGGCAACCTGCTCCCCGCGCAGCGCGCACACTTCCTTCGCACCCTCGCGCGGAGTATGGCACCCGGGGACGGCCTCCTGCTCGGCACCGACCTGGTGAAGGACCCGGCCCGGTTGGTCGCCGCCTACGACGACGCGGCGGGCGTGACCGCGCGGTTCAACCGCAACGTGTTGCACGTACTCGCCCGGGAACTCGGCGCCGAGGTCGACCCCGACGCCTTCGCGCACGTCGCGGTCTGGGACGCGGAGAACGAGTGGATCGAGATGCGCCTGCGGTCGCTGCGGGACCAGGTCGTGCGCGTCCTCGACATCGAAGCGTCCTTCGCCGAGGGGGAGGAAATGCGCACCGAGGTCAGCGCCAAGTTCCGCCGTGAGCGTGTCGTGCGGGAACTCGCCTCCTCCGGGCTGCGCCTGCACTCCTGGTGGACCGACCCGCAGGGGGACTACGCCCTCTCGCTCGCGAGGAAGGCGGCTCGGTGACGGAAGGTTGCCGGTCCGATCGGTGCGCTTCCGCCTCACCCGTGTGCGGCGGTGGTTGCGCGGGGCGACTGTCGTCACGTCGTGCCCGCCGTCGACGGACCGCGGAGCACGGTCCGCGACACCCCAATGCCACGCTACTGCCACGCTGCCGCCTCGTTCCCCGCGTTGCCCTCCGCAGCAGCGCCGCGGCTGCCGCATCGCCGGCTTCGTCCGCTTCGCCGCGGGATCCCGGCTCGGCGCCTGACCGCGCCGATTCGCTCGACCCGCTGGTCTGGTGCCCTTCGGGGAACGGCAGGACGGCCGTTCCTCACGCTTCGAGGCGTCAGGCGACGTCGCGTGAGGGAACGGCCGCTGGTGAAGAGTCTCGCTCCCGCAGGTTTCGCTGCCGTCGCACCGGGCGTGCCGTCCCACTCCCGATTCGAGTTCCACGACCGCCCGGACAGCCGCGCGGACGCGCCATTCGAGCTCCCCGACGCGGGCACGGCGCGCTGTACGCGGCCCTGGACCGTGGCCGGCCGGAGCCGGTGAGGCCTCCCGGCGTCAGAGCATGAGCAGGAGCCGCGTGTTCGGCACGAGCTTCCGGTTCACGCTGGTGCTCTGCACGAAGATCGTGAAGTCGTCGTTGTGGTCCGGCTTGACGCGAACTTCCACGTCCGGCAGGCCGAGCAGGGCCCGGGCCTCGGGCCCCGTGTACACCCGGTCCGTCTTCTTCTCCAGCACCGCGATCCGCTTCCGCGCCTGGATCTTCTCCGACTTGCTCAGTTGGTAGAACGCGCCACCGGTACGGTAGGTGTGCCCGCATTCGACGACCCAGTCCCGGATCGCCACGTCACGGGCCACCGGGATCAGTTGGTACTTCGACGGATTCACCGGGGTGAGGCCGGCCGCCTTGATGGTGTCCTTGTTGACCGCTTCCGCACCCGTGGAGAACACCGCCCGCGATCCCCGGATGCCCTGAGTGCGGCCCACCATGAATTTCTCCGTGGCCTGCCGGATGACCTGCCCGGCCTCCTCCAGGCCCTGTGTGCTCGTGGCGTCCCAGATGGCGATGTTGTCCTTCGGGAAACCGCACTGCATGGCCTCGCGCTTGCCCATCTGGTCCGGCACGAGGACGGCCAACGTCCAGTTGTCCTCCTGCGTCCTGATCATCTCGGCCACGGCCCCGATCAGTTCACGCGGATTCCTGGTGGGGGCATCCGGGCAGCGATGACTTGCGTTCTCCTGCCCGTCGGTGAGGACGAACGTCAGGAAGCTGTGGTCACCGTAGAGTTGAGCCGTCTGCGCCAGTTCCCGCTGCGACTTCAGCGCGGCCGCCAGCAGAGCCGTCATTCCACCGACCCGGTACAGCTGCTTCAGGGACGGCATCCGCAGTACGTCCTTGTCGTAGATGACGCACTCCACCTTGTCCGCGAAGACGTACACCGTGACGCGGGTCTCCTGGTCCAGCTCCCTCGAACGACGGGCAAGATAAGCGATCTGCTGGTCCGCGACTTCGACGACCTTGCGACTCAGGTGTGACATGGACGAACTGGCATCCAGCACAAGAGCAACGTGATTGATGTAGTTCTGGCTTCCGGACACGACAGTCCCCCTCTTTCCGACTCGATGCCCCTACCGTTCCACCCACCACTGACAATCGATCTTGGCTCCCAGGCTGGACGGAAGGGCCCACCGAACCGTGAGCAGGCCGAGACGGTCGGGGTGCCACGGAAAGCGACGGTCCTCTTTGCACGGACGGCGCGCGGTCCTGCTCGCTCTCGCGGCACGAGCGCGAATGAACTGCCAAGGCCCGGGGGAGGTTCCGATGGGCCCGAGCCTTCGGGACCGGGGCGCGTAGAGTGGGGCGATCGCGTGCCGCCCCGCACCGAGGGGCGAGGTGCCGAGGACGGGACACGCGCGGAGGCAGCGCGTGCAGGGGACACGGACGGGGGAGCGGTGTGTACGAGGACGAGCAGCGCGGTCGTCACGGTGCGGCGGGTGCGCTGAGATGAATCTGTTCGCCATCAGCGACCTCCACGTCCGCCATGCCGCGAACCGCGACATCGTCGAAGGTCTGCGACCGGACTCGGACGATGACTGGCTGGTGGTCGCCGGAGATGTCGCCGAGATCTTCGACGACATCGTATGGGCGCTCGGGACACTGAACGATCGCTTCGCCAAGGTCGTCTGGACCCCCGGCAACCACGAACTGTGGACCCCGCCGAAGGATCCGGTTCAGCTCCGTGGCGAGGAGCGCTATCTGCACCTGGTCCGGACCCTGCGTGGTCTCGGCGTGGTCACGCCCGAGGACCCCTATCCGGTGTGGCAGGGCGCCGGCGGGCCGGCCGTGATCGCGCCGCTGTTCGTGTTGTACGACTACACGTTCCGACCCGAAGGCACGTACACCAAGGAAGAGGCGCTCGGTGTCGCCCATGCGGCCGGCGTGGTCGCCACCGACGAGTACCTGCTGCACCCCGACCCGTATCCCGGCCGTGAGGCGTGGTGCCGGGCGCGACTGGCCTATACCCGTTCGCGGCTGGACCGGATCGATCCCGCACTGCCCACCGTGCTCGTCAACCACTTCCCGCTGGTGCGGGAGCCCACCCGCATCCTGCGCTACCCGGAGTTCGCGCTGTGGTGCGGCACCGAAGCCACAGCCGACTGGCACGTGCGGTACCGCGCGACCACCGTCGTGTACGGACATCTGCACATCCCGCGCACGATCGATTGCGACGGGGTGCCTCACCGCGAGGTGTCGCTCGGCTATCCGCGCGAGTGGCGCAGCCGGCCGGTCGCGCCCCCCGGGCTCTGCCGGATCCTCCCCGGGCCGGAGCGGCGGCGGTGACCGCCGTTACCGGTCGGCGCGGGCTGCTTGCCCGGCTGCTTTGCGATGCTGTGGTGGTCAGTGAGCTGTTCACCGACCCGCCGGGCGTCGTGCTGTTCCCGCAGGAGGCCGAGATCGGGGTCGCAGCCGTCGGGGCGTGACGGGGGAGTCCGCGGCGATGGTGCCGGCGTTGGGCGGTGTCCTGGCGCCGGCGTCGGGAACGACCAGACGCACGCCGGGGTGGTGGTGGACGAGGTGGTCCCGGCCGCCGGGGCCGGGATGTCGAAGAACTCGCCGTACCTCTCCTGCTCCTCGACGACGAGGGGATGGGTGAGCGACGGTCCACACCGGTTCGCGGCCGTGCCCGCTGCGCCGGCGGGTGGACGACGTGCCGCGGGGCCGCGCCGGCCCGGGGGCCGACCCAGCCCCACCCCACCGGGGACTCCGGGGTCAGAAGGCGTAGCGGATGTCCAGCCACGGGGCGTGTGCGGCGACCAGTCCGCGCAGCCGCTCCAGCGCCTCCCGCTTGGCGCCGGCCCGGTAGCGCACGTTCCAGCTCCCGTTCTCCGAGCGCTTGCCCTCCTGGAGGTCCGGCCGCCACAGCACCTCCTCGGCACGCGGATGCCACTCCAGGTTGACCTCGTGCAGGTCCCGGTTGTGGGTGAGCATGATCACCTCGGCCGCCGCCTGCTCCTTCACCGCCCGGGGCAGGACGTCGTCGAGTTCCCGCAGCAGCTCCGTCCACGCGGCCTCCCAGCCCGGGCGTACCACCACCGGGGAGAGGTTGAAGTGCACCTCGTACCCGGCTTCCAGGAAGTCGCCGGCGGCGGCGATCCGCGCGGCGACCGGGCTGGTGCGGATGTCCAGCAACCGCGAGTCGGCGGCCGGCATGACGGAGAAGCGGATCCTGGTGCGGCCGCGCGGGTCGAACGCCAGCAGATCGGGGTTGACGAACTTGGTGGCGAAGGACGCCTTCGCCGTCGGCCACTGCCGGAAGGCGGCGACCAGTTCCGCGGTGCTGTCGCAGATCAGGGCGTCCACCGCGCAGTCGCCGTTCTCCCCGATGTCGTACACCCACGCGTCGGGGTCGCACTGGTTGGGGACGCGCTTGGGGCCCTGCGCCGCGATGTGGCGGGCGAGGCGGCCGACGATCTCCCCGGTGTTGGTGAAGACGGTGATCGGGTTGGCGTACCCCTTGCGGCGGGGCACGTAGCAGTAGGCACAGGCCATGGCGCAGCCGTTGGAGGGGCTCGGGGCGATCCAGTCGGCCGAGCGTCCGTTGGGACGCAGGGTGAGCGTCTTCTTCACCCCCAGGACCAGCGTGTCGGTCTTGACCCGGACCCAGCGCGCGGCGTTGCCCTCGGCGCCGTGGAGACGCGGGATCCGCCAGTGCGAGGCGACGTCGGTGACCCGGGCGTGGGGGAAGCGCGAGATGATCTCCCGGCCGCGCTCGGAGGCGGCGGCTTCCGGCTCCGCGTATATCTCCCGCACGTCGAGCATCCGGAGCGCCGCGGGGGAGCCGCGGAAGGCGGCTGCGGAGGCCGGGCGGCGGACCGCTCCGGAGGGCGCGGGCGGCAGCAGGTCGTCCACGGGGAACAGTCCGTCCGCTTGGTGGGAGTGGTGCGGCACGGGGACTCCGAACGGTTCGCGGGACGGCCGTGCCGTCGAGTCTACGGGAGCGCGCCCCTCGGCGGGCCGGTGCCGACCGGTGGGGAGCCGGACCGACCGTTGCCCTCTCCCGCCACACCGGCGGGGGATCCGCACGGCCGGGCAAGGCCACAAGGATCCGACCAGAGCGTCACGGAGAAGTCACACAGCTCGTACGTGGAACCTGAATCCGGACAAGATGGCCCGACACCGCACCATCACGACCAGGAGCCCCGCCCTGCGCGCCCGCACCACTGCACTCGCCGTCGTTCGGACACCCGCCACGGGCACCACGCTCGACGGGAAGCCGGCCACCCTCCCGACCGTCAAGGTCGAGGAGAACTGTCCGTGGGTGCCCGCCCAGGGGAGCACCCATGACGGACGAAACCACACTCACCTGGCGAGGGACGTACGGGGGGAAGAAGCGCACTCCGGTCCCACTGAAGGACCCCAGGCCAAGCGCAAGGGGACCCACCGGGGGCGCCGAACGGCGACACGTGGCACTCGCGCGTCCGTGCGGGGCAGCCCTCCACGGGGAAGGTCCACACTCCTGGGCCGAACTCGGAAGCGCGCCTTTTTTCGGTCCGTTACCGCCGGGGAACGATGCTGATGCTGCCTTCCTTCTCCAGCACGGCGTACTTGATCTGGTCCATGCGCTCCAGGCCCTGGTTCTGCCGTGCGGCAGCGAGGATGTCGGCCTCGTCGATGTGCAGCCGTTTCAGCCGGTCCTCAAGGAGCCGCCCGTCGTCCACCACGACCAGCGGGACGCTGTCGGTGACCCGCGAGAAGGCCGGGAAACGGAAGCCGAGGTAGTCGGTGAGCCGGTCCACCGTGATCAGGGTGGTGATGACCAGGGCCGCAGTGGTCAGGGAGAAGTCGTCCCCCAACAGTGCCTGCTGGGTGGCCTCGCTGATGATCAACAGCAGGACCAGGTCGAAGGTGTTCATGCTGGCCAGCGACCGCTTCCCCCCGGCCCGCAGCAGCAACAACACGATCAGGTAGACGACAAGCGCACGTACCACCGTATCCACGGCGGCCTCCTTCTGACGGGCTCAGGGGTAGACGAACTGCCGGAAGCCGACTTCGGGACCGGACTCTCCGACGGTGACCGTGCCGGAGTGGAGGCCGATGACATCGGGGCGGTAGGAGACCTGGACCTCGGGCGGGGCCTGTTCGGCGGGGAAGGTCAGGCGCAGCCCGTCCGAGGTGCTCTCCCAGGTGTCCGGCTCGGGAGTCACCCGGTCGATGTCGGCCCCGTCCACCCAGTCCGAGGAGAGCGTCAACATCACCTCGCCCTCGGACACGGCCGCGGTGCCCGTGGTGATCTGCAACTCGGTCGTGGCCGTGTAGCGGGTCAGCCCCGGGTACTCCACCGTCACCGCCCCCGAAGCGGCCGACGCCCGCTCGGAGTGGAAGATTCCGAGGCCACCGAAGAGGCTGGCCAACGCCGCGACGACGATCATGGTCAGCACTACCCAGGCACCGCGCTCGAAGGCCCACTCACCGCGCTGGAACCGCTCGTCCTCGTCGATCTGGAGGTTTCGAGGAGCCACACGCATCACCTCCCGCCGCCGGGTACCTTCAAGGAGGCGACCGAACCGCCACGAAAAAACGGTTCACCCCTTTGCCGCCGCCTACGACGACCACCCGGTGGTGCCGGTGGGCCGTGCCCACCGCCCACCGCGGTCGGTATCGCGCCACACGAACGGGTACGCGAGCACTCGCGCCGGGCTGCCCCCGACGCAACTCCTCACCGAGGTCTTCCCGGTGAAGTTCATCACCGTGTGGGGAGTCGCCACCAACTCGCGGCAGACCCGGCCGGATCCGGGAACCAGGGGCGGGGGCGCCCAGGCCACTGCCGTAGAGAAGACGGCGCGGGAACTCTTGCGCATCCATGTTCTGCCGCGGCCCGGGCCGCATCGGGTCGGACCACAATGACCGGCTTGTCGATGAACTGTGACGGACTCGGGTTTGGTCACGTTCGTACCGGTCATCGGCGTACCTTCCCCCGATCGGAAGTCACACCGGACGTTTTGCGGCTTCGGGTTCCGCTGTGGGTGGCCGGGGGCGTCTCATGGGTGGCCACGGTGCCGGCTGATGCTGCGGAGATGCACACGATGGCCAGCCACTGGTGACCTCCCAGGTGCTCACCGAGCAGGAGGAGTCCGGCGATCCCTGCGGCGACGGGCTCAAGGCTCTGCAGAACACCGACCGTGCGGGCAGGCAGGTGCCGGAGCGCCGCGAGTTCCAGGGAATAGGGAACCGCCGCGGACAGCACGGCGACGGCCAGGCCCACCCATAGGACGCCAGCTTCGAGCATGCGGCTGCCGCTGTCCAGGACGCCGAAGGGGAGGGTGAGCACGGCCGCCCAGGCAACGGCCAGGGCCAGCGGTTGGCCCCCTGACATCCGTGCCCCGGTTCGTTTGCTCAGCAGGAGGTAGGAGCCCATGGAGATCGCGGATCCGACGGCGAAGAGCAGGCCGATCGCGGGCGGCGCGTCGGCGGTGCCCGGGGAGGTGAAAAGCACCAGACCCGTGACGGCCAGAAGTCCCCACAGCAGATGCACCATGCGCCTGGCGGCACACAGCGAGACGACGAGCGGCCCCATGAGCTGAATGGTCATCGCTACGCCGAGGGGCATGTACTTCATCGCCAGGTAGCCGAGATTCATTCCGGCGATGGCCGTGCCAAAGGCCAGGATGAGCACGACGTCGGTGCGTTCCCGCGGCAGGCGTGGCCGCCACCAGGCCAGAAGGAGAAGGGCGGCGAAGGTCAGCCGGATCGCCACTACGCCCCACGGTCCTCCGGCGGCACCGAAGAGCCCTTTGCCGATGGCTTGCCCGGTCTGCACGCTGACGACGCTGGTGAGCACGAGGAGCGGAGCGGGCACCGAACGTGCGACCCGGTGCCCTGCCGGGCCGGAGTCTTCGGCGGGCGAGGCGCGCCCGGATGCGGGGTCGGCTGGAGACCTCACAAGGTTCTCCTCCATCCGTGTCCGTCTCGGCTCTGCGGGTGGCGAGAGCTCGGAAGTCGGAAGGAAGGGCTGCCTCCGCTCGCCACAAGGCGTGGCTCGCGTTGGGAGGCGGGGTCGAGCCATGCGTGCAGCCGGCCACATGCGCACCGGACGTAGGTGAGGACGCCGTCCATCACTCGGTGGCGGGAGAGGACGCTGAGGGGCTGCCTCAGCGACCAGCCACATATGGAACACGTTTCCTCGGCTTTCGACGGGGCGCTCATGCCTTCAGGATCGGCAAGAAATCCGTACGCGTCCATCGCACATTTACGCATGTGATCTTATTGAATTACTGCATGGTTGATCTCCAGCTTCTTCGGACTCTCCGCGTTCTGTACGTCCAGGGCACGGTCACCGCGACGGCTCGGGCCTTGCACATGTCACCGTCGGCTGTTTCGCAGCAGCTACGGCGACTCGCGGCGGAGGCGGGCGCCGACTTGCTACGGGCCGAGGGACGCCGGGTCCAATTCACCGCCGCGGGACACGTCCTGCTGCGCCATGCCGACCTGCTGTGCTCGCAGTGGGAGCGAGCAGTCTCCGAGCTGGCCGAAGAGGCCGGAAGCCCTCGGCGGACACTGTCCCTCGGGGGGTTCGCCACCAGCATCGACACTCTGCTGGCTCCTGCGGCCAGGCGCCTGAACCAGGCCGAGTATCCGACCAGGACGTTCCTCCAGGAGGCGGGGACGCAGGAGTGCTACGAAAAGCTGCTGGCCGGAGAGATCGACCTGGCTGTCCTGACTCCTCTGCCAGGGGGGCCACCCCTGGACGATCCACGCTTCGAACAGTCCGTACTGATGGACGATCTCATGGACCTCGCTGTGCCCGCCGATCATCGGTTGGCGACACAGAGCACCGTCGATCTGGCGGATGCCTCGACCGAGGACTGGATCGCCCCGCACCACGACCACACCCGGCTCATCGAGTCCCTGTGCTCCGCGTCCGGGTTCGCCCCGAAGTTCGTCCACAGGGCCGACGCGTGGCATGCGGTGCTCTCTCTCGTGAGCCATGGCTTCGGGGTGTGCCTCGTTCCGCGCCTGGTCCCTCCCCCACGTCTCGACGTCGCGCGCGTACGCCTCCGCGGGGACCCACCGCCGTTCAGGCGGATCCTCGTCTGCGTCCGCAGCGGAACCGGGCAGGACCCCACCATCGCCGACGGCATCGCCGCTCTGCGGCAGCAGGCACAGGGGCACTGAGCGTTTTCCAACCTGACCGCCGAGGGGGCTGGTTGGGCTGACAGACAGGCGAAGCCCCTGGTAGACGGGTTTTCGACCAAGAAGAACCGTCTCCACCAGAGGCTTCGTGTGCTTGTCCACCCGTCCGGACTGGACGTGTCCACGTTCGCGCTGCTGGACGGCACGCTGCTGCCGACCGATGGGGGCACGGCATCATCGGTGTTCTCACGACGGTCGGCGTCACGTGCTGGGCGGACAAGGGCTACCGAGGCGCCAGGGGCGCGGTCCGCGTCCCGTACCGGGGCCGCTTCACCCAACCCGACTCCAGCGGCCAGGAGACCAACCCTTGCCTCTACGCGAGCGGCGACCCCATCGACAACAACGGCCTCACCGGACCGCTCGGTTTGGCAGACGCCGCAGGAGTGGGACGGAACCGCCTACGCGCCGATGGCCTGGAGGTCGGGCCTTTTGGGCCGTGCACCGTGCGGCGGCGACCTCGACCGCACCGGCAAGCCGAGGACGGCGCGGCCCCGCCCGAGACCCGGGGAGTGGCATCGGCCGAGATGTGATCGCCCAGCGTCGCCGAGGCAGGGGGCACTGCCGTCCGTACCGCGCCGGCGACCCCGTACCCTGACAAGATCGTTCGCGTCCGGTCTTGTGAGGAGTCGCCATGGGACGTCTGCCCGGTCTGCTGGGAGTTCCTCGGCTGCTGCGCCACTACGGTGCGACCGCGGTCGGTCTTCCGGCCGACGACGAGATGGCGTTCGACGCCCCGGAACCGCGTGTGCGGGCGGCCTGTGATGCCTTGCGGCGGGGGCGGTACGCCCCCGCGGAGGAGCTGCTCGCGGTCACCCGCGCGGAGTCCGACTGGGCCACCCGGGCCGATGCCGCCAGGGCGTTCGCGGACACCCTGCTCGACAGCCCCGGCCAACTGGACGACTGGTGTGCACGGAAGTTCCGCGACCGTGATCTGGCTCTTGTCCGCGCCGAGGCGGCCGTCGCACAGGCCTGGTCGGTGCGGACCGGGGCGCGGGCCTCGGAGGTTTCGACCGAGCAGTTCGCCGGTTTCCACGCGCTTCTCGCCGACGCCGTGCCGGTTCTCGAAGAGGCGGTCGCTTTGAACCAGGGGGATCCCACGCCGTGGGTCGCCGTCCTCCGGCACGACACCGGGGCCGCTGCGTCCCGGGCGGAGTTCGAGGACCACCTCGCGAACGCCCTGGCGATGGACCCCCACAACTGGGCCGTCCACGCGCGCGCCGTGCAGTTCCTCGCCGCCAAGTGGTACGGCTCCCACGAGGAGATGTTCGCGTACGCCGAGCGGGTCGCGGCCGCGAGCCCGGAAGGTCACCAGCTGCGCGGGCTGCCGGTCGTGGCACTGTCCGAACTCGTCTTGGACGAACGGCCGGCCGGCGACGCGGCGACCAAGTACGGGCCGATCGGCCAGGACCGTGTGGACGCCGCGATCGCCGCTGCCCGCGCCCTCTCGGCGGCCCGCCCCGTCGGCGATCCGCAACTGGCCCGTGTCCGCAACCACCTGGCCTGGGCGATGATCCGTGACGGCCGGCCGGCCACCGAGATCCTTGACGTCTTCCGGGCCATCGGGCGGCACGTCACCGCCTTCCCGTGGGATTACCTCGACGGGCTGCCGACGTTCCTGGAACTCCGTAAGGGAGTGCGCGCCCAAGTGGCCCGTGAGACCCCGTTCTTCGGCGGCTCGGTGCCTTCGCCGGAGACGGCGACGGCCGCCGTGGACGCGGGCGGCGCCCGCCGGGAGCTCGCCCTGGTGCCTGCGACGGCCACTCAGGTCGCCAAGGCCGTGCTGCTCACCGGCGTCACCTACCGCACGGCGCCGCTCGGCAATGGCATCACCCTCGTCGAGACCGCCCCCTCACAGGAACCGGACACCAGAGGGCGCGGCCGGCGGCGCGGCCTGCGCCGTGCCCTCCTCGGTGAGGGCGGCCTCGAACGGCTCGCCCAGTCGTTCACGACCGGTGAACCCTGGCCCGTGCTCGTCGTGTCCCGGTGCGTCGACCGGTACGGACTGGTTCTGGTGCGTGACCGCAAGGTCTTGATGTCACATTTTTGGCAGGGCCCCGAGGGGATCCCAATCCAGCAGGAGGCCGCCGAGACCGCCGCCGCTCTCACGTCGGCCTTCCCCAAGGCCGACGAGCGCCTCGTCGCTGCCGCGCTGCGCGACCCCGGTACGGACCGCGCCCCGCTCGACGCCACCCTCAAGGCGCTGCGACTGCCGGCGCTGCCCGCGGAGTACGGCGAAGGGTACGAGATTCTGGCCGACATGCCGAAGGCGCGGGTCGTCGCCAAACGCTCCCTGCGCGCCGCCTTGCGGGAGTCGCTGCGCGACGGCCCTTCGGACGCCTCCCGCGAACTGCCGCCGCTGGGTCTGTGACGGCGGGCCGGGACCATGCCGAACGACCCGGGGGACGAGAGCGGACCTTGACGTCCGACTGCCACGCCCCCGGTTGTCGGCCGGGTTTGGAGACAGGCCCGGACGGTGCGGACCACCGGTCACGGCAACCGCACCGCTTCGATCTCCTGCTCCAGCAGTTCTTCCAGGACCTGTTCCGGCAGTCCGCAAGGGCTCCGGCCCCCGGGGCCGGAAGCCGACCGCGAAGTTCGGCGCCGCCCTGGTGATCGTGGACCAGCCCGCCTCCGTCGGCGTCCTGCCGTTGACCGTCGCCCGGGACGCGGGCTGCCAGGTCGCCTACCTGTCCGGGCTCGCGATGCGAGGGATCGCCGACCTCCACCCGGGCGAGGCCAAGGCCGACGCGGAGGACGCGCCCGTGTGACGAGCCGGCCGGTGAACCCTGCCAACGCCGAGGCCGCCGTGAGCCGGCACGCCGAGGACCGCAAGACGATCCGGCACCCCCGAACCGCGCGACCGGACCATCCGGCTCGGCGTCGAGAACCCGTGCCGACGCTTCCGCCACGTCCACGGCGAACCGCGCCGACTCGGACACAGGATCAGTCCGGCCACCGTGCGCCGTCTCCCGCGCGAAGCCGGGCTGGGACCCGCGCCCCGTCGGCAGCCTGCCCGGCGCGAGCGGGCCGCCTTCCTCAAGGCCCAGGGCGAGGGGCGCCCGCCACGGACTTCTCTCACGTTGACATGATCAACCCGCGGCGGCTGTACGCCGTGTTCGTGATGGGGATCCGCACCCGCACCGCGCACACCCCGGGCGTCACCGCCCACCCCACGGCGGCGTGGGCCACGCGGCAGGCCCGCCGGCTGCTGTGGCCTCCCGCCGACCGGAAAGCCCTCCCCCTTGCCGGTCGGCGGGATGTACGAACGTACCTTTCGAAGCGTACGCTCGTACACATGACGGACTACTTCGCCGACGACCCGCGTTCCAACCTGGAACGCATGCTCGCGGGCGACTTCTACATCGCAGAGGACCCCGAGATCGCCGACAGGCAGCACCGCGCGATGCGGCTGGCCGCCCGCTACCAGGCCGTCTACCTGGACGCCCCCGCCGAGGCCCGGTCGACCCTGGAGGAACTGCTCGGCTCCGCGGGCGAGGGGATCGAGGTGCGCCCGCCACTGTTCGTCGACTACGGCAGCAACATCACCATCGGTGCCCGCACCTTCGTCAACTACAACCTCACCGCGCTGGACGTCGCCGCGATCACCATCGGCGAGGACTGCCAGATCGGCCCGAACGTCCAACTCCTCACCCCCACCCACCCCCTGGAGCCCCAGCCCCGACGCGACAAGCTGGAAGCCGCCCTCCCCATCACCATCGGCGACAACGTCTGGCTCGGTGGTGGCGTCATCGTCTGTCCCGGCGTGACCATCGGCGACAACAGCGTCGTCGGCGCCGGCTCGGTCGTCACCAAGAACATCCCCGCCGACGTCGTCGCCGTGGGCGCCCCCGCCCGCCCCGTCCGCGACCTCTGAAAGCCCTTTCCCGATGGCCACCGGACACACCGATCCGCAGCGGCGCGAGCGTATCCTCGCCGCCACCCTCGACCACATCGCCGCCGAGGGCGTCGCCGGCGTCTCCCACCGCAAGATCGCCGCCCGCGCCGGCGTGCCGCTCGGTTCGATGACCTACCACTTCACCGGCATCGACGACCTACTCCGCGAAGCCTTCACCCGCTTCGCCGAGCACATCGTGACGGTGTTCGAACAGCACTTGGTCACCGCAGGCGACACGGAGCAGGCGCGCCAGGCCGTCACCGACCTCGTCCACGCGATCTCCGACGGTCCGCAGCGCGACCTCGTCCTCACGCAGGAGCTCTACACCCTCGCCGCCCGGCGCCCCGAGTACCGCGAACTGACCCGGACGTGGATGGCCCGCAGCCGGGACCTGCTGCGGCGGCACTTCGACGCCGACACCGCCCGCCAGCTCGACGCGCTCATCGAGGGACTCACCCTCCACCGAGCGCTCGACACCGCACCGCACGAACGCGCCCTGACGAGCGAAGCGGTCCGGCGCATCACCACCACCGCCTGAAGGCGGCCATCAAGCAGCCCGCGGGGGCACGAACCTGACAACGTGCCCCCGCGGGCCACATCCGCAAATGGTGTCGGGTTCGCGGGCCGCCGCCTTCCCTCCCGTCCACGAGCGGGGCCGCGAGCCCGACCACCTGCCGACCGCCTTGTTCACGCCACTTCCCATGGTTCATTTCACCGAACCCCCCTTTCATCCTGGGGCGCGAGGACGGAACGAGTTGGTCGAGCACGGCGAAGTGCGAGGTCATCGTGCCTCTGCCGCCCTGCCGCCCTGCCGCCAGGTGGCCTCCCGGGAGCGGGCGCCAGGGCGACCAACGAGGTCAGCGGCCTGGCGGCCTCACGGTAGCGGGGCAGGGCGGGTGGCCCAGGCCCACCATACGCAGGCTGCCACGGCCCGGCGGTGCCAGACCGGGCGATCTCCTGGGGCACCCGAGCCCGCCGACGCCGCTGCTGGTCCTCGGCCCACTCCTCGGGTAGGGACAACCCCCACTCCAGCGGAGACGGGAACGAAGCACTACTGGACGTCGGCGTTCGCCGTCATCAGTGTGTGCAGTCCGTTGCGCAGGATCTCGCTGCTGGCGTCGCCGAACAGGGCCTGCTGGACGATGAATCCCTGTGCCAAGGCCATCAGGGTGCGTACGACGTGGTCGGTGGTGACGTCGGCGGGCAGTCGACCCGCGCGCTGATAGGTCCGGACCAGCTCGCTCCACACCACGTGCATGTCCTCGTACCCCTGCCGGAGGGTGATGGCGAGCGGCTCATTGCGCAAGGATTCACCCCACACCTGCAGGATCAGCTTGGCGAAGGCACCGGTACTCTCGGTGCCCGCCCGGTGCGCCTGCTCTTCCAGCACACGGCTGAGCACGCCGCTGAGCACTTCGTCGAGCGGGCGTGTCGGGGTGTCCCGGGTGGCGCCGGCGAAGGCCTCGCGCATCGAGGTGAACGCCTCGACGGCCACCGCCTGGATCAGCTCCTCTTTGCTGCCGAAGTAGCGGTAGACGGCGCCGGCCGACAGATCCGTCTCCTTGAAGACGTCCTGCATGGACGTGGCGTGGAAGCCGTTGCGGGTGAAGCAGCGGCGGGCGCCGGTGATGATCTGCTGACGCCGGGCGTCGAGGTGTGCCTGGGATACGCGTGCCATGTTCCGCAGGTTAAAACGAACGTTCCTTCTTGACAAGCGGCTCCAGGTCGTCACAGAGTGAGAACGTAAAACGAACGATCCTTCTTTGATCGATTGGGGCCTCCCCATGTCGCACGGACGTAGCATGATCGCCGTCGTCCTCCTGATCCCCACCGTGATCGCGTCCGCTTTGTGGGCCTTCCTGTGGCCCAACGCCCGCCTCGAGCCACGGGACCTGCCACTCGGCGTCGCCGGGCCCGCCCAGGCCACCGCACCGGTCAAGACGCAGCTGGAGCGGCACGACGGCGCTTTCGAGGTGCACACCTACGCGGACGAAGACGCCGCCCGCACCGCCATCGAAGAGCGCGACATCTACGGCGCCGTCGTGGTCACCCGGCAGGGACCGCAACTGCTGACCGCCTCCGCCGCCGGCCCGGCCGTGGCGCAGCTGCTCACCGATGCCGTCGGCGGACAAGACGGCCGGCCCGTGCCGGCCAAGGACGTTGTCCCGCTGCCCAAGGAGGACGCACGAGGCACCGCGCTCGGCTCCAGCGTGTTGCCGATGGCGTTGGCCGGCATCGCCATCGGCGGCGCCGTCACCGCACTCGGCCTGCGCGGTACCCGGGCTGCGACCGCCGTCCTCGGCGCCGCCACCACGATCGGGCTCGTCGCCGCCGGTATCGCGCACAGTTGGCTCGGCGCGCTGGCCGGCAACTGGTGGGCCGAGGCCGGTGCCTTCGCGCTCGTCGTCCTGGCCGGCGGTGCGACGGTCGCAGGTCTGGCGGCGCTGCTCGGCACAGGGGGAATCGGTCTGGGCTCGCTGCTGGTGATGCTGCTCGGCAACCCCTTCTCCGGCGTCTCCACCGCTCCGGAACTCCTGCCCGAGCCGGCCGCCACCCTCGGCCAGTTGCTGCCGCCCGGAGCCGGCGGACAGCTGCTCCGTTCGGTCGCCTACTTCGACGGCAACGCCGTCGGCGGACCTCTGCTCACCCTCGGCGTCTGGGCCCTGCTCGGGCTGTCCCTGATCCGGCTCGGTGAGCCGGTCAAGCGCCGCCGCACCACCGGCGGGCCCGAGCCCGCCGGTGGAGTACGGCCCGCCTCGAGCGTCGCCTGAGGCCGACCGGGCTCCGGGTGCCCGCCCGGCACCGCGACCACGGACACCGGCCGGGGCCAACGCCCCGCGGACGCTGACCGGCCACACACCTTCGCAGCCCGGGAACCAGTCACCGCCGGAAGGAAGCAGCCATGAACGGCCTCGGCACCGCGCTCCTGACGACCGCCGCCTCGCCGCAGGCGCGGAACATCGCCTACGCCGTTGCCGTTGCCTCCGGACCCGCCTTCGGTGGCGCCTCCGCGCTGCCCCGGGCCGTCGCGGTCCGGCCGGCGCCGGACGTCTTCACGCCGCTCACCGCCCTGGCGGTCGTGACCGGCCCGTGCCGTCGGACCGACCAAGCGGCCGGCTTCGCTCCGGCACCCAAGACCTCGCCCCCGGCAGCTGTAGCGGACTGTCGGGGGCGAGCTGCCGGCGCACGGCCTTGAGCAGGCGTGCGCCGGGAGGTTAAGGAATCGCCGCTTCCGCGGCGCCCCTGCGCACTCGCGCGGGTGGCCCGCAGGGAAGCACTCGATGGTGTTCGACAGTTCAGCACGACTTGAATGTTCGTTCTTTTCGCAGGAGGTAGCAGTGGGCAAGGCAGCATCGCAGCAGCCGGAGGGTTCTCGTTCGTTGAGCGGGATCGGTGAGACGTCGCTGGGTGTGGCGGCGTTGCGGGCGAAGGAGAACGACCGTCCCGACCGGCTCTTCGAGGACCCGTACGCGGGGAGGTTCCTCGCCGCGGCCGGTGTCGATCCGGCCAAGTGGTCGGTCGGGCCGGCGACGGGGACGGGGTTCCTCGAGCTGGTGGCCGATCAGGTCGCGGTGCGGACGCGGTTCCTGGACGAGTCGTTGCTGGACGCCGCCGGGGGGCCGTGCGGTCAGGTCGTGCTGCTTGCCTCGGGGATGGACGCACGCCCGTACCGGCTGGACTGGCCGATCGGAACGCGAGTGTTCGAACTCGACTTCGCCGACGTGTTGGGCTTCAAACGGCATGCGCTCGTCGGCAGCGGAGCCGTGCCACGCTGCGAGCACGTGGAGGTGGCGGCGGACCTGCGCGAGGATTGGCCGCAGGCCCTGCGGGAGGCCGGTTTCCAGCCGGACGTACCCACCGCGTGGCTGGTCGAGGGCATTCTGTACGGGTTGCCGCAGGAGGCCGCGGATCTGCTGCTGGAGCGGGTGACCGAGTTGTCCGCGCCGGGCAGCGAGCTGGCCGGCGACCACATCGAGGACTCCGACGTGCTGCGTGCCGCGCGGGGTGCGATCTCGCCGGAGTTGGTGGAGCTCTGGCGGGGCGGGCCCACCGGCGACCTGGACACGTGGCTCGAAGGCCACGGTTGGGAGGCAACGGTGCACGACATCCGAGTGGTCGTCGGGACATTCGGGCGCCCGACGCCGCCGGCCTTCGACCCGACGATCGAGGGCACCGGCCGGGGCTGGCTCGTCACCGCTCGGCTCGGCGGGCAGGAGTCATGACGGCGGCTGGGCGCAGATCGTTCACGAGCGAGTCGGTCACCGAGGGACATCCCGACGAGGGGTGCCACCCGATCGGCGGCGCGGTGCCCAACGCGTTATCGGCGTTCGGTCTGGGGGGCGGCGCTCGCTCTCGCCCCTGACCGCTCGTTCCCACCCCGGGGTGGGTGAGTTCCGCGGACTCGCCGTCCACCGCAACGCGCACGGAATTCCCCCGAGGACGGCCGGGCCTTCGCCGGTTGATCCTTCTCCACGTCCGGCCGGCGAGGCGTTTCGCCCGGAGAGCGGGGACGTGACCCGCGAGGGCATTGATCGTTTACCCGTGTGGGCTGCTGTCCGGGCCCGCTTCGAACATCCCCTCACAGAGAGCAGCTCCTGTCATGACCGTTCATCGTGCTCTCCGGCGCTTTGTCGTCGCCGCCGCCGTGATCCCCGCCACACTGCTGGTGGGGCACTCTCCCGCCCAGGCGGTGGAACTGCCTCCCGCGTGCCAGGCGGCCCTCACGGAGGCCCAGGACAAGTTCCCCGCCCAGCAGTTCACGGTCCCCGACAAGGCCAAGACCGCCATCCTCGACGAGCTGGCCGCGCTCGGCGAGACCGACCAGAAGGCGCTCACCGAGACAGCGTGCGCGGCGTGGAACAAGTGGGCCACCACGAACGGGGCGGCCGTGGCCCGGAATCTGGACACCCGCTACCAGAACACCGACGGCCTGGCGTGCACGAAGTTCACCACCGCGGCTATCGGAGCGCTCAAGAAGTACGCGCCGACCATCCCGGCGGAGACCCGGGGCCTGGAGACCGTGGCCAAAAAGGTGTGGGGCAACGCCATGCGGACGCTCTCCGTCGAAGCCACCAACGCCACCTGCCGGCGGGCGTACGGCAGCGTGAAGGCCGGCTGGTAACGCGCCCTCCCCACCAGCGGCACACGTCCCGCCCCACCGTCGCGCCCACGCGGCCGGGCCGGCTCAGGCACTCACCGCCTTCGTCCGGCCCGGCCTGCGCTCCGTCGCCCGGCGGACACCGCTCTGTGAGGTCCCTGTGTCCGATGATCGCACCCCCGCGAGGATCGGTCTCCTCGCGGCCCTCGAACCGGTCGTTGCACGCCTGCTCGACCGTCACCTCGCCGCTGCCAAACCCTGGTTTCCGCACGCCTACGTGCCGTGGAGCGAAGCCACCGACTACGACGGCCCCCTGGATGGCGAGCCGTGGCGACTCGGCCAGTCCACGATGTCGGCGGCCGTGCGGGACTCCTTCACCGTCAGTCTGCTGACGGAGGACAACCTCCCCAGCTACCACCACGAGATCGCCACCGTCTTCGGTCGGGACGGCGCCTGGGGAACGTGGGTGCACCGCTGGACGGCGGAGGAGGACCGGCACGCCTACGCCCTGCGCAGCTACCTGCACGCCCGCCGCGCCCTCGACCCGGTCCGCCTGGAGGAGCAGCGCATGGAGCACCTGTCGCGTGGCTTCGACAGCGGCCGGCCCGGTGTGCTGCACAGCCTGGCCTACGTCACCGTCCAGGAGATGGCCACCCGGGAGGCCCACCGCAATACCGGCAAGGCCTGCGGGGATCCTCTCGGCGAGCAGCTGACCGCCCGTATCGCAGCAGACGAGAACCTGCACATGCTGTTCTACCGCGACCTGTACCGGGCGGCGATCGACCTCGACCCGGACGCCGCGATCACCGCCCTGGCCGACGTCATCTGCGACTTCCGCATGCCCGGGGCCACACTGCCCGGGTTCCGGGAACGGTCCCTGCGGATCGCCGCGGCCGGCATCTACAACCTCGACGTCCACCGCGAGCACGTCCTGCTGCCCTTGCTGCGCACCCTCGGCGTCTGGGGGCGCACCGACCTCACCGCCACGGGCGACCAGGCACGCGAACGCATCGGGCTGCACCTGGAGCAGGTGCAGCGGAACGCCGCCCGGTTCCGCTCGGTCTTCGCGCGGATGAACCCGGACGGCGCCGTCGACGCCTGACCGGCTTTCCCACCCGGTGCCCGCCGTCCCCGAACCGGCAGCGACCGCTCAGGGGAGGCGGGCCGGACCGAGCGCACCGCGCAGATCCCGGGCGAGGTTCTGCGCGACCTCCGGCCATCGGTCGTCGATGTAGAAGTGCCGCCCGGGATAGACACGGTGGCGGACGCGGCCGCCGCTCAGCTCGGACCAGGTACGGGTCGCCTCCTGCGGAACGACGGGATCCTGGCGGCCGCCGAACACGCTGATCGGGCAGTCCAGCGGGGCCTCCTCCCGGTACCGGTAACGCAGGTAGACGCTCACCTCGCGCTTGAGAACCGCGTTCGCGCCGGACGCGTGCAGCGCCCGCTGACCGGCCAGCTCCCGGAGCAGGGGCATCAGACGGTGGAGCGGACGCGTCCTCAGCTCGGCGGTCAACAGGTGCCACTCGTGCGGTGGCGGGGTGGCGGAGACCCCGAGCAGCACCGGCCGGGGCAGGCCCCGGCGTCTGAGGTGACGGGTCGCCTCGAAGGCGAGCAACCCTCCGCCACAGTGGCCGAAGAAGGCGAATGGCCGGCCGGCCGCGTCCCGGTCGACCTCCTCCGCCAGCCGGCGGGCCAGCTCCGGCACGTCGCGCACCGCGGGTTCGCGCAGGCGCCGTCCGTGTCCGGGCAGCTCGACGGGGCACGGCTCCACCCAGTCGGGCAGTTCGGGTACCAGGGGCAGGAAGAAGTCGGCGGACCCACCCAGGAAGGGCAGGCAGTACAGGCGTACCTCGGCGCCGGGGCGGCGTACGGCAGCCGCGGTCCAGGGGGAGAGGGCCGTGGCGGGCCGGGTGCCGTCGTATGGGGTCACCGGGACTGTCCTCGTGATCGGTGAGAGGGGGCCGGCCCCTCGGGGTGAAGGCCCGGCCCGGTGCCCGCGGCCGCCTGTGTCGGCGCGGGCACCGGGCCTCGGTCACGGCCGTGCGGACGGTGCCGCGGCCTGCCGGGGGCCTGCCTGCTGGGCCGGCAACGAGCCGACGGCGCTCCGGGCGGACTGCTGCCTGAGGACCAGATCGGCCAGTGCCGTGAGACTGGGGTTGGCCATCGCCTCGATGGCAGGAATCTCGCAGTCGAAGTGGCGCTGCACCAGGACCGCGAGCTCGGCGGCCATCAGGGAGTCCATCCCCAGGTCGCCCAGCGGCCGTTCCATCGGCACCCGTTCCGGAGCGGTCTGCAGGACGGTGGCGGCCAGCTCGGCCAGTGCCCGCAGCGCCAGGTCGCGGGCCTCCCGCGGCGCCAGGACGGCCAGCTGCCGGCGCAGGTCGTCGCCGCTGTGCCCGGCCACATCCTGCGCCGGCGCCAGGACCAGGCTCAGCCTGGGAGAGTCCGCGGCCGGGCAGAACGAGCGCAGCGCCTCCCACGTCATGCGGCCCACGGCGACGACCTCGGCCGGTTCCGTGAGGAGCCGGCCCAGGCGTGCGTGCGCCTCACGAGGCGTCAGCAGGCCCATGCCCTTGCTCTCCAGCATCCCGGTCAGTTCCAGCCGCGCCACGTAACCGGCCTCGTCGATGCCGCCCCACTGCACGACCAGCGCGGCCTCCCCCCGCCGACGGCGAGCCCGGGCGAGGGACTCCAAAGCAACGTTGGCACCGACGTACGGGGCCTGGTGGGGGTTGCCGATGAGCGCGGCGGCCGAGGAGTACATGACGAACAGGTCCAGCTGCCTGCCACGGGTCAGCTCGTCGAGAACCAGCGCCCCGCCGACCTTCGGGGCCAACACCGCCGCCAGACGTGCGTCGTCCAAGTCGGTGAGAGGGGCATCGTCCAGGTGCATCGCGGCGTGCACGACACCGCGCACCGGATGCCCGTGGCCGTCGGCGTCGGCGAAGACGGTGCGCATCGCCTCGACGTCGGCCGCGTCAGCGGCGTACGCCGTGACCCGCACCCCCCGGTCGCGCAGCTTCCGCAGCATCTCGGGAGCCCCCGGCGTCCGCTCTCCCCGACGTCCGACCAGGGCGAGGTGGCGGGCGCCGCGCTCGGCCAGCCAGCACGCGGTGGCCGCGCCGAATCCCCCGAGTCCGCCGGTCACCAGGTAGGTGCCCTCCGGATCGGGCGAGTGCTGCGCGGGGTGCGGGGTGAGGGACGGGGGCTCGTCGAAGGTGAGGACGAGCTTGCCGATGTGGTGCGAGTGCCGAAGCAGCCGGAACGCCTCCGCGGCCTCGTCGGCGGGCCGCACCCAGTGCGGCACCGGCCGGAGCGTGCCGTCGGCGATGCCCTCGGCGAGCCGGCCGACGTGGTGCCCTGCCCCGTCCGGATCCTGCAGGACCATCTCGTTGAGGTCCACGGCGGAGAAGGTCAAGGCCCGCTGGAACGGTCCCAGCAGCAGGCGCTCGTTGGCGGCGAGGTCCCGTTTGCCGAGTTCCACGAAGTGACCGCCGGGCTTGAGCAGTTCCAGGCTGCGGGTGACGGCCTCTCCGCTGAGCGAGTTCAGGACCACGTCCACACCGCGCCCGCCGGTGGCCTCGAGAACCTGCTCGGCGAAATCCAGGGTGCGCGAGTCGGCGACGAGGCCGACGCCGAGCAGCCGCAGCAGGTTCCTCTTGTGTTCCGTGCCCGCGGTCGCGATGACGCGGGCACCGACCCGCTGGGCGTACTGGACGGCGGCGAGACCCACGCCGCCGGCGGCCGCGTGGACGAGGACGGTCTGCCCCCGGCTCAGCCGGGCGACGTGACCGAGGCCGTACTGGGCGGTGAGGAAGGCGAGCGGGATCGTGGCCGCCGCGGTGAGGTCCATCCCCTCGGGGACCCGGCACACGGCCCGCGCGTCGACGGTCAGGTGCGAGCGCAGGGCGCCGCGGAACAGGGCGCAGACGCGGTCGCCGGGGGCGAAGGAGGACACCTGGTCGCCGACAGCGGTGACGATTCCGGCGCACTCGTAGCCGACGGGGTGTTCGCGGCTGCCGTCGGCGGTGGGCTGCGGCGGGAGCACGGCCTGTGCCTGGAGGACGTCGCGGTAGTTGAGACCGGCCGCACGGACTTCGAGGGACACCTCGCCGGGGCCGGGCGGCGCGGGCGGCGGGGCGGGCCGCCACACCAGGTCGAAGGCCGGGCCCGGCCTTCGGACGTGGAGGGCGTAGCCGCCCGGCTCCGGCGGGGCGCACGGCGCGGGCGCGGGCGCGGCCGGGCGGTCGGTCACGCGCGCCACGAACCGGCCGTGCCGAGTGGTGACGATCTCGTCCTCGTCTCCGGGGTCCAGCAGTTCGGCCGCGATGCGCCGCACGGCCTCCGCGCCGCCGGCGTAGTCCGCGGCGAGTCGCCGCACCGTGATCCGGGCGTGTTCGTTGGCGAGGGAGCGTGCCGCGCCCCAGGCCGCGGCGGCGGGGACGGCCGCGGGCTCGGGCGCGGGCGTGGCACCGGCCGCCGGCGCCACCAGCCACAGCGAGCGGGAGACGTCCGAGGGCAGGCGGGACAGCAGGGCCGACGCGTTCCGCAGCATCGCCGTGTACCGCACGGAGCGGGCGGTGACCTCGCGGGCGGTGGGCGCCGCGGTACCCGGGCGCGGGGTGCCCGAGTCGGTGACCAGGACGACGGTGACCGCGGACGCGTCCGGGCCGCCGCCGGGCAGCAGGCCCGCCCGGATTCCGGGGCCGGCGTCCGGCCCGATCCGGCACACCCTGCCACCGGCCACCTCCAAGAGCGCGGCCAGCCCGGCCGACACGTCGCACCCCGGTTCCCCGACGACGATCCAGGCGGAGTCCTCGGGCACCCGCGGCAGCGGCTCCGCCCCGATGGCACCGGGGCGGGGCGCGCGCCGCGCGCTGAGCACGGAGGCCACCCGCTCCAGCCCGCCACCGACGTCGGCGTGTGTCACGTCGCCGAAGCCGGTCTCCTTGAGCAACTCACGCCAGCGCTCCCGCGGCAGCAGCGGGGTGCGGGGGCGTTCGGTGAGGTCGGTGCGGGTCCAGAAGCTCTTCAGGACTCCGAACACCAGGGCGCAGGCCGCCGTGTCGTGCGTCTCCTGCACCAACAGGTGGCCGTCGTCCGCGAGGAGGAACGACAACCTGCCCAGGGTGCTCCGCACGTCCTCGGTGGCGTGCAGGACGTTGGAGGCGATGACGACGTCGAAAGAGCCCTCCGCGCAGCCCTGCTCCTGCGGGTCGCGGTTGAGGTCCAGCACCCGGTACTCGACGAAGTCGTGGGCGGCGAGCCGTCCCCGTGCCCGGGGGAAGAAGGATTCGGAGACGTCGGTGAAGACGTACCGGGTGCGCTCGCGCGGCAAGTGAGGCACCACCGCCCGCGTGGTGGCGCCGGTGCCGGCACCCACCTCCAGCACACGCAGCGGGCGGTCGGCGGGCCACGCCCCGACCAGGGCGCGCACTTCGGACCGCATGGCGCGGTGGGCGGCCTCGGATTGGAACGAGGAGGTGTACAGCTCCTCGGTCAGGTACCGGCCGGACTCGGAGAACAGCAGCTCCAGCGGATCACAGCGTCCCGTCAGGACGTCCGGCAGCCGCTGACCGCACATGCCGTACGCGGCCAGCTCGGGACCGCGCCGCAAGGGGCCGGTCGCCAGGGCGCGCACGGTCTCCTCGGGGCGGCCGGGGGAGAGGACCCGGCAGGCGCCCCCGGCGCGGAAGGCGTCGGTGCCCGCCACGAGACCGTACTCCTCGGCCACCTCCAGCAGGACGCCGAGCAGGGGTTCGTACTCGGGCAGGACACCGGCGCCGCTCAGCTCGGCCCACGTGAGGCGTGTCCTGCCCGGCAGCACCTCCTCGACGGCGCGGACCGCGAAGTGCGCTGTCACGCGCTTGAGCGCGTCCGTGAGTTCCAGCCCCCGGCTCGTCTCGGCTTCGGAGAGGAGCACCTCGACCGGGGCCGCGGCCGCCGCCCCGCCGGCCCGCGGGTGGGGCAGCGGGGCGGCGGCCGCGACGTGGCCCGGACGCGGGGCGGCGCGCAGTTCGGTGACGCACTCGCTGACCGACGGCTCGGCGCCGGTGTCGAAGCGGCGCAGCCGGCAGCCGAGGAGTTCCAGGCACACGGTGCCGTCCTCGTCGGCGACGGTGACATCCCAGACGACTTCGGCGGCGGTGGCGGACCGCCCACGCACCCGGACACGGCCGGTGGCGGCCGGCGGCCGCCAGAGGCGGACGGTGTCGACGGCCGCCGGCAGGAAGGCCGCCCCGTCCATCCCGTCCAGCAGCACGGCGCCCGCCTGGAGAGCACCGTCGAGGAGCGCGGGGTGCGCCAGGTAGTCCGCGGTGTCGAGGTGGTCGGCCCGGTAGCGGGCCACCGACTCCCGGCCGTCGGTGCGGACGTACTCGAGGACGCGGAAGCAGGGCCCGTAGTCCAGCCCGCTGCGGCGGGCCCGGCGGTACACCTCGTCCGCCGCGGCGCTCCGCGGGAAGTTCCGGTGCGGCGCGTCACCGAGTCCTTCGGGGGCGCGACCGAGCAGACGCCGGACCCGGCCGCGGGCGTGGGGCCGCCAGGGCTGCCCGGGTCCGCCGGCCCGGCTCGCCACGCGCACCACCCCGTCCTCGTCGGACACGGAGGTGTGCAACCAGACGTTCAGGTCCGGGTCGTCCCAGGGCAGAGTGAGCGGCTGGAAGGCCAGCGCGGTGACCTCCAGCGGCCCGTCGAGGACCCGCCTGCCGGCCGCCAGGACCGCCTCGACGTACCCGGCGGCCGGCATCAGCACCGCGCCGGACACCTTGTGGTCGGCCAGCCACGGCAGCCGGACCGGGTCGAGACGCTGGTGCCAGCCCGGTTCCAGGGCCGCGGCCCGCTCGCCGAGCAGGGGGTGGTCGAGGACTCCGCTCCCGCAGGTACGGGTCCATGACGCGGCCGACGGCAACGGGTGCCTCTCGCGTTGCCAGGCGTACGGTGGCAACTCGGTGACCCTTCCGGGCACGGGGAAGAACGCAGACCAGTCCCCGGCCCCTGCGGCCAGGACGCCGCCCACGGTCTCCTCCAGCGCCTCCGGGCCCGGCCCGTGGCGACGCAGGGTGGGCAGGACCGCGGCCGGCACCCGCGCCGTCTCCGCGGCCCGGCGCAGATAGGCCGTCAGCACCGGGTGGGGGCCGACCTCGACCAGTGCCCCGCAGCCTCCCTCCACCGCGGCGGCGACGGCGTCGGCGAACAGTACGGGTCGCCGCAGGTTGCGCCACCAGTATCCGGCGTCCAGGCCCGTGCCGTCCTGCGCGTGCTGGAGCCGGCCGGTGACGGTGGAGGCGAACGGCAGCCGCAGCGCGCCCGGGCGCAGATCGGCCAGCGCCGCCTTCACGGGCTGGGCGAGCGGGTCCATGTGCCGACTGTGGAAGGCGTAGTCCAGGTCCAGCGGCCGGAAGAACACGTCACGGTCGGCGAGGTGGTGACCCAGTTCCGTCAGGGCCGTCTCGTCACCGCTGACGGTGACGTCGCGCACGCTGTTGACGGCGGCGATCTCCAGCTTCCCGCCGTACGGCAGGAGCAGGGCGCGGGCCTCCCGCTCGGGCATGCCCAGTACTGCCATGCGGCCGCTGCCGGCGGTGGTGCCCTGCAGCCGGCTGCGCTCGGCGACCACCCGTGCGGCGGCGGGCAGGTCCAGCGCCCCCGCGACGCAGGCGGCGGCGATCTCGCCGACGCTGTGCCCGAGGACCACGTCCGGGCGCACCCCCTGTTCGGCCAGCGCGGCCACGAGGCCCATCTGCAGGGCGAACAGAGCCGGTTGCGCGATCTCTGTGCGCTCCATGCGCGAGTTCCCGCCCGGCGCGGCCAACTCCCGGGCCACCGACCAGCCGAGCAGCGGGGCCAGCGCGGCGTCCACCTCCGTCACGGCGGCGCGGAAGGCGGGCACCGCGGCCATGAGGTCGGCGCCCATGCCGTGCCACTGCGACCCGTTGCCCGAGAAGGCGAACACCACCTTGCTGCTCGCGGACCGGTCGGTGACGGGCGGGGGCGGTACGGCCGGGGAGGCCGCCCGGTCCCGGAGCCTGTCGGCGGCCTGTTCCGGGGTGCGGGCCAGCACCACCGCGCGGTGCGGGTGCAGATGCCGTCGGCGGCAGGCGGTCCAGGCGGTGTCGTAGAAGGAGTCCGGTCCGACGGTCTCCAGATGGTCCGCCATCCGGTGCACGGCGGTCGTCAGGGCGTCCTCGGTGCGGGCCGAGACCAGCACGGGCAGCACCGAGCTCTCCGGCCGGGCGGCCGCGGTCCGCGTCGGGAGGGGATCGGGCGCCGCTTCCAGCAGGACGTGCGCGTTCGCGCCACCGAAGCCGGCGGAGCTGACCCCCACCACGCCGCGGCCCGCACAGGACGGGACCGGCCTGGCGGTGACGGCCGGCTCCAGCCCGAGCCCGGCGAAGTCGATGTCGGTGGCCGGCGGTTCGGCGTGCAGGCTTGCGGGGACGCGTCCATGGCGCAGCACCAGGCACGCTTTGAGCAGGCCGGGCATGCCCGACGCCGCCTCCAGGTGCCCCAGGTTGCTCTTGACCGAGCCGATGGGCAGCGGCCCCCGGGTGCGGGCCGTGGCGAGGGCCCGTCCGACGGCCCGGCACTCGGCGCGGTCCCCGGCCCGCGTGCCGGTGCCGTGAGCCTCGAAGTACACCAGTTCGTCCGGAGACACCCCGGCGTCCCGGTAGAGCGTGCGCAGCAGTTCTTCCTGCGCCTCACTGCTGGGCAGGGCCATCCCCTGGGTGTGTCCGTCACTGTTGACGCCGGTCGCCCGGATCACCGCGTGCACCCGGTCGCCGTCGGCGAGCGCGTCGGCGAGCGGTTTGAGGACGACCAGTGCCCCGCCCTCCGCCCGTACGAAACCGTCGGCGTCGGCGGAGAAGGTCCGGCACCGGCCGGTCGGGGACAGCATCGACGCCTTGGCGAACCCGACGTAGGGGTGGGGGTCGAGCAGCAGGCCGATGCCGCCCGCGAAGGCCATGCGGCTGCGACCGGTGCGCAGCGCCTCGCACGCCTGGTGCACCGCCGTGAGGGCCGACGAGCACGCGGTGTCGACGGTCATGCTCGGGCCCCGCAGGTCGAAGACGTGCGACAACCGGTTGGAGACGATGGAGTTGGCTCCACCGGTCATGGTGTAGGGGCCCGTCTCGTCCGGCACGGTACCCATCAGAGCCAGCGCGGACGAACCCGCGCAGCCGACGAACACGGCGGTGTCCGTCCCCGCGATCCGGTCGGTGTCCAGCCCGGCGTCGTCCAGCGCCTCGACCGCCATTTCCAGCAGCAGTCGCTGCTGCGGGTCCATGTGGGCGGCCTCGCGAGGCGAAATGCCGAAGTAGGAGGCGTCGAACCGGTCGTAGTCCTGGAGGAACCCGCCGGCGACGGTGTACGTCTTGCCGGGCCGGCGGGGGTCCCGGTCGAGGTACCGGGAGGCGTCGAAGCGGTCCGGAGGGGCCTCGGTGATCAGGTCCCGGCCCTCGCTCAGGGCCGTCCACAGACCGTTCAGGGAGGTGATGCCCCCGGGAAGGCGACAGGCGGCCCCGACGAGGGCGATCGGCATGTCGTGCCCGGGGGAAGGCGGCATGGGCAAAACGGTCTCCTTGGGGTGGTGGGGGAGCGGGGGCGCCTCAGGCAACGGGCCGGTCAGCCCAGGGCTGCCGCGAGGTAGTCCCGGTCGACGACGGGCCGGTCGGGGCAGGCGAGGCCGAGCCGGGCCAGGTTGTCGTCCTCGTAGGTGCGGGAGAAGGACAGCCAGCACGCGTACGCCGGCAGCGCGAGGCGCACGTCGATCGAGCCGGGCGAGGAACGCCAGGTGGTGTCCACGGGGACGCCGAAGTGGTCGCCGAGGGCCGCGATCACCTCGTCCACGGGCAGGTCGCGGGAATTGACGACGTGGCAGACGCGCGGCCGGTCCCCGCCCTGCCGCGCGGCGGCCTCCGTCATCACGTACGCGGCGTGCTCGACCGGCAGGACGTTCGTGCGGGCGCCCTCGGGCACCGGCAGCGTCACCGGCCCCGGATGCCGGCGGAGCACGGCGCCCACCTGCTCCGCCAGCAGTTGGAGGGGATGGCGGGGGCGGTCGGGGTGCGCGGGACGGCGGGTGGCCAGGCAGCTCGGGCGGAAGACCAGTGCCCGGCCACCGTGTTCGGACACCCAGCGGTGCACGAGTCTCTCACCCTCGAACTTCGACTGTTCGTAAGGGGTGTTGAAGCCGAAGGAGGCGTCCAACTCCTTCTCCTCGACGACCCCGTCGGGCCGGGCTCCTGCCACGGCGACCGTGCTGACGTGGCACAGCAGCGGTGCCCGCTCACCGGCCGTCAGAAGACGCAGCACATGCCGTGTCCCGTCGACGTTCGTGCGCCGCGCCCGCGGAAGGTCCGAAGCGAAGGAGATGTCGCCGGCACAGTGCCACAGGACGTCGATCCGGTCCGCCAGCCGCAGGAAGCGCTCGCGTCCCAACCCCAGGAAACCGTCCTCCAACACGATCTCCAGCGTCTCCACGCGCGTACGCGCCACCCGCAGTTCCTCCGCGCCCGCGCCGCACGCCCGCAGGAACCGCTCCACGCGCACGGGCGCCGGCAGCGGGTGCCGACGTGCGAGCAGCAGCAGCCGCCTCCCACGCGCCAGCGCTTCTCGCACCAGGTGCAGGCCGAGGAGCCCGGTGGCACCGGTGATCGCTGTCAGCACGCACGCTCCCGTGCTCCGGCATCCGTCCGGCCGGTGACGGGAACGCACCCGACCGCCGGCGTCCGCGCCGGACGCGAACGGGATGCCGGGAAGGACATCGCACGCATCACGCGTCGGACCGTAGCCGATCGGCTGCACGCCGTGATGCCCGACGGAGGTGTTCACCCTCCGGGGCGACCTCTCACACCGGCACACCGGCAGGTGTCACCGCCAACGGCGACGTTCTTCGGTGGCCACTGGACTTCCCGGGCTCGGACGGATGCCCGCGGGCTCCTCCGTCCGCCCCGAACCGACGGTCGCGCCCCGGATCCGTCGTCAACGCACCTGTTTCCCGTATCACCCCTTCGAGTCGTCGTCGTGGAGCCCCCCGACGGGCCGAAGGGCTTGTGCCGCCCGGCCGGTGGCGGCCCCCGCCGCGAGACGGACGTCCAAGCGCCCGGAACGTCCCTGTTCGCCTGTGGTAGCCAAGGGCCCTCGACAGCGACGGAGAGGGGAGGCGCGGGTGCGCCGAATCGGAGCCATCGTGGTGCGGTACCGGTACGCCGTGATGACCGTGTGGCTGGTGCTGGTCGTCGCGAGCCTGGCCGTCCTCACCTCCCTGCCCCGGATGCTGCAACCACCGGACATCACAGTCGACCGGTCCGCCTCGGCCGCCGCGTCCGAGTTGATCGCCGAGCGGTTCCCGGACATCGGCACCCGGCAGGTGATGCTGGCGTTCACGTCCCGCTCGCTGCGGGCCGACGACCCGGTGTACCGGCACACCACCCGGGCCGTCACCTCCGCGATGTCGCAGCACGCGCGGGTGGGAGCCGCCCTGCCGGTTCCCCGCACCGAAGGCCGACACCCTCGCCACGCGTACGTGATGCTCGGCGTGACCGGTGCGACGGACACCGTCCGCCAGGTGCTGCCGGAACTGGGCGCACAGGCGGAAGAGATCGCCCACGACCGCTCGGGCGGCGCGGTGTCCGTCGCCCTGGTCGGCCTGGACCCGGTCCTGTCCGAGTTGGCCCGTACCACCACAGAGGACCTGCGGTCAGCCGAGACGTACGCCGTGCCCGCGGCGGCCCTCCTGCTGGCCGTGGGACTCGGCTCCGCGGGGGCCGCCGCGCTGGTCCTGCTGCTCGCCGGCACCGCGATCGTCATCAGCCTCGGCGTGTTGACGCTGACCGGGCTGTTCTCCCACGGCGTGGACGCGACCGCGGTGGCCGTGGTCGCCACCGTCGGCCTCGGCGTGGGCCTGGACTACGCCCTGCTGGTGACGCTGCGCCACCGTCGGCGCCGGGCAGTGGGCCTGCCCCCGGGTCCGGCCGCCGAGCGGGCCACCGTCACCGCCGGGGCCACGGTCGCCCTGGCGGGCACGGCCGTCGTCACGACCGCCGTCGGCCTGTTGCTGACGGACATCGCCTACATGCGGACCCTGGCGCTCGCCGCCGTGCTGGCCGCGTCGACCGCGACACTTGCCGCGCTCACCCTCATGCCGGCGTTGCTCGCCTCCTGCGACCGGGTCCTGGAATGGGGGCCGATGCCCTGGGCACGGCCGGGACGGCGCCGTCCGAAGCCCGGCCCCACCGCCTGGGAGCGCTGGACCGGCCACCTACTGCGGTACCCGGGACGCTACGCCACGGCCGCGGTGCTGCTCCTGCTGCTTGCCGCGACCCCGGTGCTCGGGCTGCGTACGGTGCTGCACTTCGACCGGGCGGTCCTGTCCGGGACCACACTCGGTGACGGGCTGGCCCGGATGGAGGACGACCGGATCGCGAGCCTTACGCTGGTCGCGCTGCCGCACCCGAAGGGCGCCGGGCCGGTCGACACCCAGCCCCTGATCACCGAACTGCGTGAAGACCCGCGGGTGTCCATCGCCATCGCGCTCGACAACGGCCGCGACCTGACGCTGCTGCTGATCGGCGAGAGCCAGGCGCCGGACACCGCCGCAGCGGCGGCCCTCCAGCGTCACTTGCGCGAGGACTTGGTGCCACGCCTGCTGCCGGCCGGGCAGTCCGTGCGGATCGCCGGCCCGGCCGCGACCGTCCACGACCTGACGTCCGAGGTCGACGACCAGGTGGGCCTGGTACTGGTGGTGATCTGCTGCGGCACCTTCGTGCTGACCTTCCTGGCCTTCCGGTCGATCGTCGTGCCGCTCAAGGCGATCGCCATGAACCTGCTCTGTATCGCCGCCGCCTTCGGGATGCTCGCCCTGGCGGCTCCTGTACTCGGATACCCCGCGGTCAACCCGCTGCTCCCGCTGATCGTGCTCACCCTGGTGTTCGGCCTGTCCATGGACTACGAGGTCTTCCTCGTCCACCGCATCGCCGAGCACTACCGGATCCACGGCGACAACGCCGCGGCCGTCCTGCACGGCCTGCGTCGGACCGCGTTGCCCATCAGCCTGGCCGCGGGGGTACTCGTGGTGAGCCTCACCGGCCTCCTCGGCACCCACCGCCAAGACCTGCGTCAGATCGGCTTCGTGGTGATGACCGCCGTCGTGCTGGACGCCACCGTCGTCCGCATGGTGCTGGCGCCCGCCCTGATGCGGCTCATGGGGCGCGCCAACTGGTGGCTGCCCGGTCGGCTCGGACGCCTGCTGCCCGCCCGCAACGGTGAGGTGCGTCTTCCCGCACAGGCGGGTGCCGCCCCCGTGGCCGACCGCCCTCGGGTCTGACCCGTGCCGGCCCTCCGGGGGCCCGACGCCGGGCGTCACCCACTGAGCGACTCTGTCGAGGATCTTGAAGTTCCGCGGACAAGAGTGCCGGCGACAAGGACGCCCTCCTGGTCCGCGCCCGGCTCATCCCGACCACACCGGCCCTCCTCGCCCGGGTCTGGGAGAACCGGTACGCCACCGAGCGACTGTTCGCGGAAGCCCTCGCCGCCCGCCGGCCGGAAGTCGACGCCCTGCGCGTCCGTGTCCTGTCCGCGGCCGCACCGGCCGCACTGAACACCGCTCTCGCCCTGTGGGTGGACGGCCAGGGCGCCGAAGACCTGCCGGCCCCGGTGGACCGGGCGTTCCGGGCTCTGCGCGGCTGAACCGGCGGAAACGACACGGCGGAGGACCGACTCTCCCCTTCCCGGCCGACGGCGGCTCCGTCCGGTGAGCAGGACGGCGAACCAGCCGGGCGGGGAGACGGGCGTCATCCCCTTCCACCGTGGCATACCGGCGCCCATCGCCGGGCGGCAGGGCGAGATGGCGGGGCGCCTCTGCCGGCCGGGACGTGGCCCGCGCAGGTGAACGCGACGGCATAGCCGGCGGCCGTGCCGAGGACGGCGAGGACGTTCCGGCCGACTGTCACGGGGCGGGGTGACGATCGTGTCGGCGAAGCCGCGCCGACCCCCGTGGAGCCAAGAATTTCGCCGTGTTTCCGACTGTCCCCGTCCGGCAGGACGGGGCAGTCTGTCCCCGTGTCGCCTCGGAGGCGGCACGCCCGTTCCCGCCCCGTGGTTGCGGGGACGGCGCCACAGGGCCGGCGGGGAGCCGGTCATGACCAGCAGGAGGAGAACATGGCCACACCGGCGGTACGGCTCGCGTCACGGCCCTTGTCCCGCGATGGTCGGCGCCGCCGCGGGCGCCTCACCCGGCGGGCCGTCGTCGGTTCCGTCCTGGCCTCGGTCACCGTGCTGCTCCTGGGCCTCTCCACGCCCGCCCACGCCGGAGGGCCTTACGTCTGGGCCCCGGCCGGCAGTATCGGCAAGCGGCTGACGATCTGTGCCCAGGATCTCGGGGTCAGGCACTCGAAGGGAGGGACGCCCTTCGCCCACCTGACGAGCGGGCAGACCTTCACCGTCGAGCACGTCGATCTGGAGTTCGGCAGTGAGTGGGTCTACGGCTTCGCCTGGGGCAACGTCAACGCCCGGGGTTACGTCCAGAACGGCTGGTTCTGCAACAGCTGACGGCACCGGCCGACACGCCGACTTCCGGAACTTCCCTGGGCGGACTCCGTCGACGGTGATGTGCCGCACTGGCGTACGCCCCCGAGGTGCCCGAGTTCCGGACCGCGATGGTGAGCGGCCGGAACGACGACTGGTACGAGTTCGACGGCGGCCTCACCGAGTACCCGACCGGTTTGATCGCGGGGATTGCCAAGCCGTACAGTCTGCCGCCCGACCTCCCCGGGTTGGCGCCGAGCGTGCCCGTCGGCTGAGGGGCGGGCCGCGGGGGTCGGCAGGCAGGGGGAGAGCGAGGACGAGGAATGGGTGTTCCGGAAGTGGCGCGCGATGCCGGGCTGAGCGGGCCGCGCCGCTACCGCGTGGACTGGCAACGCGTCGAGGCGTCGCTCGGTACCCGGCTGCCGGCGGATTACCGGGAGTATGTGTACTGGTTCGGTCCGGGAGCCTTCGACGACTACCTGCACGTGTGCGTTCCCGGCGTGGAGAACGGTGGCGTGGAGCTGGGGGCTCAGCTGGCCAGGGAGCACCAGGGGCGGCGACGGAGGGCGCAGATCAACCGCCGGTACAAGCCGCCGTTTCCGCTCTTTCCGGAGCCGGGCGGGTGGTTGCCGTTCGCGTTCACCACCGGCGGTGACGTCTTGTACTGGGTGACGTCGGGTGCGGATCCGGACCGTTGGACGGTGGCCGGGCGCCCCGGCCGGGGCAGTGACCTGGGGTATTTCGCGGGCGGGTTCGCGGATTTCCTGCGCGAGTTCGTCCACGACACGATCGAGTTGCACATCATCGCCGAGACCGAGAGCGAGGTGCCGATCGCCTTCGAACCGGATACCGGTGCGTGGCTGGGTGAGCCGGCAAAGCGGCTGGAGCCGTACGGGGCCTTCGAGGAGGCTCCGGAGGGCTGATCGCCGCCGACCCCGGTCCGGCCGACCATTGTCCCAGGATGCTCACCGTGTTGGCGTAGACGAGTCGGTGCCGGCCGGGGACGCGCAGTTCGGCCAGACCGTGGTGAGGCCCCGTTCGGTGATTTCTGTGCGGTGCGGGTCGTCGCCGGGGGCGGAACGAATCCGGTCCGTGTAGTCCCCTCGATAGGGCAGTGGGTTGTCCTCTTCTCCTGCAACAACGCGGACACCCGTCCGTGGCGGCGGTGGTTTCCACGCTCGAAGACACCGGTGCGGTCACGGAGGGGAGGGTGGCCTGTCAGGGGGACGGTGGAGGCTGCTTCCACGGACCGGGATTCGATGATCATGGCGACTCGCCGACGACGGTGGCTTCGACGGTCCGCTTCAAGCCCTCGGGCTGCGCACTGACGCCGTCGGTCGAGCTGATGCCGGCGGCCGATTCCCAACGGGAGGCCCGCAGTCAGCGCAGTCGGAGCTGTTCCCGTCCCGGCCCGGATCGCTCTGCCGGACCTCGTCGGATCGGTCGGCTCCCAACCGTGCGCAGTGCGGCGAACCGACGAATATTTGGACCTGCTGTTCACATCTGGATAAGAAGTCTAGGCTGGGATGCCAGGGTGCCTGCCGGGACGCGAGACCCGGCAGGCACGACAACACGTCGAGTGAGTGGAAGCCGGAACCGCCCATGAACGCCGAACGGCACTCAGCCGTCGCCACCCCCGACCTGTACGACCGGTCCGGACAGCGCTACTCCCTGGACGACCCCCGCTGGCGGGGCGAGGACGGCAGCCCCCTCGCCGTCAGTGCGCTGCCGGGCCTGCGTCCCGAGCAGATCGACACCGCCGAACGGTCCCTGTGGCGCTACCGCGCGGCCCTGCCCGTCCCGGCCGCCCGCCGGGTGAGCCTGGGCGAAGGATGCACGCCGATGGTTCCGGTCGACTGGGCCGGCCAACGCGTCCACTTCAAGCTGGAGTGGTTCAACCCGACCTCCAGCTTCAAGGACCGGGGCGTATCGGTGATGATGTCCCACCTCGCGGCGCACGGCGCCGACCGCGTGCTCGAGGACAGTTCGGGCAACGGCGGTTCCGCGGTGGCCGCCTATGCCGCCGCTGCCGGTATCCGCGCCAAGATCGTCGTCCCCGCCGCCACCTCGGCGGCCAAGATCCTCCAGGTCCGCGCCTACGGAGCCGAGATCGAGCTCGTGGGCGGCACCCGCGACGAGGTCTCGGACGAGGCGATCCGGCAGGCGGAGCAGATTCCCTACGCCAGCCACAACTGGCACCCCATGTTCATCCAGGGCACCAAGACCATCGCCTACGAAATGTGGGAGTCCCTCGGTTTCGCCGCGCCCGACAACGTCGTCCTCGTGGCCGGGGCCGGCAGCAACATCATCGGGTGCGACATCGCGTTCGGCGAACTGCTCGACGCCGGCCAGATCGACAGGCGCCCGCGCCTGTTCGTCGGGCAGCCCGAGCACTGGGCGACCATCGCCGACACGTTCAACGGCATTGACCCGGCAGGCCGCGGCAAGCGGATGCCGACGATCGCCGAGGGCGCGTCCATCGCCCACCCGGTCCGACTGCCCGAGGCGGTGGAGGCCATCCGCCGCTCCGACGGCGCCGCCTACGCCGTCCCCGAGGCAGAGATCCACGCCGCGGTCCGCGCCCTGGGCGCGCGCGGCTTGTACGCCGAGCCGACCAGCAGCGTCGCCGCGGCGACCCTCGATCACTTCATCGCGACCGGGGAGATCGCTCCGGACGAGACGACCGTGGTCGTGCTCACCGGTGCGGGGCTGAAATCCGCCGAGAAGATGGCCGCGGTGTTCGCCGGGCACGGTGACGGAGCTCGGGAATCGAGCAGCGCTCGATGACCCGTTCCACCGGTCGACCGGATGGGGAACGCGCCGATCAGCCCGCCGTACCGGAAGACGAGCATCTCGTACGCGAAGCCGAGCGCATCGCTGTCGCCGTCGGGCGCATGTTCCCGGGTCTGTGCGAGGTCGTCCTGCACGATCTGCGCCGGCCTGACAGCGCCATTCGCGTCATCGAGAACAACCTGTCCGGACGGCGGGTCGGCGACTCCGCCACCGAACTGGGCCTGCGCCGCATCGCGGACCCCAACTACCCCAGTGTCATCCAGAACTACAGCAACCAGTTCCCCGACGGACGCCCGGCCAAGAGCACCTCGATCGGCATCAGGAACGCCGAGGGGCGTTACGTCGCGGCCCTGTGCCTGAACCTGGACGTCAGCACGCTGTCCCCGCTGGCCCTGACCCTCGCCAACCTCGTCGCGACGGATGTCGAACACCAGGGCGAGGCTCTGGAGACGCTGCGCGACCGCAGCGGACGCGAACTCCGCTCGGTCATCGACTCCTTCGCGGCGCGGCGCTCCAGTACCCCGCGCGGCCTCAACCGTGACCAGAAACGCGAGCTGGTACGTCGGCTGCACAGCGAGGGTTTCTTCGAGACCCGGAACTCCGCACAACTCATTGCCGACCAACTCGGTATCTCCCGGGCAACCGTCTACAACTACGCGAAGCAGCCGGACCTGTGAGCGCCCTCGGAACCGGCCGCGATATGCCCCATCACGAGGAGCGCCACGACCAACTCCCCGACCCACCGGACGACCGCCTCCGGCACCATCCGGCCGGCCGACAACGCCACCGTGGTCGCCCCACTCGGCCACTGATCGCACGTCGCGGTCCACAACGGCGTCGCCCACGTATCCGGCCGGCTCCGCCCTACGCGGACGGCACCCCCACAGCGGACGAGCCGTTCGACACACAGGTGCGGATGGTCCTGCGCAACCTCGACGACCGCCTGACGCAGCCGGCGCGGACCGCGACCACCTGAGCTCCGTGACCGTCTACGCCACCGACATCGCTCAGTGATGGGCACGCCTTCGACACGATCCATGCCGAATGGCTCGGCTCCCACCGGTCCGCCCGCGTCGTCGCCGGCGTGAGCAGGCCGCGCTACGGTGCCGCCCCGCCGGGTGGTCCCGCTAGGCTTCGGCCCGTGGGAAAGCCCCCGGCACAGCGGGCCGCCCGGGCCGCCCGTCCCAACAGCCGCACCCCACGCCGACCCGCGTGAGCCGACCCCCGGCCGGCACCACCTCGGCGCGGGCCGAGCCCTGTGTCGCCCTGCCCACCGTGCCAGGACGCCGACACTCCCCGCGCAACACCGCGACGGCGAACACCACACAGCCGACGCGCACGCCATCACCCTCACCGAGGCCGTCACCCACCACGCACAAGGAGCCGCCCGCATGACGCCTGCCGCCGACATGGCCCTCCTCGACCGGCTGCGGCGCGATGCGCGACGCGACGGGATCGTCAAACTCGTCGTCGGCGCCGTCGTTCCCCGCCCGGACGGCAGAGTCCTGCTGCTGCACCGCCGCAGCGACGACTTCCTCGGCGGGCTGTGGGAACTCCCCTCCGGCGGCGTCGAGGGGACCGAGGACCTCCTTGTGGCACTCCACCGGGAAGTGACCGAGGAGACCGGCCTGAGGATCACCGGCGACGCCACCTACCTCGGCCACTTCGACTACCGCTCCAAGAGCGGCAAGCCCACCCGGCAACTGAACTTCACCGCCCATGCGGAAGGGAACACCGTCACCCTCACCGAGCACGACGACTTCCTGTGGGCCGGCCCCGACGAGCACGGCCGCACCTCGGCCCAGACGCAGGCCATTTTGGCCATCTGGCGCAACGACCACGGCGGGTAGAGTCCGGCCGAGCCGCCCGACACCACGGGCACCCACCCGCCTCGCCCGCGTCACCCGCACGGCCGCGCGACAAGGAAGACCGTCACCTCGCACGAAGCCGAGACGAACACCTCAGGAGGCGAGTACTGCCGCGGTTCCATCGAGACCGCCATCCGAGAGGCCCGGGCGTCATCGGCGACGACCGAGGCCACACGGTCGGCCGGATGCGGACGACCGGCGCGCACTGGCTGCTCCCGCTGACCGCCGGGCGGAAGGCCTTCGGTAGTCCGCGCAGCCGGCGGGCCGACACGTTCCCCGGGCACTGGAACACGTCCTGACCCGACACCCGACACCCACCGCCGGCCGGCAGGCCCCCGATCGGACCGCGGCCGGCACCGCGCCGGATCGTGTTGCCCCCACCGTCGGGTAACAGCTGTTACCATTCTGGTATGGCAAAGACGCAACTGGGCGCGCGCGTGGACGAGGACGTCGCGGAACTCGCCAGGAAACGAGCCGCCGACCTGGGACTGAGCGTCGGCGACTACCTCGCCCGGCTGGTGCAGGACGACACCAGCGGGCTGCGCGCCCGCGCGGTGGACGCGGCCGCCCGCTTCCTGGCCGAGCACCAGACGGTCTTCGACGAAGCCGAACACGACCGGCACACCCCCCGGGGAGCACGCGCGGCCTGATGGACCTGCACATCGACGTCCCCTGGATCCTGCAGGTCGCCGAGGCCGCCGGAGCGAACGACCCGGCCCCCGACGACTACGGCGTGCCGGTCTCGGCCGTCGCCCGCCACCGGGCCGAGCTGTTCGAGCAGCCCGTCTACGACGGCCCCTACGCCAAGGCCGCCGCCCTGGTGCACACCCTGGGCCGCTGCCGCTGGCTGGAGCGCTCCAACCTCGCCGTCGCCGCCGCCACCGGCGTGATGTACCTGGAGGCCGCCGGGATCACCGTCAAGCCCGCCCGCGAGGACGCCGTCGCCCTCAAGGACCTGCTCCTCGACCCGGCCTGCACCGCCGGGAAGATCGCCGCCCTGCTGCGGACCTGGCCCACCGCCACCTGACGCCCACGGCCCCGGCGCCGCTCCCCGGGGCGCCGGGAACAGCACCGGCCGTGCGGAGGCCCCGGCTCTTGCGCCGATGCGCCCGGCCGCGCGCCCAGGCGCCCTCCGGAAGAACCGTGCAGTTCACCGTCCTGCCTGCCCATGCGCGGCCCGCTTCCTCGCGCCCGGGGGGAGCCTTCCTGGTCCGGGACGACCGGGACGGCCACCACTTCAAGACGGCGTTCCACCTGCTCTGTTGCGACGCACGTCGCCGAGCCGAGGAGATCGGCCCGGTCGAAATCGGCCGGTTCGGTATGACAGCGCCGGCCAGGACACCGCTGCCAGGCGGCTTCGAGGCACTGGGCGAGGGCCTCTTCTCACTCGGGCAGAACGACGCCTACCACGAAAAGCTCGGTGAACCGGGCCTGCGTGCAGCGCACCGTGCCGCAGGCCCTGAACGACGCCGCCTTCGACCCGGCCCCTTCGCCCGCGCCCGTCCCGGGAGTGTGATGGGCACCTCCCGGCTCCGCTCCGTTGCCGCCGGCAGCGGTAAGACCGACGCCGCGGACGTGCTCCCGGCCCTGATCGGCGGCCACCCGCACGAGTACGAACCCCACATCGACGTGCTCACCGGTCTGGCCACCGAACACGTGGGACCGGTCCTGACCCCAGACCCCGCAGGCGCAGAACCTTCTGCGCGCCCTGGCCGAAGCACGTGCACGGAGACGACGCCCATCTGGTGCGGTTCGGTGAGGCATCAGTGCTCGTGACCTGGCTCCACGGCATCTGCGTCCACGCCGCGAACCGATCCGACCGGGACCTGCCGGGGAGGCTGCCCACACGATGTGCACCTGGGGTACGGCGCCTGGGACCGGTGGAACGCCCAGGCAGGATCAGGGCCTGGCCGGTGGTGTCTTTGGGGAGTGCCGCCGCAGCTGTCGTGGCCTCCGTCCCGGGGGACCATGCGGAATCCGCACAGCGCTTCAACAGCGTGGCCGACGACCGTGCCGCCGATCCGCGCATACGCCCGGCAGTACGCGGCAGCGCTGCACCGTAAGAACCTCGCACGGGGCGCAAAGGCAGCCGCAGGCCGAACGGGACCGGCGCGGGGAGCGTCGCGCACGGCCCGTTCCCGGATGCGGCCGCGCGAGCACCTCGGCGTGCCACCCGGCTCGGCGCCCGCATGGCCCCCGCGCGGCATCACGGGCCCGCCCGTCGGTTCTCTGTCGCGAGTGAGGGAACGTCCGAGTGCTGTGACGAACGTGTGTCCTTGCCCGTGGCAGAGGACCACGTCTGCGGTGGGACGGAGCGAAGCCGCGCGCATCACGCTTCGACCGCTACCGGTCCCACCGCTCGGACGAGCTTGCCGCCGGGTGGCTGGAGGGTGTGGTTCCGGGGTGGGGTTTCAGGCCATGTGCAGGGCTGGGGCCGAGGCGGTGCCTGTGGAGCGGCTGCTGCAAGTCTTGGCGTTGCCGCTGTTCATCCGGTCGCGGATGCAGCTGGAGACTGTCCGGTTCAGGCTCCCATGGACATCGACTTTGCGGGCACAGGTGTGCGATTCGTGAGGCTGCTGTGACAGCGTGTGCGTGCCGCGGCGGCAGGGGGCCGCCGGGCGACTTCTTTCCAAGGGGGGAAAGATGCTGCGCACGCGTGCCTGGGGCACGCCGAATCGGCGTGCCCGCAGACCGCTCGGACCGGTCAGAACCTTCCTGGTGACAGCGGCCGCCGCATTGGCGGTCACCGCGACGGCGGTCCCGGCCACCGCCGCGCCGGGGGAGGAGAGGCCGGCCTCCTCCGCATGGGGCCGAGACGGCAAGCCCAAGGTCCCGCCGGTGCAGGAGGGCAAGAACCGGCCGCCGACATCGGTCCGCTCCGCGAAGCCGACCGAGGAGGAACGGGCCTGGGCCAAGGCCCAGGAGACCCGCCGCTCCGATGGCCCGGACGCCGAGGACAACGAGGTGGCCCCACTGCGGTGGGTGCCGGACGGCCAGGGCGAGGTGCCCTGGCACGAGATCTCCGATCTGCGCCTGACCGACTCCCTGGTGGCGCGGATCAACTACTCCAACGGCAACCTGATGCTGGCCGCCACCGACTTCGACGTCGCGGGCGTGGGCCAGAACCTTCAGCTGACCCGTACCTACAACTCCTTCGGCCCGCCCTACGGCCAGCTTCCCTACCGGTGGTGGGCCGGCTACGAGCGCCGGCTGGACGAGTTCACCAACATGATGGTCGTCTACGACGACACCGCCGGCACCATCCGCTTCGACAAGAACGAAGACGGCACCTTCGCCACCCCGGACGGCTACTCGCTGGACTTCCGGAAGAACGGCGACGGCACCTACACCCTCACCGATCGCAAGACCGGGTCGAAGGATCACTTCTCCGCCGTCGGTGAGCTGACGAAGGTGGTCGATCGCAACGGCGGCACGATCACCGTCGACCATCACAAAACGGCCGACGGCCGGAATGCCGGCTTCAAGCTGACCGAGACCCGCTCCGGCCGGTGGATCGACCTGACCGAGGTCGACGAAGACCACTGGGAGGCGACGGACTCGGCCGGCCGCACGGTGGAGTACCACCTCGACACGGACGGCAACCTGGTCCGCACGGTGGACACCGGAGGCAAGGCCACGGCGTTCGGTTACGACGCCGACGGCCGCATCACCGAGGTGACCACCCCCGAGGGGCGGGTGGTGTCCTTCACCTACGGTGAGCACGACGAGGTCACCTCCCTCACCCGCGGCGGCCCCGGCGGCCCGACCTGGACCTACAGCTACTCCGCGGACTATCCCTGGCGGGCGGGCACCACGACGGTGACCGACCCCGACGGAGACGAGACCGTCTACCACCACAACGACGACGGCGAGGTCACCAAGGTCACCGATCCGCTGGGCAACGAGCGGTCCCGCACCTACGACGCCCACAATGTCGTCTCGGCCACCGACGCGATGGGCACGGGCACCGACCCGGGCAACACCACCGCCTACGGCTGGGACGCCCGCAACAACCCCACCTCCGTCAAGCTGCCCACCGGGGCGACGGCATCGCTGACCGGCTACCAGACCATCGCCGGCACCGACCTGCCCGGCACCCTCACCACGTTCGACAGCCACAAGACCGACTACACCTACGACACCAAGGGCAACACCCTCTCCGTCGCGGTCACCGGGGACGCCGGCGGCACCCGGAAGTTCACCTACCAGAGCGAGGACACCGACTGCGGCGGCTTCGAGGGCCAGCGCTGCACCGCCACCGACCAGCGCGGCAACACCACCCACTTCACCTACGACGAGGCGGGCAACCTGATCAAGGCCGCCCCGCCCGCGCCGATGGGCGCCACCACCTACCGTTACGACGCTCTCGGCCGCCCGATCCAGGTCACCGACGGCCGCGGCCGGACCCTGCACTACACCTACGACGACCGCGACCGGGTGGTGAAGGTCGACGACGGGGTCTACGACACCGTCACCTTCACCTACGACGGCGACGGCAACCGCACCACCCGCACCGATGCCACCGGCACCACCGGCTGGCTCTACGACGCCCTGGGACGGGAGACGATCCGCACCCTGGCCGACGGCTCGGCCACGGTGCTGGCCTACACCGCCGACGGCAGCGTGGACACCTACACCGATCCCACCGGGACCGTGGACTACGGCTGGGACGCTGCCGGCCGCCTGACCGAGCTGACCGACCCGGCGGGCAGGAAGACCACCTACGAGTACAACAACAACGGCGAGCGCACCAAGACCGTCTACCCCGGCGGCACCACCCAGTCGGTGAAACTGGACGGCTCCGGCCGCCCCACCCGCATCACCGCCACCTCCGGCGACACCACCCTGATCGACCTGTCCTACTCCTACCTCTACGGTGTTCCCACCGGATCCGGCTCAGACCGGATCACCGACGGCACCAAGATCCGCTCCCGCACCGACCACGTCTCGGGCAAGAGGATCGCCTACTCCTACGACTCCGCCGCCCGCCTGTCCTACGCCCAAGAAACCCGGAACGGCGAGCGCACCGCCTCCTGGCTGTACTGCTTCGACGCGGCCGGAAACCTCACCGCCCAGTCCGGCAACGACTCCACCTGCCCGGCCGGCGACCGCTTCATCTACAACGACGCCAACCAACTCACCGCCCGCAACGGCGACTCCTCGGGCTGGTCGCACGACAAGGCCGGGCACGAGACCTCGGCGGTGGCCGCCTCCACCGCCGTTCGCACCAAGGAGCAGTGGAACGCCTTCTCCCAGCTGAAGCTGCTGACCGTCAACGGCACCCAGTACACCGCCCAGTACGCCGGCACCACCAATGCCGAACGCGTCAAGCTCGGCGCCACCACCTTCCACCACGGGCCCCTGGGCCTGGCCGCCCAGACCACCGCCGGCGCCGACACCGGATTCGTCCGCGAACCGACGGGCACCCTCAACTCCATGACCACTGGGGGCAAGAGCCACTACTACCTCACCGACGCACTCGGCTCGGTCATGGGCCTGGTCGACGCGAGCGGCGAGCGCACCCACACCTACGACTACGGGCCCACCGGCCTGCCCCGCACCACCCCCACCGAGACGGTGCCCCAGCCCTACCGGTTCACCGGCACCTACCTCGACCCCACGGGCCTGTACAAGATGGGGGCGCGCTACTACGACCCCCACCTGGGCCGCTTCACCCAGCCCGACCCCAGCGGGCAAGAGACCAACCCCTACCTCTACGCCACCGGCGACCCCGTCAACCGCACCGACCCCACCGGACTGTTCAGCTTCTCCGACGTCCTCGACACGGGCAGTGACATTTTCGGAGTCGTCACAGGCTGTGTGGCGGGGATTGGGGCTGCGGCAGAGACCGGCGTCATTACATACGCCTCCGCGGTCGGAGGCGTGGTCGGCGCCGGAGTTGGCAGCGCTATAGGCGCCGGTGCTGCCGTAGTCGGCAGCTGTGCGCTCGGAGGCGCCGCAGGATACTACGGAGCGGACATCATCACCTACGGATGACACACGAAGAATAACTGTACAGGAAACCACGGATCCCGTGGGTCGGGAACTCCTTTCCGACCCACGGCCTCCCTGCGTATGTGGGGAGCCGCGTGAAAAACGACGAAAGAGTGCATCGATGGATGACGCGATAAAGAGAGTGCGAACCTTTTCTGCGATTTTGATCATAGGAGGGATATGCGCGTGCATTGCTGGAATGGCTACTGGAGATGCTGTGCCGATCGCGCTCGGAGTGATCGCCTCGGTCAGCGGAGTAATTCTGGCGGTCTTCGTTTTCCTGGGGCGTCGGAAGACTCAATCCTAATGCGACGATTCGGACCGGACAGTAGGCCCGATAGTCGCTCAGGCCAGCTCTGTAGCGGCAGTAGCTTGCGACGTGTATGACGACAATGCCTGCCGAGGGACACGTTCTCAGCCTACGTAGACAGAAGTAAAGAAGCTGAGTGAACCTCTTTCATCCTGGGACGCGAGGTTGCGGTTGCCGGGCAGCGGTTTGCCGACGGCGACGACCATGGGGGTGCCCCCGGACGGAGTCTGGGGGAGGGTGTCGGCGTCGATGACGACCTGGTGGTTGGTGGAGTGGCGGTAGTTCTTGCCGGAGGCGGCCACGGTCCGGTCGCGGGTGGGGACCAGCGTGCCGTCCACGATCAGCACGGTCTCCTTGCGGAACCGCCGCCGGGGCTGGAGCGCGAGAACCGGTCCGAGGTGGTCGACGATCCGGTCAGCCGCCGATTTCGAGACGCCGAACAGCGGGGCGAGCCGGCGCAGGGTGAGGTTGGTGCGCCAGTACGCGGCCACCAACAGCACCCGGTCCTGAAGCGGCAGCGACCACGGCCGGCCCCGGCGGACCGGATCGGCGCCCTCGCGCCGCAGCGCGGTGATGAGCTTGGTGAACTGCCGCGGGCTCAGTCCGGTGAACGGGGCTGTCCAGGACGGCTCCGACGCCGTGATCACACCAGCCACGGCAAGATCATCCCACCCCTGACCAGCAGTTACGGGACAACCTCTAGGGGAGTGCGCGAACCCGTTTAGTGGTTTTGTTGGAAATTAACTTCCGTCAGAAGTTCGGCGTTGCCATTCGGAGATCCACGATGGTGGCAGCGCTGAACCTCCCGGAAGGCATGACCAAATTTACGTCATCAGTGAATATATTGGCGCGGGAGGCGCGGTGAGCAAGTCGCAAGTAATTTTTTGGTTTGTTTTCATTGTAGCTGGCGTGCTGGTTGGAGTGCTGATAGCGGATTGATTTTTCTCATTTCCAGACATCTGATCCACCGGCTCCCTTGGCCGTCTGGGGGAGTATAGGGAGTGAGTTCTTCCGATCTTGCACCGATCGGATAACGGTAACTTCTCCGACCGAGTCGGTGCCCCAGCCCTACCGTTTCACCGGCGCCTATCTCGATCCGACGGGATCGTACAAGATGGGGGCGCGCTACTACGACCCCCACCTGGGCCGCTTCCCCCAGTCCGACCCTTCGGGCCGGGAGACCAACTCCTACCTCTATGCCACCGGCGACCCCGTCAACCGCACCGACCCCACCGGTCTCTTTTCTTTGTCGGACGGCTTGAATTCGATCGCGGCAGGAACTCTAGGAGTAACTGTCACTGCTGCTCTAACTCCCGTTATCGGGCCTCTCGGAGGAGCGATTGTCGGCGGCTGCGCGGGGGGAGCGGTGGAAGCAACATGGACAGGGGGAGATCTGGGAGACAGCGTACTCGCGTGTGCCGGAGGTGCTGCACTGGGAGCTGTGGGACATGGTTTCTCAGGGGCCCAGGCAGCTTGAGGAAAATAAAGTAAAGCAGTACTTCTGATTCATCAGGGATCCGGACCTTGAGCCGGATCCCCTGGCCTGGAGGTTTTGGGTGAACGGTTTGAACTTTATCGTCTTCGCTGCGGTTTTCCTTGTTGGCGTCATTGTGTTCTTCAAATACTGGCGCAAAGGCAGGTAGTAAGCCGTTGAAGGAGTAAGCGCTGCGCCCCAGCCCTACCGGTCGAGGGTCCGCCGCCAGATTGCCGTAGTCGAAGGAGCCGCGCGGGGCCGGTAGATGTCGGAGCTGGTCCAACAGAACGGCGCTTCGGGGTCTTCCGAAGGACAGTGCCTCCTCGTACCGTCCACGCAGGGCCGGCAGGCGGGCCTGCTTCACGTGGGCGTCCTGGGCGCGTGTGGTCGCGTTCACGGAGTCGGGCCTCTCCGCGCGGTCGGCGTGGAAGCCGCGGTACACGGCCTCCGTGTATGCGCGGAACAACGGGTATCGGTCCGGCAGTTCACCGCTCCAGCCCTTGTGGACGTAGAGCGCCCACTCGCCGGCCTGGTCGCTGTCGCCTGGATCGAGCGGGGCGTGGGACATGTCGGAGTCCGTCTCCAGCCGCAGTGCTCGTTGCCGCATCCCGGCCGGCGGGACGTCCTCCTTGCGCGGGGTGTCGTCCAGGTTCTGCTCGTACAGCGGGGCCATGCCGCAGGGATCCCGGAACCAGTCGATGTCCGAGGTGCCGCCGAGCTGATGGATCCCGGCCGTCCGGTCGACGTGCCACCCGTCGCTCGCGGCCAGGAACCTCTGGTATGAGGGTGGCAGTCGCAGCCCTAGCCGCTCCTCGGCTGCGGCGATCGCTGCTTCGTCCGCTCCGGGCCTGTCAGGATCCCGTCGGGGAACGGGATGCCGTCCAGCAGGTGTCGTCCCTCCCGACGGCTTCCGGCGCTTCGGTGAGCACGGAAGCCAGGGCGGCGAGTGCTCTTCAGCCTCCGGTTCCTTCGAACCGGCGAACACACCCGCGTTCTGTGGCGCCGCCCCGCACCCGGGTGGGGAGAGCACGAGGACATACGGTGGCGCGTTGGGTGTCGGCACCTTTGGTCAGGACGGCGACGCGGCGGTGTTCCCTCGTCGCGCCCGGCGTACCGCCGCGACCGCCGACGGCACCGCCGCCACCGTCCACAGCACCGGAACCAGCAGGCCGGGCGCATCCGCCGCGTACAGTACACACATCACGGGGACGGTTCCGACGCCCATCCACAGTACGGCCAGTCCGACGGCGGCCAACGCCGGTGGGGAGGCCCGTACGCACGCACCCGGCCGCATCAACCACCACCACGACGCGTACAGCGCGAGCGCGCCCGTCATGGCGAAGAGCAGCCCGAGCCCGGCCACCATCGCTCCCCCGCCCAGGGGATGCCCGGTCGTCTCCTGGGTCGCACCCTGCCGGCTCACCGACACCACCTCGCCGCGCCACAACTCGGCGGTTACCACCGCGCCCGTGCGCAACCGCTCCGGCAAGGGGTCCGGGCTGCCGAAACGCACTGTCAGTCCGCCGCCGGCCGGATCGGCGAGCCGCACCGTGCTGACCGTGCCGCGCCCCTTCCGGACCCGGATGTCCTCGACGACGAACTCCCGTGACTCCAGACAGTCCTGACCGGAGTCACCCCCGAGCGCACTTCCGCCGGGCACGAGCGCGCCGAGAGGAACGCCGCCTCCTCGGCCATCCTCGCCGGCAGCACTCCCACCAGCAGGCCGAGGCCCGCCAGTACGAGCACAAGACCGACCGGGAGCACGGCCAGACCTCCGGCCCGTATCCTTCCGACCCGTCGCTCCCCGGTCGACAGCCTACGTCCCCCTGCCATGCGTTCAGTCCCTTCGCGGTCAGACGGTGTGCGCCGTCGGCGCACGGCCGCACGCATCAAGGATGCGGGTGAGGCGCCGGAGAGATGAGCCCACCCCTCCCCGCAGAGAGGCAGCACAGGGCGTGAGCCGCTGCCCGTGCTTCTGGAGCGGTACCGGATGTATCGACCGGACCGGGCAGCGCCCCAGGGAGGCGTCCGTGGCATCACCGGTCCCGGCGAGTACGGCAGGATCGCCACCGCTCATGTCCGTACGGCTCGTCCGCCGCGACACGGCCGTTGGGAATCAGGATGCCGTCCACGATGACGACATCGCCCTCGCCCAGTCCGGTCGGAGCCCTGTCGGCATAGTGCCAGGCGGTTGCCTCCGAGACGCCGAGTCCGACACCGAGCCGGGCGAACGTCTCGTTCCTGAGGGGACGCACCAGGGCGAGCAGGGACTGTCTTACGGTTGAGGCTTCGCCCCTCTCGTCCAGGGGCTGTTGCATAAGTGGATCTTGTTCGTTGTTGATCCCCTGCTGCGGGACGTGGGGATCTGACGAACGGCCAGTGGGCCCGGCTTGAGCCGCTGCTGACGCGGGGCATCGAGCCGGGCCGGCCGCACTGTGGATGCGGCGGCAGCTGATAGACGGCATACGGTGGCGGACCCGGACCGGTGCTCCCTGGCGGGACGTGCCCGAACGTTATGGGCCGTGGGACCGGGTCTACGACCTGTTCCGGCGCCGGCAGCGGGACGGCACCTGGGCGAGGATCCTGACCCAGCTCCAGGCGGAGGCGGACGCGAAGGGCCTGATCACTTGGGAGGTCAACGTCGACTCCACCGTCTGCCGGGCCCACCAGCACGCCGCGGGAGCGGTGAAAAGGGGGACCTCCAGAAAGGAACCGCCCGGCGGGATCTTCGTCGAGCCGGCCGACCACGGCCTCGGACGCTCCCGCGGCGGACTGACCAACAAGATCCATCTCGCGGTCGAGCAGGGGCAGAAAGAAGCCCTTGTCGGTCGTGATCACGGCCGGGCAGCAGGGCGACTCCCCGCAGTTCGAAGCGGTCCTGGAAGCCATCCGGGTTCCGAGGCTGGGACTCGGCAGACCGCGCACGCGCCCGGACCGGGTGCGGGCCGACAAGGCGTACGACTCTCGCAGCAACCGTTCCTACCTGCGCCGACGCGGGATCAAGGTGACGATCCCGGTCCCGGCGGACCGGGTCCGCAACCGCATCAAGCGCGGCTCGCGTGGCGGTCGGCCACCGAAGTCCGACACGACCGATTACAAGCAGCGGCACGCGGCCGAGTGCGGGATCAACCGGCTCAAGCGCCACCGGGCCGTGGCCACGCGGTACGACAAACTCGCTGTCCGCTACGAAGCGACGGTGCTTGGTCGCAGCCATCAACGAATGGCTGAAGCTTCCCCTTGATGCTGGACACCTGGAAACTGAGATCTTGAGGTTCTGGAGGAAGTAGCACCAGGTGGGAAACAAGTACACGAAGCGGTACACCGAGGAGTTCAAGCGGGACGCGATCGCACTCGCCGATTCCTCGGGCAAGACGGTCACCGCCGTCGCCCGGGAACCCGGCATCAGCTTCGAGTCTCTGCACGGCTGGTACCGGCGGGTGAACCGTAAACACGTCGCCCGCGCGATGCGTGAGCGCGGCGTCACCCGGCGCAGGCGGTGTTCGCTGACCCGGCCTGTACGACGACCAAACCCGCCCCGGACCTGATCGGCCGCGACCTCCATGCCGAGCGCCTCGGGACCGAGCTGATCTGCGACATCGCCTATCTGCCCACCGCAGAGGTCGGTTCTCCCTCGCCTGCCGACCGAACCTGGCCACCCACGAGGTCGTCGGCTACGCCATGACCGACCACCTATGAAACACCGGCGCTGCCGCGCCCGGTCAACCTGCCGCTGCGGAGACCATCCCGTGAGCGTGAGGAAAACGGGAATCAAGGGGGTCATCGTGAGCCCCGGGCCGGAGAACGTATCTCTGTGGGGGTGGGGACCGCCACGCCTTGCCGGGAAGGCGGCCCCCCTCGGCGGCGCGGGTCAGGGCTGCGATCCGGATTCCGCCGCGGACAACCCCTCCGGTGCCGTGCCCTCCGTGATGCCCAGGTCCTGGGTCCCTATGACGGACAGCAGTTCCAGTTGCTCGGCTCCCGGGCTTCCGGGCGGGGCGGTGAACCACAGCAGGCGTTGGCGTCCGTCTTCGCTGAGGAGGTTGTAGCAGTCGAGTTCGATGATGCCGAGCGTGGGGTGGACGATTTTTTTGTGGTCCATGCGGCGCACCGCGACGTCGTGGGTGTCCCAGAGGGCTGCGAACTCCTGGCTGCGGCGGCGTAGCACGGCGATCATCTTCGTGACCTCCGCGTCCCGACCGCGCTTGGCGGCCGCTGCTTGGAGGTCGGCCACGAACACCCGGGAGTGGTGTGGGTGATCCTCGGGCGGGTACCTCTCGCGCGCCTGCGGGTCGGTGAACCAGCGGTACACGAAGCTCGCCGCCGGGCCGCGGTGTGCCGGGGACCTGCCGAGCAGGTTCCTGGCCAGGTCGTTTTCCACCAGGGTTTCGTGCAGGTCGGTGATGACGCGCGCGGGGGTGTTGGACAGCCGGTCCAGCAGTCCGAGAAGCGCGGGCTGCACGTGTGCCGACGGTCCGTGCGCTGACGGAGGGCCCGGCCGTTCGGCGAGGTGGAACAGGTGGTCGCGCTCATCGCCGTTCAGGCGCAGGGCTCGGGCGAGGGCGGCCAGGGTCTGGGCCGAAGGCTGCACGCCGTTCTTTGCGCTGCCGCGTTCCAGCTCGGTGTAGTAGTCGGCTGACAGCCCTGCCAGCTGGGCGACTTCCTCGCGGCGCAGCCCGGGGACGCGCCGGCGCGGGCCTTGGGGGAGACCGACCTCGGCGGGGCGGATGCGGTCGCGGCGTGTCCTGAGGAAGGCGCCGAGTTCTGGAAGGTTCACCCCTTCATGGTCGCGCGCGCACCGAGCCATAGCCAGGGGGTGGCATCCCCTGGGTAAACGCACCCCTGGCTAGGGGTGGGGGACCGGCCGATCGTGGATGACGCAGCAGGGCGACGGCGAGACCGCGGCCCGACCCGCATTCACCACAGGAGTCAGTAATGCCCATCCCCACTTCCCTCGACAGGACCGCTGCCCCGGCTCAGCCCTCCGCCTCACCCCGTGTCGCGATCGTCACCGGCGGATCGCGCGGCATCGGCCGCCGGACCGTCGGGCGGCTGGCCGCCGACGGATACGCCGTCGTGGTCGGCTACGCCGGCAACCAGGACGAGGCCGAAGCAGCCGTGAAGGAGGCCGTCAACGACGGTCCCCGGGCGATCGCGGTGCGTGCCGACGTCGCCGACGAACACGCCGTCGCTGCCCTGTTCGACGCGGCCGAAGCAGAGTTCGGCGGTGTCGACGTCGTCGTACACGCGGCCGGGCGGGCACACCTGGCGCCGATCGCCGAGCTGGACCTGGCCGTCCTGGACGACCTGCACCGCACCAACATCCGCGGCACGTTCGTCGTCGTCCAGCAGGCCGCCCGTCGGGTGCGCCCCGGCGGGGCGATCGTGACGTTCTCCACGTCCGTGGTGGGGCTGGCCTTCCCGGGCTACGGCGCATACTCCGCCAGCAAGGGCGCGGTCGAGGCGCTGACGCTGATCCTGGCCCGGGAGTTGCGGGGCCGGGACGTCACCGCCAACGCCGTCGCGCCCGGCCCCACGGCCACCGACCTCTTCCTGGACGGCAAGGACGAGGAGACCATCGCCCGCCTGGCCGCCCAGCCCCCGCTGGAGCGACTCGGTACCCCGTCGGACATCGCCGAGGTCGTCGCGTTCCTGGCCTCCCCGGTCGGCCACTGGATCAACGGACAGGTCGTCCGCGCCAACGGCGGAATCATCTGAACCGCCCGCCCAGCCACCCCATCGATCAACGAAAGACCCTGTCATGAGGAACGACGGCACCGGAAAGACCATCCCGGTCACCGGGGCCTCCAGCGGCATCGGGGCGCTGTCCGTGCGTGCTCTGGCCCTCGCCGGTCACACCGTGTACGCGGGCATCCGCCAGATGGCGACCCGTAACGCGACCGCGGTGGCCGACCTGGTGCGCTACGGCACCGACCACCGGGTCGACGTGCACGCCGTCGAGCCGGACGTCACCTCCCAGGACTCCGCCGACGGCGCAATCGACCGGATCGTCACTGAGCACAGCCGACTCGACGTGGTCGTGCACAACGCCGGGCACATGGTCCTGGGCGCCGCCGAGGCGTTCACCGCCGAGCAGTTCGCGGATCTGTACGACGTGAACGTCCTGGGCACCCAGCGCGTCAACCGCGCCGCCCTGCCGAAGTTGCGGGAGCAGGGCTCGGGGCTGCTGGTGTGGATCGGCAGCTCCAGCACCCGCGGCGGTTGCCCCCTTTCCTGGCCCCGTACTTCGCCGCCAAGGCCGCGATGGACGCCCTGGCCGTCAGCTACGCCGCCGAGGTGCTTCCGTTCGGCATCGACACCGCGATCGTGGTGCCTGGTGCGTTCACCACCGGCACCAACCACTTCGCCAACGCAGGCACCCCCGCCGACATCGACCGTGCGGAAGCCTACGACCAGCGTCACCAATCCCTTATGAACGACCTGGGCAAGCGCCTGGCCGCGCTCATCCCTTCGGACGCCGATGTGACCGAGGTCGCTGAAGCCGTCGCGCGACTGGTCGCGATGAAGCACGGCACCCGGCCTCCGCGCACCCACATAGACCCCAGCCGGGATGGCAGCGAAGTCGTCTCCGCGGTCGCCGACCGCCTCCGCGCCGACTTCTTCCGCCGCATCGGACTGGACAGCCTGCTCACCGCAGGCAGCTCCCTGTAACACCCCACTGAGAGAAGGAACAACCAGCCATGCCTTTTGCGAACTTCAAGGTCCCCGAGAAGACCCTCACCCCGAAGCAGAAGGAGGAGATCGTCACCCGCACCACCGAGCTGTACGTCGAAATCTACGGCGAGCGCGCCCGCAACAACACCATGGTTCTGGTCGAAGAGGTCGCCGACGGCGGCTGGGGCATCGCCGGTAACGTGCTCACCCTCGCTATGCTCGGCGAGGCGACACCGACCGACACCAACGACGCCTGACCGCACCGGCCGTCATCCGGCCAAGACACCACCTCGAAACCGAAGGCCACCGGGTCGAACGTCCGGCCACACGGTCTCGTTCATCCGGGGCCGGTGAGATCAACGAAGCCCTTCGATGTGTCCCCGCACTCGATCGGTCGGCGACATCCGCCGGGTTGCGGGGGCGGGGCACGGCAGCGGTCAGCCCCAGGTCGAGCCGCTTGTCCATGTCCAGGCGGAAGGTGCCGTACGGGTTGACGTTGAACCAGAACAGTGCGGTCAGGCCGCGCCGGTCCTCGTCCCTCAGATTCTTCACCCAGGCCGGCTCGGCCAGGACCTGCTGCACCAGCAGCGTGTTGACATGCACGAGCGCGGACTGGAGCAGATGAAGCACGAGCATCGACGCCTCGGCGTGCTCCTTGCCCGGACCGGTCAGGGCGCCGCCCGTGCCGTAGTGGAGCACGGTGTTCGCGCTGTTCCAGTTCTCGACGACCTGGAGGCCGCCATGGATCTCCCGGCGCAGGTCGGGGCTGGCGAGATAGCCGCAGGCGAAGATGGTACGCACGGCGCGGCCGAGTTCTTCGAGGGCCTGGCAGGTGGGGTACTTGGGGCCGCCGTGGGTGAAGCGCCTCAGGACCTGCCCGGCCTCCTCCACATCCGGCGGGCCCGGCGAGCGAAGATCGCAGCCCAGGTCGACCGGGAGCTGCCCGGCCTCACCGACCGCGAGCGTTGGCGCGTCCTCGAGGACCGGCTGCGCGAGCAGACGGCCATCGAGGCGGAGGACCTCGTGCGGCGCCGTGAGCCGGCCCGCGCGGAGCAGGCCCGCCGCGATGCCGCCCATGCGGCTGCCCAGGAGCAGGCGGAGCGCGAACGTGCGGCCGCGGCCGCCGCCGAAGCGGTCCATCAGGCCCTGCCGTGCCAGGACTGCGGGCGGGCACGGTCGCGGCCTGGCCGGCCGAACGCCCGGGGAGCGAGGTCGTCTGCCGTGACCGTGCTCCGTTCTTTACGGAACGGCTCGACTTGTTCCAGATGGAGTTCCATCAGCCGGCAGGGCCCGACCCGGCTCGGCGGTCATGCCGGCGCAGGGGCTCGAGCAGAGTGAGCGCCGAATGAGCCGGTTTTCCCTCCGCTGGGGGCATGGCGCTGAGGCTGCGCAGCCGTTCGTTGCGCTGCTCCAGGGCCTGGGCGGTGGTGGGGAAGAGGACGGCGCCGCCCTGGCCGACCAGCTCTTGGTTCGCGGTCACGAACTGCTGGGTGTCGCGTTCGTAGGCGGCGAAGCCCGCGCCGTGACCCCGGTCCGCGAGGCAGCCGGCGAGCATGTACGCGCCGACGAGCGCGAGGCTGGTGCCCTGTCCGGTGAGGAACGAGGGCGCGTACGCGGCGTCGCCGACCAGCGCGACCCTGCCGTTGGACCAGCGGGGCATGTGGATCTGGCCGACCCCGTCAAAGAACAGGTCCTCCGCCTCGCGCAGGGCGGCCAGCATGCCCGGGACCTCCCATCCCGCGTCGGCGAAGACCTTGGTGACCAGGTCGCGTTGGGCTTGCGGGTCCCGGAACGCGTCCATGGGCGGCTCCGGCCGGGCGAAGTTCAAAAAGGCGTGCACCTCGTCGTCGTCCCCCACGGAGTAGAGTGCCGCGGCCCTGCCCGGGGCGTTCCACATCACGGTCTCGTGGGAGAGCCCGAAGGTGTTGCGCATGGTGAACACAGCGAAGCAGTAGCCGAGGTAGCGGCGGAACTGCTCTTCAGGGCCGAACAGCATCTCCCGGGTGCGCGAGTGCATGCCGTCCGCACCGAACACCATGTCGAACGTACGGCTGCCACCCCCGCGGAAGGTGACGTCGACCCCGTGGTCGCTCTGGTCGAGGGTGTCGATGGAGTCGCCGAACAGGAACTCCACGTCGTCACGGACCGCCGTGTACAGCGCTTCCGTCAGATCCCCACGCCGTACCTCCAGGTCCCGTCCCGCGACGCCGCCGGTGACGGCGTGCGGGTGCAGGGAGGTCACCTCGCTGCCGTCCGAGTCAAGGAAGGTCAGCCGCCGCAGGTCGATGTGCGCGTCCCGTAGCCGCGGCAGGATCCCCATTCTCCGGACGACTTCCAGTGCGGTGCCGCGCACGTCGATGGGATAGCCACCGCCACGCAGGGTGGGCGCCTTCTCCACGACCGTGACCGCGTATCCGTAGCGGTTCAGCCAGAACGCGAGGGCGGGCCCCGCGATGCTGGCCCCGGATATCAGGACCTTGCGCCTCGGCGTGCCACGGACATCCGTCAGCTGATCGGTGAGGGTCATTCCTTGACTCCTTTGGGCATGGTGCGAGTGACGAACAGGGCCAGCGACGTGACGACGCCGGCTGCGACGAAGCCGGTGACGTAGGCCGATTCGGCCGCGACCTCCGACCCGGAAGGGGTTGCGGCGGTGAGGAGCGCACCACCGAGCTGCCCGCCCACGGCGTAGCCGAGTACGCGGCTCACCAGGATCAGGCTGGTGGCGATGCCGGTGTCCTTGGCATCGACGGCCGTGGCGGTGCTGGTCATCATCGCCGTGACGCACAAGCCGTTGGCCAGCGCGATCAGCGCCTTGCCGACGACGACGTGCCAGACCTCGGTGTGCACGGACGCCAGGACGACCAGGGAGACGGCCATCATGACGACCCCGGTGTTGACCACGGCACGCGAGCCGAAACGCCGGTCCCCGATCCCGCCGAGCGGCCCGGCCAGCGTCGCGGCGACGGCGCCGGGCAGCAGGAGGAAGCCGATCTCGGTGGCGCCGGCGCTGAATCCGTACCCGTCGCCGCGCTCGTCGAGCAGTTGCGGAACGAGATAGGCCGCCATCGAGGTGCCGAGGCAGATCACGAATGTCAGCGCACACGCCTTCCAGATCGCGGGCCGTGCCAGCATGTGCAGATTGATCACCGGAGAGGCCGCACGCCGTTCGACGGACACCCAACCGGTGACGAAGACGGCCAGAAACACGACGAGGGCGCCGAGCACGAGTGGTTGCGAGGCCGCTTCGGGCGCCAGCGCGAGTACGAGCATGAGCGTGACCAGCACCCCGCTCAGGAGCAGCAGGCCGGGCCAGTCGATGCCGGCGTCGTCCGACCCGCCCGGCTGGTCGGACGGCATGAGCCTGTTCACCAGCAGGGTGGCCCCGATGACCGCGATCGTGGGCAACGCGAACATCCAGTGCCGGGAGAGCTCTTCCGCCACCGGCCCGGCCGACAGCATGCCGACCATCCCTCCTCCGACGAAGAGTCCGCTGACCACCCCGATGGCGACCCTCGACTCTCCCGGGGGCAGGTTTTTGCGCACGACGATGAACGACAGGGGCAGCGCGCCCACCATCGCCCCCTGCAGCACCTGCCCGAGCAGCAGCACGGGCAGGTTCGGGGCCAGGGCGGACACCGTGCCGCCGACCGCGACGACCGCCATCAGCCGGATCAGGACTCGTTTCCCGCCGTAGCGGTCGCCGAACTTGCCTGCCAACGGCGTGATGAGTGCCCCGGTGACGAGGAGCACGATGCTGAGCAGTGCCCCTTCGGACTGGCTCATGTCCAGTTCGCGTTCCAGGAGCGGGATCGTCGGTGACACCACCGACTCCAGAGCGCCGGTGGACAGTGCCAGTAAACCGAGGGCTCCGACAGCGGCCTTCCCGATGGGGACCGGGGGATCCAGGGTTGTGGTCATGAGTGTCCTTTCCGTCATTGCCGGGTGAGGAAGGGGGCAACGGGGGGCGCGCACGGCATGTGGCGCTGCCGCCCCGGATGGGCTAGGACCAGCGGCGCAGCGTGGCCCGGGCCGGCAGCGTGACCGCCGGCAGGGCCAGGCCGCCGGCGGCGACCGCGAAGCATCCGTACACCAGCGGGGGCACGTACGGCATGTCACCGGTCACGCCGCTCATCATCGGGATCAGCGTGGCCGCGGCGATCGCGGAGCCGAGGACCAGGCCCACCACGGCGACCAGCAGGCCTTCCCAGCGGAGCATCGTCATCACCTGACGCCGGGTGGAGCCGACGAGGCGCAGCATGCCCAGCTCGCGGCGGCGGCCCAGGACCGTCATCACCAGGGTGTTGACCGCGGCGACGGCGGCGAACCCGCCGAGGACCGCGGCCATGGTGTTGTTCATCCAGGCGCCCAGCTTCGCGTCGCGGTTCTGCTCGGTGGCGTAGCCGGAGGCGTCGGTGACCTCGCCCAGGGCGGTGAGCGACTTCTTTGAGCCGCCCCGTACCAGGAGCGTGCTGTCGAAGCTCGAGGTGACGTGCCCGGCCAGGGACGCCCGGTCCATGGTCACCGTGGCCAGGCCGAGGCCGCGGCCGTAGACCGCGACGATCTCGGGGCTGACCTCCGTCCCGTCGGGGAGGTAGAGCGGGAGCCGGTCGCCGACACCGGCGTCCGCCGAGGTCGCCAGGGCCTTGTCGATGGCGATACGCCCCTCGCCGAGCCGGTCGAGGCTGCCGTCGCGTACGTCCAGGTCCTGCACCTTCGCCAGCTCGGCGCCAGAGCCGGTGACGCCCTGGGTGGTCGCGCCCTGGAGCGACGTGAACTCGCCGGAGCCGGTCGGCACCAGCACCTGCGTGTTCAGCAGCCCGACGGCCGCCTCCACGCCCGGCGCGCGGGCGGCGCGTGCCGCCGCGTCCACCGGGAGCCCGGCCGGGTCCGTCACCACATGGTCCGCGGTGATGCCCGCGCGCAGCTGCTTGTCGGCGGCGTGGGTCTCGCTCGTGTGCATGAACACGAGGGTCGAGGAGAAGGCCACGGCGAGTACGATCGGGGTGATCGCGGAGGCGAGGCGGCGGGCGTTGGTACGGGAGTTGGCGGCCGCGAGTTCGGCGGACGGGCCCGCGCCGCGCAGCGGGAGGCCGAACAGGCCGGCGCACAGCCGTGCCACCAACGGGCCGAGCAGCCCGACGGCGAGCATGAAGAGCATGACGACGCCGAGGGCGGCGCCGGCCGCGTCGTCCCCGGCGGAGCGGGCGGACACGCCGGTGAGGATCGTGCCTCCGACGAGGGCGCCGACGCCGAGGAGGGTACGGACCAGACCGGGCCGCAGCCGCTCCACCGACGCGTCCGACAGCGCCTGTCCGGGCTTGATCTTCGCGGGCCGGCGCCCGGCCATCCAGCCTGCGCCGAGCGCGGTGAGCAGTCCCATGACGACGGCGGCGAGCAGCGGAAGCCCGGAGACGTGCAGGTCCACGGCGCGCGGGATGGCGTCCCGGTCCTGGAGCTGCCCGAACCACCAGTGGGCGAGCCCGATGCCGGGCAGGCAGCCGATGATCCCGGCGAGCGGCGCGACGAGCAGTGCTTCGGAGGCGACCGCGCGGCGGACCTGCCGCGGGGTGGCGCCGACGGCGCGCAGCAGGGCGAACTCGCGGGCCCGCTGACCGACCGAGAGCGCGACGGTTCCGGCGGCCGTGAAGACCGCGACGATGGCGGCGATGCCGCCGAAGGAGCCGCCGATTCCGAAGAGCGTCACCTTGGCGTACCCGAGGCCCGGGTCCTCGACGGCACCGCGGTCGTCGCCGGTGTGGACCTGGACGCCGGAGCCGGCCAGGGCCTGCTTCACGGCGCCGGCGAGGGCGTCGGCGTCGGTGCCGTCCTCCGCCAGCACGACGATGGCGTCGGCCTTGCCGGGATGCCCGGCGAGCAGGGGGGCCTGGGTGTCGGCGAACCAGGTCAGGGCACCCGCGTCGCCAAAGTCGCGGGCGGTCTCCGCGGGGCCGGCCTCGGCGACGCCGGCGACGCGGAAGTCCTGCCGGCCGGCGGCGGTCTCCAGTACGACGGTGTCGCCGACCGCGGCGTGCGCGGCGCGGGCCGTTCCCGCGTCGAGGACGACTTCCCCCTCGCGGGGTGCGGAGCCGGTGGTCAACGAGGTGCCGGTGAAGGTGTGCGAGCCCCATCCGTGCGCGGTGAGCACACCTCCCGGAACAGTCGGTGCACGGGCGCCGGCGTCCACCGCGCGCACCGGGAAGGTGAAGTCCGCGACGGCGGTGGCTGCCCCCGGCGCCCCGGCGGCCTTCGCGGCCAGCCCGGCGTCCATCCGTGCCGTGTCCGGCAGGGGCGTCGCCTCCTTCTCGCGGTCCTCGCCGCTGCCGGTGACGACGTACTTGTTCTGGTCCGCCGCCGCGACGACCGGCGCGTTCGCGTACCGTTGCGGCGGCACGGAGGCGCGCAGGCTGGTCTCGAGGAGGATTCCGCAGGCCGAGACGATCAGTGCGGACATCAGCAGCGCGAGGAAGGTCCCCGCGAAGGACGCGGGCTTGAAGCGGACAGCCTCACGGGCGAGTCCGTTGGGGCGCCTCATGCCGCCACCCCCGTCATCGCACCGGAGCGGGAGGCGCGCGAGGTGAGCACGGCCATCCGTGCCGCGATCTGCTCCACCGAACCGCGCTCGAGGCGGTCGACGAAGGCGCCGTCGGCGAGGAACAGCACACGGTCGGCCCAGGCGGCCGCGGCCGGGTCGTGGGTGACCATGACAACGGTGGCGCCCAGAGCGTCCACCGCATTGCGCAGCAGGCCGAGGACCTCGGCGGCGGTGCCGGTGTCGAGGGCGCCGGTGGGTTCGTCCGCGAAGATCACGTCGGGGCCGGTGACCAGGGCGCGGGCGACGGCCACGCGTTGCTGCTGACCGCCGGAGAGCTCTCCGGGCCGGCTCTTCGCCTTGTCGGCGAGTCCGACCTGGGCGAGCACCGCCTGCGCCTGGCGCCGGTCCTGGCGCTGCCCGGCCAGGCGCATGGGCAGCAGCACGTTCTGCTCCACGGTCAGCGACGGCAGCAGGTTGAACGCCTGGAAGACGAAGCCGAGGCGGCTGCGGCGCAGCTCGGTGAGCTCGTTCTCGCTCATGCCGGTGATCTCCGTGCCGCCGAGGCGCACGGATCCCGCCGTCGGCCGGTCGAGCCCGGCAGCGCACTGCAGGAAGGTGGACTTGCCGGACCCGGACGGGCCCATGACCGCGGTGAACGTGCCGCGCGGCAGGGCGAGGTCGATGCCCGCGAGGGCGTGCACCGTGCCCGGCCCGCGGCCGTACTGCCGCCGGACGTCGCGCAGTTCGACGGCGAGACCGGGCGTGGCGGCCGGGACCTCGGGCCGGTTGTCCGCCTTCTGCCGCTTGCCCCTGCGTAGCCTCATGTCCCGTCTCCCTCTCACGCGCACTTTCTGTGACGGGTGAAGAGTGCGGGGACGGCTGAGCGCCGGGCGTCATACCGGGGAGCCAATGTGGGGGTGCTACCGCGGTAGGGGGTGGAGGAGGGGCGGGGGCGGTCCTACTCGCCCGGAACGACCAGCCCCGACTCGTAGGCGAAGACCACCGCCTGGGCGCGGTCGCGCAGGTCAAGCTTGGTCAGGACGCGGCTGACGTGCGTCTTCACCGTCTGCTCGGCCAGCACCAGCGTCTGCGCGATCTCCCCGTTCGACTGCCCGCGGGCCACCAGCGTGAGGACCTCGGTCTCGCGTTCCGTCAGGCCTTTGAGCCGCAGCGCGGACTTGCCCCGGACGGCGGAACGCTGCTTGGCGAAGTCCGCGATGAGGCGGCGCGTCACGGAAGGGGCGAGCAGCGCGTCACCCGAGGCCACGACGCGGACCGCCGCGATGAGGTCGGCCGGCGGCGCATCCTTGAGGAGGAAGCCGCTCGCGCCCGCCCGGAGCGCCTCGTAGACGTAGTCGTCGACGTCGAAGGTGGTGAGCATCAGGACGCGCGGCCGGTGTGTCACACCGGGTGCCGACTCCAGGAGGCGGCGTGCGGCCTCCAGCCCGTCCATCTCGGGCATCCGCACGTCCATCAGCACGACGTCCGGGTGGGTACGCCGGCTCAGCTCGACGCCCTGCGCGCCGTCGGGGGCCTCGCCCACCACGTCGATGTCGCTCTGGGCGGCCAGCAGGGCGGCGAAGCCGGCCCGCACCATGGCCTGGTCGTCGACGATGATGACGCGCGTCGTCACGTGAAGTCCTTTTCAGTCGGGGAAGTTCAGGGGAAGTTGGGCGGCGACCCGGAAGCCGCCGTCCGGCAGCGGCCCCGTGTCGAGGCTGCCGCCGACCAGCCGCACCCGCTCGCGCATGCCGACGAGGCCGTGCCCGGTGCCGCCCACCTCGAGCGGCCGGTCGGGCGGCTGGGGCGGCGGTCCGTTGACGACCAGGACGGTGAGCCGCGCACCGTCCTGCGGATCGGACTCCGTCACCGACAGCGACACCTGCGTGCGGGCACCCGGTGCGTGCCGCACGACGTTCGAGAGAGCCTCCTGGACAATCCGGTACGCGGACAGACCGACCGCCTCGGGCACCTCGACGTCGCAGGGGGTGAACTCCACCGGCCCGCGGGCCCTCGCCGTCACTTCCACCAGCTGCCCGATCTGTGCCAGGCCCGGCTGGGGCACGAGCTCGCCGTGCGCCTCCTCGTTGCGCAGCACGCCGAGGAGCCGTCGCATTTCGCCGAGCGACTCACGCGCGGTCGCCGCAATGGACGTGAACTCCTCCCGCACGTCCGGCGGCAGCCTGTCGAGGCGGTACTCCGCGGTGTCCGCCTGCACCGTGATGACGGACATGTGGTGTGCCACCACGTCGTGCAGCTCGCGGGCGATCCGGGCGCGCTCCTCCAGCAGCGTCCGCCGGCCACGTTCGGCCTCGCTGATCGTCTCCTGCTCGACCAGCCTGCGCTGCACCTCGGACCGCTCGCGCAGCGCACCGCCCAGCAGGAGCGCGACGCCCCCGAGGATGGTGAACAGCAGGCCCACGGCGCCGAAGCCATGGGGCGCGACGAGCCCCAGGGCCACGTTCGCGGCGGCCGTGGCCAGCCACACCAGCAGCAGTGTCCGGCGCCGCTCGCGCAGCCCCAGGGCGAGGCAGAGGCCGACGTACCCGACGATCTCCATGGGCGGGAACGGCCACAGCAGCCGCTCCTGGAAGTCGACGGTGAGCAGGGCGAGCGCCCCGGCAACGTCCGCGACGAAGACCACGTACCAGGCCTGCAGCGGCCGTACGACGGCGAGCAGCAGCGGCGCGGCCTGCGCGACGGCCAACCCGCCGGCGACGCCTCCGGTCAGGCCGTAGTCGGCGCTGAGGACCACGATGGTCGTGGGCAGCAGGGCGACGCACAGCACGAATGCCACGGCCCACGGCAGCAGCCGCACCCATCGCCGCGAAGCCCCCGCGAGCAGTGCGCGCGGGCGTTCCTCCTCCACTGAGGTCATGCGCACCAGCCTATGTGCGCCGCGACGGCGTCCGGAGTGGCGCAAGGCGTCGGCTCCTCACATGTCGGCACGCAGCGGTTCTCCCACTTCGTCCATGTGCCGCAGGGCCTGACGGTGGGAGTCGACGAGGTCGGTCTCCGCGTAGGGGCTGCCGAGGTCGCGGCAGCGGGCCTTCACCATGGACCGGGCGAGCCTCGGGTACGGGCGGGGCATGCTGGGGAACAGGTGGTGCTCGGCCTGGTAGTTGAGGCCCCCGAGGAACCAGTCGGTGAGGAAGCTGCCCCTGACGTCGCGGGACGCGATGGCCTGGAGCCGCAGGTGTCCCCCTTTCTCGCCGTCGAGGTCGGGCATGTCCATCCCCTTGTGGTCGGGCGCGAAGGCCATGCCCAGATGCAGCTCGGACAGCGCCTGGTGGAGCGCCACGAAGACGAGTGCGTGCGTGAGCGGCATGGTCGTCAGGAGGAGCGTGCCCTCCACCGGCCGTTCGCGGCCGGTCCGACGGTACAGGTCCTGGAAGCCGTAGGGCTTCAGGGCGAGACCCCCGAGGAGGGCGAGCGGGAAGAAGAGCCGGGCCTGGTGGCGGGTGAGCAGGCCGCGGAAGCCCGTGCGGGTGGCAGCCTGCTCACTGGTGAAGACGAGGGCGTCGGGGGCGACGTCAGGGTCCTTGCCGATGTGGTTGGGGTTGGCGTGGTGGCGGTCGTGCTTGTCGTCCCACCACCCGTGGCTCACGCCGAGCAGCAGGTCGCCGTGGACGAGGCCGATCCGGCGGTTCACGGCCCGGTCGCCGCTGACCTGGGCATGGCCCGCGTCGTGGCCGATGAACGCCGTGCGGGCACACAGGACGGCTAGGACGGAGGCCAGCGCGACGACCCACCAGGAGCCGCCCATGAGCGCCGTGCCGGTGACGATGGCGGCAAGTCCCAGCGCGTTGGTCGCGATGGTGCGCGCGTACCAGCCGGGGCGCCGGTCGAGCAGCCCCTGTCCCTCGACGTCACGCAGCAGCGGCGTGAACTCGCTGCCCGCGTCCGGTGGAGCTTGTCGCGCGGTGGCGTTCTCGCGGTGCGGCGAAGGCGAGCTTCGCCGTGTGCTGCTGGCACGCGTGGTCACTACGGCGGTGGTCGGCAACGTCCTGAAGCGGCGCATCCATCCGTCTTCCTCTGTCTCGTCCGTGGGAAGACGAGAGGGTAGAGACGCGGTGGGCGCCGGGGCGTCACACCAGGGAGCCAAGGCGCGGTGATACCCGAGTAGGGGGTTGGGCCAGGTCCGGTCACCGCGCGGCACGGGCCGCACCGCCCCCGGTGGGCCCGCCCCGCGCGCAAGGACCTTCCGAAACGACCGCCCTCCCCTACGCCACGCCCCCCGCGGCCGCGACGGGCCCCGGCTCCCCGCTCTCCCGCTGCTCGAACTGTGTCCGGTACAGCTCGGTGTAGCGGCCGTCGGCCGCCAGGAGCTCGTCGTGGGCGCCGCGTGCTACGGTCCGGCCGCTCTCGATCACCAGGAGGTCGGCCGCGCGGACGGTGGACAGGCGGTGGGCGATGACGAGGGCGGTGCGGTCGACCAGGGCCTCAGTCAGGGCCTCCTGAACGGCGGGCTCCGAGGTGTTGTCGAGGTGGGTGGTGGCCTCGTCGAGGATGGCCACGTGCCGGCGGGCCGGCAGCAGCCGGGCATGGTCGTGCGCCGGCGCTCGCCGCTGGAGAGGCGGCAGCCGCGTTCGCCGACCACCGTCTCCAGGCCGTCCGGCAGGGACCGTACGAGGGTGTCGCCTGTCGCGCAGGGCGAACCAGCCGCCGAGGCCGTGGACCAGCGCGAGGCCGTCCATCTCGACAGCTGGACACGGCCCTCGACCCCCTGCCCCTGGTACCGGTCGGCCGAGGCGGGGCAGCAGGACCCGCACGAACGCAGTCGGGCAGCTCGCCGCCGCACTGCGCGCATCCTGGCGGCGAAGGCGGCGTCCATACGCGATACCGGTCGCCTGTCCGCACCATCGGCCGCCGGGCAGCGCCCCACGAACCCCTGCCGCCCCAAGCGGCGGCAGGGCACGCCGACTGCGTCCGGAGGGATACAAGGGCCGGCCCGGCGGCCCTCAGCAGGCGGGTTCTTCAGCAGCATCTCACCGGTTGAAAGACTGTCTGACCTGCCTCATTCCTTCAGGCGGGCATGGATGGCTTCGCTGATGGTCCGCACCGCACGGTCAACATCTCGCACTGTGGCCTCGGGAGTGAGCTGTTCGGATTCGTAGATGAACGCTGTGGAGCCGCGCCGGCTGCCGCAGTAGTCGATGATGCCGTGCTCGATCTGCGTCCGCAGTGCGCTCTCGTATCCGTGGCGCTCGTATGCACCGCAGTCGTCGCCGGCGATGGGGAGAAGATGTGTGGTGAGGCCCTGCAGTTTCGGCTGCAGACCCGAAGCGGGGGAGTATTCGAAGGCCCAGCCGTTGACGAAGACACGGTCGATCCACCCCTTCAACAGTGCAGGCATCGACCACCAGTACACGGGGAAGATCAGCACGAGATCGGTGGCGCGCTCAAGACGACGGTGTTCAGCCGTGACGTCAGCCGGATAGTTGCCGCCGTCGTGGTACGCCCGACGATCCGCCGGAGTGAACCGGGGGTCGAACCGCTCCTTGGCCAGGTCGGCGATCTCGACCGAACCGGGTTGAAGCGCTGCCTGAAGTTTTCCCAGCACATGATGCGTCAGGGACCGGGGGTCGGGGTTGGCGGCGACCAGCAGGGCATGCATCGATGGCTCCGGTTACGTGAAGATACGGACGTAGACAAGTGGTGTGGATGTGCGGGATGGCGTGCGGTGCTCCGCTTCCCGGAGCCCAGTACGCCAGGCCAAGGCCCGCGGGACTCAGCACCGCCAGGCTTCCGCTGCCGTGGCCCGCAGGACGAAGCCCTCGAAGGTCCGCGGCGCGCACCTCAGCACGGTGGCGACGGCGTCCGACGTCCAGGCGGCGGTCCCGCGTTCAAACAGCACGAACATCTCGGTGAGGTGCCGGGCCTCGTCCTCGCCCCAGCCCTCCTGGACCAACGTCGCGGTGTACTCGGCCGGGGAGATGCGCCGATGGACGATGGGCTGCCCGGACGCCCGGGAGATCGGCTCGACTGCCTCCGCCTGGGGCGGCCCGCGCGGCCCGGTCAGCTCATGGACCCGACCGGCGTGCTGTCCGGGCTCGGACAGCACTGCGGCCGCTACGTCGGCAACGTCCTCAAGGTCGATGAACGGCCCGGGGACCGCACCCGCCGGAAGCGCCGGCTCGCCGGCGGCCAACGGGGCGCGGAAGGGGCGCCCGTCGAAGTTCTGGGCGAAGTTCGAGGCACGCAGGATGGTCCGTTCCAGCGCCGAGCCGCGCACGGCGTCCTCGGCCGAGCGCATGTCCAGACCGAACGCGGAGTCGCCCCAATCGTCGGCGCCGTGACCGGAGAGCAGGACCAGGCGCCGCACACCGGCGGCCTCGGTCCGCGCCACGAAGTCGTGCACCGGACCGGGCACGGGCACAGGCACCACGTAGGCGGTGGTGACGCCCCGCAGGACCTGATCCCAGCCGGCGGGGTGGAACCAGTCGAACGGGATCCGACTGGAACGGGAGGTGGCGCGCACGGGCGTGTCGCGTAGCCGCAACCGGGCGGTCACCCGCCGGCCGGTGTTGCCCGTCGCGCCGAGGACAAGAGTGATGTCGTTGCTCATGGCAGCGAGTCAACGGCACGCGCCCGGACGGTTCCATAGGTGATACGCCAGATCACCTGGGTAATCGTCTGAATCGTTTAGCCTTGGCGGGTGGATGCTTTCGGCGACCTACTGCGCGGAGTGCGGGCCCAGGGCTCGTTGTTCGGCAGCTCGACCCTGACCCCGCCCTGGTCGCTGCACTTCGTGGACGGCGCGCCGCTGACCTTGTGCACCGTCCTCTCCGGAGGCGGCTGGATCGTGCCGGAGCGCCGCCCTCCCGAGCGTCTGGGCGTCGGCGAGACAGTGATCGTGCGGGGCCCCGCGCCGTTCCTCTTCGTCGACGAGGTGGGCACTCGGGCCGAACCCGTCGAGTGCGGCGCGTTCTGCTCGACGCCCGAGCAGGGCGGGACCCGCTACCGGCTTGGCTGGCACGATGCCGGTACCGGCGGGGAGGACACGACGACCCTGGTCGTCGGCGCCTATCCGGTGCGTGGGGAGATCAGTCGCAGGCTGCTGGACGCGCTGCCCGTCGTACTGCGCGTGGGGTCCGGCGGCGGGCCCGACCCCGTGTGGGATCATCTCGCCGCCGAAGTCGCCGCCGACACCCCGGGCCAGCAGATCGTCCTCGACCGGCTGCTGGACTGGATGCTGGTGTGCGCGCTGCGCGAGTACTTCGACCGGCCCGGCGGTACTCCGCCGGGCTGGTACTCCGCCGGGCGCGACCCGGTGGTGGGCGACGCGCTGCGCCTACTGCACGGGGAACCGGCAGCGCCGTGGACGGTTGCCTCGCTGGCCAGCCGGACCGGGGTGTCGCGGGCCACGCTGGCGAAGCGGTTCACCGATCTGGTCGGCGAGCCGCCCCTGACCTACCTCACCCACTGGCGCATGACGCTCGCGGCGGACCTGCTGACCGAGCGCGAGACGGCGACTGTCGCGGAGATCGCCCGCGCCGTGGGCTACTCCGACGCGTTCGCGTTCAGCGCGGCGTTCAAACGAACCCGCGGCATCAGCCCCAGCGCGTATCGGCGCACCGCGACGGCCCCATCCCCGCAGCCGGCCGGCACACCCTCATGACAAGTCCCCCAGCATCCGCCCCCTCGTCCAAGACCCTCCGCTGGTCAGGGAGATAGAGGTGCAACAGTCTCCGAGCGCCCACCTCACCCAGATGAACAGCAGGCGCTTCGACTGAGCTTTTTCAGCGGTGCTGCTCCAGGGTGAGGACGGCGGCAGCGATTGACGACAGGCGGTTCGGGCTGCATCGGGCTCAGCGGAAGATCCGCCAGGACTTCAGCCTTGCGACACTTCGTTCGACCGGTGCCCGGGCTGCTGACAGGGCCCGGTTGATCGTCCGCTGTGTGGGAGTGAGCTCTCCGAGGGTGGGCGTCGGACCGGCGTGGTCACCCAGGGGTTGGCTCCGATGTAGGCGCGGTCGGCGAGGACGGGCACGCCTTGGTGTTCACGGATTCGGATGATCCGGTGGGTGCGGCCGGGCAAGGCGTGCGAGATCCACAGCAGCTTGCCCGCGGGATCGGCCACGGCCTGCACGTTCACGCCGTGGCGGCGGTGCTTGTGGGAGAAGTCGCCCCGGCTGTCGCCCACCCGGCCGCACTCGGCGAGTGTTCCGTCCAGGAGGATGTGCTCGGGGCCGGTCTCCCGCAGGACGCGCAGCAGGCCGGGTGCCCGCTGGGACAGGTGGTCGACGGCGGCGGTGACGTAGGCGTGGGTGGCACCGACGGATATGCCGAACCCGGCGGCGGTCTGGGCGAGGGTGTCGTGCCGGCGCAGGTAGACCGGGGCGACGAGAGCACGCTGGTGAGGCGGGAGCTTGCAACGGCGGTCACCCTCGCGGGTGACGATGGGTATGGTGACCCACTCGACCAGGGCGTGAGGCAGGTCGAGTACGGCAGGATGGGGAACCAACGAGGCTCCTGTGCTGATGAGTTGAGGCGTTGAACACCTCACTCAACGGCACGGGAGCTTTGTACGTTGCGGCCAACCCGTCCATCACCCACACGGGGTCCAGACTGAAAGGGCTCAGTAACTTTCCGGCCTTGGCCAAGGGGCATCCGCAGGCGGAAGAGTACCCGACTTTGTCGGCAGGGCCGCGTCGAGGCACGGCTCGCGTGGTCTGGGAGGGCGCGGGCTGCGGGTCAGCGACCGTTCGGCAGGGTGATACCGAAGGCGTCTCCGTCGCTGCCGGTGGGGTGGCCCAGATCGGCCTCGGCCAAAGCGGTGGCCGATTCCAGGTTGCCGGGGCGAACCTTGAGCACGGTGACCGTACCGGCCGCGTTGCCGGGTGCGCCGACCAGTGGTTCGGTCCGGCCGTCGCCGTCGGGGTCCAGGGCACCGACGGTCCGCGGACATCACCCACGCCCGTCAGTTGGGGCTGGTTCAGCTCCCGGCCGACGGATCCGCGGTGGAGATCCTCGCGGATGCCGGCTACCAGGGCCTGGGTGCCCAGACCGGTGGACGCGTGGTGACACCACCGCATCGCAAGCTCACAAAGAACGCCCCCAACTGGTACGAGGAGATGTATGAGCGGCAGCGCACGGCGCACTCCTCACGACGCATCCGGGTCGAGCACGACATCGCCCACCTGAAGAACTGGCGAGCGCCGGCCCGCCACCTCGGCCGCCGCGAGCACATGAGTGACATCGCCCAGGCCGTCGCCAGCCTGCTGTCCCACCAACAAACCGCGGGCCTCGCCTCGGCACAGCAGACGTGAGCACCGAGTTCCGCCGAAGCCTTCGACGTCCTCGCCGCCTACCGTGCACGAGCTCGTTAGGCTCCAGCATCATGACCAGTGATCTCGGGTTCACCTGCGCATGCTGCGGAGCCCACCACCCTGAGCTGCCGATGAACTACACAGCCGAGGCGCCCGCCGTGTGGGATCCGGCCTTCGCCAACGCCGATGACTGCTTGCTTTCCACGGATCAGTGCGTGGTCCGCGGGCAGCACTACTTTGTCAAGGGGCTGATCGAGATACCGGTCATCGGCAGTGACGAGGTGTTCTCGTGGGGCGTCTGGGTCTCGCTCAGTCGAGAGAGCTTTTCCCGGGCCTCAGATCTGTGGGACAGACCGGGCCGCGAGGCTGAGAAGCCGTACTTCGGCTGGCTCACCACAGACCTTCCGGTGTACCCGGCGACGACACTCAACCTGAAGACGCGCGTCCATACTCGTCCGGTCGGCGAGCGCCCCTTCGTCGAACTGGAGCCCACCGACCACCCCCTCGCCATCGAGCAACACACAGGGATCAGCCTGGAGCGCGTGCGGGAGATCACGTCGGCCGTGCTCCACGCCGGTGACGGCGAGCAGCAGTAATGGCTGACCAGCCCGTATCGCCCGTCCCGGTCGCGCCTGTCGGCCTGAGCCGCAGGGCCCAGCGGTTCATCGAGACGGAAGGCATCCGCGTTCGCCGGCAGGACATCCGGCGACACCGTGGCGCGTGGATCGAGCATGGGATCCCCGCTGCGGAGATCGAACGGGCCACTGCCTTCCAGGACCGCTGGGGCGGCCTCGCCCTGCCGCCGGCCCCGTTCTACGAGGGCGGTCCGCGCATCCTGGACGCCGACTGCCCCGAGGAGATGGCCGCAGATGGCTGGTCGTTCCCGGCAGGGGACTGCCGGGTGTCTATGGCCTACAACTTCATGATCGGCCCTGACGGTGCGTTCGGTATCGACGCCTACCGTTGGACGCCCCTGCATGCCAGCATTGACGGGTGGGTGGAATCCCTGGCGCTCGCCGCTCACGCCCGCCGCTGGGCCACGACCGTCACAAGGATCACGCGCAAGGCCGTCGACGCACTGGATCTCGGCGAATTCGAACCGGTGCCCGAAGTGCAAGGTGTGACCGACTCCTGGTGGCGGGGCAAGAACTCCCTCATCGCCGTGTACCGAGGTGAGGCCGTGGGCCTTGACGCCCCGCAATGCCTCGAAGCGCACATCTACAGCGGCCTCGACGAGTGGGCCCTCCACGGTGGCTGACCCGCAGGCAACGGATCTGAGCACCCACTTGGCCCGAAGCACCAACAACCGTGCTCAGTCACACATGCTCCTTCTCGACCGTCCTGTCGAAGCGCAGCCAGTAGAGCCCGAGAGGCTACTGCTGCTGGGTGGCTGGTCGCGCGTGAGTGAGTCCGCTCCACCGCTCCAGTTCGTCCGCGTGGCTGCCGGCCGCTGTTGCCCGGGCGACCTCTTCGGCTTCCTTCGGTGTCGGCTCACCATGGCGGGTGATCAACTTCAGCGGCCAGGTCGGAGTGCCCGACTGCTCGCCGTCGAAGGGGTGCCAGCTCCAGGCCGCACCGAACCGCCAGGCGCGCCCCTTCCGGTCGGCAATCTCATCACCCAGTTCGAGGAAGGCGTACGGACGGAAGAACAGCTCGATGTGTATGGGTTCGCCGCCGGCCGGATCGATCGTGTAGCCCTGGTCCTCAAGGGAAGGGTCGTGAGTCTCACCTTGCTGCAGGACCTCGAGGTAGGACGCGGGCCGGGGCAGCATGCCGGTGACCAGGGGCGGAACGAAGCGGTGGACCGCTTGGACGTGCACCACGGTCGCGGGGATTCCCACCAGGCAGGTATCGCCCGGCTTCAGTGTGGCCTCCGCCGGTTCCGTTCGGAAGATCTCCCACTCGCGGGCCACGGGCGTTGGAAGCGCCCTTTGACCGTTCCATCTGATGTTCTCGGCCTGCGGGTCCACTTCCAGCCACGGCCACCGCAAGGACACGTGGTAACGGGTGACCCCGGTGACGACAGTCTCAGTGAACGGGCACTTCAGCAACAGCACGTCACCGGGCCTGTAGTCGCGACTCATGAACGCATTGTGCATGCCGTCACTGCCGGTGGCCGATCGCCTTGGCCAGGTACTCGGCGTGGTCTTTGAGCAGTGGCTTGAGGGCGCCGTAGTAGGGCTGGTGGTCGGTTGTGCGGAGTCAGTGGAAGACGTTGTGTCGCTCCCGGGCCCAGACGGCGCGTAGTGTGGGGTCGGGGGCGAGGACTTGCACGCCGTGGTCGCGGAGGCCCTGCGCGCCAGCCTGGTGCTGCCTTCCTACGTCAAGGAGGCGGTGACCGCAGACCCCATCCGCCCGTAAGGGCCCAGATGTCTGGCCCGACCCTGGGGTGACGGAGCAGGGGAGAGCGGTGAGGGCGCGGACGTCGGGAACAGGCGGTGCTGTGCTGGGCTGGTCGGGTTTGGCGTGGATGGCCGCTGCACGGTGTAGTGCCTGCTGCTGTGCGGCGGCCGGAGAGCGATGACACCGGAAACGCTGGGGGCCTTGACCCCGGAATCCTGGATACTGGTTGTGCGACTTGGGTCAGCGTAGTTGGTGTTGCTCGGAACGCTGCTTCGTAGGCGATCGGGCTGCGGTGCCCGAGGCGGGAGTGGCGGTGTCGGGTGGTGTAGCGGTGCAGCCGGCGGAACGCGTCGAGGCGGGCCTCGCGCTCGCCGGACCAGTGCTTGCGGCCCTGGAGGGTCTCGCGTTTGAACGTCGCGTTGAAGGACTCGGCGAGTGCGTTGTCCGCCGAGCTGCCGACCGCGCTCATGGACTGGCGGACGCCCGCTGCGCGGCAGGCGTCGGCGAAGGCGGCGCTGGTGTACTGGGTGCCGTGATCGGTGTGCAGGACCGCCCCGGCGAGGCTGCCGCGGGTGAGTTCGGCGGCGGCCAGGGCGTCGATGACGAGATCGGTGCGCAGGGGCCTCCTTTGCTGGTCACCACTGGGGTGATGACGGGGATATAGAAGGCCCCATCCGTACCCGGATGGGCCCTTGAAGGCTGTTGAGCGGCCGCCGGGCTCGAACAACTTGCTCTCTTCGAAGTCGGCCCCGGCGGCCCGTCCGCGGGCGCGGACCGCCGCCCGGTCGATCTGGAGGCGCTGCGTACCGGCCTGGACGCCCTCCAGTTCACCGTCGACGAACTGCGTCGGATGACCGAGGCGTTCACCGCGACCGGCATCGCCGCACGGCGACGGACACACCAACGCCCGCGCCCGGCCGCCGATGACAAACCGCGTGCCCACCGCCAGGACCCGTACCGCCCGCCGGAGGCCGGACCCGACCATACCCGAGGCCCGCGGCGGTGAGGGCCGGGAGGCTGCCGGACATGGACGCGCACGAGCTCCTGCACGCCCGGGTCTACGGCCCCGGCTCGGGCGATCCCGACCCCGGCCCCTTCGGCCCGGCCACGTCTACCGGGAGCTGGTGGGCGGCCCGCTGGACGGCCGGTTGCCGGACGTCCAGCGGCTGGAGCGCGGACGAGTTGGCCGGAGGCGCGATGCTGATGGCCGAGGCTGGCGCGTTCGGGCCCGGTGGCCGCGCCGACTGTGAGCCCCGCCCGGGCGACCCCGACCGGTGGGACTGGTGCGGCGACGTCCCCCGACCGTGGCCGGTGGCTGCGGTTGGCCGACCGGCCAGTATCGGTGGGGCAGAGCCCGCGAAGACCTCCCAGGCTCCCAGCTCACCTGGGAGGTTGACGGCGAGAACCCCAGGTAACTGCGCTCCTGGGAGGCGAGCTGGGGACCTGGGAGGACCCCGCGTCCGCTGGACGCGCCGCGTGTCGACAAACCACCCAAGGTGAAGGGTTCGGACCCGCCGGGGCCGGGCCTTCGCCGGGTCACAGCGCTCCCAGTTCTTCCAGCACCTTGGCCCGCTCGTGGGGGAGCCTGCCGCGCCGCTGTTTCTGGTTGCTGATCCACACCCCGAGCCGGATCGGGTGCTCCTGCCCGGTCTCGTCGTGGACGGCTTCGACCCACTTGCGGGGCACTTTCACGTGTCCCTCCCGTGCCTGGTACTGGCGCAGCGCGGCCAGGGCGCGTTCCCAGGCGGTGGCGCTGGCGGGCACTACCACCGCCTCCGCCGCCTGGTCTGCGGCGCCGGCTTCACGACCCGGCGCCGGGGTGGTGGGCTGGACGCCCAGCGCTTCCAGGCGTTCGCGCTGCCCATCGGCCAACCGCTCCCACCCGGTGCGCTGCCTGGCCAGCCAGAGCCCGACGTCCTCCCCACCGACGGTCACCCCCGGCCGGATCTCGGCCGGCGTCGCCCCGCCCTCGATACAGGCCCGCAGCTTGGCGTAGTGGCGTTGCCAGTCGACGGTCCAGCCCTGGGCGGCCGGGTTCCAGTCGGGGTCGATCTCCGCCAACCGGGCGGCCCGCTCCGCCGCCCGCTGCGAGTCTTTGCCCAGCCCGCCGGGGCGGCGGCAGTTGGTCAACCACTGACCCACCGGCCGCCCCTCGGCCACCGCCGTTCGGGGCGCGCACAGCGTGCCGTGAACCGCGAAGTAGGAGCGCGCCGCGGCGAGGTTCTCCTCGAAGGCGGCGTCGGGCACGGACCAGACCATCCCGGCCTCCTCCAGCAACTCCACCCGCCACGCGGCCAGCGTTCCGGCCCGGTAGGCACGCCGCTGCTCACTGACCCACTGACCGAGGGGGAAGGGGCCGACGCGGGCGTCCAACGGCACCGCCACCGCCCTCTTACCACGCTCCTTACCACCCTGCTCCTGGTCCTGGCGCTCGTCCTCGTTTCCGTCGCCGTGCTCCTGGCCGTGTTCCTTGTCTTGGTTCTGGTGCTCGTCTCCGCCCTGCTCCTGTTGTTGGTGCCATTTGCGGAGGGCGTTGAGTCCGGTGAGCCAGAGGTGGGATTCGGGTCGGATGACGCGGGTGCGGACGAACTGTGCGATGAGCTGTGGGTCGCGGGGGGTGGAGAACCGCAGCAGGGGCACCCTCTCCGTACCTCCGTTCTGGCCGTCGTCGCTGCCATCGCGTGCGGGGTCGAGGTCGGTCACCGACGCTCGTGGTGTGCGGCTGGGTGCGGACGCAGCCGTGAGCTGTTCCACGAGCGCCTCGGAGTGGCTGCGCAGTCCTTGTAGTACGGCGACCAGGGGTTTGTAGGAGGCGGAGGCGAGCATGTCGTCGGGCGCCTCCCCGGGCTCCAGGAAGACCGGCACCACCAACCGGGCCACTTTGCCCTGGCCGGGTTTCTGTCGCAGGGCCCGGCCGACGGCTTGGACGATGTCGACCGCCGATCCGCGCACGTCCGCGAAGACCACGCCGTCGACACCACGCCGGCCGGTGATGTCGATGCCTTCGCCCAGGACGCGGACGTTCGCCAGCACCGCCAGCTCGGTCTCCCAACCGTCCTCATCAAGGCCGTCGGCGAACCGGCCCAGCACGGCCCGCCGATGGGCCGGCTCGTGCTCCCCACACAACCAGTCGGCCCACACCCGCCGCGGATACAGCGCCGGATCCTCCGCGTGCAGCCGCGCCGCGGTCTGGGGCAGGGCCCGGGCGAACGCCATCGCCTCGGCGGTGCGGTGGTGGAAGCTGATCAGCGACCGCACCCCGGTGGTGGCCGCGTGCTTGACCAGAGCGGCCTGCAAGGCGGCCAGCCGTCGGCCCCGCTTCTCCTCCTCGCTCCCGCCGTCGCCCAGGTCTGGCGGGTGGATTTCCAGCACGTCGATCTCGAACCGCGCCAGGATGCCCCGGTCGATGGCCTCGGTGAGGGTGAAGGCGAACACGTGCGGCCCGTAGAGGCGTTCGTCGTCCATGCTCGCCACCAGCCGCCCGGAGGCCACCGCAGTGGCCTCCGGGGCGTCTTCTGTGGCCTTCTGAGCCCTGTTCCCGCCCTCTGCGGCCTCTTCCTCATCTTTTTCCTCTCCTGGGCGTCCGGCAGGTTCCCAGATGCGGGGTGTGGCGGTCAGGTACAGCCGCCGCGCGGCCGGGATGCGGGTGTTGTCGTGGATCGCCGCCCAGGGTTTGGCCAGGTCCCCACTGGTGCGGTGGGCTTCGTCGACCACGGCGAGCCCGAACGGGGCCAGGCGCTGCCCGTAGGCGCCTTGGAAGGCCGTCTCCAGCGGTCCCGGTGCCTGGACCGGCTCCCCGTCCGGGTCGGCCGGATCGATGTCCTGACGTGGGGCGAGGGAGGCGTAGGTGGCGAACATGGTCACCGGCCCGCTCCCGGCCCACAGCGCCAGCCGGATCGGGTTGGTGGTGCACCGCACCCCCAGCGCCGCCAGAGCGGTGTCTCCTTCCAGGGAGCACACCGCGACTGCCGGGCCGGTGTGGCCGGCCATCCGCCACGCCTGGACCGTCTGCGTCAGCAGATCCAAAGTCGGCACCATGACCAGTACCCGCCCCCGTGGCTCCAGCCTTCGGGCGGCCTCGGCCGCGATCAGGGTCTTGCCCGCTCCGGTGGCGGCCACCGCGGTGGCCCGCAGCCCTTCCGCCGGCACCTCGCGTCCTGCGCGGTATTCCAGCGCGTGGACGATCGCGTCCACCGCTTCGGCCTGGTGCGGCCGGAGCCTGATACCACTCACTTATGTCTCTTTCTGCCAGTGCCGATCATGCTTGCTTCCTCGCATTTCAGGGAGGGCAGGGTCAGCGGTTGAGCAGTGATTCCGCGACGACGAGGGAGGAGGGGGCGAGGGTGGCTTTCCCGTCGGCGATGTCCCACAGCGAGTTCTGCAGCAGCCGTCCCAGGGTCCAGCCGGTAGCGCGGGCGCGGTCCAGGCCGAGAGCGTCGGTGAGCAGGTCGAAGCGGCGCCGCACCACGTGTAGCGGATTGCCCTGGGCGACGACGTCGTCCCATCGGCTGTCCAGGGCGGGCCACAGGTCGAAGCCGGGGTCTCCGGCCAGTGGTTCGGGGTCGATGGCCAGCCACGGTTCACGCTGCGCGGCCAGGACGTTGCCGTAGTGCAGATCCCAGTGCAGCATCCGGTCGCCTGGTTCGCCGGCCAGCTCGGCCACCGCTGACGCCCAGCCGCGCAAGATCTGCCGGTGATCCGGCTCGGCCAAGGCCGCGACCGCTTGCGGGACCTGTTGCAGCATGTCGGTGGCGATCTCACCCAAGCTCCGCAGCCCCTGCGGCGCAGGGAAGCAAACCAGCCGTGCCTGCAGCTCGGCGAGGATCCCCATCGCGACATCATCGTCCTCAACGGAGGCCAGCGTGCGGGCGCTGTCCAGCCGCTCCAGCAGCATAGTGCTGCTGACAGGGTCGTGATCGAGGAGCCGCACCACCCCCTCGCCACCCCAGACACGCAGCCCGATGAGCGCAGCGGCGGTTTCCTTCCGGGGCATCTGGAACTTGAGGACCGCGCGCGTGCCGTCCCTGCGCAGCACCGGCAACACCAGCGATGCCTCTCCTGCCCTGGCCTCACCATCTCGCCGCAACTCCCAGCGGCCCAACAACTCCGCAGCGAGAGCCGGCAGTGAGGCAATCCAGCTCCTCCCCTTACCCCCGAACTCCCTGATATACGAAGCCGCCAGAGATTCAGGAATCTCGAACGGTCTCAACGCACCCATACCAATATTCCCTCCAACGGGAGCTGGTTCTCAAAGAAGAGAAAGCAGCCTCTCACTGACTCCGGGGATGGCGTGCTTTCCCAAACTCTACACACTGATGCATCCCCACACCTGAGGAACCCGCCAACCCAACCCGACCCACTCCCTCGCCCCGTGACCGCCCGTCACCCTCACCGCCGCCCCACACCCCTCCCTCTCCGTAACCAGCCTGGCCCACACAGCGGGCTCAACCTTCGCCCCCCCCCCTTGCCTGCTGACGTCCGCCCACCCCAGCTGCCCGCACGGGTGGTTGCCGGGGGTGGAGCGCAGCGGAACCCCCACCCCGCCACACAGGCCCTCCAGCCCGCTGCGAGCGAAGCGAGCAGTG